>JBKICT010000016.1:0-119396 GCA_046566985.1 Acidobacteriota bacterium | reverse complement strand
CTCACCCGGGAACACCGACGCCGGATTGGCCGAGCAGGCAACCGTGAGCTGCGGCGGAGGAGCGATCGTGCCGATGTGGTACACCACACCCGCGCTCAGACGAGCGGCCTTGATGTTCGCGCGCCCGCCTTCGTTCGGCTGCGTGCCGAAGTTCACGTGCATATACTGGAAATCTGCCTGGAACAGACGGATAGCCAGATGATGGTTGAACAGCGGCGTCGAGTAATCCATACCGCCGCCCGCGGTCACCTCGGGGCCCCACGTGTAGAGGTGGTCGAGAACTCCGACTCCGGTTGCATTCGGGCCGGCTACGTATGCACCACCCACCAGGGCATGGATAAACGGCGTGATCTCATCCGTCGGGAAGCGGAAGATCGGGCCCACCCCTATTGTGGTGAAGGCGTCGTTTGTGCTCTTGCTGTTGCGCATCGTTTCATGCGTCGACGCTTCAATCTGCCCGCCCACGTAGTTATTCACGTAACGGGAGACGCTGCCGATGAAGCCGAGCGTATCCGACTTGTAGGTCATCGGGACCGGTGCAACTCCCTGTCCCACCGGAGTGAGTACCGTGCCCTTGGGCGCCAGGTAGCTATAGCCCGCAAAGATATCCCATTTGGAAGGATTGTTCTCTGAGGATGCGGCCTTGGCTGCCGGCTTCGCGGGCTGAGGCGCATCCTGAGCCATAAGCGCGAGCGGCGCTGCGGTGAGGCAGGCAAGAACCAACGCCCGGCTCATCCATTTCAAACCTTGAGAGTGCATGCGTATTTCCTCCGCAACTTAAACTGACCAACAAAAGGGGGGACAAATCGGCTGACTGCACAGCCAGTGGTTCCGTTATTCGGATCGTCGTTCAATTCGCGCCTGAAAAACTGCATTGAGGCTTTACCAAAAATACCACACCGGCGTCGAGTACTCTACCTTTTTCCAACGGGTTACCTGCACTGTTACGGTGCCATTAAACCCAATTTTGAAACCTGAAATCCTGTTTCCAGCCCCTTCCGCCGGCCAGCCACCCTCTCCAATCTTTGGTCCCCCACCAGGGAGATTTCAGGACAAAAGCAGGGTAAACCGGCGAGATTCTTCATCGTATTGCTCGATCCGCCCCGTCAGGATGTCGTAGTACCAGCCGAAGACCTGAAGCTTCCCGGCCGCCACTTCGCGCTGTACGGCCGGCTGAGCCTTCAGGTTCAACAACTGGGCCACCACATTGCCCCGGATCAGCGAGGCTAGTTCGGCCTGTTCGCCGTCAGCGGGGTTGACAGGCTGCCGGTACTCGAAGGCGGCTTCGACATGATGCAGCCAGCGGCTGGCCTTGGGCAGTTTATCGAGTCCGGTTCGCGCCAGGGCAGCTTTCATCGCCCCGCAATCGGAGTGACCGCAGACAATTGCATACGGCACGTGCAGCACTTCAACCGCGTATTCGATCGTCGCCGTCGTGCCATCCACGTCATTCGAGGTGACGGGAATCACATTGCCGGCGTTGCGTGAGATGAAAAGGTCTCCAGGCCCGGTGCCGAGGATCAGATCCGGAACGATGCGCGAATCGGAACACGTGATAAACAGCCACTCGGGTGCCTGGCTCTCAGATAACAAGTGATATTGATGGCGGCGAGCGGGAAAAACTTCTTTCTGAAACTTCCTGTGACCTTCAATCAATCGTTGCATGAAGATTCTCCGTGGGGAATGCGAAGGAACTACTATCTAGGCTAACCCACGAGGCGGGGATTGGATTTCGGTGGCGCGCCTTGGTACTCTGTGGTGCCGTATACGAGGAGAAGGAAACCTGATGAAGCGCGTGCTGAGCTCTCTGTCCTGTGGAGTCTTGCTGCTTTCAGCAATCGCAGTATCGGCCCAAGCGGTGGACACCATCGATCCGGCGCTGAAGGCGCGCATCGACGCCATCGCCCAGGGCGTGCTCGTACAGCGCGGCGTGCCCTCGGCCAGCGTCGCCGTGGTGCAAGGCGGCAAGCTGGTCTACACGCAGGCCTACGGATTGGCGCACATCCGCCCCGATAAGCCGGCCACCCCCGCTATGCGCTATTCCATCGGGTCGATCTCCAAGCAGTTCACCGCCGCGGCGATTCTCATGCTGCAGGAGCAAGGCAAACTCAAGCTCGACGATCCCGTCGGAAAGTATGTGCCCGGCTTGACGCGCGGCGACGAGGTCACCATCCGCGAAATTCTCTCCCACACCTCGGGCTACCAGGATTACTGGCCCGAAGACTATCTGATGACCCCTATGATGAAACCGGCCACAGCACAGGAGATCATCGACAAATGGGCAAAGAAGCCGCTTGATTTCGAGCCCGGCACAAAGTGGCAGTACTCCAACACCAACTTCGTCATCGCCGGGCTGATTGTTGAGAAGGTCTCTGGCCAGAAGGTGATGGACTTCCTCGAGCAGCACATCTTTCATCCCCTCGGCATGAAGAGTGTCTGGAACTCCGACGAAACCAAGCTTACGCAGGCTGACGCCACCCCTTACATCCGCTACGCCCTGGGCCCGCTGCGCCTGGCGCCTAAGGAGGGCAGCGGCTGGATGTTCGCTGCCGGCGAACTCGCTATGACGGCGCACGACCTGGCGCTCTGGGACGAGAGCTTGATGAAGCGCAGCCTGATGAAGCCCGAGAGCTACAAGGAGATGTTCACCGAGGTCAAGCTGAAGAACGGCCAGGGCACGCACTACGGACTCGGCGTCGATGTTCTTCAGCGCGATGGCCATCTCTCCATCGAGCACAGCGGCGAGGTCACCGGGTTCGTCTCTGACAACGAGGTGCTGGTGGACGACGGCATAGCCGTGGCTGTGCTAACCAACCACATGGCGGGCGGCGCGGAAGAGATCGCGCAGTTAACCACGGCCACCGTCGCCGGAACCAAGCACACCCCAGCCGAGGAACAGGCGCTCAGCATCTATCGCGGACTGCAGAAGGGCCAGATTGACCGCACCCTGCTGGCGCCCAACCTCAACGACTACTTCGATGCGCAGGCCCTCGCCGATTTCAAGAGCAGCCTGGGTCCCCTTGGCGAGCCCCTCACCTTCCGTCAGGTAGGCGAAAATCTGCGCGGCGGCATGACCTTTCGTGCCTTCCGCATCGTCTATCCCACGCGCAGGCTCAGCCTCACAACCTACACCTATCCCGACGGCAAGCTTGAGCAGTACCTGGTAAGTCCTGCGGATTAGAATATCTTGTACAACAGAAACGCTTATACGCATTCGGGAACCTGCTCTTTGCGGATTCCCCGGCGATCTGGGGGCAGGGGACACGTGCATAGAACGTTCGGGGCACGTTATGCGCAACAAACATAGGCAACCGATAGGAGATGTGTTGCTGAACCGGCAATTGCAAATCTTCACCGCCGGACTTCTCTTTGCCTTTGCCCTTGCGGCCGTCGCCCAAAACAGCTCCGCCTCTATCCAGCAGCCGCTGGAAATCATGGCGGATCCCAGCGGTCATCTAACAATCGACCAGGCGGCACAGGGAACATTTCAGCCGTTCACTCCCGGTAGAAACCTTGCGGGGCCGGCGCGGGCCTACTGGGTTCGCCTACATATCCGCTCGAGCGCCGATGAAAATCAGCACCTCTACCTCGTCACTGATCCCGGCTGGGACACAACGGACTTGTACATCCCGAAGGATGGCGGGTTTGAACGCCTCGCTTCAGGCGAGCAGCTTCCGCCCTTTCGTCGCCCGGTGATGGCGGCCGGCGTTGCCTTCCCTCTTGTGTTAGCGCCGGGTCAGGAGCCCACCTACTACCTGCGCATCGCCAACGACCTGGTGCCGGCGGATACCGCTCAGCCCTTTGCCGTGAGCCTGGTTCCGGACAGAAGCTTTGTGGCACAGGTGCGGAGGTTCAACTACCTTCAGGGCATCTATGCCGGCATTGTTCTGGCCATGTTTGCCTACAACCTGATTCTCTTCTTTTCGCTGCGAGAGCGGACCTACCTCTTCTATTGCATCTATGTGCTTTTCTTCGGCGCGGTCTGGATTCTGCGCGCCGACTTTTTGTTCGACGCGCTTTGGCCCGACAATCCGGTCTGGAATGCAGCCTCATCGTTTTACTTCGTCGGCATCGCCGTCGCCGCAAGTGCAATGTTCGTGCGCAGCTTCTTCGATGCCAGGGAACTCTCCCGTGCGCTCGATCGCTCGCTTCTGGGAATCGCCTGGGCCTCGATCTTTTTGCTGATTGCCGGCACCATAACCACGCCGCAAACCTTTTCGCCGCTGCTGGCGTTGGACGGCCTGGCAACTTCCGTCTTCTACGGCGTCCTCGGGCTGCTCCTGCTGCTCCGCGGCCATCAACGCGCACGCTTCTTCCTTCTTGCCTGGCTCACTCTCATCTGCGCCAACGTCTTCTACATCCTCGTCTACCTGGGACTGCTGCACGCAGCAGACAGCGCCGCGCACGATGCAGTCCAGATAGGCTCCGCCGTGGAATGCGTCCTGCTCGCATTCGCGCTCGCCGATCGCGTCAAGGGCATCAAGGCAGAGGCTGAGAAGCGGCAGATGCAGCACACCATCGACCTCGAAGCGGCCGTTGTGCAAAGGACGCGCGAGCTGCTGGACGCCAACGCCCGGCTTGAGGCCGCCTCCATCACCGACCCGCTCACAGGACTCAATAATCGGCGCTTCGTGAACATCTCCATGCCTCGCCTCACCGCCGAACTCATGCGCAAAGTGAACGAGGGCGAAGCGAGTTCCCTGCTCATCTGCATCGGCGATCTCGATCGCTTCAAAGACATCAACGACACCTACGGCCATGAAACCGGCGATGCCGCGCTCAAGGGAATTGCAGCCTCCCTGAACAATGCGATTCGCGGGGGCGCGATACTCGCCCGATGGGGCGGTGAAGAGTTCCTCGTCATCGATCGCCTGCGCGAACGAGAAGAAGATGTCTCACTCGCCGAACGCATGCGCAGGCTCGTTGCGGAGGAAAGCCCGCTGCAGGTGCCCGCCCGCGAACTGCGCATTACCATGTCCCTTGGCCTGGCTCATTTTCCGCTTTCCACCCGCCATCCGGAGTTGCTCACCTGGCAGGAGGTGCTGATCCTCGCCGACCGCTGCCTCTATATGGCCAAGGAGGCCGGACGGAATCGCTGGTATGTGGCGCGGGCCAATGAAGACGCGCTCGATGCTTATGTGCGGGAGTTTGGCCGGGCCGCTGCAGCCGCGCTATGCCGCTCGCAGTTCGAAAAGGCGGTCGAATCCGGCTTGATCGAGCTGCTCTCAACCCCCGGGGCCGGCTCCTGACCGTCCCGCCCGCCGGAATTCGCCGCCGGAAAGCCGCACATTCGCGCACACGATACACTTAGATTGGACCTATGTTTGAGAACCTTACAGACAAACTGCAGCGGGCGTTCAAGCACCTTCGCGGGCAAGGCACGCTCACCGAAGAAAACATCCAGGAGGCGCTGCGCGAGATTCGCGTAGCCCTGCTCGAAGCCGACGTCAATCTAAACGTGGTCAAGGAACTGATCGACCACATCCGCGAGAAGGCCGTCGGCACGTCGGTCTTGACCGCGCTCTCCCCTAGCGAGCAGGTCATCAAGATCGTCCGCGACGAACTCGTCGCAATCCTCGGCAAGGACACGGCGCGCTTCAAGTTTGCGCCGCAGCCGCCCACAGTGATCCTGATGGCCGGCCTGCAAGGCTCCGGTAAAACGACCACCGCCGGCAAGCTCGCCGCGTGGCTCAAGAAGGGCGGCCACCGCCCCATCCTGGTCTCGGTCGACGTTTACCGTCCCGCCGCCCGCGAACAGCTCAAGGTCGTCGCCAAGTCCATCGACGCAAAGATCTACGAGGGCGACACCAAGGGCGAAGCGCCGGGTTCGGCGCTCGTCGAGCGCCTGGCCACCGAGGCCCGCCGCGAGGCACGCAACTTCGGCTTCGACACCCTGATCGTCGATACCGCCGGCCGTCTGCACATCGACGAAGAGCTCATGGGAGAGATGGAGCGGCTAAAGAAGCTGCTCAACCCGCAGGAGATTCTCTTCGTCGCCGACGCCATGACCGGCCAGGACGCCGTGAACTCCGCGCTCGACTTCCACAAGCGCCTCGGCATCACCGGCTCCGTGCTCACCAAGATGGACGGCGACGCGCGCGGCGGCGCGGCCCTGTCCATCCGCCACGTCACCGGCCAGCCCATCAAGTTCATCGGCACCGGCGAAAAGCCGGACGCCTTCGAGCCCTTCCATCCCGACCGCATCGTCGGCCGCATCCTCGGCATGGGCGACATTCTCTCGCTGGTCGAAAAGGCCGAAGCCACCCTCGACCGCAAGAAGTCCGAAGAGTTCGCCAAGAAGGCCCTGCTCGGCGACGGCTTCACGCTCGAGGACTTCCGCGACCAGCTCAAGCAGATCAAGAAGCTCGGCTCCATGGAGTCGATCCTCAAGATGCTCCCCAGCGTGGGCCCATTCGCTGGCATGCAGCAGGCCGCGAGCCAGGTGGACGAGAAGCAATTCGTGCGCCTCGAAGCCATCATCAACTCGATGACGCCGCTCGAGCGCCGCAACCACGAGATCATCTCTGGCTCGCGCCGCAAACGCATCGCGGCCGGCTCCGGCACCAGCGTGCAGGAAGTGAACCAGCTCCTGCGCCAATACGCGCAAATGGCCAAGATGTTCAAATCCATGGGCAAAGGCGGCGGCCTCGGCAAAGCCATGATGCGCGGCGGCCTCGGCGCTCTCGGCATGGCCAAGCAAAAGTTCGGGCGATAGATTCGCCGGTTCAGCCTTGGACAAGCACTAGATCCGGCTCAATCCGCGCCCGGAATTCCGGCGTGAGCGAGTCGAGCGAAACCACATCCACCTTGAACGGCAGGCGGGATTCGTCGAGAGCCTCACGAAGCGTTTCGAGCCCTCCCCCCGCACCCGTCTCGCGAATCGCCAAATCCAAGTCGGAGTAGCGGCGCAGCCTTTGCCGGGTTGCCCGCGATCCGAAGGCCCACACCGCGCAATTCGGCACATGAGTGCGCAAGATCGCCCGCAACTCCTCCCACTCATGCGGTTCCATTGCGATGGGAGGCATGCTGCGGGTTTGCGGCTCAGTCGCCATGGTCTTCGGATCGTCTGTTCAATTGCACCGACAGATACTCCGCTTCGTCAGCGAAGTCCGGAATTTGCGCGAGCACAGCCTTCGCCTTGTCCTCGTCGTACGTGTGGCTGGTAAGGTTGCGCGCTTCGCGGAATTGGTACCAACGCTCCCAGCCGGAGCGCAAAAGCCCGGCTTCAGCCGCCGTGCGCACCAGGGTAGGAAAGCTCATCTTCGACTCCAACGGCACCGCCGAAGCAAGAGCCAGATAGCGCGCCATGTAGCTTGCGCACAAACCATAGGTGAACTCAAATCGCTGGATCACGGCATCGCGATAGAGATCATTCCCGGGCTCCTTTTCGAGCGCCCGCAGAGCTTCCTTCAGTCGCTGAATCGCCTTTCCGAGCGGTGCGTAATCCATCGCGGCCATGCGCACATTCTAAGCCACTTGGAATCTGCGAGAATAGCTAAAGCGTGACCAGCCTGCAAGACCAACTCGACGAGATCACCGCCAACACGCGCCACCTGGTGCAGCCGGAGCGCCTCGCCATCAGCGAGCGCTCCATTGAGGATCTCTTCGCCACCGGCATGGAGGACCGCATCCTGCCCGTCGGCGCCGCCGCGCCCGAGTTCGCCCTGAAAGAATCGAACGGCCGCACCGTGCGCTCCGCTGACCTGCTGCAACTCGGCCCCCTGGTCATCAAGTTCTTCCGCGGCCGCTGGTGTTCCTACGATTCCACCGAGTTGGAAACCTGGCGCGATCTCTACGGCGAAGTCCGGGAGCGCGGCGGCCTTCTCGTCGCCATCGGCCCGCAGATCGAGCGCCAGAGCGACTTCATGGTCATGCAGCACGGGCTTCCCTTCCCCGTGCTGGCCGACATGGGTAACAAGGTGGCGGAGCAGTTCGGGCTGGTATGGACGCTGCCCGAATACATGCAGAGCTATTACCGCTCCATCCTGGTCAATCTTCCGTTCGTCAACGGCGACGAGAGCTGGCGTCTGCCCTTGCCGGCCACTTACGTCGTCAGCCCCGCCGGGCGAGTAGTCTTTGCCGAAGCGCATGCCGATTTCCGCGTCCGGCCCGAGCCGCAAGAGGTGCTGGAGGCAATCTCGCGGCGCATTGGTCGCTGATCACTGCGGAGCGTGCAAATGCGCTTCGAGCCATGCACGCACAGATGCGACTGTCACACCCCGCAGCAAAAACACCTTGCTCCGCGAAAGCTCGCCGGAGATGAGCACCACGGCAGACTTCGCAATCCCCAAGTGCTTAGCGAGAAAACCGATCAGCGCATCGTTAGCGCGGCCTTCGATCGGCGGCGCCTGCACCGCAATCTTGAGCTGTGCAGCTTCGCCTTCGCCGTAGACACCGGTAATCGCGGTCCTCTTCGCGCCCGGCTGCGCGCGCACGGCCAGCGTCACGCCCTCCGCCGTCTCGCGAATCACTCGTCGAAGTCCTCGGGATAAGCCTCGCGCTGCGCCGCCATCGGCGGCCTTGCTCCGAACAGCGCGGTCCCGATGCGGATGCGCGTCGCGCCTTCTTCAATCGCAATAGCAAAATCCCCGCTCATGCCCATGGAGAGCACGTCGAACTTGAGGCGCGGATGCGCAGCGGCCCAGCGGTCGCGCCACGCACGAAGAGACCGGAAGCAGGCGCGCGTCTGTTCCTCCGGCACGCCCCACGGCGCAATCGTCATCAGCCCCCGCATGTGTAGGTGCTTGAAATCCGGCATGCGCTCCAGCAGAGCCGCGGCTTCGGCAGAGTCCGGCTCTACACCCTCCTTCGTCTCCTCGGAGCTGAGCTTCACTTCGATCAACACCGGCAAGCGCTTGTGCAGCTTGCCCGCCGCCTCATCCAGACGCTCGGCCAGCCGCACCGAGTCCACCGAATCGACGGCATCGAACAGCTCCGCCGCGCGCGCGGATTTGTTCGACTGCAGATGGCCGATGAGATGCACAAGTATTGGCTGATCCGATGCGGCGATCACGCCATTGACGCGCCACTGCGCAAGATCGGGCGCTTTGGCGGCGAACTCCTGCACGCGATTCTCGCCGAAGAGACGCAATCCCAGTTCGGCGGCCTGCTCGATGGTGGCGGCGGGATACGTCTTTGACACCGCCATCAGCTCGACCTCGTGCCGCGGACGATGGGCCCGCCGGCAGGCATCGCGGATCTGCTCTTCGAGATGTTCGAGACGTTCGCGGAGAAGGGTCATTGCAGAGTCCGTCGAAGCCGCTCGCACCTCAGCCGCACGAACAAATCCGTGGCAGAGACGAAGCTAGCCCATTTAGAAATAACCTACCGGCCGTGCTCTTCCAGATACTTCTCCACTTCCAGCGCCGCCATGCATCCAGTGCCGGCCGCCGTGATCGCCTGCCGATAACGCCGGTCCTGCACGTCGCCGCACGCATAGACTCCGGGAACCGGAACGCCGTTGCGCGTGGTGATCACGTTGTCGCGCGTCAGGATGTAGCCCTCGGCATCCAGATCGATCTGGCCGTGGAACATCTTCGCATTCGGCTCGTGGCCGATGCCGAGAAACATCCCGCTCACCGGCAGAACGCTCTCCACACCCGTCACCACATCCTTGAGCTTCAAGCCCTTCACTTCCTTCTCTTCCACGCCCAGAACTTCGCTCACCACCACGTTGGTGCGCAACTCAATATTGGGATGCGCCATCACGCGGTCGAGCATGATCTTGCTCGCTCGAAAGCTCTCCCGCCGATGCAGAACCGTCACCTTGCTCGCGAACCGCGTCAGGAACAGTGCCTCCTCCATCGCCGAGTCGCCGCCGCCAATCACCGCAATCTCCAGCCCGCGGAAGAAAAAACCGTCGCACGTCGCGCAGCTCGAAACCCCGTGCCCAATCAGCGCCTGCTCGCTTGGCAAGCCCAGCCACCGCGCGCTTGCGCCTGAGGCAATAATCAGCGTCCGCGTGTGAATCTCGCCCTCCGAGGTATGCAACCGGAACGGGTGCGTATGCAAATCCGCCGATACCAGGTGCGCCACCTTGAACTCCGCGCCAAACCGCGCCGCCTGCTTCTTCATGTTGTCGATCAGCTCGGGCCCCTGAATGCCCTCCGGCCAGCCGGGAAAATTCTCCACCAGCGAGGTAATCGAGAGTTGCCCGCCCGGCTCGTGACCCTCCAGAACAAGCGGCTTCAGGTTGGCGCGGGCGGCATAGATGGCGGCGGTCAGCCCGGCGCAGCCGGATCCGAGAATGACAGTATCGCGGGTTTCGATCATGGGTTTTCCTGTGTAGATTGTAAAGGCTCAGATCAGCGGTCAGGGACCGGAGCAGCGACATCAGAGATAGGATGATGAATATGGCAGATTTGACTCTTGTCTATGGATTGCGGCTTCTACCAGAGGGCGAACTCAAGGAAATCGAAGACGCAAAGCTGAAGCTGGCGAATGGCCACGAGGCGCGGGTGACGATGCACGTGCTGGAGGGTTCGCGCGCGGAGATCGAAAAGCAGTTGAAGCAAAGCCTCGACGCCTTCTTCGACTTCTTCCCCGAAATCTGACCGCCGGGTGCCTCGCAGCCAGAAGAAAAGAAGACGGCCGGAGAGCGCATGCCCTCCGGCCGTTCTCAGCTTCTGCTGAGGTTTGAGGTTAGAAGTCGTACCGCAGCGCAAACTGCATGCGGCGCGGAACGGTGAGTTCGCTGCTGGCGATGCCGAGACTGCCGCCCGTCAACCCGGAGCTGATGCTCGCCGGATCGAACCGCACGGAGTTGCTCACGTTATAGACCTCCCAGTCGAACCGCACGGAACTGGTCCCGCGCACCTTCCATATCTTGGTCAGGCCGGAGTCGATGTCGAAGACACCGTCTCCGCGGAAGTTGTTGCGCTGGCCGGCTTCGCCCGGATACGGGAGCCGCTCGTTGCCGCCATTGCATCCGCCGCACGACAGGCCGCTGTTGATCGCGTTCGGATTGGCAAAGTACTGCGGTTCGCCGGTCGAGTCGTAGTGCTTCTTCGTCGGGATCGGCCCCGTCTGCACGCCGTAGCTCTCGATCTGCCAGTTGGTCGTCCACCCCGGTTCGAAGAGCGAGAACGGTAGTCCGGTGGACCAGCGATTGATCCCCGACCACTGCCATCCGCCAATTATCGCGTTCAGCAGGCCGTTGGAGTTGCCGCCGATCATCTTGCCGCGGCCCACCGGGACCAGGTACACCCAGTCGCCGGTTACGAAGACCCGCGTGTCGAAATCCGAGTCACCCTTGGAAAGATACGGCTTCCAGGTGTTCGTGATCTCGCTGAACGCGCCCGTATTGCTCGAGTTGCCGCCGAACTCCGTGCTGCGCTCCGTATCCGAGCCCCAGTCGATCGAGTGCGCCCACGTCACATTCATATCGAACGTCAGCCCGTGGCTGGCGGGGTGGTGGAGGCTGAACTGCCCCGCGTTGTAGTAGCTCATGCCCATGCTCGAAAGCGAGAATAGAGACCCGAACTGATCCTGCCAGAAGTGCGGCCTCCAGTTCGCCGGAACCGGGTAAAATCCGTACACCCAGTCGTAGAAATCGAGATCCGCAAGCGCGCTCGTCGCACCCAGGTTGCTCCTGTACGGAGCCCACTCGTTGTTGTAAATGGCCTGCGTGGCGCTCTCACCCGGATAGTCGTACCCCGCCATGAACGGGAACACGTCTTCGAAGTACTTGATCGCCGGCACGGATGCTGGGTAGTTGCCGTTGTTCTTGTCCACCATCTTGGAGAGCTGGGTGCCTGCGGCGTAGTAGTCGCCGCCGCCCCCCGGATCCACGTAATCGACCGCATCGGCCAAATCGAGCTGATTCAGCAAATGGCGTCCCAACCGCCCCACGTACGCCGTCTCCAGCGTGAATCCACCTCCCAGCTCGCGCTGAATGGAAAAATCCAGCGTCTCCGAGTACGGAGTCTGGATCTTGCTGTTCAGGCCCCAGGTGATGGCGAAGTTGTCCAGCGGTGCCGTGTACGGGAAGGTGACCGTCGCTGCCGTGGAACCGCCGCCGATGGGCGGAAGCTGATTACGCGCTATGAAGCGCGGCGAGCCCGGATGCGAACACTGGCTGGGATCGGCGCATTGACCCTCCGCCTGGTAGATGCCGGCAGGATTCGTTACCGACGAGCTCATGCCGAAAGAGCCATTCTGATCGAAGTTGTTGACCAGCGCTTCGCCGAAATGATCGTAGTAAATACCCGCACCGGCGCGCACAGAGGTCCGGGCGTTGGGTGCCCAGGCGATTGCCACGCGAGGCGCAATGTTGCCCTTCTGCGGTTGCCAGAAGCCAGGCTTCCCGTAGTGGGGTCCGGCGGGAGCAAACTGCAGGTCCGCCTCGTAGATCTGGCCCGCCTGCGCCTCCGTTTCGCGCTTCTTGTACCAGGTATCCGTATCGATCGTCGGCGTCACCTGTTGTCCGCTCGTCTCCCAGGGAGTCTGCAGGTAGGTGTAACGCAGGCCAACTGTGATCGTTACGTTCGGCCGAATACGCCAGGCGTCCTGCACAAATCCCTCATACTCGTTGGCCTTGAAGTGCCGGTACACGAATGCCCCGTCGGGAAGCGCCGTGCCGGAGCTCGCCGACGTGAGCTTGTAGTTCGAGACCTGCGTCAGCGACGGAACCGCTCCAATCAGGTTCCCGTAGGCAATCACGTACGAGTTATCGAAGTTGCCATTCACGCTGGGCGCGCCGATTCCCGAAGGATCGGGCGGATTGCCGCCCAGCCAGTAGGGATTCGTGCTGGCACCGTTGAACGAGTTGGCGTCCGTGGCGTTGTTCTGCTGCACCAGCCGCCAGTTCACGCCGAACATCAGGTTGTGGTTCCCCTTTACCCAGCTGAAGTTATCCACCAGGTTGTTCACCGGCACGCTGACAATGCGATTGCGCGTCTCAGCCGTAGGTGAATTGAGGAACCGAAAATCGACATAATCGCCCTTACCCTGGCCGCTGATGCCGAAACCCTGCCGAATATAGCCATAGCGCAGATCGTTCACCATCCGCGGATTAATCGTCCAGGTGTCCCCGCCGACCACGCCCTTGCTGTTATCCGCGTTGATGCTCGACGCGGGCTGCCCGGGGAACTGCACCACCGACGCGATGGTGTCGTCCTGCAGGTTGCCGCGCACAAAGATGCGGTGGCTGTCGTTGGGAATGTAGTCGATCCTCGCGATGCTCGTGTTCAGGTGAATTGGAGCTGGCGAAGCGAACGAGAATGAACCGGAGTCGAAGCCGCCGTCGCCCAGCGTGTCGCCGTTCGAGGATGGCATCGATTGGAAATAGCCCAGCGCATTGGGGTTCGGACCCGGAGGGTTCGGGTAGGCGGCAGTGTTGCAGACCTTGCAACCGGCGTCGAGCTGCGCCACCTGCGACTGCGAAAGGATCGTCTTGACGCCGTTGGCGTCGGGATACACAAGCTCGCCGGACTGGTAGGCCGGTGTGGGAACCGTCCGCGCAACCGCTTGGTCCTCCGCCTGGCGCTCGCCCTCATAGTTGCCAAAGAAGAACAGCTTGTCTTTCTTGATCGGGCCGCCAAGGTCGGCGCCGAAGATGTTGCGCAAAATCTTGGGCGGCGTATTGGGGCTTCCGCTGTTGAATTGCCCCTGCTTCACAAACCAGTCGTTCGCTGCCACCCGCGGCCAGCGGTAGTACTCGTAGGCCGCGCCGTGGAACTTGTTAGTGCCCGATTTGGTCACCATGCTCACCTGCGCGCCCGAAGAACGCCCCTGGTCGGCGTTGTCGCCGCCCGTCGCCACGCGGAACTCTTCCACCGAGTCCTGCGTCTCGCGCAGCACGCCGGTGAACGCGAACCCATTCACCTGGTCGTTGTCGTCGATGCCGTCCATCGTCACGTTGCCCTGGTCGGAACGGCCGCCGTTCACCGCGCCGTTGCGGCTGTCTCCGCCGCCACCCTGCTGCGGCGGCAGATAAAACACGCCCGGCTGCAGCGCCAGCAGGTCCGGCACGTTGCGGGTTTCGCTGGGCAGCGCCTGAATCTCCGCGTTGTCCGTCGCATTGCCGAGCGATGCGTCCGAGGTGTTCAGTGTCTGCGCCTCGCCCGACACATCCACCGTCACGCTGCTCGCCTGCACCGTCAGGGTGAAATCCACCGTCGCCGGCTGGTTCACCAGCAGTTCGGCGGCTTTCGTCTGGTCCCCGAAGCCCGTCGCCGACACTTTGATCGTGTACCTGGCCGGAGCAATCTGCGGAAAGTCATAGACGCCGGCAGCATCGCTCTTGGTCGATAGAACTGTTCCCCTGGCGCTATTCGTAATGGTGATAGTGGCGCCGGGAATCAAGGCTCCACTGGGATCCTTGACGATGCCGTGCAGCCTGGTTGTGGCGATCTGGGCGAATGCGAGGGAAGTGGACAGGATGCACAAAAGCATCCATCCCCAGATGGATCGTTTCACGTCGGTTCCTCCAAACAGTAAATCTGGCGGCATTAAGAGCTTCACCGCTCTGTTCTGCAACTCGTTTCGTTTGCAGCCCGGTCAGGGCTGCCGGACGGAGCGCCCGGGGGTCTGTTTGATGTGCTTTCCTGAGCCGATTTGCTGTCGGCGAAGGAGCATACATGGCTGAATCGGAAGGATGCAAGCCGCAAATTGAAGCGGGGGAGCGGCAAAAGTTGTAAGAGTTGCATTCCATATTGGCGCAAATTCACGCCATGTTCAACAAAAATATCGCGTTCCAAATCAGTTTGGTGTAAGGATCAGATCCTCCAGGTAACTGAAGAACGCCCTCTGGCCGGGCCGCGAAACAGACGTCCGGTCTGCATTGCGCGCGGGAATCGGCCCACAACCCTTCCGCCCTGCTTTCATCACATCGGCCTGTGATTGCCGGCACAGCCCAGCCCCCGCCCCGGGGTGCAGACTATCCTCAGATGAAACCAGGGGAAGAGTGTTGATTTCATCGCCACCGTCACAAACAACCTCACGTTCCCTGATCCAATGTTAACTAGAAAATTAATAAATTTATTTTTTATATACCCGGAGGGGGTATATGATCTAAATAACTTAACGGCATAACGGCCAACGTTTTGCGCTGCCACCCTGCAGCCGCCGCCAGAGAGAAGTGCAGAGTCAGTTACTCATCTATAACTAGGCTCCCCCCAATCACCCGCACCATCCCGCAAAAGCTTGCCATCGCGGGACACCGTCCCCGGCCCCATGCGTTACGCTGGATCGATCAGGAGATTCTTTCCATGCACAGGTTTCGACTGCACGCCGCCTTCCTCGCGGCGCTTTTGCCTGCTTCCCTGCTCCCCCTTACCGCCTGGAGCCAGAAAAAGCCCATCGAGATTGTTGCCGACCTGACGGACGGGCCCCGCAAGCTCTACCATGCCGACGTCGATCTGCCCGTAACCCCGGGTCCCCTCGACCTGATCACCCCCGAATGGATTCCCGGCAATCACCGCCCCACCGGACCCGTCAGCGACATCACCGGGGTCGTCTTCAGCGTGGACGGCAAGCCGATCAAGTGGCGTCGCGACGACATCAACATGTATGAGTTCCACGTCGTCGTCCCCAAAGGCGCCACCACCCTCCACGCCCACCTCGACTGCATCGTAACCGCCCGCGTCAGCGACAAGATGGCGGTCCTCGAGTGGGAGAAGCTGCTGCTCTACCCGGCCCATATTCCGGTCAAGGACATTCCCATCCAGCCGTCGCTCAAGGTCCCCGCCGGCTGGGGCGTGGGCACGGCCCTGCAACCGATCGGCGCCTCCTCCTGGCCCGTTCCCGCCTCCGGCAGCACCACCAAATTTGAGGCCACCACCGTCGAGCAGCTCCAGGACTCGCCCATCATCACCGGCGAGTTCTTCCACGAGTTCGCCCTGGCGCCGGAGATCAAGCCCCAGCACTACATCGACGTAGTCTCCGACCAGAAGGGCGACGAGATGCTGCGCGCCAGCACCCTTGCGGAGATCAATAATCTCGTGCGCGAAGCCAGCGCCGAGTACGCCTCGCATCACTACCACGTCTACCACTTCCTGCTCACCCTCTCGAACGTCGCCGGCGGCGAAGGCCTCGAGCACGGCCAGTCCTCCGACAACGGCGTCGGCGAAAAGGGCTTTGCCGACGATGCACACCAGCTGCCGGAAGCCGACCTGCTCAGCCACGAATTCACGCACTCCTGGAACGGCAAATACCGCCGGCCCGTGGGCCTCTATCAGCCGGACTTCGCAACGCCCCAGCAGGGCGGCCTCCTGTGGGTGTACGAGGGCATGACCCAGTACCTCGGCAACGTCCTCGCCGCCCGCGCCGGCCTCAAGAACCAGGCGCAGTACCGCGATCTGCTCGGCATGAGCGCCGCCAGCCTGGAATACAAGCGCGGACGCGACTGGCGCTCCACCGAAGACACCGCCGTCGCCGCCAGCGTCCTGCGCGGCGGAAACCCCGCCTGGAGCAACTGGCGCCGCGGCCAGGACTACTACCAGGAAGGCGAGCTCTTGTGGCTCGACGCCGACACCCTCATCCGCCAGAAGACCAACAACAAGAAGTCGCTCGACGACTTCGAGCGCATCTTCCTCGCTAAGGGCGGCAACACCGGCCCGCTCATCGTTCCCTACACCTTCGACGAGCTCGTCAAGGATCTCAATGAGGTCCTTCCCTACGACTGGGCCACCTTCCTGCACGACCGCGTCTACAAGATCAATCCCCACGCGGATCTCGCAGGAATCGAGCGCGGCGGCTACAAGCTCGTCTTCAAAGACAAGCCCAGCACGTCGGAGAAGACGATGGCCGGTGTCTATGCGCGCTACATCGGCGTGGATTGCTGGTACTCGCTCGGCCTGCGCCTCACCGCGGACGGCACCATCATGGATGTGCTGTGGAACGGGCCCGCCGACAAGGCTCAACTCGCGCCGGGGCAGAAGATTCTAGCCGTCAACGGACAGGTCTTTTCGCCGGATGGGATACGCAATGCCATCGACGCAGCCAAGGGAAACACCGAGCCAATCAAGTTGATCGTGCAGCAAGACACGTACGTCTCCAACGCCGAGATCAACTACCACGACGGCCAGCGCTATCCGGTGCTGGAGCGTGTGGCAGGGACTCCGGACTACCTCGACGACATCACCAAGCCGCTGACCAAGCCCGAGACGGCCCCGGCAACGGAAAAGAAAGCCGAATAACGCCAGGATCAATCCACCAGAAGAGGGCCGCCTGCGATTGGGCGGCCCTCAGACTTTGGGCCATGACAGTAACGAAAGTTTTGTAACAGGGCACGACTTCAGTCGTGCCGCATAAGCCCTCCGCATAATTCGGGCTTCAGCCCCTCCCTGTGAGTTCTTGCATTTGTGCCGGCATCTGCAGGCCGCCCATTCAGGCGGCCCTTGTTGCGTATCACCGAAGCGTTTCGAGATACGCCGCAACATCGCGCGACTGCTGCTCGGTCAGTCCCAGGTCTGGCATCGCCGTCTTCGGCTTCATCGAAATAGGCGATTGCACCCAACGCGCAAGCGTGGAGGGAACGTTCGGGAACTCGCCGCCAATAATCGTGCGTGACCCAAGCTTCGCCAGCGGCGGCCCCACAACGCCGTGCGCATCGCGAATGCCAGGAATGGTGTGGCACTTTCCGCAGCCATAGTGAACGATTGCCTGCTGCCCACGCGCAGGATCGCCGCCTCCCGTATTCACCGGATGCACACCCTTGGCCTTGCCGCCAAGGCAGCCTGCGAGCAGCGAACACACCAGCACTGCGGCACATTCGAGAAGGGGAAGCAAAGCCGGGCAGGATGACCGCGGTACTCGCTCGAGCGGAGGAGATGAGAAAGAGACGCCGGATTCCATGTCGCAGGCCCGAGCATAGCACCAACACAGCGAGCGCGCGGGATGTGTCGCGAATCGACTTTTATTTCGGCAAAAGAGAATTGCGTCAACGTGACTGCGACGTACATCTGCATGCGACAGCAGCAGCATCGAACGGTCCGTGCAACGGAAGAGAACATGTGTGCGTGGGCATGGATGTGCTCTTGTGCTCCTGGTTTCGTTGTTTGCCATGAACGGCGCCACTTCTCCCGCGCAGCAAAATCCGCCGGATCCCCTCGCCAACGGAGCCCGCATCTTCGCCGTGCACTGCGCCAAGTGCCACGGCGATCGCGGCCAGGGCCGCAGCGCCGTCATCACCATCGCCGGCCCATCCCTGCGCGCGGAGCACGACTACGGCAAAGTGATGACCGCGGTGGAGGAGGGCCCCTCCCACATGCCGCGCTTCGTCTACATGCTCTCCATCCAGGACATGCGCGACGTGTCGCATTTCGTAGTCGACAAGCTCGCCGACATTCCTCTCGGCGGAGGCGACATCGGCAAAGGCGGTGAGCTGTTTCGCGTCTACTGCGCAAGCTGTCACCGCACAGCCGTGCGCGGTGGCGCGCTGGCCTTCGCGGGAGTCAACGCACCTCCGCTCACGCACAAATCCGCGGCGCTGATTGCGGGCGCCATTCGCTGGGGGCCGGGACCCATGCCCGCTTTTCCGCGTGCGGCGCTCAGCGATAACGAAGTTGCGTCGCTTGTCGAGTACGTCCGCTACGCCGAGCATCCGCCAAACCCCGGCGGCCTCACGGTGACCTGGTACGGCCCCGTTCCCGAGGGGTGGATGGCATGGCTGGTCGTGATCGGCCTTATCGGGGCGGTTATCTGGATTGAACGAGGGGGCAAGGGATGAAGGAAGAAGGTTCGTCAGGTGCGCGTGATCCCATGAAAAATCCGGCGCAAAAGAAAGACTGTGCAGAAGCCGCGGCCATCGCAACACAAAAAGATCGGCCAGGTATGAGGCTGGAGACAGAACGTGTGGAGCACGAGAAAGTCGGCACGATCCTGGTTGGCTGTGCCTTTCTCGTGTCCGCTGCCGGCGGCATCTCTTTTCTTGTCGCTTATTGGACCGGCGGCAGCAACTGGCTCCTGGGCAGCAGTCTCGCAGTCTTTCTCGGCGGCTCCGGCATCATGCTCGTGCTCTGGTCGCATTTGCTCACGCTCAGACATCAGGTCGTGATGAAGCGCGAGCAGCTCAATCCGCCGCCCCAGGCTCGCGAGGCCGCAGCCGAAGACTTCGACATCGGCGAACAGCAGATTCATCGCCGTGGGCTGCTCAAGTGGATGGCCGCCGGAGCCGGCGCGCTCTTCGCATCCATCTTCGTCACTTGGTTTCGTTCTCTCGGCTCTTCGCCAGACCCGGTGCTCTTCTCTACCGTATGGAAACCGGGCCAGCGCCTAATGACTCAGGACGGCAATCCCGTATCCGTCAACGATCTTCAGCCCGGCAACACCGTCATTGTCTTTCCTGAAGGCAGCATCGGCTCCGAGCGAGCCCAGACCGTGCTGCTGCGCGTCCATCAGGATCTGCTGCATTTGCCGAGTGATCGCCATGGCTGGGCGCCGATGGGCAATCTCGCCTTCTCGCGTGTCTGCACCCATGCAGGATGCGCCGTCGGCATGTATGAAACCACCACGCACCTGCTGATGTGCCCCTGTCACCAGTCCACGTTCGATGTGCTGCGTGGGGCCCAGCCCACCGGAGGCCCCGCGGCGCGCCCTCTCCCACAACTTCCGCTCTACGCTGACGAGCAAGGCATCTTGCGCGCGGCCGGCGGATTCAGCGCGCCCCCCGGCCCGGGCTTCTGGGGGATGCCATCGTGAGCATCGTTCTCAGTTGGGTCGACAAACGCCTCCGCGCCTCCGAGTTCCTGCGCGGCGCCATCAATCATGTTTTCCCCGACCACTGGTCGTTCATGCTCGGCGAAATCGCGCTCTACTGCTTTGTCGTGCTCGTAGCCACCGGCACGTTTCTCGCCATGTTTTACAACGGCAGCTCCGCGCAGGTCATCTACCACGGCTCTTACAAGCCTCTCGCCGGCGTCAAGATGGACGAGGCCTTGCGCTCCGTGCTGCACATCAGCTTCGATGTCCCCGGCGGCCTGCTCATTCGCCAAATCCATCACTGGGCCGCCGACATCTTCATCGGCGCAATCATCGTGCACCAGGCACGCATCTTCTTCACCAGCGCCTATCGAAAGCCGCGCGAGATCAACTGGCTCGTCGGCATGACGCTGCTCGTCCTCGGCATCGTCAACGGCTATCTCGGCTACTCCATGTGCAGCGATCTCCTCTCCGGAGCAGGCCTGCGCATCGGCTACTCCATCATGCTCTCGGTTCCGGCCATCGGCCCGTGGATCGCTTACCTCTTCCTCGGCGGAACGGTTCCGGTCGCTTCCACCGTGCCGCGCATGTATGCCTTGCACATCTTCGTCGTCCCGGCCGCGATCTCTCTCCTGCTCGCCATTCACCTCGGCATCATCTGGCGGCAGATGCACACCAATTACCCTGGCCCGCATCGCACCGACAAGACCATCGTCGGCACCCATCTGTGGCCGTCGTACACACTCAAGTCGCTGGGCCTCTTCCTGCTCGTCTTTGCGATCCTCGCCGCCCTCGGCGGGCTGGTGCAGATCGATCCCGTATGGATGTACGGGCCGTACAATCCCATTGCCGTGCTGCCCGGCGCACAGCCCGACTGGTACCTGGGCTGGATTGAAGGAGCCATGCGCCTCTTCCCGGGCGTCAACATCACCATCGGCAGAGTGTGGGTCCCGGAGTTGTTCTTTCCCGCAGTGCTCTTCCCCGCCTCGCTCTTCGCGCTGCTATACGCGTACCCGTTTCTGGAGCGGCTCCTTTCGTTCGATGACAGCGAACACCACGTCCTGTGTCTCCCGTGGCAGCGCCCTTTCCAGACGGCAATGGGATGCGCCGTGCTCGTCTTCCTTGTTGTGCTGGAGTTCGCCGGCGGCGACGACGTGTTCGCGCTTGCGACCAGGAACTCCGTCGTCGCCATACGCACCGCGCTGCGCATTCTCGTGTTCATCGCGCCCCTGGTCACGTTCGCGATCGCCTACGCCCTCTGCCGCCGCGCGCGCAGGCGGCACGAAGCGCATGCGCAAGAACAGCCCGCTGGAGCAGCGGTGGCAGCCGACTGATCAGCCGCCTGCCATCGCGTTCCAGCGCTCAGGCAGCGCGTCTTTCAATCTCCGCATGATCCCGCTGATGGTTCTGCGACCGCCGCCGCATCGACAACAGCACCGATCCCGCCAGCGCGCCCGCAAACGCCAATCCCAGCGCCTTCGGCAGATTCAGATCCAGCGCCAGCTGCGCGCTATGCTCATGAGAACGCGCATCGAAGGTCCCGTGGCAGCCATGATCCTGATCCGCATCGACCGGCTCCCAAAGGTTGTTTGGCCGCGCCGGATCCTCCGGCTCTGACGTCTGCTGCGCCTCGTAACCCTTCGATGCCAGATAATGATCCAGCATGTCCGGCGCAACCTTGTTCCCCACAATCGCCTTCACCGTCGATGAGCCCACATACACCTCGCGCCGATGATGATGCGCCGCCCAGTACACAGCGCGCGCGCCAACCTCCGGCTCAAAGATCGGCGGCACAGGCTGCGCCTTCTTCTGCAAGCGGCTCTTGACCCAGCCGAACTGCGTTGTGTTCATCGCCGGCATCTGCACCATCGTCACTCGCACCTTGCTCTTGTCGTGCAAAAGCTCGCAGCGCAGCGAGTCATTGAATCCTCTAATCGCATGTTTGGCAGCGCAGTACGCCGACTGCAATGGAATGCTGCGATACGCAAGCGCCGAACCCACCTGCACGATCATTCCACGATCGCGCGGCAGCATGCGATGCAGCGCCGCCAGCGTCCCGTATACAAATCCCAGATACGTCACCTCGGTGGCGCGCTTGTACTCCTCCGCCTTCATCTCCTTCACCGGCGAGAAGACCGAAGCCATCGCATTGTTCACCCAAATATCGATCGGCCCGAAATGCTTCTCAGTAATCTCGGCCGCGCTCTCCATGGCGGCAGGATCCGCAACATCCGTCGGCACAATCAGCGCCTTGCCACCCGCGGCTTGCACCTCGGCGGCTGCGCCCTCGAGACCCTTTTGTCCGCGCGCCAGCAATGCCACCTGCGCTCCGTGGCGTGCAAACTCCACCGCGATCGCACGGCCCAATCCCGCCGACGCGCCCGTAACCACCACTGTCTCCGGCATATCCAGTCTCCCGCCCCGCTGTATCGTGCATTGGCGTAACAAGGCCTGCCGGATAGGATGCGTGCTCACGTTGCCGGGGAGGGCTGGCGGTTTCACACGCAGAATTGAGAGTTGTGAATAGAACCGAGATCACACCGAAGCAGGCGCGAACGGCCAGCGAGCAGTGGCTGCATGCAGTGCATGGCGGAGGGAGAGGGATTCGAACCCCCGGTACCCTTTCGAGTACAACGGTTTTCAAGACCGCCGGTTTCAACCACTCACCCATCCCTCCGCGGGCGGGCATAGATCGATTGTACGTCGAGAAGCGCGCGTCTCCCGCCGATCTTCACCGGCAGCCCGCCGGAATCGATTTACCCGCATCCACCTCGAAGACCCGCGCTTGTACCTGCCTAAGGGCCCCGGCAACATCGCACATTCGAGTGGTACAAAAGGAGTGCATGCCCAAGCAATCCAATAAGAACGACGGGCCCGCGCCGGGGCAGCCAATCAGCCTCCGCACGCTGGGCGAGTACCTGAATCTCTCCCCCGCCACCATCTCGCTGGTGCTGAACAACGCGCCCGGAGTGCGGTCCATCCCGCAGGAAACCCGCGACCGCGTGCGCGCCGCGGCGGAGAAGTTCGAGTACCGGCCCAGCTTCTACGCGCGCTCCCTGCGCAAGCGGCAGACGTTCTCCATCGGGGTGCTCGTTCCGGAGCTCAGTGACAACTACGCCACACAGGTGCTCGCCGGCGTCGAAGAGTTCCTCATCGAAGAGGGCTACTTTTATCTGACCGCCAGCCATCGCCGCAAAGCCGACCTGATCGACGAGTATCCGCGCCTGCTGATGGAGCGCTCAGTCGAGGGGTTCATCCTGATCGATACGATCCTGGAAAAGAGTCTTCCGCTGCCCGTAGTGGCCATCGCCGGACATCGCAAGCTGGAGGGGGTAACCAACGTCGTCCTCGACCAGAAGCGCGCCGCCGAACTGTCGCTGCGCCATCTCTATCAACTCGGCCACCGCAAAATCGCCTTCATGCGCGGCGGCAGCCACAGTTCCGACGCCGACGACCGCTGGTCCTGCCTGATGGCCGTGGCGCGCGATCTCAAGCTCAACGTGCCACCCGAGCTGACCGTGGGATTGCAGCTCAGAGTGTCCACTCCGGAACTCGGATTCGGACCGGCGCAGGAGTTGATCGAGCGCGGAGCGGACTTCACCGCGGTTTTGGCATTCAACGACATCTCTGCAATCGGCGCCATTCGCGCGTTTGTGAACCAGGGACTGCGGGTGCCCGAGGATGTTTCGGTCGTCGGCTTCGACGACATTCAGGGAGCAGCGTTCCACAACCCCAGCCTCACCACCATCCGCCAGCCGCTCAAGGAGATGGGCGCGACCGCCGCGCGCGTGCTGCTGCAGCGCCTTCGCGGCCAGGGCACACCTCCGGAACTCATCCCCATCCATCCTGAGCTCATCATTCGCGAGTCCACCTGCCCGCCCAACCCGCGGCGCGTGCGGGGCAAAAAGAGCTAAGCACCATGCGCAAGACTGCGTCGCCGCGGCGCGATCCGACTCTCGGCGTGCTCCACTCCGGCTTCGCGCTCACGGGTGTTTTTCAGGCCATTGGCGGCGCGCTGTTGCCTTCGCTGGCAGCGGCCTTTCATTTGAACGACAGCCAGTCTGGCGCGCTGTTCCTGTTCTACTTTGCCGGGACATCGGTGGGCGCCCTGCTGTGCGTGGGCCGCTACGCGCGCATGATGGCAGTTGGTTTTTTGCTCGCCGCGCTCGCCTGCGCGGGAATCGCCGCAGCCGGCGCCGCCGCGCTGCAGCCGCTGTTTCTATTCCTGGGCATTGGCGTGGGCGTGCCCATGTCGGCCGTCAGCATGTTTGCCGGCGCCCGCTACGGAGAGCGCAGCGCAGCGCCGCTCACGCTGCTCAACTTCACATGGAGCAGCGGCGCGCTCATCGGCCCGCTGCTTGCCGCGCGCCTGCTGGTGAGCCACTCCTATCGCGCGGCCTATCTGCTGCTGGGCGGCTGTGCGCTGCTGCTGGCAGTCGCTTGCTTCGCGCTGCTCCAGGAGCCCCCGCTGATCTCGCTGAAACCACGCGCACGGCTTGATCGCGTCGGTTGGATCGCGCTCTTTGCTTTCCTCACCTTCCTCGAGGTCGGCATTGAGAACACGACCGCTACATGGCTCGCAACCTTCTCGCTGCGCACCGCCGCGCACGGCGCCGCAGCGGCCGCTGCGGCGTCTTCGCTCTACTGGGTGGGGTTCCTGGCATCGCGCGGATTCTCATCGCTGCTGCTGTTGCGCGCGCATCCCTTGCATGTTTTGCGCACGGCCGTCGTGGTTGCGCTCGCGTCGGCGGCGTTATTGGTCGGACTCTCCGGCGCGCATGCCCGCGATGCCGCCATGCTGGTGCTGGGCGCGGCCCTCGGGCCGGTGTTTCCGCTGCTGCTGGCGCGGTTCTTCGCGCGCGCACCCAGCGCCGCAGATTCGCGCTGGGTGCTTGCCGTTTGCGGCTTCGGCGGCTCCGTGCTGCCATGGGCCACCGGCGCGCTCTCGACGCACGCGCACAGTCTGCGCCTCGGGTTAGCCGTCGTGCCATGTGCGCTGCTGCTGATGGCATGCACCATGCCGGCGCTGGGCGGACGGGCACGGGCGGCCGAGTGACAGAGTGACAAAGTGACAAAGGGACAGGTCGGCGAGCCCGCTGCCATGCGGCAGAATGGAATGCATGGTTCCGATCTGCCGCCGTCCCTTCCCTTTGCTCCTGGTCTCGGTTCTGGTTCCGCTGCCGCTGCTTGCAACCGCACAGCAGCCGCACGCCCCTGCGCATCTCTCCCGCCCCGCTCCGCCCAAGCGCGATCCACACACGCCGGGCTATGTGCGCGCACAGGAGCTGCCCGACGGCGCAGTACCTCCGGCAAGCAAGGACGGCAACTTCATCCTCGGCCCAACACACACGCCCGCGCCCGAGCTGGCCAACGCCGGCGATCCGCCCAAGGACACGATCGTCCAGTTCACGATGAGTTCGGCGGACAGCAAATACTATCCTGGAATTGCGCGCGAGCCGGGCACCTTCGGCACGCCGGATCCGAACAACCCGGCGAAGCTGATCGTGACCACCAGCCATCCGGCGCCGTACACCCGCAAGGTCACGGTCTACGTGCCCAAACAGTACGTGCCCGGATCGGAGGCGCCGTTCATTGTAGGTGCGGACGGGCCGGACTGGACGCTCTTCAAGGCGCTCAACGCGCTGATTGGTGAGCACAAGCTGCCGGCTATCGTGGCCATCTCCATCAGCAACGGCGGCGGCGACGCGCAGGGCAGCGAACGCGGACTGGAATACGACACCATGTCGGGCCGTTACGCGGAGTTCGTCGAAAACGAAGTACTGCCGCGCGTCGAACGCGAAGCGCATGTAAAGCTGACGCACGATCCCGACGGGCGGGCGGCGATGGGCGGCAGCTCCGGCGCGGCCTGCGCGCTCATCATGGCGTGGTATCACCCGGAGTGGTACCACCGCGTGCTCAGCTACTCGGGCACCTACATCAACCAGCAGTGGCCGTACAATCCGAAGATCCCGCACGGCGCATGGGAGTTTCACGAGAGCCTGATCGCGAATAGTCCGCGCAAGCCCATCCGCATCTGGATGGAGGTGGGCGATCGCGACCTCTACAATCCCAACACCATGCGCGACGGTATGCACGACTGGGTGCTGGCCAACGAGCGGATGGCGCGGGTGCTCGCGGCGAAGAAGTATCACTATCAGTTTGTCTTCGCGGAAAATGCGCGGCACGTGGACCATGCTGTTGTGGAGCAGACACTGCCCGAGGCGCTGGAATATGTGTGGCAGGGATATCGCGGAAATGCGAGAAAGCGATAGATCAATGGAGAGAAAGAGCGACAGCGAGATAGAGCGATGTGCCTGCGGCGTCGCCGTATCGCTCTGGTCTTGATGACTCTATCGCTTATCGCTCTATCGCGTTATCGCGTTATCGCTTCATCGCTGTCTGGCTACCGCGCGAGGGCCAGCATCAGAAGAAAAATCGCCACCGGAAGCAGGATGAGCCCGGCGTACAGCCAGAGGCGCGCGTTGACCTTGCGGGCCTTACGGTGCGCGCGGCTGGCGGTGGCCTGGCCGCGATCCGCAATGCCCACCTGTTCGGGATTCTCCAGATCCCACATCATCTCCTGCGCGGTGGCGTAGCGGTGCCGCGGGTCGCGTTCGAGGGCGCGATACAGGATCTCTTCAAGCTCGGGCGTGATCTCCGGATTGAGCGCCCGCGGCGCGGGCGGATCCTTCACCAGGCGCTCATTCATCACGGCCAGGGGATTTGGACCGGAAAACGGCACGCGGCCCGTAACCATTTCATAGAACATGACTGCGAGCGCATAGATGTCACTGCGCTGGTCGCCCGGTTTGCCCTGCACCTGCTCGGGCGAGATGTAGTCGGGCGTGCCCAGCATGGGTGACGGCTGCACATGCGTAATGCGCCGCGCCTCCTCGTGCAGGGCAATGCCGAAGTCGATGATCTTCACCTCGTCGTGCGGCCCGATCATCACGTTCTCCGGCTTCAGATCGCGATGCACAATGCCGCGCTTGTGCAGTGCATCCAGCGCGTCGCAAAGGGCGAGAACAAAGTGCGTGGCGCGTGCCGCCGGCATAGGCCGCTGTTCGTTCATGACTACGCGCAGCAGGCGGCCCTCCACCCACTCCAGCACCATGTAGCGGCGGCTGCGCTCCTCGTGATCGAACGTGCGCACGATGCCGGGATGTTCCAGCATCTGGCCGATCTCCTCTTCGCGGCGGAAGCGTTCCAGTTGGACGGGGTCTGCTTCCATCTCCGGGTGCGGCAGCTTGAGGGCCACAGTCCGTCTGTCGCGCAAGTCGGTCGCGCGGAACAGCGTGGCCATGCCGCTGCGCGCCACTACGGCGTCGAGGCGATAGTGATCGAGGATGTCGCCGGGCGCGAGCATGCGGGGGTCTTGGTTCGATTGTTGCATGGTCCCCGTTGCAAACTGGCCACTGCCCCGTGGGGCGGCACTATGATGTTTGGAACCCATGTTGCGACCTTCACGACGGCTTATTACCTGGACCCTGGGGCTGGTGATGCTTCTGCCCGGCGCTTTGAGCGCGGCGCGAGTTGGCGGCCCGCACTCCGTGACACCAAAGCAGGAAACCGGTTTTCTGAATCGCCGCATCGTGTTGCATGGCGTCACCTACCGCTTTCAGATCTACCTGCCCGAGGAATACCGCAAGAACGACCGCCGCCCCTGGCCCATCATCCTGTTTCTGCACGGGCGCGGGGAGCGCGGCGATGAAGGCATGTGGCAGACGCAGATCGGGCTGCCGCGCGAGGTGCGCGATCATCCGGAGCGCTGGCCGTTCATCATCGTCATGCCGCAGTGCACGTACCCGCATTTCTGGACCGATGCCGACATGCTTGCAATGGCCATGGCCACGCTTGACCAGGAGACCGCCGAACTGCGAGCGGATCGCAACCGCACCTACCTGTTCGGGTTATCGATGGGCGGCTACGGCGCGTGGGAGCTGGCGAAGGATTATCCCCGGCGCTGGGCCGCGGTGATCATCGCTGCCGGTGGCCCCTTCTGGAGCTATGCGCCGGAGCGCTGGCAACGCGCGGCAACCCTGCCTGCGCAATACGCCCGCGCGGTTGGGCATACCCCGGTCTGGCTCTTCCACGGCAGCGAAGATCGCGTGGTGCCGGTGCGCGAGAGCGAGCTGATGTACAACGCCATCAAGGCCAATGGCGGCGACGTACGCCTCTGGATCTACACCGGCCTGCATCATGACTGCTGGACGCGCGCGTTCAATGAGCCGGATCTGCCGCGCTGGGTACTGGCGCATCATCTGGGAGGGACTCCCCGGCAGTACGCCGAACGGACCGTGCTGCCGCTCTATCCGCACGCCATCAAAATGTCCTCTTCGGCCCTGGACAGCATCGCCGGCGAGTACAACGATGCGCAGGGTCATCTCGCCGCCACGCTCGTTCGCCAGGGCGAGCAGCTATATCAGCGCGATCCGCACGGTGAACTCACCGAACTAGAAGCGGAATCGCCCAACTCATTCTTCTATCCGAACGGCGGAGTATGGACGCGCCTTCTTGTGGAGCGCGATGCGCAGGGTCGGGTGACGGGGCTCGTCTACCGCGACGATCGCCACAGCGAACGCTGGGAACGAACCGCGGCCCCTCCGCGTATGAATTAACAGCCCGAGTAGCAACGGCGAAGACGGGCGCCGACACCCAGGAGGGGATCATGTTTTGCAGCGGATGTGGGAGTGCACTAACGCCGGGGCAAACGGTTTGCGCAAAATGCGGACGGCCGACGGTTCCGCCGGTCCCGCCCTATCCCGGAGTGCAGCTTGAGCTCGACAGCTACGCCGGAAAGGTTCGCGCGCTCAGCATCGTGTGGTTCATCTACGGCGGGCTGTCCATGGTCATGGGGTGGTTCGGGCTGGCGTTTGCCAACGCCTTCTTCTCCGGCCGCTTCCACAACTTCATGAATGGGCCCATCCCGCCCTTCTTCGGGCCACAGTTCCTGCACCTCATCTGGGTGGTCGTCGCGGTCCGGGCCGGATTGGCTCTGCTCGCCGGCTGGGGCCTCATGCAACGCACCGAGTGGGGCCGTATCGTCGCCATCGTCGCCGCGTTCCTCAGCATCCTCAAAATTCCGTTCGGCACGGCGCTGGCCATCTGGACGCTGGTCACGCTGCTCGGCTACCGCAACACGGCCCTCTACCAGCAGTTGCCGGAAGCGTAGAAGCAGGGAGTAGGGAGTAGGCAGTAGGGAGTAGGCAGTAGGGAGTAGAAAGCCGGACCGTGAGTAGGCATTCCTGCCAATCGAGTATCCGAAGTGCCTCCTCCCTGTTCCGTATTCCCTGTTCGCTGTTGCCTACTCCCTACTCCTCCTCCCTGCCAACGTTCATCCGTCACAGAACGCACATCTCCGCTGCCCTACAATCGATTCATGAGCTTTCCTGAAGTGCGCATGCGGCGTCTGCGCCGCACTGAGAGCCTGCGCGCGCTGGTGCGCGAAACCACGATCGAACCCGGCGACCTGATCCTGCCGCTGTTCATCTGCCCCGGCGAAGGCGTTCGCAAGCCGGTGGGCTCCATGCCCGGCGTCTTCAATCTCAGCGTGGATGAAGCCGTTCGCGAAGCGGAGGCGGCCGCGGCGCTCGGTGTCGGCGGTCTGCTGCTCTTCGGCCTGCCCGAAAACAAAGATGAGCAGGGCACCGGCGCCTGGGATGACAACGGCATCGTGCAGCAGGGCCTGCGCGCACTGCGCCAGTCCAGCGCCGCCAAAAAGCTGGTGCTGATCGCCGACGTTTGCCTGTGCGAGTACACCAGCCACGGCCACTGCGGCATGATCAAGCAGGGACGCGACGGCTGGGAGGTGGACAACGATCCCTCCCTCGAACTCCTGGCCCGCACCGGTGCTAGCCTTGCCCGCGCGGGCGCCGATATCGTGGCCCCCAGCGACATGATGGACGGCCGCGTCGCGGCCATTCGCAAGGCGCTCGACCAGAGCGGCCAATCCGATATCCCCATCCTCAGTTACGCGTCCAAGTTTGCTTCGGCGTTCTACGGCCCCTTCCGTGAAGCAGCCGACTCCGCCCCGCAGTTCGGCGACCGCCGCAGTTACCAAATGGACGGCGCCAACCTCCGCGAGGCCATGCGAGAGATCGACCTCGATCTGGCGGAAGGCGCGGACATGATTCTGATGAAGCCCGCCATGCCCTACCTCGACGTGGTGCGGGCCGCGCGCGAGCGCGTCGACGTGCCCATCGGGGCCTACCAGGTCTCGGGTGAGTACTCCATGCTGCAGGCCGCCTTTGAAAAAGGCTGGCTGGACCGCGACCGCGCCATGCTGGAGTCCCTCCTGGGCATGCGGCGCGCCGGGGCGGACTTCATGGTGACCTACTTCGCGAATGAGGCCGCGCGGCTGCTCGGATAGCCGCGCCCCTGCACCTGCTGAAACCACGGCCTTTTTCCTCGACTGAACCTTCTCCGCTTCTCTGCCGATAAGAGCTGCATGAAAGCAGCGGAAAATACCCGCCCGGCCGTCGATCCCCCCGTCGCCGCCGAGCCGGCCCTCCTGGACAAGGTGAGCTATCTCTCCCGTCAGCCCATCCTCGACCGCCGCGGCGCCGAATTGGGGTACGAGCTGCATTTTCATGCAATGCCGGAGCAAAGGCTGGAGGGCGGCCTTTCCCCTGTCTCGCGCGGGATGCTGGACACCCTCGCACTCTTCGGGGTGGAGCGCTTCACCGGCGGGGCGCTGGGATTTGTGGCCTGCACCCAGGAGGTTCTGACCGGCGAACTGCTAGAGGGTGTTCCAACCGAGCACACGGTCCTTGAAATTCCCCCCTTCGCGGAGCTCTCCCCCAAGCTGGTCCGGTCGATCCGGGAACTCACGGAGGCAGGCTTCAAACTCGCACTGGCCGGCTACGGCGCGGACGACCCGCGGCAGGGGCTTCTACCGGTGGTCGATTACGTGAAGGTGGATATTGCAGCCATCGAGTCCCCGCAATGGGGTCGTCTGCGCAAAGGGCTCTACGGCTCCAAGGCCGCCATCGTGGCGGAGAACATCCATTCACACGCCGGTTACGGCAAGGCTCGCGCGGCAGGATTGCAATACTTCCAGGGCTACTACTTTTGCCATCCCGAACTGATCCCCAACGGCAAGCTGCCCGCCGCTCATGCCCACCGCTTTGAAATCCTGCAGGAGCTCTTCAGGGATCCGCTCGACCTGAAGGCGCTCTGCCCATTGGTCAGCCGCGATCCCTCCCTGGTCTATCGCGTCCTGCGGTTCGCCAACTCGCCGGTCTGCGCGCTTCGCAGCCCCGTTACGTCCGTCGAGTCAGCCATCATGGTCATGGGCGACGCAGCCTTCCGGCGCATCGCCACGCTGGCGATCCAATGCACGCTGAGCCAGGACCAGTCTCCCGAACTGCTTCGCATGGCGCTGCTGCGGGCCAGTTTCTGCGCCCAGGCCGCCCCGCACTGCGGATTGCAGGCAGAAGAGATGTATCTCATGGGGATGTTGAGTCTGCTGCCCGCCATGCTACAGGTGCCCATGAACGTGGTGCTCGAGGGCCTGCCGCTGCGCGAGCCGATTCGCGAGGCCCTTGCCGGCCGCCCGCGCAGGGAAGGTTGCCTGCTCGCCTGGCTGGAAGATGTGGAAGCCAACAACATCGCCGGCTGCGAAGGCACCGCCGAACAGTATGGGCTCGACACCCACCTGCTGGCGCAGATCTATCTGGAAGCGATGGACGCCGTATCGAAGGACGTCTGGATGGACTGAATACAGTCGGGAAAAAACCGCAGCGCGGAACGTGCATCTAAACCGCCGTATGCCATGCAATGATTTCCGCCACATTCAATCGAGAATCGAGTCTGCCCGCGAAGAGCTGCGCCAGCGCGTGCACCAAAGCGCGTCCGGTGAAGACGAGTTTGCTACGTCTGCACGGGAGCGCGCCGCTCGGGTGTCCCTGTTCAGCGCCGAAATCGACGCCCAATTTCACCGGGCGCGATGCCCGCAATGCCGCAGGACCGAGGCGTTCGCGCTGCCAGAGCTCTCCAAAGCCGCATAACCCGGCGCCAGCCGCGGCGACTCCACACACCGGCAGCTTGCAACTTGGGTAGTATGGCGTCATGGCGGTTCGTCCGGCATGAACATACTCGAGATCGTCAGTCTGCTGGTTGCCATTGCTGCATTGTTCGGCTGGCTCAGCGTACGGGTGCTGCGCAGCCCCATCACCGTCGGAACCATGTTTCTGACGGTACTCACTTCCCTGGTGCTGGCGGGCCTGGGCAGCATCGCGCCGGAATGTCACGTGTGGGCGCAGCACCTGGCGAAGCACCTCAATCTGGAAAACGTGATCCTGCACGGCCTGCTGCCGCTGCTGCTGTTTGCCGGCGCGTTTCTGCTTGATCTGGATGAGCTGGGACGGCAGAAGCTTCCGGTTGCCGTGCTTTCTACCGGCGGAACGATTCTCACCTTCCTGGCGGTGGCCGGACTCATGAAGTTGCTGGCGAACAGCCATGCTTCCTGGACCGAGTGCCTGCTGTTCGGAGCATTGATCTCGCCCACCGATCCCATTGCCGTGCTGGAGATGCTGCGGCGCGTCGGCATTCCCAAAGCGGTGGAGGCGCAGCTTGCCGGCGAGTCGCTCTTCAACGATGGAGTGGGCGCGGTGCTGTTCCTCACCATGCTGCAGATCGCCCGCGGCAACCAGCCGACCCCGCTGCACGTGGCCGGCTTCCTTCTGCTGCAAGCCGGGGGCGCCATCCTGCTGGGCATCGCCGCGGCCTGGATTACCGCGCAACTGATGTGCCGCGTGCTTTCCTATCAGATCGACATTCTGCTTACGATCATGCTGGCGCTCGGCGGGTACGTACTGGCCGATCTAGGGCATCTCTCGGGACCATTGGAAGCGGTGGTCGCCGGCCTGGCGCTACGCTACTTCAATCGCAGGCAGCCTGAAGGGCTCATCGCCGACGAGCGGGTGGATGAGTTCTGGACCCTCACCGACGAGGTGCAGAACAGCCTGTTGTTCGTGCTGCTGGGGCTGGAGGTCTTGATCGTTCCGCTCAACGGCGTGACGGTACGTGCCGGCGCTGCGGCAATCTTCTCCACCAACGTGGTCCGCTTCGCCGTCGTGGCGCTGTGCACATGGATCGTGCATCTGTGCCAGAAGCAGCGCGAACGAACCATCCTGACGCTCACCTGGGGCGGCCTGAAGGGTGGCTTGTCGATCGCGCTGGCGCTCTCAGTGCCGGCGGCGCTGGGCGGATCATGGATTGTGGGCGCGACCTACTTTGTCGTCGTCTTCTCCATCATTTTGCAAGGGGGCTCGCTGCAATACGCGGTAAAGCGCTGGCAGAAGCCCAAACCCGCGGCGCTGGTCCCCTGACCTTTCCAGAATTCCTGTTGACTTCTTCCCCGGAACGGACGCATATTTGTCGTATGCGATACGTCGCATACGACGTATCGCATACGACGGAGGTCGCCATGCATTTCGATCCACTGCGCATCATCACCTTGACCTGGGAGACGCTCGGCATCCTGTGGCTGATCGGGCTCGGGTTCACCAAGCGCACCGTGCGCACGCGCGCCCCGGGAGCACGATTGTTCTACATGCTTGTGGCGCTGCTCGCGTTTCTCTTTCTCGCAGGCAACAAGTTCGATTCCGGCTGGTTCGGCGCACCCTTCGTTCCGGCCTCGCCCGCAGGCGAGTGGCTTGGCGCCGCAATTACCCTTTGCGGTTGTGTGTTCGCAGCGTCGGCGCGACTTACGCTGGGCGCAAACTGGAGTGGCCGGCCGACCGTGAAGGTGGGCCACGAACTTATCATTCGCGGCCCCTATGCACTGGTGCGTCACCCCATTTACACGGGCCTTCTGCTCGCCGCTGCAGGCACAGCCATAGCGATCGGCAAATGGTCCTGCCTCATCGGCCTTCTGCTGCTTGTCATCGCCTTCCTGCTCAAGATCAGCCAGGAGGAGCGGCTGATGCTGGAGACGTTCCCGCACAGCTATCCCGGCTATCGCAAGCGGGTTCGCGCCCTCATCCCCGGGGTATTCTAGTTCGAATGACGAAAGGCCAACAGCCTAAATCGACAGTCGCCGCACAGGCGGAACGTGTGGAGAAGGAGCTTGGCACCATTCGCCGCGCCCTGCGCAAGCCGCTGGACGCCGAGGTCCAGCGCGGCGAACTCACCGTTCCGCAGTTTGCGGTAATGCGCGTCATCGTTCGCCAGCCGGGAATCAGCCTGAAGGCATTGAGCCGCGAAGTGAGTCTGGCGCACTCCACCACCAGCGGCATCGTGGATCGGCTCCAGAAGCGCGGCATGCTGGAGCGCCGTGCGCATCCGGAAGATGCCCGCGTTGCATGCATCTTCCCGACTGCGGTGGTGAACGAATTCGTGCGCGAGCAGATTCCCGCGCTCACCCGCGGGCCTCTGGTGGCGGCCCTGGCCCGGATTCCGGCTGCCGAGCGCGACCAGATTGAGCACGCTCTTCATCGCCTGCGCACGCTACTCGAATCAAACTGAGCCAATTCCCCGCCGGATATGCTCTTCTAGACTCGTCCATGCTCAAGCGCATCGAGGCGTACTTCGAATTCGAGCGGCTGGGGACCAACTGGCGCACCGAGATCCTCGCCGGAGTCACGACCTTCGTGACGATGGCTTACATCGTGCTGGTGAACCCGTCCATTCTGGGCGAAGCCGGCGTGCCCGTGGCCGGGGCTACGGCGGCCACCTGCATCTCCGCGGCCTTTGCGTCGATCCTGATGGGCATCGTGGCCCGCTATCCCATCGCGCTGGCTCCGGGCATGGGCCTCAACGCCTACTTCACCTTCACCGTCTGCCTCAAGATGCACATCCCCTGGCAAACGGCCCTTGGCGCGGTGTTCCTTTCCGGCGTGCTGTTTCTGGCGCTGACCGGCACCGGCGTTCGCCAGATGATTTTGCGCGCCATTCCGCATGAACTCTACGCCGCTGTCGCCGGCGGCATCGGGCTCTTCATTGCGCTCATCGGACTGCAAAATGCGGGCCTCATCGTCCACGACCCGGCCACCATGGTCACGCTGGGCAATGTCCGCAACCCCGCGACCGTGCTGGCCCTCCTCGGTCTGCTGGTCATGGCCACCCTGGAGGTGCGCAAGGTTCGCGGCTCCATCCTCATCGGCGTGCTCGCGGTCACCGTCGCGGCCTGGGCGATGGGCTTGACGCATGCGTCGCACCCGCCGGCGCCCGCCGCCGCGCTGACGGCCACCGCGTTCAAGCTTGATATCCGCGGCGCGCTCGGCAAGGGCCTGCTCGAAATCGTCTTCGTCTTCTTCTTTGTAGACCTTTTCGACAATCTCGGCACCCTCGTGGCCGTAACCAAGCGCGCCGGCCTGATCGCTGAAGACCACTCCATCCCCCGCCTCACGCGCATCCTCTTTGCCGATGCTGCGGCCACCGTCGCCGGGTCGCTGGCCGGCACTTCGACGGTCACCAGCTACATTGAATCCACCGCAGGCGTGGCGGCCGGCGGGCGCAGCGGCATGACTGCCGTGATTACCGGGCTCCTCTTTCTCGTTGCACTCGTCGCGGCGCCCTTCACGCGCATGGTTCCGCAGGCGGCAACGGCTCCGGCCCTCATCCTGGTCGGCTGCATGATGCTCTCTACAATCAGCGAGATACCCTGGACCGACCCGCTGATCGCCGTCCCGGCCTTCCTTACGCTGGTGATGATTCCGCTCACCTACTCCATTGCCAACGGCCTCGGGTTCGGCATGATTGCATGGGCCGCTCTGCACCTGGTTACCGGCAACTTCCGGCGCCGCGAATGGCTGCTTTATCTGCTCGCCGCGCTCTTTCTGGCGCGCTTCATCTACCTGGGCGCGGTGTAAGAGGCTCGCCGGTCACCTGAAACCTGTCACCTGAAACCTGTAGCCTGTTCCCTATTGGGCAAGTTGCCAATTTGATTCCCGATCTCCGACTACCACAAAAGTGTCTTTGACTCTCCCTTTACGCGGGGTTATGGTTGGAGGGAAAATCCTATGAGGGCCCTTGGGCCCACCCCTGCAACCAAAGATGTCCCAATCTGCGGGGTGCGGTGCAAGTCCTGTCCGGGAAGCCGATGGGAAGTTTCGGAGAAGACCTGCGCATGGAGCGGATGACCCGCGGCATTGCGCTGGAAGACATCACGGCAGTGACCAAGATCAGCCGGCACCACCTGCTGGCGCTTGAGCAGGAACACTTTCGTCAACTCCCCGGCGGAATCCTCAATAAAGGCATTGTGCGCGGCTACGCCACAGCGATTGGCCTGGAGCCCCAGGACTGGACCGAGCGTTTCCTCAAGGCGTACGCGGCCTCCGGCCAGCCCTTGGAAGACGACTGGTCCACATTTGCCTCCAACGTGGGCCGGGCCCGGCTGCAACGCCACGAGCAAACCGAGTTTCGCATCCGCTGGTTCGGGGCGCTGCTGCTGCTCGTCGGAGTTGCCACCCTTGTATTTACGGCCGTGCGTTACTACGGCCTGCGCGCCGGCTGGTGGCCGACGCTGCTGCCCCCCAACATGGTCATCGCGCATCTGCATGCCATGTACCTGAGCGTCCACGACTGGGCAGCCAAGCTGTTCTCTTAGATTCACCTCGCGGTCCTCGTTCGCTACTCCCCCTCTCCCTACTTCCTATTGCTTATTCCCTATTCCCTACTGCCTACTCCCTATCCGCCGCTCCCCTATAATCGTGGTTTGACGACCCCATCCAAGCCCAGGCCATCGCGCGGCCACAGCTTTGCCGTGGCCGCCGGAATCTTTCTCAGCCGCATCTTCGGACTGGTTCGCGCCCGCGTCTTTGCGCATTACTTCGGCAACTCCGACGCCGCGGATGCGTTCACGGCAGCCTTCCAGATTCCCAACTTCCTGCAGAACCTTTTCGGTGAGGGCGTTCTGTCGGCGTCCTTTATCCCTGTCTACGCGCGGCTGAACGCCGAGGGACGGCACGAGGAGGCGACGCAACTTGCGGAGGCCATCTTTGCCGCGCTCATGCTGATCGCGTCGTTTCTTGTTCTGCTGGGGGTCTTCGCGTCGCCCTATCTGATCGACCTGATTGCGCCGGGTTTCAAAGGCGAAAAGCGGCTGCTGACCATTCACCTGGTGCAGATCCTGTTTCCGGGGGCGGCGCTGCTGGTTCTGTCGGCGTGGTGTCTCGGCATCCTCAATAGCCATCGCAGGTTTTTCCTCTCGTACGCGGCGCCCGTCCTCTGGAACATCGCCATGATCGGGACGCTGCTGTGGGCCGGACGACACAATCCCGAACCCAGGCTGGCAGTGCTTCTGGCCATCGGATCGGTCTTCGGCAGCGGTCTGCAGTTCGCGGTGCAGGTGCCCACCGTGATGAAATTTCTGTGGCCGATGCGGCTGCGGCTCAATTTTCTGGGCGAGCACGTGCGCACGGTGGCGAGCACGTTCTTCCCTGTCTTCGTGGGCCGCGGAGTGGTGCAGATCAGCGCCTATGTCGACGCGTGGCTGGCGACCTTGATCGGCACGGGCGCGATGGCCGCCCTTGCCTACGGCAAGACCATCTCCATGCTCCCGATCAGCCTGTTTGGCATGGCGGTTTCGGCGGCCGAACTTCCTGCCATGTCCAGCGAACTCGGCACCCGCGAACAGATCGCCTCGGCTCTTCGCCAGCGCCTGAGCTATGGCATTCAGCAGATCTCCTACTTCGTGATTCCATCCGCGGTGGCGTTCGCGATCCTCGGCGATGTCATCGTGGCGACGATCTACCGTTCCGGGCACTTTCAGCACGCGGACGTGATCTTCGTGTGGGCGGTGCTGGCCGGCTCGGCCGTCGGATTGCTCGCATCCACCTCGGGGCGCCTCTATTCGTCGGCGTTTTACGCCTTGCGCGATACGCGGACTCCTCTCAAGTTTGCCGTGATCCGCGTGGCGCTGACGCTGGGCCTGGGCTACGCGTTTGCGCTGCCGCTGCCGCGGATGCTGGGGCTCGATCAGCGCTGGGGCACAGCGGGCCTTACGGTTTCCGCGGGCATTGCGAGCTGGATCGAGTTCGCGCTGCTGCGCCGCACCATGCGGCGCGAAGTGGGCGCGGGGCCGTCGGGGCTGTCGCGCAGCTTGCGGCTGTGGTTGGCGGCGCTGGTGTGCGCCGCGGTGGCCTATGGCATCAAGTCCATCCTGCCAATTCACCACTCCCTGGCAATTGAAGGCCTGGTTGTGAACCAGGCCCTGATCGTAGGACCCCTCGTTCTGATTCCCTACTGCGTGCTGTATCTGGGCGTTACGCACGCCATGGGCCTGGCCCCGGTGGGCACGCTGAAGCGCCTGATGCGGCGGGGGAAGTGAGTGGCAGAGTGACAGAGTGGCATGCAGGACCGCCTGGGGCGGACTCTTGCCGTTCAATCGGCGGAAACTGCCGTTCGCTGATGGTTTGGTGGGCAGGAGAACTCCGATCCGTATACCATGGAAGAATGCGCCCCCAGGCTTGGAGAGTTCCCGGCTGACGAGTGCAGGCTGGTGTCTTTCACAATCCACAGTCCAGCCGGAAAATCCCTGAAATGGGAAGGAGCTTCAACTTGAGCGATCGTTTCTTATTCACCTCGGAGTCCGTGACGGAAGGTCATCCGGACAAGATTGCCGACCAGGTATCCGACGCTATTCTCGATGCCTGCCTCGAACAAGATCCCTACAGCCGCGTAGCCGCCGAAACGCTGACCGCCACCGGTCTCGTTGTCATCGCCGGCGAGATCACCACCAACGCCTATGTGGATTTCCAGACGCTGGTACGCGGCGTGGTGCAATCCATCGGGTATGACAATGCAACCTACGGCTTCGATTCCAACACCTGCGCCGTGATCTCCAGCATCAACAAGCAGTCCGCGGATATCGCGATGGGCGTGGACAAGGACGGCGCCGGCGACCAGGGCATGATGTTCGGCTATGCCTCCAACGAGACGCCCGAGCTGATGCCTGCCGCCATTTCACTGGCCCACAAGCTCACCCGCCGGCTCTCCGAGGTTCGCAAGAACGGCAAGCTCCCCTACCTCCGCCCCGACGGCAAGAGCCAGGTGACGGTGGAGTACGACGAGAACCACAAGCCGGTGCGCATCGACGCGGTGGTCATCAGCTCGCAGCACTCCGAGAACGTGACCAACGAAGAGCTTCACGCGGACGTTCTGAAGCACGTGATCCAGCACGAACTCCCCGCCGAGTGGCTCGACGAGCACACCAAGTACCACATCAATCCCACCGGCCGCTTCGTCATCGGCGGACCGATGGGCGACACCGGCCTGACCGGACGCAAGATCATTGTGGACACCTACGGCGGCGCGGGCCGTCACGGCGGCGGAGCCTTCAGCGGCAAGGACCCGACAAAGGTGGACCGCTCGGCGGCGTACATGGCGCGCTACATCGCCAAGAACATTGTGGCGGCCGGCCTTGCCGATCGCTGCGAAGTCCAGCTCGCCTACGCCATCGGCGTCGCCGAGCCCGTAAGCGTGCTGGTGGAGACGTTCGGCACCGGCAAGCTGACGGGGACGGAACTGACCAAGCTGGTGCGCGACAACTTCTCCCTGACGCCCAAGGCGATCATCGAGCACCTGAAGCTGCGCCGCCCGATCTACCAGAAGACGGCGGCCTATGGGCACTTCGGCCGCAACGACGCCGACTTCACCTGGGAGGCCACCGACAAGGCGGCCAAGCTGGCGGAGCAGGCCAAGGGGCTGGCGGTCGCGGCCAAGTAAAATCTTCCTCCAGAACTGCAAGAGGGACCCGTTCGCGGGTCCCTTTTGTTTTGGGTTTCACCGTTTCCGGTGATTTTTGCGCACTTCATTTCCTGATTAACGATCTTGTATTCAATCGCTTGCAGGAAATAGCAGGGAAAACGCTGCGGGCGGCCTTGCGTCGAATCACCGACGGCACCCTGTGCGGACCGGACTGGGGGCCCGGGAGGCTGCGCTGTCGCCTTATACCCATCCGGGGTATGGTATAAGAAAAGAAATTGTTATTTTTCTGGTTAACATGCTGTTTACCTTTCAGTAATCCGTTCGAGTGGGCGCAAATGAGAAAAGGGCCGGAGACCCGGCCCTCGCTTTCGATGACATATATATCCAGTATGACGATGGCGAATAATTAATACGCAACGTTTTGAGAAATATTTTTCGTTGATGGGATTGGAGTTACGGGAGTTTTCCACAGGTCAGGGGGTTGACGGGGGAACGAGGGAACGAGGGACAGAGTGACAAAGGGACAGAGTGGCAGAGTGACAAAGTGGCAGAGTGGGGGCCCTGCCGGGTGTTTGGGGTCAGGCCGCTTGGTGGAAGATGCCGATGGCCACGACGCAGACGGCGGTGAAACCTGCCAAAAGCGCTCCAAACAGTTGCCACTGGCGGCGGTTCTTGGGCCACCAGCCGGCCGCAAAGCTTCCAAAGCAAAAGCAGGGTGGGGCTACCAGCAGCGCCAGGAGCCATCGCGGCCATTCTGCCAGATGCGCGGTCATGGCGACGATTCTACCGCCAAATGCGCCAATCTTCAGCGCTATGACTGCTGCTGACAGTATTCCCCTGTGCATTCTTGCTAGAATCCGCGGGATGACCGATGAATATCTTGGACGAATGCTCGGTGTGGCCTGCGACATGGCGAATGCCGAGGGCGCTACGCTCTATATCGTAGATGGACCGGTTTTGAAGCCTTATATCGTATACAACCTGCCGTCGGAATATATTCAGGGCATCGGCACGGTGCGCGTGGGCGCGCAGTGCTGCGGACGCGCGGTGAAACACAACAAGCCATGGGTAGTGCGGGATATGCTGACGGATCCGCTCTTCGAAGACGGCCGCGCGGGCGCGCTTGCCTCGCCCATTCGATCGGGATTTTCCGTGCCGGTGATGGACGGGAAGAGTGCGATCGCTGCCATCGGGTGCCACTTCACCGAGCCGCACACGCCTTCGGAGATCGATATTGAGCGCAGTCAGGCCATTGCCAACCTGTTTGCCATCATCCTGCGGGGGCGAACTCCGGGCCGGCCGAGGGCGCCGTATTTCCTTCAAAGGTCGGATATGCCCGATGCGGTTGCGGCGGCGCGGGCGTAGGCAGAGCTGCCGCTGATTTTCCCGCAGGGGCTAAAGCCCCCTCTTTTTTCGGCGTGGATCGGCACGACTGAAGTCGTGCCCTTTCGCGTGGCTTTTCACTTGATATTCGGCGTGGATCGGCACGATTGAACAGCTTCTTGAAAAAATCGGAGTTGAGGCCGGAAGACGGCAAATGCATCCCTCAGGGGCTAAAGTCCACGTTGATTTTGCGGTGTTTGCGGCACGAGTAAACTCGTGCCCTGTTACAAAGCAGGACCGAAACCCTATTTTTCAGCAAGCTGTGAGGTCGTGCCCTTTCGCGTGGCTGTGCCTTGGAGGGCATGGGCACGTCCGCCGGAACCTGAACATCGACTTGGAACAGCTTTAGTGGCCGGCGCCGGCGTGGAGCAGTTGCGAGGCGAGGGAGCAGAGCGCGTGGCGGAAGGATTCGCGGACGGCTTCGGGGGTCCAGGCGGCGGCTTTCGGTCCGCCGTTTTCAGCCAGAAGGGCGGCGGTTTCAGCGCCGCTGAAGGCGGCTACGCCCCGCAGCACGAAGATGGTGCGGGTGGCGGTGGGCAGGCTTTCAAGCCACACGCGCATGCGGGCGCGCCCCGGGCCGGAGAGGAAATGGTCCAGCTCATCGCGGGAGAGGCCGGTAGAGGCCAGGTCGTCGTCTTCAATGCAGCTTGAGGCGGGTTCGTGTGCCTGCGGGGCGGCGAGCGCATCGGGATCACGCTGCGCGATCCGCTGAAGCGCGGCCCGCGCCAGCGCTCGATGGCTGCTGCTGCGCGCCTGCTCGGGGTCGGTGCAGGCGGAGACCTCGGCATTGCTTACGGCTTCTTCCACCAGGCGGATGCTGTCTTCGCCTTCGCCGACGAGCATGGAGGCCATGGTGTAGAGGCCGGCGGCGATGGCGTCAAAGAGGCTTTCCATGCCTTCGAGGGCTTTGCGGACGGTAGCGTCGTCTTTGGGCATGCCGTCGAGCATGCCGCTGACGGTCTTTGCCATGCCGGCCAGGTCTTCCGGAAAGGGCTGCGTCGGGTCGATACGGTGACTGCGGCTGGGATTGTCCTTGGCCATATATATCCCTCCTCCAGGATGAGGGCCGGCAGTGTGGGTCTGCTGTCTTCCATCGTGGACCCGAGGGGTGGGGCAGGTCAATTTGAGGGGGTGCCGCCGTGGTGCGCAAATTGATTTTCGCCATAGCGCAAGCAGGTTCGGCGGCGCATTTGAGCTTGAATGGGAATCGTCGTATGCTTGAGGCGCTTCCCCGCAGCGAGGTCCGGGCCCTGCCATCCCCGATGGAGGTGAGCCATGGGCACTCAGCTCGAGGCGATTCGCACAGATATTACGGCGGCAATGCGCACAGCCTGCCGCCTCGGCGTTCCGGCTGCCATTGCGCTGGCGGCTGTGGCGGCGCTGGCGTTCTTCATCGGCATCACCACGCCGGTTCGCTCAGGCCCCTACTGCACGGGCTTATGCATGGTCTATCCCTATGCCGAAGCCGGGGCATTCTTCCCCCGCGATTACCTGTGGATGCCGGCCGCGATGCTGATTGCGCCGCTGTTCACGGTGGTGGTGGCGTGCCTGCATTTCTGCGTGCCGGTGCGGGGCAAGCCGTTCAGCCTGCTGGCGGTGTGCTTTGCGGCCATCTCCACCGCGGTGCTCGTGCCGGACTACCTGGTGCAACTACTGGTGGTGCAGGCCAGCCTGCTGCACGGTGAGGCGGCAGGCATCGCGCTGTTGACCCAGTACAACGCGCACGGGGTGTTCATCGCACTGGAAGATGCCGGCTACCTGTTGATGGCACTGGCATTCCTGCCGGCGGCGGCCGCCGTTCCGGTTTCGATCCGGCCGGGATCGTGGCTGCGCTGGACGTTTGGAACTGCGTTTGCGCTGGCGATGCTGGCACTTGCGGGGCTGGGGCTGCGGTTCGGGCCGGAGATGGGCCTGCCGTTTGAGCTGGCCATCATCCTGATTGTCTGGATCGCAGTAGTGGTGGCGGCGATTGAGTTGAGCGTGTTCTTCCGGCGGGCGGTGGGGGCTGAGCGTTGAGTTGAGGAGTCGCTGGCGACCTTTGTCCACCGGCCCTTATTTTGCGGCGGTTTCGAAGAATCCGATGTGGAGTTCGGATTTTGGAGTGAAGTTCGTGAGGTGCACCTGAAAGTGATCCTGGTCAAGTTTCTGGATCGGTGCACCTTGCGGGGAACAAAAGGAAGTCAGGTACTCAGCACCTTTTTCCGGTTTGCCATATCCGTCCCTGGGCTGTCCACGATCAACGATCAAGGTGAAGTCCTCGATGGGCCGTCGCCAGGTATTTGCGCTCGTGAGGATGAAGTCGACCCACTCGGCTCCGCCATAAAAGCCCGACGTTGAATCCTGCTTTGAAATGCCGTTGATTTCAGCGCGCAGGAACGGGGGTGACGGGCAGAAGGCTTTCAGGAGGGCCAGATCTTCCGTCGAATCGTCCTTCGGCGATAGCTTTCGGTTGTCGCATCGCCGCGGCATAAGGGCTGCTTTGAATGAATCGGATGACAGTAGTTGAAAGCCGATTGCAGGCTCGTATTCGTGCCGAACATGGATAGTCGAGTGGGCGGGGAAGGTTTGCGTCCAGTGGTATTGAAGATGGACCGTCCACTTGGAATATGCAAAACCCCGGTCTTCGAATAATCCCATCTTGAAGAGGCGGCCCTTCGCGGATTTTGGAAGCTTTTCGAAATCCGGCGTGCGAACGATTGCATTGCCGTTCTTGTCCGACGAATCTACAAAGTGACCGAAGGTGCGGATGTCGATTCTGTTTTGCCGCAGGATTCCAGAAACATCTTTGCCCTTTAGCGTAGCCCTCGATTCCACGTTGTACTTGACCGGCTTTCCGTCAACCCAGACCCGAAAGCTCTGAAACGATTGTTGCTGAATCCAGCCCTCGGGGAATTCGTTTTTATAGGGCGGAATTGGAAAGGCAACTTCTGTCGTGATGTCTTGGTCGGTGTCGTTGCGGAAGTCGTAGTCGACGATGACCTTGTCGGGGCTGATCCGCAGCACTTCTTTGGCCATGACGATCCGGGTTTCGCGGCGCGGGACCAGACCTCCGGCGGCGATTGAGGCAGCCGAATCGTCGGCATGGCAAGGAAGGCAGATCAAGCAAAGCAAGACCGGAAGGAACCGGCTGAGAATTCTGGGAATCACGGCGTCCAGTATCGCACGGAAATTGTGGGCCGAAGGGCGCGGGGATGGTGTCGGATGCACAAGCCTGGACCCATCGGCTAGGCGCTCTTCTTTTGCGCTTCGGCGATCGCCGACGAAATCACCTCGTCCGCGACTCCGTGTTTGCGCAGGCTCTCCGTAATGGCCAGCATCTGGGAGTCTTCCATTCGCTCCTGATCGCGGCGCAAGCCCTGGCCGATGTAAGCGCGGATCAGGGATTGATACCCGGAGAATCCCAGCGAAGGAGCAATCTCCTTCAAGTCCTCGATCACATCCTCGGGGATGCGAATACTGATGGCGGTTAAAGGGCGATCCTTACGCAACCGCGCCCGAATCCTATCACTCACCGTCTTCATAGAACCTCCGTTCAGCCGCCGTCGCCAACCTGGCGGAGACGATTCGAAGAACGTCTTCCTCGCGCCACGCATGAACCACAAACAGGAGCGATCCCTGCTTTGTCGTCCCCACCACTGCGTCCCGCCGCTCTTCGTCTACGCTGGCATCCACGAACTGGAGAAAGGGATCGAAAAGCACCTGACACGCGACTTCGAATCGAACGCCGTGCTTCGCTTCGTTCGCCGAGGCCTTGTCCGAGTCCCAGACGAATTTTTGCCCGCGATATAGAAAGCAGACGTCCATCGCAATTGTATATACATTGTATATTAAAGCGAAGTCTCCGGTCTTCATTCTGAATTTCGTGGCGCCTTGACGCATGGCGCCGGTTCTTCTGGTTGGGCAGACAGTGCAACTGGCGCCGGTGCTGGTTGAAGTTCGGGATAAAAAGCCGTATTCTATGAAAGCAGACGAGTTTGTTCGCCGATGGCCGTGGGGTTTCCGGGTTGGCGGAGAGATGAGTGGGCTAACAGCCCACTTTTTATTTGGCGCGAAATCCCCTGAAAATCCGCGGCGCTGTGAGCGGGGTTGGGGGCCCGGAAGATGAGGTTTGTTGGTTCGCCCATTCATAGGACAGTGAGGCTGTCCGATGGGTGGGGCACCGGAAACAACCGCAGATCCTTCGACTGCGTCCGCGAGGCGGACTCCGCTCAGGACAGCGGCTGAAGGTTGTGCAGGACTTTGATGGCATTGAGGCTGGACGAAATTCGGAGTGCGGCGCAGAGGGTGGCGGCCTCGCATGGGCTGGACCTGGTGGACGTGGAGTTTGCCGGATCGGCGAAGGACCGCATCCTGCGTGTGTACCTGGAGAAGAACGCCGAAGGCCGGGCGCGGCTGCGGGAGCAGATTGCGGCAGGCGGCGAAGAATTGCCGGAGTCGCTGCGGGAAGGGACATTCAGCCCGGAGCACTTTTCCGGCATCACACATGAGGATTGCGCCGAGTTCAGCCGTGATTTTGGTGTGCTGCTGGATGTGGAAGACCTGGTTCCGGGCGGCGAATACACGCTGGAAGCGAGCTCGCCGGGCTTGGACCGGAAGCTGAGCAAGTTTGAGGATTTTGCACGGTTTACCGGCAGCCTGGTGAAGGTGCAGACGTTTGAGCCGATCCGGAATAACCGGCACTGGCAGGGGCGGATGATTGGGGTTGGACAGGGATCAGGGATCAGGGATCACGGATCAGGAACTGCGGACCCCGGTTCTGGACCGGACACACCCCGAAAGTTGGGAGAACCAGCATCGGAGGTATCCCAGGTCTCAGAATCGAGACCTGGGGCACCCAGCGCTATTTCTGAGCCCACGATTGTGATTGATCTGGCGGCGGTGAAGCAGAATTCGAAGAGCCGGAAGACCGGCGTGAGCACGGTGGAGATTGCGCTGAGCAATATTGAGAAGGCGCAGTTGATACCGGAGATTTAGAGGCAGGGAGCAGGGAGCAGGGAGTAGAAGGCGAGACCTGCTCTGTACCCTGGCCTGTGCATGTGAATGAATGGGGCGAAATGCGCCTCACAACCCAGATTCGAAGAGAGTACGAGAGCAATGGCGAGTCCTTTGTACCAGAGCATCGAGCTGTTGAGCCGCGAGAAGGGGATCGAGCCCGAGATCGTGGTTGGCGCCGTCGAGGAGGCCATTGCCCTGGCCACGCGCAAGTACTACAAGACGCAGGAAAACATGCGCGGCGAGCTGAACAAGGAGACGGGCGAGATCACGGCCTACGTGTACAAGACCGTGGTGGGCAACGAGGAAGAGGTGGAGGATCCGGTCAACCAGATCACGCTGGACGAGGCCAACGAGCTTGCTCCGGGCGTGGAGGTGGGCAGCGAGATCCGGATGTACAAGGACACCAGCCCGCTGGGACGCATTGCGGCGCAGCTTGCCAAGCAGGTGATCTTCCAGAAGGTGCGCGAGGCGGAGCGCGACACGGTGTTCCAGGAGTATGCGCACCGCGAGAAGGAAGTGCTGACGGCGACGGTGAAGCGCATCGAAGGCCAGGACATCATCTTCGACCTGGGCAAGGCGGAGGCGCGGTGCCCCAAGCGCGAACAGTCGCGGCTGGAGTCGTTCACGGTGGGCGAACGCGTGCGCGTGGTGCTGCTGAAGGTAGACCGCGCGGCGAAGGGGCCGCAGGTGATTGTGAGCCGGGCCGCGCCGGAGCTGGTGCAGAACCTGTTCCAGTCGGAAGTCCCCGAGATTTACGACGGCACGGTGGTGATTCGCGCGATTGCACGCGAGGCCGGCGAGCGCACCAAGATTGCGGTGATGAGCCGCGACAAGGATGTGGACCCGGTGGGCGCGTGCGTGGGCATGAAGGGCATGCGCGTGCAGTCGATTATCCGCGAGCTGCGCGGCGAGAAGATCGACATCATCGAGTACAGCGAAGAGATTACGACGTTTGCGGAGAAGGCGCTGCAGCCGGCGAAGGTGAGCCGTGTCTCGATCACCGACCTGGGCGAGAAGCAGTTGGAAGTGATTGTGGACGACACGCAGCTTTCCCTGGCGATCGGCAAGAAGGGCCAGAACGTGCGGCTGGCCGCCAAGCTGCTGGGCTGGAAGATCGACATCAAGAGCGAGGAAGAGAAGCGCCAGGAAGTGGAGCAGCAGATGCAGGCGCTGAGCGGCGGTCCGAGCACGCCGATTGAACAGGTGACGGAGCTGGGCGACAGCATTCTCCAGAAGCTGGTGGCCGCGGGCATCACGACCGTGGAAGCGCTGGCGGATATGACGCCGGAGCAGCTCGAAGAGATTCCAGGCATCGGCGAAAAGACGCTGGAGCGCATCAGCGTGGCGGTGCGGCACTACTTCGGACAGTTTGAAGAGGGCGAGCCGGGCGCGGCGACGGAAGCGGCGGCCGGCGGCGAGGCCGAAGCGGCTACGCCAGCGGCTGAAGGCGAAGTCCCGGCCGAGCCGGAGATGGAACGCTCAGCGGAAGCGGGAACGGAAGACGCGGTTGCAGACAAGCCGGCGGAAGAACAGCCGGCGGGCGAGCAGAGCAGCGATGAAGCGGTCGAGTAGGGCGGCGGCGATGCGCCGCTCTGCAAGCGACCAATCGGGCAATAATGGAACTGAAGGCAAGTGCGGTTCCAAGAGCAGCAGCCAATGGCATGAGGTCTCAATGAGCGCTTAGAGCTATTGGGGAGCAGATTCTGAAAAGAGGCGGATGAGCAAGGTTCGAATCAACGATCTCGCGCGCGAGATGGAAGTCAAGAGCCGGCAGATTCTCGATGTGCTGGGCGAACTGGGTTTGGGCGAGGGCAAGACGCACTCCAGCTCGATTGAAGAGCACGAGGCGGATCGAGTGCGTGCGCACTTTCAAAAGGGCGGCGGAGCATCGGCGCGATCGGCGTCGCGTGCGGCGCAGGGCATTCAGCCGAAGGTAGATCTGTCCCATATTTCGAAGCCGGGCGATGCGCTGAAGGCGATTCTGGCGAAGAAGCAGGCGGAAGAAGAGGCAGCGCGGCGGAGCCATGCTCCGGTGAAGCCGGCAACGCCGGCGAAGGCGCCCGAGAAGCCGGCCGCGCCGGTGGTGAAGGTGGCCGCGCCGGCTCCGGCAGCCGCCAAGCCCGAGCCGCGCAAGATTGTCCCCGCGCCGCGGCAGGCCCCGAACATCGTTGTACCTCCCTCTGCCCCGGCCATCGCGTCGAAGCCCCCGGCGGGCACAGTGGTGGCCAAGCCCCCGGCTGGAGCTGTTGCGGCTCCCAAGCCTGCAGTGGCCAGCGCGCCTCCCGCGGTCACGGTGGTGGTAAAGCCTCCTGCTGTTGCTCCGGCGCGTCCGGCAGAACCGGCAGCGGCTCCGGTGGCGAAGGCCGCTGCGCCTCCCGCGCCGGCTGCACCTGTTGCGCCTCCTGCTCCGCCGGCGCCGCCTGTGGAAGCTGCGCCTGTTGTTGAAGCGCCCAAGCCGGCTCCGGTAGAGGAAGCTCCGGCGCCTGTGGTAGAAGCGCCTGTGCCCGCGGCGCCAGTGGCACAAGAGCCGGCACCCGCACCCGTGCCCGAAGCCCCCGCGGCTCCGGTTCGTCGTGTTGTGATGCCGCAGACCGGGCCGCGCCCCGTGTACAAAGCTCCAGTCCATGTGCCGGCGCCTGCCGGTGCGGCCGGCCCTGGCGCGGGCGGGACGATTCAGCGCAATCGCCCGATCTTCGATCGCCGCGCGGGTGCACCGAGCGGACAGCAGGGCGGATTTGGACAGAGGCCGCAGGGCGGCGCGCCGGGACAGTTCCCGGGCGGACCGCGGCCGAAGCATCCGACGCGCTCGGCTCCGGGCGGATTTACGCCGGGTGGTCCTGGCGGACCGGGCGGACGTCCGGGATTCGGCCAGCGGCCGGGATTCGGCGGACCACGGCCGGGTGGATTCGGTGGACCGCGGCCGGGCGGATTTGGCGGCGCCGGCGCAACGCCTCCTCCGGGCGAAGCTCCGCGCGCGCAACGCGCCAATGCGGCCAAGGGACGCGGCGGACGCCAGCAGTATCCGAAGACCAAGGAAGGCCCGATGAAGGGCTTTGTGCCGCCGCCGCGGTTTGGCGGTGCGGCCAACTTCACCACGGAGCCGCTGCCCATCACACGTGAGATCACGGTGACGGAAGGCATCAGCGTGAAGGACCTGGCGGAGAAGCTGGAGATTCGCGCGAAGGATCTGATCGCGATTCTGCTGATGCGCGGCGTGTTTGTGACGGTGAACCAGTCACTGGATGCCGAGATGGTGAAGGACGTGGCGGCCAAGTTCGGCGCCAAGGCCAACGTCATCAGCTACGAAGAAGAGCTCGAAAATCAGGCCATCGAAGAGGTTCTTGAAGCCGAGAAGACGGACATGGTGGAGGTTGCGCGCGCTCCTGTCGTCACCGTCATGGGTCACGTGGACCACGGCAAGACGAGCCTTCTGGACGCGATCCGCGAGACGGATGTGGCGGCGGGCGAGGCGGGCGGCATTACGCAGCACATCGGCGCCTACAAGGTGAAGTTCGCCAAGGAAGGCTCGCCGGCCTCGGGACGCGAGATTGTGTTCCTGGATACGCCGGGCCACGAAGCGTTTACGCGCATGCGTGCGCGCGGCGCGAAGGTCACGGACATTGTCGTGATCGTGGTGGCGGCGGACGACGGCGTGATGCCGCAGACGCTGGAAGCCATCGACCACGCCAAGGCTGCGGAAGTGCCGATCATCGTTGCAGTGAACAAGATCGACAAGCCGGAGGCGAATCCCGATCGCGTGAAGAAGCAGTTGGCGGATCGCGGTTTGATTCCGGAAGAGTGGGCGGGCGGCGGCGAGAATGCCACCGTGTTCGTGGAAGTCTCCGCGAAGAAGCGGATGAACCTGGACCTGCTGCTCGAAATGATTTGCCTGGTGAGCGACATCAAGGCGCCGAAGGCCACGCCGGGACGCAAGGCGGTGGGCTCGGTGCTGGAAGCGAAGCTCGACCGCGGCCGCGGCACCGTGGCTACCGTGCTGGTGCAGGATGGCACGCTGAAGCTGAACGACAGCTACATTGTCGGCAACACCTTCGGCAAGGTTCGCGCGATGTTCGATGATCGCGGACGCGCCATCGAAGAGGCGGGACCGTCGACGCCGGTGGAAGTGCTCGGCCTGGAAGGCATGCCGGACTCGGGCGACACGTTCCTGGTGGTTGCGGATCGCGACAAGGCGAAGGGCATTGCGCAGTACCGCAAGATGAAGGAGCGCGAGGCGCAGTTGGCGAAGAGCTCGCGTGTTTCGCTGGAAGGACTGGCGGAGCAGATTCGCACGGCCGGCGTGAAGGACCTGCCGCTCATCATCAAGGGCGACGTAACGGGTTCGGTGGAAGTGCTGGCCGACTCGCTGATTCGCATGTCGACCGAGAAGGTGCGGGTGAAGGTGATTCACTCGGGCGTGGGTTCGATCACCGAATCGGATGTGCTGCTGGCGACCGCTTCGAACGCGATCATCATCGGCTTCAACGTGCGGCCGGAGCGCAAGGCTGCGGAACTGGCGCAGCAGGAAGATGTCGAAATCCGACTGCACTCGATTATCTACGAACTGCAGGACGAGATCGAAAAGGCCATGATGGGACTTCTGGAACCCACGTTCAAGGAGAACTACGTTGGCCGCGCCACGGTGCTGCAGATCTTCAGGATTCCGAAGGTGGGGACGATCGCCGGCTGCCGCGTGCAGGATGGCGTGATCCGCCGCGACTCGGAGATCAAGGTGATGCGCGACGGCGAGCAGGTGTTCAAGGGCAAGATCGGCTCGCTCAAGCGCGTGAAGGACGATGTGCGCGAAGTGACGAATGGCATGGAGTGCGGCATCGGCATCCAGAACTTCGGCGACCTGAAGGAAGGCGACGTGCTGGAAGCCTTCACGATGGAAAAGACGGCCGCGGATCTGGGGGCGCTGACTTCAGCCAAGGCATAAAGGCAGGGGTCAGGGATCAGGTTTCAGGTGTCAGAAAATGCGGCCCGCTTCTCTTTTGAGGGGCGGGCCGTTTTGTGTTTCAGAGCAGCCCCTGCGCGGCGATGAAACTTCTCGTCTGCGGGTCGGATGCGACGCGATCCCGAACGGTCTCCTTATCGGCCGCGATTGCTCGCCTAAAATCAGTGCTCGCATCCTTGCCGCTTCTTGCGAGCAAATCAAGCTTACCGAGGCAGTAGAGGAGGTTGGCTTTGCTTTGAGAAGCTATGAGTGGATCCCCATTCAGTGAGATTGTGAGAAGAGACTTATATTTCTCAAGATCCTCCTTTTTACCCGCGGCGGCAAAGGAACAAGCCAAGTCTGCCTCCTCGTAATACGTAGGGTCGGGCATCTCCGCGTAAACTCGCGCGAACTCGGGTAATCCCGCTGCCGCTGCGGCAGTGACCACCCGCTCCCTGGTATTGGGTACAAAGCGTCCCTGCTGCGGGGCGGATTGGGTTGGCAATTGATCGGCACTGCGTCTTCCATATGAAATGCCCGCGTAATAGCACACTACCCAGAAGGCGACAATCCCCAAGGAGAGGAAGAATCCATACCTGACAAACGCAGGCTCCCGAGTATCTGTGCATTTCGCTCGAATCTCATTTGGAGAAGAAAGCGAGATGTCGATCCGGTCTGAAACAAAACCACTCCCCTCAGCAACGGCTATCAGCTTCAGGCCCTCCCCGCCTTTAAGGTATGGCACGGAAATCCTTGTTTGATGCTCGTCACTCTCGATCTTCGGGTTCAGGCCTTGAGGATGGTCGATGTCCTGAATCTGCACGGGCGAATATGTGCTTCCGAGGTGCACCGTGATGTCTTCAATTTTTTTGGAGGACGTATTTTCAACAGTTACACGTGTAGCGGCATAGATCTTGCCATCAATATGGACGGGCACTGCCCTTGGAGCCGAATACTGGATTGTGGGCGTTCTCCTCTTCCGGTATTCCAGCAGCTGATTGGCAAAGAATGTAATCAGCGCACCGGCACCAGCTCCGATAACCGTGTTCCACACAGCACCCAATCAGACACCTCCAATGAGCGTAGGATCTTTGTTCTGGGCGAGTCTGCCGATAAAGATACCACTTCTTTCTGCTCGGAAAGATCCGCGACCCCTCCTGGCTGCAACCCCAGACATGATTTAAGTTTCTTCCGAACACTCGTCCACTCTCCCCCGACTTAGCGGAAACACGGCGGTTGAGCGGGGCGGGATGGCGTAGGTTGATGGCGCCTCGTAACGTTTACGGGGCCCGAAGGAGCGAAGGCGCAGGTGAGCACTGGCGGCCCGCTTCTCTTTTGAGGGGCGGGCCGATTTCTTTATTGAGCGAGTTGCAGGCGGCCGAGCAGCAACTGCGTGTTGTCGGTTTCGATGAGGACGGCTTGCGTGTTGTCGATCATGTAGAGCGTGAAGCTGTTCGGGGTTGAGGATGCCGATTGCGTGCGGCTGTTCAGGATGCCGTTGAGGCCGGTGATCTGGCCCTGAAAGACTCCGTTGCTAGTGGCGTTGAGTGTGCCTGTCAGAGCAAAGTCATTGGCGCCGTTGCCAAAGTCGGCATAGCCGGCGAGCGCGTTGTTGGTGCTGGAGGGCGTGGAGGTGAGCCATCCGGCGAGATTCTCCGCTGCGGTGGCTCCGTAGGGTGTCATGCCCACGAGTCCCGCGCTGACGCCATAGCGGCCGCTGAGACTGGCTGCGCTGAAAGGCGATGTCTGCCGCTCGAATGCTTGTCCGGTGAACGCATCGTTGATGTCGTCCGATAACACGAGGCCGCCTCCCGACCCATCGAGATAGAAGCGCAGTGAGTAGTTAAAATTCGCGCCGTCGGTGAGGTTCGACAGTGTCACGCGGCCAGTGGCATCCACCGTGTACGTTCCCTTGAATGCGACCGGAGCCTGCGCTGCGCCGCCGCCGAGATCGTTCCAGTTGAGCACGCCGGTTGCGCTGCCATCGGAGTTCAGCGTACAGACGCCGGCCAGTTGCAGCGGCCCTTTCGCATCCTTGCCTTCGGCGGCGAAGACATAACCGGATCCCGCGAGGGACGCGGCGGTGAACTTGCCGGCGTTGGCACCCTGGCCCAGGGCAAGGCCGCCCAGATCACCCGCCAGAACATAGCTGTTGCTGGGATCGCCAACCACCATGATCCGCATGTGGGATGCATCGATCACGTAAGCGGCCACATCGGTTGCGGAGAGAAGCGAATTGGATGCGGGATTCAATTTCATGAGGACGCGCCCGTATGCATCCGGCGCGGAGACGGTGCTCGGGTTCAACTGGATGACCGATGATCCGTAGTACTGCTGCACATCGAGGATCGAGTTTTTGCCGGAGATTGTGCCTGGACCGTCGATGTTCAGGATGCCCGCCGTGAACAGGCTTGAGTCTTCGACGGTGCCGCCGCTGAGCAGAATCGCATAGCCGCCCGATGGGGCCGCCGTGCCGGTCTGCAGATCCAGGGTTCCCGTGCCCGCGACGCCCTGCACGCCGGCTACGACGCCATGGCCGCCGGTGATCATGACGCCGGTCAGCAACTCGGGTTGGCTGCTGACCGAGGGCACATTGAGCGCAACCTGGAGGTTGCCATCCGGCATGGGCCCGTAGGTACCACCGGTGATAGGGCTGAAGATCGAATCGTACTGGTCGCTGCGCTCGATCGAATCCTGCTCGCCGCCCACGATCTTGCCGTTCGCGGCCACGAAGGCTCCGGTGGTGAAGACCGGCCCGGCGGAGTTGAGCCCGGCGATCTGAAAGACATAGGCGCCGTCGGCGAGCTGCGCCGTAGCCTGCTGAATGGTAATGTTCGCCGATACCGATTTGGTGGCATCGGTGACGGAGGTGGCGGTGATCGTTACGCTGCCGCCGGATGGAATTGCGGACGGCGCTGTGTAGGTGGTGAGTTGTTCGCTGTAGGTCTCGGCGGCGCTGAACGAACCGCAATCCGCAGCGGGACAACTCACGCTCCATTTCACCTGCGGGTTGGCGGAGACATCGTTGCTGATCAAGGCGCTGATTTGAGTTTTGGTGGCCGCTTCCATTGAGGCCGGCACCGCGCTGAAAAACGAAACGGAGATAGCAATAGGCGGAACGATGGTGATGACAGCGGATGCGGAGAGAGAGGTGTCGGCGACAGAGGTGGCGGTGATGGTGACGACGCCGCCGGATGGGATGGCCGCGGGCGCGGTGTATGTGGCGGCGCCAACCATGTTGTTGCCGGAGAGGGTGCCGCAGGCGTTGGGCGAGCCGCAACTGAGCGAATAGGTCACCTGCGCGTTGGTGTTGGCCACCGCTGTAAGCGGGAACACCGCTACCGCATAGACCGCAGTGGAGGCATTGACGGCAAGCTGCGTCGGCGGGGTGGGTGAGAATTCCACTGAGGTGGGCTGGGACGCCGGTGGCGCTGGGGGCGTCATGGGACCAAGGCCTCCGCAGGCAACAACGGCTATGGAAAGAAGAGAACCCAACAATGCAAACAGACGTGGCCCAGCGGATTTCATGGTTACCCTTCCCATGGAACAGTGCAAGAACAGAATGTTCGGATCGAGATGAATCCCCGCTCAAGAAGACCCTCGGCAAGAAAGAAAGTTGTTGCGCGCCGCCGGTTGTTCGATCGCTACGGATTTTTCAGAACACTTGTGCACTCTGCTTCGTCTTAGCGGATGTAGACGGCAGTTGAGCGGCGGGGCTTGGCGTGCGATGATGGCGCGTCGTGAAAATTGCGGGGCCTGAAGGAGCGAAGGCGCGGGTGAGCACTGGCGAAGATGCGGAGTTCACGGCGCTGGTGGAGCGGCAGTCGCGCTTTGCGTTTCGCGTGGCCTATGCGGTGCTCGTCAACGCTGCCGATGCCGAGGATGTTGTGCAGGAGACGTTCCTGAAGCTGTACCGCAGCGGCGAGTGGCGCGAAGCGCAGAATGAGCGCGCGTACCTGGCGCGCGTGGCGTGGCGCACGGCCGTCGATCGGCGGCGCACGCTGGGGCGGCCGGAAGATGGGTGCGATGATTTGCCGGAGTGTGCCGCGGCGGAGGCAGATCCCGAGGAGCAGGCGGTGATGGCGGACAGGACGGCGTGGGTGCATGCGATGATCGACGCGCTGCCGGAGGAGTTGCGCGTGCCGCTGGTGATGGCGGCGAACGAGGAGTTGAATTCGCGCGAGATCGGCGAGGCGCTGGGGATTCCCGAGGGCACGGTGCGCACGCGGCTGCAGCGGGCACGGCAGATGCTGCGGCGCAAGTTGGCCGGATTGGAGGCGGCGCGGTATGCGTGAGGACGAACTCGACCAGATGATTGATGCGGGGCTGAGCACGTATGCGGAGCCGCGCACGGGGCTGGAGCAGCGGGTGATGGCGGCGGTGGCGGAGACGGAGGCTGCCGCTGTGCTAACCCCGGTCTCAAAATCGAGACCGGGGGCTCCGAGCCATGTATTCAAGGGCGCTTTTTTACCAAGCTTGACGGGCCAGCCTACCGGTGTTCGCGGATTCCGGACTGCGTGGCGGATGTGGGCGGTGGGGTTGAGCATGGCGGCTTGCGTGCTGATTGCGATCACGGTGGGTGTACGGAGGGTGGAAGCTCCGCAGTCGCACAAGCAGCAGGCGGCCAACAGCACGCCCGCTCCGGTGGTGAATCGCCCGGCTGTGCCGGAGATGCGGCATGAAAGGCCGGTGCGGGTTGCGGTAAAACGCGAGGCGCATGGAAGCGTTGAAGCACGATTGCCGCGGCTGCCGAAGAAGGCTGTCTTCCCTACCCCGCAGCCGCTGAGTCCGGAGATGCAGGCGCTGGCGCAATTCGTGGCGAGAGCGCCCGAGGCCCAGCGGAGACAGTTGATCGAAGCACAGGCGAAGCTGGATGCGCCGATTACGATTGCGCCGTTGAAGATTGCGCCGCTGGAGATTGCAGGGATGGACGGCAACTGATGCGTGCCGATCAGGGTTCTTGCCTTCCCAGGTTTCAGAAGCGAGACCTGGGGCACACAGGATTGTTGATAAGGCTGACGAGTTAAGGAGAGAGCGATGCGGAGATGGATGGCGGTTTGTTTGATGGCAGTGGGAACGATTGGACTCGCGCGCGTAACGATGGCGCAAGATGCGGCAAAGCCTGCAGAGGGCGCACAAGCATACCCTGCCGCGCATTACTACGAATTGCATTTCGTGGTGGAGGAGGTGAACCAGGCGGGTAAGGCGACCAACTCCCGAAGCTACACAACCACGGTGAACACGGACAAATCTCAGTCCGCCTCCATCCGCACGGGATCGCGCGTACCGATTGCGACCGGTACCTATTCGAATGGTGGCAAGGAGTCTCCAGACACGCAGTTTCAATACATCGATACGGGGGTGAACATCGACGTGCACCAGGTGCACGAAGTTGAGCAGAAGCTCTCGCTTGTGATCAAGGCGGAGATCACCAGCGTGGGCACTCCGGTGGAGATTGTCCATGTGCAGGAACCGGTATTTCGTCAGAATACGTGGCAATCGGCGGTGCTCATTCCGCTAGGAAAGCCGACGACAATCTATTCTTCCGACTCGGTGGACAGCACGGGCAGCATGCGGGTGGTGCTGACCGCGACGCCAGTTCCGTAGGCGCAAGCAAGATGCAGCAGACCGCAGCCCGCTTCGCGATGAGGCGGGCTGCGGTGCGTTCGGGGCAATGATCGCTCAGCGCAATGATCCGAAATCATTAGGACTACTCTGATGCCGAGGGGAAAAGATTTGAATGGAGCAAGGGCCGGCGCATAAAGATCGCATAAGAATGAAAATGGCGTAAGTTTTTTGTTATCATATATTTACATTGACAATCGAGGTGCTTTAAGTGCATGATGGTGTTGGGTACCCGCTTTCCTTTCTGGTCAGACATTCACCCGTAACCACCAAGGAGGACACCCAATGCGTTTCCATATCCCTGCACTTCTTCTTGCGTCATCTTTTGTGCCCGCAATCGCCTTCGCAACGCCGGCAGCTTCTGCCGACGTTCCCACCACATCTATTCTCGTGAGCACTGGCGTGACCAGCCCCGTGCTCCTGAACGGAAGCCAACTCAGCATCTCCAACCAGGCGCTAGCTCTGGTGCCGGCGCCGTCTCCAACAGTCGAATTGTCGCTGCACGTGGACGAGAAGGGCGCGCCCAGCGATGTGCGCGTCGTCAAGTCCGTAAGCCCCAACGTGGATGCGCAGGTTGTTACGGCGGCGCGCGCGTTCCACTTCCGCCCGGCGATGCTGGACCACCAGCCCGTCGGCATGAACATGCGCGTGAAGGTGATCATCCAGCGATAGAGCAAGATGATTCGCCAAGGCACGCAAAGGCGGCTCCGGCGTTGGAACGTGCGCCGGGGCCGTTCGCGTGCATGGCGGGGCGAACGGCGTCGTCCCTACGGGACTGAGGGTCTTTCGCCTCGTGCTTTCCCCACGCTAAAGCGCGGGGCTAACGACCGCTGCGCCTACGGCGCGGCATTTTGCCCGTGCTACGGCGTGCGCCGCGACGCTTGGCGCGTCCCCTCGCGAGGAAGTGTCGGCGTGGCTCGCGCCATGCGGCACGCGAACCTATTCCCGAAGGGCTACGAGATTGAGGTTCTTTGCTTTCGGGCTTTGCCCGCGTTGAAACGCGGCGCTCACGTCCGTTGCGCCTGACGGCCTCCTCTTTTTGAAGACAACGCCCTGCAACCCCTACGGCGGGCGGGCGCGTCCTAGTGCTCGGAGATGGAGGGATTTTTATGGCTTCAGAATTGAGCGGAAAGAAGATTGCAGTGCTGGCGACCGATGGGTTTGAGCAGGCGGAGTTGACGGAGCCTGTGAAGGCGCTGCGTGAAGCAGGCGCGGAGACGGTGGTGATTGCGCCGAAAGAGGGAGAGATCAAAGGCTGGAACAAGACGGAGTGGGGCGAGACGGTGAAGGTTGGCAAGACGCTGAAGGATGCCAACCCGAACGAGTATGACGCGCTGGTGCTGCCTGGCGGCGTGATGAATCCCGATCACCTGCGTATGGATCCCGCGGCGGTAAACTTTGTGCGCCAGTTTGTGGGCACGGGCCGCACGATTGCGGCGATCTGCCATGGGCCGTGGACGCTGATTGAAGCGGATGCGGTGCGCGGAAAGACGGTGACATCGTGGCCCTCGCTCAAGAGCGACCTGAAGAATGCGGGCGCGAACTGGGTGGATCAGGAGTGCGTGACGGATGGGCAGTTCATCTTCAGCCGCAAGCCGGACGATCTGCCAGCGTTCAATCGCGCGATTATCGAAGCGGTAAGCGGACGGGCGCAGCAGAGCAAGGCGGCGTGAAAGAACAGGGAACGAGGGAACAAGGGAACTAGGAACCCGGGCCGCACAATAGCATTTCAAGTCTTACGGTTCTCTTGTTCCCTTGTTCTCTTGTTCCCTTGTTCCCTGCTTTACTACAGCGGGTACTTCTCGGCGGCGATGCAGTGCTGGGCTACGTTGCGGCTGAGGGCTACGGAGTCGGCTGGGGTGGATTTGGCGAGGCGGCGCAGCATGGCTAATTGCGTGCGCAGCATGTCCCCTTCCGCGCTGGCGGCGACGATGCGGCGGGCGCACTGCTCGGCGGTGGTGAGAGCTTCTTCGGCGATCATAGCGGTCATGGCGGCGGCGACTTTCGCCGAGGACTTGCCGGTGGCATGGAGTTTGCGCGCGCGGAGCAGGGATGACTCGAGCGCGTAGACCTGGGCGATGATGTCAGCGAGGTCGGCCATGATCTCCTGCTGCTCCTCGAGGGCGGTCATGTAGCGCTGGGTGGCGACGCCGGCGGCGAAGAGCGCGAGCTTGCGCACGGCGGCGAGGGTTTGTGTTTCGTGGGCGAAGGCTTCGCCTTCGTCGGCGGCGGAGTCGAACGAGGGCGGCTGCATGACTTCGTCCATGAGGGACTTGATGGCGCTCATGAGCGGAAGCTGGCCCTTCATGGCGCGCTTCATGAGCCAGCCGGTGATGATGAGGCGATTGATTTCGTTGGTGCCTTCGAAGATGCGGTTGATGCGGGCGTCGCGATAGAAGCGCTCGGCGGGATAGTCCTCGACGTAACCGTAGCCGCCCATGACAGCGACAAGTTCGTCGGCGATGTAGCTGAGCATCTCAGAGCCGTAGACCTTGAGGATGGAGCACTCGACGGCGTACTCCTCGATGCGGCGCTGGATTTCTTTTGATTCTTTGGATTGGCTTTGGTGCAGTTGCGCAAGAGAGGCGTCGATCATGCCGACGGTGCGGTAGGTCATGGATTCGGCGGCGTAGAGGCGCGCGGCGGCGGTGGCGATTTTGCGCTGGATGAGGCCGAAGTCGGCGATGGGTTTGCCGAATGCCTTGCGGTCTCTGGCGTAGCGGATCATGTCGGCGAGGGCGTGGCGCGCGCCGCCAACGCAGGCGACGCCGAGCTTGAATCGGCCGACGTTGAGGACGTTGAAGGCGATGTGGTGGCCCTTGCCGGGCTCGCCGAGAAGATTCTCGACCGGCACCGGGCAGTTTTCAAGAATGAGCGGGCAGGTGGACGAGCCGCGGATGCCGAGCTTGTGTTCCTCCGCGCCAACCTTGAGGCCGGGAAAGGTGCGCTCGACGAGGAATGCGGTGAATTTTTCGCCGTCAATTTTGGCGAAGACGGTGTAGAGATCGGCGATGCCGCAGTTGGTGATCCACATTTTTTCGCCGTTGAGCAGGTAGTGCTTGCCGTCGGGCGAGAGCGTGGCGCGGGTGCGGACGTTCATGGCGTCGGAGCCGGAGGTGGATTCGGAGAGGCAGTAGGCGGCGATCCACTCGGCCGTGGCGAGTTTGGGGAGATACTTTTGCTTCTGTTCTTCCGTGCCGTACCAGACGAGCGGCAGCGTGCCGATGCCGACGTGCGCGCCGAGGGCGGTGGAGAAGCTGGCGAGGACAGAGCAGTGATCGGCGATGAGGGCGGAGGTTGTTTTGTCCATGCCCATGCCACCGTATTCCTCGGGGATGTCGACGGAGGTGAAGCCGAGCGCGGCGAACTTTTCAAGCAGCGAGCGGAGGACGCCGGGCTGTTTGGCTTCGACGGCTTCGGCGGCGGGGAGGATTTCGTCGCGCGCGAACTGCGCGGCGGTGGCAACGACCTGGCGATGTTCGTCGGAGAAGTCTTCCGGGGTGAAGATTTCGTCGGGTGTGCGGTTGTCGAGGAGGAAACTGCCGCCCGGGGCGGCGGTAGGAAGGCCGATCGCAGAGGACATGAGGACGATCTCCGATTGCTAGAAAACGATACGCGGCTGGGGCAGCCGTGTACAACCGAGGCTGCCTGAGTTGGATGCGAAAGAGGGCTGGCGCGGGGGCGTGGGTTGGGGTCGGGGGGGCGTGGTGCATTGTGAAACTGGGCTTTGCGGGGGTTCACGGAGGGGTAGTTTTGCGCCGTCCCTTACGGGACTCGGGTTGCTGTTGTGCTGGTTTCCCTACGCTGAAGCGCGGGGCTACTGACCCTAGCGCCTACGGCGCAAGTGTTACCGTCGCATTGGTTTTCCCAGAGTGAAGCGCGAGACCGCTGACCGTTGCGCCCTACGGCGCAGGTGTTACTGTCGCGCTGGTTTCCCCACGCTGAAGCGCGGGGCTACTGACCCTAGCGCCTACGGCGCAAGTATTACTGTCGTGCTGGTTTCCCACGCTGAAGCGCGGGGCTGCTGACCCTAGCGCCTACGGCGCAAGTGTTACTGTCGCATTGGTTTTCCCATGCTGAAGGGCGGGGCTAACAAACGTTGCGCCTCCGGCGCTAGGTGAGGGTTCGTGGTCTCCCAGGTCTCAAAATCGAGCCCCTTCGCCTTCGCTCGGGGCAGGCTCTGGGGCACCCATTGGGGGTGCTGGAACTGGCAAACAACGGCTGGGGCGGCTTTGTGCTATCCCACCCATTGCGCGATGAGACTGCGCCATGGATGGGGCACCGTGGCTGGTCGCGGGGCGGAGGCAGACCGGGGGCCTATCGTCATGCGGGGTCTGGGCGGCTAGGTATCGGTGCGTTCGTTGAAGCCGCGCCCGGCGAGGATCATGGGGACGCAGCGTTCTGCTCGGGCCTGGCGGGTTTTGGGCTGTTTCGCGCTGGAGACGTGGAAGATGTAGGACCTTCTGCGGCCGGGGGTGAGGGCCTGGAAGGCGGCTTTCACAGCCGCGTTGCCCTTCAAGACGGCCTGCAACTCGTCGGGAATGGCATATTCGGAGGGCTTCCTGAGCTCTACTTTTTTCCCGGACTCCTGCAGTTCGACGGCCTCGTAGAGATAGCTGGTCAAGGTGGACTGCAGCGAGGCGATCTCTTTGACCGATGTGAACTTGATCCAGCGGCCGGCCTGGGTGTGTTCTCCGATGTTTTGCAGGATGCGCTTCGGGTCCTTGAGCAGCGCGCCTTTGAAGAAGGAGAATGCGCACGACTCCTTGAGAGGAATGACGATGGCGATGTTTTTGCCAAGGAAGGTGAAGCAGGGTTTGCCCCACTTGGTTTCTTCGGTCAAAGAGCAGTCAAGCGCGATCTCGCGGAGCTTGTCTGTTTCCTTCTGCCATTTCTTTGCGCACGGCACCTGCATAGGTGGTATTCTCCACGATTCCGGGACAACACAGACCGTTCATTGAGCTGGCGTGGCTGCGGCTTTCAGGAACTCTGCGGTGAGAGTTCCCTTCTGGCGGGCGATGGGGAGCAATGTCGGGTAGAACTGCACGAAGGTGGTGTCGACGGCTCCGTGGGCGCGGTGGCAGGAGTAGCAAGGCGCGCCGGTGGGGATGAGGGTGCCGTTTTTGTTGGGCGCGTCGAAGTCGAAGAAGGCCCAGCCGCCCGGGAAACGCTTTTCGTCTTTGACGTGGGCTTCAAACCCCATGATTCCCTGCCCCTGATAATGGCCGTGCTGGTTGATGGAGCCCTTGTTGATGGCTTCGCGCACTTCGAGGACGAGGACGGTTTTGTCGGGCCATGTGCCGGTGGCGAGAAAGCTGCGATACGCGCTGGGCTTCACGAAGACGTTATCGAACATGAGCATGGAGCCGGGCTTGGGGGTGTAGTTCATACCCAGGCCGGTGCTGAGGTAGATCCACCCGCGGTAGTTGGTGGGTGGCAGCAGATCGCCGTTGGGGGCGTAGGCGGGGGCGTAGGCGGGGGCGTCGACTGGGGCAGCGTGGACGCGCGGTGCAGGGCGGAGCAGCACGAATGCCGCCGCGGCGGCGAACAGGCACACGCCTGACAGGGCAAGACGGCTGAAACGCATGGATGACCTCCGGTGCAAGTGAGTATACGCCGGTAAAAGTGAGGCAGTTCCCCGGTGGAGGAGGGTGACGGATGCCGCTGCGAGAGCGGAGTGAGGTTCGCGTACAATCTGATTAGCCCTTGGGAGGTATCTGCCCTGTTTACCATGGTTTCCGCAGGTTTGGATGTTGCTGCCGGCGCCCTGCGCTCGATGGGGCCCGGGTTAGTGTCTGCGCTTGGAATGATGGAGCAGAAGGGCTTTAAGCACTACCTGAAGATGCAGTACGCGGACCAGACGTTCAAGGGGCTGTACCACTGGAACTGGTTCGACCTGACGCTGCTGCTTCCGTACTTCGCGGTGATGATTGTGTTGTCGGCGTATGGAATTCATCGCTACACGCTGTGCTACCAGTACTTCAAACATCGCAAGAACTACGATCCGAATCCGCCGAAGCGCTTTGACGAGCTGCCGCGGGTGACGGTGCAACTGCCGATGTACAACGAGCAGTTTGTGATCGACCGGCTGATTGAGGCGATCTGCGCGATGGAATATCCGCGCGAAAAGCTGGAGATCCAGGTACTGGACGACTCGACGGACGAGACGACCGAGGTGGCTGCGGAGATTGTGGCGCGCTATCGCGCGATGGGGCACCCGATCGAGTACATCCACCGCACCAACCGGCATGGGTTTAAGGCGGGCGCGCTGGATGAGGGGATGAAGGTTGCGAAGGGCGAGTTTATCGCGATCTTCGACGCGGATTTTGTGCCGCCGGCGGACTGGCTGATGAAGGTGGTGCACCACTTTGCGGAGCCGGAGATCGGCATGGTGCAGACGCGGTGGACGCACCTGAACCGCGACTACAGCATGCTGACGCAGATTGAGGCGATTCTGCTGGACGGACACTTTGTGCTGGAGCACGGGGCGCGGGCGCGCACGGGCGAGTTTTTCAACTTTAACGGCACAGCGGGAATGTGGCGGCGACAGGCGATCGTGGATGGCGGCGGGTGGCAGCACGACACGCTGACGGAAGATACGGACCTGAGTTATCGCTCGCAGATGGCGGGGTGGAAGTTCAAGTATCTGCCGGATGTGGAGTGTCCGGCGGAGTTGCCGATCGAGATGACGGCGTTCAAGACGCAGCAGGCGCGGTGGGCGAAGGGGCTGATCCAGACGAGCATCAAAGTGCTGCCGCAGGTGTTCCGGTCGAACACGACGCGGCGCAATAAGATTGAGAGCGTGTATCACCTGACAGCGAATATGAGCTATCCGCTGATGGTGATTATGACGGCGCTGCTGATTCCCTGCATGATTGTGCGGTTCTACCAGGGCTGGTTCCAGATGCTGCTGATCGACGTGCCGCTGTTTGCGGCGTCTACCTTTTCGATCGCTGTGTTTTACGTGGTGAGCCAGCGGGTGCTGTTCCCAAAGAGCTGGATGAAGACGTTTCTCTATCTGCCGTTTCTGATGGCGCTGGGGATTGGGCTGACGGTGACGAACTCAAAGGCCGTGATGGAGGCGCTGCTGGGGATCAAGAGCGCGTTTGCGCGGACGCCGAAGTATCGCGTGGCGAAGAAGGGCGAGAAGTCAGTGGCGGGCAAGAAGTATCGCAAGCGGCTGGTGCTGGCGCCGTGGATCGAGTTGCTGATCGGCGCGTATTTCTTCCTGGCGATCCTGTACTGCTTCTCGAACCAGAATTACTTCACCGCGCCGTTTCTGATTCTGTTTGTGATCGGGTACTGGTACACGGGATTCATGAGCCTGCTGCAGGGGCGGTTCGAGCGGTGGCGCGGGGGCGGAGCGAGCGACGAGGAGTCGAGCCCGAAGCCGTTCCCGGTGGGAGTGTAGGAACAGGTTTCAGGTTTCAGGTTTCAGGTGACAGGGGTCAGGGGTCAGGGGTCAGGGGCAGCGAACGGGATGCATTGCGTGCGTCCGTTCGCTGCCCCTGAGTTTTTTTGCGTGCGTAGGGTGCGATTTATCGCGCCGGGTAGTTGTCGGTTGTGCCGGTGCGGGTGTTGGTGACGGAGAACGTGCCGTCGGAGTTGGCGACGACTTTGAAGTAGGCGCCGTCGTGGGCTGCGCCTTTGGGATTGGCGATGTCGCGCTCGGGGCTGTTGTGCGCGGCGTCAGAGTCCTCGGCGGTGTGGAGCATGTAAAGGCGCTGGAGGCCGGGGCTTTCGTGCACGGTCTGCCATGCTTCGGGACTGCCAGCTTTGTGCGCGCCGTTGTTCATGATGGCCACTTCAGGGTGGATGGCGAAGACGAAGGCGCGGGTGTTGGAGAGATTGAAGCCGTGGTGATTGACGAGATAGAGCTGGATGTGGCCGATGAGGTTATCGGGGCATACGAGCGGGATCTCCTTGGCCTTGGTGAGATCGCCTAAATCGAGAAAACTGAACTTGCCGTAGCGCACGAGGATGCCGTTGGAGCGGGGATTCTCGGTGGCGTCGAGGTCCCAGTGCGGCTCGCTGGCGCAATAGGGGTTTGGCGTGGGTTTGACGCCGGGAACGGACTTGATGTGCTCGCCGTCGGCGGTGAGGACGAGGACGCTGAGGCCGGGGACGCTGATGGTTTCGCCCGGGTGAACGGTGTGGCGCGGGGTGTTGCCGATGGCCTTGATGTAGGCCGCGTAGTCGTGGCGTGTGATGTCGGAGTCTTCGCGGTTGGGGCCGTGATCGAGGAACTCGCCGACCTTGACGCGCTGCACGAGGTTGGGCACGCCACCGACGTGGTCGACGTGGTAGTGGGTGATGAGAACCTTGTCGATTTTGCTGATGCCGGCGTCTTTCATCGCGGCCTGGATGCGCTCGGCGTCGCGGCCGTTGTTGCCGGGCCAGCCGGTGTCAACGAGCAGCGATGCGCCGGTGGGCGAGACGAGGAGAGTGGATTGGCCGCCTTCGACATCGATGGAGTAGATGCGGAGGTGGTTGGATTTCGATTGGGCCGGCGCGAGGGTGACGGCGCAGGCGAGGAGGGCGGAGAGGGCTAGTTTGGTGGGGATTCGCATGACGGGAGAAGTGTAATTCATGGGCTGAGATGGACGAGCGCCCCGTCCTGCCGGCAAGAGCAGAGATGCGGTGAGGACGGGATTCGGAACGTTAGGTCACTTTACTAAAAAGACCAATTCGGCAAAGAAGTATTGCGGTTTTCCGTCTTTCATGAGTGGCCGGAAGCGCCAATTCTCTACAGCCATCATGACCGGGAATAGAGCTGCCCCGGGAGGCTTGATCGTGCCGGGCACCTCCGTGTCACCAGCAGCTCCGCCCGTTACCATGCCCTTCTCATTCACAGCGATCCGGACACGATACCGTGTCCCTGCAGGCGTGCCTGAAGGAAATTTCGGCTCGACGGTCTTGATTGCGAGTTGCCGTGCCTCCTGATCCGAAAGCACCGGAATCGGATTGGCGGTTGTCGTATCGAATGAAAAACCGAGGCCGCCTTCCACCTGCACACGATTCCCAGAACCGTCGACGGCAGGTTTGAGCTTCCATTTCTTCACCTGCTCACGGGCCGGATCTTCCAAGCCTGCGTTATCGGAATTGAGTGGCCAAGCTTCGCGGACCTGTCCCTGCGAATCTGCCGAGATGTACATAGCAAGGTGACCATGCGTATTGCCGGAACGGACGCTGGGCCATTGGATGGGCGGGTCGTTGGCCGTCAGGTTTTCCATTTGTTGGGAGGTCACATGGGCAGAGAGAAACCGATTGTCATTTGTGGATAAGGGCTGGAAAAGTTCGCCATTCGGTTTGAGCACTTCCAGCGTTTTTACTTCCCCAACCAGTTCGGTGCCCGGTTCGAGATCGTCTACGAGCTTGCGTGCGATCTGCTTTTTTCCGAAGCCTTTGTAATCTTCAAACTGCATGCTGTAAGCGGGGCTGACAAAGTCCTTGAATCGCCACTCGGAATCGAAGCACACGACCGTAAACGCATCAGTGGCGCGATCGCCAGTACCAATTTTTGATTGGGCTCGGATGCAAGGATCGGACTTCGCGCCATTCGGCATTGTGATTTGCTCAATGCTCAAACCGCTGCGGCTCCATGCAGCGGCATTGGGGACCGGATTGGTAACAGCATTCACAAATTCGCGCAGCCAAAATGGGAAGTAATCGCCTTCATCTTTTTCAGTCTTCTGGCCGTTAGTGACCACGACGGTTTGCCGCATACCTTCTTTATCGGTCACCTCCAGCCGCCATTGTTGCGGGGATTCCCACCACATTTCTACGGCGCCAACGTAAGGAGAATCGTGGTTCTGCGGCTCTGACACGTTCACGAGGACGTGAAACGGGCGCGCTTTCGGGCCGGTGAGGGCGGCCCTTTCCAGAGCTTTGTCCACGGCATTGCCGATGGGAATGGACGTGCTCTGAATTTGTGCAGATGCAGCTGCGAAGGGAAACAACAGCCCAAGCAGCAAAGCGAACCTTGTTTTTGGCATGGCGATACTGTACATCACAAACCGCTCCGGCCGAAGGAGAACGAAAACTGCGGCTCCTGCTAGAATAGAAACTGCCGCATTGCGTGGCATATTGAGGAATTTGCGTTTCTGAGCGGCGGACGGGCTCCGCTGCCGACGTGCTGATTTCTTCCGGGCCGGGCGGCCCAATCCAGATAAAGGAAACAATTCTCCTGTGACCCAGACGATACGAAATATCGCCATCATTGCGCACGTTGACCACGGCAAGACCACGCTTGTAGATGCCATGCTGCGGCAGTCGGGCACGTTCCGCGCCAACGAGCAGGTGGCCGAGCGCGTGATGGACTCGAACGAGCTGGAGCGGGAGCGCGGCATTACGATTCTGGCCAAGAACACCGCGATCAACTACGGTGGCGGCAAGATCAACATTGTGGACACGCCGGGGCACGCCGACTTTGGCGGCGAGGTGGAGCGCGCGCTGAAGATGGTGGATGGCGTAATGCTCCTCGTTGACGCGGCCGAGGGCCCGCTGCCGCAGACGCGCTACGTGCTGGCCAAGGCGCTGGAGGCGAAGCTGCCGCCGATCGTGGTGATCAACAAGATTGACCGGCCCGACGCGCGGCCGCAGGAGGTGCTGAACGAGATCTACGACCTGTTCATCGACCTGGATGCGGATGAGTCGCAGCTGGATTTTCCGGTGCTGTACGCGGTGGCGAAGCAGGGCACCGCTACGCTCGATCCCGCGAAGCCGGGCGAGGATTTGAAGCCGCTGTTTGAGACGATCGTGAATACGATTCCGCCGGCGACGGGCGATGCGAGCGCGGCGCTGCAGATTCTGGTGACGAACCTGGACTACTCGGATTACTTTGGGCGCATTGCGATCTGCCGCGTGTTTCAAGGGACGCTGAAGGCGGGCGACGAGGTGCTGATCTCGAAGCGCGACGGAAGCCTGCAGAAGACGAAGATCACGAAGCTGTTTACGTTCTCCGGATTGAAGCGCATTGAGACGACCGAGACCACGCTGGGCGACATTGTTGCGGTGGCGGGCGTGGAAGGCATCACGATTGGCGAGACGATTACGAGCGTGGAGACGCCGGCTCCGCTGCCGTTGATTGTGATTGACGAGCCGACGATTGCGATGCAGTTCAGCGTGAACAACGGGCCGTTTGCGGGGCGCGAAGGACAGTACGTCACCAGCCGCAATTTGCGTGAGCGGCTGCAGACGGAGTTGTTGACGAACGTTTCGATTCGCGTGGAAGAGCTGGGCTCGCCGGACACGTTCAAGGTGCTGGGCCGCGGCGAGCTGCAGTTGGCGATTCTGATCGAGATGATGCGGCGCGAAGGCTACGAGCTGATGGTGGGCCGGCCGGAGATTGTGACGAAGATGGTGGACGGTGTGCGCATGGAGCCGGTGGAGCACCTGACCATCGACGTGCCGGAGGAGCACACCGGCGTGGTGATTGAGAAGCTGGGGCCGCGCAAGGGCGAGATGACGAAGATGCATAATCATGGCTCGGGGCGCGTGCGCATGGAGTTTCGCGTGCCCAGCCGCGGGCTGATTGGGCTACGCAGCGAGATGCTGACGGAGACGCGCGGAACGATTGTGATGAACGCGCTGTTCGATGGATACATTCCTTACCAGGGCGAGATTCCGCAGCGGCCGACGGGCGCGCTGATTGCCGACCGGCAGGGCGTAACGACGACCTACTCGCTGAATGGGTTGCAGGAGCGCGGGATTCTGTTTCTGGGCGCGGGCGTGGATGTGTATGAGGGCATGGTGGTCGGCGAGCACTCGCGCGACAACGACCTGGACGTGAACGTGGTCCGCGAAAAGAAGCTGACGAACATGCGCGCTTCGAGCGCGGATGAGGCGATACGGCTGGTGCCGTACCGGGCGCTGAACCTGGAGCAGGCGATTGAGTTCATCGCCGATGACGAACTGGTGGAGGTTACGCCGAAGAGCCTGCGGCTGCGGAAGAAGATTCTGCAGGCGAACCGGCGGCCTAAGCGGTGGGAGAAGGTGGAAGCGTAGGGGACAGGTTTCAGGTGACAGGTGTCAGTGGCGGCTCTTTGAGCCGCCGCTTTTGTTTTGGTGGAGCCGAGGATCGTGCTATCCCACCCATTCCGCGATGAGACTGCGGAATGGACGGGGCACCCGGCGGTTGGCTTAGGATGAATTCGTTTATTTCGACGACTTCGCTGAGGAGCACTCTTCAGGAACGTTCTTCAGGGTCGGCTCCAAGTCAAGCCAATATGGGCTCCTTTTGAGTTGCGAGCAGAAATCGGCCAGATCTGGGTATGGGTCTTGCTGTGCCTTTGGTCCGGCTTCCGAGAGGAACTTCCATGCCAGGTCAGAATGGCCTGTATAGAGCAGGGCAAGGATCTCCTGCCATAGATCGGTTGGAAGAAAGTTGACCCTGTTCTCGGCCTGCAGCTTGAGGTCCTCCCTAATTTGATTGAGAGCACTGTTCCAGTCCTTGTCGCTCGGCGCTGGTCGATACATCTTCTCCAATGCGAGGTGAAATCCACCTCCTTTGGTATCGTCTTGCCAGCGCAGGATCACGCCATGGTTGGGCGATCCAGCGAATGAGCTGTTCCAGTATGCAAATGTCCAATCGGCGGTGATGTAGTAAAAGTGGCCGTCGCCGTCCAAGTCTTCGAAATGAGCCAGGTCGTCATCGCGGTCACTCAGAGTGGCGAGGAGCCGGAATCGGGGCTTAAGTTCGAAAACATAATGGAACCCGCAGCAGTGCGCACCGCCGGTCTGATACGAGACAATCATGTCGGGATTGCCGCGGCCGGTCACGTCCGCGCCGTTCCTGATCGCTGGCACCTTGAAACGCTTGTCAGCAGGCTGCCCGAGTTCGTAGCCTAGCCGGTTGTCAATTGATCTTTGAAAGATGATTCGATGATCTAAGATGACCCGCAAACAAGCACCATCGTCCTCATTCTGGTATGACGCGAAGATGTATCCTTCGACATTCACTGCCTTCTTCAGGTTCTTGCGAGCACAGGCTGCGCCGGGATTTTCAGCTTGATCTTGCGCATACGCTACCGGCCTGAGCGCTCCGAAGAGGCACAGCAGCCCGATCCCGAGAGTCACAAAGTAGCGTCGCATAGAAAGTAGTTCAGTTTGTGCATTCAAATTAGCACGACTTTGTAAAAAGCAAACGCGCGGAGAAACCGCAGATCCTTCGACTCCGCTGCGCTCCGCTCAGGATGACATGGTGGTTTGATTTCGTGCTATCCAAGGTGCCTAGAAGCGAGGGCTCTTCGACTCCGCTGCGCTCCTCAGGATGACAACTGAGTTACTGGGCGTGGAGGCGGCGTTTGGCTTCTAAGACGCGCTGGAGTGCTTCGTCTGCGGTGGCGCCGACAGACGATAGGTGGCCCATTTTGCGGCCTTGGCGGGCGCTTAGTTTTTCGTAGAGGTGGACGCGGACGCCGGGGACCTGCATGGCGGCGGCGAAGTTGGGTTCGCCGTTGGGCGCATCGAGCCAGACTTCGCCGAGGAGGTTGACGATGGCGCAGGGCGAGATGAGGCTGGTGTCGCCGAGGGGCAGGTTGAGCGCGGCGCGGACGGCCTGCTCGAACTGGCTGGTGACGCAGCCGCGTTCGCTCTGGTGATAGCTGTTGTGCGGGCGCGGGGCGAGCTCGTTGACAAAGAGGTCACCTTGTTTGGTGACGAACATCTCGATGCAGAGCATGCCTTCGATGCCGTAGGCGGCGATGATCTCGCGTGCAAGCTGTTCGGCGCGTTCTTCGAGTTCCGGAGAGATGCCGGCGGGGAGGACGCTCCAGGCGAGGATCTGGTTTTCGTGGTGATTGCGCGCGGCGGGAAAGCTGCGGACTTCGCCGGCGGGATTGCGCGAGGCCATGACGCTGATTTCGAAATCGAGATCGAGGGCTTGTTCTGCAACGCAGGGATTACCCCCGAGCGACTTCCACGCTTCGGCGATTCCCTGCTCTGTGGCTGGGGCGTCGAGGCCGATGCGGACCTGGCCGCGGCCGTCGTAGCCGCCGCGCCCGATCTTGAGGAAGATGCGGCCGTTGAGGGCGCGCACCGCTTCGTGCAGTTCGGCTTCGCTGCGCACGATGCGGAAGGGGCCGACGGGAAAGCCGTGGTCGGCGAGGAAGGGCTTTTGCAGCGTCTTGTCCTGAATGATGCGGATGGGCTCGACGCCGGGGCGGAGCGGGGCGATGTTTGCGACGCGCTGCAGGGCATCGACGCCGATCTGTTCGATTTCTAGAGTGACGGCGTCGGCGCCGGAGGCGAGACGTTGCGCAGCGGCGGCGTCGTCCCATTTGCCGACGATGGTTTCATCGACGACGAAGGAAGCGGGACATTTGGCTTCGGGGTCCATGACGCGGACGTGATAGCCCATGGTGCGCGCGGCCATGGCCATCATGCGGCCGAGCTGGCCGCCGCCAAGGATGGCGAGGGTGCCGCCGGGTTGGATGATCTTGTTGGAGATTGGGGAGTTCAATGGGGCCTCGGTTAGCGAGTCAGCGAGTCAGCGGGTCGGCGAGTCAGCGCGGTGATGAAGATCCGCGTTACGTTGGCAGTTCCTGATCGAGGACTTCCTGGGTGCGGGCGGCGCGCCATTGGGTGAGGCGGTGGTAGAGCGCTTCGTCGGTGGTGGCGAGCATTTCGGCGGCGAAGATGGCGGCGTTGGCTGCGCCGGGCTTGCCGATGGCGAGCGTGCCGACGGGGATTCCTTTGGGCATTTGCACGATGGAGAGCAGCGAATCGAGGCCCTGGAGTTGCGTGGCGGAGACGGGCACGCCGAGGACGGGCACGACGGTTTTTGCGGCGAGCATGCCGGGCAGATGCGCTGCGCCGCCGGCTCCGGCGATGATGACGCGGAGGCCGCGCTCGCGCGCGGTTGCGGCGTACTGGAAGAGCAGGTCGGGCGTGCGGTGGGCGCTGACGACTTTTGCTTCGTGCGGGATGTCGAGGGCGCGGAGGATTTCGACGGCGGCGGACATGGTTTCGTAGTCGCTTTTGCTGCCCATGACGACGCCGACGAGCGGGGATGAGGTCATGGGGAGATTATATCGATTCAGCAAGTCAGCGAGTCGGCGAGTCAGCACGGCAGCGTATCAGCCTCGTCAGTGGTGGCGCCAGGCTTCTACGGCTACTTCGACGACGGCGAGGAGGACGCTCATGGCGGCGAGGAAGCCTTTGGCGCGCTGCCAGTTTTGTTCGTGCTGCTCCATGCGGTGTTCGAGTTCGGCGATGCGGCCGCCGTTTCCGTCGCCGGCGATGGCGATCATTTGGGATTTGAGGACGGAGAGGTCGCTGAGGACCTGGGCTTCGAATTCATTCATCATGCGCATGGTGTGTGTCTCAGATAAAGCGAGTCGGCGAGTCAGCGGGTCGGCAGGTCAGCGGCGTCGTCCCTACGGGACTCGGGTTACGTTGGCGTTGCTTTCCCCACGCTGAAGCGCGGGGCTACTGACCATTTCGCCTACGGCGCAAGGCCTTTGGTACTTGGGATTCGTGCTCTCCCAATGTCGCTGTCCCACGCTGAAGCGCGGGGCTACTGAATTTTGCGCCCTTCGGCTTCGCTCAGGGCAAGCTCTACGGCGCGGGAGGTTGAGATGTGCGGCGCGGGTGTGGAACTCGGCATCGTGGTATCCCACCCATTCCGCGATGAAGCTGCGGAATGGATGGGGCACCCAGCATTCGCGAGTTCAATGGCAAGAACAACCGCAGGTCCTTCGACTGCGCGGTCTGCTCTCGCAGCCCGCTCCGCTCAGGATGACAAAGCAAAGAACAGATGCAGATCCTTCCCGCATCCGCCGATGGCGGATGCGCTCTGGATGACAAATACGAAGAGCAACGCGCGGAGGAACCGCAGGTCCTTCGACTGCGCGGTCTGCTCTCGCAGCTCGCTCCGCTCAGGATGACAGAGCAAGGAACAGATGCAGATCCTTCCCGTATCCGCCGATGGCGGATACGCTCTGGATGACAAATACGAAGAGCAACGCGCGGAGGAACCGCAGATCCTTCGACTGCGCGGTCTGCTCTCGCAGCCCGCTCCGCTCAGGATGACAATCTTTTGTTCTGGGTCATCAGCTGAGCGGGAGGTTACTGTCCTGCTCCGCTCAGGATGACAATCTTTTGTTCTGGGTCATGAGCTAAGCGGGAGGTTGAGGAATAGGGCGGTGGAGAACTCGGAGTAGTTGGGCGGCACGGCTCCGTCGTACATGCGGATGTAGAAGCGGTCGTTGGCGGATTCGCGGGCGAAGGTCATGTTGGTGGTGCTGGCGCGCAGGACCAGGCCGGGGTCTTCGCCTGGCATGAAGGCGTGGTCGCGGCGACGGACTTCGAATCCGCCGCCGGTGGGTGCGGCGATGCCGGTGTTGACGGTGATGCTGTTGCCGGTGACGGACGTGACGGTGAGGGCGGTGAGGTTTGCCGCGGGCGTGAACGGCGCGCGTGCGGGGAGCCATGTGTCGGCGGGGACGGTGGCGCCGGTGTGGATGGCGAGGTCGTTGGCCCAGTCGTTGGCGAAGTCGATGGAGTACGTGACGAGATCGGGGAGCGAGTTGGCGAAGGCGAGCCTGACGCCGCGCACGATGAGTTGCGCGTTGAGATTGCAGGAAGGCGCGTTGAGAGCGAGGGCGTCGCCGGGCCAGACGTCGGCGGCGAGGTCGTATTGCGTGGCTTTGTATGTGCCGGACCAGAGGGCGGAGTTTGCCGAGGCGGAGGCGAGCAGCGCGGCGGCGGCGTTGCGGCAGTCTGCAGAGCTGCGACAGGGCGGATTGGTGACGGAGCCGATCCAGGCGATTGCGGGGGTGGCGGATTGCGCGGCGCGGCCGACGGCGCGCTGGATGGCGCGATAGGTGACGGCGATCTGTTCGCCGATGGCGGGGATGCAGCCGGTGTAGAAGACGAGCTTGCCGGTGCGGTTGATGGAGCACTCGGCGGATTCGGCGAGGGAGCCGATGCGGCGGGTGTACGCGCCGCCGCCGGAGGGAGTGCTGACGACCCAGCCGGAGCCGAGGTTGGTGAGGTTGAAGGCGCGCATGGAGCCTTGCAGATTGAGGCTGCTGGCGGGGACGATGTTGCAGGCGACGGGGAGACCTGCGATGGAACCGTCGTAGAGCGTGACGGGCATGGATGCGACGCCGTTGACGAACTCCTGCAGTTCGCAGGTGATTTTGGCGGGGATGGCGTTGCCCTGGCCGCCGGTGGTGACGAGGCCGTTGTCGCCGCACGCGGTGTAGGTGGCGAGGGAGCGCTGGTTTTCGCAGCAGTGGATGCGGATGCGGAGCGCGTATTGATTGGCGGGGTTGACGTTGTAAGAAACGCCGGAGGCTGCGCCAAGGATGATGGGTTGCAGCGAGACTGCGCCGGTTCCCTGCTGTGCCGTGGCCTGGAAGCCGGCGATGCAGCCGGCGATGGTTTGCGCGCCGGCGAAGAAGGCGGCGAGGATGCCGGTGCTGGCGTTGGCGAGCTGGAGGCCGGTCGCTTCGAGGAGGAGCGTGCCGCCCATTTCGATGGAGTCGAGGAAGCGGAGTTGCGCCTGGCCGTCGATGCCGGTGCCGCCGTTGAAGGTGAGGCCGGGGTCGCCGAGGGTGAAGCTGTTGTTGTTGGCGGGGAGAGCCCAGCGCGTGGTGTCGATGGCGGGCTCGTTGAAGAGCTCGCGGATGAGCGTGGATTGCGCGGCGGGCGGGAAGTATGGAGCCTGAGCGAGATAGAACTGCGTGGTTGTGCCGTCGCCCTGGAAGTATTCGGTGACGTAGGCGGCGGGTTCGTGCTGGCCGCAGACGGTGATGTCGCTGGCGAGGGTGCGCTGCGTGCTGGAGCTGAGTGCGAGGTTGGCGAGGGTGAGGGTGCCGTCGCTTTCATTGAGCGCGTGGATGGCGGCGGGGATGGGCGCGAGGGTGAGTGCGCCGGAGAGGGCGCGGTATGCGGCGCGCACCTGATTGGCGATGCGGCCGGCGGACTTGCTCCACGGCGCGCCGGGCTCGGGTACGAAGCTTGCGATGGGTGTTTGCAGCGTGAGCGCGGAGGTGTCAATGGCAGCGGAGCCGGTGTGGGTGACGAGTGTGGAGACGAGCGCGCCGGCGGTGAGGCCGCTGAGATTTTTGCTGGGCGGCATGAGCGCCTGATCGAGGAGGATCTCGTCGCTGATGGCTTGAATCGCGTAGCGATAGCGGGGGCCTTCGAGCGCGAGGCCGGCGTACTGGGGCATGGGCGTGGATGCGATGTAGCCGGTGAAGTAGACGACGCCGTTGTCGCCGGTGACGGAGACGGACTGCATGCGCGCGGGCGCGGCAAGCGAGCCGTTGGCGGGCAGGCTGAGCGCGAAGGCGCAGGCGGAGGGCTCGTTGAGCTTGCGCTCGATGGCGAGCGGGTGCGCGGCGTCGAGTGCGGCGGTGTAGTCGATGGCGTTGATGTGGAGTTGCATGAGGGCCTCGGGAGAGGTGTCAGGTTTCAGGTTTCAGGTGTCAGGTTTCAGGTGTCAGGTTTCAGGTGTCACTCATCGCTTCGCGATGAATGGGGCACACGGGGTTATGGTGAGTAGGCGTTTTTGAAATGCGGATCCTTCGCTGCGTTCGCTTTGCGAACTACACTCTGGATGACAAGACAAAAACAACCGCAGGTCCTTCGACTCGTTGGGCGCGGGCGCCCAACTTCGCTCAGGATGACAATTCCTTTTCAATGCACAAGAAGGTGAGCTAGACGAGGGCGTTGGGGGCGGGGATGAAGGAGCGGTAGCAGAGGATGCGCTCTCCGTCGATGGGGTCGGTGACGGGGAGGGCGGTGAACTGCGCGCTCAGTGCGATGCGTTCGAGCTTGCCTTGATTCTTTTGGGCGAGGGGTTGGGCGGATTCTTCGGCGTTGGCGATGGATTGGAGGCGCGGGTAGTGGAAGAAGATGCGTTCCCCTTGACTGCCTTCCATGACGAAGAGGGCGGACCACTCGGCAAAGAAGCTGCCGCCTTCGCGATCGACGAAGCCGGTGACCGCCTGAACCTTTGCGCCGGATGGGGGCGCGCCGCAGGGGAGCGGCTCAGCAAGGGTGAGGGCGGTGGTGGAGACGGCGGAGACGAGCGCGACGTTGAAGGTGATGCGGCGGAGATAATCGGGATCGCTGAGTGGCTGGCGCACGTAGGCGGCAGCGATAGGCGAGCCGAGGAAGCCGGTTTGGCCGGTGTAGTCGGTGTCGACTGCGACGATTTGGCCGGCGGCGAAGTTGGCGGCGTCCGCGGTGGAGAGCGCGATGCTGCTGGCGGTGGAGCCGGATTGAACGGTGAGCGCGGAGGTGGCTTGCGCGCCGACGGCCTGGGCCTGCGCGCCGGTGGCGGGCGGGGCGAGGACGTTCATGTGCTGGGAGCCGGTGGCGAGCGCCATGGTGAGCTTGGTCCAACTGAGGAATTGAAAGCTGACCTGCGCTGAGAGGTCTTCGCGGAGCTGGGCGAGCGGGGCGGCGGGCATGCCGGTGGCGAGAGGCGCAATCTTGCTGGCCGACTTGCGCGCGAAGTTCTGGATGTAGCCGAGGCTGATCCAGGGTGCGGGTGGCGCGTCGAGATTGAAGGCGGCTTGTTGCGCGGGATCGAAGAGGACGGGCGTTTGCGCGGCGCGGTTGACGGGCGCGAAGTAGGCGCGGACGCGGCGGGCGATGGGCGCGGGAACGGAGATGGCGGTGGCGGACATGGTGATTCCTCGTGCAGCGAGTTAGCGAGTCAGCAAGTTAGCGAGTCAGCGAGTTAGCGAGTTAGCGTTCGTGCTTTCCCACCCATTCCGCGATGGAGCTGCGGAATGGATGGGGCACCCGCGTTCGTGCTATCCCCGGTCCCCAAAAGCGAGGGACCGGGGGCACCCAGGCGACGGAGAGATGGAGAGATGGAGCGATAGAGAGAGAGCGATGGAGCGATTGGCGTCGCTTTATCGCTGTATCTCTCTATCGCTGAGGTCCTATTCGCCGGGTTCCTGGTAGGTGTAGACGGTTACGCGGGCGGAGCGGGCGAGGCGGTCGCGCTGGGTGACGGCGGGGGCGAAGATGGGCTCGTCCCAGAAGACTTGGGTGAGAAATGTTGTTGGCGGATTGGAGTTGTAGCCGAGCTTGGGTGTGGAGAAGGGCTGCAGGATGGAGAGCAGTTCCGTATCCATTTGCGCGAGTGCGCGGCCGCGGTCGAGGCCGCCGAAGGTTTGGCAGCCGCAGGTCTGGTAGGAGATTTCGCAGTCCTGGGCGAGGAGGGTGGAGGCGAGGTCGACGTCTGCGCCGAGGCCGAGCCAGCGGACGATGAAGACGTCGGCGGGCGGCTGCGGGAAGGGCGCTTCGGCTTCTTCGACGAGGATTCCGGGGCGCGTTGCGCCGCGCAGAAGGATGGTGCGCCCGGGATTGAGCGCAGCGAGGCGGTTGCGCAGCGCGATGTAGAAGCTGTCTTTGGCGTTTTGCATGGAGGCTCTCCGAAGGGAGTAGGGAGTAGGGAGTAGGGAGTAGGGAGTAGGGAGTAGAAGACGGGAAAGAGGGACAAAGAAAACCACTGCACTCAGCGTGATTATGTTTTCTATTCCCTACTCCCTACTGCCTACTGCCTGCTTTTCACAGCGCTTGCGGTTGGGCTTCGCGCAACAGGAGGCGGTAGAGGTAGACCTGGCCGAAGAGTTCGTTGCCGGCGATGGAGTCGATGAGGTAGTCCTGGCCGGCGACGGTGACGGTGAGGGTCATGGCGAAGAGGGCCTGGGCGGAGACGAGCGAGAGGGCGCTGACCTGGGCCTGCACGGAGGTGGCGGAGACGAGCAGCTCCCATTGCGGCTGATCGTTTTGCCGCCAGGTGGGGCGGAGCTTGCGCAGGACGGCCGGGCTGAGGACAACGCTGGAGAACGCTGTGGCGACGAGGCCGACTTCGGACATGCTTCCGTCTGTGCTTGTCGCTGTGACGCGCAGTTGCGCGGTGGCGCCGCCGACGGAGCGGAGGAGCGCGTCGGCAAGGAGTTGCGGCGCGGCGATAGGGTTGCGGGAGGATGTGTCGGACATAGAGGCCTCAGTGGTCAGGTGTCAGGTTTCAGGTGTCAGGTTTCAGGTTTCAGGTTTCAGGGGTCAGGTGTCAGGTTTCAGGGGTCAGGTGTCAGGTTTCAGGTTTCAGGTGTCAGGTGTCAGGTTTCAGGGGTCAGGTTTCAGGGGTCAGGGGTCCCACTCATCGCTTCGCGATGAATGGGGCACACGCAAAAGGCAAATGCAGATCCTGCGCTTTGTTCGCTACGCGAACTTCGCTCTGGATGACAGGGCGAAACAACCGCAGGTCCTTCGACTCGCCCGCTGAAGCGGAGCTCGCTCAGGATGACAAAGCAACGCAACAATCGAAGCTGACCAATGCGATCATGATTAGCCGCGGCGATTGGCCACGTAGCTCAGGCGGGTGGCTACTTAGCCCAGGCGGGTGGCTACGTAGGGATTTAGCCAGGCTTTTACGGTGTCGTCGAGGAGCGTGGGAGCGAAGTAGTCCATCCACATGGTGTCGAGCTTGGTGCGTTTGGCGTTGAGGGCGGGGGTGGACTGCGCGTTGCGGACTATCTGGGCGCAGGCGGATTTGATGTCGTCGCCGATGGTGGCGAGGCCCGCGGTGTAGGTGACGGAGATCTCATTGAACGGCAGGCCGAGGAGGTTGCAGGGCAGGGTGAGCTCGCCGGTGGTTTCGTCGAAGTCGATGGTGGCGGGGTCGATGGCGGTCCACTGGCCGGGCAGCGAGAAGGTGTTGACGATCTCGAGGAACGGCTCGGGGACGGTTTCGCCGCGGCGCGGGCGGGCGTAACGGCCCTGCATGCTGACGATGGGCGATGTGGCTGCGCCGAGCGGGGCGAGCGGCAGATAGCTGAGCAGCACGGTTTGCGCGTCGCGAGTGATGCGCAGGCGCTCGGTGTACTGCGCGATGTTGAGGTCCGGCCGGCGGCAGTAGCTGTTGATGAGGGCTGTGGCGGCGGTGATCCAGTCGGCGCTGGTGCCGTCGGGCAGGCCGTAGTTGGGATAGTCGGGGGGTTGCAGGTAAGGCATTTTGTTCCTCCGGAACAAAGGGAGTAGGGAGTAGGGAGTAGGCAGTAGGCAGTAGGCAGTAGGGAGTAGGGAGTAGGGAGTAGAAAGCGAGGGAACAGGGATCAGGGATCAGGGATCAGTCAAGACGGGTTGGGTTCGTGCTATCCCACCCATTCCGCGATGAGTCACCCCAGCGACGAAGACCTGTCGCCGGGGACCCCGAGACTGCGGAATGGATGGGGCACCCGTCAGGTCTTCTACTCCCTACTCCCTACTCCCTACTCCCTGTGACTCCCTGTTCCCTCCTCCCTGTGGATCGGGATTACCGATCCACGAGCACCTGGTAGTGGGCGTAGTTGGCGCCCTTGACCACTACGGCGCCGAACTTTACGGCGACGTACTGCTGGGTGAGCGAGTTGGGCAGGCCGAGCTGGAAGATGCGCGGAGCCGGATCGCCGAGCCAGTGGTACTCGATCAGGTCTTCCGTGACGATGTAGGCGGGCAGCACCGCGGAGCCGCTGCCTGGAGTGCCGGTGTAGCTGAGGCTCCAGTCGGGGATCAGCGGCAGGTCGCCGGCCTGCGTGGACAGCATCTTGACGCGGAAGCCGCCGGTGATCTGGTCGGAGTTGAGGACGACGTTGTACTCGGTCTTCATCTCGCGATCGATGAGGTCGAGCAGGACGGGGTTTGCGTAGATCGCAGTGGGGCGCACGTGGTAGCCGTTGTTGGCGACCATTTGCGCGACGGTGGACTTGAGGCCGTCGACGATGGAGGCGGAGGTGCCAATGGTGGTGCTGTTGCCGCCGGCGGCGATCTGCGCGGTGACGCCCATGTACTGCGTGGTGGTGGGCGCGGAGAGGCTGGTGTCGTTGCCGTTCCAGAGAGCGACGTCGTGGCTGACCATCACGCCGGAGACGGTGTCGACCAGGTCCTTGGCCTGGAGGTAAGCGAACTGCTGCTGCTGGTTGCCGAGCTCGATGTCGAAGAGGTTGTAGTTGATCTGCGCGACGATGGCCTTGAGCGGCACGCTGCGCTCGACGCGCGTGGGGCTGACGGTGGGCGCGACGATGGCGCGCGGATTGACGAAGCCGGCCGTGCCCGGATTGGGCAGCGCGGTTTCTTCAAAGAAGCGCGACGGATGGCCGGTGGCCGGAACCTGCTTGATGCGCTGGCCGAAGGGACCGGAGCGGCGGCAGATGTCGAAGATCTCGGTTTGGTAGAGGGGCACTTCGACGGCGCCGGGCCCGATGAAGTCGGCTGCGGAATGGATGTCAGTGAAGGTGGCGGTCATTTGTTTGCTTTCTGCCTGGGTAGGCGGGTTGGTGGACAGGGTTCAGGTGTCAGAGTGAGGGAGTAGGCAGTAGGGAGTAGAAAACGAGGCGGCGCGCTGGAATGCGCGGCCTTCTACTCCCTACTGCCTATTCCCTACTGCCTGCCTTTAGGCGATGGCGCCGGTGCGGAGGAGCTGGCTTTTTACGGCGATGCGCTGCTCGAGGCTGAGGCCGGCGAGGGCGGCGTCGAGGGTGCGGACGTCGACGGGGCCGTCGCCGATGCCGTGCTTGGCGAGCATCTCGGTGGTGGATGTCGGGAGGGTCTTCCGCACCGGGTTCAAGGTGGACGCGGAAGATGATTGCGCGGCGGCTTTGAGCTGCGCGATTTCGGCTTCTGCGGCGGCGAGTTTTTGCGCGAGCTCTTCTTCGCGGCGGGACTGCTCGACGGTGGCGGAGATCTTTTCGACCTCGCCGGTGAGCGCGGCCTGGCGTTCGTCGAGCCAGGCAAGGGTGCGTTCGAGGAGAGTGGCGGCGGATTCGAGACGCGCGGCCACGGTGGAGTCTGTGGATTCCATGGGGTTCCTTTCGTAGGTGTCAGGTGTCAGGTGTCAGGTGTCAGGGGTCAGGGGTCAGGGGTCAGGGGCAGAGAGAGCAGAGAACAGAGGGTAGAGATCAGAAGAGCGGAGGTGCTCAGGCTGTTCTCAGTTCTCTCATCCCCGTTCTCTGCGCCTCCGTCATGCGGAAGCTGGTGTTCCGGTAGGCGGCTTTTTCGCGGAGGAGGATTGCGGCTCCGGTGAAGGTGACGCGGGTGAGCTTCCAGATGTCGGCGCGGAGGTCTTCTACGCGGGCGTCGGCGATCTCGTAACTCATGCCGAGCTTGCCGGGCGCCTGGGCGCGGATGGCTTCGGCGACATCGGGAAAGTCCTTGGCGTAGAGATAGCCGCGGACGTTGATCTGATTTCCGGCGAGGTCGGCGGCGGTGAGCAGGCCGATTTTGCGGCGCGCATCGTGGCCGTCCCAGCCGGGGCGGTAGTCGACGGCCATGCCGAGTAAGGACGGCAGGGCCTTTTGCGCGGCCTGGCGCGTGAGGATCACGCGGTGGCCGCGGGCGCCGGAGGGCGCCTTGTCGCTGGCGAGGTTGACGAGGGTGAGGACTCCTTCAAAGGGCACCCGGTTAGGGTGGCCGTCGAAGTGCGGGATGTGGACGGACATGGCTTCGAGACGCATGGGGTTCTCAGGGGTCAGGGTTCAAGTGTCAGGTGAAAAGGGAGTAGGCAGTAGGGAGTAGGGAGTAGAAAGCACGCGGGCGCGAATGGCGCGAAGGTTTTTCTACTGCCTACTCCCTATTCCCTACTGCATGGGTGAGCGGAGCGAACCCCCGCATGGCGCGGACTTCGTCGATGGTGAGGACGCCGGCCTGGAGGAGTTGGACCTGGACGGCGAGTTCGGTGTTTTCATCGCGGGCGCTGAGGTCGTTGAAGACGAACTCGAACTCGCGCCAGCCGATGCATTTGGAAAAGAGGTCGCGGGTGATGTGGCCGGCGATGAGCTGCGCGAGCGGCGAGATGGCGCCGCGGAAGGCTTCATCGGCGAGCTCGACGGCGGTGCTGCGGTTGACGTCTGCCTCAAGGCCGAGGAGCAGCGGCGGCAGGCCGAAGGCGTTGGCGATCATGCGAATGAGGAACTCCTGCCAGGCGAGGCGGAGGTCGGCGTCGGTGCCCTGGGCGAAGCGGAGAACTTCCGGTTTCTGCTCGGTGGAGATGAGCGGGACGCGGCCGGTGCCTTCGATCTCGTCCTGCCACCAGCGGATGAGGCGGTCGTGCTGCGCGGGCGTAGCCTCGTTGAGCCACAGCGCGTACTGCGCGACGGAGTTGGCGGCGAGCTTGCCGGCGAAGCGGTGCGCGGAGAGGAACTGGTTGATGGTTTCGAAGGCGACTTCAAGGGGGCCGAGGCCGAACGGGGTGAAGGTGCGCGGGTTCATGCGGATGTACATGAGCTGATCGTCGCGAAGATCGACTGCCGCGGAGTCGAGCTGGCCGGGCAGGACCTGGGCGTAGCGCGGGGTGTCGGGCGAGCCGTTCCATTTGGCGTTGACGCGGATGGATGCGCCGTCGACGGGCCAGAGCTGCGCGGGACGGGCGGGGTCGCCGGTGGGCTCCATCTCGATGGCGCCGTAGCCGCCGGTGAGGGCGTCTTCAATGACCTGCTCGATGAGGGTGCGGAAGCTGTCGGTGGGGTTGGGCTCTTCGAGGGCGAGGCGCAGAGCTTTGGCGCGTTCCGCCAGCTCCGTGGGGTCCGACTGGGACGAAGCGTGGGAGCGGGAAGGCCTGACCTGCCAGTCCATGGCGGCGATGCGGTCTTTGATGACGTTGATGGCGCGGCGGACGACGGGGGTTTCCGCGAAGCGGCGCAGATTGGCCGGGGTGGGCTTGGGCAGGAGCCGGCCGGGAAATTGGATGGGCGAGAGGATGGCGGGCAGGGCGAGGGTTTTGCGGGCTTCGGCGGAGATGGGCTCCGGGCGGACGCCGGTGGCCTGACGCCAGAGCTGCCGTAACTGGGTGGTGACTTTCACGGAGTTCTCCTTGGTAAGTGGTCAGTGGTCAGTGACAAAGTGGCAAAGTGAGAAAGGTGCAAAACAAAAGGCGATCGCTTGTGGCGATCGCCTTGAAGCTGCTGAGAAACGGAGGGCGACATCCCTCAGGGGCTAAAGACCCGGCTCATTTTTCTGTTTCCTGTTGGCACGGATGAATCCGTGCCCTTTCAAAACGGCGAGGGCTTGCGGGTTCGCAAGGGACAGCGGTTCCCTACTCCCTACTCCCTACTGCCTACTGCCTGCTCTTCTACTCGACGTGCAGCTCGCGTCTTGCGGTGGCGGCGAGGCGCGGGAGGTCGGTGGTGGTGAGGACGCGTATGCTGTGCTCTTCCATGGTTTCGACGCCGAAGCGGTAGAGTTCGAGGCGTTCGGGTGTGTCTTCGGTTGTGAGTTGGGCCGCGGGTTCGACGATGGCGGTGAGCTCGAGGGTGGCTTTTTCGAGGCGTTCCACGCCGGCGCGCAGGGCGGCGGCGGAGAAGGCGAGGACTTTGGCGGATTCGACGCCGGGGTCGAGACTCACGGCGTGGAACATTTTTATAACTCCGTTCGGGCGGTAACCCGCGTCGATGCGCAGCGGGTCGCCGGGGCGGGTGTACTGCGATGCGCGAATCTGCTTGCGCATCAGGTCCCATACGGCGGCGTGCTCGAAGGCGCCGCGCATGGACGCGAGGACAGCGGCGCGGCCGCGCAGTTGCGAGAGGCGCTGGCGCGGCGGTGGATCGACGTAAAGGCGCATGAGCTCGTCGAGGCCCGCGGCGATGCTTTCGGCGAGATAGGCTTTCGGTTCGGTCATCTGCACCGAGAGCGAGAGGGCTTCGTCGAGGATGCGGCGGAGCTTGCCGTCGGCGTCGGCGGCGAGGCGCGCTTTGAGTTCGGTTTCCATGCCTTCGAGCAGCGCGGTGTCGGCGTCGGGATCGAGGCAGCGGACGCGGCGCCAGTCGTGCGTGAACTTGAGGTGCGTGCCGCCGGCTTCTTCGCGCAGCAGCACGCCGATGTGCACGAACTCGTTGCGTACGGGATCGGGCACGTAGCGGAGGAGCTGGAAGGAGCAGCGGATTGGATGAGATGCAGGCATCAGGTGTCAGGTTCCAGGTGTCAGGTGTCAGGATGATCGGTTTTTGAAGCCTGTCACCTGAAACCTGAACCCTGTGCTCAATTCACAATAGCGCCGAATGCGGGGGTGGCCCACAGGTTGGAGGCGGTGGTGGTGGTGGTGAGGCCCCAATTGGGGAAGGGCTGGCGGTCGGTGTTCCCGAAGGCCAGGATGGATTCCCGAATGAGGCGGCGGCGAGCGAGCAGTTTTTCTACGAGTGACTCCATGGCGGCGATGTCGCCGTTGTACCAGTCAGGCGGGATCTCGTTGGCGGCGTTCCAGACGGCCTGGTCGTCGAGTGTTTCGATACGCGACAGCCAGGGCTCGAAGTGGTGCCAGCCGGCGATGGCGCGGTAGACATCGTTGCGGTAGTAGACGCCGCGCAGGGGGACGTCTTCGAAGGTCCAGTCGCCGGCGTGGAAGCAGTAGCCGAAGTCGATGAAGACGGCGCGGTAGTGGCGCTCGCGCGGCTTGCGCGCGAAGACTGCCTGGCGGCCGTTGGCGTTGCCGGTCCACTTGTCGAGGGCGAGGATGCCGGCGAACTCGGCGAGGTTGCGGACCTCGGAGAGCTCGCGGTCGGGCAGGTAGTCGACGACCTGGCCGGGCATGAGTCCGCCGACGAAGCGCGAGCCGAAATGGAGGCCTGCGCGGCACGGCTCGCGGCGGCGGCCGAAGTCGATCGTGAGCTCGGGCGTGTTGTCAATGAGCCATTGCGAGACTTCGACGATCTCCACGGGCGGCACGGTGAGGCCGACGGCGGCGGCGAGACGCGTGGCGAGAAGTTCGTTGGCAAGCACGCGTAGATGCTGCGGATTGTTCTGGAACTTGACGACATAGAGGTTTCCATCGGAGCCGAGCATGAGCTGGCCCTGGGCGCCGCCGCGGAGGCGGCGGATGTGTTGGGTGGCGGTGATGGGCAACGGTGCGTACCTGCGTGGATGTTGGTCATTGTACAAGTGGTCTGGATCGGTGGGCAGTGATGAGTGGCAGGGAGTAGGGAGTAGGGAGTAGGGAGTAGGGAGTAGGGAGTAGGGAGTAGAAGGACGTCCGGGACCGTTGGTTCGTGCTGTCCCGGGTCCCCAACTGCGAGGGACCCTTCGGCTTCGCTCAGGGCAAGCTCCGGGGCACCCACCCTGTTTGCTACTCTCGATTCCCTGTTGCCTACTCTCCATTCCCTGTTGGCTACTCTCCATTCCCTGTTGGCTACTCCCTGTTCCCAATTGCCTACCTGTTCCCTGTTCGCTACTCCCTATTCCCTATTCCCTACTCCCTGCTCTTTCCGCGCGAGCGGAAAGAGCAATTGCCATGGCGAGGACGCGGTCGTCGTGGGCGCCGGGCTGGGCGGCGGCGCTGCCGTCGGGGCGGCGGACGAAGCTGCGGCACTCGGCGAGGAGGTTGCGGCTCATGAATAGGTGCGGCGCTTCGGCGAGAGCGGCGTCGAGGCGGGCGAGGGCGGCGGGGCGGCTGACGGAGGTTGTGAGCCAGCCGGCCTGGCCGCCGCTGCGGTAGAGGTTTGCGTAGTTGCAGGTGGTTTCAAGGTGGACGAGGACGGCGGCGCCGAGATTGTTGCGCTCGACGACGAGGAGGGCGTGGTTGTACTCGGCGGCGAGCTCGCGGACGAAGCGCGCGAGCTCGAGGCCGCCGAGGTGGGCGGCGTACTCCGCGCACTGCAGGCCGGTTTCGAGATCGATCACCTGCGCTGCGGAGTAGTCGCCCTCGCTGCCGCCACCCGCGGGGTCGACGGCAACGAGATATTGTCTGCCCGGGATGGGCGGGAACCAGATTTGCAGTTGGCCGTTATGGCTGAGCTGCGCGGCGGGCGAAAGTTCGGAGAGGCGTGCCTCGATTGCAGTGAGTTCGAAGATGGATTCGCCGCTGGCGAGGAAGCAGGATTCGGGGTCTTCGGCGTACTCCTGGCGCGCGAGCTTGCGGAAGGTACTTCGTACAGTTCTCCTAAACGAGATCTGGTGCGGATCCAAATGTTCGCGATGGATGAGCGCGCGTTCTTCTTCGGTGAGCGTGGCGGGATCGGCGGCGGTTTTGGCGCGGTAAGCGGGCTCGAGCCACCACGGAAAGAAGTGGCGGACCGTGCCGGTTTCCGCGGCTTTGTGCCACTCCTGGTAGAAGCAGCCGGCGGCGCCCTGGGGGGTGGATTCGAGGATGACTTCGGCGTTGGGCGCGAGGGCGGCGCGGAGGCCAGCGAGGATGTCGGCGGGATCGCCGGGCCAGCGGGCGAGCTCGGAGCAGTGGAGGTTTTGCACGGTGAGGCCGCGGCCGGCGTTGCGGTCGCCGGCGGTGACGACGCGGTACTCGGAGTCGATTTCTTCGAAGACGATCTGGCGGACGTTGGCGCGCGCGGTGGCGAGGGGGCCTTCGCGGAGGGCTTCGGGGAGCCACGAGTAGAAGCGGTGGACGATGCGGAAGATCTCCTCGGCGGCCTGTTGCGTGTGCGCGACCTGCAGGGTGAGGGTGCCGGGGCGGGTGATGGTTTTGAGGAAGAAGCGCGCGGCGGTCCAGGTGGTGAGGCCGAGCTGGCGCGCCTTGAGGACGATGTTGTGCTGGCCGCGATGCTGCTCGAAGAGCTGCTGCACGGGGTTGGCGATCAAGGGCAGGATGGCGCCGGTGCGGGAGCGCACGCGGAGCCAGTCCTCGGCCAGGCCGATGGCCAGGGTGCGGCCGCGGAGATAGCGCGGGCGCGTATCGAGCAGCGCGCCGAGGGAGGCGAGCGCGTTGGTGTCGAGTTGTTGGTTGAGAAGCATCGAGGTTCCTGAACTCCGGCGGATGGGTATGCGCGATGTTGGTACGAGAGTTACTCGGTCCTAAGACGATAATGGCCCGGGTGGTAAGCTCCGGGCCATTCGAGGGGCTATCGGTGTGAGACGCTACAACAACCCGAGCGATACGCCGGTGATCCCGGCACTTGCTCCACCGGACGAGTTATTGACGCAGGCGACGCCAACTTTCGCGCCAGCGGTTACTGTTGCCGTGTCGGATGTATCGGACCAGACTTGCCCCGAGGCTCCCGCCGGCACTGTAACTGTGATCGAAGTGTTGTTTCCCCCCACCTGCACGGTGCAGACCATTGAGCCGCCTGCGTTCTGGGCGCTTGATGTGGTGAGATAAAAGTTTTCCAGGGTTCCGGCCCTGGGCGCGATATACCAACCGTTTACCTGAGATGCGCTCCAGGTATAGACGGCAAGATAGCTTGTGGCGCCGGCGACAACGGTAGTACCGAAGGTGGATGTTACGATAAATGGCTGTGCAACAGCGGTGCTGAGGATGGTGTTGCATCCAAAGCTTTGCGTGGAGCTATTCCACGTGAGGGCATTGGAGTTACCAGAACAGGACGCATCATAAAGGGAAGCCGTTCCCGCATTGAAGGATGGGATGCCGCTTGAAGATGACCAATTCTGTCCGGTGCCGCCGTATGTGGTGGTTACGAGTCCGGTGGGATTGATGGTGGAAATGATGCGCGGCCCCAGTTGATACGCCATCAATGAGTAATCTCGATCCGTAACCCCTGTTGTCGAAGTTATCCATGCCGCCAGATTGTTGGAGCTGAGGTTGTTCGACATCCTGATGTAAGCGCCGGGGTTGGCGTAGACATTGTTGATGATGGCTCCCACAGTTCCGCAGTTGACGATGTTATTGTTCTCAAACAGAAGCCCGGACACTTGCTGAATCTGAATCGGATCGACGGCGGAGGTCCGATTGCAATTCATGTATGAATCTGTGATCTTCGCATTTTGCGGAGGATAGGCACCGTTCTGGTTCACGAGCATCTCATATTGGCTGCTGCCCGGCGCCGCTCCAAACTGGATGTTATAGTTTGTGATTCCCGTGCGGGTCTGCTGCTCGAAATAGCTTGAGATGGTTGCCTGTCCAGACAGGTACCATATATCTCCGCTCAAATTGCCCTCGAAGTCGTTGTTGCGGACATCGATCTTCGCTCCGCCGCCAATGACGAGACCGATTCTGTTCGCCTGAAGGAAGTTGTCTTTGATGATGTTGAGATTGTTGCTGATTTCGAGTTTGATGCCCACATCGAAGCCGGTGATCTGGCTGCCCCTGTCCACCTGCACAGACGAGCCATAAAAGCAGAATCCGTCCGCAACCGCAAAAGGCGGCCCGCTGGATTGCGCCGCGGTGAACAGGAAGACATGGTGGTACTTTCCGGCGTTGTTGTCGAAGACAGCGCAATTGGCTGTTGTGTCCACGAGCACGCGGTAACCGTGATTTACGATGGAGGTTATCGTATAAGTCAGGGTGTTCCAGGCAAGCGTGGAAGGGTTGATAACAACCTCGTTGCCCGCGTTCAGCGACGCGGCGACATTCCACCCGGTTGCGGAATCTCCGCCCCCCGAACTGGATGGCCGCGCTACGACAATGGCATTGTTCGAGCCCGTCAGGGTGATCGACGTGTCGGTACTGTAGATGGTCTGCCCCTGGGCGTTTACGCAATTTGCCTCAACGTGGTAGGTCGCGAGCGGAGTCAGGGTTCCGCCGGTGGTCTGCGATAGCGCCGGCGTCCCGCAATTGAGCGACGCACCGGTGTTCGTCGGGTATTTGATGGCCATATCTTCCATGACAAATCCCTGCGCCTGCACGTTGATGGCGTTGGCGTTTGTGCCCTGAAAGTCGATGTAGGCAGTGGGCGCATTTCCAGTGATGAACTGCCGGGATGCTCCGCCCCTGAAAATGATGTTCGGGGTTGTGATGTTGATCGGGTCAGTGGTTTTGCAGAGCGCGTTTGTGGGGAAGATGACGATGCCGCCGTTGGTGAGGCTGGTAATGAGCGATTGGATCGCCGGGGCGTCGTTGTGGATATCGTCGCAATAAGCGCCCGCAGCCATGACGTTGATGCCCTGGCCGCTGCCGGTCTTCGTCTGGTTCGTCACGCCGGTTACGGTATTGGCAGCCGCGATGTCGCCGGAGAACGAAGCCGTGGTGCCGGTAAGGGGGCCAGTCATGGTGCCGCCGGAGGCGGGGACGGCGCCAAGATTGGCGAGGGCGGTGGGCGCATCGGATGCGCCCGTTCCGCCCGCGGAGAGCGGCACTGCCGCCATGCCTGTTACGGCAGTGCCGCTGGCGGAGTACCAGGCGACCTGGCCGGCGGATCCAGCGCCGACGGTGCCTGTTCCGCAAGCAGAGCCTGTGTTGGTGATCCAGCCGGAGTTATCGATCTGGACGCAGTTGTGGCCGGTAGACGCGGCGAGGCCGGGGAACTTGATGGCGGCGGGGCCGGTGAATCCGGCGTAGAGCGTGGAGGAGTTGCCGCCATAGATGTTGAAGGCGGAGCCGGAGCCGGACTCGTAATTGATGCGGACGGCGCCGGAGGAGTTCGAGGCGTTGACGTAGGTGTCACCGGAGTTGGTGGACTGATAGGCCTTGAAGCTGTCGAGACCACCTATGGCGGAGTTAAGCGCCCAGTTATTGCTCTGATCCTTGACGAGATACCACTGGCTTGTGCCGTTGTAATCCCTGTAGACGAAGGAACCTTTCTGGCTGGTGGTGGCGCCGGGCCAGAGGAAGTAATCGACTTCGGCGTCGGCGTTGTTGCGGACGGTGATGGGGCCGGAGGATTGCGATGTGCCGCCGACCTGGAGACCGCCGGTGAAGTTGGCGTTGCCGGACTTGTCGATGGTGGCGACGGTGGAGCTGGTTGCGCCGCCGGAGCCGATGACGACGCCGCCGGTGCCGGCGTTGTTGGAGCCGTTGAGAACGATGGCGCCGGTGCCGGCGGAGTTGAGGACGGTCTGATTGTTGGTGCTGGGCTGGCCGTTGTTGTACTGGCCGATGGAGATGCGGTTGACGTTGTTGAGCTCGTCGAGGAGCTGGTAGAACTGCTCGCCGGCGGCGGCGTCGGTGAGGCCCATGGTCCAGCGGTAGCCGTAGTCGGTTTGATAGCGATTGAGCAGGCCGCGCTCCGTGCCGGCGCCGATGCCGAGGCGGAAGTGGTTGGTGACGGTGGTGTCCTGCTGGGAGCCGTACCAGTCGCCGTTGAGGGCGTTGAAGCTGCGGTGGAAGGTGTCAAGGAAGCTGTTGCGGGTGCCGTTGTCGGTGAGCTTGCCGGTGAACATGGTGCCGCCGGTGATCCAGTTGTTGTAACTGGAACCGGGGTCGGCGACGACCTGGCTGGTGGAGTTCTCATTGCGGAGGCCGAGGATGGTGTTGTTCTGGGCATTCGCGCCGAGGTGCAGGGCGGTGGAGCATCCTTCGATGTCGCCGCCGGTGAAGGTGTTGCCGTCGCCCTGTTGAAGGTTGATGCCGGTGGTGCCGGCGATGGGATTGCCGCCGGAGGTGGGGCAGTTGATGTGCAGGCGGACGAAGGCGCCGGCGTTGAGCCAGTCGGTGGTGGCGGGATTCGAGATCTTGTGGCCGATGGCGTTGACGGCGGTGAGATAGCCGCCGATCTGGATGTCCTGGAAGGTGCCGCCGGTGTAGTTGCCGGTGCCGTCGAGGGTAAGTGCGGTCTGGTTGGAGTTACCGAGGAGATAGAGGCTGGTTAGCTGGAGTTCCTGCGCGCGCCAGGCGGCGAGGGCCTGGGCGGTGGCGGCGGATGCGGCGGTGGTGTTGATGGCGACGTTGTCGAGGTGGAAGCCGGAGGTGTCGGCGGCGTAGGTGGAGTCGCCGATTTGGAAAAGTGCGGCGGAACCGCTGAAGAGGAATACGGTTCCGCCCTGGCTGCCGCTGGCGCTGCTGGTGCCGCGCGTGGCGCAGCCGTGGAGAGTGACATTGCGCGTGCCCGGCGGGACGACGATGGGGTAAGCCGTGGCGATGGTGGCGCAGGGGAGCTGAACTGTGACGTTGGCGGTGGCGATGGTGATGGGCGCGGTGAGGCTGAGCGAGCCGGTGAAGTTGCGCGCGTCGCAGGTGCCGCCATAAGTGGCGTTGAGGCCGTTGATGCAGGCCTGGAGCTTGGAGGTGAAGTCTGTACCGGAAGCCTGATCGGCCTGGTAGACGGCGCCGAGTTGCGTGGCGGTGATGGGGCCGTTGGCGATGCCGCCGGCGGAGGAGAGCGACTGGGCGAAGAGGTTGTCGACGTAGTGCTTGTTGGCGGCCTGGGTGGGGATGAGGGGGTCGCCGTTGAGGTAGAGCGGGCCGGAGAGGGTGCCGCCGAAGGTGCTGACCTGATTGGTGGCGTACTGCTGGATGGCCTGATCGACGTAAGCCTTGTTGACGGCCTGCACGGCCTGCGCGGCGGGCATGACCTGGGCACGCACGGCGGCGAGCGTGGCCTGGGGCGCGGCGGGGACTACCCAATATTCCGTGGAGGTGGTGCCGTCGGCGAGGTGGTAGACCGCTGTGTAGTAGAGGCCGGCGGGCGTGGCGCCCATGTTTGGCGCGAGGTTGACGCTGAGGAATCCGTCTGCGCCGATGGTGGCGGTGAGGCGGCCGGCGGCGATGGCCTGACTGGCGGAGGTGGTGAAGGCCGGCCAGGTGAGTTGCAGGGTGCCGGAGATGGGCGCGCCGGCGGCGTTGTAGACGGTTCCCTGCACCGTGGTGGTGGAGGGAGATTGCGCGTGGGCGGCGAGGGCGGCGGCGGCGAGAACGCAGGCGAGAATGAAGGTCTTCATAGGAGGTGTCAGGTGCCAGGGTTCAGGTTTCAGGTTTCAGGTTTCAGGTTTCAGGTTTCAGGTGTCAGGTTTCAGGGGTCAGGTTTCAGGGGTTGTTGAGGCATGGGTATCCCACCCATTGCGCGATGAGACTGCGCAATGGATGGGGCACCCGGCTGTGGTTGATGGTTTGGTGCTATTGGGCGGTGGAGCTGGCTTTTTGCTGGGCTTCAGCTTTCTTTTTCTGGGCCTCGGCTTCTTCGGCCTCTTTTTGGAGTTCGGCGAGCCATCGTTCGATTTCGCTGCTGTGAGCGGTCATGCACTCCTCCGCAAATTCGGCGTCTTCAGCCCAGCGAATGAGGAGATGCAGGGCAGTGGGATTTCCTGCGATGGCCTGGCCGATGAGGGCTTTGGAAACTTTGCCGGCATTGTCTTCAAGATCCTTGTCGACGGCGAGGTTGAGTTTTGCTCCGCCCGGTTTGGGCTTGGGTTTCGATTTGTGTTTTCTGGTCCGGTTCATCTTGTTACGGCTTTCCCGGACCGCATCTGCGGCTCAATGAGAGCAATAAAAAAGGGCGGCCCGAGGGCTGCCCTGTGGTGCTCCGTATGCGGGGGCCGGACGTGCGGCCCACGATTTGTGTTCGCATCCGGAGCCGCTGCGGCATGGGGCCGCGGATCAGGTCCGAATGATGGTGGAAGGCGGCGACCGCCTTCAGTATGTTTCTTCCTAACTTTGGTTGATACTTTAATTTTACGGATGGGAAATAATTAATACGCAATTATTTTCGAAATTTTTTCAACTTTGTTTTCAGGTAGTTACGGGATTTTTGGGAAGTTTTCCACAGGGTGAGGAGTTGACAGGAAAAACGGGGGATAGGGGGCCAGTAGGGGTCAGGGATCAGGGAGCACGGGGCTGAAGCCCCGGGCTTTTTACGGCGTCCCTACGGGACTCGGCGGTTCCTGTTTGGATGCCTTCCCCACGCTCCGCACCCCACGAACGAAGACCTGTTCGTGGGGACCCCGAGAAGCGCGGGGCTAACAAACATTGCGCCATCCGGCGCGAGTGTGTGAAGGCGTCCAGGGTGTTGGGCGGAGTCGGAGAGTCTGTTTCCGATGTGAAAGGCAGGGAGTAGGGAGTAGGGAGTAGGGAGGAGGGAGTTGGGAGTAGGGAGTAGGGAGTAGGGAGTGGGGAGTAGGGAGTGGGGAGTGGGGAGTAGGGAGTAGGGAGTAGGGAGTAGGGAGTAGGGAGTAGGGAGTAGGGAGTAGGGGTTGAGGCTTCGCCATTTAAGCTAGGCGGGTGATGAAGCACGGAATGCACGAACCGGTATTGCTGGTGCATGGGGGGGCGTGGGCGATTCCCGCGGCCGATGAAGAGGCGCACGAGAACGGCGTGAGGGCGGCGCTGGAGGCGGGGTATGCCGTGCTGCGCAGGGGCGGCGCTGCGGTGGACGCGGTGGAAGCCGCGGTGGTGGTGCTGGAGGACGACCCCACGTTTGACGCGGGGCGCGGGAGTTTCCTGACCAGCGACGGGCGGGTGCAACTGGATGCGCTGCTGATGGATGGCGGGCGGATGAAGGCAGGGGGCGTGGCGTGCGTGGAGCGGCTGCGGAATCCGATTCGCGCGGCAAGGCTGGTGCTGGAGCAGAGTCCGCATGTGTACTTTGTGGGCGCGGGGGCGGAGGCGTTTGCGGCGGCGCATGGGATGGAGCTGATCGACAACAGCGAGCTTGTGCTGGAGCGGGAGCGGGTGCGGCTGGTGGATGCGCAGGCGCGGGCGGCGGCGGGGCTGGCGGATGAGACGTTCAGCGGGGGAGACGATAAGAGTCCTGAAACAGCTAGCGCTGTTTCAGGACAGGGAGTAGCGAGTAGGGAGCAGGGAGTAGAGAGCCACGATACTGTTGGGGCGGTGGCGCTGGATGTTCATGGCAACCTGGCGGCGGCTACTTCTACCGGCGGGACGCTGAACAAGACGCCGGGACGGGTGGGGGATTCTTCGCTGATTGGGTGCGGGTGCTATGCGGATAATCTGTCCGCCGCCGTGTCGCTCACCGGGTGGGGCGAACCGATTATGAAGCTGGTGCTGGGCAAGTGGGCGACGGATCGCGTGGCGGCGGGGACGGCGCCGGAGGTGGCGGCGCAGGAGGCGATTGCGTATCTCTATAACCGGCTGGGCGGGCATGGGGGGATCATTTTGCTGGGGCCGGATGGGCGGTTTGGATTTGCGCATAATACGCCGGCGATGGCTTGGGGGGTGGCTACGGCGGCGGGGATGAAGACGGGGACGAGGGAGTAGGGAGTAGGAGACGAGGGGCTGGGAGGGCTTTCCAGGGTCGGTTCGTGCTATCCCACCCATTGCGCGGCTGTGCCGCTCAATGGATGGGGCACCCCAAATTTGTGCAGTGATCGGGGATCAGGAACAGAGCTTGTAGATCAGCGGCGACGATAGAGATATGAGATTGATTTTGGCATCGGCTTCGCCGCGGCGGCGGGAGTTGTTGGCGCAGGCGGGGTATGCGTTTGAGGTGCGTCCGGCGGATGTGAATGAGGACCCGCGGGCAGGCGAGGATCCGATTGCGTATGTGACGCGGCTGGCGCGGGAGAAGGCCATGGCCGCTTACGCGGCAGGTGTCAGGGATCAGGTATCAGGTGTCAGGGATCTTGTGGTGCTGGGGGCGGACACTACCGTTGTTGTGGATGGGGAGATGCTGGCGAAGCCGGTGGATGCCGACGATGCGCGGCGGATGCTGCGGATGCTGAGCGGGCGGACGCATCGGGTGATTACGGGGGTGGCGGTGGTTTCTGAAGCGGTAACGCGCGGAAGGACCGCAGATCCTTCGCCTTCGGCTCAGGATGACATGCGGTTAGAAACTGCCGCGGGTCCCCATTCGACTCCGATCGCGTCCGCGATCTCTGCTCAGGGCAGGCTTTCGACTGCGTTGTCCGCTGACGCGGCCAACTCCGCTCAGGATGACAATTCAATTACTGAAGTTGCGGCTGAGTTCCCTTCCCTGGTCCCCGAAGGCGAGGGACCAGGGACACCCGGAGAAGGACCGCGCGGAGGAACCGCAGGTCCTTCGACTTCGTTGGGCGCTCACGCGCCCAACTCCGCTCAGGATGACAGGGCTCGGGGGGAAGGCGCGGTTCGCGTTGAGGTGGCGGCGGAGGTTACGGCGGTGACGTTTCTTACGCTGAGCGATGCGGAGATTGACGCGTACATTGCCACCGGCGAGCCGATGGACAAGGCCGGTGCCTATGCGATCCAGGGGCGGGCGGCGAAGTGGATTCCGCGGATCGAGGGGTGCTACTTCAACGTGGTGGGGCTGCCGCTGGCGCTGGTGGGGACGATGATTGAGGGAGTAGGGAGTAGGGAGTAGGGAGTAGGGAGTAGGGAGTAGGGAGTAGGGAGTAGGGAGTAGGGAACGAGGGAGTAGGGAACGAGGGAGTAGGGAGTAGGGAACGAGGGAACAAGGGAACAAGGGATCAGGGGCCCGGGGCTGAAGCCCCGGGCTTTTTTGCGGCGTCCCTACGGGACTCGGCGATTCCTGTTTGGATGCCTTCCCCACGCTGAAGCGCGGGGCTAACAAACATTGCGCCATCCGGCGCGAGTGCGTGAAGGCGTCCAGGGTGTTGGGCGGAGTTGAAGAGTTTGTTTCCGATGTGAAAGGCAGGGAGTAGGGAGTAGGGAGTAGGGAGTAGGGAGTAGGGAGTAGGGAGTAGGGAGTAGGGAGTAGGGAGTAGGGAGTAGGGAGTAGGGAGTGGGGAGTAGGGAACGGAACGAGGGAGTTGTCCTTGCTTCTCCATGCCCATTGTTGCTTTGTTTGGCGTTTCTGTAGAATGGCGCACAACTTCCGTTGATGCTTGAGGGGCTCCTGGTATGCGGGTTTGTGCGTTTGTTGTTTTGCTGTGCGTGGCGGCGCCGGTGGCGCGGGCGCAGTTTCAGGAACCCACCAAAGAAGAGCTGCAGATGACCGCGGACCCCAAGGCTCCGGGTGCGGCGGCGGTGTATCTGAACTACGAGGCGCAGGACCTTGTGCCGCAAAACACGATTATTCATTACGAGCGCATCAAGGTGTTGACGGAAAAGGGGAAGGAGCTGGCAACGGTCTCGATTCCCTACGTGCTGGGCTACGGGAAGATTACGAAGATCGAAGGGCGGACGATTCATCCGGATGGCACTGTGATTCCGCTGACGGCCACGCCTGCGGACCTGATGGACGTCCGGAGCAAGGGGTACCAGAAGGATCGAGTGACGTTCACGCTGCCGGACGTGTCGGTCGGCAGCATTCTGGAATACCGGTGGGAGATTCACGACACGTATGTCGGCCTGCGGAGATGGAGGCTGCAGGAAAAATACTTTGTCCACAAGGCGCATTATGTGTACGATCCGGGCCCCTACCTGCGGGCGGAAGGATTGGCATGGACGACGCATGCGGACGGCATTGCGAAAGTGGTGCAGGACAAGAAGGGAGTCTTCACCTTCGATATTTCGGATGTGCCGCCGGCTCCCGCGGAAGACTGGATGCCGCCTTTGAACAGTATCGGGTGGCGAGTGCAGTTTTATTCGACGGACGCGAAGTCGGGGAGCGATTTCTGGCAGTTGGAGGGAAAGGCCTGGTCGCAGGTGATGGACCAGCTCACGCAGCCGAAGAAGCCGATCAAGCAGGCGGTGGCGGGGCTGGTGGGGGCGAATGACTCGGACGAGGTGAAGGCGCGCAAGCTGTACGACGCGGTGCAGCAGATGGAGAACGACAGCTTTACGCGGGAGAAGTCGAAGGCCGAGCGCAAGAAGGAGAAGATCAAGGACATCAAGAACGTGGAGGACGTGTTGAAGCAGCGGCGGGGCGATGAGAACGATTTGGCGCTGCTCTACATTGCGATGGCGAAGGCGGCGGGGCTGCAGGCGTATGCGATGGAGGTGGTGAACCGCGACCGCGCCATGTTCGATCCGACTTATCTTTCGCTTTATCAGCTGGACACGATTTTGCCGGTGGTGGTTCTGAATGGCAAGGAGCGGGTGCTTGATCCGGGGCAGAAGATGTGCCCCTTTGGGCTGGTGAAGTGGACGCACACGATGGCCGGGGGAATTCGGCAGAGCGCGAAGGGCGCGGCATTTGGACTGACGCCGCCTAATTCGTATCTGGAGAACACGGAGCAGCGGGTGGCGGACCTGACGGTGAGCGCGGACGGGGTTGTGAAGGGGAGCCTGCGGTATGTGCTGAGCGGACAGCCGGCGCTGCTGTGGAGGCAATGCACGTTGCGCTACGACGAAGCCGAGGTGAAGAAGCAGTTCGACGAGGCGATGGGGAGGGATGTGCCGCAGGGAGTGACGGCGGAGTTCGATCATTTTCTTTCGCTGGACGATGCGAACACCGACCTGATTGCGGTGATCAAGGTGAGCGGGACGCTGGGGACCGCAACGGGCAAGCGGTTCTTTTTGCCGGGATTGTTTTTCGAGTCGCGCGGGAGCGATCCGTTTGTGTCAGAGGCGAAGCGGACGACGCCGGTGGACGTGGAGTATCCGGAGCAGGTGAAGGATACGGTGACGTACCGGCTGCCGGCGGGCTACAGCGTGGAGAGCGCGCCAACGGCGACGGATGTTCCCTGGGCGAAGACAGCGGCGTTGCGGATCAGCGCGAAGGCGGATGGGAACACGGTGGAGGTGGACCGGAATCTGGCGTATAACTTTACGCTGCTGGACGCGAAGAATTACGGGCCGCTGCACGATTTTTATCAGAAGGTTGCGGCGGCGGATCAGCAGGAGATTGTGTTGAAGAGGCAGGGAGTAGGGAGTAGGGAGTAGGGAGTAGGGAGTAGGGAGTAGGGAGTAGGGAGTAGGGAGTAGGGAGTAGGGAGTAGGGAGTAGGGAGTAGGGAGTAGGGAGGGAGTAGGGAGTAGGGAGTAGGGAGTAGGGGGTAGGGGGTAGGGGGAGAAGGCTCTTTTATTTCCTGGGTGGATGCTGCATTATTCTTTGCTCGCCAAGAGCGTGTTTTCACAGTAGAATCCAACCCATTCAGCACTTCAGGTCTTTACAAAGGATATTTGGGCCTATGAGGATTCGTGTCGCTGTCTCCACAGTGTTTTTGTTTGTTGCCATGGCTGCTCCGCTGGTGGCGCACGGCCAGTTCACCCAACCCACCAAAGAAGAGTTACAGATGACCAGTGACCCGCAGGCGCCGGGTGCGGCGGCGGTGTATCTGTATCGCGAGGAGAAGACGGACGACACGCTGCACTATCACGAGCTGTATGTGCGGATGAAGATTCTGACGGAGAAGGGCAAGGAGCAGGCGACGCGCCATATTCCTTATATGCGCGGCAACTTCAAGGTTACGGATATCCAAGGACGGACGATTCATCCCGACGGGACGGTGATTCCGCTGACGGCGAAGCCGGCGGACCTGGTGGACGTGAAGAATGCCGGATACCAGTTGAACGAGATGGTGTTCACGCTGCCGAGCGTGGAGGTCGGCAGCATCATCGAGTACCGGTTGCAGGAGCGTTACAGCGACGATTCAGTGCAATCCCCGGACTGGTATGTCCAGCAGCAGTTTTTTGTACACAAGGCGCATTATTTCTTTCTGCCGTCGAGCAGCGACAGCATTACCGACGAGCACGGCACGATTTGCGGCAACATTCTGTACGCGCAAACAGCCGGGATGGATGCGAAGGTGGTGCGCGACGCGGCGGGGCGGTTCACGCTGGACGTGGTGAATGTGCCTCCGATTCCGAACGAGCAGTGGATGCCGCCGTTGAACAGCGTTGTGTGGCGGGTGCATTTCTATTACTCGTGGGCGTACAACGGGAAGGATTTCTGGACGGGGACGGGCAAGCGCTGGCTGAAAGATACGAATCGTTTTGCCAACCCGACGGGAACGCTGAAAGCCGCGGCGAGCCAACTGGTGGCGGCGAGCGACACGGACGAGGTGAAGGCGAAGAAGCTGTACGACGCGGTGCAGAAGCTGGACAACACCGACTTTACGCGCGCCAAGACGGCTGCGGAACTCAAGGCCGAAGGCCTGAAGGCAAACAAGAACGCAGAGATTGTATGGAACCAGAAGAGCGGCTCGTCGAACGACCTGGCGATGCTGTATGTGGCGCTGGCGCGGGCGGCGGGATTGACGGCGTATCCCATGCAGGTGGTGAACCGCGACGTGGCGATCTTTGATGGGAACTATCTGAGCGATTACCAACTGGACGATTACATTGCAGTGCTGGAGTTGAACGGCAAGGAAGTCTATGTCGATCCCGGCGAGAAGATGTGCCCGTTTGGGCTGCTGGCGTGGAAGCACACGCTGGCGGGCGGGATGCGGCAGAGCGACAAGGGCGTGACGTATGGAGCGACGCCGGCGACTACGTATGTGCAGAACGTGGTGGAGCGGATCGGCCAGGTGACGATTGCTCCGGACGGCAGCCTGACGGGGATGGTGCGCCTGGTGATGACGGGGCAGGACGCGATGCACTGGCGGCAAGTTGCGCTGCGCAACGATCCCGAAGAAGTGAAGAAGCAGTTCACGGATTGGGTACGAGGCACAGTACCGGACGGCGTGATTCCGGAGATGGATCACTTTGTGGGCCTGGACGACTACAACGTCAACCTGATCGCGGTTGTGAAGGTCCATGGAATCATGGGGACGGGCGCGGGCAAGCACTACTTTATGCCGGGACTGTTTTTCGACTCGCGATCGGAGAACCAGTTTGCCGCGCAGGACCAGCGGCAGATTCCGGTGGATGTGCACTACGCGAAGAAGGTGATCGACCAGGTGACGTATCACCTGCCCGCGGGGCTCACGGTGGAGAGCGCGCCGCAGAGTACGAGCGTGCCGTGGCAGGGGAACGCCGTGATGAAGATCGTTTCCAAGACGAATCCCGATGGCGTGACGGTGGCGCACGAGCTGGCCTACAACTACACGCTTGTGGACGCCAAGGATTATGCGCTGCTGCATGGGTTCTTCCAGAAGGTGGACGCGGCGGATCAGCAGCAGATTGCGCTGGTGCGGGTGCCGGCGGGGGGAACGGTGACGGTGGGGAGTAAGTAGGGAGTAGGGAGTAGGGAGTAGGGAGTAGTAAGTAGGGAGTAGGGGTCGGGGAACAGAAGCGATGGATGGGCTGATGAGATTCCGTTTGGGGCGGGCCTGGGTTGCGGCGGGGTTGCTGGTGGCGGCGAGTGTGCCGGGGATGGCGCGGTCAAAGCACGAGCCGGTGCCGGACTGGGGGCTGGCCGCGGCGAAGACGCCGACGCCGGAGTACGCGAAGGATGCGGCGGCGGTGGTTCTGCTGGATGACTACCTGGAGACGGTGGATGCGCAGGGGCGGGCCACGGAGCGGCACCGGCAGGTGATGCGCATCCTGAAGCCGCAGGGGCGCGACAATGCCTGCACGGTGGCGTACGACATCGACGACAAGATCAATTCGTTTCGGGCGTGGACGATTGCCGCCGATGACAAGATCTACCAGGCGCAGGACACGGACTTTACCGACGTGGGAATGCGCGAGAACTCGGTGGAACTATTTACCGCGAAAGTTCGGGTGGCCGCGCCGCCGGCCATCGACGTGGGGGCGGTGCTGGTGTGCGAGTCGGAGGAGTTGCGGGCGCCGTACGATCGCGAAGAAGATTGGCATTTCCAGGACGAGGTGCCGGTGGTGGACGCGGCGCTGGAGATGGATCTGCCGGCGGGGATGAAGTACGCGGCGGCGTGGCACCGGTTCGACGCGGTGCAATCGACAGAACCCGCGCCGGGGCATGTGCGCTGGGAGTTGAAGGACGTGCCGGCGCTGAGGCTGCGCGATATTCCTTCGACGCCGGACTGGGAGGCGCTGGCGGGGCGCATGACGGTGCTGTGGGGCGACGAAGCGGTGGCGGGGACGGACGCCGAGTGGCGCGCCATTGGCGACTGGGTGACGAAGCTTGAAGCGGGGCGACCGGATCCCTCGCCGGAGATTACGGCCAACGTTCAGCAACTGATCGCGGGAGCGCCGGACTTCTACACGAAGCTGAGCCGCATCACGGAATCGATCCAGAAGGATGTTCGCTACTTTATTGTGGAGCGCGGCATTGGCGGGATGCAGGCGAATTATGCGCGCGACATCTTTCGCAACCGTTACGGCGACTGCAAGGACAAGACGACGCTGCTGATCTCAATGCTGCAGGTGGCGGGGATTACGGGACATTACTTGCTGGTGGATCATCGCCGCGGGGTTGTCGATCCCAATGTGCCTTCCGAGGAAGGCGATCACATGGTGACGGCGATTGAGGTGCCGGCGGCGGTAAACGATCCGCGGCTGCAGGCGGTGGTGACGGGGAAGGATGGGAAGCGCTATCTGATCTTTGACCCAACGGATGAGCGCACGCCGGTGGGGAACTTGCCGGCGAACGAGCAGGGCAGCTATGGGTTGATGGCCGCGGGCGATGCGAGCCAGGTGCTGGCGCTGCCGGTGCTTCCGCCGGAGGATAACGGAACGGATCGCAAGGGGCAGTTCACGCTGGCGGCGGATGGGACGCTTACGGGGACGGTGGATGCGAGCCACATGGGTCCGGAAGGCGCGGACTGGCGCATGCTGCTGAAGTACAGCGACGCGGCGGAACAGCAGCGCGGAATGGAGAGCTACGTGGCAGCAGATTTGCCGGGCGTGACGCTGAACGGGTTCAAGTTTGTGCAATCGCCGTCGTTTGCCAAGCCGCTGGAGCTGCACTACCAGGTGACGGTGCCGCTGTATGCGCACACGGCGGGGACGCTGCTGCTGGTGCGGCCGCGGGTGGTGGGATCGGATGTGCAGGCGTTCGACGACAAGCCGCGCAAGCTGCCCATCGATCTGAGCGCGACGGGGCATTGGCACGACAGCTTCGATATCACAATTCCGGCGGGGTACGTGGTGGACGATACGCCCGATGCGGCGGACGTGAGCACGGGTTTCGCGAGCTACAAGTCGAAGGTGACGGCGAAGGGGAATGTGCTGCACTACGAGCGGGATCTGGTGGTGAAGCAGGTGCAGATTCCGGCGGCGGACGCGGTGGAGTACCGGAAGCTGGAGTCGGCGATATTGACGGATGAGAAGGGGACGGCGGTGTTGAAGAGGCAGTAGGGAGTAGGGAGTAGAAGGCTCCGCTAAATGCGCAGCCTCTTCATGAGGGCAACGAGCATTCGTCCTACTTCTTGCGATAGATCGGTTGCATGGTTCAGCATCTCAGGAGTCCCCATTCCTAGTGAACCTGCAATGATCAATTGAGTCTGCAATTCGCAGTTAGAGCCGCGAGCGTGTCCGAGAGCCTGGATGTACTCGCCCTTGCTCGCCTTCCCATAGCCTTCAGCAATATTGCTGGCCACCGACACTGATGCGCGCCGAAGCTGATTCGTCAATCCGAAACGCTCGTCCACCGGAAATGAAGCCGTCGCCTTGTAGATCGCGACGCTAAGTTCAATCGCGCGCTGCCAAACAATAAGGCTCTTGAAAGAGCCCTTGTCGGGTTCGACCTTTTGAACTTTCATGACCGAATGGTCTGCCAGCCTTATTCAAGCCGTAAGTGATCCTCAACACATCGTGAGCGCTTTCTACTACCTACTCCCTACTGCCTACTCCCTACTGCCTGTTCCCTATTGCCTGTTCCCTTGCATCGTTCGTGGGGGTGGGCTCATCTGATAGGCGATGAGCGATTCTCTTTTTTCTCCTTTGCAGATTCGTGGGGTGACGTTTGCCAATCGGATTGGCGTGTCGCCGATGTGCCAGTACTCGTCGGTGGATGGGTTCGCGACGGACTGGCATCTGGTGCACCTGGGCGCGCGGGCGCAGGGCGGCGCGGGGCTGGTGATTGCCGAAGCTTCCGCAGTGACGGCGGAGGGCAGGATCTCGTCGGGCGACCTGGGGATTTATAAGGACGAGCACGTTGCCGGGTTGCGGCGGGTCGCGGAGTTTGTACAGTCGCAGGGCGCGCGGGCGGGAATTCAACTGGCGCATGCGGGACGCAAGGCGAGCATGTCGGTTCCGTTCCACGGCGAGCGGCTGCTGAGCGCGGCGGAGGGTGGATGGACGCCGGTGGCGCCGAGCGCGATTGCATTCAACGATCAATATGCCGTGCCCGCGGCGCTGGATAAGGCGGGCATCGACGCGGTGGTGGAGGCGTTTGCGGCGGCGGCGCGGCGCGCGGTGAAGGCCGGCTTCGACGTGGTGGAGATTCATGCGGCGCATGGGTATCTGCTGCACGAGTTTTTGTCGCCGCTTTCAAATCAACGTACGGATGAGTACGGCGGGGCTTTCAAGAATCGCACGCGGCTGCTGCTGCGTGTGGTGGATGCGGTGCGTGCGGCGTGGCCGGAGGAGCGGCCGCTGTTTGTGCGCATCTCAGCGAGCGACTGGGTGGAGGGCGGCTGGACAATTGAGGATTCCGTGGAGCTGGCGAAGCTGCTGAAGCAGCACGGCGTGGATCTTGTCGACTGCTCTTCGGGCGGCAACGTGGCGCAGGCAAAGATTCCGGTTGCGCCGGGGTATCAGGTTCCCTTTGCAGCGCGGATCAAGCGCGAGGCGGGGATTGCGACGGCGGCGGTGGGGATGATTACGGAGCCGCTGCAGGCGAAGAAGATTCTGGAGCAGGGTGAGGCGGACATGGTTCTGCTGGCGCGGGAGATGCTGCGCGATCCGTATTGGGCGGTGCATGCGGCGCAGGCGCTGAATGAGCCGGCGACGTGGCCGGTGCAGTATCTGCGGGCGGCGGCGGGGGGAAGTGGGGAAAGACAGGGAGTAGGCAGTAGGGAGTAGGGAGTAGGGAGTAGGGAGTAGGCAGTAGGGAGTAGGGAGTAGGGAGTAGGGAGTAGGCAGTAGGGAGTAGGGAGTAGGGAGTAGGGAGTAGGGAGTAGGCAGTAGGGAGTAGGGAGTAGGGAGTAGGGAGTAGGGATCAGGGATCAGGGATCAGGGAACGAGCGATGGTGGGGTTCGTGCTATCCACCCATCCCGCGATGAAACTGCGGAATGGATGGGGCACCCTGGACGCCTGCAGAGATCGAGAGCGGCGATGGCGGAAGTGCGGAGAGGCAGGGAGTAGGAGGCCGCCCGAGCGGGGCAAGGAGATCAAACGGCTATAGAGGCGGTCGCGCACGCGATCGCCTCTTGCTTTCTACTCCCTACTTCCTACTCCCTACTCCCTGCTTTTGCTGTGGATGCAGATTGTTCCTTTGCGTTGATTTTGCTTCACAATTGGTGCAACGGGTGGCCTATACTTTGCTGAGGGCGCACGCCCTTTGACGAATGATGGCTTCCCAAGCTCGCAAACACGCTGCCGACGCTCCGGTGATTCCGGACCGGCTGTATTTCAAGATTGGCGATGTGGCGCGCATCTGCGGCGTTGAGACGTATGTGCTGCGCTTCTGGGAGTCGCAGTTTCCGCAGTTGAAGCCGAACAAGAGCGGGACCGGGCAGCGGCTGTATCGCAAGCGCGACGTGGAACTGGCGCTGGAGATCAAGCGGCTGGTGCACACGCAGGGCTACACGCTGGCCGGGGCGCGGCAAGCTCTGGAGGGCGGCGGACGCAAGGCGGCGGCGGCAAATGCCGAGCCGGTACGTGCGGACGCGCGGACGACGAAGCTGATGCAGATTCGCGCGGAGCTGCGGGAGATTGCGGGGATGCTGGCGGCGCCGCAACCGACGCTGCGGCGGGAGCGCGCGAAGGTGATCAAGGTGCGGGCGGAGTCGGAGAGTTTGTTTCCGATGTGAAAGGCAGGGAGTAGGGAGTAGGGAGTAGGGAGTAGGGAGTAGGGAGTAGGGAGTAGGGAGTAGGAGCCTGGGGCTGAAGCCCCGGGCTTTTTTGCGGCGTCCCTACGGGACTCGCGGATTTGTTTGGACGCCATCCCCACGCTGAAGCGCGGGGCTAACAAACATTGCGCCATCCGGCGCGAGTGCGAGGAGACGTCCAGGGTGCGGCGGAGTCGGAGAGTTTGTTTCCGATGTGATGGGGCAGGTGTCAGGTGTCAGGTGGCTGATGTCAGGTCTCAGGTGGCTGGTGTCAGGTGGCTGGGAGCCCAGGGCCGAAGCCCTGGGATTTTGGTCTCTGTTCTCGGTTCTCTTGCGCCCGCGCTCCGTTGTCCCTGTCTTTCTGCCCGCGGCTCTCTGCTTTTCTGGCACCTGACACCTGTTCCCTGACACCTTATCTCACAGGCCGGCGCGGATGACTTTGCGGACGGCTTCTGTGGTTACGCCGTAGACCATGTGTGCGCCGAAGGGTGTGGCGAGGGAGCTGACGGGCGCGTCGCCGTTGGAGCCGGAGAGATGGAGCGCGGGAACGGCCCAGAGATCTGCGCCGGCGAAGAGCGCGCCGGCGAAGGCCGTGCCGAAGCCTGCGGTGGTCATGGGGGAAAACTCCGATGCGAGGCCGTAGAGCGCGCCCATGAGGCCGCCGAAGGCGTAGTGCACGATGGGGCCGCCCTTCTGCTTTCCTTCCAGCGAAAGATGACGGCCGCCGGTGGCGGCGCGGACGACGGCGTCGGCGGCCTTCATGGTGGCGTCCTCTTTGGGCTGATCGTCCGACGAGCTGGAGGACTGCTGCTGCTGTTGCGCCGAGGGATCGAACCTGGCCGCGATGGTTTGCACCTTGGGACCGGCCTCTTCCATGAAGACGTTCATGACCCAGGAGGCGACGAGGCCCCCGATGGCTCCAGCGAGCATGCCTTTGATTGCCGATGTAGTGTGATCCGCCATACGCGCGCTCCTCTTCTTCGACTCACGAACAGATGCGGGGTGCGGGCGGAGCGTTTTCCGGCGGGGCGGAACGGTACAATTCTTGGGATTCCACCGCTAGGGTGAAGTGCGGCGGCCGCGATGTGCAGGCGGAGAGTGGCGGCAGGTTTTTCGAAGCAGTGACGCATGTTTCGGATTCACGAGGCTGCGGAAGACGCGGCAAAGAGAGGCCAAGTGGCGAAGCGCGCAGAGCAGGGGCTAAAGCCCTACACCCATGTTGAATCGCATACGGCCCGGCTAAAGCCGTGCCCTTGTTACAAAGCCTTGCACCAAGGAAGGTCCGATTGCTGATTACGGCTGCAATTCTTGCGATTTTTATTTACGGCATGATCGCCGCGATGCTGGGGACGATTCTGCCCGATCTGTCGGAGCGGTTCCACCTGACGCCGAAGCAGAACGGAACGATTGCGTTTGCGCAGGCGGTGGGATTGATGATTGCGTCCGTGGGAGTGGGGCCGCTGCTGGATGCGCAGGGCGACAAGGTTGGAATTCTGCTGGGGCTGGCGTGCATTCTGGCGGCGCTGGTGTTACTGCCGCGGTCGCGCGGATACGGCTCGATTGTGGCGCTGCTGTTTTTGCTGGGGCTGGGCGGGGGCATTGCGGACACGGCGGCGAACGCGCTGACGAGCGGCATCAGCGAGGCGCATCGCGCGACGGCGCTGAATCTGGTGAATCTGTTCTTCGGGCTGGGCGGGCTGGTGACGCCGTTCATCAGCGCAAATCTGTTCAAGCGCAACTGGGTGCGGCTCTGCTACACGATTGCGCTGCTGACGGCGGTGACGGGCGCGGTGCAGATTCCGGTGAAGACGCCTCCGCAGGTGGCGGGAACGGGATTTGTGCTGACGAAGGCCGCGCCGATGCTGGGCGAGCCGCTGATGCTGATGCTGGGGCTAATGCTGTTTCTGTACGTGTCGTGCGAGGTGGGCGTGTGGAACTGGCTGACGCGGCACCTGATTGCGCAGGGCATCTCGGAGGCGAAGGCGCTGAATATTCTGTCGCTGGGGTTTGCGCTGGGGCTGCTGCTGGGGCGCGTGGCGATTGCCCGGGTGCTGATTGATGTAACGCCGATCAAGGTGATGCTGGTGGCGTCGATTGCCATGGCGGTGACGACGTACCTGATGCTGCGCACGAGCAAGGCGGGGACGGCCGCGGCGCTGGTGTTTCTGGCGGGGCTGGCGATGGCTCCGGTGTTTCCCACGACGCTGGCGATTACGGCGACCGCGTTTCCGCATATGCCGGGTACGGCGATTGGATTTGTGATGACGTGCGGATGGGCGGGGCTGGCGGTGAGCTCGCGGATGATTGGCGCGATTGCGGGGGATGATGCGAAGAGGATTGGCAAGGCGCTGCTGGTGTTGCCGGCGTTTTCCGTGGTGATGGTGGGGTTGAATCTCGCCATCTGGGGGATGGCGAGGTAGGGAGTAGGGAGTAGGGAGTAGGAGACTAGGGATCAGGGAGCAGGGATCAGGGGCCCAGGGCTGAAGCCGTGGGCTTTTTGCGCCGTCCCTATGGGACTCCGGGTTCTTTTTGTTCTGCTCTCCCCACGCTGAAGCGCGGGGCTAACGAACTCTGCGTCCTTCGACTTCGCTCAGGACAGGCTCTACGGCGCGGGGTTGTGGCGAGTAGGCGATCGGTACAGTTTCAAAGGTCCAAATTGCCGGTCATACGTCCAGAACGGATGTCGCCTATACGGCCGGGGCTAATTCCCGCTGAATCTTGCATCATGCACGAGCCAGCCATTTCCTTCTCTTTTCATCGTTACGACAAACCGATCCTCGGCGTGTTCATAGATCATTCGGCTATTGAAGACGATTATCATGCCGTGCCGATCACCTACTTTGTGCGTAGGTTCAAGGACCACCTTCTCTAGTTTTCCGTTAGGAGAGGCCGCGGATTCGTGAGCCTTTTCGAACTCCGATTCGCTCAATACCCGCTGGAGTTCAGAGTCACGGAGAACATAGGCTTCCTGGTACTTCTTGGCGATTAAATCATCGCCGTACTCTTGAAGTGTGGTTCTCGCATCCTGAACTTGGTTGTTCATCCACGAAGCAGCAGCGAGCATGGCGATAAAGATGACGAAGGCGCCAACGAAAACGGCAATCAGCCATTTCCAGACTTTCCCAGACCGTTGTTCGTGCATTCACCGATTCTATCCAGTTGTCGCGGTATCCCGAGTGGTCGGCAAACCGGAAGTATGGGAGAGTTGGCCGAGCTGCCGAAATGCAGATCCTTCACTGCGCTGCGCTCCGTTCTGGATGACAACTTAGGGAAAGGGGCTCCGCTTCGTTCTGGATGACAGCGCTGGGGTGCGTGGAAGCGCGGAGGCTGGATTGAGACGCCTGGCTAGACTTCGATGACGGCTTTGGAGAGGTTGCGGGGCTTGTCTACGTCTACGCCGTGTTCGAGGGCCATGTAGTAGCTGAAGAGCTGCAGCGGGATGACCTCTTCGATGGGGAGGAGGTATTCGCCGGCGGGCTCTACTTCTACGGTGTCGGTGGCCAGGGCGGGGACCTGCTGATCGCCGGTGTTGCAGAGGGCGATGACGCGCGCGCCCTGTTTCTTCATGTCTTCGAGTAGCTGGATGGTCTTTTCGTAGCGCAGCATGGAGTCTTCATTGCCGCGGTCGGCGGTGGCGAGGATGACGAGCGGCACGTTTTCGCCGACGAGGGCGTTGGGGCCGTGCTTGAGCTCGCCGGCGGGGTAGCCCTCGGCGTGCACGTAGGACGACTCCTTCATTTTGAGCGCGCCTTCGCGGGCGATGGCGTAGTGAATGCCGCGGCCGAGATAGAGGAAGGTGCTGGCCGCCGCGTATTTTTGGGCGATGGCCTGCATGCGCGCGCGCCAGGTATCGAGTTGGCGGCCGATCTGCGCGGGCAGGCTTTCGAGCTCGCGGATGTTGCGGTCGAGTTCGGCTGCGTCCATGACGCCGGTTTGCTGCGCGAGGAAGAGCGCGAGCAGATAGAGCGCGGTGAGCTGGGAGGTGAAGCTCTTGGTAGCGGGTATGGCCAGTTCCCTTCCCGCGGCGAGGGGCATGGCGGCGTCGGCTTCGCGCAGCATGGAGCTGCCGGGCACGTTGGCGATGGCGAGGGTCTTCTGGCCGGTGGAGCGGGCGAGGCGGAGGGCGGCGAGCGTGTCGGATGTTTCGCCGGACTGGGAGATGACGAGAACAGATGGATGGCGCGGATTGACGGTGTTGCGGCAGCCCCATTCGCTGGCATATTCCACGTCGACGGCGAGGCCGCAGAGGTCTTCGAGGAGGATCTCGGCGGCGAGTCCGGCGTGGCGGCTGGAGCCGCTGGCGGCGATGAGGACTTCGCCGCGTGCGTTGAGCCATGATGCCATGGGCGCGAAGGCCTGGGAGTTGAGCGACGCGCCGGAGAGATAGAGATCGAGGGTGCGGCGGATGGCGTCGGGCTGCTCGTAGATTTCGCGGAGCATGGCGTGCGGAAAGTCGGGCATGGGGCTCCTGGGTGCAGGTGACAGGTGTCAGGGTTCAGTGATCGGACCGAGGACGCTGCATAGATGATTTTAGCGGGTGGCGCGTGAGCTGGGTTTCAGAGGTGACGGCATGAAGCGGGGGCTGCCGATTTGGGAAGAATCACAGTAATGGTGGGGGGGGGCACGGCAGGACAAATGCCGTGTCCGGATATACTCGGGTGCACAGGTCCAGGTATGGATTTTTCAGTGCTTTCGGTTCCGACCATTCTGCAGAATGCGGCGATTCTGACGATTATTGTTGCGTTCACCGGCTACGCGATCACGTTTATGAGCGCGCACATGCTGGCGCGGCGGCGCGACAAGCTGAAGCTGGTGAACAAGCGGCTGAACGAGTTTTACGGGCCGCTGTATGTGGCGTCGGAGGCGGGGAATATTGCGTATCGCTCGCTGCTGAACCGGCTGGGCAAGGAGCAGAGCTATCCCATTCTCGACAGCGAACTGCAGGAGTGGGTGCTGTGGATGCGGACGATCTTCATACCGCTGAACGAGGTGCGGGAGCGCATCATTATCGGCAAGGCGCACCTGATTATTGAAGAGAAGATGCCGCAGTGCCTGCTGGATTTTGTGACGCACGTGGTGGGGTACAAGGCGGTGCTGGCGAAGTGGGCGGACGGCGACTACAGCGAGCGGCGATCGACGATCGGTTGGCCGCCGGAGTTCGATGCGTATGTACGGGCGTCGTATGCGATGCTGAAAGCCGAGCAGATGCGCCTGATGGACGGATACGGAACGAAGGTGTGGAAGAGGGTGGCGGGGAAAGGCAGAGGCTAAGGCTGCAGGCCCTGGACGCCCGCACTGCTTCCCCATGCGTGTATTGCGAATATGAGTCAATCCCCGGTTTCCCATAGCACAGCGCATCTGGAGCGCCGCATCGGGCTGCGCTCTGCCGTGCTCTTCAACATGCTGGAGATGATCGGCGTGGGGCCGTTCATCACGCTGCCGCTGGTGATTGCGGCGGCGGGGTTTCATCTTTCGGTTTGGGCGTGGGTGCTGGGCGCGGCGATTGCCGTGGCCGACGGCTTGGTGTGGGCGGAGCTGGGGGCGATGTTTCCGCGGGCCGGCGGATCGTATGCATTTTTGCGCGAGATTTACGGGCCGCAGCGCGCCGGCAACTGGCTGGGATTTCTTTTTGTGTGGCAACTGACTTTCTCCGCGCCGCTCTCGATTGCGTCGGGGTGTATCGGGCTGTCGAGTTTTCTGGCGTGGTTCTGGCCGGGGCTGGAGAGCGCGCCTTTCGCGGCGCTGCCGCATCTGCATTATGCCAACTTTGCGGCGGCGGGAACGTGCGTGCTGGTGACTGCCCTGCTCTATCGGAACCTGAGCGCGATCACGCGGCTGGCGTGGATTCTGTTTGCCGGCGTGATCACGGCGATCATCGGGGTGATTGTGTCGGGCTTTGCGGATGCGAGCCTGCGCGGCGGATGGCATATGCCTTCGTCGCCGGCGCATGGCGCGGCTCTGGCGGCGGCGGGGCTGGCGCAGGCCACGCTGATTACCACCTACGACTACTGGGGCTACTACAACATCACGTTTCTTGGCAGCGAGGTGCGGCAGCCGGAGAAGACGATTCCGCGCGCGATTCTGCTTTCGGTGGTCCTGGTGTCGGCGATGTATGTGGCGATGAACATGGCGGCGCTGCCGGCGGTGCAGCGGACGGCAGGCCATGTGGCGCAGAACTCGCTGGCGCAGCTGCAACTGGTGGCGGCGATTGCGCACTCGGCGTTCGGGAAGTGGGCGGGATCGCTGATGGCGGCGCTGGTGATGTGGACGGCGTTTGCGAGTGTGTTTTCACTGCTGCTGGGCTACTCGCGGGTGCCGTATGCGGCGGCGCGCGACGGCAACTACTTCCGGTTTCTGGATGCGGTGCATCCCAAGCATCACATTCCGCACCGCGCGCTGATTGCGCTGGGCGCGGTGGCGACGGTTTTTTGTTTTCTGTCGCTGGCGCAGGTGATTACGATGCTGGTGATCACGCGCATCCTGCTGCAGTTCTTGTTGCAGCAGGCCGGAGTGATTCTGCTGCGGGTGCAGCGGCCGGAGTTGCCGCGGCCGTTTCGCATTCCGCTGTATCCGCTGCCGCCGCTGGCGGCGATGGCCGGATTTGTTTTCATCCTGGCGAATCGCAAGAACGCGCTGGAGGGGATTGCGGTGGCGGCTGCGATCGGCTTGTCGGGCACGGCGATTTATCTGATTCGGGCGCGCAGGCTGCGGGAGTGGCCGTTCCGCGGGATGACGCCGGATGCGGTTGTGGACAGCAGCCAATCCCGCTGAGCTGAAGTTTGATGGGATCGAGACGCCCGTGTCACCTTATGCGGTGCAGGGTGTCTAATGGACTGTACGCTTCCCCGAGGTCGCCTGATGCTGATTCGGAAACCCTCTGATATTCCTTCGTCGCTGATTACGCCGCAGCAGCAGTATGTAAACCGGCGGCGGTTTTTGCGTGGTGCGCTCTCCGGAGTTGCCGTGGCAGGCGCTGCCGCAGCCGGCGCGGATCGGATTGCCGATCTTGTAGCGCCGCGGACGGCGGCGTTTGCAGGCACCAAGCTGCAAACGGTGAAGAGCCCGCTGACGACTACGGGCGAGCAGCTTACGAGCTACGAGGACATTACCCACTACAACAACTACTACGAGTTTGGCGTGGACAAGAGCGATCCGGCAAAGAATGCGGGGATTCTGCCGACGCGGCCGTGGACGGTGAAGGTGGAAGGCCTGGTGAACAAGCCGAAGACCTTCGACATCGATACGCTGCTGAAGCTGCGTCCGCTGGAAGATCGCGTGTATCGCCACCGGTGCGTGGAGGCGTGGAGCATGGTGATTCCGTGGGTGGGCTACTCGCTCTCGGAGTTCATCAAGCAGTGCGAACCGCTTTCGACGGCGAAGTACGTGCAGTTTCTCACCTACTTCAATCCCAAGATCGACAAGTGGTACTACGAGGATCCGGGGATTGTGTGGCCGTACTCCGAGGGCCTGCGCATGGATGAGGCGATGAATCCGCTGACGCTGTTGACGTTTGGGCTGTACGGCGAGGTGCTGCCGAACCAGGACGGAGCGCCGGTGCGCATTGTGGTGCCGTGGAAGTACGGATTCAAGTCCGCCAAGTCGATTGTGACGGTGAAGTTTGTGGCCAAGCAGCCGCACACGACGTGGAACGATCAGGCGGCGAATGAGTACGGGTTTTATTCGAACGTGAATCCGAATGTGGATCATCCCCGCTGGAGCCAGAAGACGGAGCGGCGCATTGGATTGCCATTCTACGCGCAGCGCCGCGATACGCTGATGTTCAACGGATACGGGGACCAGGTGGCGTATCTGTACAAGGGGATGGATTTGAGGAAGGACTATTGATGCAGGGAACGAGGGACCGAGGGAACAAGGGAACAAGCAAACTAGGGAACGAGGGATCTGGAAAGCAAGGCACCGCTGCTACTGCATGAATCGTAAGGCTCTCATTGTTGCCAAGATTGTGGTGTGGATTGGGGCGCTGACGCCGCTCGGGGTGGTCGTGTATGAGGCGATCACCAGCACGCTGGGGCCGGATCCTTCGGCTGCCATTGCCGACGATACGGGGCAGACCACGCTGTGGATGCTGGCGATTCTGCTGGCGATTACGCCGGTGCGGCGGATGATTCCGCAGCTGAACTGGCTGATCAAGTTTCGGCGGCTCGTTGGGCTTTTCGTGTTCTTCTATGCGTCGGTGCATCTGATGGCCTACGTGGGGTTGTACGCCGGCTTCGATCCCCACATCATGCTGACGGATATCACGAAGCGGCGATTCATAATCGTGGGCGTGACTGCGTGGCTGCTGATGCTGCCGCTGGCGGTTACGTCGACGACGTGGGCGATCCGCAAGATGGGCGGGCGGAACTGGAACCGGCTGCACAAGCTGGTTTATCTGACGGCGATTGCGGCGGATGTTCACTATTGGTGGAAGGTGAAGACGGGCGTTCTGTCGCCGGCGCCGTACACGCTGGTGCTGACGATTCTGCTGCTGGCGCGGCCGGTGCTTTGGTGGGCGCATCGACGGAAGTTGAGCAGGGGGGCAGCTTCCGCGGCGGTTTCTTAGATTATCCAGCGCCTGTTAACCCTGTTTGGGCGGATGTAAATCGCCGATGGCGATGCAACCTTAAACGCGAAGGTTGGCTTCAAACCTAAAGACGTATCTCAGACCAAGGGCCATCCCTTCTTGCTGCTGAAAGTGGCGGTTTCGAGGCCCCCTTTCGATGGCAACGGGAGTTATGCCTTCCCCTATGGAACCACAAGCAGAATTATTGGATCGCCCCGAAATCAGTTTGTTTACAGGTCCCGGCGAGATGGCCCGCCTGATGCGGGATCTGGACTGGAGCAAGACGGAGCTTGGCGACCCGGACCAGTGGCCTCGCTCGCTGCGTGTTGCGGTGCGGCTGCTGCTGGGGAGCGGCTATCCCATGTACATCGCGTGGGGGCCGAGCTTCATTCAGTTCTATAACGATGCTTACCGGCCGATTCTCGGGAAGCTGAAGCATCCGGGCGCGCTGGGCAGCGGCAGTCCCGAGACCTTTCCCGAGCTATGGGAGTTTATTGGCCCGATGTTCAGGCGGGTGCTGCAGACGGGGCAGGAGACGACGCTTCTGGGGCAGGCGCTTTTTCTGAACCGCAACGGGTATATGGAGGAGTGCTACTACGACTTCTCGTACAGCCCGATTCCAAGCGACGATCTGGGGGAAGTCGGCGGCGTTTTCGTGACCTGCTCCGAGGTTACGAATCAGGTGTTCGAGCAGCGGCGCCTGAAGACAGTTCGCGATCTTGGGTCGAGCGACGGCCACGCCACCACACCGGAGCAGGTATGCCGGACCGCTGCCGAGGTGCTGGCGCACAACCAGCACGATATTCCATTCGCCGCGATCTATCTGGTGGATGAGCGCAGCGGCGCGGCGTTGCTGCAAGGGGTCAGCGGGGCCGCTCCTGGCGATGCTGTTTGCCCGGAGATGCTGTCGACTTCCGCAGAGGAGCCGTGGCCGGTTGCTGCCGGGTTCGCGGCATCCGCTTTGCAGCACATTCCCGATCTGCAAAGCCGCTTCGCGGAGATCCCCGCAGGCCCGTGGCCGGAGTTGCCGAAGGAAGCGGTGCTGATCCCGTTGAGCGGCGGAACAGTGGAGCCCATCGGCTTTATCGTGATGGGCATTAATGCTCGCAAGCAGTTTGACGATGCGATGGAGCAGTTTTTGATGCGCTGCGCGCAGGTGATCGCCGGCCGCGTGGCCAGCGCGCGCGCCTTTGAAGATGCGCGCCGCCGTGTGGATTCGCTGGCCGAACTCGATCGCGCGAAGACGGTCTTTTTCAGCAATATCAGCCACGAGTTCCGAACCCCGCTGACCTTGATCGCGGGGCCGCTGGAAGACCTGGCTTTGTCGCCAGCGCTCTCGGAGGCGGATCGGGAGCGCGTGGATCTTGCCCAGCGCAATGCTATCCGGCTGCAGCGGCTCGTCAATAATCTGCTGGACTTTTCGCGGATTGAGGCGGGGCGTGTTACCGCGGCATTCGAGCCGGTCGATCTGCCGCTGCTGACGGCGGAGCTCGCGAGCGGTTTCCAATCGACGTTCGATAAAGCGGGCGTCAAGCTGATGGTGAAAGCGCAGCCGCTCTCCGAGCCGGTATATGTGGACCGCGACATGTGGGAGAAGATTGTGCTGAATCTCCTTTCCAATGCGTTCAAGTTCACGTTCTCCGGCTCAGTGACGGTGGAGCTTGAGGAGAACGCCGACGCGGTGGAACTTCGCGTAGTGGATACCGGGGTGGGCATCCCCGAGGCGGAACTGCCGAAGATCTTCCAGCGTTTTCATCGCATTGACGGCACACGCGGCCGCAGCTATGAGGGGACAGGCATCGGTCTTGCACTGGTCCACGAGCTGGTTAAGATTCACGGCGGAGCGATTGAGGTGGCCAGCAAACCGGGAGACGGGACGCAGTTTACGGTCACTCTGCGCAAGGGCACGCATCATCTCGATCCCGAAAAGCTGAAGAGAATGAGCACGGAGACGCCTGTTTCCGCGCGGGTGGACGGGTTTGTGATGGAAGCGCTGCGGTGGATCGATGGAGCCGAGGACGCTGCGCAAGCTCCTCTTCCGGTTTCGGACGGTGCTGTGGCGGAGACTGTTCCTGTTGCGCAAGAGAGACGCTACTGCGTTCTCATCGTTGATGACAACGCGGACATGCGCCACTACCTGACGCGCCTGCTTGAGCCGTTCTTCCGCGTGGAGACCGCGCTCAACGGCGCGGATGCTCTGCGCAAGATCCATCGCGGCCGGCCCGATCTGGTGCTGGCCGACGCGATGATGCCGGTGATGGATGGGTATGGACTGCTCGAGAAGATTCGCTCAACGCCGGAGATTGCGGCGCTGCCGATCATCATGGTGTCTGCGCGCGCCGGCGCGGAGATGGAGATTGAGGGCAGGCAGGCCGGCGCAGACGACTACGTCACGAAGCCCTTCTCTGCTCGCGAACTGGTGGGACGGGTCCGCTCGGTTCTGAAGATCGCCGAGGTTCGCTCGTGGAGCGAGGAGGCTATACGCGCCAGCGAAAATCATGCCCGCGAGATTCTGGAGCGCACCACCGACGCGGTGTTTGTGCTGGACCGCGAGTGGCGCTTCACTTACCTCAATCCCAATGCCATGAAACTGATCGCCAACGGCCGCGACCTTGCGGGGAAGGTGATCTGGACCGAGTTCCCGGATGCTGTCGAGCGCGAGTTCTGGGATCAGTATCATCGCGTGATGCTGGAACGCGTGAGTGTGGAGTTCCAGGAGTACTATCCCGATCCGCTGGACAAGTGGTTTGAGGTGCACGCCTATCCGACGGACCAGGGGATCGCGGTGTTCTTCCGCGACATCACGCTGAAGGTGAAAGCCGACGCCGCGCTGCGCCAGTCAGAAAAACTTGCGGCCGTGGGGCGGCTCGCGTCCTCCATTGCGCACGAGATCAACAATCCACTGGAGGCGATCACGAACCTGATGTACCTGATGGAATGCGACGAAAGCATGCAGCCGCAGACACGGGATTTCCTGAGGGCGGCGCAATCGGAGCTAGCGCGCGTTTCGCACATTGCGACGCAGACACTCAGCTTCCATCGCAATACCGCGCACCCGTTGCGGGTGAATCCCGCGGAGGTGGTCGGATCGGTGGTGTCCCTGTTCTCCACGCGCATTGCAGGGACCAGCCTGCGCATCGAGCGGCAGTCGCGTTCCAGCGGAGTGATCAGCGCCTTTCCCGGAGAACTGCGGCAAGTGATTTCGAATTTGCTGCGCAATGCGATTGAGGCGAGCGGGCAGGAGGGCCGCATTGTTATCCGCGAGCGCGATTGCACTCACCCGCGCACCGGAGAAAAGGGCGTGTGCATCACGATTGCGGACAGGGGGCACGGGATGAGCCGGGAGGTACGGAGCCGCCTGTACGAGCCGTTCGTCAGCACCAAGCCGTCGACGGGAACCGGCCTGGGGCTGTGGGTGAGCAAGCAGATTGTGGAGAAGCACCGCGGATCGATTCGGGCGCGGTCGTCGACGGAGGGCAATCGCCACGGGACGGTGTTCGCGGTGTTTCTGCCTTGCGCGGGGCCGTCTGGGATGGTGGCTGACGCTTAGAGGCGAGATCGTCCGGGACGATTGGCGTCCGCGCTGGTGGTGACGATTCGGCTGCTGGCGCGGCCGGTGCTGTGGTGGGCGCATCGGGGGAAGATGAGTGGGGCGACAGCATCCGCGGCGGTTTCGTAGACCGTTTAGTCGAAGGGTTCATTGCCCGCAGATCTGTGGACAGATGCGGAATCATCCCGTAGTATGGCTCTACTTACCCATGAAATTCTCAAGAGTTATCTGGGCCAGACTGCATTCCAGCGCCCGTGTGTGGATCGCGGTAATCGTGATCTTTACTTTGCAGGAGCCTTCTTCGCTTGCCGCGCAATCGGCGCCGCCGACCTATCGGGCCGGACTTAAATCGATTGCTATTCCAGCACCTTCGGATTTGGTGGAGCCAGGGTCAGATTACCGAGTTCTGCTTGAACCGCTGGCGCCGATCAACAACCGCCTGGTTGCCGCCTTTGTGCAGAAGAGTGACCTTGATGCGATTCGCAGCGGTAGCGCTCCGGCGCTGACTCGCTACGCGCTAGTGGAAATCCCGCGCCGCGCCGAATTTGCGAACGTGAGTCCTGAGCTTTTCAAACAGATCACAGATGGCATGGCTCAACAGTTCGGCGCTGAGGTGAATTCAACGCTCAAACAGCAGCAGGATGAGGTGAATCGACGGATCCAGGCGCTGAGTTCAGGCGCATCGAGTGTCACCCTCGAGAAGCCGGTTCAGCTCGGCACGCTTTTCTGTAAACCCAATTCGTGCGCGTTTGGCTTAATCATGCCTGTTACAACCAAAGGCACCACCACCAGGATGCTCATGGCAGTGGTAGTGATGCGGGTGCAGGAAAGAGTCTTGTTTGGCTACCTCTACACCGAATTCAAAGATCAGGACTCAGTGAAATGGGTCAGCGCGACGGAAGAACAGTGGGCGGATGCAATGCTGAAGGCGAACGCACAATAGTTGTTGAACTTCCGACGGCATCCGGGGCCGCGTTGAGACGGCAGATGGCGTGCCGTTCCATTTCTCAAGATGGAGACGTGGTGCGTCCGCTCGTCTGCGCAACTCCATCTTGGATTGCTTCTTTGAGGGCGTCGAGTTTTATATCCGCGAGCGTTTTGAATTTGATGCAGTAGCCCGTGACGCTTGCTTTGCCGAGTTTCTGCCCGAATGTCTGCGCCAAGTACTTCTTGTCATCGAGCCCCATGATGTAGATGGAGATGCCGGTTGTGTTTGCGCTGATGCCGATTTGATAGAACTCCCTGGTCTTTCCATTGGCATACTTCGAGGTTTGAGAGCCATATCCGATGTTGGGGTTGGACACGACTTTTCCCTTGTCGTCTTTTCCATCCAGGAACCAGAGTTTGCATGCCGGCATGAGCGCCAGAATGGTGCGATGCAGTTGCTGCATTTCGCCGCGCTTTGGCTCCGGTTGCGCGGCGATGTACTCCTGGATTTGCTTCTGGATGTTCATGGGATTTCCTTTGCTTAACGGTAACGATGTTCGCCGGTCACAGCGAGTAAAAAAACGCGCGGAGGAACCGCAGATCCTTCGACTCGCCGCTTGGCGGCTCGCTCAGGATGACAGAGTGTGAGGCCGACAGGGGAAAAAGCAACCGCAGGTCCCCGTTCGACTTCGGCCGCAGGAGCGGCCTTCGCTCAGGCCACGCTTTCGACTGCGTTGCTCGCTGCGCGACCAACTTCGCTCAGGATGACAGAGTGAGTGTCAGGATGACAGAGTGCAGGAGCTGTTGCTCAGCTCTCGAGGGCTTCGGCCATTTCGAGTGGGAGCAACTGTTGGGCTACGGGGCTCCAGTTTTTGCGGTGGAGCGGGGTGGGGCCGAGGCGGGCGAGGGCTTCGCGGTGCTCGGCGACGCAGTAGCCTTTGTGGCTGGCGAGGCCGTAGCCGGGGTACTGCGCGTCCATCTCCACCATGAGGCGGTCGCGATAGACCTTGGCGAGAATGCTGGCGGCGGCGATGGAGAAGCTGGTGGCGTCGCCCTGGATGCAGGACTGCTGCGGGCAGGCGTAATCGATGGTGTCGACGCCGTCGATGAGCAGGTAGTCGGGCGTGAGGGCGAGCTGCTCGACGGCGCGCTTCATGGCGAGCAGGCTGGCGTTGCGGATGTTGATGCGGTCGATGGTTTCGACGTCGACGGCGGCGATGGCCCAGGCTACGGCGTTGGCGCGGATTTCCAGGTCGAGCTGGATGCGCCGCTTCTCGTTCACCTTCTTGGAGTCGTTGAGGCCGTCGAGCTTGCACTTGGGCGCTAGGATGACGGCCGCCGCTACGACCGGGCCGAACATGGGGCCGCGTCCCACCTCGTCTACGCCCGCGATGCGCAGGAAGCCGAGCTTGCGCGCAGCTTTTTCGAGCTTCCAACCGCAGACCGGGGGTTTGGGCATGGATTCAGTATAGGGATGGCGGGGGTGTGGAAAAAGCAGCGAACGAGTGACAGAGTGGCAAAGTGGCAGAGTGGCAGAGTGGCTCGCAGGGGTTTGGGAGGTTTGTGGATTATACGGGGTTGTTGCGTTTGGGTTGGTTGAATGCGGCAATGCGGGATGGGTCTCTCAGGGGCTAAAGCCCGAGAATTTTTGGACGGTGTTTCGGCACGACTGAAGTCGTGCCCTGTTACAAAGCAGGACCGAAACCATATTTTTCAGCAAGCTGTGAAGTCGTGCCCTGTTACAAAGCAGGACCGAAACCCTATTTTTCAGCAAGCTGTGAAGTCGTGCCCTGTTACAAAGCTTCTTTGACGGGGTGATTGACCGGCATTGTGGATGCAACGACGGGGACCAGCACTGGAGCGGGTCTCTGCGGGACGATTGCCGTTGCGCTAGCTGTTGCCGTAGACGGGGATGGATGCGCCGTGGATGGCGAGGGCGGCGTCGCTGGAGAGGAAGAGGATGACGCTGGCGATGTCCTCGGGGGTGGGCCAGGCGGCGAAGTCGGCGCCGGGCATGGCGGCACGGTTGGCTGGGGTGTCAATGATGCTGGGCAGGATGGAGTTGACGCGGACGCCTGTGCTGCGGGTGTCGGCTGCGAGCGAGTCGATGAGCGCGACGGCGGCTGCCTTGGAGGCGGCGTAGGCGGCGGCTCCGGCGGCGTGATCGACGGCGGCGCGGGAGGCGACGTTGACGAAGCTTCCGGCGCCCTGCTTGAGCAGCGCGGGCAGCACGGCGCGCGCCAGCACGAAGCCGGAGCGGAGGTTGAGCGCGAGTTGGGTTTCGAGGGTCTTGCTGTCGAGATCCCAGAGCTTGATGCCGCCGGCATAGCCGCCGATGGTGTTGACGACGGCGTGGATGCGGCCGTGGCGGGCGAGGAGATCTTCGATGAACCGGCCGGCGGCGGCTTCGTCAGTGATGTCGACGGCGTGGCCTTCGAGGGCCGAGGCGCGGGGGCCGGCAGCCTGCTGGAGGGCGGTGAACTCGGACTGGCGGCGGTAGGGGACGACGACGGTTGCGCCTTCATGGAGGAAGGCGAGGGAGACGGCTCGGCCGAGGCCTCCGGTGCCGCCGGCTACGATTGCGAGTTTGCCGGTGAAGTTGATTTGCATTAGGCCTCCCGGGTAGGAACAGTCTACACATTGCTTCCCACCCATTCGCGCGAGACAGCTGCGCGAATGGATGGGGCACCCGTTTTTCGTGCTGGGTTGAGATTTGGAGGGCGGGGTTCGTGCTGTCCCAGGTCTCAAAATCGAGACCTGGGGCACCCCATTTTTTGTGCTGGATTGAGATTTGGAAGATGGGGTTCGTGCTGTCCCAGGTCTCAAAATCGAGACCTGGGGCACCCATTTTCGTGCTGGGCTGAGTTTTGGAAGGTGGGGTTCGTGCTGTCCCAGGTCTCAAAATCGAGACCTGGGGCACCCCATTTTTTGTG
>JBKICT010000015.1:0-31597 GCA_046566985.1 Acidobacteriota bacterium | reverse complement strand
TCCCGCCCCCGGCTGCGCAGCTCACACTGCTGCTGTCCGCAGGCAACACGCCGCTGAGCGTGCAGCCGGTGATCGTGGCCGCCGTCGTGCCGGTGTAAGTCTTGTTGCTCGCCGTCACGCTGGCCGTTACGCTGACGGGCGTGATGCTGGCAGTGGTCGTTGCGGTGGCGGACGTGAGCGTGTAGTTGGCTGCCGCACTGCCGCTGAGTGCGATACCGGTCGCCGTCACCGGGATGCCGCTGCCCACGTTCTTGCTGGCAAAGCTCCCGCCCCCGGCTGCGCAGCTCACACTGCTGCTGTCTGTGGCCAACACGCCGCTCAGCGTGCAGCCGGTGATCGTGGCCGCCGTCGTGCCGGTGTAAGTCTTATTGCTCGCCGTCACGCTGGCCGTTACGCTGACGGGCGTGATGCTGGCCGTAGTCGTTGCGGTCGTGGAGGTGAGCGTGTAGTTGGCTGCCGCACTGCCGCTGAGTGCGATACCGGTCGCCGTCACCGTGATGCCGCTGCCCACGTTCTTGCTGGCAAAGGTCCCGCCCCCGGCTGCGCAGGTTACGTTGCTGCTGTCCGCAGGCAACACGCCGCTCAGCGTGCAGCCGGTGATCGTGGCCGCCGTCGTGCCGGTGTAAGTCTTATTGCTCGCCGTCACGCTGGCAGAAATGCCGACCGCCGTCACCGTGTACTGCGCCGTTGTCGATGCCGTAGTGTAGGTCGCGCTGTCGCTGCTGCTCGGCGTAAAAGCAGCCGTGATGGTATAGGTGCCCGCGGGCAGCACGGTTGCGCCGGCCGTCAGCGTCACCGGACTGCCATGCACGGTGGTGGTATAAGCGAACGTACCCGGAACGTTCGAACTGTTATAGGCGGCGGCGGCATTCAGCGACGCGGAGGCTATGGCCGTGCCGTAAGTCTGCGAAGCCGGCGAAGGCGTGAAGGTCAGCGTGGGCGTTGCCCGGTTTACAGTGAACGACGAACTCGGAGCGGAGATCGATACCGCCGGAGACGCGTTCAGCGTCAGGTTGGCCGTTAGCTGGTCGTTGCTGCCCGGCGCGCTGACCTGTAGCGTGGAGTAGCTGGCCACGCCGCTTGCCGTGCTCGCCGTGCCGTTGCTCAGCGTGCCGCTGCTGGTGGTCAGCGTGAGCGGAATGCTCTCACTGGCCGCCGTAAATGCGCTGCCGTTTTCTTTGAGCGTCACCGCAGCCTGGAAGTCGGTGCCGGCGGCGATGGAGGTGGCCGGTGAGATCGGTCCCGGCTCCGTGCTGAAGCTCAACGCGTAATCGGTCTGCACCGCGCCGGCGTCCATGCTTCCTGCGGGGCAATAGCCGCCCACGCCGGTGTAGGAACCTGGGTGCATCTGATTCAGAGCCACCGCCACGCCGCGCTGGTCCTGGGTGAGTTGTGCCTCCGCCGCCGCGCTGGCCTGTCCCGCACAGATAGCCGCCGAGCCGGGCAATGGAATCATCGTCTGGGTCGGGCCGCCATAGCTGCCCAGCACCGCGACCGGATCCGCCGACGCACTCACCGCGTTCGTGTTGCTCGTGCAACTGTCGCAATCGTCTTCCGTCGCGCCGTTGTCGAGATTGCTGTAATACACATTGGAATCTGCATACACAGTGGCGGATCCGTTGTAGATGCCGGCGCCCTGGATTTTGGCGGTATTTTTGGAGAAAATATTGTTGCTGGCTGCGAGGTTGGTGCCCGCAATGGCCGCCAATGCTCCGCCGCTGAGCGGGACCGAGTTTCCGCTGAAGGTGCTGTTAACGATCTTTCCGCCGCCGCTGGAGAAGAGGATGGCGCCGCCGAATTTTGCGGAGTTTCCACTGAATGTGCTGTCGATAATACTAAGTGATCCACCGATGAAGATGGCTCCGCCCTCGACGCTTGCCGAGTTACCGGTGAAGGTGCTGCGGGTCACGGTCAGCGTGTCGCTGCCGCTGGCGTAAATCGCTCCGCCGCTGGCGAGAGAGCGATTGCCCGTGAAAGCGCAGCTTGTAATGGTCAGCTTGCCGCCCTGTAACTCGACCGCATCGTCACCATTGACGATGGTCAACCCGGAAATGTCCACGGTAGGGCTGCTGCTGTTCCCAACGGTCATCACCCGGTAAATGGTTCGCCCGGAAATGCTAAGCAGGTTTGCGCCCGGACCGGTAATCGTTACCGGCTCGTTAATGTCGGGCAATGGGTTGGTCAGCAGGATGGTCGTCGCGCTGGCGAACTTGGTCGTATCGAAGAAGATGCTGGCCGCACCCACTGAAGCCGACTCCAGCAGCGCGTCGCGCAGGCTGCACGAGGCATCCGTTCCCGCAACCTGCGACGCCTGGAAGGTGCAGTTCGACGCTGTGCCCGCATCGTCGGTGGTGCTTGTAACCACCAGCGTGGGAGTGCTGTTGTCCAGCATAAAGCTCACGGTGCCCAGGCCGCTGTATCCATTTACGGAGGCGGTCACGGCATAGCTGCCCGGAGTGGTGTTGGCCGTGGCTGTCACTGAGCAGGAGCCGGTCACGCCGGTCACGCAGCTGGCCGCCGACAGAGTGGCGCTTGCTCCGGAACCAGGCGCGGTGAAGTTCACCGTCAGTCCGCTTATGCCCGCGCCGTTCGCCGTCACCGTCACCTGCAGGGGCGCGGCAAAGGCTGTGCTTACATACGATGTCTGCGACGTTCCGGCGCTGGCGTCAAACAGCCACGTCGTGGTCGTGCCGAGGATGTGGAGGCCGCTGCTGTTGTCGATCGTGGCTCCGTTGCCCAATAGAACCACGTTGCCGTTGATCGTGCCAGAGCCGCCCAGCGTAGCGCCGTTGCCCACGTACACCGTGGTGGAAGCGGAGAGCGAGCCGTTCACAACCAGCGTGCCGCTGGCCACAGTGGTTGCGCCGGTGTAGGTGTTCACGCCGCTCAGCACCATCGTGCCCGCGCCGTTCATCGTCACGCCACCCGCGCCTGCATTGCCGCCGGTGCCCCCCGAGCCCGTCTGGTCGGCGATCGCATCCGTAATGGTCTCCGTAGTTCCCGAAGCAGGCGAGAACGTAACGGTGTTGTTGCCCTGGATGAACATGCCGCTGCCGAACGCGGAGCCGTTCCCGGCGCCGCTGCCGCCGCTCGTGCCGCCCGTAACGCTGCTGCCGCTCTCCGTGAGCGGGCCGCTGAAGTCGAGCGTACCCCCCTGCTGGATGAAGACCGCGCCACCCGCGCCGAGCCCGCCGCCGCCCGGAGCCAGGTTCGCTCCGCTGGCGGATACGCCACTGCCGCCGCCAAAGCCGGCCGCGCCGCCGGTGCCGGCCGCAGCTCCACCGCCGGCGCCGCCGCCAAAGCCACCCGCGCCAGCCGTATAGCCACCCCCGAGCACCCCGCCGCCGCCGCCGCCAAAGCCGCCCGCGCCGCCGGTCGCCTCATAACCGGCCCCGCCGCCGCCGCCAAAGCCACCCGCGCCAGCCCCCGAATAGTCCGTTCCTGCTCCGCCGCCTACCCCGCCGCCGCCAGCGCCGCAAAAGGATTGTTGAATGCCCCCTCCACCACCCCCATTGCTTCCGCCCGTACCGGAGGGGCCTCCGCAGAACGCGGGCGCTCCACCGGCGGCGCCTGTCGCGATTCCTGCAGCGCCACTGCTTCCGCTGGCACTGCCACCGTTAGCGCCGATGCCCAACCCGCCGCCGCCACCAGCCCCGCCTACGCCGCTAAAGCCTCCGCCGTTACCACCCATGCCGCCGCCGCCGCTTGCGCCGGTGTTGCCGGTCACGGCTCCTCCTGCGCCGCCTGTCGCGCTGTTATTTGCGAAGGTGACGTTCGAGAGTGTGACATTGGCAAGATCGGCCACAAAGATGGCCCCGCCCAGGCCCGCACCGCCGCCGCCGGTGGCATTGAAGTTGCCGCCGCCCGCGCCGCCCACTGCCGCACATCTCTGAAAGTTCAAGGCCGCGATGGTCACGTTTTCCGCAACCTGTGTGCTGGTGCCCGATGTCCATGCACCCACAAACATGCAGCGGTAGGAGCTGCCGCCATCGATCGTAATCACAGGTGTCCCGGCGTATCCCGGCGCGGTGGTGCCGTCGATGGTCAGCCCGTCATCCTGAATCACGGGAAGCTCGCTCGTAAGCGTAATGGTGCCGGCGAGGCTGAATACGATCGTGTTCGTTCCGCCCGCAGTGTTGGCGTCAATGATGGCTTGGCGAAGCGAGCCGGCGCCGCTGTCGGCGATGGTGCTGACCGTGAACGTGCTCGCATGCAATGCGAGCGGCGTCAGGCATAGCGCCGCCGCCGCCAAAGCCGCTGGCATCTTGTGCAGGCGTGCGAATGACGGTGAAGACGCGACAGAACGGTGAACCAGGGCAGGTAGAGAGAGCATCAGAAACCTCGCAACCGGAGAAAATCATCAACAGCAGACGCGAAGAAATTGCTTGTTGGTCTTCGCGATCAACGTATGGGAGCGCTCTTGGCGCCGTTAGAAGAGGAGACTGCACATCACAGCAAAGTCCCAAGGCACGTAGCACGGCCGCGGGGGATTGGATCAGCAATACAGCAGAACAGTGCTACATGCTGGCGCATAAAGTTCCGCAGGCGGGCCCGAAGCACGGTGTTGCAGCCTGGAAAACTTCCAGCAGTTTGCCTCCTGGCTTAGGTGAGGAGGGGAAGGCCAGTTAAGGGAACACTGCCAATCTGTCAAATTCACCTCGGCGGTGTCAATGAAAATATCCGCACAAGCCTGGCATGCCCGGTAGTTTGTACCAGCAAGAAAGTTGGCGCACTTACCCTACGAGGACTTCGAATCTCGACTGTTGCCTTCAAGTCAAATCGCCTATTCAGGCTTATTCAGCTAGTTATGCTGTTTGAATTGAAAATAGGTGCCGGAAACTGGCATGGCGCCATTTTTCCGCGTGGAGCCTCGACTCCGAACTCCGCCACTTTCGTGGACATCTCGTTCTGCAGCCGATATTGAGGCAGTCCGATTATGCGCGGGGCCAGACGCAGTCGTGCTAATCCCATGTTCCGGGGTGCCGCACGCCAGCCAGATGAGTGCCCCAAAAAAGCGAGACTGTTGCCGCTGGGAAGCAGTATGCGCCCTGTTAGGATGAGGAATCTTCCCCGGAGGCTCATGTGCCCTCGACCCGCCGATTGCCGCCATTGTGGCTGAGGGGTTTTTGCAATGCAACTCTGGGCTTCAGCAATGGAGTTGCATTCTTTTTGCTGCCCCAGCTATTGGCGTCGGCGCATGTACCGGAGCCGAAGATCGCGGCGATCACGGCAATTGCGACTACGCCTAACTTCTGGTTCGTGCTGTTCGGGCCAATCCTCGACGTCCGCTTCAGCCGACGTTGGTATGCCACATTGTCCGCCGCGCTTTCTGGTTTGGCTGCCACGGTTGCCATTCTTAGCGTGCATCACCTGGTGGTACTATCCATCGCTCTGGTGGTCTGCAATGCCTCCGCCATGCTGTCCAGTTCCGCCCTGGGCGGCTGGCTCGCACATATTACGCCCGGGGCAGAAAAGAATACGCTTAGCAAATGGATCAATATCGCGGCGATCGGCGGAAACGGGTTGATCGTGGCAGTTGGTGCAGAATTCGTGCGGAGATTGCCCATTCTGCCAGCGGCCTTGCTGGTGGGAGCGGTGGTTTTTCTGCCTACGGCGGTCTTTCCTTTTCTACCCGCTCCTGGAGTGGACCGAAAACTGGCGGGCGAGAGCTTCGTCCAGTTCAGCCATGAAGTGCTCGGCATGTTGCGACGGCGCGAAGTCGTCGTCGTGCTGCTTTTGTTCCTGTCGCCATGCAGCACCTTTGTTCTACCCAATCTGCTGGGCGGCCTGGGAAACGATTTCCATGCCTCTGCACGAGCGGTAAGCCTGGCGGGCGGCGCCGGTGCGTTCCTTCCGGCTCTGCTCGGCTGCTCGGTATTCCCGATCATCGCGCGGCGGCTACCCTTGCGATTCTTCTATCTGAGCAATGGAATCCTCGGGTGCCTGTTCACCTTGGGCCTGATCTTTTTACCGCACACCGCAACTACGTTTACTCTGGCAGTCTTTGGCGAATACCTGTTTCAGGCCATCGCGTTCTCAGTACAGATAGGAATCATTTTCGAAGCCATCGGGCCCGATAATCCTCTGGCCGCAACCACGTTTTCGTTTCTTACGGCGGCCACTAACGTTCCCGTCGCGTGGGTCACGCTTGTCGATGGGCATGGGTACTCCCTGGGAGGAATTGGAGGGATGCTCTGTATCGACGGAATGATCGGCATCCTCACATGCCTGCTGGCCGGCTGGCTGTTGACTCGGGTCGATTCGCGGACAGCGACTGGCAAGACTTCCGTCTCTCCAATAGAGGGTCCACTGGAAGAGAATCCCTGATTCCTGTGATCTCACTGGGACGTTTCGCAGGAGGAGCGGACAAGCGCACAAGAGAATTTGAATCCGGAGTGAGACGGGACCTGCCTTACTGGGCTTCTCCGCTGCGTAGTCCGCGTTAGATTATCTCTGTCGCTTCCGCCACTACCCACGACACAGGCTGATTCAACCCTGGCAGGAATCGCGACTGCCTTCACTCGGGAGCCGCGGGGCATCTCACCGATCCGAGCGCTATCATCCTGGCCGGAATCCTTTCTGCACGTCTATTGGCTAGGGCGAGTTCGTGGTAATGCGTTCGGCGCCAGCGGGCCGGCGATATCGATCTGTTCTCTGAACGAGACGAACTCGACGTTCAGCCGCTTCAGTTCGTCCAGCACTTCAAGGAAGTGCTTTACCGAGCGGGCGATCCGATCCGATGCCCAGACCAGGACCACATCGAAGCGGCCGCCGCGGGCGTCCCGCATCAGCTCGTCCAGACCAGGCCGGCGCGCCTTCGCGCCGGAGATCCTGTCAACATATTCGTGAACGACTTCATAGCCGCGCTGGGCGGCCATGTTCTATAAATCGAGAAGCTGGTTCTCCGGGTGCTGATCCAGGGAGGAGACCCTCATATATAAGGCAGCGCGTTTCACTTGCGCCGCCCCTTCGGTTTCGGTGAGTTCTTCGTGACGTAATTCTGGATGAACTCCAGCAGCACATCGGTCATGTTCTTTCCCTGGCTGGCAGTGACCGACTTGAAGCTGCTGCCCATTGGTCAATCTCCTGGAACAGATGCCGGGTCCACCGAGACGGGACCTCCCCGCCGCGAAAAATTAAGCAGCACCTTTGGGTGACGCCTAAATGGCGGCGCAAACCTTCCCAGTTCCGCGGAACTAGTTGCCGATATGTACGCGTAAAAGCCACCAGGAGCAGCCTGCGCGAAGTTATTGTCTCAACGCGACATTCAAATCCCCAGATAAATGCAGGCGCGACATGGCAATGGGATAGCGTCCGTGGCCACCACTCCTTCGTTTCGCCCCCTCCCATCCCGTGCCAAACTTCGGCTAAGTCTCTTATTTCTGCCAAACCAAATACCGCCCCGCGCCACGCTCGAAGAGCACGTTGTCCGGTACAACGATGGACGGAGCGCGCTACGACAAGGCGTGGTTGCGCAAGCATCTGGATAATCTCGACGGCGATTCGAACCTCATTCAAACCATCGCAAGATACTCCGCCAGATACGGCGCGGTTTTGCTGCCGGCCACGGCGACGATGTCTTCTGGAGCGCCTTCGGCAACGATGCGGCCGCCCTCTTCGCCGGCCCCGGGTCCCATGTCGACGATCCAGTCGCAGCCGGCCATCACCTGCATGTCATGCTCCACCACGATCACGGTATTGCCGGCGTCTACCAGCCTTCGCAGTTGTCTCTCGAGCCGCTCTACGTCGCTGGGATGCAGCCCTGTGGTGGGCTCGTCGAGCACGTAGAGGCTGTTGCCGAACTCCGCACGCTGCAACTCCGTCGCGAGCTTCACCCGCTGCGCCTCGCCTCCTGACAACTCGGTAGCAGCCTGCCCCAGGCGCAGATACCCAAGGCCGACTTCCTGGAGAACTTTGAGCGATCGCAGGATCGTAGCCTCGTCGGCGAAGAACTCAGCGGCGGCGTCTACCGTCATGGCAAGCACCTCCGCAATGTTCTTTCCCTGGTAGAGGACTTCCAGCGTCTGGTCGTTGAAGCGCGCCCCATGACACGCCGGGCAAGGACTGTACACGCTCGGAAGGAACAGCAGTTCCACGAATACAAATCCCTCGCCGGAACAGTTCGCGCATCGGCCTTTTGCGACGTTGAACGAAAAGCGTCCCGCGTCATATCGGCGCGAAAGGGCCAGCGGCGTGGCCGCAAACAGCCGGCGCACGTGATCGAACAGCCCCGTGTAAGTCGCCATGTTCGATCGAGGTGTGCGGCCGATTGGTTTCTGATCGACAATCACCAGGCGGCGGATATGCCGCATGCCGTCTTCGATCCGCCCGGATGTGGTCTCGACCGGCCTCTCCTCAAGGCTGTCGTTCTCCTCCTCTTCCGTGTTGGTCTTCTGCCCCAGGCGTTCGGCGACAAGTTCCACCAGGGCCTGGCTGACCAGCGTGGATTTGCCGGAGCCGGAGACGCCGGTTACCGCAGTCATCAGGCCGAGCGGGAAGCGTGCGTCGAGGTGTTTGAGGTTGTTGCGGGTTACGTCGCGAAGCTGTAACCAACCCTTCGGCTCGCGCCGTTGCAGCGTGCGCGAGCGCGCATGTGTAAGGAAGAGATGCCGGCGTGTTTCGGAATGCTCAATGCCGCGCAACCCATCCGGCGGTCCGGAGTAGAGAACTTCGCCGCCCTTCTCTCCTGCGCCCGGACCTACGTCCACGATCCAATCGGCGCGGCGCACCACCTCGATTTCGTGCTCCACGACAAAGATCGAATTTCCCGCTCTCTTCAATCCCTCCAGTGCATCGAGCAGCGCCTGCGTATCCGCCGGATGCAAACCAGCCGATGGCTCATCGAGCACATAAATCACACCGAAGAGATTGGAGTGCAATTGCGTGGCGAGCCGCAACCGCTGCAGTTCGCCCGGGGAGAGCGTCGGCGTGCTGCGCTCCAGCGACAGGTAACCCAGGCCCAGGTTGAGCAGCACGGATAGCCGATCTCTCAGCTCACATGTGATGCGCCGCGTCACCTCCGCCTTCTCCGGATTCGTCGCCGCACTGCTACCCCGCGGCCGGGTGAACGGCTCGAGCACGGCATGCAGCCGCTTGAGCGGAAGCGATGACATGGCGGCGATGTCATGGCCGGCGAAGTGAACGGAGAGGCTCTCCCGGCGCAGGCGCTTGCCATGGCAGGTAGTGCAATCGGCGGCAACCATGAACTGCGAGACGCGCTTCTTCATCATGGCGCTGTGCGTATGCGCGAAGGTGAAGAAGACATGCCGTTTCGCGCTGGTGAACGTGCCCATGTAGCCCGGCTCCAGTTTGCGCTTGAGCGCGCGGCGGGTCTCGGCTGGCGTGAAGCCGGGGTAGACGGGAACCTGGGGCTGCTCGTCGGTGAAGAGAATCCAGTTGCGATCCTTCTTGGGCAGATCACGCCACGGGGTATCCACGTCAAAGCCCAGAGATACCAGGATGTCGCGCTGGTTCTGCCCACCCCACGCCGTCGGCCAGGCGGCAATCGCACGCTCCCGAATGGTAAGGGAGGGGTCCGGCACCATCGACTCCTCCGTTACGGTGTAGACCCGACCAAGGCCGTGGCATTCGGGGCAGGCTCCCTCCGCAGTGTTCGGAGAAAACGATTCCGCGTAGAGCAATGGCTGGCCGTTGGGATAATCTCCGGCGCGCGAATAAAGCATGCGGAGCAGGTTGGAAAGCGTGGTGACGGATCCTACCGATGAGCGCGGAGTGGGAGCGCCGCGCTGCTGCTGCAGAGCCACCGCGGGCGGCAGGCCATCGATGGAATCGACCGACGGGACTGACAGCTGGTGAAACAGGCGCCGCGCATACGGCGAAACCGATTCAAGATAGCGGCGCTGCGCTTCCGCATAGATGGTTCCGAACGCCAGAGAGGACTTTCCGGAGCCCGAGATCCCCGTGAACACCACCAGCGCGTCCCGGGGGACGTCCACGTCTACGTTGCGGAGGTTGTGCTCGCGCGCGCCGCGCACTCGCACCATGTGGTCTATTTTGTAGCCCGAAAGCACGCTCACCAGGTTTTGGATGCACGGCGGCGATACGAAGCAGTGGGCGGTCGGCCGCAGAGCCCAAATACAGGCCGCGCGCGAGGGTTTTCGGCAATTGAGGCGCGATTTACCCATTCTCGACAGCCGAGATTCCGAATCAGCGCTGCCCTGGGGCACAACTCGCGGTTGAGGGCAATTCCTCCGGTTCCCTCAGCCACAGAGCATTTCCCTATGAGCGAAACGGACGGCCTTTGACCTGTCCCGATCCTTCGCGCAGCGTAACAAGCTGATCGGCGGCGGCGTGCAGGCGCTCGACAAGTCCTGACGGCCACCGGATCTCTATTTCTGCTGTCGTTGCGTTGCCGAGCCCGAAGTGGAGGCGCGGGTCATTGGACGAGAGGAAACTGCAGCCACTCAAAACCTCCTGCACCTGCACCTTGCCGCCGTATCGGACAACAATGCGCGCTCCGATGGCGCTGCGGTTGCTTTTGGTCCCTTCCAGGCGAATCTTGATCCAGTGATTTTTCTTTGGAGCGTCATTGCGCAGCAGCGTGGGAGGCTCGTTGACGTTCATGATCAAAACATCCATGTCACCATCGTTATCGAAATCACCGAAAGCCACGCCGCGGCTGCAATGAGGTGCGTTGATATCCGGGCCGGCCTCGTCGCCCACTTCCCGATACGATCCGTTACCCTCGTTGCGAAAGAGCAGGCGCGGACTGCGCGCCGGAAATCGTGGAGATACGTGGCCCACTTCCGGATAGACGCTGCCGGAAGCAATCAGAATGTCGGGATGGCCGTCATTATCGAAATCCACGATGCCGGCGCCGAAGCACACGAACCGGGTCTCCCTGTTGAGGCCCGCCTCCGTGGTCGCGTCGTCAAAATTGCCTTTTCCGTCGTTGCGGTAAAGGCCGTTGGCCTGATTGTAAAAGTGAGTTTTCAGCAGGTCGGTATGGCCGTCGAGGTTGTAATCTCCCGCGGCCACGCCCATGCCGCCCATCTCGCGTCCCTGACCACTGACCGCAATGCCACGCAGTAACGCCTCTTCGCGGAAGGTGCCGTCGTGATTGTTCATCAACAGCAGCGAAGGCGTCATGTCACAGGCAACGAAAATATCCGGCCACCCGTCTTCATCGGCGTCAAAAGCCAGAGCAGTCAATCCATAGGATCCACGCAGCGCCGAGATGCCGGCGGCTTCAGAAACATCTGTGAATGTGCCATCGCCGTTGTTGCGATACAGATAGTGCTGCGCCTTGGGCAAGCCCAACGGACCGCACATGGTGGGCACCCCTTCGTAGTTGCAGTTGGGAACGGCGAGCGAGGGCTTGGGTGCCGTGGCGAGATCAATCTCGAGATAGTTGGAGACGAAAAGATCGAGATGACCGTCGCGGTTGTAATCGACGAAAGTGCAACCGGTGCTGTAGCGCGTCTTCGGATTTAGCAGGCCGGCTTCAGCAGTCACATTGGAGAAAGTGCCGTCGCCGTTGTTGCGATACAGGCGATTCTGCCCGTAATAAGTGAGGAAAAGATCTTCCCATCCGTCGTTGTTGTAATCGCCGACGCAGACTCCCTGCGCCCAGCCGGGATCGGCCAAGCCCGACTTCGCGGTAACGTCCGTGAAAGTCCCATCACGATTGTTGTGGTAGAGACGGTTTCCAGACCCGGGTGGGGTTCCGGCGAGCGTGCGGCCGCCCAAGATGAAGATGTCCATCCATCCGTCGTTGTCGTAATCGAAGAACGCGCAGCCGGTGGCCATCGATTCAATGATGTAAGTGAAGCTGGAGGGCTCTCCGTAGACGGTGTTGTCGCGCAGACCCGCCGAGTGCGCTACGTCGACAAATCGCGAAAAAGGGCTGGCTGGCTTGCGTACATCGTCTGCTGCAAAAAGCCGAGGCAGGCCCAGCATCGGCGTCACGAGCGCGGGCGCCGCGCCGAGTAATTGGCGGCGGCTCCACTTGGGGGAACATTTGGGATTCGGTGTCAAAATTAAAAGACCTCTCTCGCCGCTTAACGGGATGCAGTCAGCGCTGGCTTTGCGCCTGAGCGAGTTTGTGGCTCAAGTACAGGGCGGCGGCATTTTCAGGCTGAATCTGCAGGGCCCTCGCAATAGCCGCTCGCGCATCCGTGAACTTGGCTTCGGCGCCGAGCGTAGCGGCCAGTGAAATCCAGGCTTGCACATTCTCTGGGAGACCGTCGACCGTAGCGCGGAATTCGCGTTCTGCTGCAGGATTGTTCCCTGCCTGGAAATCCATATACCCGAGCTGATATTGTGCCGGCGCGAAGCGGGGATTGGCCTGCACCGCTCGTTGCAATGCGGCGCGTTCACCAGGGAGGTCGCCCTCATTGCCCAACACCATGGCCAGCCGGTAGGCCAGGGTTGCGTTCTGCGGCTGAGCCGCACACGCTGCGCGATAGAGTTCGGCCGCCTTGCGATTGTCTCCCGATTTTGCGGCATCCGCCGCTTCCATTGCCTTCGAGACCGCCTCTGCCTGGTCTGATTCTTCTTTGAGCCGCTTTTGATAAATGGCCAACTGCTGCCTTGCTCCCTGTGTATCGCCCAAGGTGCGAAGAACCTTGGCCAACTCAAAGTGCACCTGCGGCTCGTCGGTACCGAGAGCGAGAGCCCTCTCCAACTGCACTCGCGCACCTTTCGCGTCGTTCAGCTCGGCGAGTACGACACCGAGATTCACCCGCGGGTTGTAGTCGCCGGGGTTTATGGCTACCGCTTCTTCCAGGTGCCTGCGCGCGGACGGGAGGTCGCCGGTCTTCTGCTCTACCAGTCCAGTCAAGTTGAGGAGGTCTGCATCATGCGGGGCGCGGGCGAGAAGCTTTCGCCCGAGCGGCAGGGCAACTTCGTTGTTGCCGGTGATGACCAAGGTGCGCAGATAAATGCGTTGGGCCTCGAGATCGTAAGGCTTCGCACGCGCGATCTTTTCTGCGAGGGTCGATGCAGTCTCGAAATGAGATTCATCGACATCGAGAGAGACGAGGGCTGCCGTGAGGGCGTCGGACTCGGGCATTGATTTAAGTCCATCGCTGAGCGCCTGAGCGGCTTGAGTGTACATGCCCGCCTTGCGGTAAGCGACGGCAAGATCGAGTGTCAGGTTCTCGTCACGCGGGACGGAGCGAAGCATGCGGATTGCCGCATCGAACTCTCCTGTCGCGATCAAGCTCTTGGCAAGCCCATCCTGCGCAGCTTTCGAGCCGGAATCGATCTTGAGCGCTGCTTGCCATTGTTGAAGCGCATCCGGATTGCGCCCCAGCCGCGCGAGCGTTGCTCCCAAGAGCAGATGTGGCGGCAACGCGCCGGGATCGATTCGAACGGCCTGTTCGAGGGGCGCGACTGCCTCACGGTATCGTTTGGCCGAGTAGAAATTCAATCCCTGCAAGTAACGCAAATGCGCCGATCTAGGCGCGAACTTCAATCCCTCACGAATGGTACTGGCCGCGCATTCCGGACGGTGATGCCGGTCGAACCAGGCTTCCAGCGCCGCGTAGCCGCCTCCACTTGGATGAGCACGCAGTTGGGCCTCCAACGAGGGAGGGCCGGAGCAGGCCGAAGACGCGTGGACCTGAGCCATGGCGGGCATCCCGGCTGCGAGACATAGGACAATGAGCGGACCTCCCATTCGGAACGCAGCATGGGAAAGTGTCTCAAGTGATCGGATCATCGGAGAGGTCCTTGTGTGCCTGACATTTGTCCACCCACACGAGTTTCACACCTGGCTATTTCACGGAAAATACCGTCAGCGATTCCGCCGGCTCTTCAATGTGCAGCTTCCCGCCGCTAAGCTGCGGCTTTTCGCCCGGTGCAGCCGATGCGGCGCTGAACTGCGTGCATCCCTCCAGTGCCGTACCGTCCACCGACAATTCCAGCGTCTTGCTTTGGGAAGCCTTGTTCGCAACGATCAGCAGCCGCTCGGTATCACCTTCGGCACGGCAGCCGGCCCCATTTTTGCCACGAATGAAGGCAAACGCGTCGGCATCGGAATATAGATTCTGTTCGATGCCGGTCTGGAGCTCGGGGTGCGCGGCGCGGAACGCCAGCATGCCGGAAGTCCAACGGAAGATCTCGTTTTGCGCGGGAGTACGGCCTGCCGCCGCGAATGCGTTGTGCGCGTCTCCGGGAAAGCCGCCGGGAAAGTCATGGCGGTTATCAGGGTCGGCTCCGCCGGTCATTCCGATCTCATCGCCCGTGTAGAGTTCCGGCATTCCGCGCAACGTCGCCAGCAAACCGACTCCGAGTTTGAGCATGGGGACCGAGCCCCTGGCGTCGGTCAGAAAGCGCGACAGATCGTGATTGCCGAAAAAGATAACGAGCCGCTCCGGATGCGGATAGAGGGCGTCCTGGCGCAGGATGTCGGACAACTCGGTCATCGGCTTGCCCTGAGTAAGTGCGTCGCGCAGAGCAAAGCACAGCGGGTAATCGAACGGCGTGTCGAGCCCGGTGTCGATGTCGCCTTCGGCGCCATGGCGCGCTACGCCGCCCGCGAAGAAGGATGTGACCTCAGGATCGCGGTGGTAGATCTCGCCGACGGTTGTCAAGTGAGGGAATGCCTTGTGCAGCGCGGCGTGGAAGTCATGCCAGAACGTCCTGCTCACGTAGGGAAAGGTATCGAGGCGGATGCCATCGAGATTCGCAGTCTCCACCCACCAGAGCGCGTTCTGAATCAGGTAGCGCGAGACGAGCGGGTTCTCCTGGTTCAAATCTGGCATTTCGTTGGAGAACCAACCGTCGACGTTGGGCCGCCATTGGGAGGCAGGCGCGTGGGGATCGAGAAGGGCGTAAAAATCATACGCGAGAGCAAGGTGGTGGTTCACGGTGCCATGCAGCCAGTTGGGAGCGGGCGGATCGGCAACCCACGGGTGCTTCAAGCCGATGTGATTGGGCACCAGATCAATCACCAGCTTCATGTTGCGCGCGTGCAGCGCGGCGGAGAGCCGCCTGTAATCCGCCAGCATACCCAGGTGAGGGTCTACAGCGTATAGATCGGTAGCGGCGTAGCCATGGTAGGACTCGGACATGCCCGCATTGGAGTCCACGGGCGTGGTCCAGATCGTCGTGACGCCCATCTGCTTCAGGTAATCGAGATGCTGTTCGATGCCTGCCAGATCTCCGCCATGCCAGCCGCGTGCGGCCGTGCGGTCGTCTCCGGAGGGATATGGTGCGGAGCTTCCGCGGGCGAAGCGATCCGGCATGATGAGATACATCACGTCTTTGGCGGAGAATCCTGCGTGCGCATGCGGGTCGTGGGAGGGTGCGGCCAGCTTGTAGGAGCAACGCGCTTCCCCGGCGGTGTCGGTCGCCGTGATCGTCAAGGTCTGCGCGGCTGCAGATTTCGTATCGAGCCACAGAAACGCCCAGTGCCCATTTTCCGACGCTTGCGATTTCTCCAGCTTTACGTTGCTGCCGGTAACCGAGAACTTTGCCGCGCGGAGTCCCTCTCCATGCACCAGCAGCATGGGAGAAGGAAGCTTTACCCACCAGCCGGGCGGATCAATTTTGTCGATTCGCGGTTTGGCAGGGCCCTGGCGCGCAGCGGACGCTCCAGCCGAACTCGACAAAGCAGCAATCAAAAGCGCGCACAACAGACCGGCTAGGGGCTTCATACACATCTCCAAACAATTACTGGCACTTGTCTAGTCCGATACCACGGCTCATCGGAAATCGGAATATTGAATCTTATGCTGAACCATGCAGGCTTGAGAAAAAACGGAGGCCGTCCGCATGATACGGCCCCCGGTCAAAGCTCGCGGGGCCTAGCTTGTCGCGCCTCAGTGAGCAAAAGCAGAAGATCAAAGCGTGGGCAAGGCAGTTGTGGATCCCGTTTGAGATCTACCCACGTCTGCCGTGCGCGTTTTGGTGACCTTGCGATACCCACGTGCGGGCGGCTGAATGACGAACAGCCGCGCAGAATGTTCCTGCTTCGTTTCGGCCACAGGGCGCGGTTGCGACGGCTGATCTCCAGTCCGAAGCTTGCCGCGCCCCATTTGCCGGTCACGTTTGAGATAGAACCGGGTTCACTGTTAAAAGACGAATCGCGCCGCCAACTGGATCTGACGGTTCGTGTAGACCTGAGTGCCTTCAATCTGTCCGAACTGCGAGGACGTCATGCTGCCGTTGGGATTGGTGAACTCGGGAGTATTGAGGAGATTGAACGCATCCCCGTGCAACTCCAGAGCGTATCCCTCCGCCAGGGTCACAGTCTTTTGCAGGCTGAAGTTGACCGTTCTGAACCCAGGTCCAAAGATTTGGTTTCGGCCCAGTGTGCCCAGGCGGGTGTAGACCGTGCAGTTGCATGCCGGGGAGGAAACTACCGGGGGATTCGCGAATGCACTCGGGTTGAACCAGTATTCGCCGGCATTGCCTCCGGTGGCCTTGGGATAGGTGATCTTGCCCACCAGGTCGGGCCGATTACCCGGCGCGTCCTCGCCAGTGGAGAGGTCAACCGGTGTACCCGTCTGCAACATGGCGATGATACTGGTCTGCCATCCGCCCACCAGCCAGTCCATCGGTTTGGAGACACCGTTCGCATACTTCTGTCCGCGGCCAAATGGCAACGGGTAAAGGATCGACGAGCTGAATACGTGCCTTTGATCCTGATTCGAATTGCCGTATCCGGCCATCGGGTCATAGTAGAGCGCAGCCGACTGCCCCTGGAAGGCGCCGGTCGAGTCGTCCAGAGTATGACCCCAAGCGTAGGATCCCGTGGCGATCAGGCCGTTGGAAGCGCGATGAACAGCATGCAACTGCAGGCCGTTGTAGTTCGAGATGCCGTTGTAGTCGTTGTAGTTGATGTAGCCAAGGCCCGGAAAATTCTGGATGCCGGTCTTGAACTGGTTGATGTTGTACGGGTAGTAGGAAGACAGATTGTTTCCGATCGTTCCCACATAAGCCACGTCGAGGGTGTTATTCGCACCGAACTGATGCTCCACCTGCAGGTTCCACTCCTGAACCTGGCTGGTCTTGCTGTAAGGATTTACCGCAATCATGCTGGTTCCGGCCGGTGGGTTGTTGGGGTCAAAGTTCGGATAGCCGCGCGCCGGCAGCGGAATGCCCGTGTCGCCGGTGGCGCTGTAAGCGACCTTGGACGGGCTCGTGTAGCCCTTACAGTTGTAGCCATTGCCGTTGTTGGTGGGCGCCTGATTCAGTTGGCCCGTAAAGGTGATGCAATACCCGTTGGCCGCCGTGTAGTCATTGCTTCCGCCGAAGGGCGGTTGTTCGGCTAACTGGTTGCTGCCGCCTCCGAAGTCCAGGAAGTAGAAGATTCCAAACCCGCCCCGGATTGCAGTCCTTCCGTCGCCGGTGAGGTCATAGGCAAAGCCCAGGCGCGGAGCGAAGTCGTGATAGTCCTGATGGATGATGCTTCGGGAAACGCCGTTCTTGTTCGCGATCATCACCGTGCCGGTGTTTATGTCGAAGGCTGCCTGCTGGTTGTGCGATTCATAAGGATGTGTCAGGAAATCCCAGCGCAGGCCATAGTTCAGCGTGAGTTTGCGGGTCGCGCGCCATGTGTCCTCCGCGAAGATGCCGTCTTCCTGGCCGATATTGGAGAAGTAGCCTTGCTCGGAACCGATCTGATACTGATCCATGCCACCGGCGAGCAGTTCAGAAACCTCGTATCCAGTGAAGTCGACCGTTCCCTGATCGATCTGGAAGTAGCCCTTGCCTTCCTCTGCGTTGAAGTACTCCACCTGCCGGCGAATCAGCGTGCCGCCAAACTTGAAGGAGTGCTGGCCCCTGTTCCAGCTTACGGAGTCGTTCACTTCATAGGTATTCTGCGGCACCGCATAGATGCCGTAATCGCCGGTGTACTCCAGGTTGCCCTTCCAGCCGCCGATCAGCGCGCCGCCGGAGGTTTCCTGATTGATGTTGGCGTTGACGATGCCCAGGTTTTTGGATACGTAATCGCCGTACATGGGCGGCGTATACCCATAGTTGTCGCGGTTGTAGGCGATGTGCGCATCGTTCACCACATTGGGCGAGAAGATGTGGGTATAGCCGAGGTCATAGCCGCGCGCGTGCGTGGGGTTGGTTCCCGATCCGCCGCCTGCGGGCAGGTTTGCGAACTCAGAGGTCTTGGTGTTCACCGAGTTGTCGTAGCTGTAACGGATGAACGCCCGGTCACTGTCTGAAGCGTTCCAGTCAAAGCGAACGTCGAAGGTGTTGTACTTGTTGTTTTCCGACTGATTTACGAGATAGTTGTTGAGATAGCGATCGGTGCGGGTCGGCATGGGAAACGCATTGAGATAGTTGACCGCCGCGGGATTCAGTCGTCCGGACGGAATGATGTTGCCGGGGAACTGCGAGGGACCGCCTGGCTGCCCGCAGGTAGTTGGATCGAAGATCCAGCCGCCCTGGGTCCCGAAGGTCGTTGCGCCCGCATAGGGGTGAGCGCCATTGGCGTCTGTGTAGGAGCCTGGATAACACCGCGGGTACTGCGTCTCAAACTGGTCGGAACCCGATCCCGCCTGGCTCAGCAACTCGGTAAAGTTGCCCTGACGCATGAGGGCCGTCGGAACCGTGACATAGTGCGGTGAGACGGCGAGGACCTCGCGAAGCGCCTGGTAATCGCCAAACCCGAAGAGCTTGTTCTTGATGATCGGTCCTCCGATGGAGAAACCAGGCTGGTTGCGGAGGAAGCCCGCAGCCGGAGTGGCCGGGGCTCCGTCAAAGCGGTAGTTCGGGTTCGAGTCAAAGCTGCGATCGCGATAGAACCAGAAAGCCGAGCCGTGATATTTGTTTGTGCCGCTCTTTGTCGAGCTGATCACGATGGCGCCACCGGCGCGACCGTACTCGGCCGAAGCGATGTTCGTGTCGATTTTGAATTCCTGCGTGGCGTCGATGTTGGGATAGAACAGAATCGTGTTCACGAATCCGTCGTTGTTATCCACGCCGTCGAGGATGTAGTTATCCGCCTGCGGCCGAAGGCCATTCACGGAAAGAGCCGCCGAACCGCTCTCGTTGTTGCGCTGCGTCTCAGTCATATTGGAGCTGCCGCCGCCTGAGGCGATGTCGCCGTACGCCCCGCGGGTCACGCCGGGGGATAACAGAGCAAGTTGCGTGAAGTTGCGACCGTTGAGGGGAAGGTCCGTTACCTGCTTGCCCTGGATCGTCGCCCCTATGGTGGCGTCTGTCGTGTCTACCAGCGGCGCCGCATCGGTGACGGTCAAGGTGGTGCTGACTGCGCCAGGCGCGAGCTTGAAGACAAGCGTCTGAGAGCTGGCGACCTTGACGGCGAAATTGACGATTTGGCTCTGGAAGCCCTGTGACCGAACCTCTGCGCTGTAAGAACCTCGCGGGACGGAGGGGATTTCAAACCCACCGGCCCCATCGGCCTTTGCGTGAAGTTTCAGCCCTGTGGCGACGTTGGTGACGTCGATCGTCGCATTCGGGATGGCTGCGCCGGTCTGATCGGTCACGGTGCCAACGATGCTGCCGTTGTCAGACTGCGCGTGCGCACCAGGCACTGTAAAAACCGCAAATATGGCTAGCACCAGAACAGCCCATAGAAACCGCTGTTCAAGTCTGAGACTCCTGTTCCCCATAGTGATTCTGTCCTCCCAAGTTCTTCTGGTCAGCGATTCATCGCTCTGCTCTGTGACTCGTTCATCCACAATGGCTGACCAGGGGGAACTACACGCGTTCGCACCATCTAGCGGCAATGCACAGGAAGCGATTTTCGTTTGAAATCTCGGTAACCTGATAAGCATTTATTTTTCAGATAAATACGGGGAACTATCATCCGAGCTGCCGGGGCAGGAAGATCGTTTGACCGCTGGATCGTTGAAACAGTACCATACAGACTCAAGCAACAGTCCCCCATGGCGGCCCCCACGGAATACCCCAAGAATGCGGCAACGCGGTCTACCTTAAGCGCGGATGCCCGACCAGAAGCAGTTTCTACACCCTTCGTTGTTCCCAGCCGCTTAGCCTTTGGCCTGTTTGAAGCCGACCTGAAATCGGGCGAGCTATGGAAAAGCGGCCGCCGCGTCAAGCTTCAGAGCCAGCCGTTCAAGGTACTCACCACCCTGCTGGAACACGCCGGCGAAGTGGTTTCGCGTGAGCAGCTCCAGCAGACCGTCTGGGTTCCGGACGTGGTGGTTGATTTTGAGCATTCGCTGAGCAGCGCGATCAAGAAGGTGCGGGAGGCGCTGGGCGATAGCGCCGAGAATCCAAGATTCATTGAGACGCTTTCGAAGCGCGGCTATCGATTCATCGCCCCTGTCTCGATCGTCGGCGAAATCCAGCCCGTCCGCGAGGCCGCTAAGCCGGAACCCGTCGTTCCACCCGTACCCACGTTTCAGCCAGAACGAGAATTGGAAACCTCAAAACGTTCTGTTCGGAGTACGCTGGCTTCCCGACGCGTGCTGCTGCTGGGTGCGGTGGCCGTCGCTTCGTTTCTGGCAGGCGTCGGGATCTCTGCCAAGCTTGTTTCCCCAAATCGTTTCAGCAACATACAGCGATCCGTTCCGCGCATCGTGCGCCTCACGCAGACTGGACGGGTCTATTCTTCCGTGGACACCGCGTTTGAATCGTTTCCTGCCACCGTGACGGATGGGACTCACCTTTACACGTCGACAGTAGAAGACGGCCACGACGTGCTGTCGCAGTTGACGATTTCAACGGGAGAAATGCAGACGCTCACGGTGCCGAGCGAAATCGCCTCGCCCGAAATTGATAACATCTCACCGGATCGCACCCAACTGCTGGTGCGCAGCCATCTAACGGCCGAACCAGAGGTGCCGCTCTGGGTCATTCCTGTAGCTGGCGGTTCTGGATTCCGGGTGGCAAACATTCTGGCCCACGACGCCACCTGGATGCCCGACGGCAGAAGCATCCTCTATGCGAACGGAAATCAGCTCAGCGTGCTCTCGCTCGACTCCAGCCAGTCCACGCACTTCGCCACGCTTCCCGGTCGGGCATTCTGGCTCCGGTGGTCACCGGATGGAAAGCGGCTGCGGTTTACCATCATCGATTCAATCAATCACACCTCATCGCTGTGGGAGATCAATGGTCAAAACGAGGCACCTCACCGGCTGCTGACTCGGGGAACGCTCTCTTCCAATGCATGCTGCGGCGTGTGGACAGCGGACGGCCAGGATTTCGTCTTTCAGGTGATGACGGGCCGCACCGCTGATCTTTGGGCATTGAGCGAGGATCAGAGTCTGCGCGCTTTCCGCGTAACAAACGGCCCACTGTTCAATGAATCACCGACCGCGGGTCTTAACCAGAACGAGATCTTCTTCGTCGGACATGATTACAGGTCGCTAAGCGAGCGATTGAACGGACAAACCAAAGCATTTGCACCGCTAGAGGGCTTTCTGGCGCACGCCGATCACGTTGCCTACTCTCGCGATCACCGGTTCGTTTTGTGGCTAGACCCGATGAGCCGCCTGTGGCGGGCGCAGGCCGATGGGCAAGATAAAGTGCAGCTAACCCCGAGTTCCCTGCACGTTTTCCTGGCCAACTGGTCACCAGATGGTACGCAGGTAGTACTTATGGCTCGACGGCAGGGTAGCCCGTGGCAGATTTTTGTAGTAGACGCGAGCGGCGAAAATCTTCGGCGGTTGATGCGCAAAGACTACAACCTCGCCGACCCAACATTTTCGGCGGACGGCAAGTCCATTGTGTTTGGCGGCATACCCGAACAGATGGGCCAAGGCAATACGCCGCGATCCATCCGTATCTTCCATCTGGCCACGAACGCCGTAACGGAATTGCCCGGCTCAAAAGGTCTGTTCAGCCCGCGCTGGTCGCCCGACGGAAAGCTGATTACAGCGCTGACTCTCGATCAGCAGAAGATCATGCTCTACGACGTGAAGACCCAAAGCTGGCGTCTCCTGGCTCAAACCTCGGCGGCCGACCCCGTCTGGTCCTCAGACAGCCGCTACCTGTACTTCCACGCCTACATGGCGCCACATAATCCCATTAGCAGGGTTGCGGTCTCCGATGGCCGCATCGAACCGATCGTCACCATCAAAAATTTCCCCGCTGGCGCGGTCTCGCGATACTTCTTTTCGGGCCTTGCCCCCGACAACGCCGTCATTACGCACGTGGAGTCGGACGACAGCAATCTATATAGCCTGGAAATGAATCCGGCGGCGGACTCCGGGACCCCATAAGCGCTTGTCATCATTGGACTTGCCGGGTCAGAGAAAAATCATCGCCTGATCATCCTTCCTCCATTGCGTTCACGGCGGGCAACGCGCTCTTCTGTGCACATGCGCCGTACTTTCTTCTTTCCGCCGTGGATTCCGGCTGCACTCCGTCTCTCTCCTGACCACCCGCCCGTGGGGTCGGGCTGCTGTGAGCAGTCCTATGCGGGCCAGCGCCGGGTGGTGCCGCGATGAGCTTTCGAGGGGCCGCCTCGATCTGCATTCTGTCGGTTGGTTTCAGTCTCATCGTCTCCCTTTGTGCGCCCACAGCTTGTGCCGCCGGCATCGGCCAAAAGCAGAATTCCCCGGGAAGACGGCAACAACCAGCCGCGCAGGCGTATTGGATCAATCGAAACACGCTGTTACTACCAAAAGAGCGGCAGTGCTCTGGTTGCGTCTATACACTCTGGAGCGATCAACGCGCTGCCCTGCGCATCCCTGCGAGCGAAATCAATGGTGCTGCATCCGTTCACCTGTCGCGCAGCCACAACCCCACGCGAAGAGACCTCGCCCATTTTCCGCAACTTCGTGGAAGCTACTTCGCTCTGAGCCTGCCACGGGCGTGGTTCGCAACCCACGCCCACCGGTTTTTGACGGAACAATTGCTCGTCTCCGTGCAGGACAACAACGGCAAGCTGCTCTATTCCACAGGGGTGCAAACGGCTGGTGTTCTGGACGATCTCTACGCCTGGGGTGGTCCCCTCGGTCCGACCATTCCGCGCAATCCCGGTTCTCCGATCGCAATCCACCTGTGGGCTCCTACCGCACAGTCTGTAAGCCTGCTGCTATTTCATCAACCCGATCAGCAGTCGCCCTCGTCCAACGTCGAAATGCGCCGAACCGGTGGGGTGTGGTCGGCTGCTCTCAACCATGCCTGGCTCAACAGCTACTACCTCTTCGACGTGCGCGTCTTCGCTCCCACGGCCGGCGCCGTGGTTGAGAATCTTGTCACAGATCCTTACTCCGTGGATCTCGCCATCAACGGCACAAAAAGCCGAATCACAGACGTTGCCGGTCGCGAGACCAAGCCGGAAGGCTGGGACGAGAATCGTTCGCCCCGGCTCGACCACATCACAGACCTAAGCATCTACGAGCTACACGTACGCGACTTCAGCATTGGCGATCCCACTGTGCCTGCTTCCCATCGAGGCAGCTACCTGGCCTTTACGGATGTCGATTCCGCCGGCATGCGCCACCTGCGCTCGCTGGCGGATGCCGGGCTGAAGGCGGTTCATCTTCTGCCCACCTTTCATTTTTCCGGTGTGGATGAAGATCGTACGCGCTGGTTGAAAACGCCAGATCTGACTCATTACCCGCCTGACGGCCAGGCACAACAAGCGGCGGTAATGGCGATTCAAGAGGCCGACGGCTATAGCTGGGGCTACAGTCCGGTGCACTACCTGGTGCCGGAAGGAGCTTACGCCACGAATCCGGCAAACAGGATCCGTGAGTACCGTTCCATGGTGATGGCGCTGCACAAGAGTGGCCTGCGTGTCATTCAGGATGTCGTCTTCAACCACACCGCTGGGTTCGGCCAGTCTGATAATTCCGTGCTCGACAAGATTGTCCCCGGCTACTATAACCGGCTCGACAAAAATGGCCGCCAACTCACCAGTACCTGCTGCGCCGATACGGCCACAGAGCACTCCATGATGGCTCGCCTGCAGCAGGATGCCGTACTGTGGAGTGCAACACAATACAAGATCGATGGATTCCGCTTCGATCTTATGAACTTCTCATTCGTTCCCGACCTTCTCCACATTCGCAAGGCCCTCGATTCTCTCACCGTCGCAAAAGATGGCGTGGATGGGAGAAAGATCTACCTTTACGGAGAAGGATGGGAGTTTGGTGAAACCGCCCACAACGCACTGGGGCGCAACGCCACCCAGCTGAATCTGCACGGCACCGGAATCGGCAGCTTCAATGATCGCCTGCGCGACGCAGTGCGCGGAGGCAAGGCCAGCGGGAACGTCCGCATCCAAGGGTTCGCCACTGGTCTCTATACCGCCCCCAACAGCTATACCCGTTCCAGCATGAGCGCTGAGCAGCAGAAGCACCAGCTCCTGCAGGAAGAAGCGTGGATTCGTGCCGGAATTGCGGGGAACCTGCGATCCATCCTCATTCCCGATGCGAACGGGAGGCTCGTGCCCGCCTCGCGGATCGATTTCAGAGGCGCCCCAACCGGTTACGCCGCCTCACCCAGCGAAACTCTCAACTACGTCTCGGCACACGACAACCAGACCTTGTTCGATGCCATCCAGATCAAGTCTCCCGGCGACGAGTCGATTGTTGATCGCACGCGTCGGCAAACTCTGGCACTGAGTGTCGTTGCGCTGGCACAGGGAATCCCCTTCTTCACGGAAGCGGTTGACTTGTTGCGCTCCAAAGATATGGATAGCGACAGCTTCAACTCCGGTGACTGGTTCAATCGCATCGACTGGAGTGGCGATACAAACCACTGGGGCATGGGGCTTCCCCCTGCCCGAAAAAACCAGGCGCAGTGGAAGATTGAGAAGCCTCTGCTGCGCAATCCAGCTCTCGCACCTTCGCCCGAAGACATCCATCGTGCCGAAGCCGTCTTTTCTGAGTTCCTGCGTATCCGCTCAAGTTCGCCCTTGTTCCGCATGCGCACGGCACAGCAGATTACATCGAGTCTGCATTTTCTCAATACAGGCGCCGACACCATTCCAGGTGTTATCTCATTTTTGCTGGAATCAAAAGGGCATCGGGACGGACCCTACCGGCGGATCCTGGTGGTCATGAATGGCACCACCAGGCAGCAAGAGGTCACCGATCAGTCGGTGGTCGGGCATCAGTTTGTTCTGCATCCTGAACAACAACACTCCGCAGATCCGGCGACACGAACGGCAACCTTCAATTCCCGATCGGGCTCCGCATGCGTGCCACCTCTCACTACCGCGGTGTTTGTAGAGGTGCACTGATTTCCAATTGCTCGTGCAGAAAAGAGCTTCGAACGTGTGTTGGTGAATCCATTGGCGATATAAACTGCTGATTTTCCCTCTTGCTCATCTTCCCCCTCCATTCGCAAGGTACCGCCCTGGATTGGCCAGGATACAGATGAACTGGAAGCGCCTGTCACACTATTGATTCGAAATACAGTTATCAGAAAACCCGTCTCGTTCAACCATCTGAACTGATACCCATGTCGATGGATAAAAACTTCGACACCTGGTATCCGTTGAGCTTCCGTTTTCGACGTCTTCCCGGCGACTTTAACGCACTGTTGCCGTTCAGAAGCAGCTCACGTGAAGCCCGTTCTGCGTATGAGGTGACCACATCCCCCGCACCATCCGGTTTGGCCAAAGGTGCGCTGCTTATAGCAGAGGGACCGTCGTCATTCCATCAGTGAAGACCGACGTCACATCCAGTTTCACCGCTGGTCTGAAGGGTTGAAGTGGAGGGATTCATACTTGGCCGCTCGCTCGGTTCCGCCGACTTGGCGTCGTTCGGGTCAGAGCACAATGCACCGCCCTGGGAACCTGGCAGGGTATCTACGTCTTCGACCACCGGGTGCGTCCTCACCGAAGACAGGTCATTCTGCACCTGATTGGCGATTAGTCGCCCGATTACGCACGGCAAATCAGCGCGACGCTATTGGCAGCGAGCGCGCCATTCTTCCGCGAATGATCACAGAAATGGCAATGCCGGTGGCGTGCATTTCGGCTGACCATCGCATTCTTATGAATTCTCGTCTTGATGTCCGGCGCGGCGGGTGACTTACCCAGATCAACGGCTGCGCTGCAGCTTGACCAGCACAATGTCATTGCTGTTCATCGGAAGTGTGACCTCGAGGCTGCCGTTTGGTCCAGCGTTGACCATCTTGTTGATCTCGGGAAGATCGCGCGTCATCTCATTGAGGTGCGCGATCTGCTCGGCGCTCAACTGCTTCGGAGCCCCCATCTCGATATAAGCGGTGTACGCGTCGTTGGAATGGTACCCGGTTCGATAGACGCTGAGGCGATAAGCGGACTTCGGTGCAAGATGCTTCATTTGCAGGTGCACCGGCGCCGCAGGATGGTTCGGAATCACCTTTGTGAAGAAAGAGCGGTTGCTCACCTTCTGCAGCGGTTGCTCAAAATCCCAGACCACCGCGCTGACATCGCCATCCTGGGTCGAGAGCATGGCCTGCGGATCGGATATTGCGAGGCTGTTGCCCTCGAGCGCATGCAGATACTTGTAGGCAAAGTAGACCGGCTTGCGAATGCCCTCTGGGTTCAATAATCCAAATCCGCCTTGAAAGGGAGCCGTCGGCGGTCCGGGCTCTTCAAACAGGTCGGTGTAGGTCCAGTAGCTCATGCCCTGGACGAGCCCCTCGCACGCCTTCAGCTTGGTGAGAATGTAAGGCGCGCTGATGTAGGAGTCATGCACAGAGTCACGCGGCGTGTAGCTTGTGCTCCACTCGGTGAAATAAAGCGGGAGGTTTGGAAATGGGGACGCGGAGATTTGACCGCGTACACGGCGCACATCGCCTACGATCGCGTCCGGTGAGGGGTCGAGCTTAGTGTCGCTCTTTCCGTTCTCGTCCAGGAATCCACCCTGCACACCATAAGTATGGGTGCTGACAAAGTCCACGGGGGCGCCGACCTGCTTCACATGGGCAAGAAAGTCCGGAACCCAGGCGGCGCCGGCGGTCGCCGGTCCTCCGACGCGCAGTTTCGGGTCGATGGATTTAATAGTCCTTGCAGTCAGGTCATACAGCGCGAAGTAAGCTTTCTGATCACCGCCCTCCCAGAAGCCGGAGAGGTTCGGCTCATTCCACACTTCGAAGAACCAGGTGCGAACCTCATTTTTCCCATAGCGCTGCTCGATGTGGCGTGTGAAGGCAGCTATCAGGTCGCGCCAGCCATCGGGCTTTGGATGCGAAGTGTTGCCGTGCCAATAAAAGATGCTGCTGTTGGAGGTGGCCAGGGCTTGTGGAGTGAAGCCGAGTTCGACAAAGGGCTTGATGTGGCGGGCAAGGAGATCGTCGTAGAGCTGATCAATCTTTGTCCAGTCGTAGACTGTCTTGCCGTTCTCGATGCGCACAGTACCCAGGACGTCGTGAAAGATGGCGTGAAAGCGGATATAGCGAAATCCGAGTTCCTGAGTGACGACCTTGAGCTGCGCTTGGCTGTCATCGCGAATCAGTGTGCCGGGATAGTCGGAGCCGACCGACAGATCAAAGAAGCGGTCGACCGGACCGCGCGTCTGCTGCAGATCGGCGACGATCTCGCGGGGTGAGTTGGTGGTCGACTGAGCCTGGACCTGCCCAGAAAGGAGAGCGATGGAGAGCGCGGCGGCAAGGGGGGCGAGCTTTCCAAGAGTTGAGGTGAACATGAGATCTGCAGGTCCTCTAAGGGCTATATCGTGTTGATTCGGCGCTCTGCCGCAATCCTGGACGCATGACCATCGCTGCCGGCCCACTCTTAGTGCACTACGCACCGGCGGTGCAGTCCAAAGAGCTTGGAATCGTCCGAAAGAAAAAGAATAGCAGGGCCCAACGCATTTTCGTCGAAGGTAGCTTCGTCATCGCGAGAATGGATGAATATTCGCAGGTTGTCTCCCGGGCAGAGGAGTCATGCGCTGACTGTGCATGATTCCAACATACGCGTGGGTTCAGCCGTGACTTTCTGGCAGAAAAATGACGGGATGGTCCGATCCACCATCCCGCCGGGCAATTCAGGAGGCCACGCGTAGGTTCCACAGTGAAACACTGCGACTATTCCATGAGTTGAGAGGGATTGGGAAGTTCAATTTTGCACGAAGAGTTCTGGCACCTAACCATTAGGAACAAGGCGACGTACAACCCTGACGAACAAAGGTAACATTCGCGTTATCGATTTCGTTGATGACTTGATCCTGCTGAAAGTGCGCGCGATCCCTTGTCTCCCAGGCACCGCAAGGACAGAGCTCTCGGCCCGGGCGTATCGCGTCGAGAGATGCTCCCGCATAATTCGGAAGGCCGTGCTTCGGTTCGCAGGGTCACCGGTGGCGGTATGGCCATCGTCCCGTGCGCTTTCACAATGGCGATCTAGCAGGCTTTGCGTGACCGGCGCACCGCACAGTGTGCTTTGTAGGAATCCAGGCAGTTGTAAGTCAAAGGAACTAACGTTACACTCTAGATTTTATTGAACCGGCAACGCGAGCTTTTATCTGCTAAAGCCACACCGTTCCGCAGGAGGAACATGGAGATCCATGCTCCTCCCATGGAACGGTCAAGCGGTTTAGAAGTAGTACTTGGCTGCGAACTGCATCCAACGGTAGCCCAGCTTGTTTTGCGGGATTCCGTTGGTACTATCGTTCGAGTTGGTGATGAGCTTGGAACCTGTGCTCAGTCCGTTAAACAGCAATTGGTTATCCGCTAAGCCGGCCAGACCGAAGACCGCATTCGGGTGATTCAGCCAGTTGGTCGCCGAAATACGGGCCTCGATGCGTTGAGTATCCGTAATGCGGAAGGCCTTGAAGATGGCCAGATCGCTGTCGAAATAATGAGGGTTGCGGATGTAAGGCCAGATCGTCTGCCCCTGCTGTCCGAAGCTCGTTGCCGTAGGCGGCAGCGGCGCGGCGAAGCAGTTCGGATTGAAGTATTGGCCCTTCTTGAGCCCCTTGCGGGGATCGCATATTAGGAGCGGCTGGATGCCGCCCTCATATTCTTCCGATCCCAACCAAGTCGAGGTACCGATGCTGTACGTTGTGTTGCCGACCACCGCGCCCGTACTGTCCGTAGCGGTAGCAGGAATGGGCATGATGATTGGAACGTTATGGGTGTTCCCCTGTGAGTCGTGATACTGCTGGTAGTTCATGTTCATGCTCGGCGAACCCGCTTGATAGGGGCTACCGTCCTCGTAGGTGGTGTAGTTAGTCAACTGCCACCCGTTGATGATTTCCCCAAGCGCCCAGTTGTTGTGGATGGGGCTTGGCAACTTGTAACTCGCCGAGAAGTTGAAGACCTTTGTATGGTCGTAGCCAAGTTGTCCGTAATTGGCGCCCAGGTCGTACGGATTAATAACGGTGCCGTTGCCGTTGCCGTTATTTGTGTTGCCGTCGCGGGTACCGAGCACCTTGCCGAAGGTGAAATTGGTGAACAGGTACAGGTTGCCGGACTGCTTCTGCGCCGAGACCTGCAAGGAGTTGTAGTTTGCGTAGCCACCGTGCGTCTGGAGCCACACTCCGCCAGAGTAGTTCTGCAGCGGCCGCCAGTCGTTCGCGTTAGGCGCGTTGTTACTGCTGGTTGGCGCTATGTTCTCATAACGGCCATTCAGCGGGTCGGGCTTGAAGAATGCGCCGTATGCGATCGGGCTCAAATCCTCGATGTGGCCGTTAGCACCGTTGAGGAACTGGTTGCGGCTCATACTGCCCACGTAGGAGATTTCGGCAACCGTGTGGCTCGGGAGAGCCTGCGCGATGCCGAAGCTGTAGGTGTTCGCATAGGGAACCAGGTTGTCTCCCAGCTTGTCTGCCTTAACGTTAGAGGCATGGTTCTGGTTGACGCCCGCCGGCACCTGGAGGGTTTTGCTGGCCCCTCCGTTGCATGTGCCACCCCCTGTGTTGCCACCGGGAGCGCCGGTAATGCCCGTGCACACCGTACCACCGTTGATGCCGTAACCATAGAATCCGTTCAGGCCGGTGTTCCCCGTGTTGAAGTCGAACGAGCCCAGTGGTCCAGACGTGGCGCCGCTCGCGTCGCCTCCCGAGATCTGGTACCGGTAGGTGCCGAATCCGCTGCGGAGGACGGTTTTGCCGGTGCCGAAGACGTCGTAGGCGACGCCCACGCGCGGGCTGTAGAAGAACAACGGGCTGGTGAAGCCGGACAGCGGGACACTGGAATCGTTCTTGTGCCACACCAGTCCCGTGTTCGGCGCAGGGTTGGGCCCGTTGTCGTACTTCGAGGCGATCCACACCTGCATGCCGCCCATGTTGTTGTACCACTGGCCAATGTGATCGGCACGCATGCCGTAATTGACGGTCAGCTTGGGCGTTGCTTTCCATGAGTCCTGCGCCCACAACGACCACTGGTGCCACTGCACCTCCGGAACTGCGTCGAGATTGGTTTCGTCATAGTTCGTTGGGCGGCCCATCAGGCGGTCCAGCGTCATGTTGTAAGTCGAACTCGCGCCCCAGTTCTCGAAATCGTAGTTGCCGTTGACATCGTTTCCGCCCGCCTGGAGGTTGGCTTCCTGATCCCAGTAGAAGCCGCCCTTCATGGAGTGGGTTCCCAAAATCTTCGTGAAGGTGTCGGTGATCGAGGGCGCTTTCGACGTCTTGCCGAAGCTGTTGGGTCCGTAGATGCCGCTGTTGAAGTCGAACTCGTTGATTTCGGTCAAGCCGCTGTCCCAGCCTCCGGTCGAGTTTGGCATCTGGTCGGTCGGCTTGGCTCCGGCGAAAACGCTCTGCGTGGGGAAGCCCAGCTTGGAGCGGCTCATCGCAGCAGGATTGACGAGGGACGCGTCGTTCTCAAATTTCGCGTAGGCAAACACGAATTCGTTGGTCGACGTCGCGCTGAAGACGTGGGTGTAGTTGACGAGGTAGAGGTTCGCCGTTTCCTTTGCGGTAGCGCCGCCTCCCGGATACGGAATTGTCCACTCCGGAGCCCACCAGATTGAAAGCGGATGCAGATCGTTCTCGCTCTGATATGCGTAGGAGCCCCACAGCTTGTTGTTGTCGTTGAACGCGTAGGTCAGCTTGCCGGTCGCTTCCCAGCGGTCCTGCGGGGTGACTGGGAAATAGGAGAAATTGTTCCAACCATTGGAGAGGTTCGGCGTCTGGTTGGGCGTGGGGTTGAGGCCGCTCAGAATCTTGCCATTGGGATCGAAGTACGGAGACAGGTTGCTGATGTTGCCGCCGTTATACGGAGCCCAGGGCGAAGTGGTCGCACCACAACCCTGCCACCCGTCGTCGGTGTTGCAGGGAATGGCGTACGCCCCAGGGTAGGTGTTCATAACACCCTGCGGCACACCCGGATTGCTGAAGTCACCTTTAGCCTGCGCGGCCGTGGGCACATTCATTTCCACCGGGTTGTTGTAGGGGTGCTGGATCATCTTCTCGTAGCCGCCCCAGAAGAACAGCTTGTCCTTGTTCTTGTTGAAGCCAAGGAACGAGACCGGTCCGCCAATGTTGCCGCCGATATAGTAGAAGTACTGATCGGTGAGGGTATTGGGCTTACCGCTGGCGATTTGCTGGTTCTTGTTGTACCAGTCATTGGCGTAGCCAAGGCCGGTGTTGCGCGCGTACAGGTAAGCTTCGCCGTGATACTTCTGGCCGCCGCTCTTGGAGAAGGCCTGCAGAACTGCCGGGCCCTTCGCGTACTCGGCGCCATAGGAGGCGGACAGATACTTGATGCTGTCCGTCATGTCCTGGTTGATGTTGGCCACCTGGGTGCCGGCGTTGCCGGGATCGAGGAGGTTGGCGCCATCGAGCATGACGAC
>JBKICT010000014.1:0-340652 GCA_046566985.1 Acidobacteriota bacterium | reverse complement strand
TCACAGCGATTGCGGGACGGCCGGTAAACCTGGACGGCGTGACGGCGCATGGCAACACCGATACGGGCATTCTGCGCGATGCGTTTGCTTTGGCCGGAATTGCGGAGCCGGAGTGGCGACCGCGGCTGGCAGAGATTTGCGCGCGCATGTGCGGCTTTGTGGAGGCGCATCGGCATGAATTTCGCATTCGCGCACTGCCGATGGTGCGGGACGTTGTGAGTGCGCTACGGGGCAGCGGACGCATGACGGGGATCGCCACGGGAAATCTGGAATCGATTGGAAGATGCAAACTGGCTGCGGCCGGGCTGGACGATCTGTTCGATTTCGCCGCGTGGAGCGATGGCCTGGAACATCGAGCGGATGTGTTCGCGCGGGCAGTGCAGATGGCCCGGGCGCGCCGCGGAGAGCATGCGCGGATTGTGGCAGTGGGCGATACGCCCGCCGACATCCAGGCTGCGCACGCCAACGGACTGGCGGCGGTTGCCGTGGCCACGGGCATCTACAGCTACGAGCAGTTACAGGCCGAGTCGCCGGAGCTTTGCATTCATTCGTTCGAAGCGCTGACCATTCCGGCGTGAGTGTGCGGCTGACAGCGCTCCACGATCTCCTCGAACTGCGCGGCACGATGCTCGGCGGTGTGCTCGGCGAGGATGCGGTCGCGCGCGCGAAGGCCGATGCGAAGGCGCTCTTCGTGAGACATGTGGAGGAGGATCTGGCTGACCTCGTAGGCATCGTGCGGAAGCAGGATCTCTTGCCCTGGGGTCAGGAATTCCGAGAGCCCCGGCCAGTCATCGGAGAGAATCGCAGCGCTGCATGCCGAAGCTTCAAACAGCCGCACCGACGGCGAGTAGCCTGCCGCGACCATGTCATCGCGCGTGACGTTGAGGGTGAACCGCGAGGAGGAGTAGAAGGCGGGGTGCTCGCGTGGAGAGAGATGGATAATGCGTTCTACATTTTGCGGCCACGCAATATCCTGTGGGTATTGGGGACCGGCGACGATCATGCGCTTGCCGGGTAGCAGGCGCGCGGTTTCGTTCAGGTAGCGCTCCAGCTTTGGCTGGCGGTCGCACGCGTAGGTGCCAAGGTAGCTAAGGTCGCATTGAAACTCGCGGCGCGGGGTGGTGGGCTTGTAGACAGCGGAATCGACGGAGCAGTAAAACGGAACGGCCCAGGGCGATCCGAAGCGGGTTTCGATTTCGCGCAGGAGTGGGCCGCCGGTGAAGCTGAGGTATGCGGCATAGTGCGGGATGAGTGTGGGATCGAGGTACTCGACATTTCCATCGTCCCGCAGGCGCGCCATGGTGACGGGCGTGTCGATGTCGTAGAAGAGAATGATTTCGTTCCCCTGCTCCAGCAGCAGCCGGGTCGCGGAGATTGCATCGGGAAAGAACGAACCGACTACGACGGCGTCGGCGTCGCGCGCGATGTGCACACAACGCCGCGCGCTGCCGTCCCAATCATCGTAGAGATGCACGGTGCAGAACTCCGGCGCGGGCAGGTCGCGGTTGCTGCGGTACCACTCCACATCCTTCTCGATGAAATGAATGCGATGCCCGCGCGCAGCCAGCGCCTTGAGGAGCGAGCGGTAGGTGGTGGCGTGCCCGTTGCCCCACGAAGAAGTCACCGTCAGTCCAAAGAAGACGAATTTCATGCGCGTGCCATGGCCTCCGGTGCTGTGGCGTTGCGTTGCGCAATGCAGGCGACAAAGGCCGCTTCGGCTTGTTCTGCGCGCTGCGCATAGGTGTGGTCGCGAAGCGCCCGCCCCCGATAGGCGTGGCCGATGCGCGCACGTTCTTCAGGGTCATAGCGCCGCAACGCCTCGACGACATCTTCCGCAGTGTGCACGACGATGATTTCTTTTCCTGGCTCGAAGCAATCTTCGATGCCCGGCCAGTCATCGCAGAGCAGGCATGCGCCCGCGCCGGCGACCTCGAAGATGCGGGTGGGCGGCGAGAATCCCGCGGCGGCCATGGAGTTGCGATTGATGTTGATAACCATGGCCGCGGAGCAGTTGATGCGATTGTGATCTCCCGTGGGAACATGGCCGATCCAGCGCACGTTCGCCGGCAACGATTTGTCGCCCCATCCTTCGCCACCGAGCAGAAAAGTTTTGTCGGGCGCGAGTTCGGCGGCTTTCAAGAACAAGGCTTCGACGCGCTGTTCGCGATCGGGCAGGCGATTGCCGAGGAAGGCCACATCGCAGCGCAGAGCGGGATCGGGGGGCACGGGATGGTGCGTGTCGGGATCGAGACCGTTGTAGATGGAGTAGTAGGCGCGTGCGCCGAACTCGATATAGCCATCGCGGCTGGCGGGGCCGCCTCCGTAGCTGAGGATGGCGTCGTATTTCGGGATGGCGGCACGGAATGGATCGCCGGGATTGGCGCGGAGGCGCGCGAGTGTTGCGGGCGAATCGACATCCCAGAAGAAGCAGGCGGTTTCAACGGCGAGTTCGGCGACGAGACGTTCGATCTGTTCGTCGTCCACGCCGATCCCGCTATGCTTGATGACCACGTCGCTCTGCGATGCGAGCCGGATCATGGAGTCGACGTCGGCTCCGGGCTGGTAGACGAGCGAATGCACGTAGGAGTAATCGCCGGGATCGCGATGCTGCTGGCGGCCGTAGGCGTCAGGCTCGGCAAAGGTGATCTGGTGCCCGCGGCGCGCCAGATATTTGTAGATGCCACGGTAGTAGGTGGCGGCTCCATTCCAGTAGGAAGAGACGATGCTCGAACCAAAGACAAAGATATTCACGCCAGCACCTCTTCTTCGCAGATGGCTGTAAGTTCCTCGGCGCGATGGCGGCAGGTGTGCCGCGCCAGAATGGTTTCAAGCCCGCGCAGCGCCTGTTCGCCGGCCTCTTTGGGATGCGTGAGAAGGCGCTCGATGCGCTGCTGCATCTGCGCGGCGTCGGACGCGAACAGAAAGTCGCCGGGGCGGAACAGGTTTTCCGTGTCGCGCCAGGGCGCGGAGACGAGCGGGATGCCGCAGGCCAGCGCCTCAAATACACGAATGGTAGGAATGCCGTCCATTGCGGCGGAGTACTGCTGGCGCGGGACGTGCGCGGTGACGCGCGATTCCGCGTAGACCTGCGGCGCGCGGAGATTCGGCAGGTAGCCGCCGTAGCTTACGCCGGCGCCGGCTAGTTCCGCGAGGGCGTCTGCGGGATAGCGCACGCCATAAATGGTGAACGTGCGATGTCGCATTTGCGCGGCGGGCTTGAGCAGGAACTCGCGAATTTCGTTGGAGCGTTCTTCGTCGCCCCAGTTGCCGATCCACACCACGTCCTGCTTTTTTTCGCGGACGAGAGGGTGAAAGATGGTTGTGTCGGCGGCTTCATGGAGCGTCCAGACCTGATGGATGCCGAAGCGGTCACGATAGATGGAGCGGAGCGCTTCGCCAAAGACCATGACTCCATCGAAGCGGTCGGTGCCGAAGAGACGAATCTGCTCCGGCGACGAGGAAGCGCGGTGGTGAGTGTCATGGAACAGGAGGCGGAATCCGAGTTCGGCGCGCAGGTCGAGAAGGAGATGCGCTAGCGCGGGCGGATTCCACTCGTGCAGAATGACAACATCGCATTCGCGGAGCGCGTTGCGCCAGAATGTGGTCTGGCCTTCGGCCTTTGCGTCGTAGGTATGAATGTCCAGGTCGGGATAGGCGTCCGCAAACAGGCGCAGTGAATCCTCGCCCGCGGGCTCCTGGCGCAGGTTGTCGATGGACCACTCGCGTGCAGGCTCAAACGCGATCACGTCGTGCCCCAGAACACGCATGGCTCGCAGCAGTCCGCGAAGAAAATGGGCGTTGCCATTGTTCCAGTCGGACCGCAATGCGTGAGCGAGGTAGGCAATGCGCAACTTACGCGGCATGTTCCTCCCGCAAGGAAATTTGCAGCACAGAACCGAAGAGGCCCAGGTAGCCGTCGACCATGCGGTCGCGGGTAAACCACTTTGCGCGTCCGTTGGCCATCATTTGCGCGCGGCGCAACAGCACGGGATCGCTTTGCAGACGACGCAGCAGGCCGGTCAGCTCGCACGCGTCGTGGAAGTAGAGCGCTGCGTCGCGCCACACTTCGCGCAACGAAGGGATGTCGCGCGCGACGACTGCGCATCCGCAGAGGGCAGCTTCGAGAGCGGCCAGGCCGAAGGGCTCGTATTTCGAGAGGCACAGGTAGACCGAGCTCTCGCAGAACAGCCGCATCATCTCCGGTTCGGAAAGCTGCCCCTTCCAGTCCAGGTGGCTGTTGTTTATCCATGACGCGCTGCACTCGGGGCGTCCTTCGCCGGCGATGGCGATGGGCATGGTGCTCTCCACATGCGCGAGCGTGTTGATCGCCTTTGCCTCGTCCCATAGCCGGCCCGCCGTGACCGCGCGCGTCGCTGTTGCGCCGGACCGCGAACTGGGAATGGTTCGTCCATTGGGCACAACAGCAGAGTGCCTGGGCAATGCAAACGTCTCTGCCAGCGCATGCAGCATCCATTGAGTGGGCGCAGCGACGGCATCGGCGGCAAGCAGACCCGCCTGCACCATGGCGATGTAGCGCTCCAGCCACTCCGATGACGGCAAGCCGTCGAGGCGGCAGGCTTTGGCCCAGCTCAGCACGTCACTGTGCGCGGTGATCACGCAGGGAATGGCGGCATGGAGCGCGCCGAAACAGAACTCATTGGAGTGGATAAGATCGGGGCAGAAGAGGGCTGCTTCGCGCTGCAACAGTTGACTTCCCTGCTCCAGGACGCGCCCGTTTTGCTGCATCCATTCCAGTGGGATTTCCGAGGGCACAAACGAAAATCGCCGCGGATGTTTCTCAGCGAGAGCTGCGCATTGTTCGTGGTGCGCTGCGCCGGGCAATCGCCCGAAGGATACGAGGCGCACAAAGCAGCCGCGCTCCAGAAGCCCGGCAGCGAGTTCCAGCGTGAAAGTCCAGACACCGCCAACGGTGTCAGTGGTCATAAGGATGCGCATTCGAGCTCCGGTAATGGGCGCGGCTGTTGGTCCTGAATGTCGCTGAATCCTTTGTCCGCAAACAGGGCGAGGTAGTACGCGTGGGCGCGCTCCCATGCCTGGTCATCGGGTTGCGTGCCGAAGGTCTGCACGTAAAGCGGGCTGCCGGGAAATGGGAACATCGGCACCGGTTCGCTGACCCAGACACCGTGCGCTTTCAGGAACGACTGGAAGCGGGCGATCTCCGCGGGGTCATCGTTGGCTGTCTTGATGAGGTTTGCCTGCACCCAGGGAATGTGCCGGCGCGCTTCGAGCAGCAGGTCCTGGATGCGCTCGGTGGTGAGGCGGCAGTTCTTATGCAGTTCGTCGCGGCCCTGCTCGGTGATGGACTCGATGCCGCACTCGAAGGAGACGCAGTGGGCGCGGCCAAGCGCGGCCAGAGAATCTTCGTCCCACAGGTCGATCCGCGACTGGAAGCCGATGGAGAGCGGCCGCCTGGCGATTTCATCGAGGAGCTGGCGTACCTGCTTGCCGACGCCGAATATCTCGTCGATGAAGTAGACGTAGTCCACTCCGCGCGCGATGAGGCCGTCGATCTCGACCAGGACGTCTTCGAGTTTGCGCTCGCGAAACTTGTTGCGGAAGAGGGTCTTGTTGCAGAAGGTGCAGGAGTACGGGCATCCGCGCGCGAACTCGACTTCGGCGCCGCGCTTCAGGTGGTCGGCGCCGTTGCCGGGGAAGATGTGGTGCAGGTGGGAGTGCTTTTCGATCGGATAGCCTGTGTAATCGATGGACCGAACCAACTGCATGTCCGTTACGCCGAGGCCGGGGTTCATGCGGAAACGGCCCTCGGGGCTGATCCAGCAGCAGCCGTCGATCATCTCCCAGGGCTGGTCAGCGAGTTGCGGCAGCGCCTGATCGTGTTCGCCGCGCAGTACGATGTCGGCGCCGGTTTTGCGCAGCGTGGCATGCGGAGTGGCGGAGCCGTGGGGGCCGATCACCACTGTTTTGGCCGCGCCTCTCAACTCCCGGATCCACTTGGCGGGAACGCGCAGCTCGGGCTGCGGACAGCGCCAAAACAGGTACGAGGGTGCGGTGGGGACAACAAGAAAATCGGGCTCAAATGCATCGACGCGTTTCTTTACCTGCTCCAGCGAGGCTCCTTCGATGTTGGCATCGATGAGCAAAACGTCGTGAGCGGCATCGCGCAGAAACTGGCGCGCCGAGAAAAGCTCGAGAGGGATGTGCGGCTCAGGGCAGCCGAAGTAGGTGGAGCCTTCAAAGCTCCAGCGGGGATTGATGAGGGCATATTTCATGCCACCTCCTGTTGCAGGGCAGCGGCACGGAGCGGCAGGGTGTTCTCGGCGGGCCCGTCGGCATGTCTCTCGTTCCAGAACTCTAGAATGGCCCGCAAGATATCGCCTACGCTGCGCCGTGGGCTCCAGCCGGTGAAGTTGCGCAGCTTGCGGGTATCGGCGATGTACAAGGGCTGATCGCCGGGGCGGACCTTGCTGTAGCGCAGATTCAGGTCGCAGCCGGTGACGTGCTCGATATCGCGCAGCATCTCGATGATCGATACGGCGCGCTCGGGACCGCCGCCGAGATTGAAGACCTGTCCGCGGGTTGCGTCCTGATGGTGACGCGCGGCCTGCATGGCATCGACGAGGTCGTGCACGTGGAGGATGTCGCGGACCTGGTAGCCGTTGCCATAGATGGTGATGGGCTGGCGGCCCAAAGCAGAGTAGAGGAAGTGGGCCACCCATCCCTGGTCTTCATTGCCGAACTGCCGGGGACCTGCGATGCAGGACATGCGAAACACCACGGTGGGCAGGCCGTAGATGCGCGCGTAATCGTGCACGTACTGGTCGGCGGCGCCTTTCGAGCAGCCATAGGGAGAATGGAAGTCCAGCGGCTGGGCCTCAGCTACTCCACGAAAGTCGGGCTGCTTTGCGCGGTAGTGCGTGCCCTCCACCTCGATGGCCAAACCGGGGAGAGAACCGTACACCTTGTTGGTGGAGGTGTAGAGCAGGAAGGGCTTGTTGCCCGAGCGCCGCGCCGCCTCCAGCACGTTGAGAGTGCCACGGGCATTCACCTCGAAGTCGGAGGTCGGGTCGTCGATGGAGGTGGTGACCGCGACCTGTGCGGCGAGATGATAGATCTCGGTCACGTCAGAGGCGGCCTGCATGAGCGCCGAAGCGTTGCGGACATCGCCCTGAACAATCTGCAGACGCGCACTCTGCGGGTGCGAGCGCAGCCACTCAATATTGTGAACCACGCCCGGCCGCGAGAGGTTATCAAAGATCCGGACCTGCGCATCGGACCCGGACAGCAGGCGCTCGGCCAAGTTGGAGCCGATGAAGCCGGCGCCTCCCGTGATCAGAGCTCTCCGAACTGCTTTGCGTTGCATTTCTTCCTCTTTCCCCAAGGACCTGTTCATGCCGCCGACCTGCGATGGCGGCTGTGTGTTACGCCGTTAGTCCGTAACTGCTCAACTCCTTCAGCATGGTTTCCGCGCGGTCTTCCGCCTCCTGGCCCTCAAGCCACGCGGCCAGTTCACGGAAGCCTTCCTCGTGGGTGACCTGGGGTTCGTATCCGAGCAGGCGGCGCGCCTTGCCGATATCGGCATAGCAGTGGCGGACATCGCCGGCGCGATATTTGTTGGAGATGACCGGCTGCACATCCATGCCGATGGAGCGCGCGAGCAGGGCGGCCACCTGGCGGATGGTGATGGGCTGGCCGGTGCCGACGTTGATGACTTCGCCGTCCGATTCGTGGCGCTCCATGGCAAGGAGGTTCGCCCGCACAATGTCCTTGATGTGGACAAAGTCGCGCATCTGTTCGCCGTCTTCAAAGATGATGGGCTGCTGGCCATTGAGCATGCGCGAGGCAAAGACCGCGGCCACGCCGGTGTAGGGATTGGAGAGTGCCTGACGAGTGCCGTAGATGTTGAAGAAGCGCAGCGCGGTTACGGGAAGTCCGTAGATGCGCCCGTAGATGAGGCAGAGCTCCTCCTGGTCGCGCTTGGAGAGGGCATAGACCGAGTTGAGATGCGAGGGCTTGGATTCATCGGTCGGCAGCGGGCGCAGCTTTCCGCCGCAATGCTCGCAGGCAAGGTCCCACTTGCCGGCCTTGAGCTGGGCGATGGTGCGCACATACGGGGCGGCGGTTTCGCCACATTTTGTGCATTGGTAGCGGCCCTCGCCGTAGATGGACATGGAGGAGGCCACGATGAGCTTTTGAATGGGCGCGTGGGAGTCGAGGATCGCCTGCAGCAATTCCCCCGTTCCAAGAGTGTTGACGCTGACGTAGCGCCCGATCTCGTACATGGACTGGCCGACACCGACGGTAGCGGCGAAGTGGTATATCACGTCGACGCCGGAAAGGACTGCTCTCAGGCGGTTGGGATCGCGCACGTCCCCCCGAATCAGCTCAATTTCAGGGTTGAGGTAATCCGGCGTTCCGGATGGATGCACCTGAAGCGTGAGGTCGTCGAGCACGCGCACCGCGTGTCCCGCTTCAATCAAGCCGTCTGCGACGTGCGAGCCCACAAAGCCGGCGCCTCCGGTAATAAGAACCCTTTTGCTCATACGGTCGAGACTTCCTTCGCGTGTTGGGAACGGATGTATTGGGGCGGAACCCGTGGCGCATAGCGCTGCACGGCCCAGGCGGCAAACTCCGCGAACTGTCGGTTTTCTCGCGGGGGACTGGTATGGTGGCCTTCCAACCCGAGGTGCGCAGGGGTGAAGCAGAGGGTCAGCGCCACATCGAAGTCGCGCAGCGCGTCCATCATGCGGTCGAACCAGGCGAGAGCATTGGGGCGAAAAGAGTCTGCCCAGCTCAAGCCGGTGCGCAGATAGCGAACGCCAAGATCTTTCATCAGGCGCACGGCCTGGTCGAGGCGCGGATCCTCGAAATGAAACCATTGGCAAAAGCCGATAGAGCCGTCGCGAGGAAAATCGTCAAACGAGAGCTTGGGAACTCCGCGGCTGTTGACCAGGCCCATGTAGTAGTGCCGGTAATAGGCTGAGCCCTCCGCCTCTTTGTGGCGAGTCTCGGCCGGCCAGGCAGGGGGCAGATCCATGAGCGAGTACCAGTGGATGCGCTCGACGCGATCGCGGAGAAGCTCGACGGTCCGCTGCAAGCCGAACGCCTGCACCTCTTCCGCGCCGAAGGAAGACGCGCCGACTTCCAGAACCCAGACGGGCTTTCCGGTGACCTGCTGGGCTTCGGCGACTCGGTCGGGCCATTCGTCGATGGGCCAATGGTTCCAATCGAGGGGGAAGCCGTGGACACCCACTACATCCACGTACGGCATGAGTTCCTTGGCTGCCATGTTGCGCAGAAAATCGCAGTCGCACGCCGACACGCCGCCCAAAACAATCGGCACGTCGGGATTGACGCTGCGGACGGAGCACGAGGCCTGCTTTACCAGGTCCGCGAACCGGCTCCAGTCAGGGTCGAGATGAAAATTCCAGTGCGACAGATTGTTCGGCTCGTTCCAAAGCACGATTGCTTCGACCACTCGAACTCCTAGGCCGTGCGGATTCAGCGAAAGCCCTATGCCTTTGCTTCCGCGTAAGAGGTACAAAGCAGATTGGAGGTTGCCTTTCGCCGGGGGGAGGGTTCGCGTCCTTTGCACTTAATGGGAAATGGGCCCGAAAGGTGCACGATATGGGAGGCACAGATGTCGTGTCCGGGTTGCTGCGCGGCGGGTCCATGTCCGGAAAACCCGGCATCCGGACTTCCTTGCGAAACTCTTAGGACCAATACTCGTGCCGGTTTTTGCTGCAATTGTCATTGCCGGATAGCGCGCCATAACCCTCAAATGCAACAATGGCCTCCATGCGGACTGAACTGACCTTCACTCCACTTCCACAGATTGAAACCGAACTGATTGCCGTGACCGCGGTTGATGCGCAAACCGCCCAGGGCCCCGATGCCAAGGCAACTCCTGAGTTGCTGACCAGCGACGCAGCCGTGAAGAAGGCGGTCGCCGCTGTGATCGAAAGCGGAGAGTTCAAAGCCGGCGCGAACGAGACGTTGCTGCTGCACGCCCCTGCCGGGCTGAAGGCCAAGCGCCTGCTGCTGGTTGGTTTGGGCAAGCAGGCCAAGGCGACGGTTCACTCGGTGCGGAATGCTGCCGGAACGGCTGCGCGATTCGTGAAGCCGCGCGGGATTCGCTCGCTTGTGTTTGCGAATCCGGAGTCCGGCTCGCTGGCTGCCGCGGCGAGTGCGCGTGCCGCTGTCGAAGGCGCCTTCGTGGGCGACTTTGATCCCGACACCTACCGCAGCGACCGCAAAGACGTGAGCGTGCAGATGTTCACGGTGGCGGCTGCCGCAAACGGGGACAAGAGTGCCGTGGAAGCGGCGTTCAAGGAAGGCACGATCATCGGTGAGAGCCAGAACTTTGCCCGCGAGCTGGTGAACGAGCCGGGGAACAAGCTGACGCCGACGGAGTTCGGCAAGCGCGCGGCGGCGATGGCGAAGGAAGTCGGCCTGCAGTGCGAGGTCTACTCCACCGAGAAGCTGCACGAGCTGAAGATGGGCGCATTCTGGTCCGTCTCGCAGGGCTCAGAAGAGCCGCCTGCGCTGATTGTGATGCGCTACGAGCCGAAGGGTGTGAAGGACGGCCCGGTGATGGGGCTGGTCGGCAAGGGCATCACCTTCGATACCGGCGGCATCTCCATCAAGCCCGCGGACAACATGGAAAAGATGAAATACGACATGGCGGGCGGCGCTGCCATGTGCGGGGCCATGCGCGCCATTGCACTGTTGAAGCCGAATGTGCGCGTGATTGGCATTGTCTGCGCCAGCGAGAACATGCCAGACGGCAAGGCGCAGAAGCCGGGCGACCTGCAGACGGCAATGTCGGGCAAGACGATCGAGATTATCAACACCGACGCCGAGGGCCGGCTGGTGCTGGCCGATGGACTGGCGTATGCCAAACAGCTCGGGGCCACGCATCTCATCGACGCTGCCACGCTGACCGGGGCCTGCGTTGTGGCGCTGGGCATGGTGAATGCCGGCGCGTTCTCCAACGACGATGAGACGTACGCGAAATTCGATCGCGCGCTGGAGACCTCAGGCGAAAAGTTCTGGCGTCTGCCGCTCGACCAGGAATACGCCGACATGATCAAGTCCGACATCGGCGACATCAAGAACACGGGCGGACGCTGGGGCGGAGCGATTACGGCGGCCGAGTTCCTGCACCACTTCGCGGAAGACACTCCGTGGATCCACCTCGACATCGCCGGGGTGGCGTGGATGGAGGAGAATCGGCCTTACATCGCAAAGGGGCCGAGCGGAATTGCCGTGCGGTCGATCCTGGAGTGGGTGCGGGCCTACGCGTCGTAAGACAGGTGTCAGGTTTCAGATTTCAGGGATCAGATTTTACGCCCTGGCGCAGCAGCACTGCATGATTCGTAAACAGCAATCAAGGGAGGGCTCGCGCCCTCCCTTCGCTTTCTACTCTCTATTCCCTACTTCCTACTGCCTGCCTTTACATCGCTTCTGGGCTTTCGATGCCCAGCCAGCTCAGGCAGGTCACCAGTTCGCGCAGAGCGACGGCAGCGGTCGCGAGCAGGAATGTCTTCCGCGCGGGGTCTTCTTCGGTGAGGATGTGGTGATGGTGGTAGAAGTTGCTGAACTCCTGCGCGAGTTGGAAGACATGTTTGGCAAGGTACGCCGGTTCTGAGGTGGCGATGCACTGCTCCAGCACCATGGTGCGCCGGCCGGCCCGCAGCCAGAGCGCCCAGATGTCTTCGTTCTCCTCGCCGGCGAGAGAGCCGGCCAGCGTGCCGGGAGCCAGCTTGGCGAACTCCGACAGAACGGCGTCCGGAGTGATGCCCGCTTTGCGGAAGATGTTGCGAATGCGCACGACCGCATACTGGCAGTAGGGGCCGGTTTCGCCTTCGAAGCTGAGGGCGTCTTTGAAGTCGAAGGCGATGACCGAATTGCGCGTGAACTTGAGCATGAAGTAGCGCAGCGCGCCGATGGCGATCTGCTCCGCGATCTTCTGCCGCTCGGTTTCGTCGCGGCCGGTCTGGCGCTTGTCGGTCTCTTCGCGGGTGGCGGCGATGAGCTTGTCGATAAGGTCGTCAGCTTTGACGCCGAAGCCTTTGCGTCCGCTGACCTCGATGTATGGCCGGGCGAGGTTCTCTTCGGCGACCGTATAGCCCAGGTCAACGGCGCAGCGGGGAGTGAGCGCGACCATCTCATAGCTGAAGTGGGTGTAGTGAGCGGCCTGCTCGGTGTAGCCCATTCCACGCAACGCCTGAATCACGTTCGCTTGCGGATCGCTCTGGCGTGAATCGATCACGTTATAGATGGCGCTGGCGCCGCCGAAGTGCGGGTGCAGCTCGATGCCCTGCTCCACCGAGATCCAGCACTCGTGATTCGGATAGGTGAAGAACGGCTTGTAGCCGAAGTCGCGGCCGAGCAGGCCGAACTTCCAGAGGTGATAGGCGATGTCCTTGCCGACGTAGGTGACGGTGCCGTTGGAGCGCACGATGACCTTCGCATCCTCATCTGTGCCCTTCGGGCCGTCTTCGTCCTGGATTGGCTCTTTTTCCGCGCCGGGCCGGGTCATCACCCAGCAGCCCTTGTTCTTGCCTTCGGTCTCGAAGTAGAGGACGCCTTTCTGCTTCAACTGCTCGAAGGCGAGTTCCCAGAACTTGAGGTGCAGGATCTCGCTCTCGCGCGGCAGAAAGTCGTATTCGATGCCGAGGCGGAGCATGGTTTCCAGGTGCCGGCGCAGGACTGCCGTGGAGATGAGCTCCGCTACCTCGGCGGTTTCGTTGCCACCGTGCTCGATAGCGTGCAGCGTGTCATACCTGAGGCGCTTCCGCGCTTCCTGCTCTTCGGTCGAGCCCTCGCTGTACCACTGCGAGGTACGCGCATAAAGATCCCAGCACTTGTAATCGATGGCTTCGGCCAGAGTGCCTGTTTCGGCATACCTCCGGTCGCACTCCTCAATGAATGCCCGCACCTCGGCGAGCGACTTCCCTTCCAGATGCAGAAATCCGACGACCACATCCGCCACCTGCACGCCGGTGTTGTCGATGTAGTTCTGGACATCGACCTTTTGTCCGGCGGCGCGCAGCAGCCGGACGAAGGTGTCGCCGAGGATGGCGTTGCGGAGGTGACCGATGTGGGCAGCCTTGTTGGGATTGATGGAGGTGTGCTCGACGAGCGCGTGCGTGGGAATCGCCGGTGTATCTGCTTTTGGGGTGGAGACTTTTGCCCCGGCCGCCGGCGATAAAGATGCCGATTGAACGGACCCCTCGCCTGCGGCGCCTGCGGTGCGGCCGATTGCAGCGAGGGCCGCGGCGCGGTCGAGCCGCGCGTTGATGTAGCCGGCGCCGGCCACTTCGAATCCGGCGAAGCCTTCCAGGGCGCCGAGTTCGGCGACAATCTCCTGGGCGATGACCTTGGGCGCTTTGCGCAGGGTGCGCGCGAGTTGAAGCGCGATGGGCGTGGCGAGCTCGCCGAACTTGAGATCGGGAGGAATCTCTACGGGGATGGTTTCGAGGGCAAGATTGTACTTCTCCGCCAAAACGCCGCGAATCCGGCCGGCCCATGTTTTCTGTGAATCGAGATACACGCGGAAATCCTTGAAAACTCTTGATTTTTCTTACTTTAGTTTACCAGCCTCGCTATTTTAGTAATGTTTTGGCGTTGCTTCCAATCCTGATAGGATTTGGGTCTAACGATTATCCAGTCATTGCTCGAGCCGGGGGATCGCGAGTGAGCACTGCGCGGACGGAAGCCCGCCTGGGTTCTCTTCATCTTTCCGACAGAACTGTGAAGATCGACCATGCCGGCGTGGACCGCAAAAATCAGGTTGATCCCGCGCAGGGATCTTCTTTCGACTCTGGCCGTCGCCGGCTTGTTTGCCGTGGCAGGCGCGCTGGGCCTGAGCTACCTTGCGCATCGCGTCATGATTCGTGCGGCGCAAGACCGGCTGATGGACCTGACGCAGAGCACGGTTCTCAAAACCAATGCCATCGCCGACGAAGCGGTTCAGCAGCTCCATACCATGAATCAGTCGCCGCTGCCGCGATGCTCGGGGCAGGATCTGGAAACACTGCGCGCGCAGATCTTCAAGACGGGCGCTTTGCTGGATGCCGGCTGGTTCCAAGGGGAACGAGTCCGCTGCTCGGCGCAGATGCCCGGCCCGCTTGAGGCAGTGGGAGAACCGCGCCGGGTGGCGGTTCTGCCTGCGCAGTTGGAACTCTATCGCAGCGTGGGTTCGTTCAGCATTCACAACAAGCCCACGATCCTGGTGCGATTGGGAGATGCGTATGTGAACATCGGTGAACTGGCCCGCGAGTTCAGCGGCCCTCCGTGGATGCAGTTCGCGGCCACCGTGACGGATATTCACGGCAGGCCGACTGGCGCGCACGATCCGGGGACTGCGCCCATCTTCACGTCTCCGGGCAGGCATCTCCAGGGCGATCGCGTTTACACGACGGCGTGTTCGGCGCGATACCCGCTTTGCGACACCGTGTCTGTATCCCTGGACTATGTGCTGGGCCGGGAGATCGCCCCGACGCTGCTGGCCCTGGCTTGCGGCGGCCTGATGGGCGGCATGCTTGGCGGCGTTCTCGCGGTGCTGTACCGCCGCCGGAAAACGATTGAGAGCCAGCTCTACCGGGCGATTCGCAGGGGGCAGCTCTATCTGGAGTACCAGCCGATTGCACGGGTTCGTGACCAGCAGATTGTGGGCGCGGAGGCGCTTTGCCGCTGGCGAAACGAGAGCGGCGAGTTGGAACCGCCGCACGATTTTATTCGCATTGCGGAACAGAAGAATTGGATCGGAGCTCTGACCAAGGTGGTGGTTAACCAGGCTCTGGAGCAGTGCGGGGATCTGCTTCGGGAGAATCCGGATTTCAGGCTGAGCGTCAACCTGTCGCCCTATTGCCTGCGCATTCCGGACATGATTGCCGAGTTGGAGCGGCTGCTTGCCGCGCATCGGGTCAAGGCTTCGTCGGTGGCGCTGGAGATTACGGAGAGCGCGGCGGCGCACGATTCCGATCTGATTCAGCAGGTAGGGGCGCTGCGAGCAGTGGGCCATCCCATCCATCTCGATGACTTTGGGAAGGGATATTCCAGCCTGACTTATCTGCACCAGTTGCGCATCGATGCCATCAAGATCGATCAGGCGTTCATGCAGGCCATTGGGACCAACTCGATTGAGGTGGATATTCTGCCGCAGATTCTGTCCATCGCCCGCAACCTGCACCTGTCGGTGGTGGTGGAGGGGATTGAGACGGCGGAGCAGCACGCGTATATCGCGGGCATCTCGGATTCCCTGATGGGGCAGGGCTGGTATTACGGAACGCCGTCGGGGTTGGACCAGCTTCGCGCGCTGGTGTCGGATTCGGCGAGCGCCGCTAGGGCCTGAGGGTCGCGCGGCCCGACCTCCGAATATTCTTCATCGTAGCGGCCCGGGCGGAATCGAATCGGATATCCCGCCATTTCCCTGGAGGCAGACATGGTCGCTCTTACCGGTGAGGAGCTTTTGGAGTGGGTGGACGACACCGCCCGGAACTGGAAGAAGCTGATCGAGGCACATCCTGAGATTCTTGCCCTTCCCTGCGGCATTCGCGAGACGCAGACGGTGGCGCAGGCGCTGCAGCATATTGTGGCAGCGGAGCTGCGCTACACCGAGCGCCTTAACGATCTGCCGCAGACGGGCTACGAGAGCATCCCGTACGACTCGGTGGAGGCCATCTACGCCACGCATGAGCGGGCGATGGCGCTGCTGAAGCCGCTGCTGGAACGCGGGCCGGAGTTCTGGGAGACGCCGGTGGAGTTCGCCACGCGCAGCGCGGGAACGCTTCGCGCTACGCGGCGCACGTTCTTTGTGCAACTGCTGACGCATGCCGTCCGGCACTATGCCCAGTTGGGGACGCTGGTGCGCGAGCACGGCATCAAGCCGGGGTTTGAGATGGATTATCTGATGATGGGGCTGATGTGAGTTGTAAGCTCCTAGCATGCCCGTTGAGACAATCTACATAGCATTGCTGAACGAGGGCACATCAGTCTGGAGGCCCATTGAAGCTGAACGGCTGGCGGACGGAACGTACCTTATCCTAGGCCCAATGCCCGAGGATGAGGAATGGGAGTTCAAACCACGGGAACGGGTCATTGTCGAACTGCTCAGGAATGCTGATGGTTTACAGCGGCCGACGGCAAATCGCAAAGCAATCGAGCAAACATCCCGCCAACGAGACTGGCATCAAGTGGAAAAAGAAGTCGCTCAGTCTATCGCAGACAGCTCTGAACCATTTTCACCTGCGACTATCGCGAATGTGGAAGACTTCCTCGTAGCATGCCGCGAGGCATGCCACGTTCCAATCGGAGTCGCCAAAGGCTACTGGAGTACGATTTGCGTTTGGTGGGACCATGTTGAAGTCGAAATTTTCGACGATCGTTACGAGTATTACCACTATAAGGACGGCTCAACGGACATTGAGTATTTCGAGCACGTAGAAGGAGCAGAATTCCCTCGCGATCTCATGAATCGATTGCCGTGCCGTAAGATTGATACTTAGGTTGTCAGATTTTCAATAGTCGGCCTTTCTGTAAGAATCCATGTCCAAGCCCACGTCCAGCGCATCGCATTTCTATCTCACCACGCCCATCTACTACGTAAATGCGCGGCCGCACCTGGGGCACGCCTACTCGACCATCGTCTGCGACGCCATCGCCCGCCGCAAGCGCGCCCTCGGCATCGACACCTGGTTCCTCACCGGCACCGACGAGCACGGGCAGAAGATCGAGCGCTCCGCCAAGCTCGCCGGCCGCACGCCGCAGGAGTTTGCCGACCACATCTCCGGTGAGTTTCGCGGGCTGTGGGACCGGCTGGGGCTTAGCTACGACGATTTCATTAGGACCACGGAGCCCCGTCACGTCCGCGGTGTGCAACACCTGTTTGCCACGCTGCGGGACCGCGGCTTTATCTACAAAAGCACCTACACGGGCCAGTACTGCGTGAGCGACGAGGCCTATGTGGATGGGCCTCCGGGGACGATCTGCCCGACGTGCGGGCGCGTGACCGAAACCGTGAGCGAAGAGAACTACTTCTTCAAGCTGTCGGCGTTTGAGGGGCCGCTGCTGAAGTTCTACGAGGCCAATCCGGGGTTCATGCAGCCCGAATCCACGCGCAAAGAGGTCATCAGCTTTGTGCGCTCGGGACTGAAGGACCTGTCGGTGAGCCGGACGAGCTTCAAGTGGGGCATTCCGGTTCCGGGCGACGACAAGCACGTAATCTACGTGTGGCTCGACGCGCTGGCCAACTACATTACCGCTCTTGGGTACGGTTCCGACGATCCCGCCGACAAGGCGCGCTTTGAGAAGTTCTGGCCGGCGGACATTCACCTCATTGGCAAGGAAATCAGCCGGTTCCACTGCGTCTACTGGCCGGCGTTCTTGATGGCGGCGGGCATTCCCACGCCGAAGTCGGTGCGGGCCAACGGCTGGCTGCTCTTCGACGACACCAAGATGTCGAAGTCGCTGGGCAACATTGTGCGCGCGGAGACCGTGGATGAGGTGCTGGGCGCGGATGCCCTGCGCTATTTCCTGCTGCGCGAGATTCCCTTTGGGCAGGACGGCAGCTTCACCTTCGACGCGCTGGTGCGCCGCTACAACGGCGACCTTGCAAACGGCTACGGCAATCTCGTTAGCCGCGTCGTCAACATGATGCACAAGTTCTTCGGCGGGGTGGTGCCGGAGGCGGGACCCGACACGCAGGCTGAGGCCGCCCTCCGCGCAGGAGCGGAGCGGGCGATTGCGGAGTTTGGGCCGCTGTTCGACGAGATGAGCTTCTCTGAGGCGCTGAAGAGCCTGTGGGGACTTGTGGCAGAGACGGACGGCTATCTGACGGCGAATGCTCCGTGGAAGAAGCCGGAGGGGCGCAGCGAAGAGGATCATCGCGCTTTGCAGGCGCGGGTGCTGGCCACGGCGGCGGAGGCCATCCGCGTGATTACGGCGCTGGTCTATCCCATTCTTCCGGCCTCGGCATCCAAAGTCTGGCAGCAGCTTGGCCAGGGCGACATTCAGCAATCGGCCCGGCAGGCATTTTTGACGAACCTGGCGTGGGGCGGCCTCAAACCCGGCACCCAATTCGGAGAGCCGGCGCCGCTGTTTCCCCGCGCGGAAAAGGACACAACCGAACGTATGCAGAATCTAGAAAATCAGAACAACGCCAGCGCCGTGCAATCGGCCAGCGGCGAAAAGGGCCCCGCGCCCGACCAGGCGCCCGCGGCAACCTCCGTGGCGCCCACCAGCACGCATCCTGAGAAGAAGCCCACCGCCGGCGACAAAGAGAACGAGAAGTTGAGGCAATCCACGGCCGTGCCGCATGACACCTCGAAGCCGGTCGACACGGCGGCGGTGCACCAGGTGCCGAAGGACATCGCCTCAGCGCGGGTAAAGACTGAGCCGAGCGCGGCCGATGTGGGAGAGAAGCACGTAAACCCTAGTCAAGCTCCGCAGGCGCCTGCGGTGACTGGTACGACGGCAAGCGGTCCCGCGGCTGGTGCTTCGGCACCGGGGTCTGCGGAGCCTCAATTTATCACCATCGACGACTTTGCCAAGGTGGATTTGCGCGTGGCGCAGGTGCTTGTGGCGGAGCGTATCCCCAAAGCCGACAAGTTGTTACGGCTGGAAGTTGATCTTGGATATGAGAAACGCCAGATCCTCGCCGGCATTGCGCAGTACTACGAGCCGGAGAAGCTGATCGGCCGCAAGATCGTGATCGTGGCCAACCTGGCGCCGCGCAAGATGCGTGGGCTGGAGTCGAATGGGATGCTGCTGGCGGCAAGCCTTCCGCCCGATGGCTCGCCGGTACTGGCTGGATTTCTAGAGGATGTGCCGCTGGGGGCGCGGTTGAAGTAAGCAGCCTAATTCACATATCCAGCCTGATCCGGGCCTTCCGCCTCATCCTGAACGGAGGATTCTTCGTCGGTTTCCAGGGGAAATCCTTCGCTCCAAATATCCTTGCCAAGCTCATACGCGTGAATCTCGAAACAATCCGGATACTCCGCGAATCCAGGCTTCAGCTTGAGCCGTTGGATGGCCGCGTTGGCGTCGGCCTCTGACCGATAAAGGCCGACTAGGAGTAAATCGCCGGAAGCGCGAATGTGGTAAAGCACAAAGACCTGTTCGTTCACGAGAACATTGTCGCAGGCCAGCCGATCCGGATATTCAATCCTGCTATGGCCGGGCAGAAGTTTGGTCTGAAATTAAGAAGCGGGCGAACCGGAGTTGGGAGTGGAAGGAGTTCCCAAACCGGCCGCCCGCTGGACCCTGAACCGGGTCTAGGTGGTACTTTCTAGTGTAGGCTCATTGGCCGAAAAAGCAAGAGGGAATTTGGGGCGGCCTTCCCCAGAATGTGATGGCAGACTTCCTCCTCCGTGACTGCTATCACAACCCGGATTTCCACGCTCTGGTTCCGTTGACCTAAATGCCATTCGCCTGATACAAAAAGGTGTTCTAGCCCAACGATTTTCGTAATTGACCGCCTGAAACGCAACCGATACCAGCATGGATCAGATACTTCAACAAGTCGGGGATTTTCTGCTCGGATCAGTACCGACGGCACTGCTCTTTATCGCCGTGGTGCTGGCGTACCAGTTCCTGGTGCAAGGGCCACTGAGCCGCACGCTGCGCGAGCGCCACGCCCGGACCGAGGGCGCCGTGGAAGAGGCTCACAAGGCGATTGCCCGCGCCGAAGAGCGCGCCGCCGAGTACGCCGCCAAGCTTCGCCATGCACGCTCTGAGATTTACAAAGCGCGCGAGCAGCGAGTGAAGCAGTGGACGGCGGAACGCGATACCCAGCTTGATGAGGCGCGCAAGTCTGCCGGGGCCAAGGTGCGCGAAGCCAAGACGCAGATGGAAGGCGAAGCGGACAAGGCGCGCCAGACGCTGCAGGCATCCGCCGGGGAACTCGCCAGCCGGATTGCCCGTGCCGTTCTGCCGCAAACCGCAGGGGGAACCCATTGAGATTGTTGCTGCAGAATCCTGTACGCCCCCGTTTTGTTGCAGCCGCGCTTCTGGCCTTTCTGCTGATGGCGCCGGCGGCGATGGCCGGCAGGGCCTCCGCGCAGGTGGCGAACCCCACCGCGCCGGTTCAATCGGCGGAGCATTCGCAAGGTCAGGCGGCGCTGCCGACGCAGCCTAATGAGGCGCTGGGCGCCAAGCCGGGCCAGGTGAAGAAGGAAGAGGCCGAGGAGTTCGACGTCTACCGGCACACGGCGTTGGTGCGAAAGCTGGCCCAGGCATTCCACCTCGACGTGGAGACCATGGCGCGGATCTTCGAGTGGATCAACACGGGGATCATTCTGCTGGTGATCCTGATCCCGATCGCGAAGTTTTTGCCGCGGGCCATCCACAACCGGAAGCAGACGCTGAAGAACCGGCTGGAAACCGCGCGGCAGACGACTGCCGACGCTAACGCGCGTCTTAGCGCCGTTGAAGCGCAGCTTGCGCGGCTCGATGAGGAGATTGCAAAGATTCGCGCGCAGGTGGAAGACGAGAGCAAGCAGGACGAAGCGCGTATCAAGGCATCGCTGAAGGAAGAGAGCGAGCGGATCTTTGCCGCCGCCGAGCAGGAGGTCGCCGCAGCGTCCGCCGCCGCACAGCGCCAGTTGCGCAACTTTGCCGCCAATCTGGCCATTGAAGGCGCCGCGCGGCAGTTGACTCTTACGCCTGAGGCCGATCGCGCGCTGATCGACGAGTTCGTCAGCCAGGCCACTCACGGGCTTGCGAAAGGAGCGCGCAACTAAATGCCGGCATTCGTATCCCATTACGCACGCGCCTTCGCTGACGTGGTCACCGAGCGCAAGCTGGACAGCGCCGCCATCGATCGCCAGCTCGCTGATCTTCTGGCCACGTGGGATGGCAGCAAGGATCTGCGTGAGGTCTTGGAAAACCCCGCCATCGCCGTCGAGCAAAAGATCGCCATATTGGACAAGATGGGTCCACAACTCGGATTGTTTCGCGAGACGCGCAATTTTGTTGCGGTGCTCATCAAAAATGACCGCATTGTGAACCTGCACGAGATTATTGAGGCTTTTCGTACCGAATTGCAGGAACGCCAGGGCATCCGCCAGGCCGAGATCACGACAGCCCGCGAGCTCTCCGAGCAGGAGAAGAACACACTGCTCGTCGGCGTGGGTCAGCTCGCAGGCGCGAAGATTCAGCCCAGCTTCAAGCTGGACAAGTCGATCCTCGGCGGTGCGGTGGTCCGCATCGGCTCCATGGTGTACGACGGTTCGGTTAAGGGGCGGCTGGAGCGGCTGAAGGAAGCATTGATCGCCGGGTGAATGATCAGTGGGCAGTAATCAGTGATCAGAACGGCGAACGGTTTGAATCGGATTTTTGAGGACTGGAAAGGGAGGCAGGAGATCAGCGATAGCAGCCTGGTTAGCCGCACGAAGCAGCGGAAACTGACCACTGACCACTGATCCCTGTTCACTGGAAAATGGCTCAGATCAAGGCAGACGAGATTACACAGATTCTTCGCGAGCAGATCGCGAACTACGACTCGAAGGTGCAGGTCGACGAGGTCGGCACCATCACCTCGCTCGGCGACGGCATCGCCCGCATTCACGGCCTGGACAAGGTGATGGCCGGCGAGCTGCTCAGTTTTCCGCACGGCATCGCCGGGCTTGCGCTCTCGCTGGAAGAGGATCACGTGGGCGCCGTCATCATGGGCGAGTACACGGAGCTGAAGGAGGGCCAGGAGGTCAAGCGCACCGGCAAGATTCTCTCCGTGCCGGTGGGCGACGCCATGATTGGCCGCGTGGTCAATGCGCTGGGCATGCCCATCGACGACAAGGGCCCCATTGCCACCACGCAGACGAATCCTGTCGAGCGCCTGGCCCCCGGCATCATTGACCGCCAGGGCGTGCGTGAGCCCATGGCTACCGGCCTGAAGGCCATCGACGCCATGATTCCGATCGGCCGCGGACAGCGCGAGCTGATCATTGGCGATCGGCAGACCGGCAAGACAGCCGTGCTGCTCGACACCATCATCAACAACGCCAAGAACGATCTGATCTGTATCTACTGCGCCATCGGTCAGAAGCGTTCGTCCATTGCGCAGGTGGTGCAGACGCTGACGGAAGCCGGCGCCATGGGCCATACCATCATCGTGGCCGCCTCGGCCAGCGAGCCGGCGCCAATGCTCTACCTCGCGCCGTACGCCGCCACCGCCATGGGCGAGTACTTCCGCGACAAGGGCAAGCACGCGCTGGTGATGTACGACGATCTCTCCAAGCACGCCATGGCGTACCGCGAAATTTCGCTGCTGCTGCGGCGTCCGCCGGGCCGCGAAGCCTACCCCGGCGACGTGTTCTATCTGCACTCGCGCCTGCTGGAGCGCTCCGCCAAGCTCTCGAAGGAACGCGGCGGCGGCTCGCTGACTGCGCTGCCCGTCATCGAAACCCAGGCTGGCGACGTTTCGGCGTACATTCCGACCAACGTCATCTCCATCACCGACGGCCAGATCTTCCTTGAAACCGATCTGTTCAACTCGGGCGTGCGTCCGGCTGTGAACGTAGGTCTTTCGGTCTCGCGCGTGGGATTCTCGGCGGCCATCAAGGCGACCAAGCAGGTGGGCTCGACGCTGAAGCTCGATCTGGCCCAGTATCGCGAGCTGGCGGCGTTCGCCCAGTTCGGCTCCGATCTCGATCCGCTGACGCAGAAGCAGTTGAACCGCGGACAGCGCCTGACGGAGTTGCTGAAGCAGCCTCAGTTCCATCCGCTCACCTGGCAGCAGCAGGTGGTGGTGCTCTTCGCGGGAACGCAGGGCTATCTGGACGACCTGAAGGTGAGCGAGATTCGCGCGTTTGAAGACGGGCTGCACAAGTTCTTTGGGGCGCAGCAGAGCGCGCTGATGAACGATTTAACTGAGAAGAAACAGCTCGACGACGACATCAAGAATCGCCTGCACGCCGCCATGAAGGAGTACAAGGAGACGTTCAAGGCGCAGGAAGCCGTCACAGCATAGAAGTGAACAGTGATCAGTGGTCAGTGATCAAGGCGATCCTGGCCACACCAACTGAGCACTGAACACTGACCACTTACCTCTGGAACGAAAATGGCAAACGTACTCGATCTTCGACGGCGCATCCGCAGCGTGAAGAACACGCGCCAGATCACCAAGGCCATGAAGATGGTCTCGGCGGCCAAGCTGCGCCGCGCGCAGGAGCGTGCCCTGGCCGCGCGGCCTTACGCGCGCATGATCACCAGCGTGCTGGAGTCGCTGACCCGCCGCATCGAGATCTACGATCCTGAGACCGGCAACCTGCGCCATCCCCTCTTCGCCACGCGGCCCGAGAAGCGCGTGCTGCTGGTCGTCATCAGCGGCGACAAGGGCTTTGCGGGCGCTTTCAACGCCAATATTCTGAAGTCAGCCTTCAACTTCATCGGCGCCGAGGCGGACAAGGAGTTCGACATCGAAGCCGTGGGCCGCAAGGCGCGCGACCTGATGCGCCGCCGCTTCCCTGCCGCCGAGTACACGGAATCCACCGACGAGAACGGCATCCAGCACTCCACGCGCGCCGCGCGCAAGGGCCGCATCGAGATGACCGGCGACCACCCCGGAATGCTGCTCAAACTCGAGGCGACGGACGTCTTCGAGATGGCGGAGAGCATCATCTCCCGCTACGTGCACGAGGAGATCGACGCCGCCTACATCGTCTACAACGAGTTCAAGTCGGTGATCGCGCAGCGCGTGGTGGTGGAGAAGCTGCTGCCCATCATCGCGGTCGGCCGTACAGAAGTGGCCGTTGCGGCCGAGCCGACGCTGGCAGAGCGTGAGCGCGCCGCCGAAGCCGCAATCACAGCGGGCGTTCCGCTGGAGCCGGCTGACACGCACGAAGCCGACGAAGAGGCAAAGAAGTTCGGCACCGCGAATGTGGACTACATCTACGAGCAGTCGCCGGAAGATCTCTTTAACGGCTTGCTCCCGCAGTACATTTCGTCGTTGCTGTTCCATGCCATGACGGAGTCGGTAGCCGCCGAGCACGCGGCGCGCATGACGGCCATGGATTCGGCAACCAACAACGCCTCGGAGATGATCGACTCGCTCACGCTGTATATGAACCGCGTGCGCCAGGCCGCCATCACCAAGGAGATCATTGAGATTGTGAGCGGTGCCGCGGCGCTGTAGCGCCGAGTGGTCAGTGGTCAGTGATCAACTGGGCCGCAGTGAAGGTTTTGTAACAAGGGCACGGCTTTAGCCGGGCCGAAAGAAGAATCAAGGATTTCGGGGCTTTAGCCCCTGAGGTTTGCAATGACGCTCCGCGAGGTCCTGCAAATCGAGCTTTGGAGCAAGGAAACATCGCGGCGGGTTTTCGGTCCAGTTGGAAAGATCCTTAAACGCGCAGCTGTCGTTTTGGGAGTTTTGGCGGTTTCGATTTCGGTTGCATATGTAGTCGAGTGCAACTGGATTACGAGTGGGGAACGCAAAGCTGGAAAGCAAGCTTTGGCGCACATCGAGGAACTGGAGAAGCTGGCCAGATGTGACTGCGCTCAGTTTGCTGGAGTCGATCAACAGGTAAAGGCTTACGTCGATCTTGCAGATCGCAAGGCCTGGACGATACGGGACCGGGGAGTGGCGTTCCAGTTGTTCTCATATGTGGTATGGATCGAGACGATTCATCAGGACATGCTCTTCGAAGAGCAAACGCGGCGAGAAACGCAGGCCAGGCATTTGAAATGGCAATCGGATCCGAAGTTCGAGGCCGAGCAGCAAAAATTGAATTCTGAAGTGCTTAATCTTTCTCGGTCGGCGTTGCACAAGCTTTTGGACTAGCGAAGTTCAGGTTTAAGAAGGCAGAAACGAATGGCAGAAAATATCGGCAAGGTAATTCAGATCTCCGGTCCCGCGGTGGACGTGCAGTTTGAAGAAGCGACGATGCCGCCCATCTATCAGGCGCTGCGCGTCACCAGCGAGGGCTTTACCACGCCCGTGCCCATCAACGTGATCCTCGAGGTGCAGCAGCACCTGGGCGAGGGGCGCGTGCGCACCGTGGCCATGGAAGCCACCGACGGAATGGTGCGCGGCATGAAGGCCATCGACCTCGGCGGACCCATCCGCGTGCCCGTGGGCAAGGAGACGCTGGGCCGCGTGCTCAACGTGATCGGCGAGCCCGTGGATGAGCTGGGCCCGGTGGGCGAAAAGCAGCGCAACCCCATCCACCGCCCTGCCCCGGCGTTCGACGAGCAGTCGACGCACGAGGAGATGTTCGAGACCGGCATCAAGGTCATCGACCTGATCCAGCCCTTTTTGAAGGGCGGCAAGATCGGCCTCTTCGGCGGCGCCGGCGTGGGCAAGACCGTCGTCATCATGGAGCTCATCAACAACGTGGCCAAGAACCACGGCGGCTTCTCGGTGTTCGGCGGCGTGGGCGAACGCACCCGCGAGGGCAACGACCTGTGGACCGAGATGACCGAGTCCGGCGTTATCACGCCCGGCAAGTGGCAGGAGTCCAAGTGCGCCCTAGTCTACGGCCAGATGACCGAACCGCCCGGAGCGCGCCTGCGCGTGGCCCTCACCGCCCTCACCGTCGCCGAGTACTTCCGCGACCAGGAAGGCGCCGACACACTGCTCTTCATCGACAACATCTTCCGCTTCACGCAGGCGGGCTCTGAAGTCTCCACGCTGCTGGGCCGTATGCCCTCCGCCGTGGGCTACCAGCCCAACCTCGCCACGGAAATGGGCGAGCTGCAGGAGCGCATCACTTCGACCAGCAAAGGCTCTGTCACGTCCGTGCAGGCCGTCTACGTGCCCGCCGACGACTTGACCGACCCCGCGCCGGCGACCACCTTTGCGCACCTCGACGCCACTACCGTGTTGAGCCGCCCGCTGTCGGAGCTTGGCATCTATCCGGCCGTCGATCCGCTGGCCTCCACCTCTCGCATCCTTAGCGCGCGCATCGTGGGCCAGGAGCACTACGACGTGGCGCAGGGCGTCAAGCGTATTCTGCAGCGCTACAAAGACCTGCAGGACATCATCGCTATCCTTGGCATCGACGAGCTTTCGGAGGAGGACAAGCTCACCGTGGCCCGCGCCCGCAAGGTGCAGAAGTTCCTGTCGCAGCCGTTCCACGTGGCCGAGCAGTTCACCGGCATTCAGGGACGCTACGTGAAGATCGCCGACACGGTGCGCAGCTTCAAGGAGATCATCGAAGGCAAGCACGACGATGTGCCGGAGCAGGCCTTCTACATGAAGGGCGGCATTGAGGAAGTGCTGGAGACGGCAGAGAAGCTGAAGGCGTCTGTTTAGGTTTCAGGGAACAGGTTTCAGGTGTCAGTTCGATCACCGAGTTGATCTGGAACCTGACACCTGGCAACCTCGAAAGGATTTATGGCCGATCAATCCAACCAACTCCGCGTCCGGCTGGTCACGCCTGAGCGCACGCTCGTTGAAGCCACCGCTTCAGCCGTCGAGCTGCCGGCGAAGAATGGCTACATCGAAGTGCTCTACGGCCACGCGCCACTGCTGGCCGAACTTGGCGCCGGCGATGTGCGTCTGCACGGGGTGACCGGCGAGGGCCTGGAGCCCGAACAAACCTACAACGTAAGCTGGGGCTTTGTGGAAGTGCTCCCGGAGCGCGTCACTCTCCTTGCAAACGATGCGCTGAAGCCGGAGGAGATCGACGTCAAGCGGGCGCAGAAGCAGTTCGACCACGGGCTCGAACTGTGGAACAAGGCGGGCGACAGCGAAGAGGCCTACAACAACGCCCTGCGCGTGATCGCCGAAGCCGAAGCCAAGCTGGCCACGGCGCACGAAAAGCACTAGCCGAATCCGATCAGGCACAGCGAGAGGCTCTGCAAAAGCAGGGCCTCTCACTCTTTCTGCGCATGTTGCGGACCGCTAGTGGCTGTCGCCGTCGTGGTCGACGTCGGCGGAAGAGCGGGCGGCCTGCTGCGCGGCGTGGCTGAGGGTTACGGTGTCGGGATGGAGAGAGGGCTCCGGGCTCGAGGATTTGGATTGGGAAGAGGCGGGCGCGGCCGCCTGAGTCATCGGGATCGGTGAACTTCCGCTGATGGGGCTGATCACGTTTTGGGGTCTCCTTAAACCCAATCTCTCTATCGGCAAATTTCGGCAGATTGTGACAGGTGTCACATGTTTTGTCGGCCCGTTTGAGTGATCCCGGTCACACCATCCACCCATAGGTGGGCCTGTTCGGGCCCCCTTCGCCGTACACTGGAGGTATCCCGCAAGAGCCGTAACCCCTGACAGCCGGCGGGTCTGGAATTCAGTACATGAAAAAAGCTGCTCTCGGAATGTATGCCGCCATTGTTGTGGCCCTGATGATCTGGGGCTACTACCAGGCTGTCTTTGTGGCTCCGCTCGACGCGATGCAGGGCGAGATCTTCCGCATCATCTTCTACCACGTGCCGTCTTTTGCGGCGTCGTTTGTGTGCTTCGGCATCAGCTTCGCCGGCTCCCTTGGTTTTCTTGCGTGGAGGCGTTCGCGTCCCGATTGGGCGCAGCGCGCCGATGCGTGGGCGCTGACTGGCGCCGAGGTGGGCGTAGTCTTTTGCACCGTGGGCCTGATCACCGGCCCCATCTGGGCGCGCCGGGCGTGGGGGATCTGGTGGACGTGGGATCCGCGACTGACGACTACTCTCGTGCTCTGGCTGATCTACGTGAGCTACCTGCTGCTGCGGCGCTTTGCCGCGGGATCGCAGGTTCAGTCGCTGGCCGCCGTGCTGGGAGTCTTCGGCGCGCTGGATGTGCCGATCGTGTACATGGCGAACCGCTGGTGGCGCACTCAGCATCCGGCGCCGGTCTTCGGCGGAGCGCAGGGGTCGGGGATGGACAAGTCGATGCTGATTCCCTTTGGGTGGAACATGCTGGCGTGGTTCGCTTGGGGAGCGCTCATCTTGATCATCCGCTACAACGTTGAACGCATGCACCAGAAGAACGCCGCCCGCGAAGCGCAGGAAGCGCTGGAAAGTCACGCATAGAGGACACCATGGATCCGAAGGTCATCGATCATCACTTCACCGTCGCCGCTTACGTTGTCACCTGGGTCATCCAGCTCAGCTACCTGGGCTGGCTTGCCGCAAAATGGCGCGCGGAAAAGCGCAACGCCCAGCGCGGCTCGCGGTAACACTTCGAGAATGAATTTCTGAATAGCCGGTTGGGTGCAGGCGTTTCAGCTGACGGCGATGCGGGCGTGTTCGGCTTCCTCGTCGGTCACGCCTACGCTGTCACTGAGCCCGCCGAAGCGGCGCTCGCGGCGCTGGAAATCCGCGATGGCCTCGAGCAGGTGAATGCCGCGAAAATCCGGCCAAAGGCGATCGGTGACAAATATCTCCGTGTAAGCGATCTGCCACAGCAGGTAGTTGGAGATACGCATCTCGCCTGAGGTGCGGATGAGCAGATCCGGATCGGGCATGTGCGCCGTGTAGAGATGGCGGTGGATGTCCTCCTCCGTGATGCGCTCGGCAGGAATGTGCTTGTGGCGCATCTCGTTTGCCAGAGCGCGGAAGGCATCCACAATCTCCGAGCGGCCGCCATAGTTCAGTGCCAGTGTGAGGGTGGTGCCGGTGTTGTGAGCGGTGGTTTCCGCGGCCCATGCCATCTTGTCCTGCACTTCAGAGGGGAGCTCGTGGGTGCGGCCGATGTAGCGGATGCGCACGTTGTTATCCATCATGCGCTGCACGTTGCTCTCCAGATAGGACTTGAGAAGGCGCATGAGGAAGTTGACCTCTGCGCGGGGGCGGCGGAGATTATTTTCCAGCGAGAAGGCGTAGAGCGTGAGCCAGGGCAAGCCGATGCGCGAGGCGGTTTCCGTGACGAGCTGAACGCTTTTGGCGCCCTGCTGGTGGCCCAGGAACCGTTTCAGCGAGCGCGACCCGGCCCAGCGTCCGTTGCCGTCCATGATGATGGCGACGTGCTGCGGCAGACTCTCCGGCTTGAGGGTCGCGTAGACGGCGCGCTCTTCCGGCGTGAGTTCGTGAATGCGCAGCGTGGGAACAGGGTACAAGGGACTGCCTCGTGCTACTCAGTATCTGCGGGGGCGGACGAAGCCGCTCACCAGGCGTGGTCCAATCGCTCTATGCAAGTGTAACGTGCGCTGGCAGGATGCGCATCACGCAGCAAAGTGATGCAGCCACGCTGCCGTCCGATGAAGCAGCTTCGACCGTAGCACAAGGCACGGAGCGCTGCAAACCACAGACGGAGAGGGCGCGCCGGCCGAAACCGGCGCGCGGGCCCTTGGTGTGATCGACGGCGTCTCAGGCGGTGCGGCGTTGTCCGGCGGCACGATCGCGCAGCGCACCGAAGAACAATGTGCGGTGCAGGGGGTCGAGGTGCGGCAGCAAGGACGCAATCTCGGCCAGGAATGGATCGGCGAAGATTGAAGCCACTTCCTCCTCGCGGCGCGAGCGGCGGTCGCGGACAAGCTGCGAAACATCCACCTCCAGCGCCTCAGCAAGGCGCTCAAGAGAGCCCAGAGTCGGAATCGCCTTGCCGTTCTCGATTTTGGAAATATAGGTTCGCGGCACCTGCATGCGGCCGGCAAGCTGACGCTGGCTCAGGTGGCGCGCACGACGAATGTCACGCACCTGGGCGGCCACATGCAGCCCTGCTTCCGCACTGGATGACGAGATGCTGGGAACGGCGACGGGCCCAAGTGCGGGTGGCGCCGGAATCTCCAGGGGTTTGTGACACCGCCGGCAGAGCGAGTTGCTGGTACGGTACTGTACCAGGGCGCACTGTTCGCAGCGCACTACTTCGCGAGGTTCCAAGCTCACTAGAGTGGTTGCCATCGATTGTGTGCGGAGTGCCAGAGCGTGGTCTCCGCGGTGCACTTCTGCACCGGTATATGTGCTACTGTCGGGGGAATGTACCATAATTGTCAAGTAGAAACTTAGGCTCAAACCTAAGTTTCCCCCATCATACTCGGAAAAAGCCGAAAAAACACGAACCAAAGTGTGCAACAAGGAGATTTCTCATGACCCAGGAGTCCCGGTACGGGCGCGAGCAGGCGCTGGAGCTGTTGCGGGAATGGACCCAAAGCGAGAGCCTGCGCAAACATGCCCTGGCGGTGGAGGCGTGTGTGGTGGCTTATGGCGAGGCGGAAGCCGACCAGCTGGGTCTTCAGGGCGAGGCTCGTGAGGCGTTGCTCGACCTGTACTCAACCACTGCCCTGCTCCACGACTTCGATTACGAGCGTCACCCGACGCGCGAGGAGCACCCGTTCGTGGGAGTGCGGGAACTGGAGCGGCAAGGGTGGCCGGCGGAGCTCCGCACGGCGATTCTCGGCCATGCGGAGTATTCGGGGACGCCGCGGGTGACGCATCTGGACAAGGTACTGTTTGCATGTGACGAACTGGCGGGGTTCCTGACTGCGTGCGCGCTGGTCAAGCCGACCAAGGCGATTGCCGACGTGGAGCTTTCGGGTGTGAAGAAGAAGATGAAGGACAAGGCGTTCGCGCGGGGCGTGAACCGGCAGGACGTGATTCAGGGCGCGGCGGAACTTGGAGTGGATCTCGACGCGCACATTGGATTTTGCATTGAGGCGATGAAGAAGCGCGCTGCCGAACTGGGACTGTGAAACGCTCTACGGCTTCTCGCGCACCCAGAGGCCAATGACGATGAGGCCGATGATGGATGCAGCGATGAGCACGCGCTTGAACGTGGTGCGCACGCGTACCCGGTACAACTGGCGGAGATAGAAGCGATCCGGATCGCGGGGATTGTAGCGAATCACGAGGGTATCGCCAGCGACCTTCTGGTAGAGGGTGCAATCATCGGGCACGATGAAGGGCGCGCTGCGGCGATTGCCGTGCTGGTCAGTCCACACGAGCATTTCACCATTCCAGCCTGGCTCATCCTCGGACTGGCAGTGCGAAATGCCGGCTGCAGCGGGGGCTTGGACGAGCGCCTCCGTCTCGGTCCACTTGTTGTAGCCGCGCAGCTTCTCCCATAAATCCACCCACATCGTAGCAACAGTTTGACAGAGCGCGGCGAACCGCAGCAAGCCAAAAGGCGCATACCGTTCGATTGAGGGATTGCGCGAAGGCCGGTAACCATCCGTTAACCAAATAGACAATATATGGACCGGGAAACATTGATGGATATGTAAATATTTCTTGCAATTTACACTCCCGCGTGACATCCTCTAAATGCCCTAATCGGCATTTCCCTCGTATCATTCAGGACAACTTATGGCACATTCTGGCACTGTCCCCAATGCCAAGGATCGACGTCGCAATTCGCAGGCAAAACCTCTGCCACGGGGCAGCAAGCGCGCAGAAGAGGTTGAGTACGACGACGAGATGGACGATGAGGTAGACGAAAAGCCGGGGTTCCTGCAGTACTGCTGGCCGGCGATTTTCGGCATTATCCTGGCGGTTATTGCGCCGCAGATCTGGGATAAGGTGAGCCACGACTACGGGAAGACCGGAATTCGGTGGGTTTTTCCGTTTGTGAAGCTGCTGGGCAGGCCGGAGCTGGGCCTGAGTCCGCAACTCACGCAAGCCTTGCCGCAGCTCTTCGTCTACCTGCAGTTCCCTCTTGAGGGGCTGCTGATCTCGTTTTTCATCAGCCGCGGCACCAAGTATGGCCGCGCCATCATCCAGATAGGATTCGTGCATTTCATTGCGGCGTTTGTACTGTGGCTGTTATCAAAGCCGGGCGCGACGCACGGACTCTAGACGTTCCGAAGTGGGCCCGTACGGAACTGCTACGGGCCGCACTTCGTAGTTCCTGACGTGCACAATCTGCGAAGAATCCTGCTTGTTCCTGCCATTCTGGGCTGTGCGCTCTTTACTCGCGCCCAGGACACGGCCATGCCTCCTCCACTGACCGCGGATGCGATTATGGCTCGCCTCGCCGCGAATCAAGACAAGGCGCAGGCAGAACGTAGCCGCTACGTCTACATCCAGCACGCAAAGATGACCTCCCGCAAAGGCAAGCGCGTGATGTGCGAGGAGATTACCGACTACAGGGTGACTCCCTCCGGCAGCGACTCGCATTTCCAGCTCGTCAAGCTCGATGGCCGGGTGTGGCACAAAAACCAATACGTCTCCTACGATCACCTTGCTCCCGATAACGAGGAGCACGGCACAAACGACAGCAAAGACGCCAAGACCGCCAGCGACAAGCCGGCAGCCGCTACGACGAAGCAGCAGGCGCCCAGCGAAGGCGCCGATAAATCCGCGGGGAAATCCAGCAAGAAAGCGGACCAGGACAGCCAGGATCCCGTTGTAGTTCTTGATTCGGACGGAGATCTCGATCGGGAACTGGTGGAAAACATTCGCCACGGGCTCCTGAATGACAAGTCGAAGGACGGCGTTGATTCGGGCCTGTTTCCACTCACTTCAAAAGAGCAGAAGAACTACATCTTTCAACTTCTCGGCCGTGAGCGCATGAACGGCCACGATGTGTACCACGTCGTCTTCCGGCCCAAGGACAAGAGCGATCTCTCATGGAAGGGGGACGCCTACGTCGACGAAAGTACGTTCGAACCGATACTGGTTTCGACGGGCCTGTCGCGCAAAATTCCTTTTGCCGTGCGTGCTCTGCTCGGCACCAACCTGCCGGGGCTGGGCTTTACGATCATCTACGCGCCGCAGCCGGATGGCGTGTGGTTCCCTTCCACCTTCTCCACGGAATTCAAGATCAAGGTGCTGTTCTTCTTCCATCGCGAGATCTTGCTCGACGCGCAGAACCGCGATTTCGCAAAGACTCATGTCGAATCGAAGATTCTCGATGGCTTCACGCCGGTTGAAAAGCGCTGATCCAAACTAGAGCGGGTTGTTCGCCCGCAGCTCCGCCACGATTTCTGCCGCGGCTTTGCGGGCGTCATCTTCGCGGTCGGGCGGAAAGCTGATGGCGCCGACGCGCGCGTGGCCACCGCCTCCGTAGCGCTCGCATACCTGCGCCAGGTTCACCATTTTTGCAGGATCGGCCTTGGTCCAGGGATTCGATCCAACGGCGACCTTGGTGCGGAAACTCGACTTCGACAGGCCGATCGAGTAGGTCGCGTGGGGGTGCAAATAGTACGGGATGAACTTGTTGAAGCCCTCGGTGGGATGGTCGGTGATGTCGAAGAAGATGGTGCCGTCGCGCTCCTCGCTGCGGCTGAGGATGAGCGCAATATCACGCTGATGGCGGTCCAGCAGCGGCGGCAGCAGTTCTGCCACGAAGGGCTGCGCGAGCACGTCGACCAGCGGCATTTCTGTAAGCAGCGGGATGAGGCGGGGAATGAATGTTGGATTCTGAATCGATTCGATGACGAGCGTGAGTTTCATCGCCGGCGCGGCCATTTCCACCGCTGCCTGCGGGCTCTCATATAGAGCGCCGTCCACGATGTTGGCCCAGTGAATCAGGTCGGTGAGAGGCTTGGTATCGAATCCGAACTTCGTCGATCCGATATGCGCAAGGAAGCCGGTACAGGAGGTGTAGTTCGGGTCGAAGAACTTATGCGCGGCGCAGGCTGCGTCCTGCTGGCAGGCGGCGAAGTGGGCCTGATCCTGCGGCGTGAGAAAAGCGGAGAGGTGGTGATCGAACCACCAGGTGATGCGCGGCGACGCCGAGTACTTGAAATCGACGATGGCGTTCTCGTCGCCGGTAAAGTCACTCTCGTCGAAGAGCGCGCCGGCGCGGTGCACCAGCCCGTGGTACTCATATTGCGCCGACTGGCCGGCGGGGTTGGCAATACACTCGCGATGAAAGCGCGTAAACAGTGAGGCCGAACAGGCTCCGTCGAAGCATTTATCGTGATAAAAGACCCGGACCCGCAAAATTTTATCGTCCTCCCCTGTAAGAATCCGTGAAGAACCGGAACTGTTTAGCATCAAGGGCGGGGGCCAATGTGTCAAGGCAATGGGCTGATTCGAAGGCGAATTTCCGGTGCATATCACAGCCTCGATCCAGTAAGATTCCAGCCAACTTGTACCCCTGTCCTCGCAGCCATTTGAAAGGAGGCTCACATGGAGCCTGAAAACCCAACCCCTGTACCGCAGAATCCTGTTTCCGGACAGGAAACCAAAACCCATGCGCCCCGGCAGGCTGAATTCCTGCTTCCCCCCGATCCCGATGGGCATGGGGTGACCTGGGTATTCATGGGGCCGCAAGGCCTGCGGGCGGGATGGTCGATTGTGATCTTCCTCGCGATCTTCTCTGTGCTTGCGATGGGGCTGAACTCGGCTGCGCATTACGTGATGCTGCATTTCTTCCACAGCAAGGCCGGAACCGGCCAAATGACGGCGAACGGCACGATTCTCAGCGAGGGCCTGGCCGTGTTGTCGCTTTGGATTGCGGCCAGGCTGATGGCGCTGATCGAACGGCGGAGCGTTTGGGACTATAACCTCAACGGACCCAATCGCGTGCGGTACTTCGCGCAGGGTCTGGTGGCGGGTTTCGTGGCGCTCAGCGTGCTGGTGGGTTCCATGGCAGCGGGCGGATGGCTGCACCTGGGCGCGACCACGCTGAATACAGCGGAGATGGTGAAATACGCGATTGCCTGGGCGATCGCCTTTCTTCTGGTGGGGTGCATGGAAGAGGGCCTGGCGCGCTGCTACCTGCTGTTCACGCTGGGGCGCGGATTGAATTTCTGGTGGGGTCTGGGGCTGGTGGCTTTCATGTGCGGCCTGTTCTCGCTGAATCACAAGGCCAATGGGTTGTGGGGTGCCTACTCGATTGCACTGTTGGGGCTGATTCCGTGCCTGATTCTGCAGATGAGAAACGCGCCGAGCACGGGCTTCTGGTGCGCCGCGTGGGTGACTTCGGTGTTCTTTGGCGGAGGACACACCGGCAACGGCGGTGAGAACTGGATCGGGATCTTTGCCGCGGCGGCGATCGGGTTCGTCTTCTGCGTCAGCGTCTACGTGACCAAGTGCGCGTGGTGGGCGATTGGATGCCACGCAGCGTGGGACTGGGGCGAGACGTACTTCTACGGCACAGCCGATAGCGGCATGAAGGCCACGGGAAACCTGCTGACAGCGACTCCGATGGGGAATGTACTGTGGAGTGGCGGGACGGATGGGCCGGAGGGAAGCCTGCTGGTGCTGGCGGTGATTCTTCTGTTGCTGATCGCCGTGGTGGCGATCTACCGGCGGCGAACGAACAAGCTGGAGCCGGTTCGAGCCGCGGAGCAGGTCGCGGGCTGACGCACTTCTCTATCCCGAAAGCACTGAGGCGACGCACAGCAATTCTGCCGCATCCCCGTTATAGGCTTGTTCTGTTGGGGGAAAGCCGGATGGAAAGCATGGATTTAGGGCGCGTCTTGCGAGGTGCCGTTCTCACTGCCGGTGCGCTGTTGGGCACGGCGCTGTTGGCGCAGCAGGCTTCCGCGCCGCTGGTGCCGCTGGGGAGGGTAGCGGACGTACCGCTCACCGGCCCGGCGGTGCGGTTCGACTACCAGAGCCTGGATGCGGAGCACGGGCGGCTCTACATTTCGCACATGAACGCCGACCAGCTTGTGGTTTTCGACACTGCTCAACGCAAGGTGGTGGCGACGCTGGACGGGTTCAGGCGGGTGCATGGCGTCATCGCGGTTCCGCAGATTCATCGTGTGTTCGCCTCGGCGACGGGCGACCATCGCGTGAACATTCTCGACATGGACAGCCTGAAGACGATCGCCACGCCGGGGCCAATCCAGTACCCGGACGGGCTGGCGTATGCGCCGCCTTCGCAGCGGCTCTTTGTCTCCGATGAGCACGGCGGAGTGGATGCCGTCATCGACGTGCGCACGAATAACATGATCAAGTCGATTCCGCTGGGCGGCGGCGCGGGAAACACGGTGTACGATCCGGGCACCGGGCTGATCCTTGTGGCCGTGCACGGGGTCAATCAGCTCGTCGAGATCGATCCGATGTCGCTGAAGATTGTGGGGCGGTATTTCCTGCGGGGGATTGAGAACCCGCACGGCATTGCGCTCGATGTGGCAGATCACCTTGCGTTCATCGCCGGTGAAGAGAACCACTCGCTGGCGGTGTTCGACCTGAAGAAGGACAGGGTGCTTTCCGTGCAGCAGGTTGGCGACGATCCCGATGTGCTGGCCTTCGATCCTGGGCTGAAGCGGCTGTATGTGTCGGCGGAGTCGGGCACGGTGACGGTCTTTGACTGGAAGGACGGGCTCGAAAATCTCGGGCAGTTCAATATGCCGCACGCGCATACGGTGGCCGTGGATCCGCGGACCCATCTCGTGTATTTCCCGCTGGAGAATATCGGCGGCAAGCCTCTGCTGCGGATCATGCGGCCTGCGGAGGCCGGACGGAAATAGAGCGCGTATGCTGGTGGTGAACGATGGCTTCCCCAGACGCTTCTCTTTCCGGCCGTGAATTGCACACGCGGGGTTCGGCCCGCCGTTTGCCGGCGCGGCGCTGGACGCGTGTGCTGCTGGGCACATTCGGGGCAATCCTGATTCTGGTTCTGCTGCTGGCGACGGGGTTTGTGCTGTGGCTGCGCGCCGCCACCAAAGATGCCCTTCCGCAACTGGATGGCACGATTCGCGTGCCGGGGCTTTCGGCTCCAGTGACCGTGCGCCGCGATACGCATGGCGTGCCGCACATCGCGGCTGCGACGCAGGACGACCTGTTCTTCGCGCAGGGATACGTGACCGCGCAGGACCGTCTGTGGCAGATGGACATGTATCGCCGCAACGCGGACGGCGATTTGGCCGAGGTGCTGGGTGCGGCGCTGGTGAAGCACGACGTGGCGCAGCGCGTGCTGGGATTTCGCAACCAGGCACAGCGGATCTACGCCAATCTGGACCCGGACGACAGGCGGAGGATCGACGACTATGCGCGCGGAGTGAACGCCTTCATCGCGCAGCACCAACACGACTTGCCGGAGGAGTTCCGGCTGCTGATGTACAAGCCCCAGCCCTGGACCGGCGCCGACTCCATGAGCATGGGCATGATGATGATCGACACGCTGGACACACACTGGGATGTGAAATACGTTCGCGGAATCATTACGGCCAAGCTGAACAACGCGCAGATGGAGGCGGAGCTTTATCCAGTGGGATCATGGCGCGACCATCCGCCGACTGGAGAGGTGTCCGGCATGGCGCAGCCACAGCCGGCGTCGCTACCTCAGGAGGATGGGGAGGATCGGGCTGGGCTGCAGGGTTCAGGGGTCACGGGTCAGGGATCAGCATCGAGGGCCGAGACCAGTGCAGACGCGAGGGCGGTCGATGTGCGGGATCTGCGTGCAACGCTCGGCTTGCCGGTATGCGACAACTGCGCCAGCGGATCGAACAACTGGGTGGTTTCCGGCGCCCACACGGCGAGCGGAAAGCCGCTGCTCGCCAACGACATGCACCTGCAGCTTTCCGAACCGAACATCTGGTACATGGCCGATCTGCGCGCGCCCGGATTTCATTCCGACGGCGTGACACTTCCCGGAATGCCGATGGTGATCGCCGGGCACAACGAGCACGTGGCCTGGGGATTCACCGCGCTGTACGCGGATGTGCAGGACCTGTACTTCGAGACTCTCGACGGGCACGGGCACTACAAGGCTGTCGACGGCACGTGGAAGCCGCTGGCTGTCGACCGCGAAACCTTTCATGTGCGCGGCGGCCATGACGTGACGATCAACGTGGAATCGACCGATCATGGCCCGATCGTTACTCCGATTATTCCCGGCGAGACGCGGCCCATTGCACTGCGCTGGACGCTGTACGACCCTTCGCTGCACTCTGTGCCGCTGTTCGCTATGAATACGGCAACGAACTGGAAGGAATTTTCCGCGGCGATTGAAGAGTGGGCATGGCCCACGCAGAATCTGGTGTATGCCGATGACCAGGGACACATTGCCTACCACGCCGTTGGCAGGGTGCCGCTGCGGCCTGCGGGGCTGGTTGGGCTGCCGATTGCGGATACTCAGCACGAGTGGCAGGGCTATATCCCGTTCAGCGCGATGCCCAACGAGTTCGATCCGCCCTCCGGCTTTCTGGCCACGGCGAACTCGCGGGTTACGACGCCAAGGTCCCCCTATCAGCTCTCTCTGGAATGGATCGATCCGTACCGCGCGGAGCGCATTTACAAGCTGCTCGATGGGCGCAACGGTTTGACCCCGAGCGACATGCTTGCCACACAAACCGACATCTACAGCGACGTGGACCAGGAGCTTGGGCATCGCTTCGCCTATGCGATTGATCACACCCCCAATGCCGATGCACGCCTGCGTCAGGCGGCCGATCTGCTGCTGGCCTGGGATGGGAGGCTGACGAAAGACTCCGCCGCCGCTTCCATTGTGGACCAGGCGCGATATGCGCTGTGGCCACTGATCCTGACCCCTAAGCTTGGCGCGAAGCTGGCAGAAGAGTACCGTTTTGGCGAGAAGAACTATGCCGAGGAAGAGATCATCATGCACGGCTCCGCGGAGTGGCTGCCGCCCGGGTACAAGGATTGGGACGCGGTTCTGACCGAGGCCGTGCGTCGCGGAATGGAGAGCCAGCATGCGCCCGCCGACGTGAGCCGCTGGACCTATGGCTCGTGGCACAGGGTGGACATCGAGCACCCGCTCGCCTCGATGCTGCCGCTGATTGCGCGGTTCGCTGGAACCGGGCCGCAGCCCATGAGCGGCGACACGACCACGGTGAAGCAGGTGAGCCTGACGGTGGCGCCTTCGCAGCGCTTCACCATGGATTGGAGCAACGTGGACGGCTCGACGGAAAACATCGTGATGGGCGAGAGCAGCGATCCCTACAGCCGGTACTACCGCGACCAATGGAACGACTGGTATTACGGGACCACGTTTGCCATGCCCTTTACACCGGCCGCGGTTAGCGCGGCCACGCGGCATACGCTGCGGCTGATACCCTGAAGCGCAACGAAGACAGAGAACAGAGATCAGAAGACAGAGATCAGAACGGGTCCTGGCTGACCTGCGGCGGTGGGTTGGACCGGCGGTGATTGCCTTGGCCGCGGCGGTTGCTATTGTGCCGCTGCGCTTTGGGCTGGGCTTCTCCTGCGGGCACGATTTCGATTTTCACCTCTCTTCGTGGTTCGACGCGCTGCATAGCTGGCGGCAGGGCATTCTCTATCCGCATTGGGCGTCGAGCGCAAACTTTTTCGCCGGCGAGCCGCGCTTTGTTTTTTATCCGCCGATGACCTGGATGCTGGGGGCCGCCCTGCACACGTTATTCCTGTGGCGCCACGTGCCGATCGCGTTGAGTTTTCTCTTGCTCTTCGGGATCGGTGTGGCGGTGCGCAAACTTGCGCTCGAAGCGATGAGCGATGCGCCTGCAACGCTGGCCGGGTGCTTCGCGATGTTCTCGGCCTACGCGCTGTTCACGGTTTACGAGCGCTCGGATTACGCGGAGCTTGCCGGCGGAATCTGGATCGCGTTGCTGCTGATGCTTATGCTGCGCGACCTGCGGCAACCGGCAGAGGCCCAGCCCCGCCTGCTCGACGGCAGGGCGTTGCCGCTTGGGATTGTGGTCGCCGGGGCATGGCTCTCCAATCCCACGGTCGGGGTGATGGCCAGTTATCTGCTCGCCGCATTGGCGCTTTGGGTAGCAGCGTTGCGGCGCTCGTGGGTTCCCACAGCGCGCGCGGCGATTGCGGCGGCGCTTGGGTTGGGTTTGTCCGCGTTCTACTGGTTGCCGGCGTGGTGGGAAGAACAGTGGATCGCCATTCGGCAGGCAGTGAGCGATCCCGGCGAGCGCATTGAGAACAGCTTTTTGTTTGCGCGCCATTCCGGGCTGGAGTTGCATGACATCGAGCTCATGAAGGTCTCGGCGATCGTCGTCTTCATGGTGGGATTGAGCGTGTTGGCGCTGCTGATTGCGTGGCGCAGGCGCGGGCTTTCGGGGGCGCGCCGCTGGTGGATCGTCCTGGCGCTGATTCCTCCGGCAGTACTACTCCTGCAACTGCCCTTCTCGCTTCCGCTGTGGAATGTACTTCCGGAGTTGCGCTTTCTGCAGTTCCCATGGCGGTGGCTCGTCGCCGTGGAGGCGCCGATGGCCGTGCTGCTGGCCGCAGCGGTGTGGCCGCGCTCGCGGCGCGCGCAGGTGTGGGTGGGTGCTGCCTGCGCATTATTCTTTGTTGTTTCTGCCGGCTTTGCGGGCATCGCGTTCCATCAGGACTGCGACCCCGATGATGCAGTGCTGGGAATGGCAGCGAACTATGCCCATCACGTTGGCTTCGAGGGGACCGACGAGTATGCGCCGCGGGGAGCAGAGAATGACGTAGTCGCCACCGGGCTGCCCGATGCCTGCCTCGTCGCCGACCCGAATGAGATCCTCGGTGGCGGCGATCCCGATCTGACGCCGGAGTGGTCGGCCGACCAGAAGAGTTGTATCGCGACGTATGGCTTCGAGGATGGCAACGCAGAACATCGGCGCGTGCAGGCCGCGGTTCCGCACGCGGGGTATCTGGTGCTGCGTCTCCGGCGCTATGCGGCATGGCGCGTACAGGTGAATGGCCGCCCGGCTGGAGTGGACGCCGAGCGTAAAGATGGCCTGATGGCAGTAGCCGTTCCGCAGGGGCCGGTAAAGTTGACGGTGGACTGGGGCACGACCCCGGATGTGCTTGCCGCGCGATGGATCAGCGGGTTGTCACTGCTGGCGGGCTTGGGGCTGTGGCTGCTGGAACGCCGGCGCTTACAAGCTCGGCTAAAATGAAGAAGATGCACCCTGATGTCAAGAAACTCATAGAAGAAGGCGCGGCGCTCACCGACCGCGCGCTCGAATCGTTGTTGCCTTCGGTGGATACGGTTCCAGTGTCGATTCACGGCGCCATGCGCCACTCAACGTTCGCGGGCGGCAAGCGCTTGCGGCCGGTACTGACCATGCAGGCTGCGGTCACCATTGCTGGCGAACAGCCTGAAGGCATCGAGAAGCTGGGCGCTGCCCTCGAAATGCTGCACACTTATTCGCTGATCCATGACGATCTGCCGGCGCTGGACAATGATGACCTGCGCCGCGGCAAGCCCACCTGCCATGTGGCTTTCGGCGAGGCAATCGCTATTCTTGCCGGAGATGCGCTGCAGACGCTCGCATTCCAGACGCTTTCCGGATTGGCCTGCCCGCCCGCTGCTACGGTGCGAATTATCGGGCTGATCGCCGAGGCGGTGGGAACCGTGGAGGGCATGATAGGCGGCCAGGTGCTCGACATCGAGAGCGAACACCGCAAGCCGACACCTGAGCTGGTGGAGGCCATCCACCGTGCTAAAACCGGGGCGCTGATCCGGGTGAGCGTTGTTGCCGGCGGCGTCTTTGCGGGCGGCACCGATGCCGATTTCGTGCGTCTGGAGACGTTTGGGCGCAAGGCCGGGCTGGCGTTCCAGATCGTGGATGACGTGCTCGATATGACGGTCGACTCTGCCCACCTGGGCAAGACCGCGGGCAAGGATCTGGCCACTGAAAAAGCGACTTGGCCTGCCGTATACGGCATCGACCAGAGCCGGCGCGATGCCGCCAGGCTGATTGAAGAAGCGTTCGCTGTCCTGGATCCGTATGGCAGCCGGGCAGACGGGCTGAAGGCCGTGGCGCGGTACCTGGTGGAACGGAAGAATTAGAGATCAGAGAACAGAGAAGACGGAACGGCGGCGGCGTGCTTAGCGAGGAACAGATTCTAGGAGCGCTCAGGGATTGCTTCGATCCCGAGGTAAAGCTGAACCTCGTAGACCTGGGGTTGATCTACGGGATCGAGACGGGCGCGGATCCGGCATCGACGCCGAAGTGGCCGCGCCAGTGGGTGAAGGTCACGATGACGCTCACCACGCAGGCTTGCCCGGCCAGCGGATTGATCCTCGAGCAGGTGAATAACCGGCTGGCGAGCATTCCCGAGATTTCAAAGGTGGACGTGAACCTGGTGTGGGAGCCGAAGTGGACGCCGCACCGGATCAGCTTGGCCGGCCGGCGGCAGTTGGGAATCTGACCCATCCATCGCTTCGCGGCGCTGCCCAGAGGGCTCCCAAATGGGGCACCGAAAGCATTCGCTTATTCGGAATTGCTTCCGCCCAGAAAGCTCTTCAACCGGTCGCGCTTGGCGGCGATGTCGTCGATGGTGTGCTGCGCCTCGTCCAGCATGTGCTGGGTCTTGTCCAGGTACCCGGGCAGCGCATCCCACCATACCTTGACCGTTTCTTTCTGATCGAGGACAGTCAGCACCGTACCGGCCGCAGTGGCCAGCAGGCCCGCGCGCCGCTTGCCTGAGAGCAGCAAAAGCGCTCCAGCCAGCAGAGTGCTTCCCGCGCTAATGCGCAGCCACTCGGCATTGCGATCACCCGATTCGGCCCGGTTTTCCATTTGTGCCTGCGGAGTTTTGTTCGAAGGTGTAAGTGGTACGGCGCTCATCTCTCTGGCTCCTTGCTTGTTTGGCGTGGCGCGGGCGTACTCGGCGCTTTCTGGCGCAGCGCGCAACACTATCGCTGACCCATGATACAGATGCATCAACCCGGGCTGCGGCTGTTCCAATTGCCGTCCACACCCAAGCCCCTCTTCCCAGTCCCTGGTCCCTGTTTTTAATCCAGATCGAACTCGCGCAAGGGCTTGCCTTCCGGCGCATCCTTGGCTTTCTTCAGCGCCTCGGCAAACTTCTTCTCCAGCAGATCGGCCTTGTTGCGCTCGGCGTCCACACTCTGGCGGAAGATCGACTCCGCGCGCTCATCGCGCTCGCGCATGGCCTGGGCCGCCGTTTCCAGGTCCTCAAACATGCGCTTGCGCGGCGCTGGTGTATGGCTGATCAGGTGTCCCGTCGCTGCGTCGATCTTCAACATCGCGCCGCAATCCGGGCAAGCTAGCTCGAACGTCTCAACGGATTGTCTCTGTTTTGCCATGCCATTGAGCATTTTACGGCAAATCCCTGGAAAGCGGCCCGCGCCAGGTTTACGGGCTATCCTGGGCGTCTGACCAACGTTATGACGGCCTCCGTGAACCTGCCGCCCGGCGGAAGCGTACTCTTGATGTGCAGAATTCCCCACTGCCGTTGTGCCCGTCTGCGCCCGCGGGGCCAGACCCATTCAAACCGAGGGGAGAACCATGTTCGAATCGAAATGGAAGAAACTCGCGCTGGCTGCCGTGTGCGCCATTGCGCCTGCCACATTGTGCCATGCTCAAAAGCAACTAATGGGCGACTGGCAGGGAACGTTGACCGTGCAGGGTACCGTGGTGCATCTGCTGTGGCACGTCACGGTCGCGCCCAATGGGACCACAACATCCACCTTCGACAATGTGGACGAAGGCGTCTCGGGCATCAAGGCAAAGTCGCTCGAGGTGAAGGGTTCCGAGGTCACCTCGACCATCGATGACACCATCGACGCCGGAGGCCAGGAGGTGCACGTCGTGGGCACGCTCACCGGCAAGCTGAATTCCGACGCGAGTGAGCTGACCGGGACCTGGCAGCAGACCGAGCCTCAGGAACAGGAAGGCGAAATCGACCTGAAACGCACCGCTCCTGAAAAGCCGGCCGCTGCTGCGCCGCCCACAGTGGCAGCACAACCGAAGATCGCCGGCGACTGGCAGGGAAAGCTGAGTGCGGGCGGCGCTGAATTGCATATCATCCTCCACATCCATGCAGCGCCGGATGGCAAGCTTTCGGCCACCATGGACAGTGTGGACCAGGGCGCCATGGGCATTCCCATCGACGAGATCAAATTGACGGGCTCGAAGCTGACGATGACCGTGGACGCAGTACACGGTACCTATGACGGAACTGTGAATGCCGATACCAGCGCGATCGATGGCACGTGGTCGCAGGGCGCGCCGATGGCGCTGAACTTTACGCGCGCCGTGAAGGCCGAAGCAAAGCCGGAAGCGAAACCTGCCGCGCCCACGGATGCGGACGGCACCTGGCTGGGCACGCTGGACTTGGGCGGCATGAAGCTGCGCGTGATGTTCAAGATCACCAACACGACCGATGGCCTGAAAGGCCAGATGCAGAGCCCCGATCAGGGATCGGGGTGGATGCCGGTCACTTCCGTCACACGCAAGGACGATGTGATCACGATCGATATGAAGACGGTGGGCGCGACCTTCCAGGGCAAGCTCAGCGCAGACAAGCAATCCATCACAGGCACCTTCACGCAGATGGAAAACGAGCATCCCTTGACCATGAAGCGGCTGAACAATGAAGCCAAGATGGAGCTGAAGCGCTGGCAAAATCCCGTTAAGCCCTATCCCTACCGCGAAGAAGACGTGAGCTACGTTTCCGCCAGCAATACGCTGGCGGGAACGCTTACCATCCCGCCGGGAAAAGGACCGTTCCCGGCGGTTCTGCTGATCGCCGGGTCTGGGCCAAACAATCGCGACGAAGCGCTGATGGGGCACAAGCCGTTCCTCGTCCTCTCGGACTATCTCACCCGCCGCGGCATCGTGGTGCTGCGGATGGACAAGCGCGGCGTTGGCAAATCAAAGGGCAACTACGCCACGGCCACTACCGCCGACTTTGCAGACGACGCGCAGGCAGGCGTGAGCTATCTCAAGACCCGCCCCGAAGTCGATGCGCAGAAGATTGGTTTGATTGGCCACAGTGAAGGCGGCGAAATAGCTCCAATCGTTGCAACACGCGACAGAGATGTGGCGTTCATCGTTTTGATGGCGGGGCCCGGGGTTCCCGGCGATCAGATCCTGGCCGAGCAGCATCGGCTGATCGAACTCGCCGGCGGGACGCCCGCTGCAAAGGCGGCAGAAGACAACGCGAACGAGAAGCAACTCCTCGCCATGGTGGAAAAAGGCGCCGACAACGCGGCACTCGAAAAAAAGATGCGCGACCTCTCCGACGGCAAGATACCCGAGGCGCAGATTGGAATGCAGGTCAAGATGCTCACCTCTCCCTGGTTCCGCTACTTCCTCACGTACGACCCGGCAACGGCGCTCCGCCAGGTGAAATGCCCGGTGCTGGTGCTGAACGGCTCGCTCGATCTGCAGGTGCCGCCGGCGCAGAACCTGCCCGCCATTCGCAAAGCGCTCACCGAAGCCGGCAATACACACTCCGAGATCGTCGAAGTGCCTGGCGTGAACCACCTGTTTCAGGATGCCAAGACCGGCACTCCCGGCGAGTACGGGCAGATCGAAGAGACCATGTCGCCCGTGGTTTTGGCGAAGATTGCGGTCTGGGTGGGAGAACAATAGAGACAGGAACAAGGGCACGAGCGGACAAAGCGACGCGGAGCCCCTCGGCTTCGCTGGGAACAGGTGCCGGGACCAAATCCGTTACGACACGCTCTCCGCGCTGTAGCGCGCGATCAATCCGTGCTCAACAGCATAGTGAAAGACGCGGGCGAAGATCCAGTAGCCAAGCAGAATATATGCAACGGCCAGCGCAAAGGCGATGATCAGCAGTTGAGGATCGAACGAGTGGCCCGCAACCACGCTGCGCATTCCTTCGAAGACATAGGACGGCGGCAGCAGCCGGGCGATCCAGCGCATCCAGGTCGGCAAGGTGGCCAGCGGATAGTAGACCGCGGTGAATGGCGCCATCAGCGCGGGGATGGGCCAAACGAACCACTCGGCTGCCGGGCGGAGGCGCAACACAATGGCAATCGCCGCAATTCCGACGGCCATTCCAAAGAGAAAAAGCACCAGCACAAACGGAACCAACATCGCGCCGTATGCCGCAAACGAGAGGCCGAAGGCGACCGTGGCCAGAACGACCATCACGACGAGCCCGATCAGGCTGGTGGCGACGCTCGAAACCATCAGGCCGGCGATGTACTCTGCGACGGTAATGGGGCTGGCAAAGACGTTGAGGAAGTTGCGCGACCAGACATCCTCAAAAAATGCGATGGTGATGCCCTGCATCACGCGCGTCATGAAATCCCAGAAGAGTACAGCGCCGAGCAGCGCGGGCACGAAGCGGTATTGCGTGTGGGCCAGGCCGCCCAGAAACTTCGTCATGAAGCCCCAAAGCAGCATGTCTACGGTGACCCAGGAGAAGAGCGGCACAAAGCGCGCGGCACTGCCACGATAGAGATAGAACTGCCGCAGCGGAACGGCGGCAAGTCGCGAGAGCTTCATGATCGCAGCGCCTCCATATCGAGCGGCTCGCGGGCTACGCTGATGAAAAGCTCCTCCAGCGTGGACTTACCGTACTGGCCGGGGAGCGATTTCGGATCGCCCTCCAGAATAATTTCGCCTCGCGAAAGAAACAGCACGCGATCGCAGACCTCTTGCACTTCGTACATATTGTGCGAGGTCCACAGAACGCCGACGCCGCTGCGTTGAGCAAAGGCGCGGATTGTGCGGCGGATGTCCTGGGCGCTGGCGGGATCGATGGAGGCCGTTGGCTCGTCGAGCAGCAGCAGTTGCGGCCGGTTGAGCATCGCCTTGGCGAGACCGACGCGCGTCTGCTCGCCGGAGGAGAGCACGCCTGCCTTTGTATTGCGAAATCGCTGGAGATCGAAATCGTCCAGAAGCATCTCGGCGCGGGCCTTGAAGTCCTTCACGCCGTAGAGCAGAGCGAAGACGCGAAGGTTCTCCCAGACCGTCAGGTTGCCTGGAAGCGGCGCATAGACCGCCGCGAAGTTGGTGCAGGCCAAGGCGCGCGAGCGGTGGCGGAGCAGGTCGATGCCGCCGATGGCGATGGAGCCCGCGGTCGGCTCCAGTACGCCGAGGATCATGCTGATGGTCGTAGTCTTGCCCGCGCCGTTTACTCCCAGCAGGCCAACAATCTCATTCGGACAAACGGTGAAGTCGATTCCCTTCACCGCCTCGATTGCACCATAGTGCTTGCGGAGACCGCGGACTTCGAGGACTGGTTCGCAGGCGGGTTGGACTGTCTCAGGCATTCGAAAGCAATCATACGGGCAGGACCGATGGAGAGGATGTGACAAGCCGGGTCGAATGCCCCCGGGCGCCGGCATCAGCCTTCGATTTGCACGAGGGAGGCGTTTGCGGGCGGAATCACATCCATCGGATAGCCCAGCCGCTTCCACTCGTCGAAACCGCCGCGCAGCGGCCGTACGCGCTCGACGCCCAGCTTGTACAACTGCAGAGCCGTGGCCGCTGCGCTGGCTTCATTGGGGCAGGTGCAGTAGAGCACCACATCGCGGTCACGCGGAATCTCATGCGCCCGCGCGGCCAGGTCCTCTGGCGAGACGTGCAGCGCGCCGGGGAGCTTGAATGGATCCGGGAGCAATTCCAAGGGATGGCGAAGGTCGACGATGTAGACCGCGTCGCCTGCTTCAAGCTGGCGGAGGAGCTCGCCCGGTTCGAGGCGCGATTCGACCATCTTGCGCAGTTGCATGCGGCGGCGAACGATGCGCGCGGCAAAGAATCCGAGAATGCCAAGCACCAGCAGCGCTCCGCTGAAGCGGCCCACCCAGTCGAGGAGGCTGGGATCGCGCCGCAGAGCGTCGCCGAATGCGCGACCGGCAGCGAGCAGCGCGGCCACCCAGAGCGTGGAGCCGAGGCCGTCGAGGAGGACAAACTCGCCCAGCGCCATGCCATTCTGCCCGGCCACGGGGGGCGCCAGCAACGCCACGCCTGGGACGAACTTGGCGAAGAGCAGCAGGGGCTTGCCGACCCGGTCGAAGGAGCCCTGGGTCCGCCGCACACACACTCCCGGCTCCATCGAGAGACGGCACATCCAGCGGAGAACGCGATGACCATGACGCCGGCCGACCATGAACCAGGTAGTGTCGGCGGCCAGGCATGCTGCCACTCCCATCGCCAGCGCAATGCCGAAGCTGAGTTGATGCTCCGCCGTCAGAGCGCCCGCCGCCATCAGCACCGGTGTGGCAGGCAGCGGAATGCCAATCTGCTCCACCAGCACCCAGCCGAAGAGCACCAGGTATCCATACATCAGCAGAATGTGCGTGGGCAGCGCCATTGGGTTCTCCGAAAAAAGGGGACGTTGAACGGCAGGCCGATGCTCAGGCCCTGCTCAATGGATGAGCGTAGCGCGAATTCGTTGCAGAACCACTACGAAACACATTGCGTGACTCGGACGACGTTCGCCGGCTCAGGATGTAGGCGCAAAAAAGGCCGCCCGCGGGCGGCCTCTTTCACAATGCAATCAATAACCTTTTACTTGTCTGCTGCAACGGAGACCTGTTGCAGGGTTGCACCGGGCGAATCCGATGCCGTGGTCTGCGACGGCCTGTCTGCAAAGTAATCGTGATCCTGCAGGTTGCGGTAGAACAATCCGGCCAGTTCCGCGGCGCGCGGGCCAAAGGTGGGCCGTCCGCCTTCAAGGAAGAACACCGCGACGAGCCGTCCTTGCGGGGAATCCTCAAATGAAGCGAACCACCCAAATCGAGTTCCCTTGTCCGAGCAGGTGCCGGTCTTGCCGAAGACCGGGAACTCCGTGAAGCTGGCGCGCAGCCGCCGGGCTGTGCCGAATTCCACCGCGCCCGCCATGCCATCTTCCATCTCCGGCACAAAACGCGCGATATCGAGTTTGCGCTTGATGTGCGGCGTGAAATCGGCGATTTCTTCAGGAGTGGTGGGGTGCTGCAGGTAATAGAGCGTGCCGCCATTGGCCAGTGCCGCGACGTACGCGCCAAGCTGCAGCGGGGTGAGGCTCACGCCCTGGCCAAAGCTGCACATCCTGCCCACACCGCCCTGCGAAGTTGGGATCGGGTGATCAGGATAGGCGCCGAGCTGTTCGCCCGCAATATGCCAGCCGGCTAGCTCGCCGAGACCGAACTCGGTTGCGTAGTGGTGCACGCGCTCAAAGCCAAGTTCGCGTCCCAGTTCCTCGAAGTACAAGTTGTTGCTGTGCGCGAGGGCCTGCGTCATGTTCATGCGGAAGCCTGGCAGGCGAACCATGGTGTCCTTGGTGACAATGCCTTCAGAAAGCGCCGCAATGGCCACCGTGAGCTTGATGGTGGAGCAGGGTTCAGCGCCCGGCGACAGCGCAAGCTTCTGATTGACCATCGCCAGAATGCGCCCGTTGTCGGGATTGATCACCACGACGGTACCATTCATGTTGTCCAGGGCGTCGATGGCCGCCTGGCGTACCATCGGATCTTCGCCGCCGGTTCTGTCACCCACATACTCTTCGGGCGTGGCGAACGAGCTGGCCGTGAAGCGCTCGTAATAGCGATGATGGCGAACACGCAGGCTGGTGCGCCGCAGCGTGGAATGCCCGTGAGCCGATTTCACGACTGCTTTGTGGGCAGTTGCTGCATGCGAGACCGGATGGCTGGAGGTGCGAGCGACAGCATGACGCCGGCGATGGTGCACGGTCTTCAGGTGCGTCTTTGCGGCGCGGTGCACGGTGTGGGTGGTATCCAGCGCGCCCAGGTGTGCAGTTCCGGTGACGACCAAGGCGGCGCTCAAAATCAGTGCGCAAGAAAATCTCATGCAGCCAACATCCTCTTCAACTTCTTCGTGCACCCTGCACGTAGCATTTCATCGGCCAAACAGCGGGTTCTTGCGCTCATGCGCCGCTATGCCGAGCCACCCCTCCCCCAAGAGCACAAGGAAAACACCGTCTGGATCCGGATGATGCGTTTCGGTCGTTCCCTGAATGGTCGCGCCTGATCAACGAATTCGGAACGGTAGTGGCAGACAGGTTTGATTTGAATATAAAGCCAATCTGGCGAAAAACTATCCCCAGATTGTGTGATGCAGGTCACGCCAGCTTTGTGTCTGGCCCGTAGAACTTCTGCCCTGGGTTGCCTCTGGGAAGGAATCTAATCTTCCTTCCATTATGGAACCCAGGGGGCAAAATCACAAAACCAGCAATCCCAGCACTTAAAATTGCAGGCGCCGCATGAAGGCCGGAACCTCCAGATCCCGCTCGGCTTCCTCGGATTTGTCGGTAAAGAGCGCCGCAACCGGCTCTGCCGCGGGACGAACTCCGTTGCCAAGATCGCTGGCGTAATCGCGGGGCAACGGGGTGTACGCGGGCTCCTCAGCAAGTTCGGCAAACCTGGGCCGCGCCGGAACCTGGTCGGCAAAGAAGTCTTCGAAGCTTTGCGATGGCGCCGATGCAGCCGATGCTTCCGGAACGTAGACGGGCTCCTGCGCGGTCGGCCGCTGGTCCATGTCCTCCTCCTCACTCATGAAGCGTGGCGCGGGAGGCGCGGACGGTTCCACCGGCTCCGCTTCGGCTACCGGCTCTGCGCTCGGCTGCTGCACTTCGGATTCGGCCCTGGAGGACTTTTGCTCCACAATCTGCTGCGGCATTACTGCGACAGGCTCGCGCATCCAGTTGTCTGCGGCCATGACCGGCACGGAGACGATTGGGATCTCTTCCACGCTGAGCATGCGCGCACGACGCTCCGGCATCTGGTCGCGGAAGCCGGTGGCGATCACAGTGATCTTCACCTCCTCGCCCATGGATTCATCGAGCACCGCGCCGAAGATGATGTTGGCGTCTTCGTGGGCGGCGGACTGGATGAGCGACGAAGCGGCGTTCACCTCGCTCAGCTTGAGCGAGCTGGAGCCGGTGATGTTGATGAGGATGCCGCGCGCGCCGTCGATTGCGCCCGCCTCGAGCAGCGGCGAAGCCATGGCCGCCTGCGCTGCTTCCACAGCCCGGTTCTCGCCGGCACGAACGGCCGTGCCCATCACTGCCTGGCCCATCCCGGCCATGGTCGTCTTCACGTCGGCAAAGTCGCGGTTGATGATGCCGGGGATGGTGATGATGTCGGAGATACCCTGCACGCCCTGGCGCAGCACATCGTCCGCAATGCGGAAGCTCTCGAAGAAGCCGGCGTCCTTGGCCACGGCGAGCAGCTTCTCGTTGGGGATCACGATCATCGTATCGACGCTTTCGATCAGCTCTTTCAAGCCGCGCTGCGCCTGCTGCAGGCGGCGCTTGCCTTCGAACCCGAACGGCTGGGTAATCACCGCGACGGTCAGGATGCCCATTTCGCTGGCGAGCGAAGCGATGACCGGAGCGGCGCCGGTGCCGGTGCCGCCGCCCAGGCCCGCCGTGACGAACACCATGTCGGCGCCCTCGAGCGCCTCAATGATCTTTTCGGAGTCTTCGAGAGCCGCGCGACGCCCCACGTCGGGATTCGCTCCCGCGCCCAGGCCGGAGGTGAGGCGCACGCCGAGCTGCAGCTTCACCGGCGCCTGGCACAGCTTGAGGGCCTGCACGTCGGTGTTGGCGGCGATAAATTCAACGCCCTCCATCTTTGCCTGGATCATGCGATTGACGGCGTTGCCGCCGCCGCCGCCCACGCCGATGACCTTAATGCGCGCTCCGCGCGGCGTTTCCTCGTGGTACTGAATCCGCATCTCGCCTGCTTGCGTCGACTGTTCCATAACGACTCCCAACCTCCTCCGATAACTTCTCGCCTTCCGCTGATCCCTGATCCCTGAAACCTGTCAAAAACTTGCTGCAAATATGGCGCGCAACTTGGCTCGCAAACCGTTGTTCTCGGCCGCGCGGGTCACCCGCGTGCGATGAGCGTACAAAAGCATGCCTATGGCAGTGCTGAAGCCCGGATGCGCCAGTTCGCCCGGCATATTCGACAAGCGCACCGGCATGCCCGTCCGCGCCGGAACGCGCAACTGGCTCTCCGTGATATCCAGCATTCCCGGCAGCATGGCGCCGCCGCCGGTGAGCACGCAACCAGCGCCGAGCGCTTCAAAGACACCACCCTGCCGCAAACTCTCTTTGACGAAATAGAACAGCTCGCGCGCGCGGGGCTCCAGAATCTCTGCCACTGTGCGCAGCGCCAGCATCTGCGGCTGCGGATTGTTGATCTCGATCTCCGCCGTCTGCGGAACCGCCGTGACAACAGCATGGCCGTATTGCCGCTTCAACTCCTCGGCATTCGCAATAGGCATCTGCAGGCCGACGGAAAGATCGTTGGTGAAATGCGCCCCGCCAATCGGCACCGACGCAGTGTGTGCCACCGCGCCCTCAAAAAACACCACCAGATCACTCGAGTGCGCGCCGATGTCGAGCAGGCAAACACCCAACTCGCGCTCATCGGCAGAGAGCGTGGCTTCGGCAGCGGCGATGGATTCGAGCACCGCCTCGGTCACTTCCAGCCCCGCCCGGTTCGCGCACGTTACGGTGCTCTGCAGCGCCGAGCCGGAGCATGTGGCGATGTGCAGATCAACCTCCAGCCGTGCGCCGATCATGCCCACAGGGTCGAAGATGCCCGGCTGATCGTCGACGATGAACTGCCGCGGCAGCAGGTGCAGGATCTCGCGATCCGGAGGGCGCTCGACGGCCCGGGCGCGCTCTACGGCCGTGCGTACGTCCTCGCGCGTGATCTCGCGCATGCGGTTGCCCAGTTCGAACCCGCCATTGGTATTCAGTCCGCGAATGTGCGGACCGCCCACCCCGACCACGCATTGATCGATATTGGCGCGCGCCACGCGCTCAGCGTACTCCGCCGCTGCCTTGACAACGCGGGAGGCAGGGCCGAGATCGGCGATCAGCCCCTTGCGCATGCCCGCCGAGTCGAACGCCGCATGCCCCCGGTAGCGCAGCGCGCCTTCATTCAAATCGGCCACCAGCACGCGCGTAGTGGCGCTGCCCACATCGAGCACCACGATCAGGTTGTCCTGCTTCTCACTCATCGTGTGCTCATTGCCCCTGGTGCGCGGTTGTGCGAACCGCGGGTTTGGTTTTGTGCTTCAGTCCGGCGTAACGGTAATTCGGGTGCTTCTTTCTGGCCTTCATGGCGGTCGATTTGTGAACTGGCCTCGGGTGGGGCTTATGCACCACAACGTGCGGCTTGACCGCGGGCGCCGCCACGGCTGCTGCCGGCTTCGATGGCGACGGCTTTGTGGTTGGGGCATTGGATGCATCGGCACCCGAACCGGTACTCGCCACTGCGCTTGTGGCCCCACTGTCGCCGGCCATCTTGAGCACCACCTGCTTGTCATAGCGCAGGTCGACTGCCGCCAGGTTGGGATACTGCGCACGCCACTCCGCGATGTGAGCTTTGTATCGCTGATAGCGCGTCAGAAATTGCTCGTCGCCAAAGTGCGCCAGGATGTCTGTTCCCGGCTCCGGCATCAGCACCCGCGCATCTTCGGGGTCGGTAAGGTCAATCTCAGAAATCTGATTCGAGAGATGCTGCCCCGTCGAATCAAGATCATTGACCAGGCGCATGTAGACCGCCATCCGTTCCTTGCGCGCGGCGAGCGAATCGCCAGCGTCGACGCCCGTCAAGACCGGGAACGAGTAATGATGCCTGGCGATGCTGGCCGCGCTCATTTGGAGCAGCACGCCATTAGCATCGACCAGTTCGATCTGCTGACCTTCGCGCACAAACGCCACCGGTTTGCGCTCCACAACTGAAACGCGAATCTGGTTGGGCAGCAGACGCATCACGGTCGCGCTTTCCACCCAGGGGATCTGTTCAAGCTGCTTGCGGCGATCGCCCAGGTGGACGAAGAAGATGTTCTTGCCAATATCGGCGCCGAACACAGGCAGGATTGCCTGACGCGGAACCTCAATCAGACCGTTGGACTCGATGTCCGCCGTTCCGGCAATACGAAAACGCGGATCGCGGCGCAGGAAATGATCCAGCGTGACATACGCGGTGACCAGCGATCCGACAACCACCATCACGCCGGCGCCAAGAAAGATTCGGCCCAACTTGGAGGATGGCTTCCACCAGCGGCCTTTCGGTTCGTCATAGCGGCGGCGGGGTCGCGGCGTGTCGTCCACGTCCTCCATCTCCAGCGGCATGCCGGGAAGATTGCGGCTGCTTCGGGGCGTGACCTGTTGCGCGCGCCGGAATCGTACCTCCGGTGACGGATCGTCCTCCCAAACCAGGGAGCCGCTTTTTGCACCACGTTGAGTAGCCACGCCTAAGCTGGTCGTGAGTTTCGCCAGACTCAACTATAGGGCGGAGCCAAGTGGATTTCCCCCTGGCGTACACCAGGGGAACCCTTGGGGTAACGTGTCTGATAAGTCCGAGTCCGATTTGGCGTGCCGATTGCCGAAACCACAAGGACTCATCCTAACCAAGTCCATATGAAGTACTCGCGCAATGGGACGCACACGGTGGAACAAGGCTCCTACCACTCCAGCGTGTGCACCGAGTCCGCCGGCAGATCCATCTCGATGGCCTTATCGCCAAGCACAAACTGCCGGCGCGTCTCCGGCCCGCGGTTCGCTACCACCAGCACATGGCTTCCATCGGGATTGATTGCTGCGCAGCACGTCACGGGCTCACTCTTTGCGTCGGACGCAATGCCGTTCACCGCAAACACCTTCGCCCCGCGCTTGATGTGCCGCGAGTAGTGCGCGAATGCCCAGTACTGGCCGCTCTTTGTCACCGGGTGCGCCGCATCGCGGACCGTGCCGTTCTCCACAGTGATCGTCCCGCCGCATGAGAACGGCCCGATATTCGGCTTGCCGTGTTCATCGAGCGCCAGATTCCACGCCGTAATGGATCGCGCCCAGTTATTCAGAACGCCGTTGAACGTCTCCGCCCACTGGGTAAAGTCCGTTTGGTAATCCGGTTGGGTGATGTCCGGACCGCCCTCGGTCCAGTAGCTCGGCTTGGCCGGAAATGCATCGTGTACGCGCGTCATCGCCGAAGGCTCGCCCACGTAGCCATGCCACGCAATGCCGTCCACGTACTCGTACACCGCGGGATCGCTCAGCTCGTCGATGGCGCGGCCCCACAAGCTGTAGTTGTGGTCCAGAATCCACAACTTCGTATCCAGGCCCGACTTGTGCAGCGCTGGACCCAGGTGCCGGGCGGCGAACTCCATCTCCATCTCCTGCGCCCACACGCACGCCGGCATGCGACCGCCCTGCTCCGCATCCGTCTCGTTCTGAATGGTGACGGCATCAATCGCCACGCCCTCGGCTTTGTAGCCCTGCAGGAACTTGAGAAAATACTGTGCATACGCGGGCAGGCTCGTGCCCCGCATCGTTCCACCCAGCATCGTCCTGTCGGGCTTCATCCACCCCGGCGGGCTCCACGGCGACGAAAAAAGGAACAGGTCGGGATTGTGCTTGCGCGCCTCGCGCAGCACGGGCAGAATGTACGCCTTGTCGTGATCGATCGAAAACTTCTTGAGCTCCGGATCAGGCGTGTCACTCTCGTCAAAGCTGTACAGGGTGCGTGAGTAGTCGCTGGCGCCAATACACGTGCGGCAGACGTTCATCGCCATCTCATTGGGCGAGAAGATGTCGTGGATCACGGCTTCGCGCTCGGCGTCGCGCATCTGGCTGAGTACGTAGCAAGTCGCATCCGTCATGGCCGCACCAAAGCCGAGAATGTCCTGCTTCGTCGCCGCGGGATTCAAAACCACTGCCTCAGCCGCAATCGCCTTCGGCTTCGACCACGCCAGCGGAGCGCCAGCCGCATGGCGTTTCTCGCGATACGTGCTCCACACACGCGTTGCCGACGCCGGTTGCGCCCAATCCAATCTGCTGCTAAGGCCCACCGCCGCCGTTGCGGCTGTCGCGGTCTTGAGAAAATCCCTGCGCGAACGTGCGTGCATCGTGCCGCTCCTTTTCCAAGAACGCACGCATCATAGCAGCGCCAGGTGTATCAGTAAAACGTTTGTGCGAACTCTAATCGCTGAGTGCGGCGACAATTTGGGGAGCAAGCTGGCTCACACTGCCTGCACCCAGCGTCATGATCAGGTCGCCTTCGCAGGCTTCAGCGCTGGCCGCCGCGATGGCCTCCGGAAAATCGGCAACGTAGCGGGTCACCGGTCCCTGGATACGCCCCGCCAGCAACTCGGCATTCACACCGGGAATCAGCGCTTCGCTGGCAGCATAGATCGGTAGTACCAGCAACGTGTCGGCATCCTTGAAAGCACCGGCAAACTCGTCCATCAGGTCCGCCGTGCGCGTATAGCGATGCGGTTGGAATATAACGTGAATGCGTTTGTAGCCGCACTCCCGCGCCGCCGCAAGCGTCGCCCTGATCTCCGTGGGATGATGACCGTAGTCGTCCACCACAGCCACGCCGCGCGCCGTGCCGCGCAACTGAAAACGCCGGTCGACCCCGCGAAATCGCTTTAGACCGTCGGCAATGTTTTCCGGCGTGACTTCAAGCTGGTGCGCGATGGCCACCGCCGCCGTCGCATTCAGCACGTTGTGCCGCCCCGGCACATGCAGCTCAAACGGCCCCAGGGGCCCGGTCGCCGTCACCACCTGGAAGCGCGAAAATATTCCGGGCTCGCTCTCCAGCATCTCCAACCTGTAATCCGCACCACGCGTGGTTCCGTAGGTAAACACGCGACGCTGGGCACGCGGCAGAATCGTCGCCAGCTGCGGATTGTCAATGCAAGCCGTAACCGCGCCGTAGAAGGGCACTCGATCCATGAAGGCCAGGAAGGCACGCTCCACGTCTTCCATGTCGTGATAGCAGTCCATGTGTTCGCGATCGAGATTCGTCACCACGCCAAGAATCGGCGACAGCTTGAGGAACGAGCGGTCGCTCTCGTCCGCCTCGGCCACCATGTACTGCGTGGTGCCGAGGCGCGCATTCGAGCCCAGCGCATCCACGCGCCCGCCAACCACCACAGTGGGATCCAGATGGCCGGCCGCCAGAACGCTGGCTACCATCGATGTCGTCGTGGTCTTGCCGTGCATGCCGGCAATGGCGATGCCATACTTCAGCCGCATCAGCTCGGCCAGCATCTCCGCGCGCTGGATCACGGGGACCTTGCGCGCGCGCGCCTCCACAACCTCCGGATTTGTCGCGCTCACGGCCGAGCTAGTCACCACAACAGTCGCCCCGGTGACGTGCCCCGCCTCATGACCTTCGTACACAATGGCGCCGAGCTGCGCCAGCCGTTCCGTCACCGGCGAACGGCGCAGATCGGACCCCGAGACCTTCATCCCCTGGTTCAGCAGGATCTCGGCGATACCGCTCATGCCGATGCCACCGATGCCGATGAAGTGCGCGTGCTGTGAAGTAGCGAACATGGTGCTCGAAATTCCACTCTAGCATTCGCAGCGGCAGCAGCAATCAGGGCAGCGTGTAGTCGAACTCGTAAAAGTGTTGCCCCTTCTCAATCGTGATGGTGAATGTCCCCGCGATCCCGGCGAGTTCTCCGCTTCCCGAGCCAGGCACCACCGTGATCGTCATCTTCGGTCCGGCCGCGTCCATAGTGGCGAAGTGCTGCAGCGCAAACGCCCCAAGCTTGCCGTTCAGGGTACCCTTCACCATTTCAATGGCCACATATCCGGCAGCCCCCTTCTGGGGATCGCCGCCAGCCAGCATCTCACCCTCGCTGGTGCCTTCCAGATCCCCGTGAATCTGCTTCTTCAGCGAGTAGCGGCTGAGCCCTTCGGCCGGCGGATTGGGAAGCGGCTTCATCTCCACTGCAAACGTTCCGTGCGCATGATGCATGGATGGCTCCTGTGCAGGAATTGAGAAACTGGAGGCCGCCAGCATGGCGGCAAAACAAAATGTCACAAGTGACTTCATGAGCATTCAGAATACGAGGTTGACCGGCGAAGAAGGGCGCTCCGCAACACAGATTTCGCCAAAAGTTGCGCAACTATATTTGCGAGAACGACCGCAACCTTCGCTTACGACCGCTGTTAAACCCGACAGAACCGGCGCAATACGAAGCGGAGCCGGGTAGCTGGAGGACGATATGAAAAAGACTATGCGTACACTAACGATTGCGGCAGCAATGGCCGTGGCTGCTCTCGGGTTTGGATCGCCCGCCGCACATGCGGCACACATTGGCATCGGCGTTTATGTCGGTGGCCCCGGCGCTTACGTTCCTCCGTGCCCGGGTCCTGGATATGAGTGGACGGCCGGCTATTGGGATGGCGGCTATTGGGTTCCCGGTCAGTGGGTCTATGCCGGCGGCCCAGTCTATTACGGTGGCCCGGCGTACTATGGCGGCTACTACCATCGCGACTGGGATGACGATGGCGGCTACCGCGGCGGATGGGGCCACGACGATTGGCACCGGGGCTGGGGCGGCGAAGATCACTTCCGCGGCGGCGACCGCGGCCACGGATGGGGACATCGCAGGTAAATTCAGGCTCCCGCAACCTGCGACTACGGCGGCCTCTCCGAATCTGGAGAGGCCGCTTCGTTTATGACGCCAGTCCCAGGCCCACCAGATTCGCCGCGGCAATGATCACCAGCATTCCCACCCACAGCAGGCGCACGGCGCGCCGGTTCACCCCGGCCCACTCGCCCAGCGCCAGCCCCACGATGCCGCCGCAGAGCACATAGAGGCTCATATGCAGCATCCAGTTCACGTAACCCAGGCGCACCGGAACGTTGGCCGCACCCCAGGCATAAAAGAAGAACTGCAGGTACCACATCGTGCCGCCCGCCGCCGCCATGCTCGTGTTCTTTGCCAGTGTGCCCCGGGGCTGAGCCGCATCGCGCCGCAGTGAAATCCCTTTCGCATATGCGAGCCGCGAAAAGCAGTACGCAAAATTCACCAGCGCGCCGCCGCCCATGATGATGACGTAACTTGGCAGCGCCGAGTAGAGCGGCTTCACGCCTGCGGCCAGCGCCGCCGCCTGCAACGGCTGCGCCGCATCAATTGCGAAGGACATGCCCGAGGAGAAAATCCCGCACAGCACGGCGACGCCCAGCCCCAGCGCCAGATTGAAGTCCGTTGGCTCGCCCGCGCTTAACTGTTTTTCCTTCTGATGGCCTGCGTATGAGACGACCGCAACCCCGATCAGGGCCACCGCCACTCCCGCCAGCGTCAACAGTCCGCCGCGCGTCGAGAACAGCACGGCAGCCTGCCCGTGCAGTATCGGCGGCATCAGTGTTCCCACCGTCAGAGTGACTCCGATCGCCACGCCGATACCCAGCGACATGCCCAGATAGCGCATCGCCAATCCGTAGTTCACGTTGCCCACGCCCCACATCGCGCCAAACAGCCCCACCTTGAGCAGCAACCCGCGAGGCTCCGCCGCATAGAACGCCCCGAAGTGCGGCAGCAGAACCAGGCTCACGCCGATGGGCAGCAGTATCCACGAGAACAAACCCGCAACCGCCCACGTCGTCTCCCACGACCACTTCTTCACCTTTTCAATCGGCGCATAGAACGAAGCAGCGGAAGCCGCGCCCACCGTGTGCCAGCCAATCCCCGCGAGAATGTTCATTGGCCTCCCAGCGCAACGGTGAACGTGTATGTCCCCGGCACCAGCCTGCGCGAAGTCAGCGCATGGCCCGCAATCTTGTACCGTGCAGCCTCCGCGTCGCTCAGGTCTAGCCGTCCCGTCGTGTTCGCAGGAATCGTCACATGCCAGATCGCAGTGCTTCCCTGCACCGACCAACCCGATTTGATCTCTCCATAGGCCGACGAATACGAAAACGCCACCGGGCTTAGCCTTTTGTCGAAGACAGGATGCAGCACCACTGTATGGAAGCCAGCGTCCATCGGTGTTGTATCCACACCTGCCATGTCGCGATACATCCAGTCTGCAACCGCGCCGTACGCATAGTGGTTGTAGGAATTCATGCTGGGATCGTTTTTCATCTGGTCGCCGTTCCAGCGCTCCCACATGGTCGTCGCGCCGTGCTCCACCAGATACCCCCACGAGGGATAGCGAGTATTGAGCAGCAGGTTGTAGGCAACGTCCGCATGCCCCGCTTTCGTGAGTTCTTCCAGCAGGTACGGCGTGCCGAGAAAACCCGTCGCAAGCAGCCCATGATTCGCTTGAATCTTCGCAACGAGCTTGTCTGCAGCCGCCGCACGGAGCGCGTCCGGCAGCAGGTTCATGTGCAGCGCCAGCACGTATCCGGTCTGCGTGTCTTCGTCTCCCCGCGCAACATCGTGCGTGCGCTCGCCCATCAGGTTCGGGCCCTTGTCAGCGCCCGCCACAAAACCGTCAGGCCGAACAAACTTCTGCTGGAAGGCTGCTCTGATCTTGTCGAACAACGCGGCATACTTCTGCTCATCGTCCGTACGGCCAGTCGCATGCGCCATCTCGCGCATCAACGTCACGTCGTAGGCCCAGTAGGCCGTCGCGATCAGCACCTGGTTGGTTCGGCCTTCCGGCGCAAGCCAGTCTCCGAACGGGATACCGGAGTTCTTCCACAGTCCGTCGGCGTTCGATTGCTCAATCGCCGCGAGATACTTCGTCATCGCGCCCCAGTTCTCATCGATAACGCTGGTATCGCCGCTCTGCAGCCAGCTCGTCCAGGGAATAATCACACCTGCGTCACTCCACCCGGCTCCATAGCCCGAATTCTCCGTCGCCGTACCCGGCGAATAGATGCCGTAGAACCACCCCGTCGACGAGGACCTGTCGCCGGGGGCCCCGGTCATCGCGGTCCCGGTCTGCGTGCCGCGCATGTCGCCCGCGAATTTGCGCGAGAACGGAGCGAGCTTCATGTTGTAACTCGCAGTGCGCCAGAAGACCTGCGCGTCCGCCATCCAGCCCAGGCGCTCGTCGCGCTGCGGGCAGTCCGTGGGCACGCCGACAAAGTTAGACCGTTGCCCCCAGAGAATATTGCTCCACAGCTTGTTGATCATCGCGTTGCCGGTATGGAATTGGGCGGCGAACGGCGCGGCGGTGTGCAGCACCAACGCGGTGATGGCTTCTTTCGTCGGTGGCGTCTTCAGCCCGGTGACCTCGGCATAACGAAAGCCATGAAATGTGAACTGCGGTGTGAACGTCTCCGCGCCATTGCCCGCGAGGATGAAATGATCCGTCGCCTTTGCCGTGCGCAGGTTTTCCGTGTAAAGAGTACCGTCATCGTTAAGGAGTTCGCCAAACCGCAAGCGCACATCCGTACCGCGCGGCCCGGAGAGCCGCACCCGCTCTACACCCGCCAGGTTTTGGCCGAAGTCGAAGATGTAAACACCGGGCTTGGGTTCCGTCATCTTGACCGCAGGCATCTCGCGCTCGACGCGGATCGGCTCAAAATCCTGCGCAAGAATCTTCGCGGGCGCGGGGTCGATTGCCTGCGCTGTTGCCCAGTCGCGAGCGTCGAAGTGAGGCGCATTCCAGCCGCTCTGCAAATGCCGCGCGTCCTGCGTTTCGCCGTCGTAGAGTTCGGAGTGCTCAATGTACGAGGTGCTCGCCCGCCAATTCTCGTCCGACTTCACCCACTCCACCGATCCATCCGCGTACTCGATTCGCAACTGCGCGCGCAGCGCCGGCGGCGTGTCGCCGTAATTATTGGGCTGCTGGAACCATTCCAGCGGCGTTGCATACCAGCCCGGTGCGAGCAGCGCTCCAATCGCGTTCTGCCCGACCGCAAGCATCTTCGTCACATCGTAGGTCTGGTAGTAGACGCGCTCGCGGAAATCGGTCCATCCGGGAGCAAAATAATCCTGGCTTACCCGCTTGCCATTCAGAAACATCTCGTAGCCGCCAAGAGCCGTTGCGTACAGCCTCGCCGATTTCACTGGCTTGGACAGTTTGAAACCGTCGCGCAGCGCCTTCACCGAATCGGGAATCCAGGGATGCCCCAGCGGCGCCGCCATTGGTCCCGTCTGCTCATGATGCGCGGCAGCATGCGCCCACCCACCATCGTCGAAGTTCGCCTGTTGCCACCCCGCTGCTGCATCGGTTGCGGTTCGCCAGTCCGCGTTGGTGGTGAAGGTCTGGGTACGGCCGTTGGCGTACTCCACATATAAGGTGGCGATCATCGGCGGCGCCTCCGCCTTCCCATCGCCCGGCGCGGAATACGTCACCGTCTGAATGGCGAGCGTGTTGGCGCCGGTTCGGACAGCATTCGTCACGTCAGCGCGCACGAATTTTTTCCACGGCATCTGGTGCCATGCGGGGAACGGCTGCGCCTCCAGCACCTGCTTCCCGTTCACCCACGCCGCCACCGTGTCCTGGCCTGTGGCGTAGAGAACTGCGCGCTGAATGCCGCTGCCTACCCGCACATCCGTTCGATAAGCCACGTGCAGCGGAATCTTCTTCTGCTCGAGATCCTTTACGGATGCAGGGTTCTCGATCCACTGAGCCGGCGCGTGCCGCACCGCTGCCTCTTCCGGCGTTTCGTAGCCGATCCAGTGCGCCTGCCACGCATCCTGATTCAGAAGGCCGGTCTCCCACCATGACTCCGTCGTGCGATACGGCTTCCCGTCGGCGGCCCATACTTGAACGCGCCAGAAGTAGCGTGTGCTGGGTTTCAGCGCCGGCCCGGCGTATTTCACATTCAGCGACTGATTGGAGTTAATTTTGCCGCTATCCCACACATCGCCCTTGCCGTTCGGATTCGACGACACCGTCACCTCATAGGCCGTCTGCTTCGCGCCGCGGGTGGAATCGTGAAGCTGCCACGAAAACTTCGGCGCCGGATCGTCAATGCCAAGCGGCTGCGGCAGGTTATCCACTTCAAGCGCCGCCGGACCGGTTCGAATTTGCGCCTGAGGCTTTGCGCTCTCCTTCGCAATTGCTGTCGTTGCCATACCCATCAACGCTGCTGCGCAAACAACCGCCCGGCTCGTTTTCATCGCTTCCCTCGCCTGCTTTTCTGGTGCCGGTCCATTGTGCCGTTCGCCACTGCGGTTTGAAAAGCCTCCGCTACACTCGGAACATGGGTCTCCGCCTCTACGTCGCCACCAGCAACCCCGGCAAGCTGCGGGATTTTCGCGTCGCCGCGCAAGCGCATGGGGTGGATATTCAGCCGCTCCCCGGCCTGAGCGAGATCGCCGCGCCCGACGAAACCGGCGACACATTCCTTGCGAACGCCACCCTCAAGGCGGTCTATTATTCGCAGTACGCGCCGGATGAGCTGGTGCTTGCCGACGACTCCGGCCTTGAAGTCGACGCGCTCAACGGCGAGCCGGGGGTCCGCTCCGCGCGCTATGCCGCCGACGCAGGCATTACGGACTCACCGGACGCACCGGTGGACAACACCGATGTGTGGAACAATATGGTGCTTTTGCAGCGCATGGGCGGCGTGCCCGCCGATCGCCGCACCGCCCGCTACCACTGCGTTCTCGTAGCGGCGCGTGCCGGCCAGGTAGTTACAGCAGCCGACGGCTCTGTGGAAGGCACGATTATGGATGCTCCGCGCGGCACCGGCGGCTTCGGCTACGATCCCCTCTTCTATGTCCCGCAGCTTGATAAGACCATGGCTGAGATCGATCTCGAGACCAAGCTAACCCTCAGCCATCGCGGCCGCGCGCTTGAGGCTCTGCTGAAAAGAGTAGAGAATGGCGTTTAGGGAACAGGAATGAAACTGCTTCCTGTCCCGCATCGCATTTTCGGCTGTTTTGCTGCGAATTGTCGCTTTCCGTACGCAATCGGGTAGACGAACGGATAGCCGATTCATTATTCTCCGGGGATGGTCGGGCCCAGGGCTCCTGTATCCAAAACAAGCAGCGGTTCGAGGGAACGAACGATCCCTTCGGCCATTCGGCAAGGCTGCCCTGCTGAACCCAATCCATACAAAGCTAATTTTCTGTTCCCCAACTGCCAGTCGCAGGCTGGCCAACTTTCCAATTGAACATTCCTCGATGCCGAGCGCATCCCACCCCCGAGGAGCTCATGACGAAATCCACCACTCACTCGGTTCCGAAGGGCCTTTGTCCCACAGGTCTTAGCGGGCTCGATGCCATCATCTGCGGCGGACTGCCAAGCAACTGCTTCTACCTCGTCGAGGGCGACCCCGGCTCAGGCAAGACCACCCTGGCGCTTCAGTTCCTCTTCGAAGGGCGAAAGCGCGGCGAGAGCGTTATGTACATCACGCTCTCCGAAGCCCGGGAAGAGATGGAGCGCGTCGCCGCCTCGCACGGCTGGTCGCTTGAAGGCATTCCGCTGCTCGAGTTTTCGGCCATCGAATCCCTTTTGCAGCCCGAATCGCAGACCACCGTCTTTCATGCCTCCGAAATGGAACTGACCAAGGTGGCCCAGCTGCTGCGTGAAGAAATACGGAAATATCAGCCGAAGCGCCTTGTTTTCGACTCGCTCTCCGAGTTTCGCCTTCTGGCGGAAACCCCCTTGCGCTACCGTCGCCAATTGCTCACCCTCAAGCAGGAGTTGGCGCGCCAGGGATGCACCGTGCTTTTGCTCGACGACAAGATGGACAGCAACCGCACCGGCGGCGATCCGCACGTGCTCAGCCTCACTCATGGCGTCATCGAAATGGAGCAGTTGTCGCCCGACTACGGTAGATCGAGGCGGCGGCTGCGCGTGATGAAGATGCGCGGCGTGCGCTTCAGCGAGGGCTATCACGACTACATCATCGAAACTGGCGGCATCCGCGTCTTTCCTCGCCTGATAGCCGCCGAACATCACGTCGAGTTCCGCCGCGAGTCGGTAAGCAGCGGCTGTCTTCCCTTTGACGAGCTGCTCGGAGGCGGCCTGGACCGCGGGACCACCACCTTGATCATGGGCCCTGCGGGCACCGGCAAATCCACGCTGGCTCTGCAATACGCAAGCAGCATGGCGCAGCGCGGAGAACGAAGCCTGCTGTTCACCTTCGATGAAACCCGCAACACCCTGCTGGCCCGCGCGGATGCGCTTCAATTGGGGCTTCTCGCGCACCTTCGTTCCGGCATGGTTCAGGTGCAACAGGTGGATCCCGCCGAGATATCGCCGGGAGAGTTCACCGGCCGCATTCAGGCCGGCGTCGCGCAAGGCGCGCGCCTGGTGACGATCGACACGCTCAACGGCTACATGAATGCCATGCCCGGCGAGCAGTTCCTCGCCAACCAACTCCATGAACTGTCCGCCTATCTCAACCAGCAGGGCATAGTGACCATCTTCACCCTCGCCGAGCATGGACTGATCGCAACTCTCGAGGCTCCGATAGACCTGAGTTATCTGGCCGACACCGTCGTGAACCTGCGTTACTTTGAGGCGGGCGGCGCCATGAAGAAGGCAATCTCCGTAGTCAAAAAGCGCAGCGGCGAGCACGAGCAGACCATCCGCGAGTTCGCGCTCGAAACCGGCAAGGGCATTCGCATCGGCAAACCGCTTGTGGACTTCCACGGCGTTCTTACGGGCTCTCCGGTCTTTCGCGGCCGCGAAGATCAGATCATGAAGCAGGACGATGCCAAGTAGCGATTTCGACGAGCGTATTCTCATTCTCGCCCCGGTTGGCCGGGACGCGCCCGCAATGGCAACATTGCTCGTCGAGCGCGGCTTCGCGGCCAAGATCTGCGGGAGCGCCACCGAACTCCGCGCCTGCATGGCGGAAGGGGCAGGCGCGCTGCTGCTCACGGAGGAAGCCCTCGAACTGGCGCAGCTTCCCGAGTTGCTCGACCGGTTGCAGGCACAGCCTTCCTGGTCGGAGCTGCCTGTCATCCTTCTCACGCACGGCGGCGAATCCCGCCTCGCTCGCCTGCTTGATACGGTGGCCGCCGCGGCAAGCGGAATCACGGTGCTGGAGCGGCCCATCGGCACGGCTACCCTCGTACGCACCATCGAAGTCGCCATTCGAAGCCGGCGCCGGCAGTACCAGGTGCGCGACCTCCTGATGGAGAGCGCTAGCCAGATCGCCGAACTCAAGGAAAACGCGCAAACCATTCGATCGCAGGAAGAGCGCCTCCGAAGGGTTGAGAAGCTGGCGGCTGCAGGACAACTGGCCGCGTCCCTGGCTCATGAAATCAACAATCCGCTCGCCGGGGTTACCAACGCCCTGTTTATCCTTCAAAACTTTTCGGCTCTGCCCCCCGCCGCCAACGAGATTGTAGCCACCGCTTCCAACGAGCTCGCGCGCGTCTCTCGCATCGTCAAGCAGAGCCTCTCGTACTATCGCGTCGACAAGGCGCCCAAGGAACTCGATTTGGGCGAGGTCATCCACGAGTCGCTGCGCATATTCGAAGAGAAGTTTCGCAAGGCCGGTCTTGAAGTCACCAGTAAGATTCGACCGCTCACGATCCTCGGCTTCGGCGACGAGATTCGCCAGGCCATCGATAATCTGCTGCTCAACGCGATTGAAGCCACGCCGAAGGGCGGAAAGCTGTCGGTGTCGTTGCGACGGTCCAAAGATCGAAGGGATCCAAGACAGCCAAGTGTCGCGCGCCTCACGATCGCCGATAGCGGCTCAGGCATTCCCAGGGATCAGCTCTCGCGCCTCTTCGAGCCCTTCTTCACTACCAAAGCCGAAAAGGGCAACGGCCTGGGTCTGTGGGTGGTGCGCGGCATCGTCGTTAAGCACGAAGGCAGCATCCGGATTCGAAGCTCGACAGACTCGAAGCATCGCGGGACGGTGATTTCCATGCTCTGGCCCGCGTCCTACAAGAGACCGGCTTCGCTGGAAGGCAAAGGCCCGGACCGGTTGCTCCCTGAGAAAGCCGACGGGCACCACCGTGCGCATAGTAGCTAGCGGCGCCGGCCCAAAAGGCGTGGCTGTTCGCAGGCCGGCGATCCGGGCAATACGGGCATTCGATGATTCGCACATCTCCATCGGCCAGGGATTCGATGGGGACATTGCCGCGAAGTCGACAGCGGCAGCAGGTTGACTTTTGACCCGTTGCAAGTCAATTGCTGCGTTCAGGATGCAGTTCTGCCGGCCAGACCAGCGGAACGGCCCCCCTCCGTCTTGCCGATAAGATTTGTGACCCCGCGCACATCCCAACCCGCGCCCGAGTCTCTATATGTGATGTATCTCAGTGGGTTGCGCCTTGACGACCCGAAGAGCCGTTCCGAATAATGACTGTGCATCTCGTCGAGAGACTCCGTCTCGCATTTCGAAACGCTCTCTGGTCCTCTGGACCCTCAGCACTCAGGAGCCGAAATCTCCATGGCTACAGCCAACCATCCTGCCGCGCCACAAGTACGCCGCGGCGTCCAGCCGCTCCGCGCTAACCAGGGAACATCCTTCATCTGGCGCAAGCTGCATTCGCTCTTAGGCATCATCCCCATCGGCGCGTTCCTCATCGAGCACCTGCTGTCGAACTACGAGGCGCTCAAGGGGCCCGTCGCCTATGGCCTGCAGGTCAAGTTCCTGAACAACCTGCCGCTGGTGCGCTTCCTGGAGTGGACGTTTATTTTTATCCCCATCGCCTACCACGCGGTGTACGGGATCTACATCTGGCTGCGCGGCAAATCGAACGTGGTTTACTACCCGTTCGCCGGGAACTGGATGTACATTGCGCAGCGCTGGACGGGCCTGATCGCGGTGGTCTATATCGGCTATCACGTGGCGACGCAGCGGTTCATGGGCGTCAGCCTGCCGGAGAACCCGGGCGCCTCGTTTGCCAAGGTGCAGCATGAGCTGGCAAACCCATTCGTGCTGGCGTTCTATATCATCGCGATGATCGCCATCTGCTGGCACTTTGCCTATGGCATCTGGCTCTTCTGTGCCAAATGGGGCATCACGCCGGGCAAGAAATCGCGCCGCTGGTTCGGCTGGGCCTGCGCCGCATTCGGCGTCGTTATCTGCGCCATCGGCCTGGCCAGCATCTGGGCCTTCGTCGGACCCAAGTACCAGAACGCGCCCGACAATGTACCGCTGACGACCACTTCGTATGTTTCGGCGCCGGCTCGCACCATTTCGGCCTGAACTTTGATTTTGCTTCTCGGCAACCGGTCTCTGATCTCTGATCTCTGACCCCTGATCACTGAAGGAAGAAAGCATGGCAGCAACACCCAGAATCATCGTGGTTGGCGGAGGACTGGCGGGCCTGTCGGCCGTCATTAAGATCGCCGAAGCCGGCGGCACCGTCGATCTCTTTTCCATCGTTCCGGTCAAGCGGTCACACTCGGTGTGCGCGCAGGGCGGCATCAACGCGGCCAAGAACCTGAAGGGCGAAGGCGACACCACCTGGCAGCACTTTGACGACACCATCTACGGCGGCGACTTCCTCGCCAACCAGACGCCCGTCAAGGCCATGTGCGAGAACGCCCCGGCGATCATCGACCTGCTCGACCGCATGGGCGTGCCCTTCAATCGAACGCCGGAGGGCCTGCTCGACTTCCGTCGCTTTGGCGGAACGCTCTATCACCGCACTGCCTTCGCCGGCGCCACCACCGGGCAGCAGCTCCTGTACGCGCTCGATGAGCAGGTGCGCCGCTACGAATCCGAAGGCAAGGTGAAGAAGTACGAAGGCTGGGAGTTCCTCTCGTCGATCATCGACGGCAAGGGCGTATGCCGCGGCATTACCGCCATGGACCTGCGCACCATGGAAGTCCGCGCCTTCCCCGCCGAGGCCGTGATCCTGGCCACCGGCGGCATCGGCGCCATCTTCGGCAAGTCCACCAACTCCGTCGTCTGCACGGGCTCCGCGCAGGCAGCCGTCTTCCAGCAGGGCGCGTACTACGCAAACGGCGAGTTCATCCAGGTGCACCCCACGTCGATTCCCGGCGAAGACAAGCTGCGGCTCATGTCGGAGTCGGCCCGCGGCGAAGGCGGTCGCGTGTGGGTGCCACGCACCAAGGGCGACAGCCGCGCTCCGCGCTCGATTCCAGAGAGCGATCGCTGGTACTTCCTCGAAGAGTGGTATCCCAAGTACGGCAACCTGGTTCCGCGCGACGTTGCCACCCGCGCCATCCACAAGGTTGTCTACGAGCACGGCCTGGGCATCGACGGCCAGCCGATGGTTTACCTCGACCTGACGCACATCGACCGCGAGACGCTGGACCGGAAGCTGGGCGGCATTCTCGAGATCTACGAGAAGTTCGTTGGCGTCGATCCGCACGTGGAACCGATGAAGATCTTCCCCGGCATGCACTACACCATGGGCGGCCTGTGGGTCGACAACAACCAGATGACCAACATCCCCGGCCTCTTCGCTGCGGGCGAGTGCGAGTACCAGTACCACGGCGCAAACCGTCTGGGCGCCAATTCGCTGGTGAGCTGCATTCACGGCGGATTTGCCGCTGGCCCCATCGCCACCAAGTACGCCAAGAGCCTTGACGCCGTGGAAGGCGACGGCGGCGCGGCAGCGGAAGTGGCGCGGCAGCAGGAGCTTAATAACAAGCTCATCCACAACCAGGGTAATGAAAATCCGTTCCGCATCTGGCGCGAACTCGGCTCAGTCATGACGGAACACGTGACCGTGACGCGCTACAACAAAGGACTGAAACTGGCGGATCAGAAGATCGTAGAACTGATGGAGCGCTACGACAAGGTCAACCTGAGCGACAAGAGCCAGTGGGCGAATACGAGCTTTGCGTTTGCCCGGCAGCTCAAGAACATGCTGGAACTGGCCCGTGTGGTGACGCAGGGCGCGTTGTTGCGCGACGAGTCGCGCGGCGCGCACTACAAGCCAGACTTCCCGGATCGTAACGACGAGAAGTTCCTGAAGACGACGAAGGCAAGCTTTACCGGCACGATTGAGGGTCCGCGCTTCGAGTACGAAGACGTGGACATTCAGTACATCAAGCCGCGCCCCCGCCGCTACGACGCGGCAAAATAGGGAGACCTGACGATGGCGAATACGAAAACCGTACAAATCGAGATCAAGCGCCAGGCCAGCCCCGAAGCGCCCGCGGTGTGGGAGAAGTTCGAACTCGAATGGCGCCCGGGAATGAACGTCATCTCCGCCATGATGGAGATTGCCGCGAACCCGGTAACCGCCGACGGCAAGCAGACCACGCCGATCACCTACGATTCGAACTGCCTGGAAGAGATCTGCGGCTCCTGCGCGATGCGGATCAATGGCAAGGCGAGGATGGCCTGCTCATCGCTGGTGGACAATCTGGAACAGCCGATCAAGATCGAGCCACTGTCGAAGTTCCCGCTGGTGCGCGACCTGCAGGTCGACCGCTCGGTGCTCTTCGAAAACCTCAAGGCCGTCAAGGCCTGGGTCCCCATCGACGGCACCTACGACCTCGGCCCCGGCCCGCGGCAGTTCCCGCAGGAGCAGGAGGTTCGTTATCCTCTGTCGAATTGCATCTCCTGCACCTGCTGCATGGAGGTCTGCCCTCAGTTCAATGAGGCCACCGGCTTCGTCGGCGCGGCAACCATCGCCCAGGTCAAGCTCTTCAACATGCATCCGACGGGCAAAGTCTTGGCCGAAGAACGCCTTCGCGCCCTCTCCGGCGACGGCGGCGTTCAGGAGTGCGGCTACGCACAGAACTGCGTGGAGGTCTGCCCCAAGAGCATCCCGCTCACCGACGCCATCAGCGATGTGGAACGCCACGTTGTGATCCAGAAGGCCAAGGACTGGCTCCGCAGATAAGCCAAATGAACGCAACAGAAAGGCCCGCCCCGTGCGGGCCTTTTCTTTGTCATACCAAATCGTCTTCGTGCGGCCGTTATGTCTTCTTCGACCTGCAACCAGCAAACAATAGACCACTGAAATCCGTCCCTCACGGAATCCGCATGAAACATCAGTTGCAGTTTCATCCGAAGCTTAGCCTGGGACCGCTCGTCGTGGACCACCCCGCAGACATAGCGATCCATCAGCTACTGTTGTCGCGTCTCGCACGGGGCGCGGCCATGATTGCCCTTACCCACGAAGACTGGTACGCGCAGGAATGCGCAGCAGCCACTGCAATCCGTAGCCCCAAAAGCGAAGAGAGCAACCATTGGCTGCTCTCTTCTGGGTTCTGATTTCAGGAGGGTCTAATACGACAGCACGCATCCGCCCGCATCGCTGTTAAACGCATTGCTCCACAGCGACTGCACCGGATACGTACCGTTCGTCATCTTCACGTTGGCCGACGCCCCTTGCCCGGATGAGATCCACGCGCATTTATCGCCGATCTCAGAACCGCCCGAGTCCAACCATCCGCCGTTCGGGAACTGATCGGTAATGGTCTCCGCCATCTCGTGGCCGCCCACAATGGTTATGCCGGCATTCGCGCCCAGGCCGTTGAAGTTCGCCCCGCAACTCGCACCCGCATCCGTGATGTACGGCATGTTGGTGTACGCCACATTGCCTGTGGTGGAAGAACTGGTGGAGCTGTGCCATGCGCAATACTGCGTGCCAAAGCCGCTGGCGTTATAGCCATGGGCCGTGGCAATCACATACTGCACGCTGGCGTTGCGCGATGCGCTGGTGTTGCCGAAGTGCTCGGCGGCTTTCACTGCTTCGGCAGCCAGTTGCGATTGGCTTGGACGAGAGGGCGCTGCGCTGCCATTGTCGGCCCAAACACCGGCGTAAATCGACGGCGGATTGCCCGCAGCCGTGCCCGCTCCATTGCAGAAGTACGTGCCGCTCGCCACGCCCTGGCAGAACTGAGTCACAGTAGCCAGCCACGTGGTGCCACCGACGCCGCTATAGAAATTTTCAAGAAGCGCGGCCTCGCCACTCGGATCGTTGTTATTCCACTGCGAGCCCCACAGCACGAGATACACCCTGGGCGTTGTCTCAACACCGATGCCGCCCGTCCCACCGTGGTAGTAGAGATTGTTACTGGTGCTCCGTCTCTTTGCGGCGCCCCTCGCAAATTCCTGGTGCGAAGCTCCCACAGTGGGGTGAATCATCACTGGCGGCTGGCCGTGTTCGATGTATCGTATGCCTCCGGGTGGGGTGTTGACGTTCATTGGCTGCATGCCTGATTGCGCGTGTCCAAGCGAGAATCCACTGGCGACAAAGCATCCGAGTACCGAGACAGCTATCCTAGGAGCAAGATTAGCCTTACTCATTGGGGGAGACCTCCTGATGTGCTAGTTTTCGATCGATAGAGATTATTTGCGCTCACCGCACGAGCGTAAATTGGCATTGACACTAGTACGCTTTTTGCAGGTTCGTCAAGTGACGAAAGGACATAAGATCAAGGAAAAAAATTAGGGCCCTTCGTTACCCCTCCCAGACAGCGCCGCCTGCCCGCCGATGAGACCGGCGACGGACAGATTGCCCGGATCGAATCACGCAGTATGCCGGATGCGATAAATTGATTGGCATGGTTCGATCCGTCATCGGACCGCTTCCCAATCCTGCGGAGGCATTGAATGGGACCCTCAACCCGTGGCTCCAGCACGACTGGCGAAGGCATGAGCCGGCGCGATGCGTTGAAGACTCTCGGAGGAGTGCTGGCCGGATCAGCGCTGAGCGGCTCCATGGGAGCCTCAGCACAACCTCAGCCCACCTTCGGCCCTTCCACTGGATCCGGCAAATTGCCAAAGCGCCCCAACATTCTCTGGATCACCGGCGAAGGTGTTCCTCTCTCCGCGCTGAGCTGTTACGGCGGCCGGTTCCTCGAAACGCCCAATATCGATCGCATCGCCAAGGAAGGCGTTCGCTTCGACAACGGCTTCTGCACCAACGGCCTCTGCGCGCCCAGCCGTGCGACGTTGCTGACCGGCGCCTACAGTCACGTCAATGGCATGACGGGTAACCCCGAGATCAAGAGCCCCGGCCAGCCTCGGCCGCACTTCGATCCCGCACAGGAAACAGTCGCAAAGATTCTCAAGCGCAATGGCTACCAGACCGGCCTCGTCGGCAAGTGGCATCTGGACATAAACCCCGCAGACGCGGGCTTCGACTACTTCGTCTACAAGCAAGGCGCCGGCGGTCCCTACTACATGCCCACGGGCTATCTCGGCAACCCCAGCATGGGCAGCCGCGAAGTTCAGCACTTGCGCTATGACGGCTACGAAACGGATGTGATGACGGACCTCTGCATCAAAGGTCTCAAACAATTCAAGCAGCCGTTCCTGATGATGATGCAATTCTTCAACACGCATCGCCCCTGGGATCCACCGCACAAGTACGAGCACCTCTACGACAAGGCGCGGATTCCGGAGCCAGGCACGTTCTGGGATGACTACGCGCATCGCGCAACCCCGGCGCGCACCGCCCGAATGCGCATTGAAGACATGCCTGACTTCCATCCGCCCGCCGACCTCACCGGCCGCCAGCGCAAGCAGTGGAATTATCAGAAATACATGGAACACTTTCTGGGCACGCTGCGCTCGCAGGACGACAACATCGGCCGCCTCTTGAAATACCTTGATGACAACGGTCTAGCGGAGAACACAATCGTGGTATACACCACCGACCACGGGTTCTTCCTTGGCGAGCATGGTTGGTTCGACAAGCGATTCATGTACGAACCATCCATCCGCGTTCCATGGATGATCCGCTGCCCCGGTGCGGTGGGACGGGGCACGGTGCGCAATGACTGGGTCATTAACATTGACAATGCCCCCACGATGCTCGATCTTGCCGGCGTTCCCATTCCACAGGAGATGCAGGGCAAAAGCATCGCACCGATTCTTCGCGGGCAAAGCCTCGGCGGCCAAGCCCCGGCGTTCTATTACCACTACTACGAATTTGGCGATCCCCATTGGGTGCCGCCGCATTACGGAATCCGCACAGAACGCTACAAGCTGATCAGCTACTACACGCAGAACGAGTGGGAGTTGTTCGATCTGGAGAAAGATCCCGACGAGATGGAGAACCTCTTCATCGACAATGGACGTCGCATCCAGCCGGGATACGAGTCTGTTGTGCCCGAGCTGGTAAGTCAGCTCAAGCAACTCCGCGAACACTACAAGGACACGACTGGTTTCCCGGTACGGCTGGCGCCTGCGGGGGATTGAGAATTACTTCGATCGCCGGTGCTCACGCCAGAGGCACAGGGTTCATTAGCCCCGCGCTTCAGTGCTGGGAAAGAGGTGCTGTGAGAAGCGATAAGTCCCGCAGGGACGGCGCCGAACCGGCCAGCGATGATCTATGGCCTTGTCAGTCTCAGAGTGCCACAGCGCCTCGCTACTCGGCCGCACGCTCCAGCATCAGGGCCGCTGCCTGAAAGTCCCCGCGCATCTCCAACTGCACGCCGGCATTCATCCAGTACGTGCCGCTCGCAACCCGCGGCGTGGTGCGCTCGGCAGATCCCTGCAGCATCTGCAGCCGATATGTCGCCGAAGGCTCCAGCCCCCGCAGGTAAATACGCGGCACTTCATGCCCCATCTGGCTGGAATGCAGATAAGCAAATGCCACCGCCTGTGAACGGTCGCGAGCCACCGACTCCGTTGCCGCAAACTCGCTGCCGTTGCGCGGAGAAATCAGTCGATACAAATTCCCCTGCTGCACCGTGGCGCGAATCTTCTTGTACTGCGCAACAAGCGTCTTGGCCGTCGCGAAATCCTGCGGCGTCCATTTATTCAAATTTGCGCCGATGCCAAGCGAACCCTGCATCGACGAAAGAAAGCGATACGTCAGTGAAGTCTCGCGATGATTCATCCAGTTCGGCGAGTCCGTCACCCACGCCATCATGATGCCCGGCGTAAACGGATACGTGAATCCGTTCTGGATCGTCAGCCGGTCGAACGGATCGGTGTTATCCGATGGCCACACCTCATCCGCGTAACGCAAAATGCCCAGGTCCACGCGCCCACCGCCGCCGGAACACGACTCGATCTCCACATGCGGATGCTTCGCGCGCAACTCCGCCAGAATCGAATACAGATTCTGGACATACTTCACGTAAACTTCCTTTTCCTTATCCGGCGCCACCGCGGGCCAGCCCGGCTCCGACCAGTTGCGGTTGTAGTCCCACTTCAAAAACGCAATGTCGTTCTCGGTAAGCAGCTTGTCGAGCATGCCGAAGACATACGCGCGAACATCCGGCCGCGCCAGGTTCAGCACAAGCTGATTGCGCTCTTCCGTTCGCGGCCGTCCGGGAAAGTTGAGCACCCAGTCGGGATGTTCACGATACAGCTTGCTGTTGGGATTCACCATCTCCGGCTCAACCCACAAGCCAAAATCCATCCCCAGCGAATGCACCTTGTCAATCAGCGGCTTCAGCCCGTGCGGAAACTTCTGCGGATTCGGATACCAGTCACCCAGCCCGGCCGTATCCGTGTTGCGCTCGCCGAACCAGCCATCGTCCATCACAAAGCGCTCCACGCCAATGCTCGCGGCCTTCTCCGCCAGCGCCTCCTGCCCCGCTTCATTCACTGCAAACTGCGTCGCCTCCCACGAGTTGTAGAGCACCGGCCGCAAACGCGGATGAGGCGTTTCAGGCAAAATCTTCGTGAGCTCAAATCGATGCAGCAACCGCGACGCTCCGCCAATGCCGTCGTGCGAGAATCCACCATAGAACGGTGGCAGCTTCAGCGACTCACCCGGCTCCAGCACATACGCAAAATCGAACGGATTGAATCCGCCCGTGACGCGCACCTGCCTCTCCTGGTCCTGCTCAATCGCCATCTGCCACGACCCGCTCCAGCCCAGCGTGCCGAACCACACGTCGCCGTGATCTTCGTCGCCCGACTTCCCGCGCTCGATCGCAAACCACGGGCTGTTCTGGTGGCCCGTCGATCCGCGGCGGCTCTCCAGAATCGTCTTGCCAGGCTGCACCGCCTGCTCGTGCAGGTTCCACTCCCCCGCCCACTCGCCCGTCAAATAGCGAAGCCGATAGTCGTTCGCGGGCGGCAGGTTCCACGTCGCCGATGCTGCCTCCTCAATCGTGAACGGCTTCCCCGTCTTGTTCTCGATCGTGGCAGTGCGTTCCAGGATTCCGGTCGCCCCCTCGGCACGATACGCCAGCGTGACATACACCTCGCGCGAAATGTCCTTCATCACGATCTTCAGTTCGGAGCCTTCAATCGAATGCGACACATACTTCAATGCAAGATCACGATTCCCATCGGGAAACGTGATCTTCAGATCCGGCGTGTTGTACAGTCCGCCGCCCCAGCCCGCAAACTCCTGCGGCGTGGTATTCACTGAATCGGTGAACGAGGCGCGCGGCGGCAACGAGCGCGCCGCCGGAAATGCATCGGTTGCGGCCAGCTTGCGGCCCCAATAAATCGACTGCAGTTGGCCCTTCTCGTTCACGCCGAAGCTGTAGGATCCGCCGCCCGCATCGATCCGGAACGTCCGCGCGCCCGCATCGTAATGGATCGCGCTCTCCACCGCGTCTCCTCCCTGCGCTGCCGCTCCCGACACGAACGAGCCGCACAAAGCCGCAGCACAAAACAATGTCCCCAGACCAGTCTTCAGCGAAAAGAATCGAAGCATCATGCCCACTCCATTGTCGGTTCCCATCATCCCATGCGAGACGCCATCCATGGCAACGGATCCCACCGCATGACCGCAAGCAGTCGCGCCCGGCGCCTTTTCGGCGCCGCAAAAGAAAAGCGACGCAGCCCACAGGCCACGCCGCCGTTATCTTGCTCCCTCGGTCCCTTGTTCCCTGCTTTTAGAAGCTCCCAATCCATCCCTGCAGCGCCGCCGGGAAGATTCCGAGCAGCACCACGCCGGCTGTAACCACCAGCAGCACCAGCGTGGTCATGGGATGCACGCTGATCTTGCTCTCATCCACCGGCGCGCCCACATACGCGCGCTTGAGCACCTGCAGATAGTAATAGAGGCTCACCGCGCTGAACGCCACCGCCAGAGCGACGAGAGCAAACGGAGCCGCGCCTGCGCCAACGCCAAGCACCGCCGCAAACAGGTTGAACTTGGCCCAGAAGCCCACCAGCGGCGGAATGCCCGCCAGCGAGAGGAACAGCACCAGCGTTACCGCTGCCAGCAGCGGATTGCGCTTATGCAGCCCCAGGAACGCTTCCATATGATCCGATCCCGCCGCGCGCTCCACCACGCCCACCACGGCGAACGCGCCCACCGTCGTAAGCCCGTACGTGATCACGTAGTACAGCAACGCATCGGCGCTGCGCCGCGTCGGCGACATGTACGCCACCGCCAGCAGCATGTAACCGGCGTGCGCCACAGTGGAGTACGCCAGCAGCCTGCGCACGCTCACCTGCGCCAGCGCCGCCAGATTGCCCACCACCATTGACGCCGTGGCCACCACAGCCAGTATCAGTGTCCATGGTCCCTGCAGCCCGATGTATTTCGGCAATGGCCCGCTGACTACGATCCTGACCTCTTGCCCCGCTGGGAAAAGGTGCAGAATAGCAGTGCCAATGGAAATCAGCAGCGCGAAGCTGGCCACCTTCGACACCGACGCGATGAATGCCGCCGCCGGCGCAGGCGCACCCTCGTACGCATCCGGCGCCCACAGATGGAACGGCGCAGCCGCCACCTTGAACCCGAGCCCGGCCACAATCATCACCAGCCCGACATACAGCAGCGGAGTCCCGCCCGCGAAGCTCGACCACACACTCGAAAGCATGATCTGGTGCAGGTTGGTCGAACCCGTGGCGCCATACAGATAGCTGAACCCGAACAACAGAAACGCCGCCGACATGCCGCCGAACAGGTAGTACTTCATCGCGGCCTCGGCGCTCTTGCCCGATGACTTGGCAAACGCCGTGATCACGTACAACCCGATCGACAGCAGTTCCAGGCCGATGAAGATCACCAGCAGATCCTGCGCTCCGGCGATTATCATGCCGCCCGCAGCCGACATCAGTACCACGGCTACGTATTCACCCACGTGCCGCGTGAACCCGCTATCGACCAGCAGCACCAGCGTCAGCGCCGTCAGTCCGAGAATCGCGATCTGGGCCACGGCCGTCGTCCCCCCGGTGGCCAGCAGCATGCTGCCCTTGAACGCCAATCCGCCCGGTGCAGGCGGCACCACCCACAGCGCAACGGCGCACCCAAACACGCCCAGCAGCGCCGCAATCGACCCCCGCAACCGCGTTGCCGCGTTGCGCAGAAGCCCCAGGTCGACAACCAGCACCAGCAGCGCCGCAATTTCCAGCACCGTTTCGGGGAGCGTGATGCGGAAGAGATCACCGTAGTTCATCGCAACCCTCCCGCAAGCAGAGCTTTCACAGCCGGTTCAATCTGGTCGAGCAGGATTCGCGGGTAAATGCCCACAATCAAACTGCTCACGCCCAGCAGCACAAAGCCGCTCACCTCTGGCCACGTCATGGCGCCCAGGTGATGTTCATCTACATGCGTGTGTTGCGTGTGCGGCACATCGCTGAAGAACGCCTTCTGCAGCGCGCGCCACGTATACGCCACGCCCACCACGATGCCCACGCCGGCCGCGGCTGTCCACCACGGCGTAGCTCGCCACGATCCCACCAGCACCTGCAGTTCCGCTACGAATCCCGAGAAGCCCGGCAGGCCCATCGAAGCCATGCCTGCGATCACAAATCCCCACGCCGCAAACGGCAGCCGCCGCGAAAGCTGCATGCCTTCCAGGTCTTCAAACTGCCGCGTATGCGTGCGCTCGTAAACGATGCGCCCGACGATAGCGAAGAGCAGTCCCGCAATGATGCCGTGCGAGAACATCTGCAGCACCGCGCCGTCCAGACCGATCTGGTTCAGCGTCATCAGGCCCAGCAGCACAAAACCCATGTGGCTCACCGACGAGTAGCCGATGACGAACTTGAAGTCGGTCTGCACCAGCGCCACCAGCGCGCCGTAGATGATTCCGATTACCGCGAGAATCGCAAACACGCTCCGCCAAGAATCAATGCCCAGAATCGAGAATCCCCATGGATCCATGCCATGCGGAAACAGCACCATCGAGACGCGTAGGCAGCCGTACGCGCCCAGCTTCATGATCACTCCCGCCAGCACCATCGAGGCCGCAGTCGGTGCAGCCACGTGGCCGGTGGGCGCCCAGGTATGAAACGGCCACAAGCCGGCGAGAATCCCGAATCCAATAAACGTCAGCGGAAACGCCCACATCTGGAAGTGGGGAGAGAAGCCCGCCTGCCCCAGCGCGATGAGGCTCGTCGAATGGCTGCCCGACGTCGCATAGGCCGCCAGCAATCCGATCAGCACCATCGCCGATCCGACAAACGAATAGAGCGCCAGCTTCATCGCCGCGTATTCGCGCCGCGTCGATCCCCAGATCGCGATCAGGAAGTACTTCGGTACGATCGCAATCTCGTAGAACACAAACAGCAGGAACAGATCGAAGCTGAGGAAGACGCCATAGACGCCGCCGATGAGCGCCAGGAAAAATGCGAAGAACTCGTTGGTGCGGTGCTCGATGTTCCAGCTGAAGAGCACGCCGGCCACGGCGGCGAGCCCCGTGAGAAGCACGACCACGCGGCTGATGCCGTCTGCCGCCAGCAGGTAGTGAATGCCCATCGAAGGCACCCACGCCGCATCGGTGATAATCACGCGGCCCTGGCCCATCTGGCCGAAGTAGCCCACCAGCGCAACCGCAAAGCCCGCGAGCGCAAACACCAGCGCCACCGCGCGCGCCAGCGCTGCATTGCGCTTGGGCAGCAGCGCTAAAACCAGTGCGCCGGCAAACGAGAGATAGATCGTCCAAGCTAACACTTAAAATCTCCAGTGCGCCAGCAGATTCACCACCGTCGGGTTCACTGCATTCGTAATGAGTTGGGGCACGAGGCCGATCAAAACCATAAGTCCAATCACCGGAGCCAGCGAGAGAATCTCGCTTCCGTGCATGTCAGGGAATGCCGCCCACCGTTCCGGCACCGGGCCGGCAAAGACCTTCTGAATCACCGTGAGAATCACGATGGCGGTGATCAGCAGACCAAGTACGGAGAACGTCGCCGAGATCCACGAGAGCGGAAAGACGCCGCGGAAGATAAGGAACTCACCGACGAATCCGTTCAGCCCCGGAAGTCCAAGCGACGAGAACAGCGCAAACCCCATCAGCCCGGCGAACACCGGCGCCGGCTTGCGCAGGCCGCCAAAGTCGTCGATGCCGCGCAACCCGCCGCTCCGCTGCTGGAGCATCGCGATAAACCAGAACAGTGCCGCGGCCGTCAGGCCGTGGTTGAACATCTGCAGGATGACGCCATTCAGCGCGGCCGCCTGGCTCGCCTGCATCGCTGCGCCCGTCGCCGGAATCGCCAGCGCGAAGATCGCAAGCTGGCAATAGCCGAGGTGGTTCACCGACGAGTAAGCGAACAGCCGCTTCAGGTCCTTCTGCGCCGCCGACGCCCACGCACCCATCACCACCGTGATCACCGCAAGCACCAGCAGCGGCGTGCGAATCTGCGCAATCTCAAATCCGAACAATGGCAGCGCGATACGCAGCAGCCCGTAGACGCCCATCTTCGACATGGTGCCGGTCAACAGCATCGTCACCGGCGAAGGCGCTTCAGAATACGCAGCAGGCAGCCACGTGTGGAACGGCATCAGCGGCACCTTCACCGCGAAGCCCGCCAGCACGCCCAGGCACAGCCAGAGCATCACGTGCGGCCCCATGTGCGCCGCCACAATCTGCCCCAGTTCGCCCGTTGAAGCCAGCAGTCCAAGGTGCACAAAGTCCATGCTGCCTGTGCACAGGAACACCGCCAGGAACGCCAGCAGCAATCCCACCGATCCGGCCATGGTGTAGACGAAGAACTGCGTCGCCGCCGGTCCGCGCTTCGGGCCGCCCCACAGCTTGATCAGGAAGAACGCCGGAATGAGGCTGAGTTCCCAGTAGATGAACCAGTGGTAGAAGTTCAGCGCCGTAAACGTTCCGAACAGTCCGGCTTCAAGAAACAGCACCAGCGCGAAGTAAAGCCCCGGCTGTTTGTGCACGCGATGCGAGGCGTCAATCGACATCAGCGTAACCACCGCCGAAAGCACCAGCATCAGCGCGCCCAGCCCGTCCACGCCCACAAAGTATTCAACGCCCAGCGACGGTGCCCACGCCGCGCGCTGCATCAAACCGATGCTGCCGTTCGCGGGAATGTGCATCCAGACCACCAGCGAAACTGCCAGCGTGCCCAGAGCCGTAATCATCGCCACGCCGCGCGCGTGCTTGCCCGACCAGAGCGCGATCAGCGCTCCCGCAACAGGCAGAACCGTAAGCAGCGTCAGGATTGGAAATCCGCTCGTTCCGTTCATCGCGCGCTGCTCCAGATCAGGATTGCCGCCAGCACCACCACCGCCAGCGCCAGCAGCCGCAGGTACGTTTGCACGCGCCCCGATTGCACCCTCGCCAGCAGGCCGCCGCCGACTGAAATTTCTTCGCAGCCCTTATCGAAGCCGCCGTTCACCCACTGGTTGTCGAAGAAACGGCTGAAGGCCGCAAAGCCCTTGAAGCACGCCGTAACGGCCGCGACAATTCCGCCCCACACGCGCCGGTCAAACCAGTCGGCCACCTTCGCCCACCACGCATAGAACGCAATCACGGTCACGCCATAAAGCTCGTCGACGTACAGACGATTGGCGAGAGCGCGCCAAACCGGCGGGATCTTGCGCTCGAGCGCATCGGGCTCATCGGCCTTCGGCGATTTGTTGCCGTAGAGCACCCAGCCAAGCCCCAGACCGGCAAAGACCACAATGCTCGATGTGAGCATCAGCGCCAGCAGACCCGGTTCGCCAAAGCCAGTCAGCCCAAACGCGGCCGGCTTGTCCGTGAGGAAGTTGCGGAACCACGGCCATGCCGGCGTCCCCAGCACGCCCAGCGCAATGGCAAAGAATGCCAGAATCGCCAGCGGCGTGGTCATCACCTTCGGACTCTCATGCGCGTGCCCGTGCCCGCGATATTCGCCGAAGAAAACGTAGCTCACCTGCCGCGTCATGTAAAACGCGGTAAGCAGCGCGCCGAAGACCAGCAGGAAGTACGGACCCTGCCCCGCCTTCCAGTGGTGCGCCGATTCCAGAATCGCGTCCTTCGACCAGAACCCCGAGAAGACCAGCGGGAATCCGCACAGCGCCAGCATGCCGATTCCGTACGTCACAAACGTCAGCGGCATGTACTTGCGCAAGCCGCCCATGTGCCGCACGTCCTGCTCCTCATGCACGCCGTGAATCACCGATCCCGCGCCGAGGAAGAGCAGCGCTTTGAAGAACGCATGCGTAATCAGGTGGAACATGCCGATGGCCACGCCGCCCAGCCCCAGCCCGGCCATCATGTAGCCAAGCTGCGAAACCGTCGAGTACGCCAAGATGCGCTTGATGTCGTTCTGCGCGCAGGCAATCAGCGCCGCAAACACGGCAGTCGCAGCGCCTACCCACGTCACTACAGTCAGTGCCGTCGTGGTGCCGCCCGGCGTAATGCCCGCCTCCATCAGCGGAAACACGCGCGCCACCAGATAAACGCCCGCCGCCACCATGGTCGCCGCGTGAATCAGCGCCGAGACCGGCGTGGGGCCTTCCATGGCGTCGGGCAGCCAAACATGCAGCGGAAGCTGACCACTCTTGCCCACTGCCCCCGCAAAGATCAGCAGCGCAATCGCCGTGGCCGCGCTTAGCCCCAGCCCGCCGTGCGCGCCCAGCATCGCGCCCACCGCCAGCGGCTCCATCGATCCCGCGCCGCCGTTGTAGAACAGCAGCGTTCCGCTCTGCGCGAAGAGCCAGACAATTCCAAGAAGGAAGAAGATATCGCCCACGCGCGTGGTCACGAAGGCCTTCTTCGCCGCCGCTGCCGCCGACGGTTTCTGATACCAGAAGCCGATCAGCAGGTATGACGTCAGGCCCACAATCTCCCAGCACATGAACAGCAGCAGAATGCTGTTCGAAATCACCACGCCCAGCATTGCCCCGGCAAACAAGCTCAGGAAGCAGAAGAACCGGGTGTAGTTCTCGTCGTGCGCCATGTAGCCGGTGGAGTAGATAAAGATGAGCAGTCCGACAAAGCTCACCATCACCAGCATCACGGCCGCAAGCGGATCGAGCAGCCAGCCGAGATCCACTCCGGTAGTGCCGAACTGCATCCAGGTAAAGTTCACCGTCTCGCGCACCGAGTATCCGCCGGCCCATCCGGCCACCACGTGCGCACAAGCCCACAGCGCCAGCACCAGTGAAAACGCCAGCGCGCCAATGGCCACGCCCGACGCCAGCTTGCGCCGCGGCTGCTTCATCAGCGCGATCAGTCCCGAGGCCACAATCGGCACCGCCGGAATCAGCCACAGAATCTTCGTGACTGCCGACGCGGTGACCTGTGGAACAAAGGAAGCTACCGTCTCTTGCATGTGCGGCTCACCCCTTCATCCTGTTGATCTGGTCCAGATCGGCTGTCTTTGCATGTCGATAGAGTGCAATCACAAGGCCCAACCCTACGGCCGCCTCCGCGGCAGCCACGGCAATCGAAAAGATGGCAAACATCATCCCGGTGAGATACTCCGGGTGCGGCGAGTAGCGCCAGAACGCCACCAGGTTCAAATTCGCGGCGTTCAGCATCAGCTCAATCCCGATCAGCACCAGGATCGCGTTCCGCCGCGTCAGCGCGCCGGCCAGGCCGATGGCAAACACCAGCGCTGCAACCAGCAGATTTCCAGCGAGAGGCGTCACTTGCTCTCTCCCTTCTCATGCAGCGCCACAATCACCGCGCCGATCATCGCCGAGGTCAGCAGCACCGCGACAATCTCCAGCGGCAGCACATAGCGTGTCATCAGCGCGTTGCCAATCTCGGCCACGGAAACCGACGGAGCGGCCGGCTCACTCGGTAACGCAACCGTGCTGCGCAAAACCGCCCAGCCCAGCACCGCAAACACCGCCGCCGCCACGCACAACCCCGCAAACCACGTCCGGCTGAAGATGCCGCTCTCCGGCGTCTCCGATCCGCGCGTCAGCAAAATCGCGAACACCACCAGAATCGCCACCGCGCCGATGTACACCAGGATCTGAGCGAACCCCGCGAACTGCGCATCAAGCTGCAGGAACAGCAAAGCGATGCCGGCAAACGCCGCCGTCAACGCCAGCGCGCAATGCACCGTGTTCTTCAGCGTCACTGCGGCCAGCGCGCCCAACACCGTAATCGCGGCCAGGATGTAGAAAACGAAGGTCACTGTGCCGCCTCCCTTCCCTCTCTTGTTCCCTTGTTCCCTTGGTCCCTGCTACTCCGCATATCGATACGTCCTCGGCCCAATCTTCTTGCGCCGCATCTCCGTGCGCCCCATGCCGGCGTAGGCAATCACCACAATCGCCGAGCACACAATCCAGCGCAGCCAGCCCTCGCCCATGAACCGCCAGATCGCCGCGTCGAACAGATTGATCAGCGTCATTGGCAGCATGAACTTCCAGGCAAAGTTCATCAATTGATCCTGGCGCAACCGCGGCATCGTTCCGCGAATCCAGATCAGCACGCAGATCGCAGCCAGCACCTTGCCGAAAAACCAGATCCACGAAGGAACAAAGTTCAGCACCGCCAGCGGCGACGACCATCCGCCCAGGAACAGCGTCACGCCCATCCCCGACATCGAGAACATGCCCAGATACTCGCCCAGGAAGAACAGCGCAAACTTGAAGCCCGAATACTCCGTAAAGTACCCGGCCACCAGCTCCGACTCGCCCTCCGGCAAATCGAACGGCGAGCGGTTCGTCTCGGCCAGCGCCGCAATGCCGAACATCAGGCACGCCGCAAAGCCCCACGGCGTGAACACATACCAGTGCGGCAACCCAAAGCTGTACTGGTTCTGCGCCTCCACAATCTTCACCAGCGAGAGCGAGCCGGTGATCATCACGATCGCGATCGTCGACAGCAGCAGCGGCACTTCGTAGCTGATCATCTGCGCCACCGCGCGCATCGCGCCCAGCAGCGAATACTTGTTGCGGCTCGACCAGCCCGCCATGAACACCGACAGTTCCGTCGACGCACCGATGGCGAAGAAGAACAGCAGGCTGGCGTCCATATCCACCAGTTCCATGTTGCGGCCCATGGGCAGCACCGCAAAGCCCATGAACACGGCAACCACCAACACCAGCGGCGCCACAAAGTGCACCACGGCGTCGGCGCGGAACGGAACAATGTCTTCCTTGGTGAGCGCCTTCACGCCGTCGGCGATGGGCTGAAGAATGCCGAACGGCCCAGTGCGGTTCGGTCCGTAGCGGTTCTGCATGCGGCCCAGGCCCTTACGCTCCAGCAACGTGGCCAGCGCGAATAGCGCGGGAAATACCGAGATGATGCCGATGACGCCGAGGATGACGCCAACCAGGGCGCCCCACGGAGCGGGAATATGCGCCTCAACCCAGTGACGAAAGAGAACGAAGATCTGGTCAAACGTGCCGGCCATCGCTTACTTTGTTTCTCCTTCCTGGCGCTCTTGAGCAGGAGGCGCGGTTGCCGCCGAAGTCGGCGTGCCGGTCCCCTGCGTTGGCGCAGGCGTGCGCGGCGCAACCGCGTGCAATGCAGCCGGAGCAGCCGCTGCAGGTTTTGCCGCAGCCGGTGTCGTTGCCGCAGCCGGCGTCGACGCCGCAGCGGGCTTTGCGGCGGCCGCCGCAGCCGCTGCCGCAGCCTTCGCCTTCGTTGCCGCAATATCCGCCTGCAGCCGTCCATCCACTTCCGCAGCTTCCATCGGATGAATCTTGTGGTAGTACTCGTTCGGCTTCGCCAGCTTGTGCCGGTCCAGCAACAGCCCGCCAAACCGGTCGTCCGTGGACAGCTCGAACTCCTTGTCCATCTTGATCGCGTCGAACGGGCAAACCTCTACGCAGATCTGGCAGCTCATGCACACTGAAATATCGATATCGAACCGCGTGGGATAAAACTGCTGCTTGCCCGCTGCGTCCGGCTTCTTATCCTTGCTCTTGTCGATATAAATGCACTTGGGCGGGCACTCCTTCTCGCAGATCTGGCACGCCACGCAGCGCAGCCCCGCCTGCCAGTCACTGCCGTCGAAAACCAGGAACGGAAAATTGCGCGACGCCTCGGGCAGCGTATGCCGCTCCTCCGGATACTGGATCGTCACCAGCCGTTCCTTGGAGACGTAGCTTCCGAAGAAGTTCCTCGCCGTCTCCATCAAGCCCTTGATTATGCCTTCACCCAGCATGCAAACAGCTCCTAGCCTTCAGCCGCTAGCCTCCAGCTTTCAAATCTTCACACTTCCTGCCACTTGCCCTTTGCTTCACAGCTAGAAGCTAGAGGCTAGGAGCTAGAAGCTGAAGTTGACCGCTACCGATCCACTTCCCCCAGCACAATATCCACGCTTCCCAGAATCAGAATCACGTCCGCCACACTATGGCCCAGGCACATGTCTTCGAGAATCGTCAGGTTCACAAAGCTCGGCGGCCGCACGCGGTAGCGATACGGCTCCGCTCCTCCCGTGCTGATCAGGTAAAAACCAAGCTCGCCCTTCGGCGCCTCAATGCGGCCGTACGCTTCGCCGGCCTTCGGCTTAAAGCCGCGAATCTTCGCCTTCGGGTCCATGATCGGGCCGCCCGGCACATCCTTCAGCGCCTGCTCCAGAATGTGGATCGACTCGCGCATCTCCAGCATGCGCACCATGTAGCGGTCGTAAACATCGCCATGCTCGCCCACCGGCACGCGGAAACTGAACCGGTCGTAGATTCCGTAGCGATCCACCTTGCGAATGTCGTATCCAACGCCGGTGCAGCGCAGCATCGGCCCGCTCACGCCGGTGTTCACGGCCAGGTCCGGCCGCAGCACGCCCACGCCCTGCGTGCGCGCCATCAGAATCTCGTTCGTCTTCAGCAGCGCTTCGTACTCGTCCGCAAACTTCGGCAGCCCGGCTACAACCTTGCGCGTCTGGTTCATCCACTCTTCCGAGGGATCCACCCGGCACCCGCCAAAACGCATGTAGTTGCACATCATGCGCGAGCCCGTCAGGCTCTCGAACAGGTCCAGAATTTTCTCGCGCTCCTTGAAGGCATACATCAGCGGCGTGCCGCTCGCGCCCATCTCCTGCGCCAGAAACCCAATCGCCGACGCATGGTTCTGGAACCGGGTCAGCTCCGCCAGGATCACGCGCAGATACTCCGCGCGCTCCGGCACCGTCTGCCCCACCAGCTTCTCTACCGCCAGCGCGTATGCCCAGTTGTTCGTGAGAGAGCAGAAGTAGTCCAGCCGGTCCGTGTACGGCATCGACGCCAGGTACGACTGGTTCTCCGCAAGCTGCTCATGATTGCGGTGCAGGTAGCCGAAGACCGGCTTCAGCTTGATCACCTTCTCGCCGTCCAGCGCCACGTCCATGCGAAACACGCCGTGCGTCGACGGATGATGCGGCCCCATCGATACTTCCAGCAGCTCGCCTTCGCCGTCCGGCAGCACAACCGGCGGCCGGTTCCACGCTTCCAGGTCGAACAGCGGGGCCTTCTCCACGGCCGCGCCCGAGGTCGTCGCAATCTGTGATTTGGTCTCTATCGCGCTCATCCGGCCACCGGCTTCTGATCCCTGATCCCTGTTCCCTGTTCCCTGCTTAGGTGCTCCTTGTGCCGCGCCAGAACCCGGTCGTGCGCCGTCGGCTCGTACTCAAAATCGTCCGGCTCCACGTAGTCCTTGCGCATGGGGTGATCCTTGAACTCGTCCCACATCAAAATGCGCCGCAAATCGGGATGCCCCTTGAACACAATCCCGTAAAGGTCGAAGACCTCGCGTTCCTGGAACTCTGCCCCGCGCCACACCGGCGTCAGCGACGGCAGCTCCACCTGGTCCGTGCGATTCTTCGTCCGCATGCGCAGAATCACCGGCTCCGAACTCTTCTTCTTCACCGAGTAGAGGTGGTAGACAGCCTCCAGATATCCCGGCTCCACGCTCTTGCGCGTCTCCTCCACGGTCTCGTCCACCGTTTGGACCTGTTTCCCGTCGGGGCCGTCCACTTCCTTCTGGAGCTGCCTGGTGACCTTCATCTTTTCCGTGGTCTCTTTGTCCAGCCAGTCCACGCCGGTCACGTTCGACAGGTAATCGAGCGCCAGCTCCGCATCGTCGCGCAGAAACCTCGCCACCGCCAGCGCGCTCTCCGGCTTCAGCAGCAGCGAGTGCTGCGCGCTCGGGCTGGGATTCTGGACGATCTCCACCCCCGCCCCCGGCACCGCCGCCTCAATCGCCGCCTTGATCTCTTCCACAGTCTTCAAAATCAGCTCCAGCCCCTACTTCCGATCACCCCAGAACCCTGGGTGCCCCAGTGCCTGTCCCGAGCGAAGCGAAGGATCGCTCGCTTTTGGAGACCTGGGATACCACAAACCCCAACCTTCCCTACTCCCTGTTCCCTACTTCCTGTCCGAGAATCGGAAACGGCCAAACCCCGCGATTCGACGTCGGCACCAGGTCATGCTCACTCGGCTGGGGCACCGGAAACTCGCCCTGCGCCTCCGCATCCAGATGCCGCGGCCGGCCCACTCCCGTCAGCTTCTGCTCGTCAATTTTCTTCTGCAGCGTGATGAACGCCTGCAGCAGCGCCTCGGGCCGCGGCGGGCATCCGGGAATATGCACATCCACCGGGATGTAGCGATCGATCCCCTTCAACACGTTGTAGCCCTGCTTGAACGGCCCGCCGGAGATGGCGCACGCGCCCATCGCAATCACATACTTCGGCTCGCCCATCTGGTTGTAGAGCCGCACCACCTGCGGCGCCATCTTCTTGGTCACCGTGCCCGAGATGATCATCAGGTCCGCCTGCCGCGGCGACGGCCGGAACACCTCCGCGCCAAACCGCGCCAGGTCGTACCGGGCCATGGTCGTCGCAATCATCTCGATGGCGCAGCACGCCAGGCCAAACTGCATCGGCCACACCGAGCTCTTGCGGCCCCAGTTGTAGAGCTCTTCCAGGGTGGTCACAAACACACCCTGCTTGCCCATCTCGATTTTTAAGTTCTGATCCACAGCCATGTTTCGCTTCGCTCCAGAGATCAGCGAACGGACATCAGAGACCGCCGTTCAACAATCCGTTGGATCTTCCGTAATCTTGCTCACACCACAATGCGGTCCGCCGTCTTGCGTTCCGCGCAACACTTCACTTCATCAATCCTGCAAGCTTCCGCAGTGAATCAGCTGCCCTGACACCTGACACCTGAACTCTGAAACCTGTCGTTACGCCCAGCTCAGCACGCCCTTCGCCCAGGCCCACGCCAGCCCTTCCACCAGCAGCAGCACGAACACCAGCATGGCCACGCACGCCGCCGCGCTCAGCCCCGTGAACGCCACCGCAAACGGCAGCAGAAACACCGCTTCCACGTCGAAGATCAGAAAAATGATCGCGTACAGGTAGTAGGCCGAGCGGAACTGCACCCAGGCGTCGCCCTTCGACTCCAGGCCGCACTCGTAGATGGCATTCTTGAGCCGGTTGGGCTTGGCCGGCGCAAAGACGCGGCCCCACAGCCATGCCAGAGCCAGCGGCGCCAGCCCAAAACCCAGGGCTGCCAAAAAGAGCACTGTCAGAGAAAAATAAGGACTTGAACCCATCGGTCGAAACGCTATCCTTCACTTCCAAGCTACCAGTTTCGACCATGGCTTGGCCAAACTCTTGTGAGCCAGCGCACACCACTAAACCCCATATTTCGACGTTTCATCCCACTTTATGAACCGCTCGCTGCGAAGCGGGTAAGTAACGTTCAAAATCGAATGGAGACCCGCGATTGGTTTTCCGTGCCGGTTCCGAACCGGCGACTAACCGCTCGCACTTCCAGCGATGGGCGCCCAGCCTCCTCGTTTCGAGATGGATCTTTCTGATGATGGAGCTTGGCGGGTATCCGCCCGCCTCCGCTCCAGGAGTTTCCGAACAAGCAGGGCTGGCTGGGAACGAGTGGCCGCCAGTCGCTCCATAAGAACGCGACCTCCCACTGGCAGTGTTAAAAGCTCCTGAGCGCCAGCATGTCACCTTTATTGATGTCACATCTGACAGCCGCCGCTTGACAAATGGTGCTAGACTCTTGCCCAAGCTCCACATGCGCTCCTCCATTCCCCTGGAAGAGCAATCGCAAAACAGCGCAGCATAGGCATTCAGCGGGCTAGATTCATGATTATGACTGCCGGTGCAGGTGAAACCGCACTCCAGGGAACGTACAACGTCCCCCTGGTGCTAGTGTCGATCCTCATCGCGATCATTGCGTCGTTTGCGGCGCTTGATCTCGCAGGGCGGATCACGGGTGCGTCCGGACGGATCCGTGCCGCATGGCTCAGTAGCGGCGCCATTGCGATGGGGGTGGGGATCTGGTCCATGCATTACGTCGGCATGGAGGCGTTCAAGCTGCCTGTGCCGGTGCAATATGACTGGCCTACCGTTCTGGTTTCCCTGATTGCAGCCGTTCTGGCTTCCGGACTTGCTCTGCACATCATCAGCCGCCCCAGAATGACCAGGGCCCATCTCGCATTCGGCAGTTTGATGATGGGTAGCGGTATTGCGGGCATGCATTACATAGGAATGGCTGCGATGCGGCTGCCGGCGACGATGGTGTACATCCCCTATCTTGTGGTCTTGTCGGTGGGAATCGCCGTTGGGGACTCGTATGTGGCCCTCAAGCTTGGCGCCGCGTTTCGAAAGAACATCGAGGCATGGAATGCACGGCAGATGTGGGCGGCTCTGCTCATGGGGTGCGCGATTCCGGCCATGCATTACGTGGGGATGGCCGCAGCCAGGTTCTATCCGGCGCAGCTGGGGCATGCCGATCTTCAACATGCCGTCCGGGTGAGCGATTTCGCCCTTTCGGGCATTGTTGTGGTCACGCTCGTGATCCTGCTGACGGCGATCGCCAGTTCAATGATGGATCGCGCACTGATGCTGCGCGACCAGGAGTTAACCCGGAGCCGAGCTCACCTTCAGGACATTTTCGAGAATATGGCCGAGGCGATCATCGTCTTCGACAGCAACGGTGAGATCGTCCGATGCAATGCTTCTGCCAAGAAGCTCTTTGGAGCGAGTGGGACCCGGAGCACCAATGATTTTCGGCGCGCCTTCCAATTGTGTCTGCCAGATGGCGCTCCCTTGCCAGAAGACCAGTTGCCGGTGCGGCGCGCTTTCCGCGGCGAGTTCCTCGATAATTGCCACCTCCGCTTGCGAAACACGGATACGGGAGACAAGATACTGGCCGAAGTGACCACGCGTCCTGTTCGCGAAGTTGCCGGAGTGGTCTCTGAGGTCATGATCACCTACCGCGACATCTCGGAACGCGAGCAGATGGACGAGATTCGGTCGCGGCTGGCCGCAATCGTGGAATCGTCGGAAGACGCAATCGTCGGGAAGGATCTGCAGGGGATCGTCACCACGTGGAATCGCGGGGCGGAAAAGCTTTTTGGTTACGCAGCCTCCGAGATCCTGGGGGAATCGATCCGAGTGTTGATTCCTGCTGAGCGCACGCATGAAGAGGATGACATCCTGAAGAGACTTCAGCAGGGAGAAACCGTCGAGCACTTCGAAACCGAACGGCTCCGAAAGGATGGCCGTGTTGTGCAGGTATCGCTCACGATCTCCCCTATTCGCGATGCTGGCGGAACCGTTGTGGGAGCTTCGAAGATTGCGCGCGATATCACCCACGCGAAGAAGATGCAACGCCAGTTGCGGCAGAGTGAAAAAATGGAGGCCATCGGACAATTAACCGGCGGCATCGCCCACGATTTTAATAACCTGCTCGGCATCATTATTGGCAATCTCGACTTGCTGGAAAGAGCGGGGGGCGGCGACGAGAGTCTTCTGAAGCGGGTGCGGACTGCGCAGAAGGCCGCGGTGCGCGGGGCGGACCTTACGCGCCGCTTGCTGGCATTTTCACGCTCGGAAGACCTGTCGCCGAGGCCTACACGAGTCGATGAATGTGTGCGAACCACGGCAGAACTGGCAACGCGTATTCTGGGCCCCGACATCCTCATGAAGATCGAATGCGACACGGCGGTGCCGCCGGTGATGGTGGATCCCGCACGATTGGAGAATGCGCTCCTGAATCTGGTCTTGAACGCCAGAGATGCCATGCCCGGCGGAGGGAAATTGACGGTCGCAACCCGGCTGTCGAATCTCGAGGCGGAGTATTCGGCAGTGCGCGCGGGAGACCTGAAGCCCGGAGTCTACGCGTGTGTTTCGGTTTCCGATACGGGAACGGGCATGGCCGCGGAGACCTTAGAACGCGCATTCGATCCTTTTTTTACCACCAAGCCGGCGGGAAAGGGTTCGGGACTGGGCCTTGCCATGGTGTATGGGTTTGCACGGCAATCCCGCGGAACGGCGCGCATCTACAGCGAAATCGGTCTGGGCACGACCGTTTCCATCTATTTACCCTTGGCCGGGATTGAGCTGCGGCCCGGGCCTGCCGAGCCACCCACGACCTTTATGTTCGGCCGTTCAAAGGTTCTTGTCGTGGATGACGAGGAGGATCTGCTCGATATCGCAACCGCCTATCTGAGAGACATGGGTTTGATGGCTCTGAAAGCGAGCCATGCGGAGAGCGCCCTGGAGCTTGCGGAACGCGAGGCGGACCTGGACCTGGTGATTACGGACATCCTGATGCCAGGGGGCATGAATGGCGTGCAACTCGCCCAGAGACTTCGCGAGCAGAGCCCCGGAATTAAGGTCATCTTCTCGTCGGGCTTCCCGGCAGATGCGCTCGCCGAGCGGGGCGGAATCGCGCCGGATGGACCGATCTTGCGAAAACCGTATCAGAGGGAAGAGTTCGAGAAGATGTTGCGGCAAATCCTGGGGAAAGGTGCCCCTTCAGACGCATGACCCGGATACGCAAAATGCTGGTTCTCGACGATGACCCTGACATCGGGGAACTGGTCGAGGCGACGGCGTCGGGGTTGGGAATCGATTGCGTCGTGACCCATGCGGTATCCGACTTTCTCAACGGACTCGTGCCGGAGATCGACCTTATTCTGCTCGACCTGGTCTTGCCGGATATCGATGGCATTGAGGTGCTCCGAAGCCTCGGGGAGCGCCATTGCCATGCCGACGTGATCCTCATGAGCGGCCTCGATAAGCGAGTGATCGAGTCTGCAGAGAGGGTCGCACGAGCACATGGCCTGAAGGTAAAAGGCCATTTGTGCAAGCCGTTCCGCGTATCTGGCCTGGAGGCAATCTTATCCAAAGCCCCTAAACTCGCCGAGCAGAAGGCAGTGGCATCCGCACCCATTGAACCCATAACCGAGCAGCAGATGCGGAAGGCTCTGGATGGGGAAGAGTTCTGCTTGTATTATCAGCCGCAAATATCGCTGGCCGATTCCAGGGTGATTGGTTTCGAGGGCTTGGCGCGATGGATCAGCCCGGATCGCGGAATGGTGCCTCCCGACCGCTTTATTCCGGAACTGGAAAGGGCAGGACTCGTCGAAGCGTTCACCTGGCAGATCGTTGAGCGGGGCCTCCAGGAGGCCGCCGCTTTCCACAGACATGGCTGTGAAAATCCCACTCTCTCCATCAACATCTCTGCCCAGTCGCTCTATGATTTGCATTTGCCCGATCGAATCCTTGCTTCAGCCGAGAGACATGGATTTGAACCGGATCGGATGGTTTTGGAGATCACAGAAAGCGGCCTGATTCAGGAACTGTCGCGTACGCTCGATGTCCTGACCAGACTGCGGCTCAAGGGTGTCGAGCTCTCGATTGACGACTTCGGAACCGGCTATTCGATGCTGCAACAGTTGCAATTAGTCCCCGCGACGGAACTGAAAATCGACCGACTGTTCGTCAAGGACCTGCACCAGGACGAGGGCCACAGAGTCGTAGTGCAGAAGACCATTGAGCTCGGGCATGAATTGGGTATGCGCGTGGTCGCAGAGGGCGTCGAGCATACGGAACAGGCGGAGTTGCTGCGTTCGTGGGGTTGCGATGCAGCACAAGGATATCTCTACTCCAGGCCGCTTCCACCGGGCGAGCTCTTATCCTGGCTTTCGGGAATTTGAATTTCGCGTGCCCCACTATCCGCCGACTCTGACCCTTGAAAGGCATCCGCCCCACTCAGTCTCTCGGCCCACCCGCTCACGAACCACAAATCGCGGCTCACGAGTACCGCGCCACTCGTCCCCACCCCGCACCCGCCGCTGCAGGCGCAGTCACCCACGCCGAGGTGCTGGTCCACCTTTCGGTGGAGACAAACCACCCCCTCCGGCTGCTACTTTTTTAATGTCCCACCGGCCAACTCCAACCCCGTCGCCTGTGGGCACCCAGGTTTCCCCGGAGATCGGCTTTGATATCCAAATTCATTCTGCGTCACCGGCTCCTCCCGGCGCTCATCGCCGCCGCTCTGTCATTCCCTGCCCTGGCCAGTGGTCCCGCTGCACCGTCCTCGAGCGCTCCGGACACAAAGCCGGCGAAACCTGCCCCTACCGCCAGCACGGAAGTCCCCAACTATCCGCCTTCCTACACCGCCGCCATCAAGGTCACCGGGCCCACCACCGAGTACAACGACGCCATCTCCGCGCGCTACAACTACTTCTTCGGCAAGACCTCGCCCTTCCTGCCCACGAACGCCATGACGGTCAACGGGCAGTTCTTCGATCCCAAGAGCTTCTACACCGCCGAATACTGCGGCCACTGCCACAAGGCCGCCTACCACCAGTGGCGCGAGTCCGTGCACTCCAACGCCTTCCGCGCGCCCTGGTACCTCAAAAACGTCAACGCCCTGATCGCCGAAAAGGGCGTGCAGTTCTCCCGCCACTGCGAGGGCTGCCACAACCCCGTCGCGCTCTTCTCCGGCGACCTGACGCAGGGCATGCCCTCCAAGCGCCCGTTTGAAAACGAAGGCGTCACCTGCTCGACCTGCCACTCCATCATCTCCGCGGACGCCACCGGCACCGGCAGCTACGTCATGGGCATCCCCGCCGTCCTGGTCGACGAAAAAGGCCAGCCCATCACGCGCCCCGTCACCGACGCCGAGATCCTCGCGCACCTGGACCGCCACTCCAAAGCCGTGATGCGCCCGCTCTACCAGAAGCCCGAGTTCTGCGCCGCCTGCCATAAAGCCGCCATCCCCACCGAACTCGACGACTACAAATGGCTCCGCGCCTTCTCCGTCTACGACGAGTGGCAGGGCGCCAGCTTCAGCAAGCAATCGCCCCTGCCCTTCTATCGCAAAGACGTCGTCTCCAAATGCCAGACCTGCCACATGCCCCGCGAAGCCGAAGGCGCGGACGATCCCGGCGCAAAAGACGGCAAGCTCGCCTCGCATCGCTGGCTCGGCGGCAACAGCCTGATGCCGGCTTACTACAACTACCCCGACCAGGCCGCCAGGCTCGTCAACTTCCTCAAGCACGGCCCCGACGGAAAAGGCGTTCTCAACGTCGATATCTTCGGCCTCGAAAAGGAATCTGCCGCCGCTACCTCCAGCGACAACGTGCTCGTCGCGCCTCTCGGCCTCACTCACTTCGCCATCGCCCGCGGCGAAACTCTCGTAGCCGACGTCGTCATCCAGAACAAGGGCATCGGCCACTCCCTCGTCCCCGAGCAGCGCGACTTCTACGAGTCCTGGGTCGACTTCACCGTCAAGGATGCATCCGGCAAAATCCTCGCCGAAAGCGGCTTCATCCAGCCCGACGGCGATCTCGACCCCTCCGCGCACTCCTTCACCAATCGCCTCATCAACACCAGCGGCACCCTCAACGGCCTGCATGAGATCTGGCACAACCGCGTGCTCGCCTACAACAACACCATCCAATCAGGCCGCTCGCAGGTGGTGCGCTACCGCTTCCGCGTTCCCAAAACTCTCCAGGGCAGCCTCACCATCACTGCCACCGTGCGCTATCGCCGCTTCGACCAGCCCTTCGTCGACTACGTCTTCGACAAGAAGCACTACCCCGAGCCCATCATCGACATCGCGTCCGATTCCCGCACCCTCTACATCGGCGACAATAATCCTGACTCTGCTCTGCCCAATACTTCACCAAAACGTTCGCCGTCCGCGCAGGACGAGTGGATGAGATGGAATAACTACGGCATCGCGCTGCTCGACGCGCAGCAGTACCAGGCCGCCGTCCACGCCTTCGAGCACGTAGCCGAGCTACGCCCCGACTACGCCGACGCCTTCACCAACATGGCGGTCGTGGAAATCTCCTGGGAGCGCTACGATGAAGCCAAAGCCAATCTCGCCAAGGCGCTCGCCATCCTGCCCGGTGATCCTCGCGCCCTTTACTATCGCGCTCTCGTTGAGCGCAACGCCGGCCAGGTCGATCAGGCCATCACCGATCTTGAGGCCATGCTCGCCAAGTATCCGCGCTCCAAAGACGGATGGCGCGAACTCGGCTTCTCCTACTTCCAGAAGCACGACTATCCCGACTCGCGCGATGCGTATCTGAAGCTGCAGGGCATCGATCCCGACGACCTCGCCGCGCACTACCAGCTCGCCATCCTCTACCGCCGCCTGCACCAGATGGATAAGGCGCGCATCGAGTCCGCTGCCTTCGCGGACCAGAAGGACGACATCACCGCCAGCATGTACGCGCTGGAATACCTGGGCAAGCATCCCGAGGTCGCCGCCGAAAGCGTCGTATGGCACGAACACGACCTCACCGGCGACGCCCCCAAGAAGCCCAGCGAGATCCACTACACCTACATCCCCGGCGCCGGCGAGTAGCTCTCATAACCGCAAGACACTGATCAGCGCCATGAGCGCTGCCGTCTGATTGCGCCGGCTGGGATAGTAAAGAAAGAACCCCGGAAACGGCGGGCACCAGTCCTGCAATATCTGGATCAGCTCGCCGCTCTCGATCATCGGCTTGAGCATGGCCTCCATCGCCATACCGATGCCCGTCCCTCGCAACACCGCCTGCACCACAAGATCCGGATCGTCAAAGCTCAGAGGCCCCTGCGCATTCACGGTCAGGGCCCTTCGTCCCTTTTCAAACTCCCACCGATACACGCCTTTGCGAAACCGGAACGCGATGCATGCGTGGTCCTTCAGGTCTCGCGGTGTGCGCGGCGCGCCGTGGCGCTTCAGATACTCCGGGGTGGCCACCGCGGCCAGCCGCACATCTTCGCTCACTCGAACCGCGATCATATCGCGCTGGATGAACTCGCCGATCTGGATTCCGGCATCGTATTCACCCGCCACCAGGTCAACCGGATCGTTCGAAGTAGTAACGTCGAGCGACACATCGGGATAGTCGCGGCAGAACTGCGCGATCCGCGGCAGCAGCACCATGTACGCAGCCGTGCGCGAAAGCACCAGCCGAATCCGCCCCGCCGGCCGATCGCGCTGCCTCCGCGCTTCGGCGAGAGAACCCTCAATCCGCTCCAGCGCCGGCATCAGGTCGCGCAGTATCGCCGCTCCCGCCGCCGTGGGAGACACGCTTCGGGTGGTGCGGGCCAGCAACTGCAGTCCCAATCTCTTTTCCAGCCCCCGCATGGCGTGACTCAATGCCGATTGCGAAACCCCCAGCCGCGAAGCCGCGCGCGTAAAATTGCGCTCTTCCGCCACCACCGCGAAGGCTGCCAACTCACTCAATTCGTTGTTCATGATTCATGAATCCTGTTCATGATTGAATACCACGATTGCCGCCTAGTCTCATATGCGTTTCCGGCCTACGCTTGATCTGTACCGTTCTAATGCCGCCCCAACGCAGATATCCGCTGCCGCTCGGCAGCAGCACCAAACATGAAGGAGAAATACATGGAAAAGCGCAGGCTGGGAAACAGCAACCTCGAAGTGTCGGCCCTCGGGCTGGGCTGCATGGGCATGAGCTTCAGCTACGGCCCGCCGCACGACGAAAACGAGATGATCGACCTGATGCACAAGGCCGTCGATCTGGGCGTCACCTTCTTCGACACGGCCGAAGTCTATGGCCCCCACACGAATGAAATTCTCGTCGGCAAGGCGCTCTCACCCATTCGCGACAAGGTCGTCATCGCCACAAAATTCGGCTTCACTCTCAAGCCCGACGGCACGCCCGGCTGGCAGGGCCTGAACAGCCGCCCCGAGCACATCAAAGCCGTGGCCGACGCTTCGCTCCAGCGCCTCAACATCGACGTCATCGACCTCTTCTACCAGCACCGCGTCGATCCCGAGGTCCCCATTGAAGATGTCGCCGGAGCCGTGAAGGAGCTGATCCAGGCGGGCAAAGTCCGGCACTTCGGCCTGTCGGAAGCCGGCGCTCGCACCATCCGGCGCGCTCACGCCGTGCAACCCGTTGCGGCGTTGCAGAGTGAGTACTCGCTCTGGTGGCGCAATCCTGAAGCTGAGATCATTCCCACGCTCGAAGAACTCGGCATCGGCCTCGTCGCATACAGCCCGCTCGGCAAAGGCTTCCTGACCGGCGCCATGGACAAGAACACCCACTTCGCCTCCAACGACTTCCGCAGTCAGTTGCCTCGCTTCACCCCGGAGGCCATCGAGGTCAATCTCGCATTCGTCGACCTTTTGCGGCGCATCGCCGCGGAAAAGAACGTCACACCCGCGCAGATCGCCCTGGCATGGCTGCTGGCGCAGAAGCCGTGGATCGTTCCCATCCCCGGCACAACCAAGCTGCACCGCCTCCAGGAGAACGTCGCCGCAGCCTCGCTCCGCCTTTCCGGCTCCGATCTCGAAGAGATCAACGCAGGAGTGGCGACATTGCCTTTAGAGGGAGATCGCTATCCCGAGCAGCTCGCAAAGATGACCGGACTCTAAGAGCCGCATGGTGCGAGCTTGACCCGACAGGACTCGCGACGCGCCAAAGAAGCTAACCGAGGTCCACTACACCTACATTCCCGGCGCCGGCGAGTAACTCACCTTCAGCATTTCCGGAGCATTGACGACTGCTGGTTCACGCCGAGCTTCTTGCTCTTTAGTGCACGGCCCCTTCAGGCGCGGCGCTCTGGCCCGGACGGTTGGCGCTCAGCAGGAACGCCAGCGCGATCAGCACCACCGACGCCCATGACAGCTCCATATATACGTCCTGGTAGCCCTGCATCTGCGCCTGCTGGTTGAGCTGCATGTAGATGGCTCCCAGTGCCGCGCCGCCGCCATTCGGTCCGCCGAAGTTCCCGCCGAGAAATCCCGAAAGCGCCTTCAGGTGCTGCTGAAATCCGAGCGAGCCCGACTGCATCGCGGACTGCAGATGCTGCTGGTGCCACATGGCGCGGCTGGTCACCTGCGCATTCGTCAACGCAATTAGGATGCTGCCCCCGATGTTACGTGCAAAGTTGATGAGTCCCGAAACCTGGTTGCTCTCCTCCTTGGGCAGGCCCACATACGCCGCATTCGTGATGGAGATGAAGCAGAACGGAATCGGCAGCATCTGCACCACGCGCAAAAACGACGCTTCTCCAAAGCTCATCTGCAGATTCGTCACCTGCGCCGCATAGCGGAACGTGAACACGAACAGGATGAATCCGCAGACCGCCAGCGTGCGCGCCGATATCTTGCTGGTGGCGTAACCCGCCAGCGGCATCACCACCACGAGCGCAATGCCGCCTGCCGTCAGCGCCAGTCCCGCCGTCGTAGCGTTATAGCCCAGCAGCGTCTGCATGAACTCCGGCTGCAGCACGGTGTTCGCGTTCAGCACTCCGCCCACCAGCATCATCAAGAAACAACAGATCGCGAAGTTCTTGTGCCGGAATAATCGCAGATTCATAATCGGCTTCTTGGTGTGCAGCTCCCACGCCACCAGCCCGATCATGCCTCCAACAAATAGAAACGCAAACAGGCGGATGAAGCCCGACTGGAACCAGTCCATCTCCTCGCCCTTGTCCAGCATGATCTGCATGCCGCCCATGGCAATCGACAAAAAGCTGAGGCCCAGGTAATCCATCTGGCCCAGCAGCTTGCGGTCGGGCTTGATCCACGGCGGATCCTCAATAAGCCGCGTCACCAGAATGAACGCAAAGATGCCGACCGGAATATTGATAAAGAAGATCCAGCGCCACGAGTAGTTGTCGGTAATCCATCCGCCCAGCGTCGGCCCGATCGACGGCGCCAGCACCGCGACCAGCCCATACAGCGCGAAGGCCTGCCCGCGCTTGTGCGGCTCAAACGAGTCGGCCATGATGGCCTGCGCCATGGGCTGCAAACCGCCGCCGCCCGCGCCCTGGATCACGCGGAAGACGATGAGCATGGGCAGCGTGGGCGCAATGCCGCAGAAGAAGCTGGCAACAGTAAAGATGATGATGCAGGTAAGGAAAAACGTTCGCCGGCCCATCACATTCGACGCCCAGCCGCCCAGCGGCAGAACAATGGCGTTCGAAACCAGGTAGCTGGTCAGCACCCAGGTGCCCTGGTCGATGCTGGCGCCCAGGCTGCCCGCAATATGCGGCAGCGCCACGTTGGCAATGGAGGTATCGAGCACCTCCATAAACGCGGCCAGAGCCACGGTGGCGGCGATCAGCCATGGATTTGTGCGCGGCTTCCATCCCGCGTGCAGATCGACAGGAGTTGGATTCTGAACCGTGACGGTGGAACTGGACTGCGATTCGGGCAAAAAACGTCTCCTTGAGGTTTGCCGATGTTTCCGGTGACAAGTGTTTTCAGAGGAAGCATGCGGCGGCCGCAGGACCGCGCAGCCGGCTGAGCTTCAGCTCTCAACCGTCAATGCTTAGATTCAGATGACGTCGATTGGGTTCAGGATTGCCGGCGAACGCGCAGGAACAAATCCAAAATCCGCGACGCGGTTGGATTTCAAACGGCACGGAGTCATCCGTGTCAAAGCCACCGCAGAATCTTCGCGGCCTTCGGGCCCTGAGCAATGCTTTTTTCCGCGCCCCGAGTTCATTCGGTTCTGGTGCGGACTCCCTGCTAGACTTGGCGCGATCCCCCGCATTCCCGTCCGCACGAGGTCACCGATGCAACGTCGTTCCTTCCTGCGCGCCGCCACCTGGGCCGCACCCACTGCCATCCTCGGCAATCTCTTCCCTGCCCCGGGGCTCGCCGCTCAGTCGGCGCCCGCGCAGCACACGCCGCAGCTTCATCCCGTCGCCGCCGGCGCAGACCGCTTCGGCAGTCTGCATTCGCTCGGCTTCAGCGATCTCGCTTTCAAAGTGGGCACGGAGGAGAGCCACGGAAATCTGTTCGTCATCGAGCATCGCGGCCTCAAACCCGGCGGCCCGCCATTCCATCTCCACTACCACCAGGACGAGTGGTTCTACGTGATGGAGGGCCGCGTCACCTTCATCGTCGGCGACCAGAAGCTCACGCTCGGTCCCGGCGAATCGATCCTCGGCCCGCGCGGCATCCCGCACACGTTTTCGTCAGTGGTGCCCGCGAGCCACCTGCTCATCGCTTTCGCCCCCGCCGGAAAGATGGAAGCGTATTTCCGCGATGCCCGCGGCGATGGAAAACTCGCCGCCCAGCCCGAGTATATGAATCGCTATGACATGAAGTGGGTGGGGCCGTCGCCGTTTCGCAAATCCTGACTCGCTGACCCGCTGAGTCGCTGACTCGCCGTGCACAAACTATGCGCACCCAACCCCTCCCCCTGTGCGCCACCGCACATTTTTTGCTTGCGCGCCTCTGTTACCATAAAGACGATTGCAATTCCTGCCGACATACTGCTGTGCAGCCTGTACTTCTACGGCCGGAACTGGACAAAAAGGAGATTTTTCATGCCTCTGGTAACCATGCGGCAACTGCTCGATGAGGCCGCCAAGGGCGGCTACGGCGTCGGCGCCTTTAATGTCAACAACATGGAGCAGATCCAGGCCATCATGGGTGCGGCCAAGGAGACCAACTCCCCCGTCATCATTCAGGCCAGCCGCGGCGCGCGCTCGTTTGCCGAGGACCGCTACCTCTTTCACTTGATCCTGGCCGCCAGCGAACTGCATCCCGAGATTCCCATCGCCATGCACCAGGACCACGGCAACAGCTTCGACACCTGCAAGTCGGCCATTGAGCTGGGCTTCACGTCGGTCATGATGGACGGCTCGCTGAAGGAAGACGGCAAGACGCCCACCACCTTCGAGGAGAACGTGGAAGTGACCCGCCGCGTGGTTGAGTATGCCCACGAGCGCGGCATCACCGTGGAGGGCGAGATCGGCGTGCTGGGCGGCGTGGAAGACGGTCACGGCGCGGGCGGCTCGGGCCTGGAGCACATTACCGACCCCGACCAGGCAGTCGAATTCGCGGAGCGTACCGGCGTGGACGCGCTGGCCATCGCCATCGGCACCAGCCATGGCGCATACAAGTTCAACAAGAAGCCCGACGGCTCCGTGCTCAAGATGGACGTGCTCATCGAAATCCATAAGCGCCTGCCGCAGACCCACCTCGTCATGCACGGGTCGTCCTCGGTGCCCAAGGAACTGCAGGACATCGTGAACCAGTACGGCGGCAAGCTGAACCCCACCTGGGGCGTGCCGGTCGAAGAGATCCAGCTCGGCATCCGCAATGGCGTGCGCAAGATCAACGTGGACACCGACAACCGTCTCGCCATCACCGGCGCCATCCGCAAGGTTCTGTGGGAGCAGCCGGAGAAGTTCGATCCGCGCGACTACATGAAGCCGGCGCGCGAAGCCATGAAGAAGGTTGTGGCGCAGCGTATGCAGGAGTTCGGCCAGGCCGGCCACGCGAAGGACTACGCGCCGATCTCGGTTGAAGAGATGGCCAAGGGCTACGCGAGCGGCAAGCTCGACCCGCGTCCCTCGCTGGCCGGCGCGCGGTAACGCAAAATACCACAGCAAACAGTGCCAAAGAACAAGATGGCCATCCGTTCCGGCGGATGGCCTTTTGCATGCGCGCGGAACTTTCCTCGCCATCCGGCCGTACCTCTCGCAATCGGGATGATCACGAGCGTCGATACACCCCTTCATCGGCACTCGGTCCTGCTTGCATCCCGCGGAGGCCGGAATGTCTTTGCGCTTTGCATGCAGTTTTCGGAGAACTCGCCGCGCGCATCTCGGATTATTGTTCGCACTCGCGTGCTGCATCGTGGCTGGTCGATCGCTTGCCGCGCCGGGCGCCGGCGCCACCATCCTCGCGCAAGCTCAACACCAGCTTGATCTGGGACGCGCGACCCTCGACACGAACACTCTAGCCGGGGCAAAGTCCGGCTTCGACGCCTGCCTGAATGCAAATCCTCGAGATGCCGTCTGCCTTTACGGCCGCGCACTCACCGAGCACTACCTCAACCAGGCGGAGGGTTGGGCGCACCAGAAATCCGCCGCCGACAAGTCGCTCGACGCAGCCATCGCCGATGCGGAGCAGGCCGTTGCAGCCGACGACAGGCTGGCGGACGCCCACGCTCTGCTCGCCGACCTTTACGGGCAGAAGATCACGGGAATGTTCTCCGGCATGCATTACGGCCCCAAAGCAAATGCGGAGAGCGCAAGGGCGCTGCAGCTGGACCGGAATAACGCCCAGGCCTACGCGGTGCTCGGCCGCAAGTATCTCTATTCGCCGGCCATGTTCGGCGGCGATATCGACAAGGCGATCGCATCCTTCAACAAAGCAACCGAACTCGATCCGGAGTCCTACGAGGATTTCGCATGGCTCGCCATCGCGTGTCGCAAGAAGGGCGATACGGCCGCAGCGCAACGAGCGCTCGCGCAGGCGCTGCACCTGAATCCTCGAAGTGCGTTCGCCCAGCGCGTTCAGGCGGGAGCCGAATAGCATGAACGCAATGATCGACACGAACGGCATATCGCTTCGGCCAGCGGTGCGACGCCGCTCCGCGCTGCTCTTCTTCGCGGTCACCTTTTGCATCTCATGGGCCGGCGCACTCGCGCTGGTTGCGCCACGCCTTCTCGCCCACCAGCCGATTCCCAAGTTCACCGGCTTGATGATGTTTCCCATCATGCTGCTCGGTCCTGCTGTCGCCGGCATCGCGCTGACCGCGCAATCGCAGGGTTGGGAAGGACTCCGCGCGCTGGCGCGCCGGATGAGTCCTCTGCGCATTCCGCCCCGCTGGACCACGGTACTGCTCATTCCGCCGGTGCTAATGCTCGCCGTGCTCGGCGGCTTTACGCTTTTTGTATCAGCCCGCTTCACACCGAACCATTTCTTTGTCGGATTAGGATTCGGGATCGTGGCAGGGCTGGTGGAAGAGATCGGCTGGACCGGCTATGCCTTCCCGGCGCTCGCGCAACCGCGCGGCGCACTCTCCGCCGCCGTGATTCTGGGGCTGCTCTGGAGTCTCTGGCACGCTCCGGTGGTCGATTATCTTGGGACGGCGACTCCCCACGGCCGCTATTGGCTGCCATACTTTCTCGCCTTCATGGCAGTCATGACCGCGATGCGTGTCCTCATCTGCTGGACCTATGTTCACACCCAGAGCGTTTCTCTCGCGCAGTTGCTCCATGCCGCGTCCACGGGCGCTCTCGTCGTCTTCAGCCCGCAGGTTTCCGCTGGCGACGAGACGCTGTGGTACTTCGCCTATGCCGCTGTTCTCTGGTGCGTGGTGGCGGCAGTTGTGCGATTGGACAGACCGGCATTCCTCCGAGTCAGCGAGTAGTCGGATGCCGCCGGGCGCGCATCTCATCGGCAGGAGACCAACATGCCCGATCAGCCCGCCGATCCCCTGCACTACGAAATGAAGATTCCCCCCGAGCCCAAACACAAGGAATCCATTGATCTACAAACCCAGGAGCAACACCGCGACAGCGACGAAGTCACCGCCGAGTCCAACGATCTTGATCGCACCGGCGCCTCGCCGGAAGATGCCCGGCGCAACGTTCCTGCCGGGCCGCCACGTCAGCCGTAAAACCGCTCACAGCTCGCGCAGCGCCTCCAGCAGCTTGCTCTCTGCCTGCTTGGCAATCGGCTTCAGTTCCTGGTTGCCGGTCATCCGCACCAGCATCTCCGCGTCGGCGCTGGAGATGTGCACGCCGCCGTCGCTGGCGCGCACCGTCAGCGTGCATGGCAGCAGCACGGTCACGTCTTTCTCTACCTGCATGGCCTTGTGCGCCAACGCCGGATTGCACACGCCCAGGATCACCTCGCGCGGCACATCCACTCCAACCTTCGTCTTCAGCGCATAGGAGATGGGGATCTCGGCCTGTACCCCGAACCCGTGCTTTGCCAGCGCGTTCTTCAGGTGAATGACCGCGTCCTCGAATCCCATCTTCAGATCGCCCGCGTATCCATAGCTGAACGGCTTCAGTTCCATATGCACCTCACGCCTGGTAGATGTGTAATCCGCTCCGAACGGACCAGCAATATCTGATGCGCTCCTCCCGTCTTGTGCGCCAAATCACCCGCAAAAATGTGAAAAGCCGGGGCGCTCCACGCGGCCCCGGCCTTCTATTCCCTATCGCCTATTCCCTATTCCCTGCGCTCACACCGCCGGGACAATCTGCGCTGCGGCAGCCGGAGGCGGCCCTCCGATCTCCTGATCCTTGTACTGCAACTGGTAGAGCTTCCAGTAGAGGCCCCGCTGCGCCAGCAGTTCCTGGTGCGATCCCATCTCACGCAACTGCCCTTTGTGCATCACCAGGATCGCGTCGGCACGTTGGACTGTCGAAAGCCGGTGCGCGATCAGCACACTCGTCCTTCCCTGCACCATGCGCTCCAGCGCGCCACGGATGCGCAACTCCGTGTCCGTGTCGACGCTCGATGTCGCCTCATCCAGAATCAGAATGTGCGGATTGAACGCCAGGGCCCGCGCAAAGTTGATGAGTTGCTTCTGCCCCGTTGAAAACGAATTGCCGCGCTCATCTACCGGGGCGTCGAACCTGCCCGGCAGGCTGTCAATAAAATCCAGAACGTTCACGTCTCGTGCCGCGCGCTCCATTTGCTCGTGCCCGATCGCGTCGTTGCCGAAGCGGATGTTCTCCGCGACGGTGCCCGTGAACAGGAACGGATCCTGCAGCACCACCGCAAAGTGTCGCCTCAGCGCGGTCAAGTCATGCTCGCGGACATCCACGCCATCCACGCAGATCTGCCCCGCCGTTACGTCGTAGAAGCGCATCATCAGGCTGGTCAGCGTTGTCTTTCCCGCCCCGGTGTGGCCCACAATCGCAACCGTCTGTCCGGGCTCAATCGTGAATGAAACATCGCGCAGAACCCAGTCGACGTCCTTCAGCGCGGCTAAATCCACCGCCGGGTGCCCCAGGTCTCTTGCATCTGGAGACCTGGGAGGGATGTTTGTGCCGGCACCGCCGATTTGCTCCACCGCCGCCTTCTGCTCCGGCGTGAGCTTCTGGTACGTAAACCAAACATGCCGGAACTCGATCCGGTTCGATCCATTGCCTAACTTCGGTTGCGCGGGTGAGACGATCTCCGCCCGCGTGTCCAGCAGCTTGAAAATCCGTTCGCACGCCGCCATCGCCGCCTGCAGGATGTTGAACTTGTCGCTCAAGTCCTGAATCGGCCGCCAGAAGCGCTGCGAGTACATATTGAATGCGGCCAGCATGCCGATGGTCACAGCGCCATGCCCGATCACGCTCCAGCCGCCCAGCCAGATCACCAGCGCTACCGCGACCAGGCTCAGCAAATCCACGGCAGGATAGTAGAGCGCGTAGGCAAAGATCGTGTCCTTGAACGCGACCATGTGATCGCGGTTCACCACCTCGAAATCGTGGAACGCGCGCTGCTCGCGGTTAAAGAGCTGCACCACCGGCATCCCGCTGATGTGCTCCTGCGTAAAGCTGTTGATGCGCGCAATCGCAGCCCGAACCCGCCGATAGCTCTCCCGCACTGAATTGCGGAACACCCGCGTGACAAACAGGATCACCGGCAGAACGCAGAACGCCAGCAGCGCAAGCCACCAGTTGATCTTCAGCATCATGATGCCCATGAAGCTGAGCGTGAAGAAGTCGTCCACGATGGCCAGGATGCCGCCTGTGAACATGTCGTTGATGGCGTCCACGTCCGACGTCAGCCGCGTCACCAGCCGGCCCACGGGGTGCTTGTCGAAGAAGCCCACGTGCAGCCGCTGCGTGTGGCGAAAGATGTCGCGGCGCAGGTCGAACATCATCTTCTGCCCCACCCACTGCATCAGGTAGGTCTGCGTGAACTCGAACAGGTACGAGCACAGCAGCAGCACCGTGTAAATCACCGCTAGTTGCGTGATTCCCTGCCACGGATCATTGGAGAGATGTTTCGTCAGCCATTGTCCCGAGCCGAACCCGTGCAGCACGCTCGTCGAAGCATGCCGATCCGCTCCCTGCGGAAAATAGCGGTCGATGGCCAGCATCATCAGGTACGGGCCGGCCACGTCGCTCATCGACTTGAGCGTGACGCTCATGCAGGAGATGACCGTCTGCACCCAGTACGGCTTTACATAGTGACCCAGCCGCCGGATCAGAACCGAATCGTAGATCTTTCCGACCGAATCGTCGTCAGGTTTGCGGGACTCCTGCTTTTCAACAGCAGGCTCGCCGTTCGCGACCTCCGCCTCCGGCTTGGGCGTCGGCGGTTCCTCGCGGCGCGAGCCGTTCCCAGCCGCTGTCCCATCTGAGCCGTTGGCCGGTGGCGCTCCGCTTCGGGAGGAGTGCTGATCTGCTTTTGTCTTCGCGTCGTCCGTCATGGGAAGCGTCCGGCCTGCCTCTCTATTGTACGGGCCTGCCGGCCGCGTCGCCCCAGGCGCACCGGCCCCTTGCTGCCCCCGTTCATGGCTTTTTTATGGAGACACTGCACTTTCACCCGTGCTATTCTGCCCACACTTTTCGGTGACATTTTTCCTGCGGATTTATCGGGCCTGCTCTCTTTGACCGTGCGTGGCCAATGGAGAAATCGTCTCCTTTGGAGCAGACCCGTGAGCACTCTTCCACTTCGCGTTGCTTCTACCATCATTCCCGGATTCAAACCCACTGGAGCAACGTCCGCAAAACGCGCGCTCGGTATCGCCGCACTCGCACTCGTCGCGATGAGCGGCATGGCCGCCGCACAGGCGCCCACGAGCCCGTTTCCGGGAATGCGCGCATTCCCCGCCGCCCACCGGGCCGCCACGCCCGCGGCATCCAGCACACCCCAGGTTGCCACACCGCAGTTCTCCGTCGCTCCCGGCGTCTACTCCGGCACGCAGACCATCTCCATCACCGACTCGACGCCCGGGGCAACGATCTACTACACCACCAATGGCCAGTATCCCGGCATCTACAACACGAAATACACCGCGCCCATTGCCGTCTCGCAGTCGGAAATCGTGGTTGCCATCGCGGTGGCGACGGGATATGCAAACAGCCCTTTCGCAATCGGGCGCTACATCATCTCCTCCGTGCCCTCATCCTTCGTGTACACCTTGGCAGGCAACGGCAGTTGGGGCTACTCAGGGGATGGCGGTCCGGCAACGGCAGCGCAAATCGGCTCCTACCAATCGCTCGCTCTCGACGCAAGCGGGAACGTCTATATCTCCGACGCTTCCAACAACGCGGTGCGCAAAGTGACTGTGAGTACAGGTGTGATCAACACGATTGCGGGCACTGGGACGGCTGGAACGACCGGCGATGGCGGACCGGCGACGAGCGCGGAGCTTGACGATCCGCAGCAGATCGCCGTCGATTCCACCGGAAACATCTATGTGGTCGATATCCTCGGCAATATCCGCGAAATTTCGGCGGCGGACGGCACCATTTCCACGCTCATGCCAAAACTGGGTTACGTCACCGGAATCGCGCTCGACGCCGCCAACAATCTATATGTCAACCTCGGCTTTGAGATCCAGAAGAGAAACGCGAGCACAGGGACCATCACTACCCTGCCGCAACAGGGTTATCCCTACATGCAGCGGCTCGCAATCGACAGGTTTGGAAATGCCTACTTCTGTCTGAGCGGCTATGGCGGCGTGGAGAAATTGAATGCTCAAACGGGGGCCATCACCCTTGTTGCCGGAAGCGACGGCACCGTGATGGTCCGCTCCGGTACGGGGGATGGCGGTCCCGCGATTGGAGCACAGATGAACCCCGAGGGATTGGCGTTCGATGGCGCGGGCAACCTATACATCCTCGATGCGAACAATGCGGTTCGCGAAGTGCAAAACGGCACCATTACCACCGTAGTCGGAAATTGGGGATTCTCTCCGGGTGGCGACGGCGATCCCGCAACGAGCGTTTCCATCGCGGCGTACTTTGGCACAGGTATCGCAGTCAGTCCTGCCGGAGCAATCTACATTCCCAATGGCAATGGTCGCATCTGGCAGGCCACGGTTCCCGCATTGCCGCCAACCCAAACTCTCCCTGCACCCCAGTTCTCAGTGAGCGCCGGAACGTATTCCCAGACTCAGGACGTCGCCATCAGTTCTGCCGCGCCCCACGCATCCCTGTACGTTGCCACTGATGGCACGATCCCCGTGACCAGCACCGGCGGTTATTTCGGTCCAATCCAGGTCAGTGGATCGATGACGATCACTGCTGTCGCCGCCGCGCCGGGGTATCTTCCCAGCGCGCCCGCCTCGGCCCAGTTCACGATCACTTCCCCGCCCGCCGCCACCATCTCCACCATCGCAGGCAGCGGGCACTTCGGCCTGTCAACCTCCGGCGGACCCGCCCTCAATGTCAATCTCGCCGATCCGTCCTGGATCGTTGCCGATCCTTCCGGGAACGTCTACTTCTCCGATACCGAGGGCTGTGTCGTGTGGAAGCTCACCTCCTCAACCGGAAACTTGGCGATCTTTGCTGGAACGCCAACCACCAACTATTCGTGCAGTGAAGGCGGTGATGGCGGCGTTGCCACCTCTGCCCAGATCGCCGGGCCCGAGGGCCTTGCACTCGACCCCGCAGGCAATCTCTACATTGCTGACTATGCTGGCAGCCGCATTCGCAAGGTGGATGCTTCCACCGGCATCATTACTACCTATGCAGGCCCGGGTACCCAGAACGGTGGGCTGGGAGACGGCGGACCTGCGACCTCCGCTCAGATTCCGTGGCCCGAATCAATTGCTACCGATACCGCAGGAAACCTCTACATTGCCGACCCAGGTCATGGGCGCGTCCGTATGGTCTCTTCGAGCACAGGCATCATCTCCACCATCGCTGGCGCCGGCCAGTCCGGTCCGATGGGGGACGGCGGCCCTGCCACCTCCGCTTCGATGTCTCCCACTAGGATCAAGCTCGACGCCAATGGCAACCTCTTCATTCTGGACGGAGCCCACGAGCGGCTCCGCGAAGTCGACGCCAAGACGGGCATCATTTCTACAATCGCGGGCAACGGCGTATACGGCACAAGCGGCAACGGCGGACCGGCAACGCAGGCGGCCGCATCGGTAGCCGCCGACATCGCTATCGACGCATCGGGAAACGTTTATCTCTCCACCATTCCATCCCAGATCCGCAAAATCGACGCCAAAACCGGCATCATCTCTCAGGCCTTCGGCACTGGATACAACGGCTATTCGGGTGACGGCGGCTCCGCATCAGCTGCCAGCCTCAACCAACCCTGGGGCGTGACCTTCGATGCAAGCGGCAACCTTTACTTTGCGGATACCGACAACGCCGTCATCCGCAAAATCACCTTCCCGCCGCCCGCCGCCACGCCCACCTTCACCCCCGCCGCCGGCGCGTACACCGGCGTCCAATCCGTCACGCTCGGCGACAGCACAGCCAACGCAACCATCTACTACACCACCGACGGCTCCACGCCCGACACCGGCTCGACCAAGTACACCGGCGCCATCACCGTAGCGCAGAGCGAAACCCTCAACGCGATCGCCGTTGCCTCGGGGTCTGCCGAAAGCTCTGTTGCCACGGCCAAATACACCATCACCATTCCCACTCCGTCTATCGCGCTGACCGCGTCCATCAATCCCGTGTTCACGCAGAACCCGGTTACCTTTACAGCCACGCTGTCGTCGACCTACGGCACGCCCACCGGCACCGTGACCTTCCTCGACGGCTCCTCGCAGATCGGCTCGGGCACGCTGAGCAACGGTGTGGCGACGTTCACAACGTCCTCGCTCGGCGTCGGTGTGCACCCCATCACCGCCGTCTATGGCGGCGACACCAACTTCACCTCCGTCACCAGCACCGCACTCGCCGAAACCGTGGATGATTTCACCTTCGCCCCGCCCACCGGCGGATCAACCTCGGCAACCGCGTCGTGGGGCGGCACGGCGAAGTACACGTTGACCGTAACCCCGCCGAGCGGCGGATCGGCCTCGCCAATCACCTTCTCCATCAGCGGACTGCCCACGGGAGCGACGGCCACATTCAACCCCGCCAGCGTACCCGCCAACTCCGGCACAACCACCGTCACACTCACCATTCAGCTTCCCGCCTCGGCTCAAGCCACGCCTCACGGTGTCAGTCCGTTCGGCGGAGCGCCCCTGGTGCTCGGCTTCATCCTGCTGCCCATCCTCGGCGTGCGTAGATTCCGGCGTTCGCTCTCCGGCAAGATGCTCATCCTTGCGCTCGCACTCGTTGGCTTCGCCGGCCTGGGCGCCGCAGTGGGGTGCGGCGGAAACGGCAGCAGTGGCAGTTCCACGCCTCAACCGCAAAACTACACGCTCACGGTAACCGCCACCGCCGGCACGCTCACCCACACGGAGACACTGACACTCAACGTGCAGTAGCGTCCGGACCCGCACCAACCGGAAGGGCGCGGCTCAACACCGCGCCCTTTTCACTTTGACTCCCGCGGAACGGAAGCCGCAGCGGCTTCGTATCTCTAACTGTTCGGAGCGCACTCCCCGGCGCTCGCGCGAAAGGAGATAGCCCCGTGCGCAACAAACTTCTCATCGCCGGTCTCGCGGCCCTGCTGCTCATTCCAGGCCTTGCCGCTGCGCAGAAGAAAACCTCCGGCAGCACCCTCGTCATCGTCTTCAAAGACGGCCATCGCCAAACCTTCAACCTTGCGGATATCGCCCGGGTGGAATTCCCTGGAGCCGCCCCGGCCGCGGACCATGCACCGGGTGACGCGAACCTGCCCCCGCGCGGACGCTACATCGGCAAGTGGGAGGTAGGCGAAGGCGCCGGCTTCCATAGAAGTTTCACCATCACGCTGAAGGAAAACGGCGAGGCACTGCGGTCGTTGGGCAATATGCACGGCAAATGGGCCTATGTGAATGGCGCCGCCGAGATCACCTGGGATGACGGCTGGCAAGATGCCATTCGCCGCGTGGGCCCCCGTTTCCAGAAGTTCGCCTATGCCGCCGGCAAGAAGTTCACCGACACGCCGGACAACGTGACCGACGCGCATAACACTACGCCCCGGCCCATCTAGGCGGGACGTTGCGGCAGGGAGCGGGCTGCGGCGCCCCGGAGCCGCCGCAGACTTGCCTCCCTGCCGCACTTTCGGCGATACTTAGGTGTTGTGTCCAGTTGCGGCCGGGCGCTCCGTGTGGCCTGCTTTGCGGCAGGCAGCCGGGTATTGGACGCCTGCGCGCTCCCGTAACAACTTGACTGTAAGGAATTTGAAAGGAACTGTATCGCCGTGGTCATGATCCGTTTGGCGCGTTTTGGCGCCACCAAGCAGCCCTACTACCGTGTCGTGGTCATTGAGAAGGACCGCGCCCGCAACGGCCGTTCGATCGAGGTCGTCGGCACCTACAATCCGCGGACCAATCCTGCCTCCGTCGACCTGAAGCACGAGCGCATCGCCTACTGGCGCGGCGTGGGCGCGCAGCTCTCTCCCACGGTGGCCAAGCTGGTGGAGAAGTTTCCCGCCAAGGCGCCCGCCGAAACCGCTGCCTAGCGCTTCCCTCCGCCGCAGGCCGCTTTGCCGGTTTTCCTGGTCTGTTACTGACGCCGACCGGCTTCTGCTGCTACTATGGCGCGAACAGACCGAGTGTGACATCGCAACAGGGATACGGCGACTCAGCAACTGCTGAGTTCGCCGGTACTTCCAAGCGGAACGGTCAGGGGCACGAACATGACCCAGCAAGAAGAGATGGTGGCAGTCGAGGAATTGGTCCGCGAGATTGCGCGGGCCCTCGTGGACGAGCCCACAGCAGTCGACGTGCAGTCGGTGGACCGCGAAGAAAATACGGTCCTCAAGCTGCGCGTGGCCCCTGGGGACGTCGGCAAAGTCATTGGCAAACAGGGCCGTACGGCGCGCTCCGTGCGCACCATTCTGGGCGCCGTCAGCATGAAGCTGCACCACCGCTTCACCCTCGACATCCTTGAAGAAGACGAGCAGGAATAGCTCCGCCGCACAGGGCCCGGCATGACCGCCGTCCCATCCGAGTGGGTCTGGCTCGCCCGCATTCGCCGCCCCCAGGGCCGCAAGGGCGAAGTCCTCTGCGAACTCCTCACCGACTTCCCTGCAAAATTTGCCGAGCGCAAGCACCTCTGGCTCCTGCCGGATGATTCGCAGCCTTCGAGTCGCCCGACACTCTCGGGTGCCCCATCCATGCCGGCGCATAGCGGCGGAATGGGTGGGATAGCAACTCACACGTCCCGGCATCCTCAGGAACCCCGTCCCGTCGAACTCACCAACCACTGGCTGCACAAAGGCGCCATCGTCCTTCACTTCGCCGGCATCGACTCCATCTCGCAGGCCGAAGAACTCGCGGGCCTCATCGTCGCCATCCCCCGCGCCGAGCGCGCCACCCTCCCAGAGGACGAAGTCCACATCGCCGATCTCATCGGCTGCCAGCTAATCGACGTCGCCCGCGAGCCCGCCACCACCATCGGCCGCCTCCAAAACGTCGACCGCAGCGCCGGCCCCGTCCCGCTGCTCATCGTGCAAGGCGCAAAAGGCGAAATCCTCATCCCCTTCGCAAAAGCCTACCTGCGCAAACTCGACCTGGAAAGCAAGCGCATCGAGATGGCCCTCCCCGAAGGCCTGACCGATCTCTGAATACCTCTTCTCAGGAGCCTGTCATCTCGACCGCAGTCCGCCGCAGCGGACGGAGTGGAGAGATCCGCGGTTGCATTTCCGGTGCGGTTTCAGAGCGCCCACTGCCCAATGGCCCGAGGCAGACCTCGCGCGACCCAGAGTACACTCGTCCCCAGGGTGATTCGGCATGGATGTCGATTGGTACGAGAAAGAACGTTTGCACCGCGCCGCAGAATCAGGTGACGTAGAGGAGATAAAGGCGCTCTTGGAAGAAGGACTGCCGATAGGTGCATTTGACGAAGTCTTGAGCAGAACTCCGTTGCATTGCGCGGCCATCTCCGGGCATATCGACGCGGCACGGTACCTTATAGAGGCAGGAGCTGACGTCAACGCTCATGAGGAGGAGAAGATAGGCGAAACTCCTCTGGGTGCGGCCGCTGCAACATGCAGCTTCGAGATGGCGAAGATCCTGGTTGATGCCGGTGCGGATCCAACGATTCCAGGCTGGATGGCTCTCACGGCGCTGGACAGAAGTGCCGAACGCACGGGACCGGATGGAGAGAGGGTTCATCGGCTATTAGTCGATATTGTCAAACGCCGCAACCCCAATTGGTCGCGCCTTGCCAAGTACCTCTAACCTGCCCGATGGACAGCTGGCTGGTATTAGCCACACCATCCCGCATACAGTCTGCTCAGCGCATCGGCTGCAAGCTTCCGAGTGAACTCATCTGCCGGCATAGCTTTCGCAAGCCCCGCCGCCTGCCCGGCCCATAACTGCATGTAATCCAGCGAACCGAGCGCGCCGGTAGACGACACGGCTCGCGCCAGCGCCACAGAATCCGATCCCGCCATCGGCGCCTGAAGAATCGGAATCTCCAGCTTCAGCAGATCCAGCACCCGCCGATCAGGCCAACTTTGCATGTGGACATTCTCGCGCATCCCGCCCTCAGCCACTGACCACAGTCTCGAGTCCCTAATCCCTAGTCCCTAGTCCCTAGTCCCTGTTTATCATCATTACGACATGCGCTTCGACATCCTCACCATCTTCCCCGGCTTCTTCGCGGGCTTCTTCGAGCACGGCATCGTCCGCCGCGCCCAGGCCCAGGGGCTCGTCTCCGTCGAGGTGCACGATCTGCGCAGCTTCACGCACGATCGCCATCGCACCGTGGACGACCGTCCCTTCGGCGGCGGCGAAGGCATGGTTCTGAAACCCGAACCGCTGGCGGAAGCCTTAGATTCGCTCGGGATCGCGCGGAGGAAACCGCAGATCCTTCGGCTCCATTCGGCGAAAGACGCGCCGAATTCCGCTCGGGATGACAGCGCGGCGGAGAGTCGCAACGCGGATAAAACCCTGGTGGTGCTGCTCTCCGCCCAGGGCCGCCCCTTCACGCAGTCCATTGCGCGCGACCTCTCCAAACTCGATCGCGTCGTCCTCATCTGCGGACGCTATGAAGGCGTGGACGAGCGCATCAACGAGCTCTACTGCGACATGGAGCTATCGATTGGCGATTATGTTTTGAGCGGCGGCGAGCTGGCCGCGGCGGTGGTGCTCGATGCCACCATGCGCCTCGTCCCCGGCGTGCTCGGCAATGAGGCTTCCGGGGAATTCGAGAGCTTTGGCGCGCCCGACGCCGCAATCACCACCGACCAGGAAGGCGTGCCGCGCTCGCAGCACGGCTCCGGTGGCCTGCTCGATTATCCGCATTACACGCGCCCCGCCGACTTCTCCGGCCTGCGCGTGCCCGACGTTCTGCTCAACGGCGATCACCAGCAGATTCGCCGCTGGCGCCGGGAGCAGCAGTTGCGCAAAACGCTCGCCAACCGCCCCGATCTGCTGGAGCGCGCGGCCCTCTCCGACGAAGACCGGCGCATTCTCCATTCGATCCGCGACAAACAATAGGAAGGTCTACGCCTTCCCCTGCTCCGCCTCAATCGCCGCAGTCAGCGACGGGTTCGATGGCTCCGTGTCCGGCGAGAAGCGCTCGACCACCTCGCCCTGGCGGTTCACCAGGAACTTCTCGAAGTTCCACAGCACCTCCGGCGGATCGTTGGGCTTGATCCCGTACTTGCGCAGGTTGTCGGCGAACGGCTCCGCCGCCGTGCTCACCGCATTGGGCTTGGCCTTGATCAACTCCGCATACAGCGGATGCTTGTTTGGCCCCACCACTGGAATCTTCTCGAACATGGGGAAGTCCACGCCGAAGTTCATCGTGCAGAAGCTGCGAATCTCATCGCTCGTGCCCGGCTCCTGCCCCGCAAAATCGTTCGAAGGAAATCCGGCGATCGCAAAGCCGCGGTCGCGATACTGCTTGTAGAGCTTCTCCAGCCCCTCATACTGCGGCGTCAGGCCGCACTTCGAAGCCACGTTCACCACCAGCAGAACCTTGCCCTTGAACTGCGCCAGCGAAGCAGCCTCGCCCGCCAGCGTCTTCACCGGAACGTCATAAATAGATTTGCTCATGTTGATTTTCTCCGTATTCGTCGCGGCCGTCTCTGTCGAGCCTGTCTCCGATTCTCAAACTTCGCAACATCCTTAGGGCAGAGAAACTCTACGCGCACCGCATGACGAGCCAGGTGCTTTGCCCAACTCAACCATTTCGAATCCGATCCTTGGAGTATTACGGGCCGATCGGGATGGCTAACAGTGACAGCAACGAATTTTCGATCTTCGCGATCAAAGTTTACTAGTTCTGGATCATCGGGGAACTGCTCGTAACCTCGGATCGCATGAGTATTGATAGGAACGTGACAGACGCGTTCAACATTTCCGACGTTCTGGTATAGCCACTTCAGAAAAGCGTCGCCAACACGATTTCCGGTAAAAGGAGCCGCTTTGGTTCCGTACTCTTTTAGAATCTCGTACCCGCTATCGATGGCAATAGATCCATTTGTTCTGATCCGTTGCAGGCGTTCGATGCAGGCAACGACACCCTCCGGCGAGATGTCGGAATGCTGTTCATTCGCGATGAGGATTACGTTTGTATCTACCACCACGACTTCATCCAATTTCACACTCCGGCTCCCTCTTGCTTCCGTCGGATCGCCGCCAGCGTGCGCGCCGATAGATCAGACATTTGGTCGCCAAAGAAATCCTTCGGCCAGTTCTCTATCTCGCCAAAGAGATTAAGGTTCAAGGACTCGAGCACGGCTCCTTCGTTCGTATTCCGACAGAAGTACACAGCAACTTGATTCGGCTCGATAACCCCCTCCGCGATGCGCCTCTGCAGCCGCGTGAGGAAATGCTCGGAATGGCTCTCGATGATCAATTGAATGTTCCTGGCTTCACCATCTTGGTTGGCCTGAATCGCAGAAAGAAATACGTCCGCTAGAACCGACTGGACCTGTGGATGAAGATGAATCTCAGGTTGTTCCATCCAGACGGTCGAGTGGGGCGGACAATAGAATGCCTGCACGAGCGCCGGCAGAACTTGAGACACTCCAAATCCCACGTCAGTGATCTTGACTTCGGGCGACCACCCTTGTGTCTTGATCAGAACCTCGTACTCTTTCCTGCCTTGGCCGACACGATGCACCGAAAATCTGCTAATCACACCCATCTCGGCCAGCCATTCCGCTATGAACTCCGCAAACGGGCGCGTTACCTTCCGCCTTCCGCGGTTTAACCTTCGGCCATCATCTTGTGCGGCCAGAATCGCCGGAATTGCGAATTCTCCTTTCTGGCCGACATCTTCTGGCGTGTCACCGGACCACTGGTAAATCCTTCGGGGGTGATCCCTAAGTGGCCCCAAATAGCTTATGCCGGCCAACATGCGTTCGACGGCGAGTGCGAACTCGCTGAGGAATGCCGCATTTTGGAACCTAGAGAGGCTCGTTTCGCTGACACGATAAAACTTTTCAGGCTCAGTGAGCTCCCATTGCCTGCCTACAGCTTGCACAAACTTGTAATCGTCGGACTTCAGGACCCATTTGCCGCCGCCATTTATGAAGTGGCGCACTCCCAGCACATGCTCTCTGCCATTCTGCAGATCAAATGAGAATTCCTGGATTTTTGGCTGTTCGTTGCGTTCAGATCTCAGCGCCGCGCATAGGCTGAGGGAGTTTCCTGTATATCGCTTTTGGTCCGCGTGGAAATTGCGAAGCGAGATGGGTCTTGGGAGATCCCATTTCAGCTCGAATTCCATTGTGCTCTCCAGGTCGTGATTGTAAAGGCAATCTCGGAAAGTGCCCAGATCGATTAGTGTGTTGGCGTCTCCGAGGTGGAGTGCACGCTTTCGGTCGGTCGCAAGTGCAGTTTGCTTCAAAGCAAGCAGCAAATGACCTAGGCTGCTCTTCCCAGCACTGTTGGTCCCAAAAATCACGGTCAACGGCGCGAGGCGCACGCTTTCCGTATCCTTCCAGGCCTTGAAGTTCTTTATCCTGAGCGAAGTCAGCATGTTGCGAGACCAAAGTTGACTGAAACCAGAGTCTAACAGAACGGGCTACTGCAGCAGGCTCCTAGCCACCCGCACATACAACTCCACCGCCTCCAGCAGCTCGCGCTTCGCGATCCGCTCATCCGGCGTGTGCGCCACGTGGATCGATCCCGGCCCCAGCAGCAGCGGCTCGCCCCAGTTTGTGAGCCACGGAATGTCCGTGGTGAACTTCGCCACCATCGTCGGCAAACCCTCCACCGAGCGAAACCGCATGAACGGAATCTCCAGCGTGAAGTCCACCTCGGCCAAGCCCTTCGCAGCATCCTCAATCGCCGCGCGGGTCGGCGCGGAATCGCTCACCAGCCGCGTGAGCACCTGTGCCTCGGCCTTATCAGCGATCACATTTGGCGCATGCCCGCCCTGAATCTGCCCAATGTTCATCGTCGACGGCCCCACGTCCTCCGTAACCGGCAGTTCCAGCTCCAGCAGCCGTGCGCAGGCCTTCACCAGCTTGTGCACGGCGCTGTCGCCCAGCTCGGGGTACGCCGAGTGCGCCATCTTGCCCCGGGCGCGCAGCACCGCGCGCAGCGTGCCCTTGGACGCCACTGCCAGCCGATTGTCCGTCGGCTCGCCGTTAATCAGGAACCGGCTGCCCTTTGCATTCGCATTCGCCACCTTGGCGCCTGCTGAGTCGCGCTCTTCTCCGCTCACAAACAGCAGCCCGATACGAAGACCCTCTGCGCGCAGCGCCTCCGCCGCGGCCACCTGCGCGGCAATGATTCCCTTCGCATCGCACACCCCGCGCCCATATAGAAACTCATCGTCCTCGCGAAACGGCACGTACGGAGGCACAGTATCCATGTGCGTGGAGAAGACCAAGTCCGGCGTGGCGCCGTCCGCAGGTCCGGCATAGACATTCCAGCGCGGCCCATCCGCGGCACTCTCCGCCGGCTGCGGCACCGCCATGGTCTCCACGGCCCAGCCCCGGCCCGCCAGAAACGACGCCAGAAACTCGCCCACCTGTCCTTCGTGGTAGGTGGTCGACTCGATCTCAACCAGATCGCGTGTCAGACGCAATGGATCAATGGGCGTAGAGGACGGCATACTGCAGCCAGAATACAGGAGCAATTTGCCGGCCTCCCATCTTGCCGGCCCGCGCAATTCGGGGCAGTACCATAAGAGATGGAATGAGTTCCGCGCCTTCCCCCCGGCCGCGCCTGCGCACCCTCGAGATCCCCGGCCCCGCCGGCAGGCTCGAGGCCCTGCTGAACGAAGGCGCACCCGACGCACCTTACGCCGCATTGGTCTGCCATCCCCATCCCAGCGGCGGCGGCAACCTCCACAACAAGGTGGTCTACCACGCCATGAAGGTGCTCAACGCGCCGGAGTGGGGCTTCCAGTTCCCTGTCCTGCGCTTCAACTTCCGCGGCACCGGCCGCAGCGAGGGCGTGCACGACGGCAAGCTGGAATCCGAAGATGTGCTCGCCGCCGCGCGCTGGCTTGAAAGCGAATTCAACCTCCCCATCGTCGCCGCCGGCTTCAGCTTCGGCGCGGCCATGGCCCTCCGCGCCCTCTGCGGTACCAAAGTGCGCCTCGTCGCCGCACTGGGGTTACCCACCCACGCATCGGGACGGAGTTATCATTATCTTTTCCTCAGAAGCTGCCCCCAACCAAAGCTGCTTTTGAGCGGCGAGTGCGACCAGTACACCACCCCCACAGAGCTCAACGAGGTGGCGGCCGCTGCCGGCGAACCACGGCGTCTCATACTTATTCCCGGCGCCGATCATTTCTTTCACGGTCATCTCCATGCCATGCAGGATGCGCTGGCGGGATGGCTGAAGGAGCAGCTCTCATGACGCCAGTGAGTGATATGGCGCTCGAACACCTGCACGCAACTGCGACGGAACTCTTCAACGGAGCGCTGGCCGGCTGCAACATTGAGTCGGCCTTCGACCGCCGCATCCAGTTTGATGGCAACGTGCTTCACCGCCTGCTCCCCGACGGCGGTGGCCCCGAGCAGATCGACCTGAGCGCCTACAAGCGCGTCTTCGTCATCGCAATCGGCAAGGCGGCCGGGCCGATGCTCGACGTGCTGCTGGACCGCATGAAGCGGCGCAAGGGCATGCGGGGCATCTACTGCAGCAACCAGCCCCCCAAAAAGCGCAACTGGCGCTTCCGCTACTTTGAAGGCGGCCATCCCCTGCCCAATGAGGACTCTATCGCCGCCGCCCGCGCGGCCCTGGCGCTCCTCCGCAAAGCCCGCAAAGACACTATCGTCTTCTTCCTCATCTCCGGCGGCGGCTCGGCTCTCTTCGACCTGCCGCTCGATTCCGAGATCACACTCGACGACACGCGCGCCTTTCACGAGGCTCTTCTCGCCTCCGGCGCGCCCATCAACGAGATCAACACCCTGCGCAAGCACTTCTCCGCCGTCAAGGGCGGACGCCTGGCCATGGCCGCGCCAGAGGCGCTCAAGGTTTCGCTGCTGCTGCCCGATGTCCCGTTGCGCTCGCTCGACGCGCTCTCGTCGGGCCCATCCTCGCCGGACCACTCCACCGTCGAGGATGCGCGCGAGATTCTTGCGCGCTACGGCCTGCTCGCCAAATTTCCGCCGCGCGTGCGCGCCTTCTTTGAACGCGCAGACCTGCCGGAGTCGCCCGGCAACAAGCGCTGGAAGCCTCCGGCGTTCCTGCCCAAGCTGGCCGAGGCCGTGCGCGCCCGCAAGATCACCGCCGCCGCAACCATGACCGACGAGGACGCGGCCTTCCGCGACTCGGTCTTTGAGATCCTGCTCTCCAGCCACGACCTGGTGGAGAACGCGCGCATGCTGGCGCAGAAGGCCGGTTTTTACGTCGCCGTGGACAACAGTTGCGACGATTGGGACTACGCCGACGCCGCTCGCTATCTGCTGGAGCGCTTCTACAACCTGCGCAAAGCGCACCCGCGCGTATGCCTCATCTCCGCCGGCGAGGTTACGGTGACGATGGACCGCACGCCCGGCGCCGGCGGGCGTAATCAGCAGTTCGCGCTGGCCGCCGCGCTGCAACTGGCCCCCCGCGGCGGCGAACAGCTCACCGTGCTCAGCGGCGGCACCGACGGCATCGACGGCAACACACGCTCCGCCGGCGCCATCGCCGACCCCACCACCGTGGCCCGCGCCCGCGCCTTCGGCTTCGACCCCGAAGAGGCCCTGCGCGACTTCAACGCCTGCCCGCTCTTCACCGCCCTCGGCGACTCCGTGGTCACCGGCCCCACTGGACACAACCTCCGCGACCTGCGCCTGCTGCTAAGCGGGGAGTAAAGCCCAAAGCAAGGCTGCCGCATGAGCGCGAACAACCCAGGTAGCCCTTGCCACGCCCCTTTGGAGCAGTCACCAGCAAAGGTCCCCATAGCCGGTCGTTCGGGCGTTTGCCACATTCATAACCGGCAATCACTCGCCGTGTGGCGAGAAGAAGCGCGCGTGCGGGAGGCTGCCCCGAAGTCCGGAGCAGCCTCCCGCACGATTGCAGTCCTACGGGACCGAGAAGCCGCCGATGAATCCGCCACTCTGGGGCGGTAGCACCTGGAAGAGGTCCCCGCCCGCAGTTTCCAACGCGGTTGTCGAGCTGCCATTGCCCTTCGCATCGGTGGTGAATTGACTGAGTTCGTACGTATTTGGTCCATCCAGTCCCAACGTTGACGTCTCCGTCGTGCTGTACGTGCTGCTCGCCGCAGCCCCCTGGACAACAACCTTCAGTGCGCCGTTTCCGTACGTGACGGTCCCGCTGCTCAAGGGATCCTGGCTTGAAACGGTGGTGTCTGCGCCGCCATTCGTGTTCGTCTCGGGCAGCAGCGTAGCCAGATAGGTCTGGTTGTTAACCTGCGGGGCAAGATAAGTCTGATAGACAGTGTTCCCCGCGGAATCCACCAGGTTGAAGTCCCCGGCCCAATTGCCTGACTTCGGGAACTTGCCGGTTGCGCTTGCATTCCCGCTGCCGTCGGTGGAGATCTGCGGGATCACAACGAAACAGGAAGAGCTCTTCGATGTCTGAAATACGTCGGCGGCCGGGCAGAACCGCACGTAGTAGCTGGCATTGGCTGTTGCACCCGTCAACCCGACAGTCGTGTTGCCCATCGTGTCGACTGTGACCTGCCCCTTCACGGCATTCAATGTATTTCCTCGCATAAGTGGGGCTTGGTACTGGATATTTCCGGGAGTGCCGCCTCCACCTGAGCTGCCGCAGGTCGTCAGGAAGCTCCAGGTGAAAGGCGAGGTCATCTTCTGCCCGGCCGCGTCAGCCACATTGCCTACCCAGACCGTGATGGAGCCCGAGGGCAGCGGCGCATTAGGCGTGAGCGTCACCATGGCCGTGGCCACGTTGTAACTGATGGCCGCTGAGATCGGCACACCACCGGGTCCGCTGATCATGATGTTGCTGGAATTAAGGGTGTTGATGTCCGCACCCTCCGTGAACGTAATCGAGATCGTCATGGTTGTGCTCACACAGCTCTGGCCCGGGAAAGGGGTCACGGTCTTCACACCAATTGGCGAACTATCGGTCTCCGCGCGTGTCGTGAAGGTCTGCGCAAAGGTAGAGAGCGGATGCGAACCCTGTGAACTCGCGACGCCGGTCGTCACCTTCAGCGTGTACTGCGCGTTCTCCTGCAGCGCCGGATTAGGTTGGAAGGCAGCCACATCGAATGTGGAGTTGTAACTAACCGTACCAGGCACTCCCGTTCCACCGGCTTCCGTGACCATCACCGTCTGATTGTTGATAGTGGACGCATCCATCGCCTCGTTGAACTGCACGTAGAGGGCGCGATTGGGGGCAACACCGTTGGTCTGTACGCCAACGTTGGCCACCGTGGGCACCGGACCGAATTTGCCACTCATCGTCGAACTGCCACAGCCGGTCAAGGCAACTGCGGCGGCCAGAGTCCAAACACAAGCGAGCGAGAATTGTAGGTATCGCATCGAAACTCCTTAGCTAGAAGACAGACACAGCTTTCCCGTGCGGAGCTGAGACCCAACTGAGCTGGCCGCAGAAATATGAACGCAGAATTTGTGTTACCGGACCGGGAAACAACCGAGGCCGCGAAGCAACAATGGTTTAAACGCGGCTTCGAGTTATGGGTCGAACAGGCAGGCTTTCAAGCTATAGGTAATGACTGTTTCTCTAATGCACTGAAATGAGCTTCAATCAGATTCACTGGAGGGCTACGCTTACGGGACCTTTAGATGCAGGATCGCAAGCAGAGTTGGATTCAGCTCTGGATTGCGAATCTGCGGACAGGCTGCTGATCCTGTACCCAGCCATTTCCATCCTCGAGACCTCTCGGCGGCCCACAATCCAGGTGGATGTCGTTTCTTCGCTGGCTCAGGAGATCGAAATGCGTCTTCTGACTCACTCCAACCCCCAGAACCACCCCGCCACAGGTCGCCCTAAGCGCTGTCCCCCGCCGCAACCCCAAAACCAACTCCACCTGACCGCCCTCTGATCTGCTGTTCCCTGTTCCCAGTTCCCTGTTCTCTGACCAGAACTCCGCTATTCGTCCTGCTTCGGCTTCCCCCGCCGCGCCAGCCGCGCCAGCACCGCCTGCTCGCGCAGCACCTGCTTCAGCGGCCGCGCCGGCGTCCCCCATAGCACCGTGCCTTCAGCCCCTCATTCGTGAGTGTCTTGCCGCTCAGCACGCCGGCCTGTCCCCCGATAATCACGCCCGGCCCCGCAGGCGCGTGATGGCCTCACAGTTTCAGAACATTTTGCGCACGGTTTGATTTGCTTGTATCTCGTTCAACATGAGTGATATAGGCGGCATGAATGGCGCAAAGCGCGGCGCGCGTCTTGCGCGCCATCCGGGCATCCAATACCCTACCCCCCTACTGTACATGAAAAATATTTATTGATTTTCTAGTACTGGGTATGTTTACCCATTTATAACGGGCCGCGGCTGGGGCATTGAGGCGGAGCTGCCGCCGAGAACCACTGAGGAGCGAAGAAGGTGCGAAGCATGGGGGGGGTGGGGTCCCTTTCTTTCGTGTTTTGCGGGGCTGGTGAAGACACTTGCCCCTACCTGGGGAACTCAGGTGTTTTCAAGGTAGCGCCGGTGCGGGGGCCGCGTATGTGATGGCGGATACGGGTTGGTGTGATTCGGCGGGGGCTGGGGATGGTTTACCGATGTCGGTTCGGGAGATGCCCGTCCCCGACCACATTCTGATGCACGCCTGGCGACCAGGGCCCGGACGGCGTGCGAACCATCCCGGTTGCAGTCGCTTGGCATGATATGCCGTGAATTTCTTGCCGTAATTGAGGAAAACTCGGCGCAATATGGGTGCGATAGCTGCCGCATCTTCAAAGGCCGGACTAGATATCGAACAGGAGGCGGCGCGCGCCCCGCCTATCTATTTGGGCGCTACCAGTTGATGCGCGATTGCGAATAACGCAAGTTCCAGGCGCGTCGATACGCCGGTCTTGTCGAAGATGTTCGACAGGTGGCGTTTCACGGTTTCCTCGCTCAGGCCAAACTGCTTGGCAATGTCACGGTTGCTGCAGCCTTCCACAATCGATCCCACCACCTCGAGTTCGCGCGGGGTGAGGCCGAATGTCTTTCTCTGCGGCACCGCGGCCTGCTGCATGAGCTCGTGCAACGCAGAGACCAGGTTGACCACACGCTTGCCGCCGATCCAGTAATCGCCTGCCGCCACCGTCTTGATGGCGGTTTGCAGATGGCCGGCCAGCGCGTCTTTGAGCACGATTCCGCGCGCGCCGATGTGCAGCGCCTCAATAATCTGCTGGGTGGTGATGGTGGAGGTGAGCAGCAGGATCTTGACCGTGGGCGAGCCGTTCATAATCGCCCGCATCGCCTCAAGCCCGGGGAGCCGCGGCATCTGCACATCCAGCAGAAGGATGTCGGGCTGCGATTCCAGCGTCTGCGTGATGGCCTCGTCGCCGTCGGTAGCTTCGCCGACAATCTCGAAGCCTCCGGCCTCATTCAGCATGTTGCGCACGCCGATGCGAACCACCGGGTGATCGTCAGCCAAAACTATGCGGATCGGTCGTTCCACGCGCTTCCTGCTCCTTCACGGCTTCGTGAGTCCGGGAGCCGGTCAACTCCCCGGCCATGCGCCGGATTATCTTTCCCTTCAACCCACTGCGGTCGTACCGGGAGGGGGAAACTCCGCAATCAGCATACGCTTGAGGTCTTCGCTTGCGTGGCGCAATTGTGTCAGCACCCGCGCGCTCGACTCTAGATCGTCACCCCCGGTCTCGAGCCACTCCCCAAGCTTCGCCGCCTGCCGCGCGCCTGCCATTCCGCATCCGCCTTTAATGGCATGGCCGATTCGCTTCACCTCCGTGCTGTCGCCTCGCTCAATGGCTTCCTTCAGCGAGGAGAAGCGCCGCTCCAGATCGGCCAGCACAGCCTCGTAAATATCTGCGACCGCGCGATCTTGCATCAACGTTCGCCACTGCGCAAGGATCTCCGGATCCAAAACGGGCACGTCGCTGGCTACTCGCTCGATCTCCTGCGTGTGCTGCTCCAGCACGCGCTGCAGCGCCTCCGGCCCGAACGGCTTCATGAGAAAACCGTCGGCTCCTTCGATGACCGAGGCCGGCGCGTGGCTGCCGCTGATTGCGTACAGGACCGCATTGGACCGGCTCCGCAGTTCCTGGATCAGCGCTGCTCCGTTCAGTCCCGGCATCTGCGTGTCCATCAGGATCACCTCGGGTGAACAGGAATTGCACTCAAGCATCTCCAGCGCCTCATTGCCGCGCTCGGCTGTATGCACTGTGTAGCCGCTCATGGTGAGCACTGTGGCCATCACCTCGCGGCTCACCATGTCGTCGTCAATGATCAGTACGGTGGGCAATCTGTGGCCGTGGGCGATTCTTGGCATGCAGATAGTGTGCCACCTGTGTCAAGTGTCCACAAACTGAGGAGTTACTGGAGTCACGAAGGGAGTCATTGGTTCGACAACGTTTCAGGGGCTGGCTCGGCGGCCCTGCACCATCGGGAGGCGCCATTCGAACGGCGCGCGCCCATCATGAGCGGCCGATAACCAGTACCTGGAAGGTGCCGCTGATTGCGTCCATCTTCAGCTTGCCGATGCCATTGGCGGGTGGCGGCCCAAGCTTGGCACCATACAACGTGGTCACCAGGTAAACAGAGCCAGTCGATGAGTCCACGGCCATGGTGCGCGCGTCGGCCAGAGTGGGCAGGTTCTGAATCACGGCATAGGTATCGGTCAGGTGCTGGCGAACAACCGTCAGGCTGCCGTAGCCGCCGCCGTTGGCGGTGAAGATGAGCGAGCGCGTGGGATCGTAGGCAATGGCGTCGGCGCCCGGGCCGATGGTGAGCGTAGTGATGTTGGCGCCGGTTTCAGAGTTCAGAATCGCCATCTTCTGATTGGCGCATGCCACGAAGAGTCGATAGTTTTGCGAGTCCACGGCGATGCCGCGCGGCTCCTGGCAGCCTCCATCGAGGCGCATCGCGAAGGGGACCACATCTGCCGGCGGACGCTGCGGCCCTGTGCCGCTCCAGTCCAGCTTGAGGAACGTGCGCGTGACTGGCTGTTTGGTCTTCGCGCTAGATCGGATAGCGTCCTGCAGCTTAGCGAGTTCGTTCGCCATGGCCTGCACGTCGAATCGCTCGATCTGGTTGCCGCTTTCTTCCGAGACGTAGATGTGCCCTGCACCGTCGGCTTTGGCGAACCCCAGCGTGCCGGCAACAACTACGATGGCGAGCGTCTTGCGCGACTGCGGATCCATGATGGCGATGCTGGAGAGCGGCCCCCTTTGCGGAATGGCGCCGGGGTATCTGCGCCAGGGCGACGGCCGCCGCGCGTCTCGCGCCCGCGCGCCGTTCGCGTTCTGCTGCGCATTGGAGATTTGCGTCGGCGCACCGCAGATGGCGAGCAGAAGTCCGCTGCTGGGGTCGAGCGCCAGCGCGCGCGGCTGCGGACCCGTAGGCATACTGCCAACCACTTCGAATGTGGAGCGGTCGAAGACCTTGACTTCATCGGTGGGTCCGTCCGTGACATACCCATAACCATCGCCGTTCCCCAGGACAATGGCATGAGCATCGCGAAGGCCGGTCACTGTGCCGGCCACCGAGCCAGTGCTCAAATCCACCACCTGGACGGTAGAGGCGTGCGCGACGAATAGCTGACCGGCGGCGGTATCGAGTGTGAGGTAGCCCCAGTCGCCATTGCCGCCGATGACCCAATTTTTCTGGATGGCAAAGGGGCGCCCGGGAAGCTCGCCGGCCATGGGAATGGGGGCGACCTGGGCAGAGACGAAGGCGCTCGCGATCAGGAACACAACGGCCCATCCGCTGCGGACGCAGAGTCTCATGATTGATTGGACGCTGAAACGCCTTTTTGTGCTCGCTTCAGCTTCGGATTCCTGGTCACTCATTGCTGGTCGGCGGCCACTCACCACTGATCACTCGCTGGTTGTCACTTCGTGCAGCCAGCCCGGGGCCTTGAGTAGTTCGCGCGGCCGGGAGCCGTCCGCCGGCCCGACCAGGCCGTCGCGTTCCATCAGGTCGATGAGATGCGCAGCGCGGCCGTAGCCGATGCGCAAGCGCCGCTGCAACAGCGATGTGGATGCCTTGCCAAACTCGAACACCAGCCGCACGGCATCGTCGAACATGGGATCGTTCTCGTCTTCGCCGCCACTGCCTCCTTCGACCGCGGCGCGCTCGTCCTTGGGCGACTCGAGGAAGCCTTCCACGTACTCGGCCTGGCCCTGGTCCTTCCAGAACTGGACGACTGCGGCGGTTTCCTTTTCGCTGACGAATGGTGCGTGCAAACGCATCAGGCGGCTGGTGCCCGGCGGCAGGAAGAGCATGTCGCCACGGCCCAGCAGCGCTTCCGCGCCGTTGGTATCGATAATGGTGCGCGAGTCCACCTTTGTTGCCAGCCGGAAGCTGATGCGCGTGGGTACGTTCGCCTTGATGAGGCCGGTGATGACGTCGACGCTGGGGCGCTGCGTGGCGAGCACCAGGTGAATGCCGACGGCGCGCGCCATTTGCGCAAGTCGTGTGATCGACTCCTCAACGTTGGCCCGGTCCAGCATCATCAGGTCGGCAAGCTCGTCGATGATGATGACGACGTAGGGCAGCGGCTCTTCGGCTTCGCCGTCGTCGAACAGCGACGGCATGGTGCCTTCAAAGAGCTTGTTGTACTGGTCGATGTTGCGCACGCTGCGGCTGGCCAGCAGCTTGAGGCGGCGCTCCATTTCGCGCACCGCGTTGCGCAGCGCGTTGGCGGCGAGCTTGGGCTCCGTGATGATGGGCGTGAAGAGGTGCGGAATGCCTTCGTACATGCCGAGCTCGACGCGCTTGGGATCGACAAGAATGAGGCGAACCTGCGCGGGCGTGGTGCGGAACAGCAGGCTCATGATCATGGCGTTGATGGCCACGGATTTGCCCGATCCCGTGGAACCGGCGATCAGCACGTGCGGCATGGAGGCGAGATCGGCCGTGACGATGCGGCCGTTGATGTCCTTGCCCATGGCCAGCGTGAGGCGCGATTTTGCTTTCGCGAAGGTCTCCGATTCAAGCACGTCGCGCAGGTGGATCGTCTCGCGCTCGTGGTTCGGCACCTGGATTCCGACGGTGCTTTTGCCGGCCATGCGCTCGATAAGGATGCTCTCCGCGCGCATGGCCAGACAGAGATCGTCAGCCAGGCCGGTCACTCGCGAATACTTCACGCCCGCCTCAGGCTTGAACTCGTACGTCGTGACCATAGGGCCAGGATTGATTTGAACCACCTGGCCGCGCACGTCGAACTCGGCGCATTTCTCGACGAGGATCTTGGCCTCCTCGCGCAGTTCGTCCTCGCGGACGGCGCTCGGGCCACCGCCGGGGGTCAGCAAGGTGCTCGGGGGCAGCTTGAATCCGCTTACGTTCTTCGGCGCCACTGTCACGTGCTTCACGTCGGCATCGGCGCGCTCGTGGATGGCAATCTCTTCTGGAGCGGATGCCGGAGCGCGCACGGGCTCTGGCCGGGGAGCTTCGCGCGGCGGGGCCGCCTCCACGCGCCGCTCAACGGGAATGGGACGCATCGGCGCGGCAGCTTCCGCAGGCGCGGCAGGAATGGGTACGGGCGCTGCCGCGGGCGTGGGGCCCGGCTCGAACTGTTCCCAGCGACTTGCGCGCGCGGCTGAATCGGCGACTTCAGGCGCGGCCATCGCTTGCACGCGCTGGTAGGCCGGAATCTCCTGCACGGGGTCCGTCTGCAAAGGCTTGGAGCGCCGCCCGAAGAACGCGGCGAGGCGGCTCGGCGGCTTCATCGGCTCCAGCTCCTCGTCCTCAGCCCCAATGGACCCGGAGAAGATGCGCTGCGCCGGGCCGGGATTGTTCTGCTCCTCGGCAATCTCATTGCGCTCGGCGCGTTCTTCGCGCCAATTCCGCCAGCGGTCCTGCCACGCCTGCAGGTGAACAAAGCGGTCCTGGGCCAACTCCCATATGGCGCGGAGGCTCAGCGCCAGCGCAAAGTACACACCGGCAAATGCCAGCACGGCCGCTACAATCCAAGAGCCCTGGATATTCAGATAGCCCACCAGCAGGTCGGCTATCACCCGCCCCAAAACGCCCTCAATTGCGATGGCATGCAGCCAGTGCCAATGCCACGGCAGCAGCCCGAACACCGCCGGCAGAAACACCAATGCGAAGACTGTGCCCAGCGCCCGCAGCCATGCCGCCCCGGCGTAGCGTGAGCGCATCCATCCCCACGCCACCGCCCCCATCCACAGCGGCAGAAAGAACGCGGTCAAGCCGAGAGTCTGAAACAGCAGGTCGCTCGAATAGGCGCCGATCGGGCCAATCCAGTTATGCACGTGTGGCGGAGTGGAAGGATCGACCGAGGTGTTCAGCGAGGGATCGACGGGGTGGTACGTTGCGAGCGCCAGCAGCAGCAGAAGCGCAAACATCCCCAGAACCACGCCCAGGAACATGTTGACGGCGCGGTTGCGCGTGGGGGCAAGCGCAATCTGGATGGGCTTGATCATCGAGACGCCTCCGCTCCTTCGCCGTCCACGGATTGCGCAGTCGAGCTCCGGCCGCAGAGCAGTCTTTATTATCCGGGCCTGCCAGTGGTCAGTTGGCGCAAAAACGGGTCAGGGGAACCTGAATGTCCACCCCCGCGGCAAGGCCGGCACATTTGCGCGGCTTGAAGACGACCCCGCTGAAAGCCCGGCAGTCCCTTCACTCATACCGCAGCGCTTCGATCGGATCCAGGTTCGCGGCACGAATCGCCGGGATCATGCCGCTGATCAGCCCCGTCACCACCAGAATCACGGTGGCGACCACTACCGAGAGCGGCGAGATGATCAACCGGATATCGGCATCCTCGGCGTGCAGCGCCAGTTCGCTGTAGAACGGGATTCGGCCAACCAGCATCGATACGATGTAGGCCAGCGCGATCCCGCTCACGCCGCCCACGCTGGTGATGGCCATGGCTTCGGCTAGGAACTGCGTGAGGATGTGCCGCTTCTGCGCCCCAAGGGCCTTCTCCACGCCGATTTCGCGCGTGCGCTGCTGTACCGCCACCAGCATGATGTTCATCAGCCCAATGCCCGCGATGCCCAGCGTGAGCGCTCCCACAAACGCCAGCAGCACCTGCAGGGCCAGCGACAGAATGTTGAACTGGTGCAGCTCCGTCATCAGGTTGGCGACGTAAATGGCGTTGTGATCCGACGGCCGGAAGTGATGCGCCGCGGCCAGGACCGCGCGCATGTTCTTCTCGATGAGCTGGTAGTCGCCACCCTGGTAGTTGAACCAGATGCCGCCAAGGTATTTGGTGTCGGCCAAGTCGCTCATGGTGCTGAAGGGCACATAAATCTGCCGGTTGCGGTCGCTGTCTGCGCCCTCCTGCATCTTGGGGTGCAGCACGCCTACGATGGTGAAAAGCACACCGTTGAGCCGGATCGTCTGCCCCACGGCCCATTGCCCGGAGAACAACTTCGTCTTCGATTCTGATCCGATCACGCACACGTGCGCCCGCTGCTGTTCTTCCATGCCGTTGAAGAACCGCCCCGCATCGGTGTCGAGCTTCCAGATATCCTGAAACGCCGGCAGCACCCCGTTCACAGTCCATGTGTAGGAATGCAGCTCGTTCTGCACCGTCACGTCGCGATAAACCGCAGGCGAGATGTGGTAGATCTCGGGCACTGTGACCATTACGCGGTCCACGTCATCCTGCGTGAACCGCACCAGCGTTCCGGCCTTGGCGCCGCCTGCCTGCTCGCTCGTGCGCCCCGGAAAAACGCCGATGATGTTTGTGCCCCATTGCGCGAAGATGGCCTGAATGGCGCTCTCGAATCCCGCGCCGTAGGCGAGCAGCAGCACCACCGTCGCGATGCCCCACGCCATGCCGATCATGGTGATGGCGGTCCGGCGGCGGTTGTAGAGCATCGCCTCCCATGCCTGGCTGAGGATGTCTTTGAGCATCACCCGCTCCCAATCCTGTAGTTCACAGCTCGTAGTTCATGGTTCGCATTTCCCGGTGATCACTGACCACTGCTCTTCAGTTCTCCCGCCGCAGGGCTTCCACCGGATCGAGTTCCGCCGCCTTGCTCGCCGGATACAGCCCGGCCGCCACGCCGCTCAGCGTCAGCGAGAGAAGCGCGAGCGCCGCCGACCAGGGCACCAGCGTTGGCGGATCCCATCCCGGCATCTTCCCCGTCAGCAACGCTTGCAGCAGTGCCATCAGGCCGGCCGCACCGGCTATCCCAATTGCACCGCTGACACCCGTCAGCAACAGCCCCTCCCAGAAGAACTGCGCCAGGATGCTGCGTTGCGTTGCGCCCAGCGCCTTGCGCAGACCGATCTCCGAGGTGCGCTCCGTAACCGACACCAGCATGATGTTGATAATGCCCACCGCGCCCAGGCCCAGCGTGACGATCCCCACGCCGCCCAGGAAAATGTCCATGGCGGTGAAGATGGCGCCCACCATCTTCATCTCGGTGATCGTGTCCCACTCCTGGTAGGCGTCCTTCATCGATGCGTCAAAGCCATGATCCGCCGCGACGACGCGATGCACCGCCGCTTTAGCCGCGGTGGCGTCTCCCTTCTTTGCCGGCTGGTACTGGATGGACGTGAGCGCGTCCTCGGGTATGTTTTCGCCCTTCAGCGGAAACAACTGCTGCATGGTGGTGATGGGAACGTAGACCTTCTGGTCGTCATAGTCGTTGTCGCCCCGCGCGATCTTGTCCACCGACCCCACCACCAGAAACTCCGTGCCGTTGATCGTGATGGTCTCGCCGAGCAGCGGATGCCCGGGAAACAGCAACCGCGCCGCCTTGGAGCCCAGCACCGCCACGCGGCGCCGCTCCGTCAGGTCTGCCGCATCCAGAAATCGGCCCTGCGCAATGGGGATGAACCGCACTGCCGCGTAATTCGGCTGCACGCCCATCACGTGGCTGGACGTGTTGCTCCACTGGCTGACTTCGTAAAGGTCTGAGCGGTTCAGCTCCACCGTGGCCGCGCGCACTTCGGGCAGCCGCGCAATCGCATCGGCATCGCGCATGGTGAGCTGATAGGGACGCATCCCCGTGTGCTGGTTGGCGATTGCGGGAATGGTCCCGTTCCACATCAGCACTACGTCATTGCCGAACCGCGCAAGGTTGCGTTTCTGCCCGGAGCGAAAGCCCTCGCCAAGCCCGACGAGCACCAGCAGCGACCCCACGCCCCAGGCAATGCCGAACATGGTGAGGAAGCTGCGCAATTTATTAGCTGCAATTGCGCGGAAGACTTGCCCGAGCGTGTCGGCAAAGCTCTGCATAGGCGTTCAACGCAGAACCACTCCACGGGCTCTTTAGCCCAGTCGAACTGCGTTGCTATTGAGTACGCGAATCGCGCCGGTGCGGTTCCGCAGCAAATTCAGGTTCGGAGAATGGACATCTCTTTGATTGACACGGTCTTGCCGGTCCACTTTACAGCGCCCTTCAGATCGAGGATGGATCTGTTTTTCGGCTGGAGAATGATTTCGCCTTTTTCCCTTCGGCAAAGTTCACGCGGTCACCGGGCTTGAGGCCGTGCTTTCGCCGAATCTCAATCGGGATCGTAATTTGACCCTTCGAACTAATTCCCGCGCTGGCCATAGGATCCTCGCTATCATTCTGCTCCTTCCCTGAGGTAAGGAGCAGTTTCACGATAGCCGCTTATTTCGAGTAACTATAGAACCCGCGCCCCGCCTTTCGCCCCAGCCAACCCGCGTCCACCATGCGCACCAGCAGCGGGCAGGGCGCGTACTTCGGATTTCCAAGCCCCTCATGCAGCACGCGCATAATATCCACGCACACATCGATCCCGATGAAGTCCGCCAGCGTCAGCGGGCCCATGGGATGCGCCATGCCCAGCTTGAAGACCTCGTCCACCGCCTCAGCCGTGGCCACGCCTTCCATCACGGAATAAGCCGCTTCGTTAATCAGCGGCATCAGCACGCGGTTCGACACGAACCCAGGCGCGTCGTTCACCTCCACCGGCGTCTTGCCCAGCTTCACGGCCAGGTCGCGAACCGTTGCGAACGTAGAATCACTCGTCGCCAGCCCTCGAATCACTTCCACCAGTTGCATTACCGGCACCGGGTTGAAGAAGTGCATCCCGATCACCTGCGCCGGCCGCTTCGTCTGTGCGGCAAGCTTCGTAATCGAAATGGAGGACGTGTTTGTCGCCAGAATCGCGTCGGCCGGCAGAATTCGATCCAGATCCCGGAACAGCTCCGCCTTAATTTCAAACCGCTCGCTCGCCGCTTCCACTGCAAACTGCGCTGCGCCCAGTGCATCTCGGTCCACCGTCGGCGTGATCCGCGCCAGCGCCGCATCCACATCACTCGCGGCAATCTTACCCTTCGAGGCCTCGCGTCCCAGGTTGGTGCGAATCTGGCCAAGCGCGCGCTCCAGAAACTTCTGCTCCACGTCGCACAGCAGCACCTTGAACCCGGTGCGCGCGAAAACATGAGCGATGCCGGACCCCATGGTCCCGGCGCCAATTACGGCTACGGTCTCAATCTCTGACATGCAAATGGCCTCCCGGCCAAAAGGGAGTGTACCAGCCGGCGCAACCGGATCGCGCGCCGCCAGTTCGACGGCGCTCCAACTAGACGCTCCAGCCTGCGATATAACAAGGGAGAGGCCATTCTTCGTCGTACCCTTTCTGCACCCAGCCGCCCCATTAGACGGTCTAATACAGAGCAGTCTCTGGATTCGAATGCATCACTTGCGATTTTTGAGAGCCGTGGCCCTGGCGTTTTCGCTCGCCCTCGTTCTCCCCAATCTTCACGCCGCCAGTCCCGCGGGGCCCGATGTCATCATTGCATCGGCCGCCGCGCCGCCCCTCCCGTGGCCGGGGCATCAGGTTTCCTCCGCGAGCCCGCCGCTGCGCCCCTCCAACATCGTGGTGCCGCGCCTGGATGCGGCCCCTCGCCTTGAAGATCTGCTCAACCCCTGGAAAGAATCCAGCATTGAGCGGCGCATGCTCGTCATCCATGACTTTGTCCAGCGGTATCCCGAGGATGGCAGCCGCCCCAGCGAACCCACCACCGCCTACCTGAGCTACACCCACGACGCTCTGTACATCGGATTTGTCTGCCGCGACACCACTCCCGCGCAGATTCGCTCTCACCTGCTGGCGCGCGACTCTCCCGGCGACGATGACGATGTCTTCGTGATGCTCGACACCTTTCACGATCAGCGCCGCGCATTCCTCTTCCAGTCCAATCCGCTGGGCATCCAGTCGGATGCTCTCTACAGCGAGCAGACCGGCTACGATATGTCCTTCGACACCGTGTGGGACACGTGGGGCAAGCGCACCACCTGGGGCTATGCGGTGCTCATGCGCATCCCGTTTGCGAGCCTCTATTTCGAAAAGGCCGCACCGGGCGAGATGCGCACCTGGGGCATCATCCTGGGGCGTAACATCTCGCACGCGAACGAGTCGGACTACTGGCCGCGCATCAACCACAACATTGCCGGCCGCCTCACGCAGGATCGCGCCGTCGACGGTTTCCGCGATGTGCGCAAAGGGCAGAACCTGCAGCTTGAGCCTTACGTGCTGGCGCGCAATCTGCGCCAACTGAACACGATCGACCCGCTCCATCCCTATTTTGAACACAAGCACCTGCAGGCCTATGGCGGACTCGACGCAAAATTCATCCTGCACAACAGCCTCGTCCTCGACACCACCGTCAATCCCGACTTCAGCCAGGTCGGCATCGACAACCCCGCCGAACCCAACCAGCGGTTCCCACCCTTCTTTGCTGAAGTGCGGCCTTTCTTTATTGAGAACAGCAGCTACTTCATGACGCCCTACAACCTCTATTACACAAACAACATTGTGAAGCCGCAGTATGGCGCTCGGCTCACCGGCAAGCTCGGCGGATGGGCGATGGGCGTGCTCGCAGTCGACGATCAAAGTCCCGGCCAGTTGGTGCCGCCCGGCGATCCGCAATTCAACAAGCGCGCCCACTTCTATCTCGGCCGCCTCAATCGCGATGTCGGCCCGCTCTCCAACGTGGGCATCATCTATGCGGATCGCGAGTACGTAAACTCCTACAACCGCGCCGGCGGCCTCGATTATCGCTTCCGCTGGAAGAACCGCTGGACCCTGACCGGCATGGGCGTAACATCCGATACCCGCAATCTGAGCAACGGCACCACGGGCGAGCAGGCATGCGAAGACTACTCGCTTCACTGCAGCGGCCAGGGATGGTACGACCAGCTCAGCTACACCGACCTGCACTTGCACTGGTGGGCCGCATACACCGATACCGCGGCGGGCTATGTGACCGATACCGGCTTCTTCCAGCGTCCCGATGTGCGCCAGCCAAACGGCGTGCTTTCATACACCTTCCGCCCCGCCAAGGGGCCGATCCAGTCGCATGGATTCCGCTTTTACACGGAGCGCATCTGGGACCACACTGGAGTGCCGCTCGACTACTACGCAATTCCCGGCTACAGCTTTAACTTCAAGGCCCGCACATCGCTCAACGCAAACGTGACGCTTGGCCAGGATCGGCTTCGGCCCATCGACTACCCCACACTGAAACACGACGTCGAGTATCACAGCCAGGTCGCAAGCGTGAGCTTTTACACCTCGCCGGTTCAATACCTGGCGCTCAACTTCGGTTACAACCAGGGCAAAACCATCAATTACAGCCCGCCCCCCGGCCACGGCCCTGACTCCATGAATGAGTCACAACCCGTGATGAGCCTGGAGATCAAGCCGATCAGCTTTCTCGATCTGCAGAACAACTACACGTACAGTCACTTCACCGATCCCGCCAGCGGCACCGATGTCTACGACAACCACGAACTGATCTCGCGCTGGAATTACCAGATCACGAAGGCTGCCTCGGTCAACCTCATCGGGCAGTACATCTCCACGCTGCCCCACCCCGAGTTCACCGGTCTGCCGAATTCGAAGACGCTCTTTGCCGATGCGCTCTTCACTTACATGCCGCACCCCGGCACTGCGCTCTACTTCGGCTACATCGGCAACTTTGCCAACATCGACCGCGCTCTTTGCACGCAGGAATCAAATGGATCGTGTAATCCGAACGACCCCATTCTTCCGCCCACCTACTCATCGCTGATGAACGACGGCAAGACGATCTACCTCAAAATGTCGTACCTGCTGCGCTTCTAGATGAAACCGGTGGAGGCGTTGATCGGAATCCTGCAATTCGTCCTTCACGCTCCGCGCCCGGCATGGCACGGGAACAGAAGAAAGATTGCTAGAAGAGTGGCTTGCGCAACGGGTGTTGCAGCAAGTCATCGGGGCTCGCGGGCTTAGGCGTGCGGCAAGCTTCCGCCGGATGCACACGCAGATACGAACGCGTCACGTGCAGGCGATCCATGACGATGTAGCGGGTGCGCACGCCATCGATCACCGGCGGCAGTTCGGCAGGCATCCGATTGCGATCGACGTAAATCACCAGCGCGGGCTCGTGGGGATTGTCGAAGCTGGCTCCCACACCCACCGCGAAGAATGCCGGATTGCTGCGCATCAGTCCGCGCGCGATCTGATTCTTGACCTGCAAAGCCTGCGTCAGCGCTGCAGAAGGGATCGCCGGCAGCCCCCCAATGGTGTTCGCCAGCGGAGCCGCACCCAGGCTCACAGCCCCCGGCGTGGACGCAATCACCATGGTACGAACGCCCCCTATGGTCGCTGGAATTGCCCCATGCGTGCCCGCTGAAACATACACCAGCACCACCGCTTCTCCGGAGTGATCGCTGCTTTTGCCCATCGCCACACCCAGGATGCCGTTGCGCGGATTGACGAGGGAACGCGCGGCGCCCATCGCCTGCTGAGCTCGATAGATCTCCACGTCGGATAAGCTGATGGACTGTGCCGCCCGCACGGTGCTGTTGCCGTAATTGAGGCAACTCACCGGGTGGTCGGCGCCGCCAGTGAAGGTGAAACGTGCGTCATCGGCAGACTGCGCGTCAAACTCCTTGAGAACATCGCGTGCCGGGCTGGCGAGCGCATGCACCACGCCCGCTGCATCGGCGCCCCCGGCAAAGAACAATCCCACCGGCTCCGCGTCGGCGGCATCGACGATAAGCGAACCCGAATCGCCCGAATCGCTGAAGCGATCTCCGCTGATGGCGATCTGGTGTTTGAACAATTTCGTCAGATACGGCCGGGTCTCTGCGCAGTCGCGAAAGTAATCGACGGATACGTCCATGTCGATCGCGGAGACGGCGGCACAGGTCAGCCCCGTGGTGCGCCCGCTCTTGGCCACCTTCATGCCCAGCGTGGCATCTTCGCCGCGGCCCCCGCTGGATGAGATTCCCGGCGGCGCTGCAGCCAGCGTTCCATCCGCCTGGCGCGCGCCGAGTTCGAGTATGGCGCCGGCATTATCCACGCTGCGCGATCCCACTTCCGCAATTGCGGCATCGGCGTTTGTCTGCGGCGAGGCAAGCGGCAACCAGCTGCTCAATGTGGCCACCGGAACAGTGCCCGGGCCGGCCCCGTTGGGCGTGCAGTTGTTGTCAATCAACCCCGGCTGCACAATGGGATCGCCCACCGATGCATGATCGCTCCGGGCCAGCACGTGATTATTGCTGAGCACAAACTGACGGCCGCTGTCGTCCTGAATCAGCGCGCCCAGCGTCCCGCTGCAGCAGTCCGCGATCGTGTTGCCGCGCGTGTCAAAGTCGCCGTTGTTGCCTCCCGAACTGCCCAGCCGCGCCAGAGACGCCATGAGCTGCTGGTGCAGGATGGGGTTACTGGTGATGCCGGCGGGACTGAAGAGAACTTGCGCCGTGGTGCGCGAGCCGGCGGCATCGGCCACCACATAGGCGACCGAGGTTCCCGCCCACGTAGCCGGAGCCGTGTAGGTCACCGTGCAGGTAGTGAACTCGCCGTGCGCATGGCGGCACACGGGCGCGTCCAGAGTTCCCTTCCCGTCACCACCCGCGCCGGGCGAGTTGGATACAAAGAAGCGGATTCCCGCGTTGCCTCCGGACTGCGCCAGCTTCCCCGTTAGGGTGACGGATGCGCCGGGCGCAAGCGCCACATTCTCAGGACTCAAGGGTTGGAGGAACCCGGGCGTGAGCGTGATCGGCGCCGTGGCCCGGATCTTAGGGTTGGCGGCCAACCGGGCGCTCACGACTACGACAGCCCGGTCGGAGCTGAGATAGCTGGGCGGCGTATACCGTCCCGCCGAGTCAATCGCGCCCGCGCCGGCTGAAGGATCCCCGCCGGAGACCGACCAGAGAACATCCGCAGACGAACCATTGGCCAGCATCGCTGAGAACTGCTCCACGGCAGACCCGCGGGAGTTCAACGCGTTGCAGCCGGTGCAGTTTGTGTCGAGGCGGGAGACGCCGGGAGTAATGGATAGATCGGATTGCGAATTTGCCTGCACCGGACCGGCGGAGATGCCGCAACCCGCCAGCAGCGCGAGGGCCGGCGCGGCGAGTGCCACAAACAGAGCCCTCCGCCGGCGCGGCGCACGGCAAATGCACTGCGACAGGCGCGAATTGGCACGGCAAATCGCCACAGCGAATGGACTCATGGCCCGGAGGATGAATCCAGCTCTCCTTACTCTAGTGTAACGGCGCAAAATATCCGCAGATATAGTTAGGTTTAGCCGAATTCAGGACCGATTTAGCCTGCTTCGCGCCAAAACGGGCCGGTTCCCGGAAAGCGATTCTACCGGCCCTGCACCAGTATGCCGCAGTCTTCCGCCACTTCCATGTGAGATGCGATCTCCGCCACCCGCTCATAGGATTGCAGGCGGTCCTCGTGGTGGTAGCAGTCGGTCACTGCGATCACCTCGCTGGCCCCTGTGTTGCGGATGAGCTTCTCCAGGCCGGCCTGTACCCACTCATCCGAGCCCACAATCGCGGCGCCCAGCCTTTGCATCACGGCGGCGCGTTCCCACTCGGTCCACAACCCATCCATTGAGTCCACCGGCGGAAGAAGTTCCACCGGCTGATTGCGGATGAGGCGCAGGAAGCGCTGCTGCGGCGTGGTGAACAGGCGCCGCGCGGCCGCATCCGATTCCGCTGCGATCACCTGCACGCCCACCATGAAGTAGGGCTTCTCCAGCGTCTCGCTTGGCTGGAACTGCTCGTGGTAGAGATCGGCGGCGGCGTAGAGAGACTCCGGCGCAAAGTGCGCGGCGAACGCAAAAGGAAGGCCGAGCCGAGCCGCAAGCTGCGCGCTATAGGTGCTGGAGCCAAGCAGGGTGATGGGCACGTTGCTGTTCTGGCCGGGAATGGCCTTGACGACTTGTCCGGGGCGCTCCGGGCCGAGATAGGTACGCAGTTCGTCGAGCAGCGCCGGGAAGTCCTCGCCGCTCTGACGCAGGTCGCGGCGCAGCGCATGCATGGTATGGAAGTCGCCGCCGGGCGCGCGGCCCAGCCCCAGATCGATGCGTCCGGGATACATCGCCGCGAGCGTGCCGAACTGCTCGGCCACTACCAGGGGTGCGTGATTGGGCAGCATGATGCCGCCGCTGCCCACGCGAATGTTGCGGGTCGCCCCGGCAATATGGCCGATCAGCACCGCCGTCGCTGAGCAGGCCAGACCGGCAATCGAGTGATGCTCAGCCAGCCAGAATCGCTTATAACCCCACTGCTCGGCGTGACGGGCCAGATCGACGGACCGCGCGATGGCCTCGCCGGGCGCTTCTTCGGCTTGCATTCCAACCAGGTCGAGTATGGAGATCGTCAGCGACATCGTCGTCCTCAAGTTAGATTCACGATCGCGCTGCGGGATGCCGTGCGCCGGGTTGCCCGATTTTGAGGGAGTATTCTCGAAGCGGAAGTGAGGCCATCATACATGCCCACGCTGGAGGCAGTCGCCGGAGATATTACGCGCTTGCATGTCGACGCAATCGTAAACGCCGCCAACACCTCTCTGCTGGGCGGCGGAGGCGTGGATGGGGCGATCCATCGCGCCGCCGGGCCGGAGTTGCTGGAGGCCTGCCGCAAGCTCCACGGCTGCGCCACCGGCGATGCCAAGGCCACGCCAGGCTTTCGCCTGCCAGCCAAATGGGTCTTCCATGCCGTGGGCCCGGTGTGGAGCGGCGGCACGCGCGGCGAAGATGAGCTGCTGGCGGGCTGCTATCGGCGATGCATGGAATTGGCGCGGCATCACGCGGTAAAAACCATCGCGTTCCCGGCAATCAGCACCGGCGTCTATCGCTTTCCACCGGAACGCGCCGCAAAAATTGCCATCCAAACGGTGCGCGAACACATCGAAGACAGCGGCATACAAACCGTCTACTTCGTCTGCTTCAACGAAGAAACCAGGCGCATCTACGAGAGCCTTCTGGAGCCGGTTTCATAATTGGGAAAGAGCATCCCTCAGGGGCTAAAGCCCTGGGAAATTGACGGCCGTTTTCGGCACGACTGAAGTCGTGCCCTTTCGCAAAACCATTTACGAGACCGGTTCTGGTCCCTGATCACTGAAACCTGTCACCTGACACCTGACCACTGAGGAATCATGGAATACGTAAATCTCGGCAAAACCGGATTGAAAGTATCGCGCATCTGCCTGGGCTGCATGAGCTACGGCGAGCCGGCGACGGGCGAGCCCAAGGCCGGGCGGCACCTGTGGACCATCAATGAAGAACAAAGCCGGCCCTTCTTCCGCCAGGCGCTGGATGCCGGCATCAATTTCTTCGATACCGCGAACGTGTATTCGAGCGGCGACAGCGAACGCATTCTGGGCAATTTTCTCAAAAACAACGTGCGCCGCGAGTCGGTAGTGATTGCCACCAAGGTCTGGGGTCCGATGCGCGACGAGCCCAATGGCCGCGGCCTCTCGCGGAAGGCCATCCTGTTTGAGCTCGACGAGAGCCTGCGCCGCCTGCAGACCGACTACGTCGACCTCTACCAGATCCATCGGTGGGACTACGAGACTCCCATCGAGGAAACTTTGGAAGCTCTGCACGAGGCGGTGAAGGCCGGCAAGGTGCGCTACATTGGCGCATCGTCGATGTATGCGTGGCAGTTTGCCAAGTCGCTCTATCTGGCCGACCTGCGCGGATGGACGCGTTTCGTCTCCATGCAAAACCACTACAACCTGCTCTATCGCGAAGAAGAACGCGAGATGGCCGGCCTGTGCGCGGCGGAGGGCATCGGCATGATTCCGTGGAGCCCGCTGGCCCGCGGCCGGCTGGCGCGCCCGTGGAAATCGGAGGAAACCAAGCGCTTCACCACCGACAAGTTCGGGGCCGGAATGTATTCGCGCACCGAAGACGACGACCACCGCGTGGTCGACCGCCTGGTGGAGATCGCCAACCAACGCGGCATCCCGCAGGCGCAGGTGGCGCTTGCATGGCTGCTGTCAAAGCCCGCGGTCGCTGCTCCCATCGTGGGCGCGACCAAGCCGCACCATCTGGACGATGCGGTGGCAGCGGTGAGCGTGAAGCTCACACGAGAAGAAATCTCCGCATTGGAGGAGCCCTACTCGCCGCATCCGGTGCTGGGATTCGAGTAAGCACCGTGACTGCGGCAATTTCAATCTGAGAACAACCTGCTCGCCACAGCGCGCCATCTCACCTCCCGGTATGTAGAAGAACCGAGAGGAGAAGAAACCGTGTCCCAGGAACGAATTGGCCGTAGACTTTTGCCGTATGCCGGCGCAATGTTAGCCGGCGTCATGCTGTTCGCAGGGTGTCATTCCAACGCCTCCCATCCCGATGACAAAGATGCTGTAAACACCGCCCTCAAGCAGAACAACCTCGGCAACGTCAGCGTCTCGCAGGACCGCGATAAGGGCGTAATGACGCTGAAGGGCAATGTCGACAGCGATCAGCAGAAGGACCTCGCCGCGAGCGTCACCCAGAACGCCGCTCCGGGATACACCGTTGCCAACGAGATCGGAGTGCGCCCCCCGCAGAGCGACAACGCCGGCGCCGTGCAATCGGATCTGGACAAAGGCATTGAGAAGAACTTCGATGCCATGGTCAAGGCGCACAAGGTCCTCAACGATCACGATGTAAGCGGCTCAGCCAAGAACGGCACCCTGGTGATCAAGGGCACGGTCGCCAGCGAAAGAGAGAAGACCGAAGCCGCCAAACTCGCCAAGTCCGTTCCGAACGTCCAGCAAGTCGTCAACGAAATCCAGGTGAACCCCCACAAGGGTCACTAAAAGCAAGCGAGCCGTGGCGCGCGCGGTGTCCCCAGCCGGGGCCCGGCGCACCACAGACGCCGCCCTCACGGTCGTGTCCTGCCGAGCCTCCGAATCGCCCATCTCCTTCCCATCTCCCTTGCCGTGCGCCCCAGTGGCGGGCTCCCGCCCAGCGATGCTGACGGTGCGTTGACCGGCTGAAGTCCAGTTACCGCGCCGCATGTTGCCGCCACCAGCCGTCCTGCTATTCTGGTGCCGCATGGTTCCGGCAATCATGATCCGCGGAGTGCGGCGATGAGCGGCGCGCGATGGGGCGCGGGCTTCAGCGCGGCGGCTCGCTTTGTGGGCGAAATGGACGCCGCCGCAAAAAACGCCGGCCTGCTCAAGCCGGGATACGTGCTCGCCGGCGATGAGATCTACCTGCAGGAGCGATGCCGCGCGGCGGTGATCCAGGCGTTCGTGCCGGCGGAGATGAAGGAGTTCTGCCTCTCCGACCTCGACCTGAGCGAGACGTCGATCTTCGAGGCGCTCGACCGCGCGCAGACCCCTTCGCTGATGGCGCCCTTCCAGGTCATCTTCGTCCGCAACGTGCGGCAGCTCTATACCCGCGGGGCCAAGAAGGAAGAATTCGCGGCCCTGGACCGGTACTTCAAATCGCCGAACCCGCAGGCGCTGCTCATCTTTGTTGCCGACTTCCTGCGCATCGCCGCGGACACGCGCCGCATGGACATGGACGACAAGAACCGCTTCGAGCGCCTGTCAGAGACGCTGGGCGAGCACTGCGGCATGGTGGAGCTGGCGCGGGTGACAGACGAAGACGCGATGCGCTGGGTGATGGCCACGGCGCAGGATGCGCAATCTCGCATGGAGCCTGACGCCGCACGCGAGCTGGTGGACGCACTCGGCGCCGACATGATGATGATCTCCAGCGAGATCGAGAAGCTGCTGCTTTACACCTCCGGACGCGGGCGCATCACGCTGGGCGATGTGGAAACCATGGTGCTGGGCGCCAAGCAACGCTCGCTCTATGAACTCACGGACGCAATCAGCTCGCACAATCGCGTGAAGGCACTTGCGCTCCTGCACGGCCTTCTGAATTCAAGCGATGCCGGCGAGGATGCCGCGATCGGGCATCTCTACATGCTCGCGCGAACCTTCCGGCAGATGCTGGTGATCGTGGAAAAGAACGTACGCGATCAGCGCGCGATCTGGCAGGCGCTGTGGCAGGGTTTCCGCATTCCGCCGTTCGCGGCCGACGATCTGATTCGCCAGGCGCGCCGCTACAAGAGCAAGCGCGAACTCACCCGCGCGCTGCGGCTCATTGCGCGGGCCGATCTGGGATTGCGTTCGTCGCCGCCGGACAAACGGCTGGTGCTGGAGCGGCTGGTGTACGAACTCGCCTCCGAGCCAAAGCCGAACGCGGGATATCAATCGATGCAGCTGGCGCTCGAATAGTGCAGCGGGCAGAAAACCGCCGTCCGGGAGCCTGACCGATCGATCAAAATAAGCTTGTGCCGCATTTCACACCTCCAATGATTGTGGCCGCGCTGCTGGCGCTGGCGCCGTATCTGACGGCGGCGTTTCTCCCACACCGGCTGGCAGCGTGGCTCGGTGCGATGCCCGCGTGGGCGCAGCTTGCCGCGCCATGCCTGCTCTGCATTCCGTATGCGCTGGTGACGCTGTCGGCGGGCGACTTCGCATGGGGCTGGCTGCTGCTGTATGCGCTGCTGCCCGTCGCGATGGCCGGCCTTGTGGCTGGGGCATCCGACCTCACGCGCGCCGGCAAACACGGCCATCTCCGCTGGTGGACGCTGCTGGCGGTCCTTGTGGTGCTTGGGCTCTCAGTCGATCTGCGCTGGTTCGAGCGCGCCTGGCCCGCGCATCTCTCTATCTTCAACAAGGTGCTCCTGCTCGATGCGGGCATCTACGCCTTTGTGGTGCTGCGCCCGCTGCCGGGAACTGGATTTGATCTGCGCCTGCGCGTGCGCGACGTACTGATCGGCCTCCGCGAGTTTCTCGTCTACCTGCCGATTGCACTCACGCTCGGCCTGAGCCTCGGGTTTCTCCATCTGCATTCCTTTGGGGGGACGCCCGGACCCATTCTGGCCCGATGGGCGGAGGCCTGGATCTTCACCTTCTTCTTCATCGCCGTGCCAGAGGAGCTCTTCTTCCGTGGATGGTTGCAAAACCTGCTTGAAGAACGCATCGGACAGCGCTGGGCCCTCGCGGTGACTGCCATCCTGTTCGGCCTTGCGCACTTCAATAAGCGCACGGTGAACTTCAACTGGCGCTATGTGCTGCTGGCGGCAATCGCGGGCGTGTTTTACGGGCGCGCCTGGCGGCAGAATCGGCGCGTCGCTGCCTCGGCCGTCACCCACGCCACGGTGGACTCAGTCTGGTCGCTATGGCTTCGCTGACCCGGCCGTCTGCGCCAGCACAGTGTGGTCCACATAGGTGATGTAGCCGATTCCCACCCGCATATTGTGGTCGAGCGAATTGGGAACCGTGATCGCGATCGAGATGCCCAGGATGGCGTGCGCAACCGCGAGCGGCCACAGATTGCGATAGTGCAGGAAGAAGTAACAGGCTGCAAGGCCGCAAACGAACGTCACTGTGGTGAGCACAGGGTTAGGCAGGTGCGCGATTGCGAACAAGCCCGCCGTCAGCAGGGCGGCTGCGGCCGTGCTGTGCATCAGGCGCACCGCGCGGGCCAGGAAAAAATACTGCAGCATGAGCTGCTGCACCATGGCCCACACCGCATACAGCCCGAAATGGCGCATGGTTTTGGCCGTGCTGCCGGGCAGATGCAGAGTATGCAGGTGCACGGCGCAGAGCACCGCGGCTGCGCCGATCGCCAAAGAAAGAGGCACCGCCCAGAGAGAGCGCGTCAGGTTATACGTGCAAATCCCCATCGATCGCAGGCCGTCGTAAGACATTCCCACCACCACCGCGGTGATGAGGGAAGCAATCGCCCATACGGCGACATCCCAGGGACGCGGAGTCCAGACGACGAGGAGAATGAGTCCATAGATTCCCGCCAGTTCTGCCAGGTCTCTGCGGCGGGTCCGTGCCGGTGAAGAGCAATTTCTATCTATAGAGTGGGCCCGTATATTTAGGAACCACGTACTACCCATACTGACAGGGTTAGATGCTGGTTTAACTATTCGAGGATAACGGCGGGCTCTGGCTCATGTGTGCGGGTGGTCAACGTCACAGCAGCAGCCAGAATAAGTGCGCCCCCGAACCATGCATGCGGCCCCAGCCGCTCGCCGAGAAGCTTGACCCCGAGGAAGGAGCCGAGGGCTGGCTCGATGTTGAGAAACACGCCCGCCCGCGATGCCGGCACATGATTAATGCCCCAGTTCCAAAGAAGAGTTGTGGTGGCCGTGCATGCAAGGCCGCTCAGGGCAAGTGCCGTCCACGCAACCGCGCTGATGTGCGCAAACGGAATCGGCGCGCTGTTGTTCGCGATCCAGGGCTTGAACACAAGAGGACCCAGCACCCACGCGGCGAGCATCAGCGTTCCGGCCAGGATCGTGTAGGCGGTGACCACCGGAGGGCTGTGCGTCACCATCAGCTTCTTGCTCAGGATGATCCAGGCGACGGAAAGGCACAGCGAGACGACAACCAGGAGATCGCCCCGGAGTGTCGGATGGCTGACAGACGACGAGCCGCCATGCTTGCCGAGCACCACAAGGCACACGCCAACTGTGGAGCAACCGAGAGCCAGCCAGCCTATCCAGTCCAGGCGCTCTCCGGCGAATACCGCGGCGGCTCCCGCCAGCAGGACAGGAATGCAGCCCACCATGAGCGCCGCGTGGCTGACTGTGGTGAGCGCAAGCCCATGGAACTGCAGGAGGAATTGGATGGGGATGCCGATCGCTGCGCAGATCAGGAGCAGAGTAAGTTCCTGCCGCGTAAGCCGGACCCGGTGGGTAAATAGGACGGGCAGCATGCCCAGGCAGGCAAACGCAAAGCGATAGAGCACCATGTACTCCACGCTCATCTCGTTCAGCGCCAGACGTCCAAAGTAAAAGCCGGTGCCCCACAGGCAGCCGGCCAGGGCGCACGCGCCATATCCCAGGATGAGGGTACGAGTGTCTGGACTGGACTGGCGCGCCATTCTCCTTTACTGTCGCATACGATGTTGCGGTGGAACACGTTAACAGGAGACGAGGCGACGCGCTCTCTACAAGAACGATGAATATAAGAGAGAATACAGGGATGGGATCGCGGAATTCCAAGCCTAGGATTCGGGCAGGAGCGCTTTGCGCCCTGGCGGTGGCGATGTGTTGCATGTCCGCCGGCCCGGCCCTCTGCGCCAAGCGGAAAAAGGCGCCTCCACCTCCGCCGCTCCGCGCCACCCTCCAGCCATCGTTCGCCATTCCCGCAGAGCCGCTGGGTTTTGCGGCGCCCGGCCCAGCTTATCTGGGCGCTCGCGAATCGCTCGTCTCGCTGGATTTCATCGGCGAAGACCGGCTGCTGTTCACATTCCGCGTGCCCAGCCTGATTGAGCGGAATCCCAGCCAGCAGGGAAACATCTTCGAGCGCCGCATTCGCGCGCTCGTGCTGCATCTGCCCGACGGCGGAATTGAAGCGGACACGCTCTGGACGGTCCACGACCGCGATCGCTATGTGTACATGCTCGGCAACGGACAGTTTCTGCTGCGCGATCGAAACATGCTGTCGCTCGGGGACGCATCGCTGCAGCTCAAGCCGTTCCTGCAATTTCCCGGGCCCGTGCTCGCCGTCGAGACAGATCCCGCGGCACAGTACCTGGTGACCATCTCCAACGAACCCGAGAATCAGAAGCCGGCCGCGGGAACGGTGGGCAGTCCGCAAACCGCGCAGGCCCAGATCTCCCAGGACGATGCGTCCAGTACCGCACGCAAGAATCTGGTGCTGCGCATCCTGCGGCGCGACACCGGCAAGGTAATGCTGGTTGGGCGCATTCGCGATCCCATTCATCTACCCATAAATGGCGATGGTTATCTTGAGCCCCTGCGCGCGCAGGGCCTGGCCTGGTCCGTGGACCTGAACCATTTCGACGGCGGGCGCTCGCCCGCGGGCCGCGTGGAGTCGATCTGCTCCCCGGTCTTGCAGTTCATCTCGGCGCGCGAATTTCTTGCCACCACCTGCGGAGACCAGGGCAACCCGAGGCTTGTTGCTCTCTCCGTCAGCGGACGTCAACTGTGGGATTCTCCCCCCAATATTCCCGTAACCTGGCCCCGGCTGGCCGCCAGCGCCAACGGCCTGCGCCTGGCGTGGGAGAGCTTGCTGGTAGACCATGCGGTGAACGCCATGGCTCCGCTTGGCAGCGACGACATCAAGGGGCAGGACGTGCAGGTGATGGACGCCGCCACCGGCAAGCTGGTGTTGCGCGCCGCGGCCAGTCCCATCTTCGACGCCGGCGGAAACGTGGCCATCTCCCCGTCCGGGCGACGCGTCGCCATCATCATGGAGGGCAAGGTTCAGGTCTTCGACCTTCCCGCTCCGCCGCCCGTAAACGATTCCCCGCCCGCGTTGCATCGGGCATCGCGTTGATCGCGGCCCCCAAGGGCCATCTGACTCGGCATGTAAACTGGGCTGCGAGAGTTTCGCTTTGACTTCCGTTCTTCATTACATCGCCGCAGCGGTCACCGATCGCGGACGCAAGCGGCCCTCCAACGAAGACGCGTTCGGCTACTCCATCGAGCACGGAGCCTTCGTGCTGTGCGACGGCATGGGCGGCGCCGCCGCGGGCGAAATCGCCAGCGCCATCGCGGTCGACGAGGTGCTGGCGGTGTTATGTGCGCGCCCGCGCGGAGCCTCTCTGCAGGCGGCAGGCGGGGCAGCGGTGGAAGCGGCCAATCGAGCCATCTATACGCAGTCGCAGCGCAATGAGCAGCTGAACGGCATGGGAACTACCATGGTGGCGCTCGTAGCGGAAGATCATCGAGTCTGCATCGTCAACGTGGGCGACAGCCGCTGCTACCGCCTCCACCGCGGCCGGCTTCAACAGGTCACTCTGGACCACTCGGTCGTCGAGGAGCAGGTGCGTATGGGGCGCATGACCCCCGTTCAGGCGGAGCGATCGCCGATGCGCAACATGATTACCCGCGCATTGGGCACGCTGCCGAGTGTCACGCCGGATTTCTTCCCGATCGATGCCGAACCCGACGACCAGTTCCTTCTGTGCTCCGACGGACTCACGCGCGAGCTGACGAATATGACAATTCAAAGCCTGCTCACGCTCAAGGGATCCGTGCAGGAACGCTGCTCCCGCCTCGTGGAAGCAGCCAAGAAAGCCGGCGGCCAGGACAACATCACCTGCGTGCTGGTGCAGGCCACGGCCTAACCCACGCCAAGCATCTCCTGCGCGCCTTCAGGCCGCGCGGCGCGTGAAGCGCTCGCTGGCAAGATAGCGTCCGAACCAGTTCCGCGCCAGGTGCGCCACCTGCTCCAGCGCTCCGGGCTCTTCGAACAGATGCGTTGCGCCGGGCACAACCTCAATCTTCTTTTGGCCGGGTAACCGGATCAGCGCTTCGCGGTTCAGTTCGAGGACCGTCTCGTCGTTTCCGCCCACGATGAGCAGCACGGGAGCATTCACGCGGGCCAATGCGGGGCCGGCCAGATCGGGACGTCCGCCGCGCGAAACCACCGCCGCGATCTCCTTCATCTCCGCTGCCAGCATCAGGGCCGCCGCCGCCCCGGTGCTCGCGCCGAAACAACCCAGCTTCACGCCTTCCATCTCGCGCCGGCTCAGCAGCCACGTGCCCGCGCGGTGCAGCCGCCGGGTCAGCAGGTGGATATCGAACCGGAGGTGCCGCGTCTGTGCGTCGATAATCTCCTCGGAATCCGTGAGCAGGTCAAGGAGCAGCGTCGCAATGCCGCTGGCCTGGAGCACGCCGGCCACATACTGATTCCGTGGGCTGCGGCGGCTGCTCCCGCTTCCGTGGGCAAAGAGGACAGCACCCTGCGGATGCTCCGGAATGCACAGATCGCCCTTGAGTACCGCGCCGTCAATCGGGATTTCGACGTCAGTCCCGTACACGTTTTGCCGATCGCCTCTCAAACCACGTAACGTCCGACCACTGCTGCTCGTGCACTTCGAGCCCACGAACATTATCCGCCTCTTTCGGCCCGCCACCGCGGGGTGTTTCACTGCACCAAAAGCTCTCTATTCCGGAGCAAGGGATTCCCTCGCTCCCATGTCTTGGGATGAGGCTTCGACAGTGGAGGTGGCCCGGGGAATCCCCGGCTGAAGGTCCGCAGGCGAGCACCTGGCGCAAATTGCCCCGGGGCTGGCGCTCTTGCGGAGCGTTACGCCCTCTCGAAGTGCTTCTCGATCTCCTCCAGCGTCTTCCCCTTCGTCTCCGGCAGGAAAAACGCCACAGTGAAGAAGTAGATCACTGTAAATCCGACGAACAGGAAGAACATGGTGGAGTAGCCATACTTGCCCACCACCGGGAGGAAGATCGCCGCCAGCGTCGTCGACACAAGCTGGTTGATGACCAGCGCAATGCTCATGCCGTTGGAGCGGATGCGCGTGGGCATCAGTTCGCTCAACGCAAGCCAGACGCAAACGCCGGGCCCGAGCGCGTAGAACGCCACAAAAGCGTACAGCCCAATCGCAACCAGCCACCCATTCGTCCGGCTGGGAACCGGCGAAAGGTACGCGTGCTCAATCTTGAGCGGCGCCGTGCGCGCGGCATCGAGGTTCGCGAAGGGATCGTGGAAAAACGCCTCGACCTTCCCGCCTGGGATGCACTGCGTGCGGTCCACGAAAATCGCCGGATCGCCGAGCCGCACCGGCGTGGTGCTGGCGGTGAAATCACCATACGAGTAGATGATGGCGAAGGTGGCGTCCTGCGAGGGAATCTGCGAGCCGTTGATCTTTGAGGCAGTGGAGTCGTTGAACTGTACTTTCAGCGTCTGGTCGGGATTGACGAGCGCCTGCACGGCGGCGCGAGCATCGTAACGATGCGCCTCGCTCCGCAGGAAGAGGATGCCCACGAAGCTGAGGGAGAGGATGATACCGGAGGTGCCGAGAAGGAAGAGAAACTTGCGGCCTTTGCGGTCGACGAGCGTGAGAGCGCCGATGGTCATGAGGAAGTTCATCGCCGTGAAGACAACGTATCCCCAATGCGCCAGCACATCGGACAATCCGCTTTGCAGAAGGATGTCCGTGTTGTACCCGATGATCGAGTTGATGCCCGTGGCGGTGTTGCAGAACAGGATGACGCAGGCCAGCAGGAACGGCAGTACATACCGGCGCTGGAAGAGCGAATCACGAACATGGCCGGCCAGGCTTTTCTGCGCGGCCTCGGCGGCGATCTGCTCCATCTCCGTTATTTCAACCTGGGCCTGCTCCGGTGTGCGCGAGCGCAGCAGCGCCTTGTGAGCCGCCTCCACCCGCTTGCGGCGGAACAGCCAGCGAGGTGACTCCGAGACAAAGAAGCTGCCGATAACGAAGAGCGCGCCGGGCGGCAGCGACAACCAGAAGATGTAGCGCCAGGCGTGGTCCTTTGTAGAGAAAATTTGCGCAGCGGTACCGATCTTCTCGATTGCGGCAACGTGGTAGCTGACGTAGACGCCGATGACGGCAGCGGCGAAGATGCCGAACGTGAGCAGCCACTGGAAGATGCCGGTGCCTTTGCCGCGAGTTTTAGCAGAAAGACATTCGGCGAGGTAAAGCGGTACGACAACGCCCACGAAACCGCCGCTCATGCCCTGCAGCAAGCGTCCCAGAAAGAGCGATGTGAAGGACTGCGAGAGCGCGATGATGGGTACGCTGGCAGAGAAGGCGATGCCGCTGAGCACCATGACGGGCTTGCGCCCGAACCAGTCGGACAGCGTGCCCGCGAAGAGCGTGGAGAAGACGCTGCCGAGAAGCACAGCCGCAACGATAATGGAGAGTTCGCTGGGGCTGAGGTGCGAGGTCGCCTGCAGGTACGGCAGCGCGCCGCCGATGATGCCCACGTCGATGCCGTAAAGCAAGCCGCCGAGTCCGGCGACGAGAAGCAGAAAACGGTTGTAGCGGATCAGATTCTTCTCAAGCGGCAATGACATTGCGGGGGCTCCGGCAGGCATGCTCATGGGTTCTCGCAGATCGGCGGCGCCGAGGTTGCGCGCATAAGGCACAGGCATTCGCGCCGCGGAAATCTGCAAGCAGCTTACATGATGAGCGCACAGGCTGGCTCGATCAGGCGGCCCCGCCGGCGGACTCCGTACCCGTGGACTCTTCGCGCCAGAACTGCCCTGCCCCGGCCAGCGGCGCACGGTCCAGCAGCGCCGACGTCACCACGCGAAAACTGAGCCCGTGCAGGTGCTCCTCCGTGAATGGCAGAAACAGCTGCGCAGAACGGGAGATGCCGCCGCCGATCATCACCAATTGCGGCTGGAAGGGCGCGATCACGTTGCGCAGCACCTCGCCGAGGCGCAGTCCGAAATCTTCAAACACCCGGCGCGCATGTGGATCGCTGGAGGCGCGAGAAGCGATCTCCGCCACCTCCCTCTCAGTTCCGGCCAGACCGGCGTAATCGGCTTTGATCCTGCGCGTCGAGATGAGATCCTCCACAATGCCGCCGCGATACGGATAGTTCCAGATCTCGCCGCCGGCAGGAACACCGGGCCCGGTCACCACTGCGCGGCCCTCGACCACAAACGCACATCCCACACCCGTGCCCAGCGTGAGGCCCACCGCCCGACGCGCACCCTTCAGGCTCCCGGCCCCGACTTCGCCCAGCACGTAGGCCGCGGCGTCGTTCAGAAAGCGCAACCGGTCCGTGGCCCAACCGAAGCGCGCTGCGAGCGCATTGCGCAGGCTCTTGCCCTTGAGATAGGTGAGCTTGTGCTCCATCTCGCTCACGCCCGCGATCAGGTCAAACGGCCCGGGAACCGCCAGCGAGGCTCCTGCGAGGTCTGCCTCCCCGGCAGCGGCTTCAACACCGAGCCGGTGGAGTAAATCGACGAACCCTTCAAACGTGTCGATAGATTTATGATCGGCGCCCGCCATGCGGAGAATCTGGAGATCGGAGAGGCGGCAAAGGCCGGCGTTTATGTGACTGCCGCCCACATCGTAGGTCAGAACAAAGGGATGCGCTTGCAAAACCGGCTGCCTCTCTTCAAAGAGTGATGGTTGAATATCGTGTTAACCCTATCATGCGCCGGGGTATCGCCACTGCCACGCCGTGCCCCGCATCCAGCGGTGTCTTCGCGATGTACGCAGCGGCCGTTTCAATCCCACGCTTCACGTCGATGGCGGGCGTCATCAATCGCGTGGCTCGTCGGGCAGGTACTCATAGCTGACAAACGCAATTGTGGCGCTGTCCGGCGACCAGGACGGCACATTCATGGTTCCCTGCCCGCCGAAGAGCGTCGCCAGCACACTGGTCTTCTTGTCTGCCAGCGACATCAGCATGATCTGCACGTCCTTGTCCGCAGGATGCCCGGTCACGCCTGGCGCGTAGCTGACGTACACCATCCATTTGCCGTCCGGCGAAATGTGGGGAAACCAGTCGTTCGTCTCGCTCGTCACAACCTGCTGTTGGTCGCTGCCATCCGGGTGCATGCGCCATATCTGCATATGCCCGGTCCGCTCGGAGTTGAAGTAGATCCACTCTCCGTCCGGTGAGTATTCGGGACCGTCGTCCAGGCCCGGCGCGGTGGTCAGCCGCTTCTCCTCGCCGCCGGCGGCTGGAATCGTGTAGATGTCAAAATCCTCTTTGCCGTCGATGCTGCGCTGGCCCACGAACGCCAGCGTCTTGTTATCGGGCGACCAGCCGTGCCAGTACGACGGCCCGGTTCGCGTCATCTGTGCGGGCGTGCCACCGCCGTTGGGCAGCGTGTACACCAGCGACGTGCCATCGGCGGTCGAATCGCTGATCGCAATCATGGTGCCGTCCGGCGAGATGCCGTGATCGTTGTTGCAGTGCACCTGGGCGCCCGTGTTGATGGGCCACGGCCGCGTGCTGCCCTGAAAGAGTTGTTCGATCCGCCCATCCTGATTGAAGAGAAAGTAAGCCCCATCGCGCGACCAGTTGGGTGCTTCAAAATGGGCGCGGGCGACATACACCACGCGGCGGTCGCCGGACGCGATGGGCACGCTCTCCAGGGTGCTCCACAGCACCCCCTTGGTCGCCGGCGCGGCGAGTTGCTCCACCTTCACGTTGCGGAAGGTAGCCGTCGCGGTCGCGTCTTTATCGTGCGCGCAGACACCGATGCCCACGTAAAACTCGCCGTGAAGCGGGAGCTTGATCGATGCGCCTGCAGGCTTGAGTTTGCCGTCCGCCCCGGCAACGAATGCGTAGAAATAGTCCCCACGCTTCTCCAGCCGTACGCGCGAAGGCGCGGTCACGTTCGATTGCACTTCGCGATCTGCTTCGCCCGGCGTCAGACGGAACTGAAGCGATGTCAGCCCCACCCCGTGCTGCGCCACGTCAACGGCGGCCGAGTTGCCGTCGAGGCTCTGGCGGATCATCAGCACCGCTTTGCGATGCGGATTGCCGCTGTCGCTCGCAAAGGCGATGTCGGCGGAGATCGCTACGTCGCCGGACATCTTCTTCCAGACGTATTGGAAATCGTCCGCGCCGAACCACATGTTTTCGCCGCTGCCGGTCAGGGTGTACGTACCGGAGGAAGCGTCGTACGTTGCCGAGCCTGGATGCAGAACCGTTCCCACATCCGAGTGGTCCTGAAAAACGCCAAGCGATGGGTGAGCCTGTCCATCCGCTGCGGGCAAGGCAAAGATCGCGGCAAACAGCACAACGGGAGCTAGCTTCATGGTTCCTCCGGGATCGGTGCGCCCGCAAGCCTGCGGTTTCCGATCGATTTTCTGGCCGGAACCATCCTAGCGCGCGGCGCCGCCCATCCGGCGGAACCGGGAATCTTCGAAAGACCAATCATCCATGCGCTGCAGCAGCCGCTGCAACCCGCTTACAAGCACAGAAAAAGGCCGGCATTCAGCCGGCCCTCCTGCACTACCCGCCTATACCGCTCTGCGGCCGGTGATGAGCTGGATGATCAGCACGATGACGGCTGCCACCAGCAACAGGTGGATGAAACTGCCAAGTACGTGAAAGCTGAATCCCAGGATCCACAGGATCAACAGGATCACAAAGATCGTCCAGAGCATGCGCACTCTCCTTCTTGAACCAGGGCGCCCCCAAAACTTGGAATCAGGGCTCCTGCAGAACTATTGGATGCGTACTTTCCCGAATTTTTCCGCTCCGCCCATAATTTCAACGAATTCGCTCTGGATGCGGCGGCATTGCGGTTCCCTACCCTCCCCCATCCGCCACATTCCTCCCGGGGGTTGCCGCGAATGCGAAAGAGCCGGCACAATCCGCGCAACTGACCACAACGCGCAGAAGTTCTGCAAATGAGTCGCATGGAAACTAGGAATGCTCCTAGTGCCCCGTGCCCGCGTTTCTCCGTACCTTAGTAACAGCTTTGAAGAATAGATTTCCTGCTTTCTCTCCCGATCTGCCGGCCAAGAGGCACAGAATGTCGAGTCCTGTTTCAAGGAACCGCAACACAGACCTTTCAGCGCGGGAGATTCAATTGCTTCGCGAGACAGTCGCAACCATGATGCTTCGCATTCGACATCGCGCCGAATCGGAATACCCGATCGAGTCCATCGCGCGTCAGCAGGAAAAGCCAGGTTACAACGGGCCGGGGGCCGCCATGGATGGCCGTTTGCAAACACCGGGCGAACGCGATACGGTCGAGCGCCGCACACGCATTCTGCTCATCAGCGACTATGAGGGCTTGCGCACCTCGCGCGAAGTGCTCTTGCGCAAGCAGGGCTACGACGTCCGCGCAATCACCAGCGCAGAATTTCTTGAAAAGCCGGATTCCTGCCAGGGCGACCTGGCCATCCTCTGCCAGTCGCTGGAATCAGGCCGTGCCAGGGCAGTGGGTGAAATCCTGCGGCGCAAATGCCACGGTTTGTCGCTGTTGCGCATCTATCCCTGCCGCACCAGTCTGGAGCCGGTGTTCGATCTCGGCGTAGACGGATTCGATGGGCCGGAGGTTCTGCTCGACGTGCTGCAGCAATTCGTCTTCACGCACCCCGCGCGGCCCTGATTCCCACAACCACCCGGCAACTGTCATCATGAGAGTAGCCGGTGGTCCGCGCTGCTTCGCCCGGACGCTCCTGTGCCCCGGCGCTGGAGGTTGACGCACGCGTGAATGCCATTCCCTCCATCCAATCGGCCCTGCGTGAAGCGGCTGCCGGGCACAAGCATCTCTGCCCCCGCCAGGTTCTGGGCGTACGCATCGGCTTGTACGCCGGGGAGTTGCTGCAACTGGACCTGCCACAAACCGGCAAGCACCTCCACGCCTTTGTGGAAGCCGACGGCTGTTTCGCCGATGGCATCACCGCCGCCACCGGCTGTTCGCTCGGGCATCGAACCCTCCGCCTCATGGACGAGGGCAAAGTCGCATGCACCTTCGCTCAGGTCGGGTCGCGCCGTGCCCTGCGCATCTGGCCCAGCCCCGCGGCCCGCACCCGCGCCCTCGAGTACGCTTCGGACGCCCCCAACCGCTGGCGCGCCCAACTGGAGGCATACCAGGTAATGCCTGCGGCGGAGTTGCTGTCCGTTCGCGAGGTGGAGCTGCTGGTGGATTTGGATGCCCTGATCGGCAAGCCGGGGGTGCGCGTCAACTGCAGCCAATGTGGCGAGGAAGTCCTCAACGGCCGCGAGGTTCTAAGTGGCGGTGTCATCCTGTGCCGCGGCTGCGCCCAGGGCAGTTACGCACGCCCGCTCATGTCGTAAGTGAGGCGTGCCCACTGCGAGATACCGTTGATTGGGGCAGCGGCGCTACCTGTCTGCCACTCCCCCGCGGAAAGAACACCTTTCCGACACGGCGGCCACTCTGGACCTACACGCCGCGCGGGTTCTCCATGACCGTGACCGCGAACTCCGGCGCGCTGGCGCATCGCACCAGCGTGCAGATCACAGTCGAATAACACCCGCAAATCAGTGCGCGGCGGACTCGTCTTTGTCTCCCGCCAGGGAGCGCAACGTCTCCTGCTGACCTTTCAGCCGGGCAATCTCGCTGCGCACGGACTCCGAAGACTCGGAAGACCTCTCGTTCAGTGCGCGATCCAGCAGACTCGCCAGTTCCTCCGACTGTGAAAGCGCCGTCTCCAGCGCCCGCTCCACCACCTTGCGCTTCTCTGCGATGAGCGTCTGCAGCCCGAATCGGTGGCCGATATGGCAGCGGTATTCGCGCAATCCTCCCATGCGCACAGTCGTCATCGCCCCGCCGCACTCGGGACACACCTGCGCCGAGAGTTCTTCATTCGGCAGCACCGGCTCACCCGCTCTGGAGGGTTTCTGGTCTGCCACGCTCAACCTCGTCAGCAGGGGGCCCATCTCCGCCAGCCGGACGATGTATTGGACGTTCAGTCCGTGAATCGCGCTGTCCGGCATCGAGCGGAATGCCGCCTCTTCAGGATCCTGCACAATGGTCGCCCCGTGGTTCTGCTGAATCTCCCCAAGACCGGCGACTCCGTCGTCCAGCATTCCCGTCAGCAGTACGCCCGCTACCCGCTCGCCGTAGCTGCGCGCCGCCGACCGGAACATCACGTTGATGCACGGCCGCTGCATGTTCTCCTTGGGACCGTGGCTCACGTGAACATGGCCGGCCGCCAGCCGCAGATGATGGTCAGGAGGCGCGACATAGATGCGTCCCGTCCGGATCGTTTCTCCATCCACAGCATGAGCCGCAGGCAGTGGACTCACACGATTCAGCAACTCCGGCACAATTCCGTTGCTTCGCTCGTAAACATGCACCGTCACGAATACTGCTGCGGGCAAGTCACCGGGAAGCGTTGCCACCAGGCTCTGTATGGCTTCCAACCCGCCTGCCGACGCCCCGATCACGATGACGTTGTGCGCTGCCATTCTTGCTGAGATGCGCCCGCGGCCATCCCTGCTCTCATTCGGTCTCAAATCCAGCGGCCGTCAGGCGCCGTTTCAGCTCTGTAATCTTCGCCGTGAGTTCCGCCTGCTGCTCCACCGTTGGTGTAACCCTGGGCAGAAGCCGAAGAACCGTTCGGTAGGCAGTCCACGCGCTCCCATAATTGCGTTCGCGCGTCGCGGCAATCTGCGTTACCTCTGCCACGTTCAAAAACGTAATTCCCGTGGCCAGATCGGCCAGCAGGAACTGCACGCCAATCTGGTTGGACTCCGCCATGATCTGCCGGGTCGATTTCTCCATGCGGTTCCTCGTTCCTGCATAGATGCGTTCTTCGCGCACGAGCAACGCACTCTCTCGACGTATGAAGCATAGCTCCAAAAGCTTCAGCTCGCGTGTTCCTTATCCGGTATATGCTTAAGAACTGCACGGACTCTTCCTATATGAATGGCGACGAACAGAACGGCTCCCCCGAATACCGCCCCGACAATGCCAAGCTGGAATTGCAGGCGCAAGAGAGTGATTCCGCAATCGCTCAGGCAACTCCGCCGGACGATCACCCAGCCGGCTCTGTCGCGCCCTCTGCTCTCGACCAAGGCCAGGGAGACGGCGTCGTGCCCAGCCTCGACGTGACGGTCGAGAGCGAGACCAGCGAGCAGCAGAATCCCGCCCTCAGATACCCGGTGGTCGCCTTCGGCGCATCCGCGGGCGGACTGCAGGCCTTTCGCGAAATTCTCGAGAACCTCGACCCGCACACAGGCATGGCGTTTGTCCTGGTCACGCATCTCGCGCCCGACCAGAAAAGCTTCATGTCGGAGATCGTCGAACGCTACACCGAGATTCCCGTTCACCACGTCGAAAACGGCCAGCGTCCGCTCCCCGACAATCTCTACGTGGTCATGCCCAACCAGTCGGTGACCCTGCGCGAGGGTCTCCTCCAGGTGGAGACGCGTCCGGCCCACGACCGCATCCCGCGCACCATCGACACCTTCTTCCGCTCGCTCGCCGCGGACCAGAAAAATCACGCCATCGGCGTTGTGCTCTCCGGCGCCGATGCCGACGGCGCACTCGGCCTCAAGGCCATCAAGGGCGAAGGCGGCATCGCCATCGTGCAGAGCCCCGGCACCGCCATGCACAGCGGCATGCCCCTCAGCTCCATCGCCTCTGATCACGTGGACCTGGTCATCCCGCCGTCTGAGATTGCCATCGAACTCGGCCGCCTCGCCGCCCAGTTCGCCCGCCCCGAGGTCCGTTCCCTCGACGAGGGCTCCATCACTCCCGACGATGAGCAATCCTTCAACAGGATCCTGCAACTCATCCGCGGCATCTCCGGCCTCGACCTGCGCACCTACAAGCCGGAGACCATCCGCCGCCGCATCGCCCGCCGCATGATGCTGCTGCGCATGGACCAGCTCAGCGCCTACTACCGCTTTCTGCAAACCCGCACCGACGAGCTGCGCCTGCTGCAGGAAGACTGCCTCATCAACGTCACCCGCTTCTTCCGCGACCCCGGACTGTGGGAGTCCATCCGCACCAACATCCTTCCCGTTCTCTTCCAGGACCGGCCCATCGACAAGCCCGTGCGCATCTGGTGCGCCGGCTGCTCTACCGGGGAAGAAGCCTACTCGCTCGCCATCATCCTGCTCGAATATCTCTCCCAGAACGGCATGGACACGCCGGTACAGATCTTCGGCACCGACGCCAGCGAGCAGTCCATCGAGACCGCCCGCATGGCCGTCTATCCCGATACACTCGTCGCCGACGTCTCCCAGGAACGCCTGCGCCGCTACTTCGTCAAAGTCGATCGCGGCTTTCAGGTCTCAAAGCGCGTGCGCGACACCTGCATCTTCGCCCGCCAGAACATCGCCACCGATCCGCCCTTTTCGCACATCGACATCCTCAGTTGCCGCAACGTGATGATCTACTTCAACCAGGCGCTGCAGCGCCAGGTGATGCTCACCTTCCACTACGCGCTGGAGTCCGGCGGATACATGCTCCTTGGCATGTCAGAGGGGTTGCGCGACTACGGCGACGTCTTCAACACCGTCGACCGCAAGCACAAGATCTACATGAAAACCGGCGCTTCCCTGCCCATCCACTATGACCTGCCGCGCACCCACTCCATCACGCAGATCACCGGCGGCTCCCGTCCCCCGGTCATGGAGATTGAGTCGGCCGTCTGGCCCGAGCTCGAGCTGCAGCGCGCCGCCGACCGCATCGTGCTGGCCCGCTTCGGCCCCCCCGGCCTCATCATCGACGAGCGCATGAACGTCCTCCAGTCTCGCGGCCAGATGGCGCCCTATCTCGACATCAGCCCGGGTGCCGTCACCTGGAACCTTCTCCGCGTCGTCCGGGAAAGCATTGCCAACGAAGTGCGCAAGGCCGCCCAGCGCGCCATCCACGACAATGTGCCCGCCACTGAAGTTGCCAGAGTCATCGACGAGAAGGGCGAGCACGACATCCAGATCGACGTGCTGGCCATCACCAGCCCCTCCACGCGCCCTCGCTCGTTTCTGGTTCTCTTCCAGCCCGTCGAGAACGAGGCTGCTGCACGATCCGTAGAACTTGCCCCCCAGCCGCAGCTCACCCCCGACGAAAAGGATCGCCTGATCGCGCAGTTGCGCCAGGACCTGAGTTCAACCCGCTTTCACCTCCAGTCGCTGGTGGAAGAGCGCGACGCGCGCAACCAGGAACTCGTCTCCGCCAACGAAGAAATCCAATCCGCCAACGAAGAGCTCCAAAGCACCAACGAAGAACTCGAAACCACCAAGGAAGAGCTGCAGAGCGCCAATGAAGAACTGCAGACCGTGAATGACGAGCTGCAGCAGCGGAACAACGTCCTTACCCAGACCGGCAACGACCTGGCAAACCTGCTCAACAGCGTCAACATTCCCCTGCTGATGCTCACCAGCGACTTGCACATCCGCCAGTTCACGCCGCCCATGCAGCGGCTGCTCAACGTGCGCCCCGCCGACATCGGCCGCTCGATCAGCGAAATCCGCCTGCAGCTCAGCATCGAGAACATCGAGCCCATCCTCACCGATGTGCTGGAGACGCTGGGCACCCGCGAGCTTGAGGTCCAGGACCGCGAGGGCCGCTGGCACCTTCTGCGCGTCCGCCCCTACCGCACCTCCGATAACAAGATCGAAGGCCTGGTCGTCGTCCTCGTCGATATCGACGAGCTTCGCCGCAACCAGCAGCACCTCGTCGATGCCCGCGACTTCGCGCGCTCCGTCGTCGAAAGCGTGCCCGTACCCGTCGTTGTCGTCGGCCAGGATTTTGCCATTCGCGCCGTGAACACCGCATTTCGCGACCTTGCCCGCATGCCCGCAAAGGAACTGGAAAACCGCTCGCTGCCCGAGCTGGCAAACCACTTGTGGGGCATCGGCAACCTTCGCCAAAAGCTCGAGCAGTTGCCGCAATCCGCCAATGGCACGGCGATCGAATTCGAACACCAGTCCACCATGCCGCAAAAGAAGACGCTGCTCATCAAGGCCCTCGCTCTCTCCACGGACGGCAGCCGCGTATTCCTCCTCATGGTGGAAGACATCACGCTGCGGCGCGAAGCGGAGATCCTCATCGCCCAGCAGAAGCAGGCCCTGGAAAGCGAGGTCGCCGTCGCCGCCCGCAAACTCTCGCGCACCCAGGAAGAACTCCGCGGCCTGACCGGACACCTCTTCACCGCCCAGGAAGACGAGCGCCAGCACGTCGCCCGCGAACTCCACGACGACATCAGCCAGCGCCTCAGCCACCTCGAAATGCTGCTCCACGAAGTCCAGCCCGATCACATCGACAAGAAGAACCTGGAGCGAATTGAGCAGGCGCGCAAGCAGCTTCAGTCGCTCAACACCGATGTGCGCCAGATTTCCCACCGGCTGCACCCGGCCATCCTCCAGGACCTTGGTCTGCCCGCCGCGCTCAAAGCCATGGTCGAAGAGTTCGGCCGGCGCGAGAAGATGCCCGCCACCTACGCCAGCCAGGACCTGCCTGATTCCTGGCCCCAGCAGGCCGCCACCGCCATCTATCGCATCGCGCAGGAGGCCTTGCGCAATGTCTCAAAGCATGCCGGCAAAACCCACGTGAAGGTGGAGCTGGCCGGGCGCGACGGCTACCTGCAGCTTCGCGTGATGGACTTCGGCATCGGCTTTGACCAGGAGGCAGACAACCCTCCACAGGGTCTCGGCATGATTTCTATGCAGGAGCGTGCGCGGCTCGCCGGCGGCTCCCTGGAGGTGAAGTCTGAACTCGGCCGTGGCACAACCGTCCTCGCAACCATTCCGGTGGAACGCCATGCGTAAACGCCTGCTCCTCTGCGACGACCACGCCCTCATGCTCGAGGGCATGACTCGTCTGCTTTCTGCGGAGTTCGAGGTCGTGGGAACCGCCCCCAACGGCCGCATCCTGGTGAGCGAAGCCGAACGCCTCCAGCCAGACGTGATCGTGCTCGACATCGGCATGCCGGAGATGAACGGGATCGAAGCCACCCGGCGGCTTTCCCGATCGCTGCCGTCCGCAAAAATCGTGATCATCACGCAACAGTTGGATCGGGCCTACGTCCGCGCCGCCTTCGATGCCGGCGCCAAGGGCTATGTGGCCAAGCAATCGGCCTCGACCGAGCTGGTGGAAGCCATTCATCGCGCCCTGCGCAACCGCTTCTACGTCACCCCGCTGGTCGACCAGGATGCCGCGGAGATGGTCGCCTTCCAGCCCACCCGGAACCCCGCGGAGTTCCTGGGCGGCGGCCTCACGCCCCGCCAGCGCGAAGTCCTCCAGCTCGTGGCCGAGGGCAAAACCACCAAGGAGATCTCCGCCATCCTCAAGATCTCGCCCAAAACCGTGGAGTTCCATCGCAACAGCCTTATGGACGAGTTGGGCGTGCGCACCACCGCCGAGCTCACTCGCTACGCCATTCACCGCGGAATCGTAGTTTGAATCCTCGGCATTCGACTCTCATTCCACCGGCCTGTGATCGTCCATCGCGTTCTTTGCGATGGGCGGCCGCAACTCAGAGCCGCCAGAATCGCTCAAAATCCGCCGATCGGCTCGTCACATGCACCTGTGATCGCCGCCACATCGCCCCCGGCAACCCCGATGCATAATCAATCCATCGGACTCAGGTCCAGACGGATTGTTGTCTCTTCCCGCGCCAGCCCTTCCTCGACAATTGAATCACCCGGAAAATGTCAGGGATCCGACCGGTCCATACCGCCGGTTCGTACCTGCCCCCCACCCCATCGGCAAAACGGTCAAAATGAACCACGTAGTGGTATAAGTCGAGCAAGTTATTCAGGATGAATGGGTTGCGAAGCGGCCTCAACACCACAACTCCACGCAATCGTACTGCATTGCGGGAAGATTGGTTCCAAGGTTCCCGCTTCAAGGGACCGGTCGGAGGGGGATTTGAACCCAGGGCGGGAAGAACCCAGCGCGAATGCATGCGGCAGCCCCGCGCCAAAGGCGCAGTCAGCCCCACCGCAAGTGGTCGGGGCGGAGGGATTCGAACCCCCGACCCTCTGCTCCCAAAGCAGATGCGCTACCAGACTGCGCTACGCCCCGACTGAACCGATTGTATCGCGAACAGCACCTTCGCCGGTCACCGCAGATGGTGCCGAATCCACTCCACAAACCAGACAAATACCAGCACGGGGAGCGCGAAGATCATGCCCAGCAGCATCGCCAGCGCACACAAAAAAGCCCAGTCACGCCAGCCGTGGCGGCGCGGCTCGCGCAGGTGCCGCTGCATCAGCGCCAGGTTGCGCCGGTTCGCCTTCCAGACGATGTCGAAGATGTCCCCCGCCAAGGGGATCGACCCCACAAGCACCCCAATGCCGAGATTCACGGCCATGCGCACCAGCGCCACATACGGCACGCCCCGAATCCAGGCAGCCAGCGGGATAACGGCCGAGAGCAGGCCGGCAAGAACATCACCCGCTCCCGGGATCAGCCCCACGACACCATCAATTCCGAACCGGATCTGGGTCCCGGGAACCCGGAAAAGCTCGTCGAGAACGATCTCGAGCGACCGCAGCGTCGAGTCGCGAAACAGCCACGCGCCGCGCTGCCAGCGATCCGCCGCGCCACGCGCGCGACGATCATCAGGAGCAGGATCTGGCACGCGCTCAGGGGTGGCGGACATCAGGAAAACGGCCTGCTTCGATGGTACAATCAGAGAGTTACACGGCGGCTATAGTTCAGCGGCAGAACGCCTGACTGTGGCTCAGGATGTCGTGGGTTCGATCCCCACTAGCCGCCCCAGTTTGGTCGATTCCCTTCCCCGAACACGCTCACCCGATCGCCCGTGATCTCAGATCCCCTCGCCGACCCCGCCGCCCATCCAGCCCAGCCCTCGCTCACGGACCGCCCTGCTGAGTGGCTCACCGAATTTCTGCCCCGGCGCGGGATGCGCAACGGCCATGTCCAGACGCTCGTCGGCAACTATCTTCCGCGCCCCCCATTTCGTGTACCGGCGATTCCCGAAGAGGTCGAGGTGGACTCCGACGACGGCAGCCGCGTGCTGTGCCACAGCCATTGGCACCCCGGGCCTCACACTGGCAATCGCCTGACGGTCGTCCTCGTCCACGGCCTTGAAGGCTCCTCGGACTCGCAGTACATCCGCGGCATTGCCCGCCGCGCCTGGCACGCCGGCTGCAACGTTGTCCGCATGAACATGCGTAACTGCGCCGACTCCGACGCGCTCACGCCCACCCTGTACCACTCGGGCTTTTCCGCCGACGTCGGGGCGGTCGTGCAACACTACACACGCCGCTTCGCCCTTGAGCGCGTCGCCCTGGTCGGCTACTCCATGGGCGGCAACCTTGTGCTCAAGCTCGCAGGCGAATGGGGCCGCCGCGCTCCGCTCGCCGCCGTCGCAACCGTCTGCCCGGTCATTGACCTGGCCGCCGGCTCCGATGCACTGCACGAGCCCGCCAATCGCGTATACGAGTGGCACTTCCTCCGCCGCCTCATGCGCCGCTATCGCCGCAAAGCGCAACTGTTTCCGCACATTTATCAAAAGGACGGCTTCGGCCCCGTGCGCTCCCTGCGCGAGTTCGACGACAAGATCGTCGCACGTTATTGCGGCTTCCGCGATGCCGACGACTACTACTACCGTGTAGCAAGCGCGCGCGTCGTCGATCGCATCGCCGTGCCCACCCTCGTCCTCCGGGCACTCGACGACCCGTTCATCCGTCTCACACACGAAACCCGCGAGAAGATCCTCGCCAACCCGCAGATCACCTTGCTGGAAACACCCCACGGCGGCCACTGCGCTTACCTTTCCAACGAGCCCGGCGACGACATTCACTGGGCCGAGGCAACCGTGATGCGCTACCTGCTGCACCACGCCGGCGCCGCGCATGGAAGCTGACTGGGAGATCGAAATCGGCGGTGCGGCGCCGGTGATCGACGCAGCATGGTCGGGCCTTATCGATCTGCGAGCGGAACCCATCCGCATCCGCGAAGTCTGCGAAACCACCCAGCTACCCGGCTTGGCCCAGGCTCTGCTGCAACTGAATGCGCCGCTCTCGCCGGTCTGGACGGCAAAATGCGACCTCTGGGAGACAACCGACTTCGATGCCGACGAAATGAACGCCGATCCCGCCGATGCAAATCAGGCGCTGGCGTGCTACATCGACCTGCTTCCGCGCAGCCCGCGACAGTGGACCTCGCCTGAGATGGCAATCGACGCCTGCAAAATCTGGTGCTCAAAGCTGCACTCCATCCCGCTCGCAAACTGCCGCGCGGACTTCGTCATCCGCCGCGCCTGGATCACTTCGGATCGCGAAACCGTAGGCATCACCGCCTACCTGACCGCCTGTAGCGCGGACGCGCCCGCGGCCCAGATCACTCTCACGGCTGCGCTGGGCGCACTCGCATCCGCGGTCGCACCGGACTCGTCGACCTCTGCTGAACCTTCAAAGTAAAATGAAAATCACAGCGGGCGAGTAGCTCAACAGGATAGAGCACCGGCCTTCTAAGCCGGGGGTTGCAGGTTCGAGCCCTGCCTCGCCTACCATTTAGAATCAATAGCTTACTGCACTTGCGGGGCATCCTCTACTGGCGACTGTAGTCGTTTTTGTAGTACGTCTGCAGGCTCTAATACCGGCGAAATCGCCGCATCAAGCGCCGAGACCGCCGCACGTTTCGCCTCATTCCGGACGTGGGAATAGTGCTCCAACATCCTCTTGGACATGTGGCCAGTGAGTGCCATCAAGGTTGAGTCGGCAACCTGAGCCTCAGCAAGTAAGCTGCAAAATGTATGCCTCAAATCGTGCAGCCGGCAGTTGACGCCGGCGCGCTTGCGGCACTCCGTCCAGGCGACTTTCCAGCTACCGATTGGCTTCTCAGGATTGATGTTCCAGACCGCTACGGCTCCATGAAGGCGTCCCTCTTCGCCGTCGAACCCATAGCGCTCGCTCGGGAAGATGAAATGGTCAGGCTGCGGATTCTCGAAGCGGGCTCGCCATTCTTTCAGCGCGCGGAATGCCGTCTCGTTCAACGGAATCAGCCGCCCTTCGCTGCCCTTGGTTTTGGCTCTGCCGACCCGGACGGAGCGGGCGAGGAAATCGACCTGGTACCAGCGCATCGTGCGAAGCTCGCTCACGCGCATGCCGGTATGGCGCAGCATGGTGATGGCGACGGGCAGCGAGCGGCTGCGGCTTTTCTTTGCCTGAACCTCGAGCCTGTGAAGCTCGTCTGCGGTCAACGCGCGGCCGATCTCCTCACTCTCGCGCAGCATCTTGACCTTGCCTTCAAGGAAGGCCCAGCGGCCATGCTCGCGCAGGATCTGGCGCAAGGCGCTTACCTCCATGTTGCACGTCCGCGGCGCGGCGCCGTCCTTCTGGCGCTGGCGCTGGTAGGTCGCAACGTCTGCGGCCTGGATATCATTCACGAACATCTTGCCAAAGTACGCGGTAAGCCGCTTCACCTTGAGCTTAGAGATCTCGCGCGTGCTGTCCGTCCAGTGCGGATTGCCCTCCAGCCATTCTTTCGCCGCCTTCTCGAAGATCACTGGCCGTTTGACTTCGGACAAGCCACCAGCGCCAAGTTCAAGCTCGCGCCGCCGGGCTCGTTCCTTGCGTTCCGCAATCTCGCGGTTCGATGTGTGCGCGCTCTCCTGCACCCGCGAGCCGAGAAAGCGAAACTGGTACCAGTACTTGCTGCCACGCTTGAAGACGCTCATTGCCTCACTGCCTCCTTCTTGTCTTTCAGAACCTTGTGAATCTCAAGCCGTATTTCTTCGCACCGGGCGCAGCCTGCAAAGCCGTCCGGCGTCGGCAGTCGCTGAAGAATCGCCTCGTTCAGCCATCGATCCGTCAGCATACCCTTGAGGGAACGGCTTCGGATCGCCTGGTCTTTCCAATAGCTGGCATCGCTCAGCAAGTCTGCCGTGGGATCGCTCTCTCTCAACTTGCGAAGGAAATCAAGAACGCGCAGCATCCGCCGATGTCTTTCGTTGTGCCTCGCTGCGCTCTTTGCTACTCGAGATGTGGCCATCTTGCCGCACCGATCGCTGCAATAGGTGTTCCGCTTCGGGCTCACTTCAAAGTAAGCGCCGCACTCTCTGCGCTGGCATAGGGCGATCTTTGAATGGAATCCAGCGAGGAAGTCAGCGAAGAGCTTGTCAACACGCCACATGTCCGTTTGCATAGCACCAGGGCGCATGTCCCAGGCCGCAATGCAGCCATCGGGAGCGGCATAAAGCCTGAGCTGCGTCTTCGCGAGGGATCGATCGATTGCTTTCCAAAATGCGGGGAATCGATCTCGCCACAGCATCGCATTGGGCGCGCACTGGCGCCACGAATCCATGTACTCCTGCAGCCGCTGCAGCGCCTCTCCGCTGAGTCCGGGGACGGTTTCGCCTCTTTGCGCTGCGTTCAGCCACTTCAGCATCAGCGATACTCTTGATCGCTCGGTTTCGGGTTGCATCGCGGTAGTACGAACCATACAAATGAACCCTACCGCGACTTCCCTGTAAAATGCAAGCGAAAAAGGTAATCGATGGCAGACTAGTCTCGTTGTAGGAATTCACCAGCAGACATTGGAGGATCGGAATGCAGGTCGAGGTAAACGAGCGGAAATATCGAGTTCCCGAAGCGGCAGCAGCCCTTGGGCTCTCCGCGAAGACCATCTGGAACAAGATTGGTCAGGGCGACATTGACGTCTATCGCATTGGGCGCTCCGTGCGCATCGGCGAAGGGACTCTCCGCAAACTTTTGGAAGATGGATTCCAACCCGCGCGCCGTTCTGCCGCGTAAGCTGGTCAGTAGTCAAAAGGTCTGGGCCACCTTATGGCCCCGTTGAGGCGCGAATAAGCCGCCTCCTCCCGCACTCCACGGGTAGGCCGGAACGCAGATGGCCCGCAGGGATAATCGAGAGATTCCCATTCCCAAAAATCAGAGGCGCGATGGCGAAAGAGTTTCGACTCCAGGATACGCAGGGTGGATTTGTGTGCATGCTCACGAAGGCTGAGGCCTCGGCGATGCGCGCTGATCGCAAGATCGAGAAGATCGGGAAGGCGACGTACCGACAGATCGCGGCTCCCGAGCCCTCGAACAGCCGCCAGACCGCCGCCTGCCTCACTGGCGGGAGCCGGTTCTCTGGCGACGGCGGAGACATGCACGTCCTCGCGGGCCGACACTTCAGGGATGGTCGGATCAGCCGCGAGCAGCGAGAAAGAATCGCAGCCTGGGCGCCGGCACTGCCGGCCGCCTGAGCGTCACCGAAATTGAACTCAGCACCCGCCGATCCGGCGGGTTTTTTAGTGCCCAAAACTAACCGCGCGGCCTCCATCCGCACGGGATTCAACCATTGGAGACAGTATGCGAAAAGAACTTCAAACAGTTCCGGTTCAAGTCAGAATCGGCAGCGTTCCGGCCGCCCTGGCCGATGAGATCGTCGCTGCGGGCCACGGGCTGAGCCTTAAAGGCCGAGCCGTCCTACCAGCCCGTTCCTGCCTCGAGCGCCTTCTCGCCCACGACCGCTTTGAATTAGACCCCCAGACGATGGTCCCGATCCTTCGGGCCGCCGCGCGTTTGGACGCAGAACGTGCCGCCGCCGCGCAGACCGCCAACTCCGCGGACGATGGCGAAAAGGAGCTCTAATGGCGCTCCGAGCCGTTCCCGACCATCCGAAGTTCGCGGAGTTGATGGCCGCATTGGAAATGCCGAAGTTTGCCACGCTCGGCGCTCTCGAGGCTGTCTGGCACTTCACCGGGAGATTCACCCCACAGGGCGATATCGGTAAGTACACGGACGCTGCGATCGAGGCTTGGGCTGGATGGAATGGCGAGCCCGGCCGATTGATCGAGTCACTCGTTACCTGCCGCTGGATAGACGCAGATCCTGTGCATCGTTTGCTTGTTCACGATTGGGATCAGCACGCCGACAAGGCCACGAAGAACGCACTCATGCGCTCAAAACGAACCTTCTGTACACCCGGCGTACGTACACCGTCCGTACAGCATACGAACACAAATCCCGAATCGAGTACGGTGTACCGCCTACCAGTACCAGTACCTGAGCCTGTACCGGAGCCTGAGCCAAAGAACGTTTGCGCAGCGGCAAGCGCCGCGCCGGCCTTGGACCGTTCCGGCGAGCCCATTGTGCTCCCACTGGTGGACGGCAAGGAATGGCCGGTCACGGCTCAGGATTGCGTGGCCTGGGGGAAGGCATACCCCGCGGTCGAAATCGACGTTGAGCTTCTCAAGGCGCGCGAGTGGCTGATCTCGAATCCGCGCAATCGGAAGACTCCACGCGGCATGCGGCGGTTTCTTACGAGTTGGCTTGGCCGCGCTCAAGATCGCGCCCGGACGCCGGCGGGGGCCGCAATCACTCACAACCCACAGAACAGCGCGTGGGCTGCATTCAAGGCTGAGGGGGATGCATGATATCGAAGGCAGAAATGACGAGTTTGTACGAGTCCGCCTGTGCAAAGGCGCGCCGCGATCCAGACGTTGCAGAGTTCAAGGCTTGGCAAGGAAAACTCGGAATGTTCGATCGGCGCGACCTTGAAGAAGCGCTAGTCCAATGGTCCGGGCAGTCGCGCTTCTTACCGACCGCTGCGGAACTCGCGCCCATCGCCAGCCGCCTGCGCAATTCGCGGCTCGCGCGGGCCTCGGAAGAAAAGCTGCTCGCCGTCTGGAGATGCCCGCGTTGCAATGTGACGCGCTCGGGCTTTGTCGAGGCGAGCGACCTGGGCACGCGCTATTGCAGGAACTACGCGACCGGCGGAATGCGCGGTCAGCGCTGCGGCGGCCCCATGAATGAAATCTTGCGGACGCCGTACAGCACGAAAGATGAGCTGGAAGCCGCCTGAGTCCGACCGCAACAAACGAACGAGACCGCCGCTCAATGGAGCGGCTTTTTAGTGAGGTAAATCTATGGCAGATGACGGCGTAATCCGGATCGGAACGGAAGTCGATATCTCCGGCATTAAGTCCGGCATGGCGGAGGCGGCGCAGAGCGTCAAGGCGTCCACATCGGAGATGAGCGCTGCCTACGAGCAGCTTGCATCAACGACCGCGGAGTACTCGGTCACGTCCGCGAACCTGCGCGCCGTCATCCGTCAGCTTGTCGATGGCCAGGTGCCGTACACGCTGGCGGTGAAGGCTTTGACTCCGGCTTTGATGGAGCAGAGCACGGCGGCGAAGGCACTCGCCGCGGCGAAGGCCGAACTCGCACAGAAGGAAAAAGACGCCGCAATCGAGCTTCAAGCTCAGAACGAATTGCTGGTGTCCAATGCCCTTGCGCAGACCGCTGCCGCAACCGCCGCGAACGAACTCGCGGTGAGCCAGTCCGAGGTCGCCGCAACCGCTCGCCTCGCAGGTCGCGAGATGGGCGGATTCGTCGGTGCGCAACTCGGCATGCTGGCGGCGCGCAGCGAAACGCTGGCTCCGATTCTTTCCTCCCCGTTCTTGACCATTGGCCCCATCGTGGCCGGCGTGGGGCTGATCCTCTACCAGTTCGGCCAGAAGATTTACGAGATTCGCAAGCAGGCCGAAGAGGCCGCGCAGTCGATCGAGATCAGCTTCCGCAAGATGTCGGACTCGATCCGCGCGTCGAATGACGCGCTGCTGACCGAGGGCGACCGCCTGCAGGGCGAACTCGACAAGTTGATGGGGCGACCGGCGCAGAATGGCATGCTGATCGCCTTCGATGAGGCCTCGGCAGCCGCCGACAAGCTCTCCGTCTCGATTGACCGCGACATCGACAAGATGCGGCAGTTGACGGATGAGAACAACAAAAAGAACAGCATCGGATTCTGGGGCAGCCTGTTCACCGGCAAAGCCGAGACCGGCGACACCCAGAAGATGATCCAGCGGCAACTGAAGAACATCCAGGCCGTCAATGACGAGTATGGCACGGTGGTTCAGCACGCTGCGGACTCCGGCGACAAAGCTAACCTTGCCCAGGCGCAGGAGAGCCAACTGGTAGCGCTGCAGGACGCCTACAAGAAGGCAACCGATTCCATTGAGCAATCACTGGCTAAAGCTTCCCGCGCGCAGGACGCCTACGAGGAATCCGGCAAGGTATTCGGCAAGGATCAGACCGCGAACATCAATCTGCTCCGCGGCGCTCTCCAGCAGCTTGCAGAGGAGCAGCGCAACATCGGCGAGCAGTACCGCAACGAAGTGTTGCAGCAGCAGGTAACGCCGGCTCAGGAGGCGAAAAGTTCCACCTCCGCCGGGAACTCGGCTGCGCGGCAGCGGCTGCAGCAGATCGAGGCGTCACTCGACGCTCTCGCGCAGAAGGAAGCAGCCCTCACCGGCCACGGCCTCACCGCCGGCGAAGGGATGGCGTTCTGGGAGCAATACCTCACCACGTTCAAGGCTGGCAGCGAACAGGCCAAGCACGTCATGGAACAATACGTGCGCGCCCAGGAGCAGTTTCACAAGCAACTGCAGACCATCGTGAAGGCCGAAAAGAAGTCCGACGACCAAAACATCCACATGGAGGGGCTGGGAACCGGGCTGAACAAGTGGATTGCCTCGCAGTACGACAACGTTCTGCAGACCGGGCAGGCATGGAAGCAGTACCACTCGGAGCTTGAGAAGGCGTCCGATATCCAGTCAACCGCAGCCGCGAACATTCGCATTGCCCAAGTGCGCGCCGCTGAGGCCTCGGGCGCGATCACGAAGCTTGGTGCCGATCAGAAGATTGCCGCGATCCACGCCGAGGAATACCGGGCGAAGCTCGCAGCGCTGAATGGCGAACTGCAGCGGCTCAAAAACGAGGCTGCGGCGAACACTGCGGCCGGCGTGAGCAATTCGAAGAACGCGGCCCAGCAACAGCAGATCACGAACCAGATCGCCCAAGTGCAGGGGCAGGCGCAGGTTAGCGGGATCTCGGATCAGTCTGCAATATCGCAGCAGATCGCTAACCCGTATATTCAGGCGTTCGATCAGATCGATTCGAGGTGGCTGGAACTTCAAAACAACATGCTTTACAGCACCCGCTTTTTGGGTCAGCAGTTCGCCCGCATGGGCCAGGAACTACTAGTCAGCATCGTCGACAACATGGAAAAGGCCGCTTTGGTCTATGCCGAAAAAGAACTCATGATGTTGCTCGTCCACCAGCAGACGACCGCAGCCAAAACCGCGATTACAGCGCAAGGCGCTGCGGCATCGCAAGCAATTACGAGCGTCTCCGCTATGAAGGAGATTGGGTCTGCGGCGGCAACTGCGGCGGCGAAGGCATGGAAGGCGCTCGCTGGGATTCCGGTTGTCGGTCCTGAGCTCGGCGCGGTCGCCGCTGCTGCGACGTTCGCCGGCGTCCTGGCCTTCCGGTCAATGGCAGCTTTCGAAGCCGGCACAGGTTATGTGCCGCGCGATGGCGTGGCCATGCTGCACGAGGGCGAGGCCGTCATTCCGGCACCGACGATGAGCGAGTTGCGTGGAACGAGCGGCGGCGGTGACCTGCATATCCACAACGTGAACAACGTCAACGCGCCGACAGAGAAAGCCATCCTGCGAGCGCTTGACCGGAACCCGGGCGCCATTGCAGGAGCGCTGCAGAGGCATCTGCGGCAAGCTGGCCGCGGCTAAAGAGCAGGAGAATGCGCGTGGAAACGAAATCGTACCGACTCGAGGATTGGGTTGGGCAGCAGATGCTCGCCTTCATCCCCATGTTGAATCCAGGCAGCCCCGATGGCGTGCAAATCACGCTGCGAGGCGTCGAGAACGGCGGCATCTGGGCGGAGGTGGACAGGTGCCCTCTCACCGGAGGGAAAGCGAACAAAATCGTGCTCACGATGTTCCTGCCCTGGCCGCAAATCATCTACCTTGCGCCGCCGCCTCTGGCACCGTCCACAGGCGTTACGCACTGAATCCACGCCGGGCGTGTCCGGCACACCAATTCCGAAGGGAGATTGAGAATGAAGGGCAATCACAAAGACATCTTGCAGCAGAACGTCGACGCGGCCGAACGCGAGTATAAGGCCTCGCTTGCGTCTGAGCAACGTTTTCGCAAGGACTTGGACGGCGAACGCGCGAAGATCGCCTCTCTGGATCAGAGGCTCGCCGCTTCTGCCCTGGCGACTGCGAAGGGCGAGCGCTCCGAGGATCCAGCGAGCATAACCGCGGAGCGTGACCGTCACGCGCACCGCGCGCGCGGTCTCGAGCAGCTGCTGGCGGAAGCTGTTGACGACTTCCAAGTCGCGAACCTGAAGTTGCGCGAAGCACAGAAGGCATTACTGGCCCATCTGGACGCCGAGAAAATGGAACAGCTCGAAGCAGCCATCGTGGACGCGACCGCGAAGCGCGACGCCGCTAAAGCCGCGCTGGACGCGGCGGAAAAGGTTCGCGGAGATGCGCTTTGGGCGCGTGAGAACGAGCGAAAGAGGCAGGAGCGCGAGCAGCGCGACAAGGCGAAGGCTGCAGCAGAGCAGGCTGAGCGCGAATCTCTGAGAAAGCGCAGCGCCTAGCCTGGTCGCCGCCCCTCCATCAACCCCTTACACAAAAAGCCCGCCAGATTGGAAATCGAAAATGGACTTCAAACTAGCACCGACCGGACTGCCATTCGATGGTGAAGTCAAGTCCGATCCGAACTTCAAGCTGGCGCCCATCCCCAGCTTTCTACCGGAGACGCCGCAGGTATTCCGTGATCCAGGCGACGCACTCGGCGGCACGAATCCCGGCGACGGCGCAACCCGGTTCAACAAAATGCAACTCGCGCCAGTGCCGGATGACGACTATTTCGGGCCTGCCGGCGCAATTGCTCACCCTGTCAGGACCGCGGCTGGTGGCTCGGCTTTCAAGCTCGCCGGTATGCCCGATTCGGACTTCGCAGGCCTGGGGGATGCGCCGAACCCGGAGTCGCCCGGCGGAGAATTCGTCAAAGGCGCGGCTGGCGTGTTCGAGAAGTTCGCCCAGTTCACCAAGGTGCAGGAGCAGCCCGACGGGACTGTGACCGTGTACGGCATTGCAACTCACGAGGCGCCGGACCTTGAGAACGAGATCTGCGATTACGATGCGGCGAAAGATGCGTACCAGCAATGGAGCCTCGGCGCTGTTCAGCGCACCTCTGGCGCCGGCCAGGAGATCTCGCTGGGGAACATCCGGCGACAGCATTCGACCGAGCCCGCAGGCAAAGTCACGAAGATCGACTACGACGATTCCGCCAAAGAGATCAGGCTCGGTTCGGTTCCGATCAATGACGACATCCGCGAGCAGCTCCAGCAAGGTTTCCTCACCGGCTACTCGCAGGGCGGCTCGTATGCTTGGCGCAAGTGCGACAACTGCGACAAATCGTTACCGCTGCAGCAGGCGAACAACTACTGCCCGAACTGCAAAAAGAACGTGCCGGTGCGGTTCGGCCTGAAGAGGCTATCGGAAGTCTCTTACGTGGACTCGCCTTGCACCGGCAAGGGCTTCGATTACGTCCGCGCGGACGGCAGCAGCAAGCACGTCGCCTTCGCGAAGCGCACGGACCAAGCGCCCGCTGGCGCAGTGAAGGTTCTGAGCACAGAAAACCTTACAAAGCGCGTATCGAAGTCGGTTGTGCAGGTGGGCAGCCGGAAAGTAACTGTGCTTCACGGCGAGTGGCTGGACGGCGAGCCTTTCAGATTGATCGCTTAAGCTCCTGCGGGCGCGGTGTTCCCATAACGGCGCGTCCGCGCGCGGGGCGTCGGCAAACCAGCCGGCGCATTGGCGGCTCGATGACTCCTTCGTCGGGCCGCACTTTTTTGAGTTTCTCCGAACGTATTCGCGGGTGGGCTTTGCCGCCTTTCCAACCCCGCGGATATTGCTCGGAACCCGGCTGACCACGACGCAGCCGGTAAGCGGGGAACGGCGTCACCCCGTTCCCCCCTTTTTTAAGGATCAGCATGCCGAGAGTTTGCAGAATTTGCAGCGACCCGCGTCTGCAGGAGATCGATGCCGCACTCGCAGGCGGCCAGTCTATCCCCAAGGTCGCGGCCGAGTTCGGCGTCCCGCAGACCAACGCATACCGCCATCGAAAAGAACACATGACGATGGCGCGATCGATCAGCACGTCGCGGCCTGCCGGAGTGGTGGCAACCGTGGAGAGGCTGGAAGAGATCGACCGAGATCTCGCGGAGGTGTACGGCATGGCGAAGCGCCGCGGGCACACTCAGGCAGCCGTGGCAGCCGCCGCGCAGCGCATCCGGGTTGTGATGGAGATCAGCGCGCTACGGGACGAAATCAAGCCTCGCGACAAGCAAGTTATGCACATCCATCTAACGGCAGAGGAAGCGGAAAGAATCGCCGCCGGCTACATGCGGCACCAGCAGTTGACTGGAGGGACAATTGAAGCGCAAGGATAGTCACGACGACGTTTTCCGGCTGGCACGGGCGAGCCTCGCTTCCTATGCGCCGCTGGTCTTTCCGTCCTACCAGGTGTACAAGCACCATTCGCTCCTAATGCGGAAGCTCGAAGCCGTCGAAGCTGGAAAGATTCGCCGTCTGATGATCTTCATGCCCCCGCGAATGGGGAAAAGCTGCACCACGAGCGAGATCTTCCCAGCCTGGTACCTCGGACGCCATCCCGACCGCAGCATCATCACCGCTTCGTACTCTCAGGAATTCGTGGAGGGCTTCGGCCGCAAGGTTCGCAACTACGCTGCCGACCCGCGAACCCGAGCCGTCTTTCCCGAGCTGCAGCTTGCGGAAGATTCGCAAAGCGTGAGGCGCTTTGACACAACGGCAGGCGGCTCCTACTTCGCAGTTGGCCGCGGAGGTGCAATCACCGGCCGCGGCGGCCATCTTCTTCTAATTGACGATCCGATCAAGGACATGGAGGAGGCGCGCAGCGAAACGATCCGGCGGCAGCTTCACGACTGGTATAGCTCTGTGCTGTACACGCGGCGGCAGCCAGAAACGGCAATTGTGCTGGTGCAGACACGCTGGCATTGCGACGATCTTGCCGGGCATCTTCTGCGCGAGCAGCCCGAAGAAAACTGGGAAATCCTGAACCTTCCGGCGATCGCAGAAGTCGATGAGGGTTGGCGTAAGCCGGGCGCAGCACTCTGGCCCGAGAGATTCCCGCTCGAAGAGCTTGAATCGACGCGCCGTGTTCTGGGGTCTGCCGCGTGGTCCGCGCTGTACCAGCAGCGGCCTGTTCCCGAAGAGGGCGCGATCTTCAAGGCTGAATGGTGGCAGCGGTACGATGAACTGCCGGAGTTCAGCCAAATCATTTTGAGCGCGGATACCGCGTTCAAGGCCGGTGCCGCGAACGATTACAGCGTGGTCACCGTCTGGGGCGTCGCGAAAAATGGCTTCTACCTGCTCCACGTCTGGCGGGCGCGCGCAGAGTTCCCGCAGTTGAAGCGCCAGCTCGAGAGCATGGGGGCGCAATTCAACCCACATGTGGTTCTGGTCGAAGATAAGGCTTCCGGCCAGTCACTCATTCAGGAGCTTCGACAGAGCACCCGCCTGCCGATCCGCCCGGTGAAGGTTGACGCGGACAAGGTGACCCGCGCACATGCCGTCTCGCCACTGGTGGAGGCCGGCCGCGTATTCCTGCCGAAAGCCGCACCTTGGCTCGCGGATTTCCTGGACGAGCTTGCGACGTTCCCATCCGGCGCGCACGATGACATCGTGGACAGCACGACGCAGGCGCTCAATTACCTGCGCATCGCGAATGTATCTTACGGGCTCCTGGACGCCATGAAGGCACTGTCCGGCAATTCGCAGGTGGTGGCAGAGCTACTCCGGCCCGCGAAAGCCACTCAGGCCCCGGCGAAGCCCGCAGAGGAGCCAGAGCGGCCAAGCTGCCCTGCGCATCCGTCCGCGGCGCTGCAGCGGCTCTCCCAGGCCTTGCGCTGCCCTCAGTGCGGCCAGCAATGGGTTTGGCCCCCACGGAAGCCAGAGCCGATCTATGCGCCGCTTGTGAGGCGTGTTTGAATCGGTCAACAAGACTCGGCGTGCTGTGCGAGATTCGCGGCCGGCTCCTGCAGATGCTCGAAGAGCGCGCCAGCCGTGCAGGCCTCCAGGGAATTCCCGGCGGCCACACCGGGCTATTGCTGCGCAGCGGTGAGGGATTTTCGCTCGATACCGATGTGCTCCGCAAGCTGCTCTCGGTTGAGGAGCGGATGCGCCGGCAGATGTCCAGAGGCACCGATACAATCGGCACTCAGGGAGTGAACTGGCATGAAGGTAGCTGGATCGAAGGTAAAGACATTGCGGGGAAGGCCGTTTCTGGACCTGGTGACGATAGTCGCCCTTGACCGGCCCTATGCCGTCGAGGATCTCGCGAAGGTCTTCAAGGTGGCCCCGCGCACGGTTGAGGAGACGATGGCGACGCCGGCATTCTCTGCCGCGGTTGACCGATCGCGCCGCATCCGCCGGGCAATGGCGGAACGGGGAATCTAGGCCCAAAGCAAAGCGGCGCCCCGAAAGGCGCCGCAGTGAGCACTGATTGGGCTAAACCAATTCCAATTCAGGAGCGCGGTTCATTTCGATAAACGGGCATGCGCCCAACAAACGCGCGGAATCCTCGCGGCAGCGCTCGCAGGGTTTCGGGCGGTTGCTGGATTCCTTGTCATGGTGGTGGAAGATGTTCCATTCACACATCCACTGCGCGAGCCGTGCGAGTTCATCTCGGTCGATGTGTGTGCCTTCGACGAGCGATCCGCCATCGTCATCGCAGAGCAAGGCACTCTTCACAACGCGCTTCGGACGCTCGATGGAAGCAGGGGCGGACGGGTTAGGGGTCAGAGCGGGTGCTGCGGGTGATTTCGGCATCGTAATCTCCTCTTCTGGTTGAATGGTGGCTCGAAGCACGGCACCGGGGACGCGCCGCATCGTCAAATGCGACTGCTCTACGGGTGCCAGACGAATCCTTCGCCGCTCGGCGCAAGCCCGAACGTTCGATGGGTCGGCCTCGTCTTCGGGCGGAAGAATCGGTAGACCTTGCACATGAGCAGAACCTCTGCGCGGCTGTAGCGAATCGGGGGCATCACAGGGCGGCTCATTGAAGCACCGCCCCATTGCTGCCCGGTTCGTAGCGGCCGACACCGTTCTGCAGCAGCGCCGCCGGAAAGCGGCTCGTTGCCGTCATCCACTCAAGCCGCGGCGTCTCTGCCGGCGTGCGCGTGGTGTTCCAGTCCAGATGAGATTGAAGACGCCTGGAGGGATCAGGCTTCGGGAAAGGGGAAATGCTACCCTTGGGATTAGACATCGTCGCCTCCTCTAAGGTGACTTGTTCAGCGCTCGTCTGGTGCTCCAACACCGGGCGGGCGCGTTTCTGTTTAGGAGCGCTTGCGGTAATTCTGCTCCCTGAATTTCCGGGCTCGTTCAAGATCAGCCGCGGACCATACGCGATTTTCGATTGAGCCGACCGTCACTCTCTGTTTCGGCTCCGGCAGCTTGCTATCCCACAGCCAACGGAGAAGCGTTTTTTTGCTGACTCCGATTGCTTTTGCGACTGCGGCAGTGGTGTAGCTGACTGTCATATGTCCCTAGTATGGACACGAACACGGTGGAAGTCAACAGGAATTTTCGAGAATCATCGATCAGCGGCCCTGGCCCGAGATGATAGCAGCTCACCATGCAAAGGCTTACAATGCCTGTCATGTACTACGAATTTGTTGGGATCTGCATCGAAGGCGGGAAGTCTAGGGGCCTCGGGGCCGTGCGGCTTGTAGCTTTTCCGCGGGCTGGAGAGTACTTCTCCCGAGACGAAGATGGACATGCGCAGGTCTACCGAGTTTTGGGCGTCGTTCACGGAGAGGGCGCCAACCATGACGAGCATTCGGCTGGTGATCTATATGTTGAGCATCTTGGAAACGAGTCTGACCTGCGTAGGCATTTCGAACGCACTTCCGGCAACGGGTAATAGTGGCGCCGCGCCTCCGATTCGGCTGCGGCTTCACTGTAGTCATTTTTGTAGTAACCCGCGTTGCCAGTCGCGCTGCCACTCGCAGGGACGGAATGCCACTAGGACGAGCCTGAAGGCCCTGTAAACACTAGCGATTCCGACACTCTGAGGTACATGAGGGTAAAGGCGAGACTACCGCAACCGTAGAACTTCTAAGCCGGGGGTTGCAGGTTCGAGCCCTGCCTCGCCTACCATGTACTGCTAATCTCTGCATTCCACGGCCGGATGGGGTAATGCACCTCTTTCCGGAAGGGCGCCGGTGCCAACCGGAGGAAGTACTGAAACAGCGGCTCCATTTCTAACTTGGCCTGCTGCGGAGTGGTGCGGGGCTTCTGAGTCTGGTCCGCGATGGCGAGATCCCAGACGTGGACGGTGAAACGGGGAAAGTCTCCCGCACATACATTGCATTCCATCACCGTAGAGGGAGCCGGCTTGGGGACCTTAGCTTGCCTGGTCCGGCGGTTGAATTGAGCGGCACTGAGTCCTCCTGTATCCAAACGCCGGTCATTCCCGAGCCGGAAGCGTTGACGGTCGTATCGACTGCTCTGTCCGCTCACATGCCGGTCATCAACGGCGAGGCTCCCTGGCCCAACTCTGGATGTGATAGTCGGCGATTGGAGGCTCTTCTGTTTTTTGAGGCTCGAGAGCCAAACCGCGGACAGCGCTCTTTCCCAATCGCCGGAAGCGTTCATTGCGGCCACGCTTCATCGCCGAACCGGTGTCGCTTGGGCTAATTGCTCAATCCATCCTGTCATCGATCTCTTCGGTTCACCCATGGCTGCATTCGAGACGTCCTCCCATGCTTCCCACGTGGCCAGGCGCTCGGCAAATGCAGCGCGCGCCCGCGGCAAAATCGAGTTGCCCAGCCCCAGCCGAAGCGGCGGATTCTCCGCGTCCACAAGCTTGAGAACGGCCTCGGCGGTTGCCTCCGGGGCGCCGCGTTCGATGCCGGCCAAGCGCGTCAGAAACTGCTTCCGAAAATCCGCGTATGGTTCGAGAACATCAGCGATCTGCGCGGATTTGCCGAAATCTGTTGCGTAGGCGCCAGGCTCAACCAGCGTCACCTTGATCCCAAACGCCTTTACTTCCTGTGCAAGCGCCTCGTGCAGCGCTTCAACCGCCCATTTCGTGGCGCAATAGAAGCCGATCATTGGCAAAGAGGTAATGCCCAGACCGCTGGAAACGCCCAGAATGTGCCCGCTCCCCTGTTGGCGCAACAGAGGCAGAGCCGCTCGCAGCACTCGCACCATGCCGAAGTAGTTCGCATCGAAGAGGTCGCGAATCTGTTGGTCGCTCGCCTCCTCGGTAGCCGCAAAAAGGCTAGTGCCGGCATTGTTCACCAGAACGTCTAATTTGCCGAAGTGGGCGTGCGCCTGCTCAACCGCCTGCTGAACCTGCTCAGCGTTCGTAACATCGAGAGCGAGCGGAAGGACCCGATCGCCAAAGCGTTGCTTCAGGTCAGCTACATCGGCGAGTTTGCGGGCGGTCGCCGTGACCTGATCGCCGCGTTCGAGGGCGGCTTCAGCCCAGATTCGGCCGAAACCACGGGAGGCGCCGGTGATAAACCACGTCTTACTCATTTCGATTCTCCTTGTTGTTGAGAGTGATCGGTAAGGGATTCAGGCCTGCGCACAGCGCATGTTCCCAAGATCGGTGAGAAGGTCGGGACCCGTCGGGTTCCAGCCCAGCTTGGCGCGTGTCTGCGCACTGGAAACATGAGCATCTCTGGCGGCGAAGAACCCCAGGAAGCCAAAATGCTCCTGTGCCTGTTCCGGCGGGATCGAAATGACGGGGACGTTCAGGCCCTGCCCAATGGCGGTGGCAATGTCTTTCAAGGGCACGCCCTCTTCGGCTACCGCGTGATAGCGGGCTCCCGCCGTGAACTTCTCCAGAGCCAGCCGGTAGAGACGCGCGACATCGGTCACATGCGCGGCAGGCCAGCGGTTGCGCCCATCACCGATGTACGCTGAGACTCCCTTTGCGCGCGCGATCGCAATGAGGGGCGTGATCAGGCCCTGCTTTTCCGTGTCATGGACCTGCGGCAAACGCATCACCGAGGCATGTACACCTCGTTCCATGAGCGCGACCGCGGTTGCCTCAGAGACTCGAGGCAGGGATGGAGACGAAAGCGGAGGATCATCTTCTGTGGCGGGGCGCCCCTGGGCTACTCCGACGCCGGAGGTGACGATGAACGGACGGCTGGAACCCTGCAGTACTGCGCCAATGGCCTCGATGGCGCGTTTGTCGAGTTCGCAGCTCTCCGCAAATCGCGTCCAATCATGCCGAAAAGCGACGTGAAGGACGGCATCCGATGCTGCCGCGCCCCTGCTCAAGCTTTCCAAGTCTTCCAGATCGCCGCGCTGCACCTGAGCCCCCGTCGCGGACAATGCCTGATCGCCCACCTCGCTCCGCGAAAGACCCAGCACCTGATGACCTGCGCTGACCAGCTCGGGAACGATCCTGGACCCGATAAATCCCGTTGCACCTGTAACGAAAACACGCATGAAAACCTCCTTGATTCCTGCGAATTGACGAACGGCTGTGGTTCCGATTAAAACGGAGACATTCTCCGAATGAGTAGATAACCGGAGATAGTCTCCGGTTGCAGGATTTTTTCAGTCATGAGGAAAAAGACACATTCCGCTCCGCGCAAACCGCGATCGGATGCCCAGCGCAATCGCGAGCGTATTCTCGAAGTTGCCAAGGCGGCGTTTACCCGCCACGGGGCCGATGCCAGTCTTGATGAGATCGCCCGACAGTCCGGCGTGGGAGCCGGCACCTTGTATCGCCATTTCCCTACACGCGATGCGCTGATCGAAGAGGTCTACCACAGTGAGGTAGCAAAGTTGGCGGCCGCCGGAAGCAGGTTCGCCGCAGAGATGGCTCCTATCGACAGCTTGCGAGCCTGGATGCTTCTGTTTGTCGATTACATAGCGGCAAAGCACATCATCGCGCCCGCCCTCAATAGCGTCGTGGGCGGCCCTTCCAGGCTGTATGAAGGTTCTCGCAGTCAGATTCAGGGAGTAATCGAAAGCTTGGTGAAGCGCGCGAAGAAGAGCGGCGATGTTCGAAAAGACCTCGACCCTTCCGACCTGCTTCACGCTTTGATCGGCATTTCGCATGTGGGCTCAGGCAGGGATTGGCAGCAGAGCGCCAGAAGACTTGTCGACATCCTCATCGCGGGATCGCGTCCAGTCTGACGAATCTTGCTCGAAAATCACGCGATTACAAAAAGACGGGACTGACCGGATCACCTAGCCGGCTCCAACTCCCGCGGGGCACCTGCACTCGACTTGTGCTGCAAAACTTTACCGGATATCGAAAACCAGGCTATCTGAAATCAAATACGCAGAGCTCGGCTAAGCTTCAGTGTCGGTGCACTCACTTCCCCCCCCCAAGCCAGAAAAGCCTTCAGGCCCCAGGAATGTCGCATCCCATTACAACGTTGCCGTCGGGTCGCGGCATCGTACCGGCTTGTTGCCCCCCACGGCGGATTGGGACGGCGTCGAATTCCATACAGGCGGTCCTGACCTGGTGCCCGCAAAGCTCCGAAGGGGATTGCGTGCGGGCCTGGGGAAGAGCGACCAGGACACGGCAGTGGCTGGAGAAAGAGATCAGAATGGCAAAGACGGTTTCGGATTTGATTGTGGAGCGGCTCATTGAATGGGGCGTCGATACGATCTTTGGATTCCCTGGAGATGGCGTGGACGGCTTCTTTGAAGCGCTTCGCACCCATAAGGACAAGCTGCGCTTCATCCAGGTGCGGCATGAAGAGGCGGCCGCATTCGCGGCGGTTGGATACGCCAAATACAGCGGCCGCATTGGGGTCTGCGTAGCAACATCGGGGCCGGGCGGTATTCATCTGCTGAACGGGCTCTACGACGCCAAATGCGATCTGCAGCCTGTTCTGGCCATTACCGGACACACCTTCCATGACCTCATCGGCATGAGTTACCAGCAGGATGTGGATCTCGACAAGCTCTTCATGGACGTGTCGGTGTTCAACGAGCGCGTGATGGGGCCGGCGCACGCTGAGAATGCCGTGGACATGGCGATCCGCGCGGCGTACGGCCGTCGCGGCGTGGCTCATCTCAATATTCCGAAGGATATGCAGGAGTGGGAGGTTAACGAGAAGCACCGCAGCAAAGCCAATGTCCCGAAGCACAGTGCCGACCTGAGTGCCCCGTTGAACCTGTTGCCGGCACAAAGCCTGCTGGAAGAGGCCGCTCAGGTCATCAATAAAGGATCCAAGGTGGCCATCTTCGTGGGACGCGGCGCCTTGCACGCGCGCGAGGAGGTTACGCAACTTGCCGAAACGGTGGGCGGTCCAGTGGTGAAGGCGCTGCTTGGAAAGGGAGTTTTGCCCGATCAAAGCCCCTATACCACCGGCGGTCTCGGACTGCTGGGAACCGCGCCTTCCGTAGATGCGATGCATGAGTGTGACACGCTGATCATGATCGGCAGCAGTTACCCCTACATGGAGTTCCTGCCTAAGCCGGGCCAGGCAAAGTGCGTACAGATCGAACTCGATCCCACGCGCATTGGCTTGCGGCATCCGGTCGACGTGGCCCTCACCGGCGACTCCAAGACGATTCTGCAGGCCCTTTTGCCGCTACTCAAGAAGAAGGATCACAAGTTCCTGAAGAAAGCGCAGGAACGGATGAAGGACTGGAATGAACTGATGCAGGAGCGCGGCACCCGCAAGGATATGCCGATGAAGCCGCAGGTGGTGACCTACACGCTGAACAAGCTGCTCGAGGACGATGCGATCGTAAGCTCCGACAGCGGCACCATTGCGACGTGGACCGCGCGGTATATCGAGATTCGCGACCGAATGCAGTTTTCGCTCTCCGGCATGCTGGCCACCATGGCGAACGGCCTGCCTTACAGCATTGGGGCGGCATGCGCTTTTCCAGGGCGGCAGGTGGTGTGCGTAGTTGGCGACGGCGGCCTGTCGATGTTGATGGCGGAGCTTGCCACGATCGCGAAGTACAAACTGCGCATCTGCGTCGTGGTTATCAAGAACAACGTGCTGGGACAGATCAAGTGGGAACAGATGATTCTGGAAGGCAATCCCGAGTACGGAGTGGAACTGCATCCCATCGATTTCTCGAAGGTGGCGGAAGCGTGCGGGACGCGCGGATTCACGATCGAACGTCCTGAAGACGCCGAGCGGGTGTTGAACGACGCACTCGCCCATGCGGGGCCGGCCCTGGTGCAGGCTGTCGTGGATCCCAATGAGCCACCCATGCCGGGCAAGGTGACGACGGATCAGGCGCTGCACTTCGCCAAGGCCCTGTTGCGCGGGCAGAAGGATGCCGGCGAGATCATCAAAACCATCGCCGAAGACCAGATACGCGAGGTAGTTTAAGCGATGAGCGAGGAAAGCGGGATCTCGCTGATGCATCCCGAGCGCGACGCGGAGATCGTGGCGAATCATGTACGGGAGGGCCGCTTCCAAAGCAGCCTGTCCCTGATCACGGCGGGGGCCAGCCTGATCAGCGGTCTCGAAGTAGGCTACGAGCACTACCGCGGCAGCTACAGCCGGCGCGTCATGTACACGCCGGTCATCCTGAGCGCCCTGCTCTCCGCCGCGGCCACCGCTGCCGTGTTCAGCCGCAAGGCGGCCCACGGGGTGTTGCGACTGGTCTCCGCCGCGACGCTGGTGGACGCCGGTGCCGGGTTCTATTTCCACGTACGCGGCATCCAGCGGAAGCCCGGCGGATGGCGCCTGCCGATGACAAACATGATCATGGGACCGCCGGTGTTTGCGCCGCTGCTGTTTGGCACGGCCGCCTACCTGGGATTGATTGCCTCGTACCTGCGCCGCGAAGAGCCCCAGCACAAAGGCGATCGCGGAGCCTTCGACACGGTGCTCACGCATTTTCTTCCCTCTTCGGAGCGGCGCGAGTTGATCTCAGAGGAGCAGGACATCCGCGAGGGACGTTTCCAGAAGCAGGTGGCGGTGGTCACGGCGGTGAGCGCGCTGCTGAGTGGATTCGAGGCTTACTATTCGCATTACAAGAACAACTTCCGCTACTGGGTGCAGTGGACGCCCGTGGTGATCGCACCGTTGCTGGCGGTGGCTGCCATCGCGTCCATTCGCAGCCGCCGGATTGCGCGCACCGCGTTGCCGGCGCTCTCGGTCGCGGCAAGTGTGGATGCGGCTGTGGGCTTCTACTTCCATGCGCGCGGCGTGGCCCGTCGCCCGGGCGGTCGCAAGCACTGGCTCTACAACATCCTCTACGGTCCGCCGATCTTCGCACCGCTGCTCTTTGGCGCCGCGGGGATGATGGGCATTCTAGCCAGCATGCTTCGCCGGAGTTCCAAATGAAGCCGCCTGATAGCAATCTCGACTCTAGCCTGGACCCGGACCTTCTGCCCCGCGCAGCAGAGAGCGGCGAACCGATGGCGCCAATGCCGCAACCCGGCTACTATCCGGGTTACAGCACGCTCGGTCAGCAGAAGTTCTGGGACGCGGCGACCCGGCAAATGGTGTTGAAGCGCGTAGCAGAGCCGCCGCCACTGCGCTTCTTCAGCGAAGAACAGGCGCGCTTCTGGAAGACCATCTTCGACCACCTGCTGCCGCAGACCGATCGCACGCCCGAGCGGCAGATTCCGCTGATCCCGGCGCTCGATGCGCGCCTGTTTGAGAACCGCACCGTCGGATACCGGTTTGAAGATATGCCTCCGGACCGCCAGGTCTACACCACGGTCGGAATCGAAGCCATTAACCAGGAAGCTCAGGAGCAATTTGGCGGCGAGTTCCTTTCCCTGAGCTGGGCCCGGCAGGACGTGGTGTTGCGCGCCATTCACGATGGCGAGCCGCGAGCCGCAAAGTACATCTGGGAGAAGATGTCGGTGCATCGCTTCTGGCAACTCATCATCCAGGACGCGATCGACGCCTACTACGCACATCCCTGGGCGTGGGATGAGATTGGCTACGGCGGTCCCGCATACCCGCGCGCCTACACCCGTCTGGAGCGAGGCGAGCCCGAGCCATGGGAGGTGGAGGAGCGCAGGTACCAGTGGCGCGCTCCGCGCGCTGCCGTATCGGACGAGGTGCAGGACGTGTCTCACATTCACATCGAGTCGGAACAGCATCGCCACCACCCGCGGAGGCAGCGATGAAATCCCCCCTCTTGGGTGCATTCACCGAAATCGGCGGCGGCAAACACATGCTGGGGCCGATCCAGCATATTGACGCACCCATGCGCAAATTCCGCGAGTCGGAGGAGGTCGACTACCTCATCGTGGGCGTGGGCTCGGCGGGTGGTGTCCTCGTGCAGCGCCTCGCTCGCGCGGGCTTTAACGTGGTGGGGCTCGAAGCCGGTCCTTTCTGGGATACGGAGCGCGATTGGGTTAGCGATGAAGCGGGATCGCACAAGCTGTATTGGGAGGACCCGCGTGTCACCGGCGGCACAGACCCGCTGGCCCTTGGAGCCAACAACTGCGGCAAGGGTGTGGGCGGCGGATCGGTGCACTGGGCCGCATTCACGCCGCGTCTCCATCCCTCAGACTTTGAGGTCTACACGCGGGATGGCGTCGGCGCGGACTGGCCGATCACTTATGAAGAGATACGTCCCTACTACGAGCAGCTTGAGCTGGAGATGCCGGTGGCGGGTCCGGCCTATTATCCATGGGGCTATCCGCACGGTTATCCGTATGGTCCGCATCCGATGGGCGGCGTTGGCAACGCCTTGATCAAGGGCTGCACCGCCTTGGGAATCCCGGTATCGATCGGCGGCCCGGTGGCGATTCTCTCCGGATCGCGCGGCGATCGGCCGCACTGCATCTATCGGGGCTTCTGCATCCAGGGATGCAAGGTCGGAGCGAAGGCCAGTACACTCGTCACGCATGTGCCCGATGCCATCCGAAAGGGAGCCGAGATACGGCCCCACTCCATGGCCGCAAGAATCGAATTGGCTCCAAGCGGCCGCGTAACCGGCGTGCACTACTTCGATCGCGAAGGACAATCGCACTTTCAGAAGGCCCGGGCTGTCATCGTGGCGGGGTATTCCATCGAGACGCCGCGCCTGCTGCTCAACTCGGCGTGCCCCGGCCATGAGAATGGGCTGGCAAACTCCAGCGGCGCTGTGGGGCGCTACCTCATGGCTCAAGCCGGCAACGTGATACTTGGGCGTTTTGAAAATCCGGTCCGCATGTACAAGGCGCCTCCGGCCCATGCTCTTACCGAAGAGTTTTACGAAACCGATCCGAAGCGCGACTTCGCGCGCGGCTTCGCCATCCAGACCGTTGGTCCGCTTCCCATTGCATTTGCCAAACAAATGGTTGCGGCAAAGAAGGCATGGGGATGGGGGCTGCGCCGGGAAATGATGGATTACAACCACTGGGCTACGTTTGGTTTCCTGGGGGAGATTCTGCCGTGGGCAGACAACCGGGTTACGCTTGCCGATGAGCGAGATCAGTTTGGGCTTCGAGTGGCGCATGTGAGCTTCAATCTGCACGAGAACGACAAAAGGTTGATCAAGTTCGGCAAAGAGAAGACCATGGACGTGATGCGGGCTGCAGGCGCCATTGAGGTGGTGCAGGAGGCGCGCTACGCGCATCTTGTTGGCGCCTGCCGCATGGGATCGGATCCCAGCACATCCGTAGTGGACAAGTTCGGCAGAACGCACGACGTCCCCAACCTGTTCATCTGCGACGGAAGCGTCATGCCCACGCAAGGTTCGGCAAACCCAGGGCTGACAATTCAGGCTCTGGCAGCCCGCGCCGCCGACTATCTGATCGCGCAGGGCGATGCCATCTTCACCTCCAATCAACGGGATTTGTCGCCGCCGGCAATGCGTCGCGAACTCGCGCCTCCGGAAACCTGGGGGCACGGCGTGCCGAGGATATAGGAACTGCGGACCGGTCTTTTCTGTCGCCGATTGCCTGCCGGACACGGATGCTGCCGGACGGGCTCAATCGTGCTCAATCATCCGTCTTGTCATCCACAATCACGCCTGCGTCGCCCATCTTCAACTCGTACGTGCTGTAGATCGTCAAGCTCTTTCCGGGCAGAGTATCCGTCCACCCGGCACGGGGCGCAGGAGCAAACTCTGGGTCCGGCTGCACCGTGACATCTGTGCGCCCAAACTGCGCCTTGCCGAACCGGTAGCGATAGAATCTGCCCGCCGGCGGGGTACCGGCCCACGCAAACTTCATTGCAAGTTCATCGGGCGCATCATTGACTACAGCAATCGTCAGGTTGCCCGCTGCGCTGCGAAATGCCGCACAAAACACCCTCTGCCACTTGCGCGCCCGGGCATCGCTTACCGTCGCACTCAGGACCTGGGAGTGCTTGGCGGTGAATCGGCTCATGAGTCCTAGACCGAAGTAGCTATTGATATGCGGAGTGAACGTGGTCAGCAGTCTATTATGCGCGGTGTCCCACGTATTCACGTACTGCCACTGCCCATCGAGGTCGCCTCGATTAAGGAAGCTCCAGCGATTGAATCCATCCACGCCGGCGTTGGCATCGCGAATCACAAACTCCGCTCCCGCCAGCACCGCGTCGGGTGCATTCGGCCGCGAATCTTGAGGCGAGACCGGCCAGTCCAGCGTGCCATATTCCGACAGAAACACTGGCTTGTTCTGGGCATGCGCAAACTTCACCCAGCCGGAAATGGCGCGCACCTGCCTGTCGATATCTCCGTTGCTGCTCGCGTCAATATGAATGCCGTAATCGTGAAAGTCGTAGGCCCCCAACTCCAGCGCCTCTTGCGGCTTGAGCACCGTGTTGAAGTACTCCATCCCTGCGTCGGGTCCTGACAGCGGCAACTCCACTCCGCGCTTTGCCAGCGCCTTTCGCACGGCCTCCAGCCCCGCTCCAATCGGCAACGGATTTCCCGACGCATCATTCCACCACCCCCACTTCGCACCCGGCTCGTTGGTAATGCTCAGCCACTTGATGCAGGTGTAGCCGCGTTTCTTGATGAGGTACTCCATCAGGCTGGCGAGACCATCGGCAAATGCATCCAGATCCTGCGGAGCGCTATGCACGCGCGCCACCGGTTCCTTGCGTGCCGAAGGGTAAGCAAGCCAATCCGCGTTCACCCACATCTGCTGGAAGAAGACGTCCGCGCCGTGCTGCTGATTCCAGTCAAGAATGCGATAGAGGATGCGCATCTCGGGCGTGTCAAACGTGAACCGGCCCCGCTCGGGCTCGTACACGCGTTGCTCAATCTCCACGCGATTCCAGTCGAGCCCCAGCCACTCCGCGTACTTGTAGATCTGCTGCCATGCTCGCTCATCGTCGGCCGGAGGATATGCGCCCCATCCGCTGCCGCCGTGCCCAATCGGAATCGGCTTCTCGATGGCATGCCACGACGCGCCAATCCCGCCGCGCATCGTGTTCACCACGTTGCTTGTATCCACCGTGATCTGTACGGTCTGAGGCATCTTCGGCTCTCCGCCGTGCACTTCAGGCCCGGCGCCGATTGCCCCGGCCACCAGGATCGCGATGAGTGAAGCGCCAGTCTTCACCACTGTGCCCGTGTGATTCAGCTTCATGGCAAGATTCCTCGATGTCGCTCCACAGGATATCGGAAGAGTGGCGCCGGCCTGTGACATTCCACGAGCAAGCAGAGCTTTGAGCCGGCTCGAACCGGGACGAGCCAGGGAGTCGTCAACCGTTGTACTCTAGTGCCTGTCCGCTCTTCCCGCGCAAGCAAAGTCAGCACAGAACTGAACTCCAGCTTTGTGCCCTCGCGGGATAGAGGTCTAAAAGGGAGTCGAATATTTCTTGGACATGAACCGGAGAGAGTTTCTAATTTCCGCGGGCCTTGTGCTGGCAGATCGATCGATTGGGGCGCTTCCAGCGCACTCTCAAGTGAGCAGCGCGCCGGCAGACCACAGCTTGCGTATTGCGCCATGCACGCTCGATATAGGCAAAGGCATCTCGATCAAGACACTCGCCTACAATGGGCAGGTCCCAGGCCCGTTGTTGCGGCTGCGCGAAGGCAAGCCCGTGACGATCGACGTGACGAATGCCACACAGGATCCCGACATCACTCACTGGCACGGGCTGGCGATCGATTCACTCAATGACGGCGCGATGGAAGAAGGCTCGTCGATGATTGCGCCGGGCAAGACGCTGCGCTACAGCTTTACCCCGAAACCCGCCGGCACGCGCTGGTACCACACGCATGCAGCGGCCTATGACAATCTTTCCATCGGCACCTACAGCGGACAGTTCGGATTTCTGCTTGTAGAGAACGGCCGCGAGCCCGGCGACTACGACCAGGAGATCAATCTCGCCATCCATCACTGGGAGCCGAGCTTTGTTCCGATGGTGGAGACGATGCGCACCGTGTCGGCGAACAAGCCGCTGACGACGGGTTCGGATGTGGGATACCAGTACGCGACCATGAACGCGCACATGCTTGGAGCCGGCGAGCCCATTCGCGTAAAGCAGGGGCATCGCATTTTGATGCGGCTGCTCAATGCCAGCGCTACGGAGAACGTGATTCTTGCGCTGCCCGGACATCGTTTCAAGGTCATCGCAACGGATGGCAATCCGGTGCCGCATCCGAAGAGCGTCGAGGTGCTGAGCCTTGCTGTCGCCGAGCGCATCGACGCAGTGGTCGAGATGAACAATCCGGGCGTGTGGGTGCTGGGTTCCACCAATTCCAAATCGCGCCAGATGGGTTTAGGGGTTGTGGTGGAGTATGCGGGAAAATCTGGAACTCCGGCGTGGCACGATCCGGCCCCGGCCCCGTGGGATTACACGCAGTTTGCCGACACAACCGCCGCGCCCGCACCGGACAAAACCTTCGAACTCACCTTTCGCGACATCGGCCCGCAGCAAGGTTCGCGTTTCGACACATGGACCATCAACAATCAGACCTGGCCCGAGATCGAGCCACTCATCGTGCAGGCAGGCAAGCGCTATCGCCTGGTATTCCGCAATGGCAGCGGCGACCAGCACCCGATGCACCTGCATCGCCACACCTTTGAGGTCACAAAGATCGGCGACAAGCAGTTGAGCGGATTGCGAAAAGATACGGTGAACGTAATGCCTCTCGATTCGGTCGAGGTGGATTTCGTCGCCGATAATCCGGGAGACACCCTGATGCACTGCCATCAGCAGTTGCACATGGACTATGGTTTTATGCAGTTGATCAAGTACGCGTGAGAGGTTGAAGTCGCGTACGGACTGATAGACATTCTGAGGAGCTAGGGTGAATCGAAGATCGCTGTTCTTCTCCGCTGCGATCCTAAGCGGAGGATTGATGTTGCACGTGCACGCCGCTACGCCTGCCGAAGCGATGCGCGATGTCCACGAGCCCGCGAAGACGCAGCCACGCGGTCAAACAGGCAAGATCGATCCGGGAGCGCGCGTCTACGCCCACAACTGCGCCATCTGCCACGGCGATGAGCGCCAGGGCAATCTGCCCGCCTTTCCCCCACTGATTGGGATCAAGCGGCAACTGAGCAATGCGCAGATCGCGGCCCTGATCCACAACGGCAAAGGGCGCATGCCTTCTTTCCCTTTGCTCGAGGACCGAGAGCTGGCCGACCTGCTGAACTATCTCGGCACGCCGGGCCCGGCGATTGCCGCCGCCGCAGGCCGTCAGCAGATGTCAGGATTGGCCGCGGCAGGTGAGCAGCTCTTTCATCAGAACTGCGCCTTCTGTCATGGCCGCGACGCCATGGGTGGAGAGAGCGGGCCGGATTTGACGCGCTCCAAGCTGGTGCTCGGCGACAAAACCGGCGACAAGATCGCTTCGGTGGTTCGTGAAGGCCGGCCCAATACCAAAATGCCGGCATTCAACTTTTCGAATGAGCAGTTGGCAAGCATCGTCGCATTCCTGCATGTGCAGATCAAAGCGGCGGAGAGCCGTCCCGGAGGACGCCGCGGCGTTTCAGTTGCCGATCTTCAAACCGGCAACGCAGCCGCCGGTAAGGCATACTTCTATGGCGCGGGCGGATGCTCGAAGTGTCATTCGCCCACAGGCGATCTCGCAGGCGTAGCCACACGTTACCAGGGGCTGCAGCTTGAAGAGCGCATGCTGTATCCGCGCGGCGCCAGGAGCACGCTTACGGTAACGCTGCCCTCGGGGAAGAAGCTGGTGGGACCGCTGATGTATCGCGATGAGTTCACCGTCGGCATGTGGACCCCGGACGGCTATCGTTCCTGGAGCACCAGCCGCGTGCAGTACAAGGTGGACTCGCCTGCTGAAGCGCATGTCGCGCTGTTTCCTAAGTACACCGACGACGATGTGCACAACCTCATGGCGTATCTGCAGACGCTGAAGTAGGGAATTGAGATGGGCAAGGTTTGGATGAATCGCGGCAAGATGGTGAACCTCTTAAGCGCAGCGCTTGTGGCCAGTGCATGCGCAGTCTCCGCGGCACAGTCGCTTACCAGCGAGATGCTGTTGCATCCGCCGGCGGACAGCTGGCCGCTCTATCACGGCGACTACTCAGGACGACGGCATACAGCGCTCACGCAGATCACGCCTGCAAATGTGAACAATCTGTCGCTGGCGTGGGCCTTCCAGACCGGCCAGTCGCAGGACATCAAGGCTTCGCCGCTGCTCGTGGACGGCATTCTCTACTTCACCGTCCCCGATAATGTGTGGGCGGTCGACGCCCGTTCTGGCCATCAGATCTGGCACTACCACCGCCCTTCCACGCAGGGCGATCATATCGGGCAGCGCGGCGTGGCGATGTATAAAAACTGGCTCTACTTCACCACGCCGGACTGCCACCTGATTTCGCTGGATGCGCGCACCGGCAAGGTCCGTTGGGACCACCTCATCGCCGACGTGAATAAGGGGTACTGGACAACGATGGCTCCGCTCGTGGTCGACAATCACGTGATCGTCGGCGTCTCCGGCGACTTCGATAACATCCCCGGATACCTGCGCTCGTTCGAACCAGAATCGGGCCAGGTGCAGTGGCAATGGAACGTCACACCTCCGGCCGGTACTCCCGGCAAGTCAACGGGGGGAATGACGTGGATGACGGGGACGTACGATCCCGAACTCCACTTGGTGTACTGGGGCACGGGAAATCCCACGCCTGTGCTGAATGGCAAGACTCGCCCTGGCGCGGACGAGTGGACCTGCTCGATTGTGGCGATCGACCCGGATAACGGGCGGCTGAAGTGGGGCTTCTCCGCTTCGCCGCACGACACGCACGATTGGGATGCCGTGGAGACGCCGGTGCTGGTGGATGGCGACTTCCACGGGCAGCCGCGCAAGATGGTGATGCAGGCATCGCGCAACGGCTACTTCTTTGTCCTCGATCGCACGAACGGCAAGAGTCTGCTCACGGTTCCTTATGGCCCGGTGAACTGGTCCAAGGGTGTCGATGCCGAAGGTCACCCCATTCCGAATCCGGAGAAGGAACCAGCTCCGGACGGGCGGCTGATCGCACCCGATGAGGGCGGACTCACCAACTATCGCGCGCCGAGCTTCGACCCCAGGACGGGACTATTCATCGTCGACGCACATCCAAGCTGGAGCCTCTACTTCGCCAAGCCGGCGGACGGAACGTACGGCTGGGCCGGCGCCGACTACGACGTGTGGGGCAACGGCGTACTTGAGGCCATTGATTACCAGACGGGCAAGATTCGCTGGAGCCATACGGTGAGCCGCGATTGGGGATCTGGCGCCGGCGTGCTCACCACCGATTCCGGCCTGACCGTCACCGGAGATGGCAGCGGCAACATGCTGATCCTCAACACCGCCGACGGAAAAACCCTCTGGCACGCTGGCCTCGGCGTACCGATCCAGAGTTCGCCCATCGCCTACGAGCTGGATGGGCGTGAGTACATCCTCACGAGCTCTGGCGGAGTCCTGTTCGTTTGGTCGCTCCCGCTCCAATCGCAGTGAACAGGCCAATAGGCCAAGAAGGGAATCTCGCCCTGGAATGACCGGATGAACTCGATGGATGCGCGTAGGCTGTCGCGAGCGTGGGCCTTTCATTGAGCGGCGCAGCCACGCAACGGGTGGAAAATCGCCACACTTTCCCGAGCGCTTGAACTTGTCTGCTTTTCAGCGGCCGAGGAAACAGGACGAGGTTGAGTCCCTGCTTCGCAAGCTCTGCGATCCATCCGACCCCTTGTACCGAAAGTTCCTTCCAGTCTCGGAATTCACCGATCAGTTCGGCCCCACCGAGCTGACGATGGGAGTCAACCATCCAGCCGAGAAGCTTATTCCCGAACCGCGATCCCCAGATACCGCAGGACTCTCGATTGCCCACATTGCGGCACGGGGATTGAACTGCACAGGAACGGCCATCTTCGCTGCGGCACGCTCCTGAGTGGATTCATTGGAACGGTAGGTCCGCAGCCGCCAGCTCCGCCCAGTCAGCAGCATACCTCTTCGTCACAGTGCCACCTCGGCCTGCGCCACCAGAAAAGCCTCCACCTCCGCGCGCGTCGGCATCGAGGGCAATGCCCCCTCGCGAGTTACCGCTATCGCCGCCGCTGCCGTTGCATAGCGCACCGCGTCGGCCGGCGCTGCGCCCTCCGCCAGCGCCACCGCGAATGCACCATTAAAGGCATCTCCCGCCGCGGTGCTGTCGATTGCGTCGACGGGATACGCCGGAATCATCGCGCGCGTCCCGTCAGCTGTGGCCAGATATGCCCCGCGCTCGCCGAGCTTCAACACCACGTTCTTTGGACCCATCCGCATCAACTTCTCTGCCAGTCCTCGTATCTCCGATTCGGTGCTCGGAACGATCCCGATCCCGGTGAGATGTTGCACCTCCGACTCGTTGGGTGTGATCCAGGTAACGCGGCGCAGGAGTTCCGGTGCCAGATGGCACGCCGGAGCTGGATCCAGCAGCAGCGGCACATCTTCCATCTCACATAGCCATCCCAGATGCGCCAGCGTGGAAATCGGAATCTCCAACTGCGCGAGCACGATACTTGCTTGGCGGATGAGCGCGCGGTTATCGTCCAAGTCGGCCGCGCTCAACGTGGCGTTGGCGCCCGCCGCCACCACGATATTGTTGTCGCCATTCGCCTGCACCTGGATCATCGCGATTCCCGAAGGTCCCGCCGACACGGCCACCGCCTCCGTGTTAACACCCAGACTTTCCAGGTTCTCCAGCAGCGTCACGCCAAATGCATCCGAACCGACGCGGCCAATCATGTGCACGGGATGCCCCAGCTTCCCAATCTCCCCCGCCTGGTTGGCGCCCTTTCCGCCCGGATGGGTCTTGAAGTCGCGCCCCAGGACCGTCTCTCCCACAACCGGAATCCGCTCCACCTGCACCACCAGGTCGAAGTTCAAACTCCCCACAACCACAATAGTTTTCTCAGCCATATTTCAAAACCCTTTCATTCCCGGCGACACTGCTGCCGCGTACACCGCGCATCGCGGCGTCAATAATTCAAAACTCTGAAGTTTCTCAGTTGGAAAGTTCCGGCTTCACGGCTGCGATAGCATCGTCTCCAGGCGTTCGCTGCTGGCGCGGTCGGCTGCGGGCCGTCGCCTCACCCCTCGATTTCTGTCGGCGTCCGCTCGTCGTACATCGTCCGGCAATAGGCGCGCCACGGACCCACGGCGAATCAATTCCGTCTCCAGCACCATGTCCTTCGCCGCTCCAGTCGTCCCTGAGATGCGCTCCAGAAGGCGCGTCGCCGCCGTCACGCCAAGACCGTACACCGGCTGCTTCACCGTCGTGAGAGGAGGCTGCAGAAGTTCGACAATCTCCAGATTGTCGAACCCCACGATCGACACATCCTCAGGGCAGCGAAGGCCAAGCTCACGCACCGCCACCATCGCCCCCATCGCCATCAGGTCGTTCGCTGCAAAAATCGCCGTCGGGCGCGATGCAGGCCGCAGCAGGCGCAAGCCCGCTTCCAACCCGCTGGCGCGATCGAACTGGCCCATTTCCAAATACGCCTCCGGAAGCGGCAACCCAGCCTCCTTCAGTGCGCGCATAAATCCACGCATTCTTTGCCGCGCGTTAGCCAGGTGCTGCGGCCCCCCGATCACAGCAATGCGCCGGTGTCCGTGATCGATCAGGTGCAGAGTCGCGGTATACGCGCCGTTCTCGTTCCCGGCATATACCGTGTCACACTTCCACCCTTGCGGTTTGCGGTCGATGCACACCGTCGGCGTCAGCCGGCCGTTGCGCATGGGCTGCTCATGCAGTTGGCTATCCACAGCCGGAATCAGCAGCAGACCCGCTGGCAAATACGACTGCAGCTCTGTCAGGTACGAGGCTTCCTTCTTCGGATCGTTGTCGCTGTTGCACAGCACCAGACGGTATCCATGCGCATATGCCACATCTTCGGCGGCTCGCACCAGCGCCGGAAAGAACGGGTTGGTGATATCGGGAATAATCATCCCGATCATGTTGGTGCAATCGCGCCGCAGGCCCCGCGCCAACTGGCTCGGCTGGTAGCCGAGAACCTTGATCGCCTCCAGCACGCGCTGCTTGGCTGATTCGCGAACCGCCACAGTCTCGTTCAGAACATTCGAAACCGTGCCAATGGACACGCCCGCATGGCGTGCGATGTCATGCATGCTGATGCGACCGTTCTTTTTGCTCACTCTACCTCTCAAGCGCGCTCAAGACGCAGTGCCCAGGGATGATCTGTCTTCTACTCTACAACCGCTTCAACACGATCGCTCAGCGATTTCCTGGTTTGCGGACGCCAGAGGCAGGTCCTGCTAACTCCTGCCTCTGGCCCTCCGGTTGGTTGACTAGAACTGGAACCGCGCCCCCAACTGCATGGTCCGGTTTCCAGACACGCCCTGCACGTGCCCAAAGGCCGGATCGGACATGTTCATGTCAGGGTTGGCCCAGTAGTGACGATTGAACAAGTCGAAGAAGTCGGCCCGGATGCTGGCGTTGTAGCGTCCATCTCCGGTCACAAAGAACTTCTTCGTTAGACTGGCGTTTTCCGTCGGCGTCGCCCATCCTCTCCAGTTCGGATAGAACTTCGGGCTGTTGCCGAGTTGACCAAAGGTCGGATTCAAGAAATTGGTCGTATCCACGAACAGGCTGCCCGGATCCGAGCCCTGCCCCGGAGTCCACGCCGGGTTGTAGTGCTTGAAGGTGTTCTTCCAGTTCGCTCCCGGCTTCACGTTTGCCCAGGGACCCCAGCCGCGATCCGTCCAACCCGGATAGAAGTAGGTGGACCACACCGCCCCCTCCTGGCTGCCGTTGAAGTAGCTCACAATCGCGCCCACGCCCCATCCGCCGATCACCTGATTCACAAGGCGGTTAGTGCTGTTCAGGAACCGCTCACCGCGGCCCACGGGTAGTTCGTAGGTCACGTAGCCCTTCACGCCGTTGCCGGTCGTGGGAGTCTGCCAGTTAGTGGTGTTGTAGGTCTCCGGATCCTGCGTGTTGCAGCCGCCGCCCCACGACCACGTCTCCGTGAATGCGTTGCAGACGTTGCCGGTGTTGCGGTACCAGTTGTAGCTCATGTCCATGGCCAGGCCGTTGGTTTCGCGCTTGGTCACTTCCGCGGTAAAGGCGTTGTAGCCGCTGCGGCCGATGGGAGCGTTCGCCACCAGCAACGGGCCCCAGCCGGTGGCCACCTGCGGGAACGGCACCAAGGCGTTGTAAGCCATCTGCTGCCAGCCGTTGTAGGGCAGGTTCACCCCTGCTGCCTCAGCCGATGCCTGATCGCTCACCCAGTCGGTCGCATGTCCTGAGGTCAACAGCTTGCTGTAGGTGGCAAACGGCGTTGCGTTGAACTGCGTGCCGTACCCATCGTGCAGATTGCTGCCAAACGCGCCGTTGTAGTTCACGTCCACGCGCATGTCGCTGCGCACCTCGTATTCAAACCCGGCAAACACGTTCTGAATCATGCCGAGCTGGCGGCTGTGCGGATCGATATAAGCCGGTCCCCACTGCATGTAACCCTGGTTCGGCATCGGCCCCGTGCCGCCCACCGTGTGCCCCGGATAGCCGGAATCCCACTGGAATGCAGGCACTCCGGTGTGGTTCACATCGCCCGCCGGATTCACCATGTTGTTGCCCTGGAAACCGACCGCTGACCCGTAAGGAACCGCGCTCCACTGGTTGTTGGCGAGCGGCGAATACATGATCCCGTAAGACGCGCGCACCACCGACTTCGACGAAGACGCATACGAGAAGCCTGCGTGCGGTCCAAATTGATGGAAGTCCCCAATCGTCTCGAATGTGTCGTTGGGGTGCTGAAGCCACGTATATGCGCCCTTCAGGGTACCGAAGTGCGGATCATGCGCGTTGACGTCGAAATTCGACCAGTATCCGTGCAGCTCGTGCAGAGGCATGGTCACATCCCAGCGCAGGTCAAGGTTCAACGTCAGCTTCGGCGTCACCTTGTAATCGTCCTGCACAAAGAAGCCATACTCCTTGCGCCGGCTGTACATGCTGAAGGGCACAGCCTGGGATGCGCTGGCGACCTCACCCAATCCCATGTTCGCAAATGCAAAGCCGACGTAGGGCTGGATCGCCGGATCGTCCGGTGCAAACGTGTTGTTGGAGAAGTTGAACGTATACGCGCCCTGATCTCCGCCGTTCTGGTTGAAGCCGATGGCCCGGATTTCGGCGCCGAACTTCACGTCGTGACGGCCCTTGTTCCAGTCCAGTGACTCGTTCACGATGCCGTTGTATGCAACGTATCCGCCTGTGTAGGTTGAGCCGATCGTGCTCTCCCCCACGCCGTTCGGAGAATTCTGGTAGACAATCTGCGGAAAGTCCTTTGTCTTGTCCGTATAGGCGCTCTGCAGACCCAGCGTGTTCGCGTAATCCGAGGCCGGCGCCAGGCTCGCCTGGATGTTTTGGAACTGGTTGAACGTGAAGTTCAAGACGTTCAGCAGCGTCGGCGTAAACGTGTGCGTCTCGCCCGCGCGGTACGCGTTCGTATGCAGTTGCTGCGCGCTGTTCGGCGTGAACGGGCCGCCGTTCTGCGTCCCCGGAATCCACATCGAGTTCGCCGTCTCAAACTCGGTCTTGGGACGGTGATTGTAGATGTACGAAGCCACCAGGTGATCGTTCGTCGTCAGTTGGTGGTCCACCTTGATGCTGAACTGCACCTGCTGGAACTGCGGGTCGTAACTCTGGATCATCGGGAAGTTACCCACAACTTTGGGTCCCGTGGGCTTGTAGTACTGCTTGTAGATCCCCAGAATCTTCTGAGAAATCTGGCTTGCACCCCACTGGCCAGCAGGGATCACGTTACCCGGAGCCACCTGTCCATTGGGAAGGAAGATCGATCCGTAGTAGATCGTATTGCCCGCGGCGTCTGTATACGGCGTGTTCGTCGTCGCGTTCATGATCGGGCAAGGAGCGCTCGGGCAGTGCCCCGCCCCCGCGTACGTCAGCAACTCGCTGAAGTTGCCGTTGAGCATGTTGGTCGTAGGAGCCGTGGCGCCGTTCGGCGTCACCCGCCAATCGTTCTGCCAATACTTTTCGTATGCCGCGTAGAAGAACGTGTGGTTCTTCCAGATCGGCCCGCCGCCGCTGAATCCATAGTCCCAATAGCGGTCGCGCGGCCGCTCATATTGGCTGGATGGGCCGCCGTTGACGCACCCGCCCGGCCCATTGCACTGCGACAGATACCAGTTGTTCAGCCAGCCGTTCGCGTCGAACGCTTCGTTTGTGCCGAATCCGAATGCGCTGCCGTGCCACTTGTTGGTTCCCGATTTCAGTTCCAGCATGAACACGCCGCCGCCGGTGTGCGCCTCTTCCGCGCGGATGCCCGTCGTGTCCACCTGTGTCTGCTCCACCGCATCCATGCTGGGGCCCGACTCCACCAGGTCACCCATTACGCCGGAATCGATCGAGGTTCCGTCGATCATCACGTTCTTGGTGTATTGCTGCGAGCCGTTAACGCTCGAATACCAGCTGTCGCCGCCGACGTTGGGCGTCACCGCGAACGCAAACGCCAGTTGATCCCGACCCGCGCCCGCGATGCTCAGGGGCAGCGTGTTGACCTCTTCCTGCGTCAGGTTGGTGCCCACCTCAGGCTGCAAATCCAGAACGGGATTTGCGTTCACATTCACCGACTGCACCACCGAGCCAACCGTCAACTGCACGTCGACCTCCGGCGTGTGATTGGCCAGAATCACCACGCCCGTGCGATCGAGCGTTTCGAAACCGTCTTTCTTGAACCGCACCGTGTAGGTGCCGATCGGGAGGTTCATCACGGCATACGCGCCGTGGTCGTTCGAGATGCCGGCATACTGGATGTTCGTTCCGGTGTTGGTTGCCGTAACCTGCACTCCTCCGAGCACCGCGCCCGAAGGATCTGTCACGTTTCCGGCGATGGTCCCGCGGTCCGCCTGGGCCCATGCCGCGACGGGCGTCCAGACAAGTGCAAGGATCGCCAAAAGCAGCATCCCCCACCCTGTCTCGCGCCCCATGCGTTTGTGATGAGTCATTCCTGCCTCCTACTGAAGAGTTCCCCTGAACAATCGCGTACATCCCGCAGCACGGAAAGCCGCCAGACGCAAGGCGACCCTCACTGCACACAAATGAAAGCTTTCAATTTCGGGCTGCAGTCGCCCACCAGGACGATCCACCGGGAAGAAACTCCTTCTCCCCACCCCTCCATCTCGCAATTAAAAGCTTTCAACTTTCAGGATGTGACGAAGATAGGCGCGTTTGAATTCGTGTGTCAAGACTTTTTTATAGAAATTCGCAGAGGCTCTGTATATATCGCATCTTCAGCAGCTTACAACCTGGTTAAAACACGCCGCCGCACCTGGCTTGAAACATTTCAACCGCGCCCCGTCCAATCGCCGCACTTCCCCTCCCGCCGCCTCTCGGATCCACTCAATCGCTAACCGCGCTCCCACTCTGATCCCTTACCGAGCGCGACTCCTCGCCGTGCCGGCCGCCCGTCACTGCGCCTTGTCATTCGAGTGATTCCCTACCAGCGACGCGAACAACTGCTGCTGCTCCCGCGCCTGCTCTGCCATCCCCTCGTGGCGATACACCGTCGCGAGAAGCCAATGCAGATGCGAGTTGTGCGGCGCCAACGCTACTGCTTTTTCCAGCGCCGTCTGTGCTTCCGCCCATTGCTTCAGTTGCATATACGCATCGCCCTTTGCCCGCAGCAAATCGAGATCGACGGGACCGATCGCCTCCGCCTCCTCCAGGTATTCGATCCCCGCTGCCGCCTGGCCCTTCCGCGTCAGCAGAATCCCCAAATGCAGCAGCGGTTGCGCATACTTGCGCACGGCGCTCGCCTGCCACGCAATCGCCTGCCGATACGCAGTCTCCGCTTCGTCATCCCGGCTCAATCCTTCAAGCGAGCGGCCGATCCCGTCTTCCGACGGAACATCGTGCGGCACAAGCTGCAGGCAGTGCCGGTACGCTTCGATCGCTTCGGCAAAACGATTCTCCGAATACTTGATTCCGCCCAGGTACCGCCACGCTCCCGCGCTGCCCGGGTCTTTCTGCACGGCGACCGTCATCCATTTATCGGCGTTCGCCAGGTCCCGCAGCTTCACATAATCCAGCCCCACAATCACCAGTTCGCTGGCGCGCGGCGTCTTCAATTGTGCAGCGCGCGTGAACTCGCCAAGCGAATCGGCTGGCCGATCCTGCTCATACTCCACCAGTCCCAGCAGCATGTGCGCCGTCGCGGAAGCCTCGTCTTTCTTCAGATATGCGTGCAGCGCCTGGGCCGCGCCCGCCAACTGGCCCCTGCGGATCATCTCTCGTATCGGCGCGAGTTGCGCCTCTTCAGGCGTTGGCAGAGTACCGGCAGAGGCCGAAGGTTCTTGCGTAACCTGCGCTGGCAGATAGGCCCAGTCGCGCGTTCCTCCACAACCGGCGCAGACCGCGATCAGAAGCCCCAACCGCGCCCCTCGCCGAATTCTCGCGCTCCATTCGCGCCATTTCGGTGATAAATTGAAAGCATTCAACGCATCGCAGTGTATGCCCCGCCCCCATGGCTGTCAACGCACTTCGCCGCAGCCTGCGCCCGCAACATCGCTCCTGCGCTGGTGGACGTCCAGAATGTAGGCGACAGCATGCGAAGCACCTTTGCCCGTCGAGGAGTAACGAATTACGTGCGCCGAAAACATCGCTCTTGGTGGGGCAATATTCTGTTGCGCGTCTGCTTGCTCATCCTGCCTGTCGCCCTGCTCGCCCAGAATGCGAAATCCAATATTCCCACCCCGGCTGCAGGTAACTTCGTCGACATCACCGCATCTACCGGAATTCACTTCGTCCATCAGGCGCCTCACACCTCGCGCAAATACCTGATCGAAACCATGGGTTCCGGCGTTGCTCTCTTCGATTGCGACAACGACGGTCGCCTCGATCTGTTTCTAGTGCAGGGGGCCCCCTACCCCGATCCCACGCCCCCCGGCACCATCCCCCAGAAGACCGGCCCCAAATACTGGAACCGGCTCTTCCATCAGCGCAAAGACGGCACCTTCGAAGATGTCACCGAAAAAGCGGGCCTTGAGGGTGTTGGCTACGGCATGGGAGTGGCGGCAGCCGACTACGACAACGACGGCTACGAAGATCTCTATGTCACCGGCTATGGCGGCAACCGGCTCTACCACAACAACGGCAACTGCACGTTTACTGACGTAACCAAACAGGCTGGCGTAGGCGGCAGTGGATGGTCCACCAGCGCGGCCTGGGTCGATCTCGATAACGACGGTCTGCTCGATCTCGTCGTCGATCGCTACGTGCAATGGGATTGGAATGACAAGTGGTGCGGGCAACCGGACAATCGCGGCTATTGTCATCCCGACGTCTTTCAGCCCATCGCCATGCTGGTCTACCACAATGACGGCAACGGCCGCTTCACCGAAGTCTCCCACAAACTAGGCCTCGATCGTCCGGCGAAGGCGCTGGGCATCGCCATCGCTGATTACGACCGCGACGGCCGCCCCGACATCTTTGTCTCCAACGACTCCATGCCGGAATTTCTCTTTCACCAGAAGAAGGACGGCACTTATCAGGAAGTTGGTTTGGAAAGCGGTATTGCCGTTGACGGTGACGGACGCACCTATGCGGGCATGGGCGTAGACTTCGCCGACTACGACAACGACGGCTATCCCGACCTGATCGTCGACGCCCTCGCCAACCAGAAGTACGCGCTCTATCACAACGCGAAGGACGGCACCTTCGACTACGCCACTTACTCCACCGGTCTCAGCGAACTAACCCTGCTGCACTCCGGCTGGGGCCTGCGCTTTCTCGACTACGACAACGATGGATGGAAGGACCTCGTGATTGCGCAAGGCCATGACTGGGACACGGTGAACAAGAGCTATCCGCAACTGCACTACCGCGAGCCCATGATGCTGCTTCACAATAACGCCAAGGGCGGCTTCGACGAGGTCTCGGCAAGTTCAGGGCCGGCCTTTCAGCAGCGCTGGGTCGGTCGCGGCCTGGCCATCGGCGACATCGACAACGATGGCCGCGTCGACGCAGTGGTCACCACCAACGGCGGCCAGGTCCACATCCTTCGCAATGAAACCAATACCGCCAACCACTGGCTCACCCTTAAGTTGGTAGGTCACAAAAGCAATCGCGATGGAATCGGAGCCGTTGTCAAGCTAACGACTCCAGCCGGCTCCCAGTGGGTGACGGTCACCACAAGCAGCGGCTATCTCTCATCCAGCGACCTGCGCGTGCACTTCGGCCTTGGCCGCTTCGAGAAAGCAGATGCAATTGAAATCCACTGGCCCAGCGGCCGCCGGCAGACTCTTCGCAACGTGAAGGCCGACCAGTTCATCCACGTGGACGAGCCATAGCACGGCGCTTCTTCCGCGCCCAGGTTACCGACTCACGCTCGCCTTACTTGCCATCCTCTTCGCCGCACATCTCTTCATATAACTCGCGCACCTGCTCCCGCGCCTTGGCCAGCGCTCTGCGGCCCGCCGCAGTGGCCACATACACCTTGCGCTTACGCCCGCTCACCAGCTGCTCCTCAGAGCGCAGCCAGCCCCGCCGCTCCATCCCGTGCAGCAGCGGATACATGGTGCCCGCGCCCAGTCGGTACCCATGTCGCCCCAGTTCCTGCATCATGCCCAGGCCGAAGATCGGCTCCTCCGACGCATGATGCAGGACATGCAGCCGCACGAGGCCGATATAAAGATCCTGCTCGGTCTTCGTGAGCCGTGTTGGCTGCTTCGTCGATTGATTCCGTGCCGCAGGATTCATCGAATTACTCAAAACAGATCGGCCACCGGTGGGAACGTCAGCAGCAGGCCGAGTCCAAGCAAAACCAGCGCGGCAACCGCAACGGGCCGCAGATTCAAAGCACGCTCGCGCCATTTCAAATCAAGCACAAGCCACACCCCCAGCCACGCGAGCACCGCAACCGTCGTCACGCCGGAAAGCGGTCCCGTCGGCTTGTAGAAGCTCATCCAGCGGCCAAGCGCCGGAACGCGATCCGTCACAATGGCGAGCACAGCCAGCAAAGAGCACCCGGCCCCCGCCGCCACAATCGCCGCTGCGCCCGAGCCATTGGGCAATCCTGAAATCGCGGCGCTGCCTTCGGCATTTGGATTTGCACTCACAGTTATCGTCCTCCGCGCATCATGTGGATCGTGGCCCCACCCCGCACCGGCCCATGGTCGTCAATCTCCGCGCCAAAAAAGCCCGCGATTCCAGCGGCTACAAGCGACACTGCGACAAAGCAGAGCACCGCATCCCGAAGCACCCGATGATTCTTCAAATCGCGCTTGTACCGCATGAATACGGCAGCAGCCATGGTAATGGAGATGGGCGCGAACCATGCTACATGTTCCTTCCATTCCATGCCAATGGAGTGCCATCCAATCGTCGCCGGATTCGACATCAAGAGCTTTTGTGGGTACTGCGAAAGAGTGACTGTGCCTGCAGGCGGAATGGCCCGATACCACGGGTACACGATGTATGCCCCGGTAAGTACCGCAAGCCACGCGAGAACCGACATGGCAATCAGGTAAGTGGAAAGAAACTTCTCGTCTAACTCGCTGACGGAAGTCGCCGCGGGAGCGTAGCGCCGCCATAACTCCACAAGGGCCCCAGAACACGCCAGCAGATACAGCCCGCCAAATCCCATGCCATGAATCAATGTCCACAAACCGCGAACCGTGATTTCCATTGAGGAGACCTCTGCAATTCTGTTCAGCGAATCGTCGGGTTCTGAAGCTGATTGGTCATCATCGGCCTCTGCAGCCACGCCGCGCCGGAATCGGGCTTCTTGCTGTCCTTGCCCCAGGTCCAGTACATGCCGACATACGCGTAGTTTTCCGTCTGGTCCAAAACCGAATGTCCATAGCAAAAAAGAAACTGCTCGTTGGGATTGTGCTTGAAGTGGTAGTAGCCACCCAGATCGATCATCGTCGAAGGCTGCGTCTGCGGCGTTGCTATGCCTTCCTTGCCGTGTGAAAACACCTCGCCGCCAAACTCCACGCGATCGCCGGGAAAGGTGTACTTGAGCAGAAATCCGCCATAGGCAAAATCGCGATAGTCAGTCTGCGGAACAATCGTCTCGCCGGCGCCGCCATCCAGCAACCACTTACCGATGTTCTTCTGAAACCACATCGGCACCCTGTACCACACCTTTCCAACGCCCAGGCCCTTGTCGTAGTTACCGGTGGGAATCTCGAACATGGTGAACGTTCCCACCTGCGGGAAATACTTGCTCTCCTTGATGTAGGCGATCTTCGCACCCAGTTCCATGTCAGTAAGTCCGAAGGCCGATGGACCGGTACCAGCCGGAAGGTAGGCGGGATTGTTGCTGGGATTGATCGACCCCCAGGGCAAGATCGCGTGGAGCTGAACGCGCGGAAGGGCGCCCCAGTTGAATTCGAACGCCGGACCTACCGAATCCATCTCCACCGGCGTGCCGTCGGCCGTGCCAAAGATGTAGAACTCGTAGTGCTTGAAATCCACCGGAACAGGATCATCCGTCTGGTAGGGCGGACCCTGCGCGTTTGCGCGCGAAGACCGGAGCGCCAGGACCAGGAGGAACAAACACGCGAAGAGGCGCGCGCACAAACGGAGACTGCTTTTCTTCCACTGCGGGCACTGCACGGGCGGAGAACCTCCGGGGAAAGGAGCCCAATGATCGAAGTTCGATAATGACACCTTCGAGTGCTCTCGTCAATGAATCTCCATGTGAAAGAATGATGAAGAGGATCGCACTGCTCCCAGCGCTCTTCTGCACGGGTTTCAGGCGAACCTCAATCACGGCTGCTTAGCCCCAAGGTTGCATACGCCATGCCTCAGGTTTCCTCCATGCCACCGCAGGTCATCCCACCATTTCTCATCGAGCCGAGATTCGTCACCCGCGTCTGGGGCTATCGCGACCTTCGTCCCTGGTACGACAAAATCGCCGGCGACGAGCCCATCGGCGAAGTGTGGCTCACCGGCGACGATTGCCGTATCGCCACCGGGCCCCACACCGGCAGGTCGCTCCTCGAAATGTTCACCGCCGAACCGCAGGCGATGCTCGGCAGCGCCGCGCCGCGCGTCGAGTCGCCGCTGCTCATCAAGATGATCTTCGCGCGCGAGAAACTCAGCGTGCAGGTGCATCCCGACGATCGCCTTGCGCAGAAGTACGGCCAACCCCGCGGCAAAACGGAGTGCTGGTACGCCATCACTGCGGAACCCGGCGCGCAGGTCGCTGCCGGCCTCAAGCCCGGCGTCACGCTCGACCAGGTCCGCGCCGGCATCCAGAACGGCACGCTTGAGCAATCCCTCGATGTGCTTCCCATCGTGCAGGGCGACATGGTCTTCGTCGATGCCGGCACCGTGCACGCCATCTGGCCCGGCTCCGTACTGCTTGAAACCCAGCAGAACTGCGACATCACCTATCGCATGTACGACTACGGCCGTCCCCGCGAGCTGCACATCGAAAAATCTATCGAAGCCACGCGCCTCAGCACACGCGCCGGCAAAGTCCCGCCCCGCTCGCTGCCCGACCGCACCATCCTCATCGACGTCGAATACTTCTGCGTCGAGCGCATCCCCGTCGCAGGCCGCCGACCGAGCGAAACACTCCGCAGCTCCGGCGAACCCGCGCGGGGCCTCTCCTATCTCTTCGCCGCCAACGGCTCAGCGCGGCTCAGCGGTGAAGGCTTCGAGGCGCTCACAATTCCCCAGCGCGGTATCGCCGCGATCCCCGCATCCTCGCCGGCCTTCACGGTGGGAGATCTTGGGAATCTCGACCTTATCCGCATCTCGCCGCGCTGGCCCGCATCGGAATAGCTCAGGAGCTTCACGATGAAAATTGGATTTCTCGGTCTGGGCGCCATGGGCACACCGATGGCGCTGCGCCTCATCGCCGCTGGTCACGAACTCGTCGTCTGGAACCGCACCGAAGGCCGCGCCGATCCGCTGATCCACGAAGGCGCCGTCCTTGCCGGTACTCCCGCGGAAGCCGAGCTCGGGTGCGACGCCGTCATCACCATGCTCTTTGACGATCACGCCAACGAAGAAGTCCTCTTCGGTTCCAACGGCCTGCTCCACGCGCTCTCTCCCGGCGCGCTCCACATCTCCTGCAGCACCATCAGCGTGGCCATGAGCGAGCGTCTCACCGCCGAGCATGCCCGCCGCAACATCGACTTCGTCGCCGCACCCGTCTTCGGCCGTCCCAATGTGGCGGAAGCCGGAAAGCTGTGGATCGCAGTCGCCGGCGCCGACAGCGCCATCGAACGCGCCCGCCCCATCCTCGAGCCCCTCGCCCGCGGCATCACCGTCGTCGGCAGCGAGCCAAAGCAGGCGCACGCACTCAAGCTCGGCGGCAACTTCCTTATCAGCACCATGATTCACTCGCTCGGCGAAGCCTTCGTCTACGCCGACGCCAACGGCATCGACCCCGCGGTCTTCCTGGAAACCGTGAACAGCGCGCTCTTCCAGTCGCCGTTCTACGCGTCCTACGCCAACGTGATGCTGCATCCGCCGCAGACGCCCGGCGCCACCATGGCCCTCGGCGCCAAAGATCTCCGTCTCCTGCGCGAAGCAGCCAATGCCGGCGGCGTTCATCTCAGCCTTGCCGACAGCCTCGCCGAAGTCTTCGCCGACGCACAGCGTCAGGGCCTCGCGCAGGCCGACTGGGCCGCCGGCCTCTACGAGATGGCGCGCCGCAACTCCACCACGACGCGCTGATCTGTAGCCGCGATCACCCGCCCGGCCGCCGCCGTTGGGTACGATAGCTCCATGAGCCTGAAGGGAAAACTCGTCTTCATCACCGGCGCCAGCAGCGGAATCGGCGCCGCCACCGCCCTCGCCTTCGCCGCGGAAGGCGCCCGCCTGCTGCTCGCCGCCCGCCGCGCCGGCAAACTGGCTGAAGTCGCCTCCGCCGCGCTCGCCAAAGGCGCCGCCGCCGTGCACTCCATCGACCTCGACGTCCGCGACCACCGCGCCGTGCAGAACGCCGTCGATGGCCTCCCCCACGAGTGGGCCGAGATCGACATCCTCGTCAACAACGCCGGCCTCAGCCGCGGCCTCGACAAGCTCTACATGGGCCACCTGCAGGACTGGGAAGAGATGATCGACACCAACATCAAAGGCCTGCTCTACGTCACGCGTGCCGTGGTCCCCGGCATGGTGGTGCGCGGCCATGGCCACATCATCAATCTCGGCTCAACCGCCGGCGAACTCACCTATCCCGGCGGCGCCGTCTACTGCGCCACCAAGGCCGCCGAGCGCTCCATCAACGACGGCCTGCGCCAGGATGTCCTCGGCACGCCCATCCGCGTCACTACCGTCGATCCCGGCATGGTCGAAACCGACTTCAGCCTCGTGCGTTTCCACGGCGACAGCGAACGCGCCGCCCGCGTCTACAAAGGCGTCAAACCGCTCACCGGAGAAGACGTCGCCGAGGTCATCGTCTGGGCCGCCTCACGCCCCGCCCACGTCAATATCGCGCGCGTGCTGCTCACCCCGGTCCAGCAGGCCAATTCCCTGCTCTTCCACCGCGAAGAGTCCTAGACGAAACGCGCACTAAAAAGCCCGCTTGCGCGGGCCATCCTTATCCGAGTTCCTGAATCTGCGATTCGATCTGCGCCAGGGCGGCCTCCAGTGCCGACCTGCGCCCCGCATTCGACGTTCGCTGCGACAGGATGTTCTCCCGCTGCAGCTCCAGCGCCTGCTTGCGTCGCGCGTTCTGCTGCCGCTTCACTTCCGCCGCGCGCCGCATCTCGTCGCTCCCGTAGCCGGTCCCGGAACCTGCGGGCGCCGGCTGCTCGATGCTTGCCATCTGTTCCTCCACCGATTTACTTTCCCAACCGCGGGCCATATCTTGATTCTACGAGGGTTTGTACTCACTTGCATCCTCACAGGCGTCACAGGGCTCTAATTCATCTCGTGTTATCATCCCTCCCCCCGGTTAGGAGAACGCATGCGGGCTTGGCAGATAGCGTCATTCGGCATTGATTTTCTTGAGTTTGTGGAGCGCCCCGACCCTGAGCCGGGTCCCGGACAAGTGGTGGTGCGCGTCCACGCCATCTCCTACAACTTCCGCGACCTCATGATGGTCAAGGGCCTCTACAATCCCAAGCTGCGGCTGCCCCGCATCCCCTGTTCCGACGGCGCCGGAGAAGTCGTCGCCCTCGGCCCCGGCGTCACCCAGTGGCGTCGCGGCGACCGCGTCGCCGGCATCTTCATGCAGAACTGGATCGACGGGCCGCCCACTCCGGAAAAGATCCGCGGCGCGCTCGGCGGCGACGTCGACGGCATGCTCGCCGAGTACGTCGTCCTCAACGAGAACGGCATCGTCGCCATCCCCGACCACCTCAGCTACCAGGAAGCCGCTACCCTGCCCTGCGCCGCCGTCACCGCCTGGAACGCCCTCGAAGCCGGCGACATCAAACCCGGCTCCACCGTGCTTATCCAGGGCACCGGCGGCGTGTCGATCTTCGCCTTGCAGTTCGCGCGCATGCGCGGAGCCAAAGTCCTCGGCATCTCCGGCAGCCACGAAAAGCTCCAGCGCGCCTACGACCTCGGCCTCGACCTCGGCGTCAATTACAACGACGTACCCGAGTGGGACCGCTGGGCCGTCGAGCAGACCGGCGAAGGCGTCGATCTGGTCGTCGAAGTCGGCGGCCTGGGCACGCTGCCTCGCTCGCTGCGCGCCATCCGCATGGGCGGCGCCATCGCCCAGGTCGGCGTCCTCAGCGGCATGCAGGCGGCGGAGCCGCTGCCTATCCCCGCCATCCTCCACAAGCAGGCGCGCCTCCGCGGCATCTACGTCGGCTCGCGCCACGACTTTGTGGAGATGAACCGCGCCATCTCCCTCACCCAGCTACGCCCCATCGGCGAAGACTTCCCCTGGACCCAGGCCCGCGAAGTTCTGGCCAGAATGGAAGAAGCCAGCCACTTCGGCAAGCTGGTCATGTCCATCGCGTGAGGGTTTCACAGTTTTACGTGAATATTGCGCACATTTTTCTGGCGTGTATTTCCGTGTGGAATGAATGAGATAAAGGCGATTCCGGCACAAAGTTGACGCAACGCGTTTTGCTCTCTCCGCGCGGCCTGATACCCATACCCCCTATGGGCATTTGAAAACACCTATTATTTTTCTAGTACTGTGCGTGTTTACTACTTTGCAAATACAGGGCTGGGGCAGCGGGCCGAGCTGCCGCCGAGAGCCGGCTGGCGCTGGAAGGCGAAGAAGGTGCGCAGCATGGGAGGTGGGGTCCTTTTCTTTCTTGTTTTTTGGGGGCTCGCGAAGACACTTACCCCTACCTGGAACTCAGGTGTTTTCAAGGTAGCACCGGTGCGGGGGCGGCGTATGTGATGGCGGATACGGGGTGGTGTGATGTCGTGGTGTGCGGTGAGCGCATTGGATGAGTGGGTTGTGGATGATGCGCTTGTTGAGAACCAGGAGAAGCCAGTTGCACGAGATGGCGACTATGCGTCAGGGTGGATCGCCGGAGCGTCTGGATGAGTGGGTTGGGCTGTTGAGCTGAGTCTGGCATCGGTAAACGGAAGCCAACTTCCTACCCATCCCGGCTGGCCCGGCGATCGGCGATCCTGCGGAAATGCATGGAATGGATGGCCCTCTTTGAGGGGCGAGAGCTAATTCTCCCGCGCACGCCATTGCGAAGGCTTGGTCCGCCTCCGGCCAGCTCGACGGATCGATCAACCAGCGGTTTGCGCCGCCTGGCTGGTGAGGATTGAAACGGCCTCTCCGGCGATTGCGGTGTTGTTCAGGCCCGACGGCTCGGCGCTGCCGGTGTACGTAACCGTGACGACACTGATGTCATCCTCCTGGCCGAAGGCCTGGGCGGCGGCGGCAATCTCCGCGGCGGAGCGGGCCGAGCGCAGCATTTCGTGGGTGCGCTCGAAACCGAAGAGCCCGCCCTCGGCATCGGTCGCTTCGGCCACGCCGTCGGAGACGAGCACCAGTTTGTCGCCGGGTTGCAGGGCAAAACGCATCACGGAGAACTCCGGCCGGTCGATCATGCCCAGGGGCAGAGCGCCCTCCATGGCGACCGGCTCCGCATTGAGGTAGGGAGCCAGGTGCCCAGCGTTGGCCAGCGTCACCTGGCCGTTCCGGTCGATGCTGAGAGCCAGGCAGGTGGCGTGGGCTTCGCCGCGCCCGCGCAGGCGGCGATTGAGAGCGTCCAGAACAGTGAGCGGGTCGGGGTTCAGTTCCGCGGTGCTGCGGATGGCTCCCACCAGCAGCGCGACCAGCATCCCGGCCTTGAGGCCCTTCCCGGTCACGTCGCCGGCCACAATCAACAAACTTCCGTCGCTGGGATGGGGAATGACCTGGAAGAAATCGCCGCCCACTTCGCGCGCCGGGCGGTACTCGCTCTCGATGGTGAGGTTCGGCGTAATGGTGTGCGTCTCGGGAAGAATCACCTGCTGCACCTCCTGCGCCTGCTTCACGTCCAGCGCCATCAGCCGCTGGCGGCGTACGGAGAGCAGCATGCGGCGCAGCAGGAGCACGGCGAGCACCCCTGCCAGCGCCACATCCGCCAACGCTGGCACGGCGATGCTCACGCCAAAGGGATGCCAGATCTGCTGGACATTGAGAAACTCAAGTTGCGTGGAAAAATTGCCTACCCCGCACAAGACCAATGCCGGGATGACCAGCCAGCCCTCGCGCCCTTGGCTGCGAATGCCCTGAATCACGATCCATGCCGTTCCCAGCAGGCAGAGCAGGAAGACGATGCCGGAGACCCGATCGGCGACGATGGCTACCGGGTGGGGCACGATGGGGTAGAACAAATCATTGCCCGCCATCTCGACGACAGAATCGATCACGACCAGGGCGGCGGCGGCGCGCGGCAGCCAGTGCGGCCTGGGGCGGCCGAACCACAGCCACCACACCATCAACCATCCTACGTTGAGCAGTGGATTCTCAACGCCGTTTACGAGGATCTGGTCTGCGAACATGCTCAGGTGCTGCGTCCACGATGAGAACGCGCCCTCCGCATAATAGAGCGCTTCCAGTAAATAGAGCGCCCCCATCCATAGATACACACGATCGGTACGGTCGAAGAGAATCAGACTGAAGGAGAGGCCCGCCAGCAAAGCAAACACGAGGGCTTCGATCACCCAGGAGGCATAGGAGCGGACCAGTTCCACCCAGCGGAGTTGGTAGCGGGCGGTCACGGCGGCGACAGTGCCCAGCAGTGGCGCGTTATGCAGGCCGCCCGCATCCGGGTCCAGATCAATTTCAACCGGATTCATCCACACGCGAAAGGCGAGAAGGTGCGGGGTGAACCCCGCCTTGCCCTGGCGGGAACCGGGCAGATCGAACATCATCGGGACGTTATAGTAGGTCACCGGGATGCGACCATTGAAGTTGCCGAAACCGCCCACCCGGGTTCCGTTCGCGAACAGCTCGTAGCCGTCATCCACATCGGGCGGGCCTTCCAGGGCAAGCGTTTCCGTGGAGGGGATCTGCACGAATACGCGCAGCCGATACCAGGCGTATCCCGAATACCCGGCATGGCCTCTGGCGGCCCAACCCGGAACATACCCTGCTTGTCCGGAAATGAACTGGACGGCGCCCTCTTTGGGGGTGAGATCGACGTTTTCCCATTGGGAGTCGTCGAAGCCGGGTTCGGCCCAGAGGGGTGTGTGGGTCACAGGATCGAGGGGTGAGTCGCCGATCTTGAACTTCCAGGGGCCGTAGAGCGGGATCACGGCCTGGCCCAAGGTGACCGCTGTGGCGCCTTGCGAGGCGCTGCCGTTGTTGGAGGCCGACCCGAGAACGGGTTGTGCCTGGGCGGTTGCCCACCCGCAACACACGACCGAGAGAACGAGGCAAAGGCCCAGACGCAAACCTGTACGCACGTCAGGTTCCTCATGGAGGGGAATAGCCGCTTCTCCAGAGACTACACCGTCGAGATTTCCAAACGAAGCAATTCTTTTTTCCCGGGGAGGATTCCTCCCGTACCGGCGGACTGGACACACTCGGCAACTGACGACTTCAGGCAATGCGCTGATCGATGTATCCAGGCCAATTCCCGGAAAGGTATCGGACTTGTCATCCCGCAATGACGCACGGTTTACGCCAAATCGCTCGCCCAGCGGGGATCGGTGTCCAAGAGTCTGCGAGGGTTTACAGATGTCGGTCGACTTGGCCGTAGAACGGGCTACGTGACAAGTTCCTCTCGGTGGCAGTTGCCGATAACAGGCCGAGTCATCGAGGACGATCTCGGCAGGCGAGGTTGGGGATTGGCGCGCCCCTTCGGGCCGCGTGGATTGTTTTTTTCTTTCGATGGGGCTGTTCCCCGGATTGCGTCCTTGCCTGCGGCGCGGACTCCATCCGGGGCTACTTTCCTGCGGCCCCTCCGGGGCGCTTGTGCCGCTTTGCGGTTTGCGATTTCCTGGCTCGTGCCAAATAAGCGAGTCGCGCATTGAGCTGAGACTTGTATCGAAGTGCTGGCTGGAGTGGGGGGACTCGGACTGTTCACGCGCCCCTTCGGGCCGCGTGGATTGTTTTTTTCTTTCGATGGGGCTGTTCCCCGGATTGCGTTCTTGCCTGCGGCGCGGACTCCATCCGGGGCTACTTTCCTGCGGCCCCTCCGGGGCGCTTGTGCCGCTGTGCGGATTGGTGCGGCGCAGGCCGCGTTTTTTGTGGGGATTGCGAGCGTCAACAGCCGCCCGGAAAAACAAGCGCAGGTCCCCGTTCGATTCCGATCAGAATGACAGGCTCTAAAAGGCAAAAGCCGTAAAGAGCGGTAAAGGCTGTATACCCGCGCGGAGGAACCGCAGATCCCCGTTCGACTCCGATCGCATTCGCGATCTCCGCTCAGGGCAGGCTTTCGACTCCGCTGCGCTGCGCTCAGGATGACAGGCTTTAAAGAACAAAACCATAAAGTGCGAGCGATAAAGGGCTGTATGCCCACGCGGTTTAACCGCAGATCCCCGTTCGACTCCGATCGCATTCGCGATCTCCGCTCAGGGCAGGGTTTCGACTCCGCTGCGCTGCGCTCAGGATGACAGGCTATAAAAAGCAAAAGCCATAAAGAGCGCGGCGCCCTGCGGGGTGGTTTCCGCAGGGCGCGCTGGTTTCAGGGCTACAGCTTTTGGTTGATCTCGGCGTCTACTGCACCGGTTGCTGGGGCGCAGGTGCGGTGCTTGCAGCCGGTGCGGCCGCATTCACCAGTTCCCTGAGCGGCGGCAGAAACACGAAGCGCACCAGCGCCGCGGGTTTTTGCGCATCGTCGATTGTGTGCAGCGCGCCGTCTTGCCAGCCGGCCGGTGGCGTGGTGTGCGAATCGAGGAACGCGAGTGCTTCCAGGCCGACACGACCGAGATCGTCCATCTGCCGGGCGCGGACGGCGGCATCGGAGAAGCGGCTCGTGCGCTGCGCCCACGCTTCAAGGGTTGGCGCAGTCTGCTCCCACTGCGCGAAGCGATGACGCAGCCGCATCTCTGCGAGCGCAGAGCCGGGCGTGTGCTTCACCACTGCGTCCACTTCGCGGGCGATTTGCTGACGCGCAGGCGGATCGGGAACCACCGCATCCACGAGGCGATCGAGCGACGTGAGCTGGTCGGTGTGCTGCGTGTCTTCGCGTGCTCCGAAGCTCACCGGCTCCATAACGGAGGCCATCAGATCCAGCGCTTCAGGATGCGCAGACCCGAAGAGGTTGCGGCGCATGCGCTCCGGTCCGGAGATGTGCTTGAGCCCGACGTCCTCGAGTTCCAGCGATGCGAAGCGCAGGCGGCGGTACATGTCTGCGACGTCACGATCCGATTGCGGGGACCAGAAGCGTTCCGCAATGGCGATGGTGCGCGGCCACACGCGGGAGTCGATGGTCTCAGGATTGATCTGTTCGGCCCACATGCAGACTTCACCGCCCAGGATCAACTTCTGCTGCTCCGGCGTGAGCGTGGTGTCGGCCGGCACCGGGTCGGCGAGGAACATCTGTTCCGAAGTCTTTTGCGCGTCGAGGTAGTAGGGCGCGGAGAGAATTCCGGTGTAGCCTTGCTCGGCACCTTGCGAGAGCGAGGCGACTCCGCGCCAGCTCTGCACCATGATGTCTTTGGGCAGTTGCGGGTTGAGGATCTCGTCCCAACCCACCATCTTCTTGTGGTACTTGGTCAGGATCTTGAGCAGGCGCTGGTTGAAGTACGCCTGCAGATCGGCCGTGGTCTTGAAGCCCTTCTTGTCCATGAAGGCTTTGATCCGGGGATTCGCCAGCCACGATTTGCCTTGGGTTTCATCGCCGCCGATGTGGAAGTACTCATCGGGGAAGATGCCCGACATCTCCTTAACGAAAGCGTCGACGAACTTATAGGTCTTCTCGTTGGAGGGGTCGAGTTCCGCGCGCGGCATGCCGTAGACGATGGGCAATTGCGTCAGGTTCTCGCCGGAGCCGTACTCCGGATATGCAAGCGCAGTGCTGGAGCTGTGGCCGGGCATATCGAACTCGGGGACTACGCGAATGCCGCGGGCGCGCGCATAGGCGACAATCTCGCGCATCTGGTCCTGCGTGTAGAAGAGACCGCCGGAAGCATACTGCGTGAGGCGGGGAAACTTCTTGCTTTCGGCGCGGAAGGCCTGGTCGTCGCTCAGGTGCCAGTGAAAGACGTTGAGCTTGGCGATGGCCATTCCGTCCAGCGTGCGCTCAATCTCATCCACAGGCTCGAAGTGGCGAATCACGTCGACCATCAGGCCGCGCCAGGCAAAGCGCGGCGCGTCGTCGATGCTGACGGCAGGAATGCGGCAGGAGCCGTTGTCCATGGTGACGAGTTGCAGAATGGTCTCCATGCCGTGCATCGCACCCACATCGGTAGCCGCGGTCAGCTTGGCCTGGCTGGACGTAATGGCGAGCTGATAGCTCTCGTTTTCATCGACGCCCTGGATGGACTCGCCCGGTCCGGCCACCTGCAGCAGTAGAGTGGCGGCGGCGTCCGGAGCGGCATCATGCTGGGCCCGCCGAATGTTGCCGCACTGCCGATCGAGACGAACCAGGAAGCGATCCAGAGCGGCATCGAGGCGCGCATCGTGATCGCCGGCGAAGGCGGCTCGGAAATGCGAATCGAGAGTGAGAGAGCCGGTTCCCATCTGCACGGAACTGGGAAGCGGCATGACGTGGAGGCTGCGGATTTGAGTCTGCGCGGCATCCGGAGCAGCAGTTTGGCTGAAAAGCGGGACGGCACAAAGGGCCAGCACCGCTGACCCGAACCCCAGGCTCCGGCGCGCGCCTGCGCTCCGTTTCGTCAACCTTCGGGTAAGGCATACAAGAGGCATAGGATAATTCCTCGCATTCCTGTCCCGAGCCCTGCTGCGCAGGTCTCTGGATTTTTGGTGGTACTGGTGATCATAATGCGCCCAAATGATCGCAGCTAGTACATTTTTCTTGAGCGTTTAACCAAATTGGGGTTACAGTGGAGGGCCAACCGGTCTTAATCCGTGTAGAATCAGGTGAAATTATGTCAGAAAGCCTAAGCCCCCGCTCGGAGCAGATTCTGAAATTTCTGCTACGGACCGGGACCGCGACTATCGAAGAGATCCTCGCTGTCGCGGGGTCGTCCGCGCCAAGCATCCGCCGCGATCTGGCCATGCTGGAGAATCGCGGGCTCATTCGTCGCACGCATGGCGGCGCCACCCTGGTGGAGCCGCTACTGTATGAGCCATTCCGTTTTGACAGCTCGTTTTTGGCGCGTGAGCAGCGCTGCGCGGCAGAGAAGCGGCGCATCGGATTGGCTGCGGCAGAGCTAGTCAAGCCGAACGAGACGATCGGGCTGACAGCCGGCACCACGACCACATTCGTAGGCCGGGGACTTCGCCATCGCCGCGATCTGAATGTGATTACAAATGCGCTGAACATCGGTATGGAGCTGTGCAATCAGCCTGGAATACGCACGTATTTGACGGGCGGCGTAATGCCGTGGGCATGGTCCTTTGCGCTTACCGGGCACGCGGCGCTGGACTTTCTGAACGATGTCTACATGGACAAGGTGTTTCTCAGCGTAACGGGCCTCGATCAGGAACGCGGCGCCACATCGCTCGAACCGGATGAAGCGCTCATCTACCGCAAGATGCTGCAGCAATCCAAGCAGGTGATCGTCGTCGCCGACTCCAGCAAACTGGGCAAAGTGGGTGCGGCATTTATTTGCCCCATCAGCGAGATTCAGTGCCTGGTGACGGATACCGGAGCCACTCCTGAGGCCTTGGCCCCGCTCGAGCGGCAGGGCATGCGGATCATTCGGGCGTAAGCCCCGTCCGGCCCAGACATCCTCTCGTCGCAAAACCAATTCATGCCATAAATCGCTTTTTCGCGGAAGTTAGCTCGCTTCCGTTTTGAATTTCTTATCGTTCAAAGGATGACATAAAGTTCACGTGCGTGATCATTTTGTCCTCAAACGTTCATTTTCCCCTTGCCAAATCCGACATTTGTCCTTATCGTTCCAACAAACAGCAGCCTGCCCGTTTCAGACGACGTTTTTTCCCAAGGTGGCCAAAGAAGCGGAGCACAGGAGAACACAAGTGGCTGCGAATTGGTTATGGGGAGACGCGTCGCAAGTCACCGTTCTCGAGCTGATATCCCCGGTCTCCCGTTGATTCTTTTTTGTGTTCCGCCCCTTCTGCGCGTGCTGTGTGTTTCGTTCGCAGTCGATCTGCCGGTATTGCACAAGCAGGCTCGAGTTCAAACAAGGAGAAGTGCGATGGGTTTCACCAAACTTTCTGACCAGTGGTGCAGAATTCTTCGGCCTGCCCGGGACTTGTCCCGACAGGCTTGTTGTGCCGGGCGAGCGCGATATGTTGGGTCGTTGATCGTGCTGCTGGCGCTGATCGTGGGCATTGGGTGGGCGCCGGTGCGAGCACAGGAACTGGCCGCCACCCTGGCTGGGACGGTCGCCGATCAAACCGGAGCGGTGATCCCCAACGCCACGGTAACCATCACGCTGAACACGGTGGGCGGCGCTTCGCGCGTAGTCACGACAGACAGCAGCGGAAACTTCGTGGCGACCAACCTGACTGCCGGCAACTACACTGTCACGATCACAGCCGCCGGATTTGCGACATACACGGACAAGAACCTGGTCCTGTATGTGGCGCAGAAGCGCAGCCTCAATCCCATGTTGAAGGCGGGCGCTGCCAACACGACGGTCACGGTCGAGAGCAATCCGGTGGCGATTGAAACGCAGAGTGCATCGCAGGCCGGCACCATCACCGGCGAGCAGATACGCGGCCTGGAGTTGATCAATCGAAACTTCCAGCAGCTGGTCACCCTGCAGCCAGGCGTGGTCAACCTGCTGGGCGATGAACCGGGCTTCGGTCTGGGCAGCACTTCGAATATTTCGGTAAACGGCTCGCGCGGCACCGCCAACAACTGGTCGGTGGACGGCGCCGACATCAACGACAGCGGATCGAACGCGACCTTGCTCAACATTCCCAGCGTCGACGCCATCCAGGAGTTCACGCTGGAGCGCAGCAACTACGACGCCAGCTTCGGCCGCTCGGGCGGCGGGCAGATTGTAGTTGCAACGCGGTCGGGCACGCAGCAGTTCCACGGTACGGCGTATGAGTTTGTGCGCACCGAGAACACCAACGCGAATTATTACTTCAATAATCTGAACGGGCTGCCCCGGAATCCCGATCACTACAACAACTTTGGATTCACGATTGGCGGACCGCTGATGATTCCGCACCTCTACAACACCAGCCGGAAAAAGACGTTCTTCTTCTGGTCGGAGGAGTGGCGCAAGATCACCAGCCCCGCAACCAACAATGTGGCGGCGGCTACTCCACAGGAGCTGAACGGCACCTTCGCCACCACGCCCACCGAGTATGCAGCGACTGTGGCCGCGGTGGGAGCCAACTGCGTAAGCGCCTACACGCCGGTAACCACGGGCTCGAATGCCGCAGGGTATGCAACCGCCAACTCAGCCTGCTACAGCCAGAACGCCCAGGTGTACCTTAGCCAGATTGTGAGCAAGTTCCAGGCAAATTCCAGTGCGGTGAACCCGACCAACGGTGTGAACCAGGGAACGAACTTCGCCTCATTTTCGGCTCTGAACAACTTCCGCCAGGACCTGGTCCGTGTGGATCACTACTTCAACGACAAGCTGCACTTCTTCGCCCGCGGCATGGAAGATGACGTTCCGGAGAATCTGCCCACCGGCCTGTGGGGCGGCTCCAACTATCCGGGCGTGGTGAATGTCAATATCAATGCGCCCGGCAAGAACGTTGTCGGCAACCTGACCTGGACGATTTCACCGAAGATGGTCAATGAGGTTGAGTTCGCGTATTCGCAGGGGACCATTGCCGGAGTACTTTCCGGCCAGGCAAACTCACCAAGCCTGCTTGGCTCGCTGACCAACAAGACCGCGTATCAGGATCCCTATAACCGGATCCCCAGCGCGTACATCAACGATGGCTCGGTGACGGTGGTTTCGCAGGGCAGCGCACCGTATTTTGAGCGCAACCTGGATCGCAACCTTTTCGACAACTTCTCGGCCACGGAGGGCAATCACACTCTGCGCGCAGGCATCACGGTGCAGCAGATGCTCAAGACCGAAGATGCGTCCGAAGGCAACCCGACGTTCAACTTCGCCACCTGGGGCGACTTCCTCCTGGGCAATGCCACGCAATATACCCAGGCCAGCCGCGACATCGTGCCGGATCTGCGCTACGTGAACATCGAAGCTTTCGCACAGGATGACTGGAGAGCCACTCGCAAGCTGAATCTCTCCTTTGGGCTACGCTGGTCACGATTCCCCGCGCCCTCCGATGCGAAAAACACGCTCGTGAACTTCGATCCGTTCGTGTATAAAGCCACCGCCGCGCCGATGATTGACTCGAGCGGCAACTTTGTGGCCGGCCAGGCTTACACCCCTGCCATCTACGCCAACGGCCTGATCTTCCCGCAGGGCGGAGCATGCGCGGCTGCGCAGGCCATCTCCGCGCAGGTCACCTGTTCGCCCTATGGCGCACTCGTGAACCCCAACTCCAATCTGAACTTTGGACCTCGCCTGGGCTTCGCCTACACGCCCTTCATCAACGGCAAGATGGTGGTGCGTGGCGGCTTTGGCGTCTTCTTTGACCGCACGCTCAACGGAATCTGGGAGCAGAACGCGTTCGCCGATCCGCCGCTGGTGCAGACAACCACCATCTACAACACCCGGTTCGACAACCCGATGGGTGCTGGTGCTGCGGCTCCGCCGAATCTTGGTCCCAACGGTTTGACCACCACCGGGAACCCTGACTTCAAGGTGCCCTCGTACGCGGATTACAACCTCTCGATCCAGCAGCAGATTCTGCCGACCACAGTCTTCGAGATCGCCTATGTGGGTTCGCAGCAGCGGCACATGCTGGGCGAGTATGACTTCAACATGCCTACGCTCTCGACGCGTGTGAACAACCCCAGCGCGCAGGTCAACCAGATCCGCCCCTACCTGGGCTACTCGTACTTCCACGATCGGTTGCCGATCTTCACCGGCAACTACAACTCACTCCAGGCCACCTTGAATCACAGGAGCCGCGATCTCACCGTCGGCCTCGCCTACACCTGGTCGAAGAACATGACCGATATGTCCGGCGATCGTGGTGGATCGAGCACCTATACCTACGACCCGATGATGGACTACGGGCCGTCCACCCTCAACGAGCCGCAAATGCTGATGGGGAACTTCGTGTACACGGCGCCATGGTTGTCGGCGCAGCAGGGGCTGGTTGGACATCTGCTGGGCGGGTGGGAACTCTCCGGAATTACCACGTTTACCGACGGAACCTCATTCAACGCGTATCAGTATCCTGATCCATTCGGATGCGTCACCGATAACACGCAGCCCAACGGCTGCGCTGCGGGGACCTATCCGGGTGGTCTTGGAATCGACGGGCCCAACTACGACATCCTTGCGCGGCCTGATCAAACCGCTTCCATCAACATGCCCAAGAAGTTGGGACAATGGTTTAACACCGCGCCCTATCAAACTGCGCAAGGCCACTTCGGCAACAGCCGCTCGGGCAATCTGCTTGGGCCGGGCCAGGAGCGCATCGACCTGGGCCTGATGAAGAACTTCCACATCGGCGAGCGCGCGAACCTGCAGATGCGAGCTGAAGCCTTCAACGTGTTCAATCACACCAACTTTGGATACGTTGATCCCTTCCTTGGCGACAGTACGTTCGGCCAGGTTCTGAGCACCCACGAGCCGCGCATCATGCAGTTCAGCGGAAAGCTCTACTTCTAACGGTCGTCTCCGAGAAACGCTTGGCCGGAGCCTTTGGGCTCCGGCCGCTTTTTTGTGGGGATGAATACGTGGGTGGGTCTGTGTCGTCCTGCGGCTATTGCGGGCTTGGCGCCTTGGCGGGCGGGGCCTTCTGCATCGCCTTTACCATGCCTTCATCGGCTTTCTTGTTCAGCAGCATGGTTTGCGCCATCTCCGCCTTGGCCTCAGCGGTTTTGCCCATGGAGCGATAGAGCCGCCCCAGCCGCCAATGCACCGTCGGATCCTTGGGCTCGAGGCGCTCGGCAATCTGCAGTTCGTGCAGAGCCTGATCGTTTTTACCGGTCTGCGCATACAGAATCCCGAGATCGCGATGGGCCATCTCGTTGCTGCCGTCCATTGCGACGGCCTTCTTCAGCAGCGGCTCCGCTTCGCTGTACTTGCCCATCTCAATATAGGAGTTCGCGAGGTAGCGCATGGCCTGAAGATGATCGGGGACGTTGGCGAGCTCGGCTTGAAACTCCTTGGCAGCTTCAGGGTACTGTGCCTGCTTCCACAGCAGATACCCGAGGCCGAAATGCACGTTTGGCTCTTTCGGATTCGCCGCCGCGGCCGCGCGGAATTGTTTTGTGGCCTCCACGGTCTCGTGCATCTCGTCGAGGGCCTCGCCCATCAGCATGTAGGCCTCGGCGGATTGGGCGTTGAGGGCCACAATGCGATGAAACGCATCGAGCACGCAGGGGTACTGATTCGAATAGAGACAGCTATGCGCCAGAGTTAGCTGCAGCGTGAGATTCGTGCTGTCGTCCGCGGCGGCCTTCTTCAGATAGGGATTGGCTGCGGCATACTGCCCCAGGCCGTAATGCGACATGCCAATAAGCAGATTCAGGCGTTCGTCGTTCGGTTCGCTGCGAATCAGTGGCGCAAACGTCTCGATGACCTCGCGGTATTGTCCGCTTTTGAAGTAGGCGAGCCCGAGGTTCAGGCGCAGGCCGGGCATGGCCGGCGCCAGTTGCAGCGCCTTACGATAGGAGCGAATGGCTTCGGCGTATCGATCTTGCCGCGCCTCCAGCAGTCCGATGTGCGCCAGCGGTTCGGGATCGGAGGGGCGCTGGGCAGCGTAGGCGCGCCACGCCGCCTCGGCTTCCGCGTTGCGGCCCTGCTGTTCGAGTGCGATGGCCGTCTGCCGTTGCTGATTCTGAGCGGCAACGGCTGTCGTGACAGCGAGCAGAAGGCAGGCAGCGAATTGGGAAGGCAGTCCGAAGCGCACGATGTCTCTTTCTCATTCTCGCTCGCGCGCGTCTGCGGCGCAAACCATGCGGGCATTGCGGGTTCGGACAAAAGATGGTCAGAAAGACGCCAACTGCCGATGCTCGTTGTCTCCGCATCGCCGGTTAACTATGCGGGTGCCCACACTGACGCCGCCCGGTTCACCATGGTCAATGGACAACGTGGAAAGTACGCCTCCAGCGCGTGTCCGGGAAGAAATCCACCAGGACGTGGGCGAACCACGTGAGCTTGTGACCGATTCCTGTTTGTTCGTATTGTGCCTCTGTGGCTTTGAACGACCAGTAGTTGAACAGTGGCCGGCCAATGATGTTGGCGCGCGGCACAAAGCCCCAGTAGCGCGAGTCGAGGCTGTTGTGGCGGTTGTCGCCCATCATGAAGTACATGCCTGCCGGCACCACCAGGTCGCCGTTGACTACGTGCTCTGGTTCTTCCAGCACCCAGCTCTCCGCTGCCGACCCGCTCGGAGCCTGGGCTGGCGGAATGGCGGGAAACTCATCGAGGAAGACCTGATCGAGGGAGGGTCCACCATTTTGAATGCTGTCCTTTGGCTGTGGCTGCGCCACTCCGTTCACGTAAACAACGCCGTCGCGCAGATGAATATGATCGCCTGGTACACCGATCAATCTCTTCACCAGACGAGTGTAGTGCGGAGTTCCATCGGGGCCCGGCGTATCAATGCCGGGCTGATAAACGGGCTTGAAAAACACGACTATGTCGCCGCGCCTCGGCTCGCGATACCTCACTAGCGGCATCCAGGAAGCGGATGGCGCCAGCGTGAGCCGGTCGACAACCAGGTGATCGCCGATGAGCAGCGTGTTCTTCATCGAACCGGACGGAATGACGTAGTTCTGGGCTAAGAAGTACAGAATGAACATGCCCACAACCAGAACTGAGCAGATGCCGGCCAGCGCCTCGAAAGGAGTTTCATCCCGATTCGTGCTGGAAACGGCTGCTGGTTTCGTCGAACCAGGAGAATTCTTCGTCGCTGGACTCACCTAAAGGCTCCTCAGGAAAGCTGACGAGGCCCGGGGGCGGCGGCCAACTCCAGTAGGGGGTTTGCACGCACGTGTTTGACTTTGGTCGAGCTCAGGGCCTGTCGGATTCTATCAAAGCTCATTGGACGACAGAGTTTCTGCGAGTGGCTCGACATGCTTCCTGTTGGCCGATGTCCACGCGCGACGCAGTTCGGTGCAATCGCGGCTTCAGCCTTTGCTACGACCCTTTGGAGCAGTCACCGCAAAGGTCACCATTGGCGGTCATCCGTTCATTGAGCAGAGTGTCGCAGCGCGACCGGCCTTGTCGCCACGTAGTACAGAACTCCTGCGCAAGCGGCGAAAGGTACCGCGGATTCAAAAATGAACCGTAGCCATTCCCATTCCATAAAGAAGATGCCCAGCCGTCCAAAGAATGGCAGATCGCCTAGCGAGAGGCCGAATCCTCGCCCGCTACAAGCAATGGCGAACGTTGTTATCAAGGCAAAGTACAATCCCGTCGTTCTTCCGACCCGCGCCCACCGCGCTGTATTGCCGCGCACTGAGAACGGAAATGCGGCAGCCGCAAGAACGGTGTTTGTCAGTGTGAGCAACAGGAAGCTTGAGACGATGTAGGACCGTGAAAGACCGGGTTGGTTCTTGACATAGTGCGTGATGGGGAACGCAAAATTCAAGATACCGAATGAGGCGACAAAGTAGATCGCGAACAGGAAGAGCCGTTTTGCCATAGGTTGTTCAAAGCCATGGTAATACGGCTGCATCCGTGAGTTCCGGGCGTGTGGTCGGCAATCCTCACTCATGGTGATTTGGCCCACCATGCTCCCATTGGTCGGCGAGCGATCCACTTTTTCCGCCGCCCTCTGATCTATTGTTCCCTGCTCCCTGTTCCCTAGCCGGACTTCCGCTACTCGTCCTGCTTCGGCTTCCCCCGCCGCGCCAGCCGCGCCAGCACCGCCTGCTCGCGTAGCACCTGCTTCAGCGGCCGCGCCGGCGTCCCCCACAGCACCGTGCCGGGCTTCAGCCCCTCATTCGTCAGTGTCTTCCCGCTCAGCACGCCGGCCTGTCCGCCCAGAATCACGCCCGGCCCCACATGCGCGTGATCGCCAATGCCCACTTGTCCCGCAATCACCGCGCCTTTGCCCACGGAACTCGATCCCGAGATGCCCGTCAGCGCCACCAGAATCACGTCCTCGCCGATGTCGCAGTTGTGCCCGATGTGCACCAGGTTGTCGATCTTCACTCCGCGCCGGATGCGCGTCTCCGCCAGCGCGCCGCGATCGATCGTGCTGTTGGCCCCAATCTCCACGTCGTCCTCGATCGCCAGCGTGCCCTGTTGCGGAAACGGCGTATACGCACCGTTCGCCGGGTTGCGCACGTATCCGAATCCGTCCGCGCCCAGCACCGCGCCCGCGTGCACCACCACCCAGTTGCCCAGCGTGGCGCCGGCGTAAATCACCACGCGCGGATAAATCCGGCAGTACTCGCCGATACGCACCCCCGGCCCGATAATGGCCCCCGCTTCAATCCGCGTGCGAGAACCGATGCTGGCGCCCTCTTCGATCACCGCTCCCGGCCCAATGCTCACCTTGTCGCCGAGCTTCACCTTCTCGCCAACCACGGCGCTCGGGTGCACCCCGGTATGCGGCAGCGCCGGCCGCAGCAGCTTGGCCGCGCGCGCAAACCACAGGCGCGGCTGCGACGTCTCCACAACGCACCGGCCAGCGGGATACGCAACCCCCAGCCCGGCGCGCAGCACCACAACCCCTGCCTTGCTCGCCAAAGCCTCGCCGGCAGAAGCGGCATCCTCCGCAAAAACAATCTCTGAAGGAGTCGCCTGCTCCGCCGAGTTCACCCCCCGCAGCCGATGATCGGGATTGCCCTGCGCGAGCGCTCCGCCCAGGCGTTCGATAAGTTCGCCGAGTTGCATGCGTCTCCTTCAGTAGAGCGGCGGCTCTCCGGCCGGCCGTGTCTTCCAGCGCCGGTGAATCCAGAGCCACTGGTCCGGATAGCGCCGGATCCAGCTCTCCAGCACGTCGTTGCATTGCTGCGTCGCCGCCAGAATATCGCGCTCCGCATCGCCGCTCTTCTCAAAGTGCAGCTCCGGGCCGAAGCGCAACACGTACTGGCGCTCCCGGGGTTCCCACAGGCAAAAGCCCGGCACAACTGCCGCGCCGGTTTTAAGCGCAACACGCGCCAACCCCGACGCCGTGCACGCCTCGATCCCAAAGAACTTCACGAACACGCCCTGCGGCGGCGTCATGTTCGTGTCCATCAGGATGCCGACCGTCTCCCCGGCATGCATCGCCTTCAGCAGGCCGCGGGCAAAGTCGTCCTTGTGCAGAACCGTGTTCCCATGCAGGCAGCGAATGCCGTTCACGTACTCGTCGAGCAAGCGATTGTCCAGCCGGCGGATGACCATGCCCATCGGGTGACCCATCAGAGAGTGGTAGAAGCTGGACAGCTCCCATGCGCCGAGGTGGCCGGTCAGCACCAGGACGCCCTTGCCGCGCGCCTGCGCCTGCAGATAGTGCTCCAGACCCTCCGTGCGGAGCCAGGCCCGCGTATTCTCCGCCGTATAGCGCCGCATGCGGCAGAACTCGACCAGTTGCCAGCCCAGGTTGCGGAAGACCCCGCGCAGGATTCTCTTCCTGGCATCGGACGAGCTTGCAGGGAGAGCCAGTTCCAGGTTGCGCTCGCCCACACGCCGCAGCCGCCCCAGCCCGAAATAGGCGCCGGCAGTCAGAACCCGCACCAGCAGGCGCGCGAAACCGCGCGGCAGGCGGCCCAGGGTGCGGGCAATGGCCAGCACCAGCCAGTATTCAATCCTCTCCCGCATCGTCAAAGGGCAAAGGACAAGTGTAATTGGGAAAGATGGCTACAGAACATGCCGGATGGATTCAGGGACTGCGCGGCGAATCCAAGTCGCCGCGCTCCCCTGCTGGCGAACCAGATCAGTCCTTCTTCTTGGCTTCGATAAAGTGGTGCGCCACGTCGCGGACAAACGGCACCGCGCCCACCGGCACCGCCACATTGCCCTTGAGAATGTGCTCAAAGGTGTAGCTGTGCCCAAAGTATGTATCGGTGTCGTCCGTGTTCTGGCTGACCACGGTACCGTCCAGATCGATCCCGGCAAAGATGCCCTTGCTGCGCGAGTACGTCAGCAGTTCGGCATTCATCTTCCAGTCCGTGGCCGCCTGGCCGTTGCGCCCCACCGGGCCCGCTGCGGCCGCAGCATCCGCGCCGATCTTGAACTTGCTCTTGAGCAGGTCCTGAAAGCCGTGTGAGTTCACCGCAACCAGCACCAGGTCAGTGGACTGGCCGCCCCACTGGAAGCCAAACGATCCACCCGCCATGCGGATGAAGACCGGCGCGCTCCATCCATGTCCGGTGCGGCACGTTACCACGCCTTGCCCGTATTGCGCACCCACAAAGAATGCGCCCTTCTTCAGCCCCGGAACAACGCCCACGCAGGTGGCGTGCTCCAGGATGTTGGACGGGATGGTGCTGTCCTGTGCGGACATGACCTCGTCGAGCACGGCCCTTGCCGAGTCGATGCGCTCCTGCAGGTCCTGGCGCGAAGAGGCCGCAAATGCCGTCGCACCACACGCGAGCAGCACGGCCATACAAATCATTTTCCTCATAGATAAGGTCCTTTCCGGTTCCGCGGCATGGCAGATGTTCAATAAGACGTGGTTCAGCCCGGGAAGTGTGGGCCGCGGGTACCGTCAAAGCCAGCCTATCGCAGCCGGCGATACAGCAGGACGCGCCGGTACCTTCGCGTGTAATACCGCGAACGGTGCAAAGCTGGCCTTCTCAGGGGGGTGCCTCAAACGGCAAAGGGTCACAACGCCATCCAAAAGAAAAAAGAGGAGTTCACTGGGCCATGCTTCCGCACGTCGCCAGGGAACTCCTTTCCCCAGATCTGCGTTGTTTCTGAAGCAAGTTTCCTGGAAGAGGAAAAAAGGTACAAGAGTACGGGGGGACACTGTCCCTTAGTAACCTGTTGGGCGACCCAAAGGTACCTTAGCGAGGCACCCCGGTTTGGCCGTTCACATCGATCTCCCGGCGCGCAGCCTGGATGGAGAGCGCAATCCGGTTCTCCACACCCATCTTTTTGATCAGCCGCCCCACGTGCGCCTTGACCGTGCGCTTTTCAATACCAAGCTCGGCGGCGATCTCCGTGTTAGTCTTGGCCACCTTGATCCGCTCAAGAATCTGAATCTCGCGCTGGGTCAGCTTCGGCTGCTTCCCCGGCCCTGCACTCCTGCCCGGCACGTCAAGCAATCGGTCGATCAGCGTGGAGAGCAGCCGGCGCGGCGCCCAAATCGACCCGCTGACCACAATGTCGATGGCTTGGCGCACCGTTTGCGGAGCGGCATGCGAATCCAGGTAAGCGCGCGCGCCGGCCACAATGGACTGTATAACCAGCTCATCGTCCCCGGGAGGGCCAATCACAATCTGACGCATGCCGGGCCGCGCTCGCCGCACCGTCTCCAGCATCTGCAGCCCATCCGCGCTCGAGTTCAGATCCACCACAAGGTATTCGAGCTGCCGATCCGCCAGCAGATCTTCGATGACGCCCATAACCGGAACCAGCATAGGCAAGCCCGCCTGCGGCTCCTCCGCGAAGATCAGGCGCAGTCCTTCAAGACGCACCGGCTCTCCGGCCAGAACGCCGATGCGGATGGGCTCCGAATTGGGCTGCGTCGACACACGCCCTCCCACAAGCTGCCGGTCACTGCTTACAGCACCGCCGGCTCAATGCATGGAACTGAGGAAAGTAAAACAGTGGTCAGTAATCAGTGGTCATTGGCCAGGAGACTCGAATTGCTGCTCTCCCTGTCGTTGCTGCTGCGACTTTGTCACTCGGCAACTCTGTCACTTTGCCACTCTGTCACTCTGAGTCACAACTTCGGCAGAACGATTCCCTGCTGCTTCTGATATTTCCCCTTGCGATCGGCGTAGCTGGTTTCGCAGGTTTCGTCCGATTGGAAAAACAAGATCTGGCACAGCCCCTCGTTCGCGTACACCTTCGCTGGCAGCGGCGTCGTGTTTGAAATCTCCAGCGTCACAAACCCCTCCCACTCCGGCTCGAAGGGCGTCACGTTCACAATAATGCCGCACCGCGCGTAGGTGGACTTGCCCACGCAGATCGTCAGCACGTCGCGCGGAATCCTGAAGTACTCAATCGACCGCGCCAGCGCAAACGAGTTCGGCGGCACGATCACCGAATCCGCCTGCACCGAGACGAACGACCGCTCGTCGAACGCCTTGGGATCGATGATGGCGCTGTTCACGTTGGTGAAGATCTTGAACTCGTCCGATACCCGAAGATCGTATCCGTAGGATGAAACTCCGTAGGACACCACGCCCTCGCGCACCTGCTTCTCGCTGAACGGCTCAATCATCTTGTGCTTCAGCGCCTGCTCCCTGATCCAGCGATCGCTCTTGATCGACATGCCTCTCCTGTATGCGGATGCTGTGGGCGCATCCGGCGCAACAAATGCCTGTGGCCAGGCTGGGAAAGCACCATCTTACGGGAGGCCATCGAGAAATGACAACGCCATCGTCGCCCGGGTCCGGCGCATCACCGACCGGGTGCCGAAACGGCGGCCACACAGCCTCTGCTCGGACGGGAAAAGCCGCGCCACCCCAAAACCTATAGTTTGCGAAATCCGCTAAATCCTGTAGCATCATACGGTAAGGCGTTTGACGCGGTTCAAAAATTCCCAAGCAGCGAGGTGTGACCGTTGATCAAGCAGGACATCGTACATCACGTGATTGAACGCACGGGGCTGCCGCGCACCAAGGCTGAAGCAGCGGTGGACACCGTGTTTGAGGGACTCAAGCAGGCCCTGGCGGCCGGAGAGCGCATTGAATTGCGCGGCTTCGGCGTCTTCAGCGTGCGCGCACGCAAGACAGGCATCGGCCGCAATCCCCGCACCGGCACCGAAGTGAGCATCACTCCCGGCAAAGCGGTACGCTTCAAGCCCGGCAAGGACCTGCACGCGCTGGATTCCAATGGCGGTCAACCGGCCGCCAAGGCTGAGTGAGGAACAACGCACCCGACCAGAATCTCCGCCCTTCGCGTCACAACGACTCTCGCGAAGGGCTTGGTGTTTCGTTCGCTCGCGCGGCGCTGGACCTGGATGTGCCCGGTCCCGAAACCTGCCTCGCACCGGTCGACCCGCGCCGTCCCCGCCGGTTCCTCCGCTTCGGCTTGCCCCTGCTTTTATTTGTGGGCAGCATCATTACCACCACAGCCAACGGCGCGCGGTTCATGCACAACTATCTGCACGCGCTGCCGCCTGTCACGCAGGACAGCGATCTCTGGCCGTGGCCGTGGCTTCTGCATCATCCCTCGCTTTATGCCTCTGGGTTCGCCTTCTCGGCGACGCTGCTCTTCATTCTTCTCGTCCACGAGTTCGCGCATTACATCGCCTGCAGGCACCACGGCATCGACGCTACGCTTCCCTGGGTGCTTCCCGCCCCCACGCTCAGCGGAACCCTCGGCGCCGTCATCCAGATCCGTTCGCGCATTCCCAGTCGCAACGCCCTCATGGACGTAGGCCTCTACGGTCCGCTTGCCGGATTCATTGCGTCACTGATCGCCACATTCGTTGGTTATGCGCTCAGCTATCCGGCCCCTGCCACCGCTCACTCCGCGCTGGTGCAGTTCGGCAGCGAGCCCCTCACCATCCAGCTTGCGCATGCCGTGCTGAAGCACTGGAATCCGGCGTTGCCCGCGTTCAATCACCTCGTGGTGCACCCGGTTCTCATCGCCGGGTGGATCGGCCTCTTCATCACATCGCTCAATCTGGTTCCCGGCGGGCAACTCGATGGCGGCCACATCCTCTATGCCGTGTCACCGCGGCTACACCGCATCGTCACGCGCGCACTGCCCATCCTCCTCATCGCCGCCGGCGTCGTTTGGTGGATGGGTTGGCTGTTGTGGGGCGTCATCCTGCTGCTGCCCGTCATGCGCCACCCGCGCGTGGATGTCGCTCCGCCGCTCACCAGGGGACGCGTGTTCCTGGCAGCCATCGGGCTGGCGATCCTGATCCTGACCTTCACCCCGACTCCCTTCCTCGATAACTCGCTGCTGAGTTTCTTTCACTGAGACAAATCGCAACGGCCTCGCACCGCAACGCGAGCCTCAGGGTGTAAAGTTCTTTTCGATGAAAAATCTCAGTCGCCGTACCTTCCTTGCCAATTCCGCTCTCGCGCTCGCGGCCACGCGTTTGCCGGCGCAAACCAAAGCCACCCAGATCACACTGAAGATCGCCGGTGAGGCAAACGGGCCGCATGTTCCAGAGGACTTCGTCGGCCTCTCCTACGAAGTACAGCAACTCAACGACCCCACGTTCTTCTCGCCCTCCAACACCGGCCTCATCGCGCAGTTCCGCGCGCTCTCAAAGAATGGCGTGCTGCGCCTCGGCGGCAACACCAGCGAGTTCGGCTGGTTCCAGCCCACGCCGGAGTCGCCCGAGCCCGAGCATCCCCACACACGCGAAGTAACGGGCGAGCCGAAGGCCAAGTACTACTCTGTGACCGGCCAGGCCGTGCGCAATCTCGCTGCGTTCCTTGAGAAGACCGGCTGGACCTGCCTCTACGGCATCGGCATGGGCACCAACACGCCCGCGCGCGCCGCGGAAGAAGCCGAATACGTCCACAAGACACTCGGCTCCCGTCTGCAATACTTCCAGATCGGCAATGAAGTCGATCTCTTCGGCCACCACCTGCGCGATCCGAAGACGTGGAACGCGGACACCTACCTCAAGGAGTGGCTCACGCTCGCCCACGCGATTATGGCCAAGGTGCCGGATGCGAAGTTCGGCATGCCCGATGTCGCCGGCAATATCTCGTGGCTCACCGAGATTGCCAACCAGTGGGGTTCCGTTGAGAATCCTCCCCACGTAACGCGCCTGACGCATCACTACTACTTTGGCGGTCCCGCCACCAATCCCAACGTGAACATTCCCAACCTCATGAAGCCGGAGACCATGGCGAAGGTGCAGAAGAACGCCGACATCGCCAACGCCGCGGCGAAGAAGATGGGCGTGCGCCTGCGCATGACCGAAGGCAACACCTGCTATCGCGGCGGAAAGCCCGGCGTGTCGGACGTCTTCGCCGCCGCGCTGTGGGCGGCCGATTACTCGCTGCTGCTGGCCAGCAACAACTACTCCGGCATCAACCTCCACGGCGGCACCGGCAAATCGGTGGCCAACTCCGTCGGCGGATTTTTGCCCGGCGATGTCATGCTCAAAGAGCAGGGCGCGACACCGGAGCAGATCGCCAGCCATCCGCACCCGTTCTACACGCCGATCGCAACCTTCGGCGACAAGTACGAGACCGAGCCGGTGGGATGCGGCCTGAAATTTGCAGGCTCGTTCGCGGGCGCCAGGCTGATTCTCAGCAACCTCGCCGAGCAGCTTTCCTCCGCCGGCGCCAACGTCACCGCCTACGCGGCCAGGCTATCCAACGGCGCAACCTCGGTGATCCTGCTCAACAAGGATCTCGAAAAAGACGCCGAGATCACGCTGCACTTCCCCGTCAAGCACGGCTCAGTGGAGATCGAAACACTCCATGCGCCGGCCATCGACAGCCGCGAGGCCCACATCACCCGCGAGGCGCAGACGGAACACCTGAAGGCTGGCAAGCACACCGTCAAGCTGCCCCACGCCAGCGGCCTGCGCGTAACAGTCGCATAACCAGCCTGGGCTTGGCCAATGAATGGAGCACGGCGCAAAAGCTCCTCGAAGCTCTTGCGCCGCTACTCACTGCGCCGGATGAATCCACACAGCGTTGCCGCCGCCGCTGACCATGCGCACCCTCAACACCGTGTTCTTGTCCACCGGCTGTTTTGTAAATGTGGTGTGCGTGGCGTTCGTTCCCGCATCCGCTGCATCGGCATAGATCTCCGCCGTATACTTGCCGCCGCCCAGAAAGTTCAGCGGAACCTGCACCGTGCGCGCATCCCAGTTGGTAATCGAACCAACATACCAGTCGTTGCCGCTGCGCCGCGCGATTGTGATGTTCTCCATCGGCAGCCCGTTTAGCACACGCACCTCGTCCCACGTGGCCGGCACCTGCTTGATGAACTCGAAATCGTGCTGCCCCTTGTACCGCTCGGGGTAATCCGACACCATCTGCAGTGGGCTTTCGAGGACCACATACAACGCCAGTTCGTGCGCCCGCGTGCCCAGGTCCATCGGCTGCACCATCCGCGGAACAAACTGCGCGCGCGTCACATTGCCGAATGCCCCCGGCGTGTAATCGAGCGGCCCGGCGAGCATGCGCGTAAATGGCAACGTAGTGTTGTGCAGCGGCGAGGTGCGCGCGCTCCACTTCAAATACTCCTTGCCCATCACGCCTTCGCGCGTAATCAGGTTCGGATAGGTCCTGCGCAATCCATCCGGCTTGTAAGCGCCGTGAAAGTCAATCATCAGGTGATACTTCGCGGCCGTCTCCACCACGTGCCGATACCAGGCCACCATCTGCTGGTCGTCGCGCTGCATAAAGTCGATCTTCACACCCGCCACGCCCCACTTCTCAAAGAGCGGAAACGCCTGGTCCATGTACTTGTCCACCGACGTCCAGTGCGACCACAGCCAGATCTTCACATGCTTCTCTTTGGCATAGCGCAGCAGCTCCGGCATGTTCACATTCGGATCGACCTTTGTGATGTCGGCAACAGCCGCATAGTCGTCCGGCGACCTGCGATTCGCGAGCGCCCAGCCCGCGTCGATCAGCATGTAACGAAATCCCGACTGCGATGCGAAGTCGATATAGTGCTTCATCGTCGCCGTGTTCATCCCGGGCTTGAAGTCCACGCCTTCCGCGTAGTCGCCGGACCACCAGTCCCACGCCGACTTGCCCGCGCGAATCCACGAAGTATCCGCAATCTTGCACGGCGGGTTCAGATTGAGAATGATGTTCGATTCAATCAGGCGTCCCGGCTCGGCGCCGATCATCAGCACCCGCCAGGGGCTGTGGAACGGCGTGGCCGTCGCCACGGCGTACGAGGGATCGTCGATCCGCGGCGAAAGCTCGGCGCGCAATGCGAATGGAGCATCCGCCTTGCGCAGATACATGCCGGCATACCCATCGATATCCGCTTCGGTGATGCCCACCCAGCCCACGCCCGGCACCTGTGCCAGCAATGGCAACCCGATCAGCCAGTCCTTGTGGATGCCGTTCACCTGCCGCTGCTGGTACTCATCCTCATACGGCGATTGAAACCCATCGAGCAACAGTGGATAAAGCGTGGCGTCCTTCGCAAATTTGAACTCGGTCAACTCGTGCTGAATTCGCACCTGATGCAGCGCGGGCTGGTCCGGCACATCGTAGCGGAATGCGATGCCGTCATCGTAGGCTCGCATCTCAATAGACAGCTTGCGCCCGCTCGCGTCCGCAAACTCCGCGCGCGCCCAGTTATAGTGATCGCGCACCGAACTGGTCTTGCCGACGGGAATCGTATAGGTCGAATCCACCTGCCCCGTCTCGACATGCACCTGCTTCATACCGGGACCGAGCGGCGCCTGGCCTGCGATCTTTAGCCCCATCCCCGATGCATCAATCAGTCGCCTGCCACCGACTTCCACGGAGTAGTCAAGGCCGCCGGAGCCCCCGGATGCACTCGCAACCGTGATCTCCAGCGCCCCGTTTGGCGACTTGACCTGCGCACTTTGCGCGCCTGCTAATGAGCAACATCCAGCAAACAAGAAACAGCCGAGCAGAAACCGGACCCGAACCATCGCAATATGTCTCCGAAACAGTGATGCGATAGTACCACGCGGTCGAAATTGAAACTTTCAATCGTCCCAGAAGTTGGCGAGCAAGAAAAATCGCCCGGCGCATCTGCTGCACCGGGCGATTGTGAAAGCACCGTTGAATCTAGTTTGCGTAGATATGCACGTAATCCACCAGCATCGTCGACGGGAACACCGTCGTCGAATCCACAGGGCCGGGCCAGGTTCCGCCCACCGCCAGGTTCAGGATTACGAACTGCGGGCCCGCATCGAACGGCCACATGTTGTTCGCCCACGTTGCATCGGTCGATTTAAACGTGGCGTAGATGTTCGTCGGGCTGTCCACGTAGTAATCGATCTCGCCCTTCTTCCAGATCATGCCGTACACGTGCCAGTCAGCCGCTGAGAATCCGGTCGGATGGTAGGTCTGCGACCCATTCAGCTCCGCACTGCCGCTGGTCCCGCCGTGGACAGACCCCGCAATCCAGTCGTAGCCCAGCGACGGGCCGCCTGCCGAAGCCGGCGGTGCACTGCCGTCGATGTGCTCCATCACGTCCAGTTCGCCGCACGCCGGCCAGCTCACCTTCGTAATGTTGTTCCCCAGCAGCCAGAATGCCGGCCACATGCCCTGACTCTCCGGCAGCTTCATCTTCGCCTCGATGCGCCCGTACATAAAGCTGAACAGTCCCTGCGTCTTCAAACGTGCGGACGTATAAGTAGTCCCACTCGGATTCATGGCCACCACGTGCAGATAGCCATCGGTCCCGACGAAGGCATTCGGGTTGGATGTCGAACACGGCGAGGTATTCGATGTAGGCGCGCAGTACGTCTCCTGCTCGTTGTTCCCGCAGCACTGGAATCCCGTGTCGTAGGCCCACGTCTTCGCATCCGGCGCAACGCTGGCGCTTCCCCCGCTTGCTTCGTTGAACTCGTCGCTCCATACCAGCGTTCCTGAAGCCACGCTCGCCGACACATTCTGCGAAGCCACGCTGCTGTTCGCATTCCCGCTCGAGGCCGCCAGGGCGTTCACCGTCATCGAGCTCGAGACAAGGAACGGAGTCTGATAAACCTGCGACGAGGTCGTCGGCGTGCTCCCATCGAGCGTGTAGTAGATGGTTGCGCCCGACGTCGTATCCGCGATCGTCACAATCGAGGCCCCACCCTGCGCGCTGGCCGTCGTGATCGTCGGCGTCGCCGTCGCCGTCTGCGTAGGCGGTGGAGGATTGTTGGTGCCGGACGCGGTAGTACCGCCGCTTCCACACGCACAGAGCACTGACCCCGAAAGCAAAACAAAAGACAACATAGATGGACCCAACCGCATGATCGTATTCCTTTCGCAACAATTGGTCTGGCAGCCCTTGGCCGCACCCATCAGATCATGCGAGACTCCTCCCGTCAATGCCCTGCGACACCGGGTCACAGGCCGCTTTTCGCAACTGAAATCGCGTGTGGCCCCATCCAGCGGCTTACCCTGTCCATCCACTTCCACGGTTCTTTAGAATGAAAGAGGTTAGCCCCAAATTACCAGCACCCAAGGACCCAATGACATCCGCACGCCGGCATCCTCTTGAAACCATCCTCGAGTCCCGCATCGCCATCATCGACGGCGCCATGGGCACCACCATCCGGACCTACGGGATGAAGGAAGCCGACATGCGTGGCGAGCGCTTCAAGAACGCGCCGAAGGACCTGCTGAACAACGGCGACCTCTTCTCACTCACTCAGCCGGCCATGATCTGCGACATCCATCGCCGCTTCCTCGAAGCCGGCGCGGACATCCTTGAGACCAACACCTTCGGCGCAACCTCCATCGCGCAAAGTGAATTCTTCGTCGATGATCCCCGCGAGCACGGCGGCCGCAAAGACCCCGCCTTCTACCAGCGCATCATCGAAGACAAGTTCCTCAACGACCTGGCCTGGGAGATCAACGAACAGTCCGCGCGCCAGTGCCGCGAATGGGCCGACCGCATTGCCAACGCCACAGGCCGCCCGCGCTTCGTCGCCGGCTCCATCGGGCCACTCACCGTCTCGCTTTCAAACTCGCCGGACGCCGAGGACCCCGGCTTTCGCGTCGTCACCTTCGATCAGGTCAAGCAAGCCTATGCTCACCAGGTCCGCGCGCTGCTGGCCGGCGGCGTGGACACGCTGCTCGTCGAAACCATCTTCGACTCGCTCAACGCCAAAGCCGCCCTCGTCGCCGTCCGCGAAGTCCTCGACGAGCAGAAGAAGGATGTACCGGTCATGATCTCCGCAGCAGTAGGCCGCGGTGGCGAAACCATGATCTCCGCGCAAACCGTCGAAGCCTTCTGGAACGCAGTCGAGCACGTGCACCCGCTCTCCGTGGGCCTCAACTGCTCGCTCGGTCCTGACCTCATGTATCCGTTTCTCGCTGAGCTGTCGCAGAAATCGGGCGCGGCCATCTCGTGCTATCCCAACGCGGGCCTGCCCAATCCGCTCTCGCCCACAGGCTTCGACCTGCAGCCTGCCGACATGGGCCGCTTCCTCGGCAACTTCGCGCAAAACGGGCTCATCAACATCGCCGGCGGCTGCTGCGGCAACACGCCGGAACACATCGCCGCCATCGCAAGGGCCCTCGACGGCATGCACCCGCGCGAACTGCGCGAGCGGCAGGAAAAACAAAGCCGGCCCGCTGCCACAGGCGCGGTGAGCATTCCCGCGGACGTGCGGCCCTTACGCCTGTCGGGGTCGCAGCCGTTCACGCAGCAACCCGGCTCGTTCATCATGATCGGCGAACGCACCAACGTCGCCGGTTCGCCCAAGTTCGCCAGGCTCATCAAGGAAGGCAAGTACGAAGAGGCCGTCTCCGTCGCGCGCCAGCAGGTGGAGAACGGCGCCAACGTCATCGACATCTGCATGGACGAAGGCATGATCGACGGCGTCGCCGCCATGTCGCGCTTCCTGCAGCTTCTCGCCAGCGAACCTGAGGTCGCCAAGGTTCCCTTCATGGTCGACTCCTCCAAGTGGGAGGTCATCGAAGCGGGCCTGAAATGCCTGCAGGGCAAAGGCATCGTCAACTCCATCTCGCTCAAGGAAGGCGAAGAGGTCTTCCGCGAGCACGCCGCCGCGGTGCTCAAGTACGGCGCTGCTGTAGTCGTAATGGCCTTCGACGAGCAGGGCCAGGCCGCAACGTTTGAGGATCGCATCCGCATCTGCAAGCGCGCCTACGACATCCTTCTCGAGGTCGGCTTTCCGCCCGACGACATCATCTTCGATCCCAACATCCTCACCGTCGCCACCGGCATGGAGGAGCACAACAACTACGCGGTTGACTTCATCCGCGCAACAAAATGGATCAAGGAAAACCTCCCGCACGCCAAGGTGAGCGGCGGCGTGTCGAACATCTCCTTCAGCTTCCGCGGCAATAACAAGGTCCGCGAAGCCATGCACTCGGCATTCCTCTATCACGCCATCGCCGCCGGCATGGACATGGGCATCGTGAACGCCGGCATGCTCGAGGTCTACGAAGAGATTGAGCCCGAGCTGAAGGTCCTGGTCGAAGACGTGCTCCTCAACCGCCGCCCCGACGCCACCGAGCGTCTCGTCGACTTCGGCGAAAAGATCAAGGCCGCCGGCTCCGGCTCCGGCGCTGCGGAAAAGAAAACCGAAGAGTGGCGCACCGGAACCGTCGAGCAGAGGCTGTCGCACGCGCTCGTAAAGGGCATCGATGATTACATCGAGACCGACACCGAGGAAGCCCGCGCCAAGCTCGGCCGTCCGCTCGCCGTCATCGAAGGCCCGCTCATGGACGGCATGGGCGTGGTCGGCGACCTCTTCGGCGCCGGCAAAATGTTTCTGCCCCAGGTCGTAAAATCCGCGCGCGTGATGAAGAAGGCCGTCGCCTATCTCACGCCCTTCATGGAAGCCGAGAAAGCCGCGGCGGCCGCAGCGGGACAAGACGTGCGCTCGCACGGCAAGATCGTCCTCGCCACGGTCAAGGGCGACGTGCACGACATCGGCAAGAACATCGTCGGCGTGGTGCTCGCCTGCAACAACTACGAGGTCATCGACCTCGGCGTCATGGTGCCCAGCGAAAAGATCCTGGAGCGCGCCAAGCAGGAGAACGCCGACATCATCGGCCTCAGCGGCCTCATCACGCCCTCACTCGACGAGATGGTCAACGTAGCGCGCGAGATGGAGCGCCAGCAGTTCAAGCTGCCACTGCTCATCGGCGGCGCCACCACCAGCCGCGCGCATACCGCCATCAAGATCGCGCCCCACTACAGCCAGCCGGTCATCCACGTCATCGACGCCAGCCGCGCCGTCCCCGTGAGCACCAGCCTTCTAAGCGATGAAAGCCGCGAAGGCTTTATCGCCCAGCATCGCGCCGACTACGAAAAGATCCGCAAGCAGCACGCCGCGCCGCGCCAGAATCTCGTCGCCATCGAAACCGCACGGGAGCGCCGCACACCGATTCAATGGCGCGCCGAAGATATCCCCACACCGGAATTCACCGGCGTCCGCGTGCTCGACAACTTTCCCCTCGCCACCCTGCGCGACTACATCGACTGGACGCCGTTCTTCCACACCTGGGAGCTGAAGGGTGTTTACCCGCGCATCCTCGACGATGAGAAGCAGGGCGAACAGGCGCGGCAGCTCTTTGCCGAAGCAAATGCCCTGCTCGACAAAATAGTGCGTGAGCACTTGCTGACCGCACGCGCGGTGTACGCATTCTTCCCTGCCGCCGCCAAGGGCGACGACGTCGAGCTCTACACCGACGCAACGCGTACGTCGCAACTTTCCACGTTCCACTTCCTCCGCCAGCAGGCCGATCGCGAAGGTAGCGAGCCCTGCCGCTCCCTCGCCGACTTCATCGCGCCCAGGGAAACCGGCCTGCGCGATCACATCGGGGCCTTTGCCGTCACCAGCGGCATCGGGCTGCAGGAGCTGCGCGACAGTTTCCGCGCCAAGCACGACGACTACAACGCCATCATGGCCGAGGCCCTCGCCGACCGTCTCGCCGAAGCCTTCGCGGAGTGCCTGCATAAGCGCGTACGCGACGAGTGGGGCTATGGCAAGAGCGAGAACCTCAACCCCGAAGACCTGATTCAAGAAAAGTATCGCGGCATTCGCCCCGCGCCCGGCTATCCGGCTTGCCCCGATCACACCGAGAAGGCCACCATCTGGGAGCTCCTCGATGTCGAAAAAAACACCGGCATCCAGCTCACGGAATCCTTCGCCATGTGGCCCGGTTCCAGCGTGAGCGGCCTCTACTTCGCGCATCCTGAGTCGCGCTACCTCACCGTCGGCAAAATCGGCCGCGACCAGGCCGCCGACTACGCGCAGCGCAAAAACATGAGCATCGGCGAAGTCGAGCGCTGGCTGGGATCCAACCTCAACTACGATCCCGCCTGAACCCCGGCGATCCTGCAAAGACACGAAGGCCCGAATCACTCGATCCGGGCCTTCGCGCGTTACGAGCTTACCGTCTCTGGCACAACTGGTCAGTGCGGCCGCTCTGACTGCTCTGACTGCACGCATCCTGGCGGCAGGCCTTCCCCGCCTTGCTCGCCCCAAACAATGTGCCTTGTGCCAACGTTGCAATCGCCAGAATCACGCTCAGTCCCAGAAAAACAAACGTGCGCTTCATCCGAGAACTCCACCGGTCCACTGCCGCAGCACGCGGAGTGCAGAAGTTGCAAAGCCGGCCTCACCCACCAAGCCGCATTGCTGCTTTGAATGTACCCAGCCCCTGCCTCGCGCTCTGTGTTTTAGATCACACATGAGCAACCGTCCACGTACACTGTCGTTGAACCATGCAGACTCCCGCACCCTGGCGCGACGCCATCTCCAATCTGCTGCACGGCGTCGCCCGCTCAGCGCTCACAAACCGCGCCGAACGCATCTCCGCCCTCTATCGCGACGGTGAAAGCTCCGGCCTCGCGATCCGCGACGAAGCCGATGCCCTTGCCTACGCGCTCACCCGCTCCCCGGCAACCTACGGCGCCGTGCACAACGTACTCCAGCGCCTGCGCGAGCGCGCGCCGCACTTCGCCCCCGCCACCGCGCTCGATCTCGGCGCCGGCGCAGGCGCGGCGAGCTGGGCCATCGCCGATCACTGGCCAGGCATTCACTCCATTGCTCAATACGACAACAACAAGCCTCTGCTCCAGCTCGGCAAGCAGATCGCACAAAATGCACCCGCCCCGGCGCTCCAAAACGCGCTGCAGTGCACCGGCGACCTCACCCGCGCCGAGCACCTCCCCTCAGCCGATCTCGTCGTCATCAGCTATATGCTCGCCGAGCTTCAGCCCGCGCAGATGGACTGCGTCGTCGCTCATGCCTGGCAGCAGACAGGCGCGGCCCTCGCCCTCATCGAGCCCGGCACGCCCGCCGGCTATCGCCGCATCCTGCGCGCACGCGATCTGCTCCTTGCGCGCCAGGCACGCATCCTGGCGCCATGCCCGCACCAGCAGCCCTGCCCGCTTACGCCGCCCGACTGGTGCCACTTCGCGCAGCGCATCGAGCGCTCCCGCGACCACCGCCTGCTCAAAGGCGCGGACCTGCCCTATGAAGACGAGAAGTTCTCCTACCTGATCGCCGTGCGCGAATCCCTCTTCTCGCCCGCCGCGCAAGGCCGCATCCTCGCCCGCCCCGAACGCGACCCCAACCTGATCCACATCAAGCTCTGCGCAGCAGACGGAAAACTTCAGCAGCGCCGCATCTCCCGGCGAGACAAAGACCAGTACAAGCGCGCCCGCAAAACGGAATGGGGCGAAGAGCTGTGAGGCAGCTTGAACCCGGCATCCATTTGAATGATAGTGGTATAACTGTTATACGATGCGCTTCGAATTCGATCCCCGCAAAAGCGAGCGTCTGAGGAAGAATCCGAAACGGGGCATCGGTTTCGAAGAGGCTGAGGCGATCTTTGCCCGCCCCTATTACCTCGATCAGCGCTCCGACGTTCCCGAGCAATACAGGGCCATCGGATGGGTCGAAAATCGGCTGTACTCGCTGATCTATGAGGTGCGAGAAGACAGCGAGGGCGAGTACTACCACCTTGTTACGTTATGGAAGTCAACGCGCGAAGAGGAAGAGCTATATGCCAAAAACAGTTGAAAAGAAGCGCCGCGTTTCGGCGGAACAAATCGCAGAGAAGGCATCGCGCGGCGAAGATGTCTCCCGATTCTTTACCAATCGAGGCACGTTGATGCCGCCAATCCAGCGGGTCAATGTCGATTTCACCGCACCGATGTTGAAGGAGTTGGACGAAGAGGCGAAAGGGTTGAACGTGAGCCGGCAGGCTGTCATCAAGACCCTGCTGCGGTTCGCCCTGGATCAACAGCGCCTGGCGCGCGGAACGAAATAGCCCTTACTCCGAAGAGCCCTGGGATCGCGTTGGATTGGGCAATGCCTTTGCCTACGCCCCGCGCGTCTCCGTCCGCCCCTGGTTCGGCGTCAGCATGTCTTCCTTGCGCATCACCAGGTTGGTCGCGTTCAGCGTCGCCAGCTCAAACCCATGCCCATGCGTAATTGCGTCCGTCGGGCACGCCTCCACGCAGTAGCCGCAGAAGATGCAGCGGTTGTAGTCGATGTTGTAGACCTTGGCGTAGCGCTCTGACGAAGAGATGCGGTTCTCTTCCGTGTTCTCGGCCGCTTCGATATAAATGCAGTTCGAAGGGCACGCCGCCGCGCACAGATAGCACGCCACGCACTTCTCCAGCCCGTTCTCATCGCGCTGCAGAACGTGCGCGCCGCGATAGCGCTGCTCGAACTTCGCGCCGCGCAGCGGGCCTGGGCCATCGGGGTAGTTCTCTACTTGCGTCGGCTGCAGCATCTCCCCGAACGTGATGCTCATGCCCTTGGCGATGCCGGCAATGTTCCGCACGATGGACATATTGCTAGTATAACCGCCTACCTCTGCGCGGAAGCCGGCGTCGTCGCTGGCTGCACAAAGAACTCGCCCATCGTTGGCGCCGTCGCCGCATTCCCCGGTGGATTCGGCAATCCCAGCGCCGCCATCACCGTGGCCAGCATGCTCTCGTGCTGGTACATCGTCTTGGATTTCTGCGTGTACCCGGCCTGCACCGTCGGGCCCCAGAACACCGGTGAAACATGGCCTCCGCCGCCCGTGGTGTCGGTCACCAGGCCCTCATCGACGTCGACGATCAGGATGCCATCGCCTCCCGCTTTGAACGCGGCGTTGCCCGCCAGCGGCGTCACAATATTCGTCTGCAGCCACGTGTCCGCCTGCTGCTGCGTTCCGCTGTGCGCGTCGTCATCCACGTTCGGCACAATAAAGGAGAACTCCGGCAGCGCGTTGTTTTTCAGGTCCGCCGCAAACTGCGTGAAGGGCCACATCACCTGCTTCGCCACCGTCGCATTGCTCGCCACATCTGACAGCAGAGCAAACGGGTCATGCCGCACCACGTAGAGTCCCGTGTTTCCGCCCACGTACCCGTTCGTGATGCCCTCCGCATACACCTTGAACGACACATTCGCCGCCAGCATGCGCCGCGCGATGTTATCGACATTCCACACCTTCATGGAGCTGTCGTCGCTGGTCAGTTGCTGCCCGGTTGTGAGAACAAAGTAGTTGGGAATCGAGGGATGCGCGTCCGCGTAGTAGTTGGTCGCCAGCGCACCTTTGGCAATCAGCCCATTCAGGTTGGGCCAGCCCACGGTATTCCCCACCACCGTCGTATACTCCTGGTTCTCTTCCATCACCAGCACAACATGCTTGCTGGCAGGGACCGCCGCGGAAGACGGCCCGGGCGAGCCGGAGCCGGACATCGAGTTCGAGCCTCCGCCGCAGCCGCTCAAAAAGCAAAGCGGCAGGACCACTGCTGCACCGGCCCATCTTCTCCAACCCATTCGCAAGCTCTTCATCGCTGCACCTCAATGGAAAGCATCCAGGGCTACTGCGGCCGGCGCTGTTCGGGCCTTCGCGCTTGCGGCCGATTCGGCGCGGGGCGCTGCTCCGCGCGTGGTGCCACGGGCCGGTTCATCCCTCCGCGTTCCGGCGCCGCCATCGGCCGGTACGGCTCCGCCTGCCGTGGCTGGTACTGCACCTTGCCATGCGGCACCGCCGGTTCAGGCCCCACGGCTCGAACCGGGATGCGATTCGGTCCCATCTGCTGCACCGGCACACTTCTCCCCTGCGGCTCGCGCCCGCCGGAATTTGCGGGATTCTCTCCAGGCATCAGGCGCGCCTGCTCCCCAACGCGCGGACCTCCCGGCTGCGGCTCGACATTCGTCGTATAGTGCCCGGGCTGCGGCGGCGGTATGTTCCTGGCCTCGCCGGGCCGTGCGCGCGGCGGCGCAAGCGCACCCGGGTTGCGCAACTCCGGAGGACGCACGTTGTTCTCCGCATGCAGCGGCTGCGCCATTACCGGCTGAGCCGGCCTTCCGTGATCCACGCGCGCAAAGTTCTGATGATTGTTCCGCGCCTGCTGCGCAAGCTGCATCTGCGGTGCAAGCGGCGCGTTGTGCTGCTCGTGCATTGCCGCAACCTCAGCCGGCCGCGGCCTTATCTGCACCCCGCCCCTGCCGCCGTTGTAACTAAGTCGCGTATTGTTCACGGCGTGGAAGCGATACGCATAGACGTCGTGCACCCGCGAAGGCTGCACGTTGTTCACTACGCGGTTGTAGGCAAAGCGGTCTCCGTGCCAATAACCGCCCTGGTAGCCGTAGCCGTCGTAGCCATAGCCGTAGTCGATGCCGCCGTAGTAGCCCACGTGCCGGCCCCAGTAGCCGCGATGCCACGCATAGCGGTCGTCGTCGAAGCCCCACCAGCCCGGCGTCCAGAGCGCCCCTTCATACGGCGCCAGCACCCACACGCCGGGCACCCAGTAGTAGCCCGGACCCTGCGCATAATCCCAGTAGCCGGGAGTCCAGATGTAGTTGTCGCCCGGGCACGGCGGCTGCTGATACTCCGGCAGCTCCGGCGGCGGCTGCGGCGCATACGCGACCGGTGGCTCGTAGCTGTCATAGTTCTGGTCGTAGTTGGAGTCGGAAGGATACGGCGCAGCATAGGGATCGGGCTGGTTCGAATACGACCCATACTGCTGCTGCGCCTGCGGTGTCTGATACTCGCTCGGCGGCGCGCCCGTGTTGTCTGTCGCATTCGAAACCGGCGCCAGGTTGGCGGCGGCGGGATTGTCCGCCGGATACTGCTGCGCGCCCTGCCCATAGCTGTCGTTGGTGGTGTCGGGGCTTGAACTCTGGGGGCAGCCTGTCACGTACAGCATCAGCACCGCAGACACGGACGCGGACAGGATCCAGCGGCATCTCTGCATCTCTCCACCTCACCGGGCAGTTGGATGCATCCGGCGGCGAAGGCTTTGCACGCCAACAACATTCTGCTTCAAATTGGGCTACAGCCGAGGCTTTTTAGACCGCACCGCGGGCGGCATCGATCTTCCCTGGTTGTTCGCCGGCGGCGTGGTCACCGGCCTCCGCATTGCTTTTGGCTTGAGCGGCTCGCAGAGCGACGAGTTCTGCCCACGGGCCATCCCCGCCGGCTCGCCCTCAATCGCGCACAGCCTCTTCTCCATCGGTACAAGGTCTTTGCCGCTCACCACCTGCGTGCGATCCAGGCCGCTGATCGGCTGAACGTCGTAGCGGTAGAGATAATCGTCCGCATCCTTCTTTTTGCCGTAGTCGAAGTGGCTCCACGCGGCCAGGAACTCCGTCCCATCGGGATCGGCCAATACCCCGTACACCTGCGCAACATCGACGCCCTGCGGAGAGGTGCTGCTCCACACCGGAATCGCATTCGCACCGCGCAGCCACCGCGGCACCATCAGGTGCTGGCGGATGTCGTAGTGAAATGTGGTGAAGTACGTCGTCGCGGCGCAGTCGTTGCAGTCGCGATAGACCGCGGCCATCTCGCGCGGCTGCCCCTCGGCAAGCTGCATCCAGTCCAGCCACTCCAGGTCAACGCCCTTCAGCACCGGCGTGGCCGTGTGCTGCGTCAGCGAGACGCTCCAAATCTGAAACGTATCCCGCTCCGGCGACGCCTGCGCATTCGCGCGATCCGTAGTAACCACCAGCGCCGCGTCATACATCACGCCAATCTCGCGAATCGCCGTCCAGGTATATGGATCGAGCGTGCGCGTCACCCACGTAACAACCGGCTGATCCTTCTGCGCATGAAAGTCAACCCAGTGAAACGCATCCTGCTGTGCCCCCGCCGGAAGCACAACCAGGCAGGCACTCATCAACACAGAAACAGCGAGTCGATTCCAGGAAAGCATCAGCTTTAGACTAAATCTCCACCCAGCAGTTTTCTGTTCCCGGTTCCCTACTCCCTACTCCCTACTCCCTACTCCCTGTTCCCTCGTTCCCTGCTTTTTAGATTCCCAGCTTCCCCCACATAGCATCCACCCGCCCCTTCGTCTCCGCATCCATCTCGATCATCGCCGGCCACGGCCGCTCAAAGCCCTCCGCCTTCCACTTGCGCGTCGCGTCGATCCCCATCTTGCTGCCGTAGTTCGGCAGCCGCGAAGCATGATCCAGCGAATCGATCGGCCCCAGCGTGAACTGAATATCGCGCTCCGGGTCGATATTGTTCGTCACCCGCAGCACCACCTCAGCCACGTCCTGCACGTCGCAGTCCTCGTCCACCACCACGATGCACTTCGTAAACATCGCCTGCCCCAGGCTCCAGATGGCATTCATCACCTTGCGCGCCTGCCCTGGATAGCTCTTCTTGATCGACACCAGCATCAGGTTGTGGAACACGCCCTCCACCGGCAGGTTCACGTCCACAATCTCCGGAATCGTCATCTTCATGGCCGGCAAAAAAATGCGCTCCACCGCCTTGCCCATCCACGCATCTTCCATCGGCGGCTTCCCCACAATCGTCGCCGCGTAGATCGGGTCCTTGCGATGCGTGATGCACGTCAGATGAAACACCGGGTACTCATCCTGCATCGTGTAGAAGCCCGTATGATCGCCAAATGGCCCCTCGGTGCGCAGCTCGCCCAGCTCCACATAGCCCTCCAGCACAATCTCCGCCCGCGCCGGCACCTCCAGATCGACGGTCTCACACTTCACAATCTCCACCGGCTTGCCGCGCAGAAAGCCCGCGATCATGAACTCCTCCACCTCCGGCGGCGCGGGAACAATGGCTGAAAACGTCGTCGCCGGATCGGTCCCGATCGCCACCGCAACCTCCAGCCGCGAGCCCTTCAAATTCCCGAACGCCACCTGCGGCAATCCTCCAATCGGCCCATCCGGCACCGTAACCGCGCCGCCCGCCGTCTCCGCCATCGCCGCCACTCTTGCCGTCTTCGGGTCCGCACTCGCGGCCCCCGCCGCAGCCGCGCGCAGCGCCTCGCGATAGTGCTCCGCCGCCACCTTCTGCCGCTGCCAGTGCATCCCCGTCGTCTGCCCGTCGTACACCTGCATGCGATACATCCCGATGTTGCGCTTCCCCGTCCCCGGATTCTTCGTATGCACGCACGGCAGCGTAATGAACCGCCCCCCGTCATGCGGCCAGCACTTCAGGATCGGAAACGCATTCAGGTCGAAGCCCTCCCGCAGAATCACTTCCTTGCACGGCGCATCCTTCGCGCTCACCGTCTTCGGAAACACGTTCCCCAGCTCCGCCAGTTGCGGCAGCATCTTCAGCTTGTCCAGAAATCCGCCGCTCGGCGGCTTCATGTTCATCAGCCCGCTGATGCGCCCGGCAATCTCGTCCAGCTTCTCCACGCCCAGCGCCATGGCCATGCGCCGCTCGCTGCCGAACTGGTTCATCAGCACCTTGTGCCCCTTGTGCCCCTTCACGTTCTCAAACAGCAGCGCCGGCCCACCCGCCGCATAATTCTGGTCGTCGGGCCTCTTGTCACCTGACACCTGACACCTGACACCTGTCTTGCTGGCTCGGTCGGTGATCTCCGTAATCTCCAGCTCCGGCGACACCTCCGCCGTCACCCGCTTCAATTCCCCGCTCTTCTCCAGTGCCTTGATCCAGTCGCGCAGATCGTCGTAAGCCAATGTCTTCGTACTCCCTTCCCCATGGTACGTCCTGAGAGGAAACCCGGACCCCTTTTGCACCATCCTCAATTGTGTGATCCAATCGCGCCTGATTGTCTCCAACCTCAAGGAGTTGCCATGACTACTGCCGCCGAAATCCCGTGCAAGCCCTACTTCAAGCTCCGCTCCCAGGGCCGCCGCGTAGCTCCATCGGTCGCCTCCCCAGCCGCGCTCCAGGTCGACTGGTCCACGCCCGACCTCTGCTCCGCCTACAACTGGCCGTCAAAGCAGCCCGGCGGCGGTGTAATAGCCATCGTTGAGCTCGGCGGCGGCTGGGTCCAGTCCGACATCGACGCCTACTTCAAATCCCTCGGCCAGCCATCCCCCTCCGTCACCGACGTCTCTGTAGACGGCACGCAGAACTCGCCCAACCAGTCCGTCGGCTCCTCCAACGACGCCGACATCGAAGTGGCGCTCGACATCGAAGTCGCCGCCGCCGCCTACTTCGCCGCCACCGGCAAGCCCGCCACCATCCGCGTCTACTGGTCCCACGACATCGCCTCCGCCGTCACCAAAGCTGCGCAGGATGGCTGCGACGTTTGCAGCATAAGCTGGGGTGCTGACGAAGCCCTCTGGGGCGTCCAGCACGCCGACCAGATGGAGTCCGCCGCATCCACCGCCACCGACCTCGGCACCATCGTCTTCGCCGCCTCCGGCGACAACGACTCCAGCGATGGCGGCTCCACCCCCGCCAACGTCGACGTCCCCTCCTCCTGCCCGCACGTCATCGGCTGCGGCGGCACCCACAAAACCAAAACCGAGGAGACCGTCTGGAACGACAATCCCGGCCAGACCAATGGCCACGGGACCGGCGGCGGCTACTCCACCATCTTTCCCAAACAGACGTGGCAAATCGGCGCGCCCGCTCCGCCCAGCGGCACCAAAGCCGGCACCGGCCGCATGGTCCCCGACGTAGCCGCCGACGCCGATCCGCAGACCGGCTACGCCATCTACGTCCACGGCCAGCAGATCGTCGTCGGAGGCACCAGCGCCGTCGCCCCGCTCTTCGCCGGCCTCTTCGCCTCCTTCGGCACCAAGCTGGGATTCGTCACGCCCACGCTCTACGAGAATCAGGCGGCATTCACGGACATCACCGTCGGCAGCAACGGCTTTTACGACGCCGGCCCCGGCCCCGATCCCTGCAGCGGCATCGGCGCGCCCATCGGCGCTCGCATCGCCGCGCTCATCAAGCCCGGCGCAAGCGGCCACGCGGCCAGCGCGCAGAACACCGCTCAAAAATCAGCGAAGGAAAAATAAGGGTTGAAAGGCCACGGATTCATCCCTGCCGCTATCGCCCGGACATACCCCGGCTTTAGCGGCTGAAGGATTGCATTTCAATCGAGGGCAACGACCCGCGCCGAGGCCGCGCTGCTACTCCGCGTGCAGCACAACCTCAAAGAGCAGCAGGCTGACGGTCGTGAAAATAACGTCGTAGCCCACCAGCAGCTTGATCCACAACATCGGATCGCTCTCCCCGGTCAGGATGTTCCCCGTCGCCTGCACCATCGCCAGCAGCGCCGGCATGAAGATGGGAAACAGAATCAGCGGCAGCAGCAGTTCGCGGTTGCGGCTGCGGATCGACAGCGCCGCAAAGAACGTACCGTTCGCCACCAGCGCCCACGTGCCCAGCGGCAGCACCAGCAGCAGCAGCCACCCATTGCCCAGAATGTTCAGGTTGTACATCACCAGGAATACCGGCGCCAGCAGCACCTGCACAATCGTCACAAACAGAAAATTCGCCAGCACCTTGGCCGCAAACAACTGCGCGCCCGACGCCGGCGCCATCCTCTGCGCGTCCAGCACCTGGTGCCGAATCTCCCGCGCCCACGCCTGGTTCAGCGCGCTCACGCTGGCAAACATCGTCGCCACCGACAGCACCCCGCCCGCAATCTCCCGCGCAAACGGCCCCTGCGGATCGAACGCCAGCGAGAACAGCACCACCACCAGCAGCGCGAAGAACAGCATCGAGTTGATCGCTTCCTTCGACCGCCACTCAATGCGCAGATCCTTCGCCAAATGCGTGAACAAAACGGGCATTATGCAGCTCTCCTGGATGGGTGCTCCGTCCCGCGCGCGCTTTGAAAGGGCACGGCTTCAGTCGTGCCGAAAATGCCCGAAGAGAGATCGGGCTTTAGCCCCTGAGGGAAGTCTCCACGCCTGCGCCCCGCATGCGGGTGCCCCATCCATTTCACGATCCCATCGTGAAATGGGGGGGATAGCACGGACCTCGCCTTCCCGCGTCTCGTGCCTGCCGAACAGCATGGGGCAATCATGACTGCCTCCCCACTGAATCCTTCGTCAAATCCGCCGTCTCCACCCGCTCCCCAATCGCCTTCGCCGCGCGCAGATAATCCTCCGGTGACAAGAAGATCTGCGTACCCCGTGCCCCCGCCGACACGCTGATCTGGTCGAACAGAATCACCGTCTCATCCACAAACACCGGGTACGCCTTCTTCGCGCCAAAGATCGTCACCCCGCCGCGAATGTATCCTGTCAGCGGCTGCACATCCTTCAGTGGGCTCATCTCCAACCTGCGCATCCCCGCTGCCCGCGCCAGCTTTTTCAAATCGAGCTCCGCGTCCCCAGGCACCACCGCAAATACGTACTCGCGCTCGCCCGACGTGGTCAGCAGCGTCTTGAACACCTGCTCCGGCGGCATGCCCACCTTCTTCGCCACCGTCGTCGCCGACAAGTCCTCGGGATCCACCTCGTACTCGCGCAGCTCAAACGCAATCCCCAGCGACTCCAGAAACCGCGCGCCGTTCGTCTTCATAGCGACGGCCTTCCCGGCTCAAAGCTCGCCACCCGCCCCGCCTTCAGCGCCAGCACATAATCCGCAATCGGCGCCGCCAGCTCCCGCTGGTGCGTCGTAATCACAATCGTCCGACCGTCGCGAAACCGCGCCAGCAGCTCCACCATCCGCCCCGCCGACTCCACATCCATGTTTGAAAAAGGCTCGTCCAGCAGCAGAAGCTCCGGCTGCGCCAGCAGCACGCGCGCCAGCGAGGTCCGCTGCCGCATGCCCTGCGAGTACTGTCCCAGCGGCCTTGCGAGATTCGGATCCAGCCCCACCTGCACCAGCGCCTCATCCGGCGTCAGGCACTTGCGGTTGCCGTACAGCGCGGCAAAGTAGCGCAGATTCTCGCGCCCCGTCAGCTCGTCGTAGATCATCGCCGCGTGGCTCATGTAGCCGATGCGGTCGCGCGCCTCCTGCGGCTCCTGCCCGCCGAAGACCGTCACGCTTCCGTGGCTCGGCCGCAGCAGCCCCGCCAGAATGCGCAGCAGCGTGGATTTGCCCGCGCCGTTTTCGCCCACCAGCACGTAGCACTTCCCCAGCTCCAGCGTGGCGCTGACCTGCTTGAGCGCGGCAAAGGCGCCGAACAGCTTCGATACGTTGTCGATTTGTGCGCAGACGGCAGAACTTGCAGCGTCGCTCATGCTCTTAACGTGCGGCAACGGGAGCAGGAGCAGGTGCGTTTTCCGCGGTCTTGTTCGCGCCGGGCGCCGCGGGCGCGTACTTGCTCGCGCACTTGGCCTGCAGCACGTTCGCGTGGAAGACCCCGTCGCGCCCGTACGTGCCCAGGGCCAGCGCCTGCGAGTCGTCCTTGAACGTGTCCGGCGGCGGCTCCGTACCCTTGTACGAAACCTTCAGAAGGTGCCCCGTCGCGGCCTTCGGCGAATGGCTTTCGAACTCGTTCATCACAAACGTGACGTGCGTCCCGTCCTGCTGGATCGACCCCGGCTGCACAAAGCCTTCCACCCGCAGATTGCTGGTGTACGCCTTGTTGCCCATCTTGCCCAGCTCGGCGATGGTCACATAGTAGCTCTTGCTCGATCCGTAGCCCGAGTAGGCCAGCCACCCAATGGTGCCCAGAATGATGACGACGGCGATGCTAATCCGCAGATTCTTGCCGGAGGTGTTCATATCTTCAACCATACGAGCGCCAGGGGGCACGGTCAACCGTTTCCGGGTGACGCAGATCACACAGGTTTGCCCGCGAGCGTACCGTTAGCCCCCGAGGGAGATCACCGCGCCTGCGCCCCGCATGCGGGTGCCCCATCCATTTCACGATCCATCTTGAAATGGGTGGAATAGCACGGACCTCGCCTTCCCGAGTCTGGCATCCGCCATGCACCCAAGGCGACTCAAGCCGCAACATGGTTCCCGGCATGCGAAACGACACGACATCAGCCGCAAGCAAGGCCGACAACGCGAAAGGACACGACGTTAGTCGTGCCGAAAACGCCGCAAAAAAGAAACCGCGGGGCTTTAGCCCCGCCACCCCTCCATCACACCGCCCGGTGATGCCCAGCACAGCGCACCCCGCGCCGCACAGCGCATAATCGGCCTTGTGTTAACCAAGAGAGTAGTGTGGGTTCCCCATCAGAATCTGACGATCCTGATCCGATGTTTACTATAAAAGTAATAGATTTTCTCAACTACCCATACCCGGTATGGGTATAGGAAAATTCAACCTAACCAATTCAATCCAAAATATTTACAGAAAATGCGAGCCTGCAGCCACGCCGCACGTTCGTAGCCAAAACAGCCCATCGGCTACCCAAGGCCGCCGGTCGCATTGTATGAGGAGTTATCGATTCGACAACATCCGCAGCACCCGCGACCGAAATCGCGGGCGGCGGAGCAGAACCAGGCAGATCAGGCTTCGTCGTCGGTACGGCCCTTCTGGAACGACGCGACAACTGCTGGGGAAAGGAGCATGGCGAGAAAGCAAATACCGATGACGATATCACGCATGGCTGAATCTCCTGCGGCATCCTCTGGCTGGGGAAGCCGGACCGCCATCCGGTCCGTCGGGAAGTCCGCTGAAGTGAGGCTACCGGCCACCCATCTGCAATGAAATACTCCGTTCGTCCGAAGTTATCCCCTTTTCGTTCAAAGGCATACCGCTCCCGTACTCGCGCCGATGCAATCCGGTAATCGCATCCGGTGTTACCTCGCCATCAATAGCCGATTGGTCGCTCACACAATGCGCCGATAGCCATCCAGCCCCACGCCCCGCGCGCTGTCAGGGTCGAGATAAAGGATGCACCGGGGATGCCGCCGCAGAATGGTCGCCGGACACTCCGGCCCAATCGGCCCGGCAAGCATGCGGTGCACGGCCTCGCGCTTGATGGCCCCCGGAACCGTGCAGAAGTTGGCGTTCGCTGCCATCAGTGCCGGCACCGTAAGCGTCAGCGCGTGCGTCGGCACAGCCTCGATCCGCTCAAAGCAGCGGTCTTCCACCTGCTGCTGCCGGCAGCGCGCATCCAGTTCCACCCTCTTCACCGTCAGCGGATCGTCAAAGTCCGCCGGCGGATCGTTGAACGCAATATGCCCGTTCGCCCCCACGCCGCAGCAGACGATATCGACGGGCGCAGAGTTCAGCTTCTCCGCGTAATCCCGCGCCGCCGCCTCCGGATCGCCGCCCGGATCCAGCAGATGCACCGTTCCAAACGGCACCCGGTCGAAGATGGCCTCGCGCAGCCAGTTGCCGAATCGCTGCGGATGTTCCGGCGGCAGGCCCAGGTACTCGTCCATGTGGAACGCAGTTACCCGCTGCCACTCGATATCGCGCACTTCGCGCAGCGCCGCCAGCATGTCGCCCTGGCTGGGCGCGGCCGCAAAGATCATCCGCACACCCGGTTGTTGCGCCAGCAAACGTCGCATCTCCGCCGCAATATCGGCGGCAGCCCGCTCGCCCATCGCACGTCGCGATGCCGCCACATGAATCCCGAGTTTTTCGCCAGGTTGATTCTTGGTTTCCATGATTAGGTCCTATGCCAGTCCAGCAGTCCGCAGCAGTTGATAGAACTTGTCAGGATGCGCCGCCACATTCGCGGTAAACGCCGCCGCGCGGCTCCACTGCGCCAGCAGTTCATCCTTGGGCTGGAAGCCGTACACCGCACCAGTCTTTGCGGGCGAATCCGCAAAACGCCCGCTGTCCCAGTCCTCATTGAGTTTGTCGCGCATATGCTGGTCGCGCTCGGCGATCACCTCAATCATTTGCTGTGCCGTCGCCTCGTCGATCGTCTTCGCGGCGGCATGCTCCACGATCGTGTCCTCGCGCCAGTACAGCGCCTCCAGGTATTGCACGCTCAGCAGGGTCGCGCGAAAATCCGCCAGATTCTTCGCAACAGTCGGCTCCACCAGCGCCAGCAGAGCGCGCAGATGTGTAAAGGGATTGAGATGCTCTCGCCGGCGCTTCATCGCCGCGGCAAACGACGTCTCATCGCTGTATGGAACCACAAGCTTCATGTCCAGCGGCGAGTTCGCCCCGCGCTCGCCATAGAGCGGCGCCGCGTCGTACAGCAGGTCCAAGGCCTCGCTCCACCTCTCGTTCCACTCCGCGCCCCAGTGCCGCTCTACGAATCGCCGCAACCCCTGCGTCTGCGCAGTTGCCGATCCTTCCTTGAACGCCACCGCTCCATACGCGAACCCATCCCACAGCGCGTTCTGCAGGTACCGGGTCGGCACCCAGTTGGTCAGGATCGCGCCCAGCGATCCGGCGTTATCGCTGCCGAAGTACGCATCCGCAAACGCATCGATGTTGCGCAGCTGCTCCGTGCCCGCGCGCGCCCCCCAGCGGTAGCTGATCAACCCCGGAGCGCCGATGGCCTGCGCGCCGTGCGCATGCACCTTGGCCAGCGCATCGTGAAATGGAATCGCGCCCGTATCCCAGTAGTTCCAGTCCATGATCACGATCGACGTGTCCAGCCGCGCCAGGATCTCCGGCTCCTTGTGCAGCACAAAGTCGCCCCACACAATGAACCGCTTTCCCAGCCCCTGCGCCACGTGATTCAGCTCGTTGAGATACTCGCCCCATATCTGCGCGCGCGGCTTCTCCGCCAGCGCCTTGCGCGACATCTCGGAGCCGCCCCAGTTCACCTCGTCGCAGCCGCCGTGCAGATACTGCGAAGGAAAGATCGCCGCGACCTCGCGGAACAGCTTTTGCATCAGCTCCAGCGTCTCGGGATGCACGGGAATAACGCCGGTGAACTCCGACGAGCCTTTCGGATCGCGATCCAGCAGATGCGCATAGCGCGGCGAGCGCGTGATGTATCCGGTATGCCCAAACGCCTCCACCTCGGGCAGCACATCGACACCATGCGCCTTGCCATACTCGACGAGGCCGCCAAGCTGCTCCGGAGTGAAAGCATTCGGATGCGTCAGCAGATCGGGCACGGACGCAAATCGCATCGCGCTGCCCTGGTCGTCCGTCAACCGGAACTGCAGCGTGTTCAGCTCCCAGTCGGAGCAGAACTCGATCGCGCGGCGATAGTACTCGAGCTTCTCCGGCAGGCGCGCCGCATCCACCATCATGCCGCGCATCATCGGCGCCGGCACACCGCGGCCATTTTCCTGGATTCCGAGAGCAGAAAGCGCGCGCGGAAAAGCGGCAGCCGCACTGATCGCTGTTCCGGTTGTTTTTAGGAATTGACGTCGAGTCCGAATATGCATTCGCGGCAATTCTAAGCGATGGCGCGGCAGCCCATCTCACGGCCTGCCCGCGCCTGCCTTAGTGAATGGACTCGAGTGTCTGCACCGCGCGGTCCAGCGCCTCCGTCAGCACGCCAAGCTGCTGATTCGCGCGCCCCGCGTCTTTCGCTTCAATGGCCTCATTCACTCCGGGAATCACCACCGCCGCGTAACCGGTATATTCCCCCGGCGCGTAGATGGTGTGCTTGTACCAGGGCCGGTTGGGCAAGCCGGCCTTTGAAATCAGGTCGGCTTCCACCTGCCGCAGAGCATCGTTCGTGCGCGCCTCGTCGCCCGCGGGTTTCTCCTGCATCGCCAGCACCCGCTGGGCCGCCACGCTGAAGCGGCCCGCCGCAGCCAGCGCCGGATCGAAGTTCAAGCCCCCCACGTGCGCCTCCGCGGCCTTCTTCTTTGCCGCCGTCAGATACGACGAAATGTCGCTCGCATAGGTCACGTAATCCAGCGGCAGCACCTGTGTATCGGCCATGCGGATTGCTTCGAGCCCCAGCACGCGCGCCATCTCCTGCAGGTAGACGAAGTGCGGATCGGCATTCATCACGAACCACGCATAATCGTCGAACGTCGAGTGATACACGCCATAAGGACCACTTGAGCCCACATCCGTGGAAGGCACGCCCACATGCTGCAGGAATGGCGTGAAGTCCGATCCCGATCCCAGATCGCCCACCTGCACGCCGCCATCCGCGGCATTGCTCGGTGACAGGTGCTCATTGGCCTCCGGCTTCGTATTCCGCCACACGTCGTACACCGTGCCGCCCGCCGGGCTGGGAACCGAATCCGCGATCTGCCGCATGAAGCGTTTGAGCGACGGCACCGCCGACGCCGAAAAATCGGCCCCCGCGACGGCCACGTCCACGTTGAAGTAGGCGACAGCATGCTCCAGTTGGTCCGCGTGCTGCTCCACCCACTCCGTCGATCCGATCAGCCCTTCCTCCTCCGCATCCCAACTGCAGAAAAGAATCGTCCGCTTCGGCTTCCAACCATCCTTCAGCAGAGCGCCCACGCCATGCACCGCCTCCAGCATCGATGCCGTGCCGCTGTTCGGATCCACGGCGCCGTACACCCACGCATCGCGATGGTTGCCCACAACCACCCAGTCGTTGGGAAACTCCGTTCCGGGGATCTTTCCGATCACGTCCCAGATCAGCCGCCGCTGATAGTCCTGCTGCGACAACAGGTGCACCTTCACCCCGCCCGGACCCATGTGATAACGGAACGGCAGCGCACCCTGCCAGCCCTGCGGCACGCTCGGTCCTTTCAGCGCCTGCAGAATCGGAGCCGCATCCTCGTAGCTGAGCGGAATCGAGATGATATGCGGCTGGTTGCCGTCGGGATTCACGCGCTTGGAGTCCGGCAGATCGGGCGTGGATGCAACGCCGGGAGTCTCAGGATCGCCGGAATACTTGAAGAGGTATTGCACTGACCCGCGCTGTACGCCGCTCGCCGGCCGCCACGGCCCGTTCGGATAGGGATCGCCGCGATAATACCCATCGTCCTGCGGATCGGAGTAGATGAGCACTCCGGCCGCCCCCCGCTGCTCCGCGATGTAGACCTTCACCCCGCGAAAGTTGGCCCCATAGCGGCAGATCACGATCTTCCCATGCAGGTCGATGTGATCCGCGGCGAGCTTGTTAAAGTCCTCGAGCCTTCCGTAGTTCGCATAGACCACCTCGCCCGTCACATCGCCCGATCCCGATGACCCGTTGAACGGCATCACCACGCGCGGATCGTCCTGGTAGGGATCGCCATCCACGTGCTCGCGATGCGGGCCGGTCATCAGCAGCTTGCCGCTGGGCGCATACGCCTCCACCTTGACGACCTTGGGATAGTTCATCAGCACGCGATAAGGAACGATCTCCGTCTCCAGCCCCGCCGCGCGAAACTTCTGCGCCACGTAGAGAGCCGTCGTGTGATCCTCCGGCGTACCGGCCATGTGCGGCTCCCGGGTAAGCGTCTTGAGCTCCTGCCCGGCAAGCTTCGCGCTGGGGACCGCAATGAACTTTTGCTCAATGCGCCCTTGCTTCGCAAAATCGGAGTAGCCAAAGACCTGCGTGGGGGTGGAAACCTGCGCCGATTGCGCCGCGGCGAGCGTCGCAAATACGAAGCTGAGAGCAAGCGAAGAACGTACGGTCATCAGAACTTTCCTGGAAAATTGGGTTCAGTCACAATCCGGCCAACAGTGTAACCGCAGGCCTTCACGGCCGTCATTGCCAACGGCGCAAAACAAGCGCTCCTAGGCTGCGGGCGCGCTCTGGGGCACCGGCTGCGCACAGTGGGCGCAACGCCGCGCCGCGATCGGAATCTCGCTCAGGCACTCCGGGCAGGTCTTCGTAGTCGGCGATGGGGGCGGCGCATCCGGCTTCTTCACACGCTGCAAAAACCAGTGCATCGGCATGACTACGGCGAAATACACAACCGACGCGACGATCAGGAACTCGATGACCGCATTCAGAAAATTCCCAATCGTCACCTTCCCGCCATGAACGTTGAGGACGATATAGCTAAAATTGGGTTGCCCAACCGTAGATGAAATCAAAGGATTGATTACGTCGGCGACCAACGATGCAACGATTTTGTTGAACGCCGCGCCAATGATCACCGCCACAGCCAAATCCACTACGTTCCCGCGCAGAATGAAATCGCGAAATCCTTTCAGCACGACTGTTCTCCTCTCGATTTCAAGCAGCGTACCATGCTCCTTCGTCCGCCGCACTCGGCTCTAAGGATAAAAGAACAGGAACACCGCCATCGCCAGGATCATCAGTTCCGAATAAAGCAGGATCAGGATGCCGGCCTGGTACATGTCCCAGCGCCGCCGGATGCAGCGCATCGTCTCCCCCAGTCCTGCGAGCGCCAGCACCGCCGGCACAAGCTGCCAGGGGGAGGCATGCAGCATCGCCAGGTCAGGAAACCCGCCCAGCCGCAGGCTGAAAGCAAATGCGGCGAGCGAGAGGAGTATGGCCCGCAACAGCGAAGGCCGCGCGGGATGCAAAATGGTGGTGCGGGGAAGCACGACAACTCCATTATCGCAAGCCAGAGCAGCCCCTTGCGTTCCGCGCGAATCCCACCAACAGGGGAGAACTGGATGCAGGCAATTGACAAGCTATCGACGGTCACGATTGCCGTCCGCGATCAGGACGAAGCGCTCACGTGGTACACCCAGATGCTCGGCTTTGAGAAGCGCGTGGACCAGACCGGCGACGGATTCCGCTGGCTCACCGTTGCGCCTCCGCAACAGGTTGAGGTCGAGTTCCTGCTGGCCTCGTGGTTTCCGGATCGCGTAGGCCACAACGCCACCTGGGTGCTCTCCACGCGCGACTGCAAAGCCGCTTACGACGAACTCAAGGAAAAAGGCGTGCAGTTCTCCCAGGAGCCCCAGGCCAGGCCCTGGGGCATTGAGGCCATCTTTGCCGATCTCTACGGAAACAAGTACGCCCTCGTGCAGGAATCCGCACAGGTGGTGACCGACGAGACAGAAACGAAGGCGCTCGGCCTCACGGAGATTGCCGAAGCGGTCAAGCTGCCCATACCGCGCAAAGCCGAGACGGCGTAACGCAGCAGCCTTCTACTTGGCCGCCAACTCCATCTCTTGCAGCGACTCCACATACGGCGCGCGCAGCACCCCGCGCTCCGTGATGATCGCCGTCACGTACTTTGCCGGGGTCACGTCAAACGCCGGATTGCAGATGCCCACGCCATGCGGCGTAAGCTGCTTTCCGCCGTGGTGAGTCACTTCTTTCGCATTGCGTTCTTCAATGGGAATTGCCTCGCCGGTCGGCGTATCCATATCAATCGTCGACCACGGCGCCGCGCAATAGAACGGAATCCCGTGCTCCTTCGCCAGAATGGCAACGTTATACGTTCCGATCTTGTTGGCAAAATCGCCATTAGCGGCAATCCGATCCGCGCCTACCACCACAGCCTTGATCTTGCCCGCGCGCATCAGGCTGGCAGCCATGTTGTCGCAGATCACGGTTGTAGGAATGCCGTCCGCCATCAGCTCCCATGCGGTAAGCCGCGCACCCTGCAAAAACGGCCGCGTCTCATCGGCGTAGACGTGAATCTGCTTTCCCTGCTCCACCGCCGCGCGGATCACGCCCAGCGCCGTGCCGTAGCCGCACGTCGCCAGCGCGCCGGCATTGCAATGCGTCAGCACGCCCCCCTCGGCCGGCAGCAGTTCCCCGCCGAACCGCCCCATCGTCTTGCACGCGGCGATATCTTCGTCGTACATGGCGTGCGCCTCCGCCAGGATCCTTTCCCTGACCTCGGCCATCGTCGCGCCCTTCGCGCCAAGCTCCGCAAACAACTTCTTCATGCGGTCGATGGCCCAGAAGAGATTCACCGCCGTCGGCCGCGTCCCCGCCAGCCGCGCACAAATCGTCTCGAACTCCGGAGTAAACTCCGCAACAGTCTTCGCCTTCGAGTTCTTCGCTCCCACTGCAACACCGTATGCAGCGGAAACTCCAATGGCCGGCGCGCCCCGCACCACCATCGTCACAATCACGTCGGCAACCTGTTCATAAGTCGTTGCGAGCACATAGCTCTCTTCCAGCGGGAGCTTCGTCTGATCGATAAAGCGGACGCCTTCCGGCGTCCAGGTCAAAGTAGGAATCATGGCTCTTCCAGTGTATCTGCTAGGCAGCTACGCCCGCGCGCCGGCCACATTCGCGGAGCCGCGCGCCGGATGCAATGCGATCACGATCCCCAATGCCACCACCACGCAGATCAGCGCGAACAGAAATGCGCTGGCATATCCGAACTCCCCGATCACCGCGCCCGCCGACGGGCCCACCAGGAAAAACGAAACGTCGGAGAATCCGGTATAAACGCCCAATGCCGTCCCGCGGTTCTGTTCCGGCACGCGCCGCACCGCCTCCACGCCAATCGCCGGAAACACCAGCGCAAACCCAAACCCGGTGATCGCCGCGGCCACAAGCGCTGTCCACGGCGAGTGGGCCCGCCACAGCACAAAGACCCCCGCGGACTCCACGGCCAGGCAGACAATCGCCACCGGAAATCCGCCATAGTGATTGATGGCCTGAATAAACAGCAGTCGAGCCACGATGAACGCCACGCCAAACGCCGTCAGGCACAGCGCCGCGCCGTTCCAGTGGCGGCTGCCGTAAAAGAGCGTGATAAAGGTGGCCAGGACGCTATAGCCCACGCCGCCCAGCGCCAGCGCCATCCCATGCGGCGCCACACGTCCCAGCACGCTGCGAAAGGAGAGCTTCTCTCCGGCAACAACCGGCACGGCGTGCTTTGCAATCGCCATCAGCAGGCTGACGACACAGATGCCCAGCGTCAGCCAGCCCAAGGCGGCCAGCCCCCAGCGATTGGTGAGGACCACGCCGAGCGGCGCACCCAGCGCCGTTGCCCCATAGGTGCAGATGCCGTTATAAGAAATAACCTTTGCCGTGTGCTCCTGCCCGGCGCTGCTGATGCCCCACAGCGTCGCGCCGGTCGAGCCCAAACTTTCTCCCACGCCCAGCGCCAGGCGGCTCGCAATCAGCAGCGCAAAGCTGAGCCACGGCACAGCATGCGCCAACGCGGCCAGCAACAGGATGAGACCGCTGCCCGAACACGCCGCCATTCCCCAGATCACCGACACCTTCGCACCCTGGTGATCGGAGATATGCCCCGCCCACGGCCTGCTCAAAAATGTGGCAATGTATTGCACGCTGATAACAAAGCCCGCCATCGCCGCGCCATATCCCATGCGGAAGTGCACGTACGCCGGCAACGTGGCCAGCGGCAGGCCAATGGCGAGATAGACGACAAACGTGAAATAGACGTACCCGACGATCTGCCAGGTGCTGCCGCGCTCTGCGGCAGCAGCAGCCTGCTCAGGGGAAAGCGCCTTAGCGCCGCGCGACAAATGGGAATCGGAACCAGTCAAGCTCCAGTATAAGAAATCTCCTTCCCCAGTCCCCTCGTTCCCAAGTTCCCTACTCCCTACTCCCTACTCCCTACTCCCTTAAACTAAGGAAGACAATGCCCTCCGCCTTCCACATCGAGAACTTCGGCTGCCGCGCCGCTCGTGCCGACGGCGAAGCCATCGCGGAGCGGCTACGCAGCGCAGGGCATGCCGCGCAACATCCCGCCGGCGCCGATGTGGTGGTGGTGAATACCTGCAGCGTCACGGAAGAAGCCGACCGCAGCGCGCGCGCCTTCATCCGCCGCACGCATCGCCAGAATCCCGCCGCGCGCATCGTCGTCACCGGCTGTTACGCCCAGCGCGCACCCGAAGAGTTGGCGCGCATCCCCGGAGTGGCTGCCGTAATCGGCAACAGCCACAAGGCTCTCGCGCCAGAAATCGCGGCAGGCCTCGCCGTCTCGCCCCGGCCGAAGCTGGTCAGCGTCGCCGGCCTGATGACCGGCACGCAGGGCGATACCCCCATCTGGGCCGACGACCATTTCGCCCACTCGTTTTTAGAAGAGGCGCAGCTGACTCCCGGCGAGCAGACCCGCCCCAATCTCAAAATCCAGGAGGGCTGCGGCAATCGCTGCACCTTCTGCGTCATTCCCCAGACCCGCGGCAACTCGCGCAGCCTCCCGGCCGATGCCGTCCTCCGTCAGATCCATGGATTTGCAGCAGCCGGCGGCAAAGAACTCGTCCTCTCCGGCATCAATCTCGGCCGCTGGGGCCGCGATCTCGAATCGTCCTCGGTCCAGCCGCGATCTACCCTGGCCGCCCTCATCCGCCGCATCTTTGCCGAGACCGGCCTCCCGCGCCTCCGCCTCAGCTCCATTGAACCCATGGACTGGGACAGCGATCTCATCGCCCTCATGCGCGAGTTCGGCGGCAGCCGCCTCGCCCGCCACGCTCACCTCCCGCTGCAGTCAGGGTCTGACGCCGTGCTGCGCCGCATGCATCGCCGCTACCGCCCCTGGCATTATCAGCAGAAGGTGCACACATTGTGCGCCGCCGCAGGCCCATCACTCACCGTCGGCGCGGATGTAATGGTCGGCTTCCCTGGCGAAACCGATGCAGAGTTCCGCGAGACGTTTGATTTCATCGAATCGCTTCCCTTCGGCTATCTCCATCTATTCCCCTTCTCGCCGCGTCCCGGTACCCGGGGCTGGGCGCTTCACGCGGAGTCTCCAGTACCCCGCGCCGCCGTGGACGAACGCATGGCAGTGCTTCGCTCCCTGGCGCAGCGCAAAATGCACCAGCATCGCTCACGCTTCGTCGGACAAACGCTCGAAGCCATCACCCTCCACGCTCCGACCGACCATGCCGCACCGCGTTGCACCGCCGTCATGAGCGAAAACTTTCTCTCCATCGAGATGAATGGCGCTCTGCCCGCTAACGAACTCGTGCGCCTGCGCGTCATTGCAATAGGCGCGGACTCATCGCTGCGCGGTGTTCTTCTGTAGCTGATCCGGCTCGCTGGATTCATGTTCCTGCAACACGAGCCGATAGAGCGGGGGTGCAAAGAAGCCTCTATTCATGCGGGTTTCATGAGCATTCTCAAATTCTTCCGACTAAATGCATTTAGCAGGAAGCGTCCTTGACACGGGTGGAAAACGGGTGCAGGATGTGGATAACTGGCATTGCGAACCAGTGGTTTTTAAATAAGCGGCTTCTTAACACTCTCGCCAGTTAACCAGTTCTGCCTTTTCCCAGACTGACTTCAAGGGCCTTCACTTGAGGTGAGTTCGATGGTTGTCATAGCAAAAGGAACCGGACGTGAAGTCACAGGGCTGCGGGTAGGCGCAGCCAATGCTCGACGCTATTTTTCTCGCGAAATCGACAACGTAGAACTACGCATGGGCGACCTCCGCATCGAATGCCGGCTGACACCGGAGTTCTGGAGCACCCGCCCGGAGATTCATGATCCGCGGCTCTGCGAGTGGCTGAAATTCAAGGCCGCACAGCATCGATCCAATCGGAAGCCGATCGCTCTGGCCATGGAGCAAACCGGCGCGAACTCGTTCAGCCTGCATCCGCTCTCCCCGGCCCGCCGGGCAAGCCGGGTGGCTGCAGCCTGAGGAAACGAAACGCCGGAACAAGCCGCCCAGGTCCAAAAGCAGCAAGACGGCCACAGTTGCAAACCCGCACGACCGGCAAAATCTCTACGGCGATCGGCAAAGCTTGCCTCTTCTGATACCAGCCCAGGCAACCCTTTCAGCCGTAGCCGCATCGGAGTAGATGATCACCATGAAAACCACACGGACCCCCAACGAGATGGAAGCCAGAGCGGCTGAAGCTCTGGGCGCTCTGCTTCACCAGGTGTCGTCAATCAAGACCCGCGATATCAAATTCCAACCCCTCCACCGCAAGTCGGATATCCTGGCCGACATCGACGTGCTTGGCCGCAAACACAAGCTGGTCTGCAACATCGCCGACGGTCAGCCGGACGACATAAAGAAGGCTCTGGACAAGCTGCGCACCTGCGCGGACGGCAAAAAGGACGGGGCCACCCCCGTGCTCATTACCCGCCAGGCCACCCCGCAGACGCGCGAGATGTGCGCAAAGAGCCGCGTGGGCTTTATCGACCTCGAGGGCAATGCCCGCATTGAGGTCGACGAGATCTTCATCGGCAAGCGCTCCGTGCGCAGCGTGCCCGCCATGCCGGCCGGCCAGCGCTACACGGCCTGATTCCGCCGCTCCGAAGATCATGCCGCCGCAACGCAAACGCAACCAGAGCAATGCTATACTCATGGGTGCGTTGGCTTGCCGGCGGCATTTTTGCGCCCTCGCGTAACCTCGGCGTGCAACCCATTGGAGGAGTCCCATCGCTTTCGATAAACGTTCTGCCAAGTCCTTTATTCGCATCAACGACCGTATCCGCGCGCGTGAAATCCGCGTCATCGACGAAAACGGCGAACAGCTTGGCATCATGCCTCCCTTTGAGGCTCTGCGCGTAGCCCGCGAACGCGGCCTCGACCTGGTCGAAGTCTCCCCAAATGCCGTTCCGCCCGTCTGCCGCATCCAGGACTACGGCCGCTTCCTCTATGAGAAGGAAAAGAGTGAGCGCGCCGCCCGCAAAAAGCAGAAGGTCATCACCATCAAGGAAGTCAAGTTCTCCGTCACCGTCGACGAACACGACTACCAGACCAAGAAGAACCAGGCCGTCCGTTTTCTGAATGAAGGCGACAAGGTGAAGGCCAGCCTCCGCTTCCGCGGACGCCAGATGGCTCACCGCGAGCTCGGCTACGCCATCATCAACCGGCTCATTCAGGACATCGGCGACGCCGGCACCGTCGAGTTCATGCCGCGCATGGAAGGCACCGTTTTGCACGCCATCCTGGCCCCCACCAAAAAGCAGGAAAGCAAGCCCAAGCCGCAGGCGCAGCAGCCCGCCGCCACCGCCGCGCAATAATCACGTTTTACAAACACACAAAAGCCGCCCCGAAAGAGGCGGCTTTTGCTTTTGGCTACGGCCCACTACTGCTGCGGTACCGGCAACGGCTTGCGCGTCACGAGCTGCGGCTCCGTCTGCACCGTGCCTGCGTCCGTTCCCTGCCCCACGTTATCCGCGCTCGACATCGACGCCAGCTCCGACTGCCGATACTTGGGCGCGCTGATGTAGCCATGGATGTGGTTCTTGCTGATCGAGTTAATGACCACCTGCACCGGCTGCGGGCTGTCCGGCGTCGAGAACATCACCGGCTGATACAGGTTCACGTGCTTCTGCGTCAGGCTGCGGTCGTCCACCAGCAGCTCCAGATCGGCGAACTGGTGCTTCACGTTCGCCTTGCGCAACCGGATGCCAAACGGTCCCTTGTGCGCGAACTGCTTGGATTTCAGCAGGTCGAATTCAACGTAATTCCGCTCGCCCCGCTTCTCCAGCTGCACCAGCTCGTCGTGCGTGTGCGCAATGGATCCGCCAAGTTGGGTGCGCGCATCGGCAATCTGCGTCTGCGTATCTTGAATGGCCTTGTTCTCGGCATCGAGCTGCGATTGCATCTTCGCCCAGCGCGGGTCTTCCCTGCGCACGCGAACCCTGGCACGATGCGCGGCGGCGGGCTTGCGCGCGGCCGCGGCCTGTTCGGCCTGCTGTTGCTGATCGCGCGCCACGATCATGTTCACCTTGGTGGTCAGGTCTGACAGTTCGTGCTGCGTGTCATGCAGCTCCGTGGTGGCCTGTGCATTTTTTGCGGCAAGGTTCTGCGCCGCGTGATGTTCATGGATGGCGTATCCGCCCAGCGACACGCCGAGCACAGCAACCAAGGCGTAGGGGACATACGCGGTGACTCGCTTCGTTTCCCCGGCAGCAGATTCGAACATAACTCCTCCGCTCGAAGCGACATGTCGCCGCTTCCGCTCTGGATACAGCAAGCGCCGCGCCATTCCGCACCAAATCCTAAGTTCCTGAATTTGTTCGGCATGCGATCTCTGCACCGCGGAGGCAAAGAGGAAAGAACCTCCCAAAGTGGAAAAACTTACTCGGAACATCTATGCGGAGCCCGCCTGCTGACTCGCCGACCCGCTGACTCGCTGACTCGCCCGCCCGAAAGACCCTCCCCTTGACATTCGACCCAAGCCGAGCCTACATTCAGGTCGAATGTCGACTAAAGAACAGCAATCCCAGCTCGAACTCCTCCAGGGCACCCTCGATCTGCTCATCCTGCAGACCCTCGCCCTGGGCCGCGCCCACGGCCACGCCATCGCCCGTTCCATCGAGCGCCGCTCCGAAGACGTGCTGCAAATCGGCCATGGCTCGCTCTACCCCGCCCTCCAGCGGCTGCTCAGGCTCGGCTTAATTCAGGCCGAAGACGGCGTCTCCGAGAACAATCGCAAGGCCCGCTTCTATCGCCTCACCGCCAGGGGCCGCAAGCAACTCCACGCCGAAACCTCGCGCTGGCAGCAGCTCTCCCAGGCAATCGCGCGCATCCTCACCCCGCTCCCCGAAGAGAGCCGTTGACGAAAGGAGAACCGAATGCTTCGCTGGACCAGCCGCCGCAGCGTATTGCAGCAGGAGATGGAGGGGCACATCGCCGCCGAAATCCAGGAGAACATCGACAAAGGCATGTCTCCCGAAGAGGCGCGCCACGCCGCGATGAAGACATTCGGCAATCAATTGCTGGCTCTCGAACACTCCCGCGAGGCGTGGGGTTGGGTGCGGCTGGAGCGGCTGCTGCAGGACCTTCGCTACTCGCTCCGCACCCTGCGCAAGGCGCCCGGCTACACCGTCATGGTGGTTCTCACGCTTGCACTCGGCCTCGGCGCGGTCGCCACCATGCTCGCCATCGTCAACTCCGTGCTGCTGCGGCCCATCACCCTGCCGCACTCCGAGCAACTGGTCAACCTGAATGCGGAGCACCAGCAGAGCGGCTCCTACGCGTCCGCTTTCGCGCTCTCCTACAAGCAGATCGACGCACTGCGCCGCGACTCGCGATCGTTCTCCGGCGTCAGCGGCTACAACACCCTCGCCCGCCCCGTAGCAGCCGCCGACGGAACCCGCATTGCCATGCTCGTCGAAGTCACTCCCGACCTGTTCTCCACCCTCGGCGTAAAGACCGATCTAGGCCGCCTGATTACGTCCGCCGACGCGCACGCTCCTGTAGTGGTGGTGAACAACGCATTCTGGCGCGAACGCCTCCACTCCGACCCCAAAGCGATCGGCTCGGCCATCAAAGTCTCGGACAAGACGCGTACCGTTATCGGCGTTTTGCCGGCGGCCCTTCGCTTTCCGCAGAACGTAGGCGACGCAGCCGTGTACGTGCCCGTAGTGCTCAACGCCAAAGGCGAAGACGACTACCTGCTCGACTCCGCCGCCGCCATTGGCCGCCTCAAGCCCGGCTTCTCGCAGGCGCAGGCGCTCACCGATACGCAGGGCGTAATCGACCACACGACCCCCGCCACCGGCAGCGATCGCGTCCTCTTGAAGATCCGCTCCTACCAGGAAACGATCACCGGAGACATGCGCAAGCCGCTGCTCGTGCTGCTGGGCGGAGTAGGTGTGCTGCTGCTGATCGCCTTTGCCAACGCGGCCAACCTTCAGATCGGCCGCGCCGCCAGCCGCATCGAGGAGATGCAGATTCGCTCTGCCCTCGGCGCCGGCTTTGCTCGTCTCCTGCAGCAGCTGATCGCCGAAAGCGTAATCGTCTCGCTGGCCGGCGCCGCGCTCGGCAGCGCGGTCGCGGTCGGCGCGGTCGCCCTGATTCGCCACTCTTACGGCGATCAGTATGCCCGCTTCAACGAGCTTGCCGTGCAGCCAGTGGTGCTCATCGCAATTGCTCTGCTGGCCGTTGCAGCCGGCGTCGCCGCCTCGATTGCGCCCATGGCCCGCATTCGGCACGAGCTGCGCGTGGGCAAGTCCACCCGCGGAGCCACGCGCGCCGCCCGCCTGCCAGGCATTCTCGTCGCGCTTCAAGTCGCTCTCACCTGCGTCTTGCTGGTCACCTGCGGCCTGTTCGTACGGACCTTTCTGTCGCTGGAGAACGTAGATCTGGGCTTCGATCCCCACGGTGTCACCACGCTGGTGCTGATGCCGCTCGACCAGCACCAGGACCCGCAGCTCTCGCGCGAGATTGAAACCCGTCTGCTCCATCGCTTCGAAACGCTGCCCGGCATTCAATCCGTCACCATGCAAACCTCGATCCCGTTTTCGAGCTACAACATGGCGCTCGACGGAACCACTGACGTGGAGGGCCGCACGTTCCAGAAGGGCGATTCTGCGATGTACACCCTCGTCAGCACAACCTTCGTCCCCACCAGCGGCATTCGCCTGCTCCAGGGCCGCGGATTCCAGCCGCAGGACGAGACGGGCCCCATGGTCGTGCTCGTGAATCAGGCCTTCGTGCACAAGTTCCTGCCCGGGCGCGATCCCATCGGTGCAGGCCTGCACTTCCATCCCGACCCGGGCGATCCCCAGACCGAGCCCCTCCTGCATCCCATGCGCATTGTTGGCGTAGTGCAGAACGAGATGCAGGGCGGCAACCTTGGCGAGCAGTACCGTCCCATGGTTTACCTCGATTACGCGGCACTTCCGAAGGAATCCATGCTGTCCATGGTCTTCACCATGTCGGCCCAATATGCCGTCCGCTCCAAGCTGCCGGCGGGAACCGTCGCCGCGGAGTTGCGTTCGACCGTAAAGCAGGAGGCGCCGAGCATGGCCGAGGTAAGCCTCAAGCCGATGGAGCAGAGCATCGCCGAATCGCTCAACCAGCGCCGTCTCGCGCTGCAACTGGTTGCGGGCTTCGGCGCTGTCGCGCTCTTCCTATCCGCCATCGGGCTCTATGGAGTGCTGGCATACTCGGTCACGCTGCGGCGGCGTGAGATCGGCGTCCGCTTGGCACTCGGCTCGTCGCGCGGGGGGGTAACGACCCTCGTCACCAGGCAAGCCGGCGCAATGCTGCTCTGGGGGCTCATCCCGGGATTGGCCGCGGCATGGCTCGCTGGACGCCTGGTACGGTCCTTTCTGTTCGGCGTACAGCCACTCGATGTTGCGAGTATGGCGTGGGCAGGTCTGGTGCTGCTTGCGGTAGCAGCATTCGCTGCCCTGGCTCCGGCTCTCCGGGCCGCGTCTGTGAATCCGGTGGAGATGCTTCGCGTGGAGTGAACGCTGGGGTCCGGCTGAAACTCCAGAGCCGCAGGAAACACGAGCGCACGCGTACGCAGCAGCAAAAGCCCGCCGCGGAAGTTTGCCTGCTTTCAGCCGATCGCCGGCATCAGAATTTTCCCGCCCATTCAGTTCCCGCGCTACTGAGCATCGAGTCGCTCTCGGGTCGACCACAGGCCCAGACCAGGATTCGCAATGTAAAAGACCTGCTCGCCATGGATCTCATTCCAGCCGTGGGTCAGCTTGGCGGGATCGTAGAGCTTCAACATTTCCTTTAAGTCTCCGTAGGCAAAACCCACGCTTTCGACCTCTTCGCGCGTCAGGTGGCCCGGGCACCAGGTGATTTTGAACCGCCCTTCCGATGACCCGTGAATCAGGTGCGCTGCGGCGCTCAGGTCGCCAGCGAGGTCAGGGTTTTCTTCGACGGCCTTCAGCGTGGCCGGCGTGCCCTTGTAGCCGAATTTGCGGATGAGCTCGTCAATCCTCTTGTCTTCCCCGAACTCCTTCACACCAGGCCCAAGAACGATGAGTTCGCCGCCGTCTGCCAGCGCCATGCGGGTGCGGTACACCGCCTTGTTGCCCAGCCACGTTGAGTGAAACTCATGCGGATCGAGATAGACGACGGCCTTGCGGATGGGTTCGTCCAGCATCTCGAAGTTAACCTCGACCGCCAATTCCGCAGCGCGGAGGAAGCACTCCTCATCGTCGCCGATGTAGAGGCCGCGGACGGCGAGACCGCCATCGTCCTTGCGGCCCACGACGGTGTGGACATAGACGATGGGCATGTCGCGCAGGAATCGGTCGGCGGCATAATTCAGCACATTGCGCACCGGGTTCTCGGCTTTGCCCATGATCCGCTCCATGCCGTAGACGGCGCCGAGGTAGTGACTGCGGTTGATGCCCTCACGGCCGCCGGTGCCGACCAAAATGTTCTTGTTGTAATTGGCCATGCCGATGACTTCATGCGGCACCACCTGACCAATCGACAGGATGAGATCATAGCCCCCGTGAACGAGGTGGTTGTTCACCTGCGCCGGCCAGGCGTAGTTGAGCTTGCCCTCGGACTGCTCGCGGATATATTCCGCCGGGACTTCGCCGAGGGTCTCGATGTCGGTGCGCCAGTTGTGAACCAGAAAACGGTCCTGAGGGACATCGCCGAACATCTGGGCGATCTGATCGGGACGCATGGGTACGTGAGTACCGAGCGCCGGCAGCACGTTGGCGAGAGCGTCACCGAAATAGCGATAGGCTGCCTGAGTCAGAAAACCGGCCTGCGAGTGAAACCGGGTGATATCCGGCGGAACCGCCAAAACGCGGCGGCGGCGACCTAGCTTCCCGAGCGCCTCGGCCAGCAGCAGCTCTAGCTGTACTTTACTGATTTCGAGGCCTTTATCTCCGACAGCGCACAAGAGGCTCACGGGCGGGTCTCCCTGATTCCCGTTACCAAGAATAGTGGTCTGACCTCCATCGCGCAATGGGTGGCCGTAAGGGGATGAAGCCAGGCGCCGCCGCAGCTCAGCTCACCAAAAGGACCCATGCAGTTGCAAGCGCCGGCAATGTCAGCTGGTTTACATACCGGAGCAACCACTGCTTAAGGCGGGGCATCCAACCCTACCAGCGCATTCCCACGACCGTGCCTATTCCCGCACTTCCGCGTGCTTATATTTAGACTTTTTTGCGGTCTGGCTTTGCCGATGCCCTCATTTCCCGTAACGCAGGAGAATGCCACAGATGGCCACCTCAATCGAGCAGCCCGGCTTGGGCCAGGATGACCCCAAGGGTCTTTCCCCCAATGGAGCCGTTGCGCTTACACACTCCCCGGCAGCCAACATGCTGGAACCCTCCACCGAATACATGGCATTGATTCTGCAGAGTCTTCAGATGATGCAGAACGGCGATTTCAGCGTGCGCCTGCCGGGCTCGTGGCCGGGACTGGCGGGAAAGATCGCCGACAGCTTCAACGAGATCGTGACGGCTAACCAGCAGATGGCGATCGAGCTCAAGCGTGTGGGCCAGGCGGTGGGTAAGGAAGGAAAGACGCGCGAGCGCATCCGTCTGGAGCGGCGGCGCGGGGCGTGGGATGAGATGGAGGTCAGCGTCAACTCGCTCATCGAGGACCTGCTCCGACCGACCACCGAGGTTACGCGGGCAATCGCTGCCGTGGCGCAGGGCAACCTCACCCAAACCGTGCGTCTCGACGTGGACGGGCGCCCCCTGGAAGGCGAATTTCTACGCTCAGCCAGCATCGTGAATACGATGATCCAGCAGTTGGGCGTCTTCACGTCGGAAGTCACGCGCGTGGCGCGCGAAGTGGGCACCGACGGCAAACTCGGCGGCCAGGCTGTGGTGCCGGGCGTGGCCGGCACCTGGAAGGATCTCACGGACTCGGTGAACTCGATGGCTTCGAACTTGACGGGTCAGGTTCGCAACATCGCGGAAGTCACTAACGCCGTGGCCAGCGGCGACCTTTCGCGCAAGATTACGGTGGACGTGCGCGGCGAGATTCTGCAGCTCAAGGAAGCCATCAACACGATGGTGGATCAGCTTCGTTCGTTCGCATCGGAAGTGACGCGTGTGGCTCGCGAAGTGGGTACCGACGGCAAGCTCGGCGGACAGGCGGTGGTGCCCGGCGTAGCCGGTACCTGGAAGGACTTGACGGACTCAGTAAACGCCATGGCCGGCAACCTTACGGCGCAGGTCCGTAACATCGCCGAAGTGACGACAGCCGTGGCTCGCGGCGACTTGAGCCGCAAGATCACGGTAGACGTGAAGGGCGAAATTCTCGAGCTCAAAGACACCATCAACACCATGGTGGACCAGCTCAATGCGTTCGCCGGCGAAGTGACCCGCGTGGCTCGCGAAGTGGGTACGGAAGGCAAACTCGGCGGTCAGGCAAACGTGCCCGGTGTAGCCGGTACCTGGAAGGACCTTACCGACAACGTGAACTTTATGGCCGGCAACTTAACCGGTCAGGTTCGTAACATCGCCGAAGTGGCGACGGCTATCGCGAACGGCGATTTGAGCCGCAAAATCACGGTAGACGTGCGCGGCGAAATCCTGCAGCTCAAAGAAACGCTGAACACCATGGTGGACCAGCTCAACAGGTTCGCCGGCGAAGTGACCCGCGTGGCCCGCGAAGTGGGTACGGAAGGCAAGCTCGGTGGTCAGGCAAACGTGCCCGGTGTGGCGGGTACCTGGAAAGACCTTACTGACAACGTCAACTCCATGGCCGGCAACCTTACGGCGCAGGTTCGTAACATCGCCGAAGTGACCACCGCCGTGGCCCGCGGCGACCTGTCTCGGAAGATCACCGTCGACGTCAAGGGCGAAATTCTCGAACTCAAGAACACCATCAACACCATGGTGGACCAGCTCAATGCGTTCGCCGGCGAAGTCACCCGCGTGGCCCGCGAAGTGGGCACCGACGGCAAACTCGGTGGGCAGGCAAAGGTGCCCGGCGTGGCCGGTACGTGGAAAGACTTGACCGACAACGTAAACTTCATGGCATCCAACCTAACCGGCCAAGTTAGAAACATCGCCGAAGTGGCAACGGCCGTTGCCCGTGGCGACCTTTCGCGCAAGATCACCGTGGATGTGAAGGGCGAAATTCTGGAGCTGAAAGACACTATCAACACGATGGTGGACCAGCTCAATGCGTTCGCCGGCGAAGTGACCCGCGTGGCCCGCGAAGTGGGAACCGACGGCAAGCTCGGCGGCCAGGCCAACGTGCCCGGTGTGGGCGGTACGTGGAAGGACTTGACCGACTCGGTGAACTCCATGGCCTCGAACCTCACAGGTCAGGTCAGAAACATCGCCGAAGTGTCGACGGCGATCGCCAGCGGCGACTTATCGAAGAAGATCACGGTGAACGTCAGCGGCGAAATTCTGCTGCTGAAGGAAACCATCAACACCATGGTGGATCAGCTCAACAGGTTCGCCGGCGAAGTGACGCGCGTGGCACGCGAAGTGGGTACGGAAGGCAAACTCGGCGGCCAGGCCAACGTGCCCGGTGTGGCCGGTACCTGGAAAGACCTTACTGACTCCGTCAACTCCATGGCCGGCAACCTGACCGGACAGGTGAGAAACATCGCGGAAGTGACAACGGCAGTGGCGCGCGGCGACTTGAGCCGCAAGATCACAGTCGACGTGAAGGGCGAAATTCTTGAGCTGAAGAACACCATCAACACCATGGTGGACCAGCTCAACGCGTTCGCCGGCGAAGTGACGCGCGTGGCTCGCGAAGTGGGCACCGATGGCAAGCTCGGCGGACAGGCCGAAGTGCCGGGCGTAGCGGGTACGTGGAAGGATCTCACGGACTCGGTCAACTTTATGGCCGGCAACCTTACGGCACAGGTTCGTAACATCGCCGAGGTGGCGACGGCTATCGCCAATGGCGACTTGAGCCGCAAGATCACGGTGGACGTGCGCGGCGAAATTCTGCAGCTCAAGGAAACACTCAACACCATGGTCGAGCAGCTTCGCTCGTTCGCCGCCGAAGTCACCCGCGTGGCTCGCGAAGTGGGTTCGGAAGGACGGCTCGGCGGTCAAGCGAACGTGCAAGGCGTGGCCGGTACGTGGAAGGATCTTACGGACTCGGTGAACGGCATGGCCGGCAATCTTACGGCGCAGGTTCGTAACATCGCCGAAGTCACTACGGCCGTGGCGCGCGGCGATTTGAGCCGCAAGATCACCGTAGACGTGAAGGGCGAAATTCTCGAACTCAAAGACACCATCAACACCATGGTGGACCAGCTCAATGCATTCGCCGGCGAAGTCACTCGCGTGGCCCGCGAAGTGGGTACGGAAGGCAAGCTGGGCGGCCAGGCGAATGTGCCTGGTGTGGCCGGTACCTGGAAGGACCTTACCGACAACGTGAACTTCATGGCCGCCAATTTGACTGAACAGGTCCGCGGCATTGTGAAGGTGGTGACCGCCGTGGCCAACGGCGTCCTCACGCAAAAGCTGACGGTGAACGCGAAGGGCGAAGTGGCCGCGCTCGCCGAGACCATCAACAACATGACGGACACGCTGGCCACCTTCGCCGATCAGGTGACCACCGTGGCCCGCGAAGTGGGTGTGGAAGGCCGACTCGGCGGACAGGCCAACGTGCCTGGCGCCGCCGGTACATGGAAAGATTTGACCGGTAACGTGAACCTGCTGGCCGATAACCTGACCAACCAGGTGCGCGCCATCGCGGAAGTGGCAACCGCCGTGACGAAGGGCGACCTGACGCGTTCGATCCAGGTGGAAGCCCGTGGCGAAGTGGCTGACCTGAAGGACAACATCAACACGATGATTGATAACCTTCGCCTCACCACCGAGCGCAATACCGAACAGGACTGGCTCAAGACCAACCTGGCACGGTTCACCAACATGCTGCAGGGCCAGCGCGATCTCAGCGTGGTAGGCCGCATGCTCCTGTCGGAACTGGCTCCGCTGGTGAGCGCACAACAAGGCGTGATCTACCAGATGGAGAGCGATTCTGGGAAACCGGAAGCTTGCCTGCAACTACTCTCCACATTCGCCGACACGCCGGACGGGCATCCGCATGAGATCCGCATCGGCGAAGGATTGGTGGGACAATGCGCCGCCGAGAAGCGCCGTATGCTCATCACTGAACTGCCCAAGCGCACCGCGCCCATCCGCAGCGGCCTGTTCAAAGCGCCGCCCAAAAACGTTATCGTGCTGCCGGTGCTCTTCGAAGACCGCGTCAAGGCGGTCATCGAATTGGCAAGCCTCAGCGCCTTCACCCCGTCCCATCTCGCCTTCCTCGAGCAGCTCACGTCGTCCATCGGCATCGTGCTCAACTCGATTGAAGCCACGATGCAGACGGAAGGCCTGCTGAAACAGTCGCAGCAGTTGGCGGGCGAACTGCAGACGCAGCAGAGAGAACTGCAGCAGACCAACGAGCAGTTGGCGCAGAAAGCGCAGCAGCTCGCGGAACAGAACTACGAAGTGGAACGCAAGAACCAGGAGATCGAGCAGGCGCGGCGCGCACTGGAAGAGAAGGCCCGCGAGCTGGCGCTCACCTCGAAGTACAAATCCGAGTTCCTTGCCAACATGTCGCACGAGCTGCGGACGCCGCTCAACTCGATCCTGGTGCTTGGCCAGCAGTTGGCGGAGAATCCGGACGGCAGCCTCTCGCCGAAACAGGTGGAGTTTGCGCGCACGATTCACGCGGCCGGTACCGACCTGCTCAACCTCATCTCCGACATTCTCGACCTGTCGAAGATCGAGTCGGGCACTGTTTCTGTCGATGCAGAAGAGATCTTCTTTGGAGCACTCACCGAGACCGTGGCCAGGCCGTTCCGTCACGAAGCGGAAAACCGCAAGCTCACCTTCGAGGTCAACAGCGACCCGCGCCTGGGCCGCTCGCTCGTCACCGATTCGAAGCGCGTGCAGCAAGTGCTCAAGAATCTCCTGTCGAACGCCTTCAAGTTCACCGAGCAGGGCAGCGTAAAGTTGAACATCGCTTCGGTGACGAGCGGCTGGAGCCCGGATCACCCGATCCTCTCCGGCGCCGGCTCGGTGATCGCATTCGAGGTGTCGGATACCGGCATCGGCATTCCGCCCGAGAAGCAACGCATCATCTTCGAAGCCTTCCAACAGGCAGATGCCGGCACGTCGCGCAAGTACGGCGGAACCGGACTAGGCCTGGCCATCAGCCGCGAACTTGCCAACCTGCTCGGCGGCGAGATCCAGTTGAAGTCGGTACCCGGTCAGGGCTCCACGTTCACCCTCTACCTGCCACAGACCTACGTCGGTCCCGCGGCTCCGGCCATCGTCAAGGCGGAGAGGACCGGAACAGCGCAGCAGCAGCCGCCGGTGTTCCTGGCCACCGTAGCTTCCGCGGAGCAGGAGGCGCGCATTGAGGACGATCGCAACGCTCTCACCGACGGCGATGCGGTTCTTCTCATCGTGGAGGACGACCCGCATTACGCCCGCGTTCTCTGCGACCTGTCGCGCGACAAAGGATTCAAAGTCCTGGTTGCACAAACCGGAGCGGAAGCGCTAGCGCTGGCTCGTGAGTTCAGTCCGGCGGCCATCTCGCTCGACGTCTTCCTGCCCGATATGCTGGGCTGGACGATTCTCAACCACCTCAAGCAAGATCCACGGACCCGGCATATTCCGGTACAGATGCTCACCCTCGATGAAGACCGTCACCACGGCCTCTCACGCGGAGCATTCTCCTTCGTGACCAAACCCACAACGACGGAGGACCTGGACGCGGCGCTCACGCGCATCTGGGATTACTCACAGCCCCGCCGCAAACGCCTGCTGGTCATCGAAGACAATCCCGCGGAGCAGATGACTATCCGCGAATTACTCGGCCACAAGGATATCGACATAGACACCGTCGCCTCTGGCCAGGAGGCCCTGGAAACCCTCGCAACCGGCAAATATGACTGCGCCGTACTCGACCTGCGCTTGCCGGACATGACTGGCTTCCAGGTGCTGGAGAAGCTGCGCGATACCCCCCCGCTGCAGGACCTTCCGGTCGTAGTCTTCACGGGGCGCGAGCTCTCGGCCGAAGAGGATTCGCAACTGCACTCCCTCGCCCGCAGCGTGGTGGTCAAAGACGTGGAATCACCCGAGCGCCTGCTCGATGAAACCGCGCTCTTCCTGCACCGCGTGGTAGCCGACCTGCCCAAGCCCAAGCAGGACATGCTTGACCGTCTGCATAAATCCGACGACGCGCTCGCCGGTCGCAAGGTGCTGGTGGTCGACGACGATGTGCGCAACATCTTCGCGCTTTCCAGCGTGCTGGAGCGCCGCGGCATGGTGGTGCTCTCCGCCGGTACCGGTCGGGAGGCCATTCAGATGATCGAATCGACGCCGGACCTCTCGATTGTGCTCATGGACATCATGATGCCTGAAATGGACGGTTATGAGACCATGCAGGTAATCCGGCAGAACCCGGCGCTGCGCCGGTTGCCCATCATCGCCCTAACCGCCAAAGCCATGAAGGGTGATCGCGAGAAGTGCCTCGAAGCCGGCGCTTCTGAGTATCTGGCCAAGCCGGTCAACACAGAGCAGCTACTGTCCGCGTTGCGGATGTGGTTGCATCGCTAAACAGAGAGACAGAAAGCTATCCGGGTCAATGGGCTCCGCGGAGTTAACGGACAATGAACGAAGGTAAAGTCAACATCTTGATGGTCGACGATCAGCCGGCGAAGTTGCTGAGCTACGAAGTCATCCTCGCCGAACTTGGCGAGAACCTGATCAAGGCAACCAGCGCTTCGGACGCATTGAACGTGCTCCTCAAGAACGACATCGCTGTGGTGCTGATGGACGTGAGCATGCCGGATCTGGACGGCTTCGAATTGGCCGACGTGATCCGCCAACACCCCCGATTCCAAAAGACGGCGATCATCTTCATCTCCGGCGTACACCTCACCGACAGCGATAAGATCCAGGGCTATCGCTCGGGTGCGGTGGACTATATCTCCGTTCCGGTAATCCCCGAAGTGCTGCGCGCCAAGGTCAGCGTATTTGTGGATCTGCACCGCAAGGCCCGTCAGCTTGAGGCTCTCAACACCAATCTGGAACGGCTGGTCACCGAGCGCACCGAAGAACTGCGCCAGCGCGAAGAGCAGTACCGCACGCGCGCTGAGCTGCTGGATCTCGCAACCGAAGCCATTATGGTGCGCGATTTAACCGGGACGGTGCAGCTATGGAACTCCGGCGCCGAGGCGCTGTATGGCTGGTCGCGCGACGAGATCGTCGGGCAGGACATGCACACGACGCTGCGCACGGTCTTCCCCATGCCCCAGCCGGAGATTGAGGCAATGCTTCACGATAAGCGCGCCTGGCAGGGCAATCTGATCCAGCGCACGCGCTCCGGCGAAGAGGTCGTGGTGGCATGCCGCAAGACCATGAACCGCGAAGGCACTGCCATTCTCGAGGTGAGCCGCGACATCACCCAGCAGCTTCGCGCCGAGGAGGCTTTGCGCGAAAGCGAAAAGCTGGCGGCCATGGGACGCGTGGCCGGAATTATTGCCCATGAAATCAATAATCCGCTCGCAGCCATCACCAACACCCTCTATCTGGTGCGCAATCATCCCTCCCTCGACGACACCGCACGTCACTTCGCCGACATTGCCGAGCAGGAGTTGCAGCGCGTCAGCCACATCACACGCCAAACTCTGAGCTTCTATCGTGAGTCGAAGCAGCCCATTCCAGTCGTCGTCCCCGACCTGCTCGATGACGTGCTCGAATTACAGGAGCGTGCCCTCACGTCGAATCAGATCAAGCTGCGCAAGAAATATGCGGCCGCACCCGTGGTCCAGGGCTTTCCGGTGGAGTTGCGCCAGGTTTTCCTGAATCTCATCGGCAACGCCGTTCAAGCAATGCCGTCCGGAGGCACACTGGGTGTCTTCGTGCACGAAGCCACGGACTGGACACGGCAGCGCCGCGGCGTCTCGATATCGATACTCGACACCGGGGTGGGTATCAATCCGGATGACGCCAAGCGGCTCTTCCAGCCCTTCTTTTCGACTAAATCAACCAAAGGCACCGGCCTTGGGCTGTGGATTAGCAAGGGTATCGTGCAAAAATACGACGGCACTCTGACCTGCCGCAGCGTGCGCGCCACCCATGGAAGCGCCACCTGCTTCCGCGTGTTCCTGCCGATGCTGGGTGCGGCGCCCGTGCCGCATGCGGCAGGCAAGGAGCATGCCACGGCTGCAGCTGAACTCAACTCGCGCCAAGTCGCCGCTGTGGAAATAGTCTGAAACCGCTAGTGCGCTGCGCCTGAGGACGGTTGCCGGTCATCATAGGTCGGGTACGGTTCCGGTACACGGCTCGTGGGAATGGTGCGGAGCGTCGCCAGATCTCTCTGCACCTGTTCCCATTGCTGCGCGTGCTTCTTTGTCGTAATGGGCGCGTTCGGGTTGGAGTAGTACCTCTCAATATCGCGCTGGATCCCGGGCGGGATGGGAACCTTTGGCTGGCTGGCGAGCATGTGCAACAGGTGTGCGTAGGTGGAATCGGTCAGTGGATATCCGCCAGGCCGAACCACGTACCCGGTGTCCAGATCGCGATTCATAAGCGGATGCTGCGGATCGCGGGGATCGCGCGGAATATCGTCAACGCGCCCGTTTGAGGTGGTTGTGCTGTGGTGAGCGGTGCGGCGGCGCGCCGGCGGAGGGGTAAACCGCCGCAACTCTGCACGGAACTGCTCAACCGAAACCGCAACGCTGTGCACATAGTCTGCTTCCGTCTTTTCGGTGGGCCCTTTCACCTTAGCCAGGCGGAGTGGCCCGATTTTCGGGACGATCACCAGCAGCGCGGCTAAGGCCCAGGTGCCGACGCCAGGCTTGTGGCGATACTTCGCCCATTGATTCTCGGTCGCCATGGCGACGATCTCGCTGCGCAGTTCCACCGCCTCCGGGGTGTTCACGTCAGGCGGCTCGTGCCGGCGATGGATGAGCATAAGAGCGTCGCCGATCCACGGGATGAAGGCGCGAACAGCAAACCGATAGTTCCGAACGTTGACCTCCTGACGCCGGCTGCCCTCAAGATGCCGGGAGAGTCCGTAGGTCTGATAGAAGGCCAGCGAGAGTTGTCGCATGGAAACGCCCAGTCCGATGTGCCGCAGGTAGTGCACCGGGGCCATGCGATCGTGGGCGACTTCATCTACGTCAAACGCAAATTCTGTTTCGACGTGCTGATGCTTCCCTTCGGCGTAGTTCACGACGCGCCCATACTTGCGCCGCAGGCGGTGAAACTCCACTGGTACTGCAAGGTTCGTAGCCAGAGCGTGGCCATAGGTATCGCCGATGTAGTGCGAAAGCGCGCCAACCGCGAATGCAAGCTCATCCGCATTGCCCGCGTTGCGAAAGAGATTTACGACGAAGTCGCCGGAGCGAACGTAGTGAGTGAGATCGGAGAAGATCTGCTTGCCGAAGGGATAGTAGCCGATGTCCTGAATGACGCAGCCGCCGTAGGCGTAGGCGCGGGCTTCTTCGAGTTGCTGGGGAGTGAGGTTTGGATAGCGGCTCAACAGCAGCGGCACGATGGAATCGTCCCAGGTCAGGTCGATGAGCTGTTCGTGGGTCAGCAGCGAATAGGCGGAGGCCCCGCCTGGATTCATGAGCAGCAGCATGGAGACCAATAAGACGGCTGCCATCGAGCGCAGACTTGCCATAGATACGTAGGATGCAGGGAAGCGCTGAGCGGCAGGCCGGCTGACTTCTAGGTCGGATCCCCCCAAAAGGCGAAGTCGGCCCCATGGCGGGTGCGGGGGCGCCCGATCTCGGCGGCTTTTGGAGACTCACAACCGCAAGCCACGCAATCTGATGACATTTGTCATCCGCTTTTGCTGACATTCCGCACTAAAATCTCCACCCCAACCTGCTTGATTCTGTTGTTGCCGCCGAGAAGCCGCAATTCGGCCCAGGAGGAGCAATGGCAACATCAGCCGCAGTCATCGAGCCTGGAATTGACTCTGCTGCCGGACCGTATGGATCCAGCAAACTCATCGCCCGGCTCCACTCCGTAAGCAAGCGCTACGGGGACGTTCAGGCACTCGATAGCTTTTCGTTCCAGCTCGCGCGCGGTGAAGTCGTAGCGTTACTGGGTCCAAACGGCGCCGGCAAAACCACCGCGGTTCGCCTGCTGCTGGGCCTGATCGCACCGGACCGCGGCAGCGTTCGCGTCCTCGGCCAGGATCCACGGGAGGCGCAGGCGCGTACTCGCATTGGGGCGATGCTGCAGGTGGGCCGTGTTCCTGAAGTCCTGCGCGTGCGCGAACTCATCGATATGTTCCGCGCCTACTACCCCGCGCCCTTGGCCGTTCCCGAAATCGTCCGTATCGCAAAGCTGGAGGGCATCGAGAACCGCGAATATGGAAAGCTCTCCGGCGGGCAGAAGCAGCGCACGCTCTTCGCACTCGCCCTTTGCGGCAATCCCGATCTCATCCTGCTGGATGAGCCGACGGTCGGTATGGACATCGAATCGCGGCGCGGCCTCTGGGACGAGGTCCGCCTGCTCGCCGCCGAAGGCAAGACCATACTTCTGACCACACACTATCTGGAAGAGGCGGACAGCCTTGCCAGCCGCGTGGTGGTCATCGATAAAGGAAAGACCATCTGCGAAGGTACGCCGGCGGAGATTCGGCGTAGCATCTCGGGACGGCGTATTCGCTGCGTCACCCGGCTCGATGCGGCCTTCCTGCTAACGCTGCCTACAGTCACGCAAGTCACCCAGGACCGCGAAGCCGTTGTGGTCACTGCCGAAGCCGCCGAGGACGTGGTCCGCGAGATGCTGATTCGCGACCGCAATCTCAGCGGTCTGGAGATCTCATCGCCCGCATTGGAAGACGCCTTCCTCGCCCTCACGTCACATTCCTGAGCCCGCCGCAGAAGGAGAACACTCATGAGCACCAGTGCAATTGCCATTCCGTCCCGTCCTGCCGAAGGCAACGGCATCGTACGCATCCTCGCGAAAGAGGTTCGCTACGAATGGGTGAAGATGCTGCGAACGCGCGCCTTCTCGCTCTCCGTCCTCGGCTTCCCCATCATGTTTTACCTGCTCTTCGGAGCATCGAATCGACATACCGATTTCGCCCGTTATCTGATGGCCAGCTACGCCTGCATGGGGACCGTCTCGGCCTGCCTGTTCGGCATCGGTATGGGTATCAGCATGGAACGCGCCATGGGATGGCTGGAACTGAAACTCGCCAGCCCCATGCCGCGGCTTGCCTATCTTGTCGCCAAAATCGTGGGCAGCGCCATCTTTGCGCTGATCATACAGGCGGTTCTGATTCTGCTGGCCGTAACGATAGGCCAAACTCATGTCACTGCAGTGGAGGCACTTCGCCTGACGACAGTTGTTCTCGCCGGCACGCTGCCCTTTGCGGCGATGGGATTGTTGATTGCCGTTTCAGTGCCCGCCAATTCAGCGCCCGGCATCATCAACCTGATCTATCTGCCCATGTCCTTCGCTTCCGGCTTCTGGATGCCGATCACTTATCTGCCGCACTGGCTGCAGAAGTTTGCGCCGGCGTTGCCCACCTACCACCTGGCGCAACTTGCGCTGAGTGTTATCGGCATGGCTCAGCCGGGCAGCAGTGTCCAACACTGGCAGGTACTTGCCGGATATACTTTTGTTCTGTTCGGAGCAGCGTGGATGATCTTCACCCGGCAAGAGGCGAAGCAGTGAGGTCAACATCGCTCGACCAGCGATCCGGGAACGCGGCGCCGGAGCCATCCTCCGAAGCGCCGCATTCTCCTGCCCGCTCGCGAAACTCAGCGTTGCTCTGGAACCATCAGCACGGTCGCTGGTTTGACTTCGTCTGGCTCATCTACTCCGTGTTCTTCTTCTTTCAGCCGATCCAGGAGAACACCATGCGAGGATGGATTCGCTTCGCCATCCTCTACGGGCTCTTTCTGCTGTGCTACGCAGGTGTGGTGCGTGCGCGCGCCCGCCGGCAGGCACACCTCTTTATGGTCGCAATGGCCATCCTTGGCTTTGCCTGGTATCCCTCCAACGGTGGCGCTGCAGGAGCCATCATTTATGTTGCTGCGTTTGCGCCGTTCGTGGTCGAGTCGCTGGCCGCTTGCCTCGCTATCTTTGCCATCGTCGACCTCGGGTTGGTCGCCGAAGGGCTGTTTTTCCATATGCCATTCTGGTCCTGGGCCATTATGGTCTTCATGTGCCTGGCTGTCGGTGCAGGCAATCTCTTCGCTGCGCAGCGCATGCGCGCGGATCAAAAGCTCGGTCTGGCACGGGAGGAGATCGAGCACTTGGCCAAGGTGGCCGAACGCGAACGCATCGCTCGCGATCTTCACGATGTTCTGGGCCACACGCTCTCCGTCGTTGTGCTGAAGTCGGAGCTGGCGGGAAAGCTCATCCAACATAATCCCGACCGCGCCCGAACGGAGATCGGCGAAGTCGAGCAGATCGCCCGCACCGCGCTGGCCGAAGTCCGCGAGGCGATCCGCGGCTATCGCTCGGAGGGTCTGGTGGCGGAGATCGAACGTGCCCGCGCCACTCTCGATGCCGCCGGCGTCACGCTGGAGTGCAGCTCGGCTCCGCCCAAGATGCTGCCCGCCGAAGAAACCGTCATGTCGCTCGTGCTGCGTGAGGCAGTCACCAACATCGTTCGCCACGCCCACGCCAGCCTCTGCCGCATCACGTTCCAGGATGCAGCCGCAGAGCGCTCTCTCACCATTGAGGACGATGGCCGCGGTGGGATAGGCCATGAGGGCAGCGGCTTGCGCGGCATGCGCGAGCGGGTCCAGTCTCTCGGCGGAAGCCTGTGCGTCGAGTGCGCGGGATCGACACGCCTCACCATTCAAATTCCCAACCGGCAAGATCCCACATGAAGAAGATCCGCGTCGTCCTCGCCGAAGATCAGGCCATGGTGCGCGGCGCCCTGGCCGCACTGCTCGAAATCGAGCCCGACATCTCGGTGTGCGCAAGTGCCGCGAATGGCCGTGAGGCTCTCGCCGCGATCGCGCAGCACAAGCCGGAGGTTCTCGTCACCGACATCGAGATGCCCGAGATGACCGGGCTCACGCTAGCCTCGGAGGTGCGCAGCCGCTTTCCCCAAACCCGCGTGGTTATTCTCACCACCTTCGCACGCCCCGGCTATCTGCGCCGCGCACTCGATGCAGGCGCCAAGGGATATCTGCTGAAAGACCGCCCCTCCGCCGAATTGGCCGAGGCTGTGCGCCGCGTTCACAACGGCCTGCGCGTCATCGATCCCGATCTGGCAACGGAGGCGTGGGAAGCCGATCCAGATCCTCTGACCGAACGCGAGCGGCAGATCCTCTGGCGCGCCGGCGAAGGTCGATCCAGCCAGGAGATCGCAGAGGAATTGCGATTATCCGAAGGTACGGTGCGCAATTATTTGTCGGAATCCATCAGCAAACTGGGCGCGGGCAATCGCATCGAGGCAGCGCGGCTGGCACGAAGCAAAGGATGGCTGTGAGAGAGTACAAATTGTGTGGCGACCGCGTTTTTTCCGGCTGAGCGGGCTCTGCGCTCAATCCGCGCCGCAGGCGCAGTTGGCCGCCCCGCAGGTGCTGGTGGGCAGTGAGGGACTCGAACTTGAGCCGTCTTGCGGGCGTCTGAGCCCGCAGGCGAAATCCTGACGCGAAGCGGAAGGACCTGGGTGCTGGTGGGCAGTGAGGGACTCGAACCCCCGACTTCCTGCTTGTAAGGCAGGCGCTCTAACCAACTGAGCTAACCGCCCACTACGGGTGGGAGCGGCAGGTGGGCCGCTTCATTCATCATAGCAGCCGGTGAATTCCAAGCAGTCGAACTTTGAGCCGCGCTTGGTATTCTGGCGCGTGGTCCGCCTCATCGTAAATGCCGACGACTTTGGCATGACCGCGGGCATCAACCGCGCCGTGTTGGAGTTGCACCAGGTTGGGGCGCTCACCAGCGCCACGCTGATGGCGCGCGCGGCGGCGACGAGTTCAGCAACGGAAATGGCGCGCGCAAATCCGCGGCTTGGCGTGGGCTGCCACGTGGTTCTGGTGGATGGCGAACCGATATCGGCTGGGCGCACGTCCCTCGCGCCAGGGGGCCACTTCTATCCCACGTTGGGCGGCTTCCTGCGGGCTCTCTTCCGCGGCGCGATTCGCGAGGCCGATCTATACCGTGAGGCATTCGCGCAGATCCAATCCTTGCAGGCAAGCGGCGTGACCCTCACGCACATCGATACCCACAAGCACACGCACATGTTTCCCCAGGTACTGCGGCCGGTTTTGCGCGCTGCGAAAGAGTGCGGCATTCGCGCGGTGCGCAACCCGTTTGAGCCGCAGTGGAGCATCGCGGCCACGCCGGGCGCGCCCTGGGTTCGCAGACTTGAGGTGCGCCTGCTGCGCAGGCTGGAGCCGCGCTTTCGCCGCATCGTGGCCGAAGAAGGCTTTGCGACGACGGATGGAGCCATCGGGGTGCTGGCCACCGGCACGCTGGATGCGGCAACGATCGATTCCCTGCTCCGCGCCGCGCCCGCGAGCGGGACCTACGAGCTGGTCACGCATCCCGGCTACAACGATGCGGAGCTTGGCGGAGTGCGCACGCGCTTGCGGGAGTCGCGCAATACCGAGCGCGAAGCGCTGCTGCGCTTGCGGGCACATCCGCAGGTTGGGCTGATCTCATTTGCGGCCCTCGCATAACCAACGCGGCTGGGATTTGTGCCGTGTATGCTTTTGCCATGCTTTCAAGCCGGCGTTTCCCCACCACTTTAGTTTTGTGCGGCGTACTGTCATGTGCGGGTCTGGCGCATGCGGCCAATCAGCCGAAGGAACACTTCCCCACCAGCGAAGATCTGAGGCACACAAAGGCTGTGGGCGGGCCGCAGCTTTCGCCGGACGGGAAGAGTGTGCTCTTCGCGGTGATGGACTCGACCGCCGATGGGGCGAAGAGCCACATCTGGGTGGTGGCGACGGCGGGCGGTGCGGAGACGCTGCGGCAGCTGACGTTTTCGCCGCCGGCGGATAAGCGCGGGGAGCGCGACGCGCAGTGGTCGCCGGACGGAGACGCCATCTTCTTTCTGGCGCATCGGGGCGAGCACACGCAGTTGTTTCGCCTGGACATGCGCGGCGGCGAGGCTGCGCCGTATGACCTGAAGGTGCTGCCAGCGGTGGATGAGTCGAAGGCCAAGGACGCGATTCCGCCGGCGAAGGATGAGAAGTCCGGCGACAAGAAGGTGGAGAAGGACGAGCCGCTGCCGATTGATGTGGCGGGGTATGCGCTTTCGGCCGATGGCAAGTGGCTGGCGGTGTGGGCGCGCGATCCGCAGACGCCGGGCGAGAAGAAGGAACAGGAAGAGAAGGCAGACGCCGACTGGGTAAACCACGACCAACACGGAACGCGCCTCTATGTGGCGGCGCTGAAGCCGGATGGCGGGTTGGAGGGTGCGCTCAAGGTGACGGGAGTTGCGCCCGATGTGCGCAACGCGGTGTGGTCGGAGGCGAGCGATAAGCTGCTGGTGACTACCGAGGCGATGAACGATCAGTCAGATCTGGGTCCGGCGGGTGCGGCGTGGGTGGTGGATGCGGCCGCACCGGAGAAGGCCGAGAAGGTGGATGCGATTCCGCCGACGGTAGGACGCGCGATGTGGACGCCGGATGAGAGCGTGATTGTTTTCGGCGCGCAGACGCCGGAGGATGCGCCGCCGGGATATGAAGATCTGTTTGCGCTGCCGAAGGGCGCGGCAAAGCCGGTCCGGCTGTCGGCGGGATTCGACGGGCAGATAAACGCGTATGCGTTGTACTTCCCGCACGACGGCGGAGTGGTTGCTGAGGCGGGCATGGGAACGAAGCTCGAGCCTGTAAAACTGACGCTGGATGGAAGCAAGGCTCCGCAGCCGGTGGACCTGAACGCGGCGGTGGTGACGGGGCTCAATACAAATCACAAACAGACCGGGTGGGTGTGGCTGGCGGAGAGCGGCGGAGACCCGGTGAAGCTGTGCACGGCGGCGAAGCTGGGCGATAGCTGCACGGCGCTGCCGCTGCCGGAGCTTGCGCCCAAGGATCTGCGCAACGTCGCGCCGGAGCTGGTGCACTGGAAGAACGGCAGCTTCGACGTGGAGGGTTTGCTGTATCTGCCGCCGCAGGCGAAGCATGGAAGAGTTCCGCTGATTGTAGATGTGCACGGCGGCCCGTTCGGGGCGTGGGAGAACCGCAACGATCTGTGGGCGGCGTTTCTGGTGGGGCATGGATGGGCGGTGCTGCGGCCGAATCCGCGGGTTCGTCGAACTACGGCGTGAAGTTTGCCGCGGCGAACAAGAACGACCTGGGCGGCGGCGACTACGAAGACGTGATGGCCGGGGTGGATTACGTGCTGGCGCATTATCCGCTGGACAGCGCGAAGATGGCGCTGATGGGCTACAGCTACGGCGGGGAGATGGCCGGATTTGTCGAAGGCAAGACGGATCGCTTCAAGGCCATCATCAGCGGAGCGCCGGTGATCGACCAATTCAGCGAGTATGGGACCGAGGGCGGATCGTGGTACGACCGGTGGTACTTCGGCAAGCCGTGGGAGCACATGGCCGATGCGTGGAAGCAGAGTCCGCTGAGCGGAACCGCGCGTGCCAAGACGCCGTTCCTGCTGCTGCAAGGGCAGGCGGACACGACCGATCCGCTGGGCCAGAGTGAGGAGATGTACCGCGCGCTCCGGCAGGAGGGCGTGCCGGTGGAGATGGTGACGTATCCACGCGAGAACCACGGGCCGCTGGCGCTGGGGATCTTCGGAAGGCCGCAGCCGGAGCCGTGGCACGGGTTCGACGGGCGGCAGAGGATTGTGGAGTTTTTGGAGAAGGCGCTGAAGTAGGCGAGCGAAGCTCGGGGAGTTGGCGGCGCTAGCGAAGCTAGTGCGGTTGGCAGGCTTTGCATCAATCGATATCGCCAGCCGCTGGCTCCCTGTCCCATGAAAACGAAAAGATTGTGGCACCCTTGCGCTCCAGCCGAAACGGGCGCATGATTGTGCGCGGATTGGGCATCCTGCCGTTTTGGAGCCTGTCCGCTTCGCTTCCCTGGCGGGGTGCACCTCCGTTGAGGTGTGCGATGAAAATCATATTGAACCTTGCCATTGGTCTTTTGTTGCCGGGAATGGCGGCGGCGCAAAGTGCGCTGCCCGCCGGAACCGTAATTCCAGTCACCCTTGTGCATGGAGTGACCGCCCGGCAAGCCCGCGCGGACCAGCCGATCCACGCCAAAGTGATCCAGACTATTCCGGGCACGGAACTCAAGCGCGGGGCCCGCGTTGTGGGCCGCGTGGTGAGCGCCACGTCGCAGCCGGATGGGACCGAACGCCTGGAGATTCGTTTCCACGCCGTTGAGGTGTCAGGAAACGAGATCCCGCTGCGTGCGGCTCTACGCGCGCTCGCCTCATTTTCCGAGGTGCAGGATGCGCAGATTCCCGAAGAGCAGGCAGACAGCGGAACTCCGCTGTGGTTCGCCACTACCCGGCAGATCGGCGGGGAGCAGGTGTATCGGGGAGGCGGTCCGGTTGCATCCGGCGAATTGATTGTGGGCAAGCCGGTTTCCGATGGCGTGCTGGTGAAGCCGCGCTCCAATGGCCGCTGCAGCGGAGCGCTCGACGGCAGCGATACACCACAAGCGATGTGGTTGTTTTCGAGCAATGCTTGCGGGGTGTATGGGTTCGCGAATCTTGAGATCGCCGAACTCGCTGAGGCGCAGCCGCCTGAGGCCATCGTGCTGGCGTCCAGCCGCGGACATCTCAAATTGCCGGCAGGAACGGCGTTGCTGCTGCGGGTAGGCGAACCGTAGCCACAAGCATGAGCGAATCTGCCGGCTCCCGCGATCGCGATCCGGCAGATTCCTCTGTGCCCTCTACAAGGACTAGCGGAACCTGCGCGTGAATGGCCTGTGCTAGACTCCGGGGCATCATGCGAAACCCTTGTGCGATTCTCCTCTATCTGTTCACATCTGCCGCATTGCTGGCTCAGCCATCCGCTGCGCCCCATCTGGAGCAGCGAGGCCAGACGAAGCAACTTATCGTGGATGGCCAGCCATTCATCATTCTGGGCGGCGAATTGCACAACTCCTCTTCGTCGAGCCTGGACTACATGAAGCCGCTGTGGACCAAGCTGGCGGACATGGGGTTGAATACGGTGATTACGCCGCTGAGCTGGGAGCTGATTGAGCCGCGCGAGGGGCAGTTCGATTTCGCTCTCGTGGACGGCCTGCTGCAGCAGGCGCGCGCGGCGCATGAGCATGTCGTGTTTCTGTGGCTGGCAAGCTGGAAGAACGGCATGTCGAGCTACGCGCCCGTCTGGGTCAAGCAGGATACAAAGCGCTTTCCGCGCGTGGTGGTGCGCGGCCGGGAAGTCGAAGTCCTGAGCCCGATGAGCGATGCGGCCCGCGACGCCGATGCCCGCGCCTTCAACGCCCTCATGCAGCACATCAAACAAGTAGACGGAAGCCGGCACACGGTCCTGATGATGCAGGTGGAGAACGAGGTCGGCGTTCTGGGCGACTCGCGCGACCGCTCCGATGCGGCCAACCGGGCCTTTGCGGGGCAGGTTCCGGCGGAGCTGACGAGCTATCTGCAGCAGCATCGCGACGAGCTCTATCCACGGCTGCGCGCGCTATGGGAAGCGAATGGAGCAAAGACTTCCGGCAGTTGGACGGAGGTGTTCGGCAACACAGATCGCGCCGACGAGATCTTTATGGCATGGCAGTATGCGCGGTACGTACAGGCCGTCACGGCGAAGGGCAAAGCCGCATACGACATTCCTATGTACGTGAACACGTGGCTCGGCGGTGAAGACGTGCAGCCCGGCTTCTATCCGAGCGGCGGCCCGCAGCCCTGGGTGGATGACATCTGGAAAGCGGCAGGCACCGCGATCGACGTCTACTCGCCGGACCTCTACGCATCGGAGTTCGCGGAGTGGTGCCGGCGCTATCATCGCGCGGGCAATCCGCTGTTCATGCCGGAGGCGCGCGGCGGAGCAGTGGGCGCGGCGAATGTGTTCTATGCCCTGGGCGAGGAGGATGGAATCGGGTTTTCGCCGTTCGCCATTGAGGATGCCACCGATCCGAAGGGGCCGCTGGCGGAGAGCTACCACGCCCTTGCCGCGGTCCTGCCGGAATTGGCGAAGCAGCAGGCGGCCGGCGCGGTGCGCGGATTCGTGCTCGACAAGGAGCATCCGGCGGTGGACGTGACGCTGAACGGTTACACGCTGCACGTGAGCCGGGATCAGATCTTCGGCGAACAGGCCGAGAGCGGATACGGGCTGGTGATGGCCGACGGACCGGATAGATTCCTCGGCGTGGGTAAAGGCTTCCGCGTGGTCTTTGCGCCGAAGCCCGGCGAAACGCGCGGCGTGGGGATTGCAGCCATCGACGAGGGAAAGTTTGAAGCCGGCGGCAAGTGGATCCCCGGCCGGCGGCTCAACGGCGATGAAAACGCCCAAGGCGAGAGCTGGCGCTTCGACCCTCGGCAGGTGCACACAGAACGGGTCGAACTCTATCGTTTCCAATAGGCTATGGCAGCTGGGCTTGGCTTGAGGTATACTGATCGAAGCCTCAAAGGTACAGGGAAGTCCCTGTTCAGCGAGACTGTGGACGGGTAACCAAGCCGGTCCAAAACGAGAAAAACAATGCCCAAGTTGAAAACTCATTCGGGCGCGGCCAAGCGCTTCAAGAAGACCGGCACGGGAAAGATCAAGCGCGGTCATACGAAGGTGCGGCACATCCTTACGTCGAAGTCGCCCAAGGCGAAGCGGAAGCTCGGTAAGAGCGCTATCGTTTCGGACGGCGATCACGCGAAGGTAGCGCGCATGATTCCTTACGCCTGATTGTTGTTGGGCCTCCGTGGAGAGGCCCCCAGCGGACCGGATTTCAGGTCTGTTGAGTGATCGGGATTGAACGAGCGAGTGAAGAGGCCCAGTCAGCCGCCATGGTTGGCTCTCCTGCCTCCAGCCGCGTATTCCACTTAACCAAACGGAGAATTTGAGATGCCCCGCGTAAAACGCAGTACCAAGCGGAACGACCGCCGCAAAAAGATTCTTGAGCGCGCAAGCGGTTACTTCCTCACGAAATCGAAGCTGTACCAGGCAGCGCAGGAGGCCGTGGAGCGCGGACTGAAGTTCGCCTACACCGGCCGCAAGCAGAAGAAGCGCCAGTTCCGCTCGCTCTGGATCGTGCGCATCAGCGCCGCATGCAAGCTGAACGGTACCAGCTACTCTCAGTTCATCAATGGCCTCAAGAAGGCCGGCATCGGCCTGGACCGAAAGATCCTGTCCGACATCGCCGTGAACGACGCCGCAGGCTTTACCAAGCTGGTGGAGCAGGCGAAGGCCGCTCTCGCCAGCGCAGCCGCTTAAGCCAGGCTGACTGCCCTATCTTCGACGGCCTGGAGCTCAGCTTCAGGCCGTTGTTGTTTCTCGCCACATCTCAAGTGCTTGCAACTCAGTGCGATATTCTGCGGGTTAAGCAATGACCAACGATACAATTCCCAATCTGACGGCCTTCGATGAGGCCGCGCTGGACAAAGCATTCGCCGCCCTGGAAGAGCAGGCGCGCGAGGATGCCGCGGCCCTAAGTGGCGCCGAAGCCGTCGAGGCATTCCGCCTGCGTTGGACCGGCCGCAAGCAGGGCCGCCTGAATGACGTCTCGGCCAAATGGCTGAAGGCTGCGCCGCCCGAGGCGAAAAAGTCCGTCGGCGAGCGGTTCAAAAAGCTCAAAGACCTTGTCGAAGGCCTACTGAACGCTGCCTCCGGTGCTGGGCCGAGCGATGCATCACTGGCCGCCGAGGCGATCGACGTGACGCTGCCGGGGACGCGGCGGCTGGTGGGTGCGGAGCACCCTATCACGAAGACACTGAACGAAATTGTCAGCGTGTTCGCTGCGCTTGGATATTCGGTGGGCGTGGGGCCGGAGGTCGAAACCGACTTCTACAACTTCGAGAGCATGAACTTCCCGCCGGGTCATCCGGCGCGCGACACGCAGGACACGCTGGTCATCGCGAATCAGGAGCGCCGTCCGCTGCGCGACCGCCTCCTGCTGCGCACCCACACGTCTCCGGTGCAGATGCGCACCATGGAGACACAGCCGCCGCCTGTACGCATCGTGATTCCGGGCAAAGTGCACCGCAACGACGCGCAGGACGCAACGCACTCGCCGATCTTCCACCAGGTAGAAGGCCTCTGCGTCGACACCAACATCACCTTCAGCGATCTGAAGGGAACGCTCGATCACGCCATGAAGGCGCTCTTCGGATCGAGCGTCAAGACGCGTTTCTTCCCATCGTTCTTTCCGTTCACAGAGCCCAGCGCCGACGTGCAGATCAGTTGCATCTTCTGCGGCGGCAAAGGATGCCGCAAGTGCAAGAACTCCGGATGGATCGAGTTGCTGGGTTGCGGCATGGTCGATCCGGCCGTCTTCGCATTCGCCGCAGATAAACAGCCCGCCTACGACCCGAAGAAGATCTCAGGATTCGCCTTCGGCATGGGCGTGGAGCGCATCGCCATGATGAAGTACGGCATCAGCGAGATCGGCCAGTTCTACGCCGGAGATATGCGGTTTTTGGGGCAGTTCGCATGAAGATACTTACAAAGTGGTTGAGAGCTTACCTCCCGCAACTTCCCGTCGATGACGCGCAACTAGCCGAAGACTTGACCCTGCGCGGCATCGCGGTCGAAGGCATCTATGATCTTGGCGCGGGCAACGGCTCGCTCTACGAGATGGACATCACGACGAATCGCGTCGACGCAATGAACCACTATGGCGTGGCGCGCGAGGCAGCCGCAATCTACGGCTTAAGCCTGCCTGCACTCGACTACAAGCTCCCTGAGCCGCGTCCCGCCGCCCGGCCGTTTTCCGTGCGCATCGAGGACGAAGCCGGCTGCGGACGCTTCACGGCGCGCGTACTGCGCGACGTAACCATCGGCGAGTCACGCGACTGGTTCCCCGGCGCGGATGTCGACACCTACTTCCGTCTCCTCGAGCAGAAGAAGATCTCGAACGCCGTGGACGCAACGAACTACGCCTGGCTCGCGATGGGCCAGCCGACGCACGCCTTCGATCTCGACAAGATTGAAGGCGGCATTGTGGTCCGCCGCGCGCGCAAGGGCGAAAAACTCAAAACACTCGACGGCATCGAACGCACACTCGATCCGGAAGATCTCGTCGTCGCTGACCACGTGAAGCCGCTGGGGCTGGCCGGTGTTATGGGCGGATGGGATTCGATGATCACGCCCGAAACGAAGAACGTACTCGTCGAAGCCGCATGGTTCGACCAGATGGTCGTGCGGCGCACCGCGCGACGGCATGGGCTGCACACGGACGCCAGCCACCGCTTCGAGCGCGGCGCGGACTTCAATGCCGCTCCTATTGCCTCGGCGCTCGTCAGCAGCATCCTGCTGGCAAACGGCGGCCACATTGAAGGCGATCTTGTCGACGTTCGCGTAGCTGCAGCGGAGAAGCGAACCGCACACCGCTCCGCAGTCCCACTCGACCTCAATGAGGTGCAGCGCATTCTCGGCACCACAATCGACCCCGAGGGCATTACCGCCGAGACAGTCGAGAACGTTCTCACCGCGCTCGGCTGCGGCCTCACCGCCGAACGGGGAGAGAAGACAAACTGGTTCGTCGCCCTTCCAAGCTGGCGGCTCGATATGGAACGCGAGATCGACCTTATCGAAGAAGTCGCCCGCGTCTACGGCTACAACCGCTTCGCCAACACGCTGCCTGCATTCGCCGGGGGCGTTCGCGCGCTGCCTTCGGCCGATGCAGAATCGGTCGTCCGGCGCACGATGCTTGCTGCCGGGTTCCATGAAGCAATCGCCAGCACGTTCTGCTCCGCGGCCGATGCCGCATTGACGGCGCCGCAGCCCGGACTCGTGGTGCCGCTGGGCAATCCGCTCAGCGAAGAAGCCGGCGTCATGCGCCCGTCGCTGATCCCAGGTATGCTCACCATGATCGCCGGCAACCTGCATCGCGACGTCAGCGATGTCCGCCTCTTCGAACTCGGAACCGTATTCAGCGGAACAACCGAAAAAGTGGAGGAGCGGTCAGCGCTCGCATTCGGCGCCGCGGGAGCTGTAGCCCAGCAGAGCGCACTCCATCCCGCGCGGGCCATCGACTTCTACGACCTGAAGGGCGCAGTAGAGCAGGTGCTGGCCCGCTTTGATGCGGAACTCTACTTCGATCGCTTCCCTGCCGATGCCGGCCTCACGCCCTTGTGGCTGCACCCGTACCGTTCCGCCCGCATCGTCGCTGACGGGCTCACCGTGGGTTGGTTCGGCCAGTTGCATCCCAATGAAGCCACTGTCCGCAAGCTGAAGGAAACCGTCCTACTCGGTGAAATCTACCTCGACCGGCTATACAAGCTGCCGCTGCGCAAGCCTGTGTCGCGCGAGATCTCGCGATTTCAGCCGGTGCGCCGCGATTTTTCGCTCGTTCTCGACCAGAGCATCGGGTGGGACAGGATCGACGAGGCGATCGCCGGGCTACACATTCCCGAACTCGCCGACTGGCGCGCCGCCGAGGTCTTCCGCGATTCCAAGCTGGGGCGCGACTACTCTCTGCTGCTGCGGGTCACATTCCAGGCGCCCGATCGCACACTGCGCGAGGAGGAATTGCAGGCATTCCAGCAGAGTGTGGTGCAGGCAGTTGGCAAAGCTGGTGCGCGTCTGCGGGCATAAGATTGACTGAAACTTGGCAGCGATATACTTCAACCATTAGCGCATTGCGCGGAGGTTCACGATGTCCGATTCACACTGGGGTTCCGAGGTAGCGGAAGAAGCTCGGCCTGATCAACACGCTGAGACGGTCTCCGGCCAGCCGGGAACGCTGGCGGTGAGCGCAAACGAATTCGCGGCTCTCGAAGAGCGGGTGCTCCGCGCTGTGAACTTGGTTAAGCGCGAGCGCATGGCGCGCGCCGAGGCCGAAGAGCGCGCCAGCAGCGCAGAAGCACGCTTCGAAGAACAAAAAGCGCAGCTCGAGATTCTGCAAAAGGAAGTGAACGCATTGCGCGGCGAACGCGAAGCCGTGCGGCAGCGCGTCGAAAAGGTCCTCTCCCAACTTGATGAGTTGGAGGCTTGAACGAGATGGACGAGCCCGGCACAAACTACGTCACGGTTGAGATCTACGATCAGACCTACCATCTGTCCGGGCAGGACGCCGAACACATCCGCGCTCTTGCCGCGCAGGTGGATGCCAAGATGCGGGCCGTAGCGGCTCAGGGACGCACCGTGGACTCCCTGCGCGTCGCCGTGCTGGCCGCCCTCAATCTTGCCGACGAGCTTGCGCAGGCGGGAGAAGCCGGTGACGCCGTCAAGGTCGGGCATGCGCGCGCCTCCAGCCTCCGCGGGCTCCTGGACGAGGTCCTGGAAGAAGAGCGCAAGACGGGCTCCTAGCACTTCCAGACCATACGAATCTTCCGAGGATCGCCGTGTCGCAGCATCGGCAGTATCCTCTTTGGATTGAGTACCAGAGTTCGCTTAGCACATCCCCCAGCCGCGCACAAGACTTGCAATTCCGAGCAGCGGCTCATACACTCCGCAATAGAAACCGGCCTGCAAAGCAGGTGTGGTGGTCAACGCTGGTTGAACCTACATTCATTGAACAGGAGCTCGACTCGACCAATCGGTTCTGTGTGCCGTGTCCGCCAGTCCGGAATGCCTAATGAACCGCGGGGAGCTCCACCGTCTTAGGACGGGTTCACCGGCGCATCGCCCACGGCCAAGCGGGTCGGATTTCTAATGCTTGCGATTGCAAGTGCTGCTAGCTCCGCTTGCACCGCAAACCCGCCAGATCCTCCATGCCGTATCCTTTCCTCTGTGCATCCCGTTCTGTTTCACATAGGTAATCTTGTAATCCCCAGCTATGGGGCCATTGCCGCCATTGGCGTGCTGCTCGCTCTGCTGCTGGCCCAGCGCACCGCGCGCGCCACGGCCCTCGCGCCGAATCACGTCTGGAACCTGTGCGTGATGGCATTGTTTGCAGCACTGATCGGCTCTCGCCTGTTGCTCGTCATCATCAACTGGCGCGACCTGCTGCGGCACCCCATGTGGATGCTCGGCCTCGCGACCATTCATCACCCTCTCCTGGCCGCCGCCGGTCTGCTTTGCGGCGCCATTGCAGCCTTTGCCTACGCCCGCTGGCAGCGCATGCCGCTCCTCACCGTAGCCGATGCCCTCACTGCCCCGCTGGCTCTGCTCGCCGCCATCGAACAACTCGGTGCACTGCTGGCAGGCGCTGGATTCGGCTCCGAAACCTCAGTCCGCTGGGCAGTGGTTTACACCAGCCCCCTTGCGGCGCGCTGGAGCGGCGCTCCTCTCGGCATTCCCGTTCACCCCGTGCAGGCCTACGCGGCTATGCTCTTCGGCGGACTGGCGCTTCTGCTCCTCATCGCTTTGCCCATGCGCAAGCAGGCCGGCGACATCGCCGGAGTGGCGCTCATGGGCGGAGGCGCAATCGTCTATGCAACCGAATTCTGTCGGGACTGGGAAGGCCGCGGCACCGTCCTCGGCGGCGCAATCGATGCACCGCAGATCGCGGCCGTAGCCATGGTGATCGCCGGCGCCCTCTTGCTGCTCCAGAGAAAGTCCACCAGCACAAAATTGGAGCCCCAGCATGGATGAGCCGCGCATATTGCTCGTACCTGCCGAAGCAGCCGGCCAGCGGTTGGATCATTTCCTGGCCGCACAGCTTCCAGGCGTAAGCCGCTCGCGCGTGCAGTTGCTGCTCGAGCAGGGCGACGTCCGCATGGACGGTGCCCAGCCCAAAGCATCCCACAAGCTCCGCGGCGGAGAGCGCGTCGAGATCACCGGCGAGCCGCATCCCGCCCCACTCAAAGCCGAGCCTGAAGACATCCCCCTCAACGTCGTCTATGAAGACGACGACTTGGCAGTCATCGACAAGCCCGCCGGCATGATGGTCCACGCGGGCTCGGGATCCACAGAAGATGCGCGCCACCGCGGCACGCTCGTCAATGCCCTGCTCTTTCGCTTCCGCTCGCTCAGCTCCACCGGCGGCGAACTGCGGCCAGGCATCGTCCATCGCCTCGACAAAGACACCAGCGGCCTCATCATCGTCGCCAAGAACGACCGCGCCCACGCAAAGCTGGCCGAGATGTTCTCCGGCCGGGCCATCCGCAAAACGTACATCGCCCTTGTGCACGGCGAACTCAAGCAGCAGCGCGGCACCATCAATGCCCCCATCGGCCGAGATCCGGTGCGGCGCACGCGCATGACCACCCAACCTCTTGAGAATGCGCGCACGGCCGTGTCCCACTACGAAGTCGTCCGCCGCCTCGCCACCCGCTTCGGCAAATTCACGCTCGTACGGGTCCGCATTGAGACGGGCCGTACCCACCAGATCCGTGTCCACATGTCCTCCATTGGACATCCAGTGGTAGGCGACACTCTCTACGGCGCCGCCAGCCAGCTCACCGACCAGGTAGCCGCACAGGCTGCCTCCTCGCGAGCGGCACGCCGCAATGCTGAACCACAGCGGCTGCGCTTGGAGCGCAACTTCCTCCACGCCGCGGAGCTCGAATTTAAGCATCCAATCAGCAGGAAAGACCTGGACCTGCGGACTCCGCTGCCGCCCGCGCTGACTGGATTCCTGCAGCAGTTGGAGGATGACAAGCCGGCCAACCAGACGTCCAACCAGGCAGGAATTCCCGATTGATAGAATTAGAGCCAGCTATGATCCAACAGCTTCCCGTACGGGCGGCCCACCGCCGCTCCTTTCGCACACTGTTGACTTTCGCGTTTGCCTTGGCTTTCAGCTCGTCTGTTCTGCGGGCCCAGCAACCTGCATCGCCGAGTGCTGCAGCGCCAGCCGCTCCCGCCCCCCAAGGCCAGCAGGCGCCGGCGCAGCCGGCACAGGCGCAGCAGCCGCAGTCTCAAAATCCAGAAGAGACTGGCCCGGTTATCAAGCTGCAAGCCAACGAAGTCAATCTGATCTTCACCGTCACGGACAAGCACGGCCGCTACATTCCCAACCTGAAGCTAAGCGACTTCGCCCTGCTCGACGATGGCCGTGCGCCCGCGAAGGTGACCTCGTTCCACCAGCAGATCAATCTGCCGCTGCGCGTGGGCTTGGTCATCGACGCCAGCACCTCGATCCGTTCGCGTTTTAAGTTCGAGCAGCAGTCGGCAATCGAGTTCCTACTTGAAATCCTGAAGGCGCGCAGCGACCGCGCGTTCGTCATGGGCTTCGATGTCACTCCGACCGTCACCCAGAACTGGACCAACGACATCGACAGGCTTGAGAGCGGCGTCAATCGCCTCAGCCCCGGCGGCGGCACGGCGCTCTTTGACGCCGTCTACACCGCCTGCCGCGACAAGCTGCTGGACGAATCGCGCGGGCAGGAGCCGGTGCGCAAGGCCATGGTGCTCATCTCCGACGGCGACGACAACCAGAGCCGCGTTCGGCCCGACGAAGCCATCAAGATGTGCGAGCGCGCCGAGACCATCATCTATGCCATCAGCACCAACTGGACCCCGAGCCGCGGCAAGGGCGACAAGGTGCTAACCGACATGGCGGAGGCTACAGGCGGCCAGGTCTTCTTCCCCAACTCCGTCGAAGACATGTCACAGAGCTTCAAAGGGATTGAAGAAGAACTGCGCAGCCAGTATGCGTTGACGTACGTTCCGGCGGATTTCAAGATGGATGGCGCCTTCCGGCCCATCTACCTGTATTGCACAGACCGCCACTACGAGGTGCGCGCCAAAAAGGGATACTTCGCGCCGCGACAATGAGCTTGTGCGAAGGCGAAACAGCGCCCGTTGCCGGATGGCAGCGGGCGTTTCTTTTTGCGGAGCAAAGACTGGTTCCGTTTTTGTACTTTGCCGGCCGGTTCAGTTCTGTTTTGGAATGCGATTCGGATGATGAGACGCAATGCTCATGATGCTCAAGCAAGCGCGCGATGAAGCAGATGGGCAGGTGCGCATTCCGCGCGGCAGCGTGCCGGAGTATCGAACAGGCCCACAGGAGAAGCGAAGTGATCCGGCAGGCGATCTCGTGCGACATTTGTGGAGCGGAGAAGAAGCAGACCAACCATTGGTTCGTGGCCTGCGAGCAGGGCGGCGAGATGCGCGTGAGCGGGTGGAACTCGCGCAACCGGCTGCGCGCAGGATCGAAACACCTCTGCGGCCAAACCTGCCTGCACAAGCTGCTCGACGAATTTCTGGCGCGAACCGTGGAAGGCCGGCCCGCCTCCGACGCGGCCACGGAAAAAGACGACCGATCCGAAGCGGTCCTCGCGATGAAGGAAAGCCTCGATGTCGAAGAGTCCTCGGCGAGGCTCGTGCCAATGGCCGCCCCACCCGAGAGGACAGCTCCGGCCCCGGTCGCCACACTGCCGCTTCGGCCAGTTGAGGCCCCCCGCCCCATCGTCCTTCCGCGCATTGAGGAAAGCGCTGCCGATGCGGCCCGCCGCCGACGCGCCGAAGCCTGGGAACGCGAGCGCGCCCGCGAGTTGCGCGTGGTCGAGCGCCGGCCAAATTGACAGAAGAACAACGGAGGCTATTGAGCCGGGCCTTCGCTGAGCAGCTTCATCAGTCCGTCTTCGTCCAATACTGGAACGTTCAGCTCGCGTGCTTTGTCGAGCTTCGATCCAGCCTCTTCACCGGCGATCACATAGCTCGTTTTCTTGCTCACCGAACCTGAGACCTTGCCGCCCGCAGCTTCGATCTTTGCCTTGGCTTCGTCGCGCGAGAGATGCGGTAGTGTTCCTGTGAGCACAAGCGTGAGACCCGCGAGTTGTGTCGTCCTCTGCTTCTTCTCCGCGGTCATCTCCACGCCCGCATTCTTCAGGTGATCAACAAGCTCTCGATTCGCTGGGCGCGCGAAGAAATCCAGAATCGCCGTGGAGATTCGCGGCCCAACCTCCTCCACACGCTCAAGCCCCTCGGCGCTCGCCGCCATGATCGAATCGATTGAGCCGAACTCCTGCGCCAGCAGCTCGGCCGTGCGTTCGCCCACATAGCGAATGCCCAGGCCCATCAGCACACGCGCCAGCCCGGCGCGCTTGCTGCGCTCGATCTCCGCCAGCAGCGTACGCGCAGATTTCTCGCCGAAGCGCTCGAGCGCGATGAGCTGATCGAATGTCAGTGAGTAAAGGTCGGCCACGCTCCGCACCAGGCCCTTCTCCAGCAACTGCGCCGCGGACATCTCGCCCAGCCCCTCGATGTTCATCACGCCCCGGCTCGCCCAATGCTCCAGCGCCCCGTGCAGCAGCGCCGGGCAATCCACATTCACGCACCGGTAATCTACCTCGCCTTCCTCGCGCACCGCGGCCTGGTGACACACGGGGCATTCGGTCGGGTAGATGAAGCGCTCAGTCCCGCGAGGATGCTCGGCGTCGTCCACGATCTCGGCAACCTTGGGAATCACATCACCGGCGCGTTCCACCTTTACCCAGTCGCCAATCTTCAGGCCCATGCGCTCGATCCAGTCGGCATTGTGCAGCGTGGCGCGGCTTACGGTGGCGCCCCCTACAAACACCGGCTTCAGCATCGCCGTCGGCGTGAGCTTGCCGGTGCGCCCCGTCGTGATCAGGATGCCTTCGAGCTGCGTAACCGCCTGTTCAGCCGAGAACTTATAGGCGATGGCCCAGCGCGGCGCGCGCCCGGTATAGCCCAATCTCTGCTGCGTGGCCTTCGAATCAACCTTCAGCACCACCCCGTCAATGTCGTAGCCCAGCGTCTCCCGTCGCTGCTCGGCGGAGTGAATAAATTTCATCATCTCCGCGACCGTGTGCACCTTGCCGCGATGCGGATTCACACGAAAGCCGAGCGCTGTCAGCGCATCGAGCGTGGCTTCCTGGCCGATCTCAACATACTCACCGTTGACGAGCAGGAAATAGGCGTACACATCGAGGCGGCGCTGCGCCACGATTGTCGGGTCCATGGTGCGCAACGTGCCTGCGGCGGCGTTGCGCGGATTGACGGCCGGCGGCAGGCCCTGCGCCTCGCGGTCGCGATTCATCTGTTCGAATGCTTGCTGGGGCATCACCGCTTCCCCGCGCACCTCGAATGCCGGCGGCACGCCCGCCTTCTTCAGCCGATCCGCGGAGATGGCCAGGGGCACACTCCGAATCGTGCGCACGCTGGAGGTGACGTCTTCGCCTACATTGCCGTCGCCCCGCGTGAGGCCGCGAACAAGGCGCGCCGACCCGTCCGTGCTTGGCTCGTAGTGCAGGGCGAGGCTGAGGCCATCGAGCTTGAGCTCGCCGGTGTACTCCACGAGTAGATCGCCAGCGCGCTCGTGCACGCGGCGATCCCAGTCGGCCAGCTCCTCCTCGCTGTAGGCGTTGTCCAGCGAGAGCATGGGCCGCGAGTGCGGCACCTTCTGGAAGCCCTCCGCCGGTTTGCCGCCGACGCGCTGCGTGGGCGAGTCGGGCGTGACCAGGTCGGGGTGCTCGGCCTCCAGACGCTTCAGCTCGTTCATCAGCTTGTCAAAGGCGGCGTCGGAGATCTCTGGAGAGTCGTGCACGTAATAGAGGTACTCATGATGGCGAATCTGTTCGCGCAGCTCCTCAATGCGTTTTGCGGGGTCGTGCGAGTGGCCGTCCATGGGTGGGATTATAGGGGGCGGGGCGCCTCCGCAATTACTATGGTTCGCAGAGCGCATGGAGCCACTCACGCATTTTCTAACCGGCGCCTGCATTGGCCGCGCCGGACTCAATCGCAAGACCGCCTGCGCCACGGTGGTCGCAGTGCTGGCCGCCGAGGCCGCCGACATCGACGTCCTGTGGTGGTTCGCAGGCCCGGTGGAAACGCTCAAGCACCATCGCGGCATCACGCACACTTTCATCGGCGCGCCGTTCGTCGCGGCCGCGGTGGTGGGCGTTGTGGGCGCGGTGCACCTTTGGCGACGACGTCGACGCGAACGGGCTCAGCCTGGCCTCGCAGAGTGCGATGCCGCGCGCGGCCTGCCGCAGTTGCACTGGGGCTGGCTCTATCTCACCGCACTGATCGCCGCCCTCAGTCATCTCCTGCTCGACTGGACCAACAACTACGGCGTACGGCCCTTCTTTCCCTTCAATGCGCGCTGGTACGCAGGCAGTTTTGTGTTCATCGCCGAGCCGGTATGGTGGGCGCTCCTCTTGCTCGCTCTTGTCGTGCCCTGGCTGCTGGGACTGGCAGATCGCGAGATCGGCGCGCGGCGCAAGCCGTTTCGCGGCAGGGCGTGGGCAATCTTCGCGCTCGCCGGCATGCTCGTCACCGGCTGCTGGCGCTGGGGCGAGCATGCTCAGGGCATGGCGATGCTGCGCAACATGCAGATCACCTCAGCACCGGCCACACGCATGGCACTCGAACCCTACCCCATGAACCCATATCGCTGGCACGCGATTCTGGAGACGCCGGGATACTACCAGACCGCCGAGGTGAACACGTACAACGATTCAGTCAACAGCGATCCGCAGACCGACGTTCTGTACAAGCCCAGCGACACGCCGGACGTAGAAGCCGCAAAGCGCACCTTCCTCGGTCAGGTCTATCTCGATTGGGGCCGGTGGGCGGTTGCCCGCGATGTCGGCCAGGAGCCCGCTCCGGGACAGCCGCCGCCGGCGCTGCCACCCAACCGCCCGTGGACTACCGTGGAATTCAGCGATCTGCGCTTTGCCTACGCCTTCCGTGGCGACATGACCGCCAAACCCGCCACCAATCTAACCGGCTGGGTGTACATCGTCGATCACCGCGATGACGCCGGCGAATTTATGGGTGGCCGCGAGCAAAAATAACGTGCGCTCTTGCGGCTCCAAAAAAATTGTTCGTGGCGCAAATCTTTTCGCCCCAAATAGTTGACCCATCGCCCTGCACCCCCGGAGAATGGGAGAGCAAGGGACGAGCCTGGGCGGCGCAACCGGAAGGGCTGGATTCCCCACTTTGCATTTCGAGGTCACGATGGCTGCATACCTGCTGATCCTTATCGCCGTTCTCAGCCGCATCCTTCCCCACGCCGGCTGGTATGGCTTCACAGCCGTGGGCGGCGCGCTTCTGTACTTCGGCGCACGGCGCTCCTGGCGCGAGATGGTTGCTCCGCTCGCCGCACTCATGGCCACGGACTACTTCCTCACCGTGTTCAGCTATCACTACGCCTTTCAGGTGGATGCCTACCTGCCCACCTGGCTCTGGTACGTAGCCGCCATGGCGCTGGGGCAAATTCTGTTGCGCTCCAAGACCACCTGGCTGCGCTTTGGCGCCGCGATGGTCCTGGGACCCACCTCGTTCTTCCTGCTCTCGAACTTCGCCGTATGGGCCGGCAGCATCACCTACCCGCACACCGCGGGCGGCTTGGCCACCTGCTACATCGCCGGACTTCCCTTCTACGGAAACGATGTGGCTTCCACCGCCATCGTGGCCGGCTTGGCCTTCGGCATCCCCGTGCTGCTGCGCCGCATGAGCGATGCGCGGTCGGCAGCCCAGCGGGCATAGACACCGGAGTATTCTTGGGTGCTTGGCGCGTGACGGTTCAACACGTGCCGCACCCGGCCTTGAATCAATTTCGCCTGGGACCTCCTGCCGCCGGTTAGGATTCCACAGACGCGTCCCGATGCGTGAAAATACCTGTTGCGTCGTGTTGCGATGCTTCGGTTATACTGCAAGCGATTCGCGAAGCTCTTCTGCCGAGCGATTCCCATTTGCCGGCTTAATTGCCGGTTTTCACCTGCTTCCCATCGAGGTGTTTCCTGGTGCGGGCGGGCTTGCGTAAGTCCTTGGTCATAACCTCGCTCGCAGGCGTAGATTTGCGCCTCCCGGGCGGGTGCGCGCAAAGAACGCCCATGGCAGATTCCAAATCCAATCCCGAAGTGGACGCTTACCAGTTCATTCTGGAGCATATCGACAGCATCCCCCACCTGGAAGCGCTGATCCTGCTCTGGAATAGCCGGCCTGTGGGCTGGACGCAGCCCGAGCTCGCTTCAAGGCTGTATGTGGGCCATGACCAGGTAGGGCAGATCATTCGTGACCTCGTGCGCCTGCAGTTCGTCCAGGAGCAGGCGGGGGCGCCGCCGAAGTTTTCGTATAATCCGCGCTCCGAGGAGCAGAACGAGGTGATGCAGATGGTAGACAATGCCTACCGGCGCGACCTTGTTCGAATTTCGACTATGGTACATTCGAAAGCATCTTCCTCTGTACGTGAATTTGCGCGCGCCTTCCGATTCAGAAAGGACCGGGAATCGTGAATTCGATTCTGTACGTAGTGACAGCGCTCACCACTCTGCTCTGCGCGGTTCTTTTGTTGCGTGCCTATTTCCGCGTACGGCGAGCCCTGTTGCTATGGAGCGGTCTCTGCTTTGTACTGCTGACGGTGAGCTATTTTCTTGTATGGGCGGATCTTGTATTGGTGCCTGATAGCGAGTGGTATACGGCTCGACTCATACCAACAGCCGCAGCCATGGCTCTGTTGCTCGTCGGTCTGGTGTGGGAGAGCCGATAATGACGCACCTGCCGCTCGTCCATCCAGTGCTCGACGTATTCCTCCTCGGCTTTATCACCGGGTGCTCTTTTGTTGCGTTGCTGTTCTTTCTGCGGTTCTGGCGTTCATCCCGGGATCCGCTCTTCCTCGCGTTTGCGATTTTTTTTCTGGTGCAAAGCTTCCGTGAATCGGCGGTGCTCGGACTTCGTTATCCCAATGAAGGTAACGACGCGCTCTTCCTCATCCGTCTGCTTTCCGTTCTATTGGTGCTTGGCGCCATTCTCTGGAAGAACCTGTCTCGGGAATAGAGAGCTAGCGCACTCCTCCAACAGTTCGCTTGCGCCGCGACCACCACCAGGCGAAGCCAATCGCCGCCAGCAGCAGCACCACCAGAAATGCGGTGCGGCCGTGGTGTGCAACGATACCCACCGCCCCCGGCCCCAGCTTCAGCACCAGCAGCGAGAGCAGCATCCATCGCACCATGCGGCCGGTGAATACAGCCAGCATGAACGGAATCACCCGCATCTCAAACACCCCCGCCGCAAATATAAACACCTTCCATGGCGCCGGTGGCGGAAGCACAGATGGGATGGCGACCGCCAGAAACTCCTGCCGCTCAAACCGCAGCCGCATCTGGTCGAAACGAGCCCGGTTCACTCGCTTCAAAAGGAAGATCTCTCCCCCGGCGCGGCCCAGCCCATAGGGCAAAAGTCCGCCCACCGCCGATCCCGCCGCGGCCAGCAGGCAATAGACCCAGAAATGCGCGTGGTCCCGCCACACGTAGGCCGCAAGAATCACGTCCATGGGAACGGGAATGGTCGAGGAGTCGAGCAGGGCTGCCGCGCCCGCGCCCAAAAATCCTAGTTTGATGATTGCAGGGAGGATAACGAGCTTCCACTCGGTCATCCACTTCGCGAAAAAATGCTTCAAATGCGGTCCCTTTCCCGGGTTTCAAACGTCCATTCAGGAAAGACCATTGTAGTGTGCAGAGGGTAGGATGCCCGAACCGGCATTCGGGACCTGCATTGAGCTTTGCCGGGAATGCAAGGAATGAGAGAATAGACGGAAAGGACTCACAGGAACCCGCGGAGGCAGTGCGTGCGCCGCCGCTTCCCGAGGACATGCCCACCAGCGTAGTGCCAAAAATTGTGATCGATCCCGGCGAGCCTCAGCCCACCGGCAGTCAGGACGGTTCCCCCCAGGAGCCGCAGGAGCAGCGCGCCGCATCCATCGCCACCTCGCGCTGGGTCGACTACGATACCCACGAACTGCTGGAAATGATCAGCGAGCTCGAGGACGAGCGCCGCTGGGCCCGTCTGCGCGAAGGACTCCTCTGGGCAGTCCTTGTCCACATCATCTTGCTTTCGGCGCTCACCTGGATTCCCAAGTACGTCTTGCATGTTCCCCAGGTCATCGATCCATTCGACGCCATCCAGCAGCGCAAGGACCTCAAGTATCTCGATCTGCCCCCTGACCTCATCAAGAAGTATCAGCCCAAGGTCGCCATCAAGCCGGTTCAACCCAAGGTCCCCCAAATCGACCGAAAGACGCTGGAGGCGCTGAACAAGCCCACGCCGCCGCCCGTTGCCCCGCCGCCCGCACCGGAACAACCCAAGCTCACCCAGCCGCAGGTGCAGCAGCCGGCCCCCCTGCCGCCCAAGCCGCAATCGCAGTCGCAGCTTGAGGCGCCCCAGCCGCGCGCGGTACCGGCAAGGCCCAACTTCGCCATGGGCTCGCAGAATCCCGCCGACCAGTTGCGCGACGCCATGAAGGGAGCCGCGCGCAGCCGCGGCTACGATGCCGCACAGTTGCCCTCCGGTCCCGGCCTGGCCATGCACCCCGGCGCAGGCACCGGCGGCGTGGAAATCCTCTCCGACACGCAAGGCATTGACTTCACAAGCTGGCTGATCCGCTGGCACCGAGAGACCGAACGCAACTGGGACCCTCTGATTCCCGACGAAGTGAACCCGCCCATCCTCAAGTCCGGCATGGTGGTCATCCGATTCAAGGTTCTGCCCAACGGCCGCCTGATGGATGGCAGCATGGTCCTGGAAGGTCGATCCGGCGATACCAGCCTGGATCGCGCGGCATGGGGCGCCCTGACCGGGTCCAGCTACCCGCCGTTGCCGAGCAAGTTTCATGGCCCCTATCTCGAGCTGCGGGCTGTCTTTATGTACAACATGCACCCGAACCAATAAGGATCGGCCCGGTTCATCGCACCACTTCATCTCTTCATTCCTGTTATTCTAGGTCCAGATATGTCGTATCGCGACGCTGCGATCATTCCGTGCATCTCATAGGAGCAGCGCGTGTTAGGAACTTTCCCAGCGGCAGCTGCTCCGCTTCACCCCATACCGGAGCACATCCGTAGGGCAGTTCCACACTTCATCCGGCAGGAGACTTCATGTTCAAGGCAGCCCGTGGCTTCGCTTTCCCGTTCTATGTCCGCCGGGAAGCCGTTACGCTTGCGCTGCTGGTCGGCCTGGCCATCCTCCTATTGCTCATGGTGAGCGGGATTTCGAGCGTCTATCACGCCCAGCAGGATGCGCTTGCGGAGCGTTGGGCGGGCCGCGGCGCCGACGAGCTGAATGCCCGCCACTACAAAACGGCTGCCGACGAGTTCCGCACTGCCTTGCGATATTCCCATGACAACTTCGCCCAGCAGCTCGGCCTCGCTCAAGCGTTGATCGGAATGAAGCGCCTTCCGGAGGCCGAAGTCTACCTGGTCAATCTGTGGGAGCAGGAGCCGGAGAATGGCGTTGTGAACCGCGAGCTCGCCCGTATCGCCGCAGGCGAGAACAATACGACCCGGGCCCTGCGTTACTACCACAATGCGATCTACGCCACCTGGCCCCCCGGAGCGGAGAATCAGCGTCTGGAGACGCGCTGGGAATTGATTAAATATCTCCTCGCTCTCAACGCCCGGGCGCAGGCGCAATCGGAGCTGATCGCGTTGGACGCCGAAGTGGGAGGAAACCCCGACGAGCAATTGCTGCTGGGACAGTACTTCCTTCAGGTCGGGGACGATCCTCACGCGCTTGCCAGCTTCCGAAAGGCGCTGGCGGCGGATCCGCGCAGCGAGCGCGCCCTTGCCGGAGCGGGAGCCGCGGAATTCAATACCGCCAACTACCTCCTGGCGCGGCGTTATCTCCGTCGGGCGTTAGCCGAACACCCCGGCAATCACGATGCCGCCACGCGCCTTGAGACCACCGAACAAATTCTGCGCATGGATCCATTCCGCAGCAATCTCTCACAGGATCAGCAGACCGCGGCCGTCCTGGCTGCGTTCTCCGTGGCGGGAACCCGGCTGCAGGCGTGTCCCGCGGCAGCGGCAACAACAGCTCCAGCGGAAGAGCCTCCAACTGCAAACGCTGCCCGCGGAACCAGACAGAACCAGGCCGCCGCTGCGCCGCCCTCGCTGAACGATGCCTGGACCCGCATGAAGCCGCTGCTGACCGAACGCGCACTGCGACGGAATCCCGATCGCGTAAACGAAGCCATGGATCTTGTATTCGCCATCGAGCGGCAGGCCAACGGAAAATGCGGAGCGGGCACCCCCAGCGACGCCGCGCTGCTGCTGATCGAAAAGTTGCACGAAGGGAGTTAGGGTGGGTTCCTCGTCCGAGAAACGGCCGTCGGTGATCGTCGAAGACAGTCACGCCACGCAAAGAGTCCAGGCGGCAGCCGGAAACGGCGCGGCGCCCCATTCCATCTTTGGGGAAGAGCGCTTTTTCCTCGTGCTTTCGGTCTTCATCGGCATCTTTGCCGGCCTCGCAGTGGTGTGCTTCCGCATCTTCATCGAGTGGTGCCGTATCTTCCTCCTCGGATCGGGAACGCCATCGACGGCGCGACTGCTGCTGACTCCCACCATCGCCGGATTGGTGATCGCCGTCATCGTCATTCACTTTTTCCCGCTGGCCCGCGGCAGCGGTGTCAACCAGACCAAGGCCGCGCTTTACATCTTTAACGGCTACATTCCATTCCGAACCGCGGTCGGCAAATTTATTACCTCCGCCCTCGCCATCGGCACTGGATTCTCGCTCGGACCCGAAGACCCATCGCTGCAGATCGGCGCATGCATTGCCTCGGCCATCGGCAGGCGCATGCGGCTGTCCCGCGATCGCATGCGGCTCATCGCTCCCGTCGGGGCCGCTGCCGGATTGGCCGCCGCTTTCAACGCGCCCATCTCCGCAGTTCTGTTCGTGATTGAAGAAGTCATCGGACGCTGGACCGCCGGCATCCTGGGATCCGTTGTGCTCTCCGCCATCTCCAGCGTGGTGGTGATGCGCTGGTTCCTTGGCTCCGAGTCGTTGTTCAGAATTCCGCCAGTGGAATTAAAGCGGCCCTCCGAGCTGATCGCCTACGCCATCCTCGGCATTATCGGCGGCCTCGCTTCGGTTGCGTTTGGCGCCGGCATCAGTTATTTTCGGCCACGCTGCCGGAACCTGGCCCCCTGGACGCAGTATCTGCAGCCAGCGGTCGCAGGTCTGCTGATCGGCCTCATCGGCTACCTGGGCGCGCCGCAGGTCATGGGCGCCGGCTACGAGTACATGGACGAGGCCATCCACGGGCAGTTCACCTGGCAGTTCCTTGCGATTCTTGCCGGTCTCAAGATTCTTGCAACGCTGCTGTCGTTCGTGAGCGGCACGCCAGGCGGTATGTTCGCGCCGACACTCTTTATAGGCGCCATGTTCGGAGCCGCCGTCGGTGGCGCGGAACACGCCATCCTGCCCCACCTGGCTTTCTCCCCCGGCACCTACGCGCTGGTCGGCATGGGCGTTCTCTTCGCGGGATTCCTGCGCGCGCCCATGACTTCGGTCTTCATGGTGCTTGAGGTCAGCGGCAACTACTCCATCATTCTGCCGGTCATCGTGGCCAACACCTTCGCCTACGTCATCGCCCGCGCGCTGCAGCCGGTGGCCATCTTTGACGCCCTCACCCGCCAGGACGGCCTCGACCTGCCTTCCATGGAAGAGCAGCGCGAAGAGAACGTCTTGCGCGTGGAAGATGCCATGCAGCCTCCCACATCCACCGTGCTCGATAGCGAGGACAGCCTGGATCGCGCGGCGCGTGCATTCGAGCGCGCCCCCAAGGAGAGCGTGCTCCTGGTACGCCTGAGGCCCGCCGGGTGGAGCAGCATCGATCGCGACGAATTGAAAGCTCTGCTCAGTGAAGGCAAGGGCGCCCAACCGTTGGGCGCGGTCCTCGATGCGCGGCCTATTCCCACTCTGCACCCCGACCATCCTCTCGATATGTCGCTGCGCTACGTGGACCGCTGGCCGCTCGTGCCCGTCGTCAACCGGGCCAATCTGAGCGAATTGGAAGGCGTCATCAGCCAGCGCGATGTGCTCGGGCGCTATCGCGACTTCGGTGGAGAGTAGGCCTTGATACGCCATTCATTGCAGGCTGCGTCATTCGGGGTCTATACTTTGGGCGTTCGCGGATGACGCACGTTCCCGGCGTCGTCGGCCAGCCGGTACATCTAAATGGGAGGGGCAAATGCGTACAGCATTGCGGTGGATTGGTATTTTCGTAGGATGTTTTGCCGCGGTTTCAGTTCCTGCATCGGCACAGGAGGTCATCCATGCTTTGACCGGAACCGTCAGTTCGATCAACGCCGCCGCCCATACCATTACCGTCTTCCAGGACAACGGTCAGCAAGGCGTGTTCCAGGACATGGCAGCGAACCACCGCGTCTCCCTCGATAAGCGCATCGCGGCAGATACAACTACACTCGACAACTTCAAGAAGCAGGGCGCTTACGTCATCGTGTTCTACTACGGCAACTCCGATACACGGACGGTGGCGGCGATTAAGAACCTCGGGGCCGGCCCATTCGCCTCCACCACCGGGACATTCAAAAAGATTGAGGGCCACCGCACTCTGGTTGTGACCGACAGCTCCGGGAAAGAGCAGACCTTCAAGATTGGTCCGCAAACCGTAGCGGAGGGCATGTTCGGAGCGATTCCAGGTTCAAAGTTCGACGCCGAGAAAGGTGACCAGATCCGCGTCGTCAGCCAGGACGTGAACGGCTCGCCGACGGCATTGTTCATCGCCGGCGCTTAAGCTGGTGTCCGGCACCCGGCTCTGAGCTTGGCCGCCGCCTGACGAATCATCGGGCGTCTGAATCCTGCGGTTTGTGTTAAGCTGGTCGGCAATTGCAATCGAGGCGGCAATGAAAGTACGGCCCATCCTCGAAGTTGTGATCGCTACCATCGGATTTGCGCTCATCGGCCTCATCGCATGGAATGAGTGGACCGTCTTCCACATGTATCATCCCGGCGCTGAGAACCAGAGTGCGTTCCTGCGCTTCTACGACCCCAAACCAATCGTGCAGAAGTTCATGGCTCCCAATAAAAGCTACAGTGAGAGCCGCAGTTTGGGGGGCGCCGCGGGGACGAAATCCGTGCGGCACAACGCCAGCTTTGGCGAGTTCTTCCCAATGCGAACGGAATGCAAGAGCGCTCTGATCGCGGCATTGAGCGACGACACCGTGCGGCAGCTTCGCCAGAGCGGCGTGCGAATCGTTGGCCGCAACGGAACGTCTTCAACCGGAATTCGTTTCGATTACCGGACGGCGAACACCTTAGGTTCAGTATCGATCAAGCCATTGAAGCAAGGGAGGGTCGTCCGGAACAGGCCGCTCTGCCCCGGTCTGGAAGATGTAGTGGTGGAAGTCGCCATCAACGAAGAGTGGTTTCCGAAGGGTGTGCCCCTGCCTGCCGCGACAGTGGCTGACAATATGAGGCAAGCTCCTGGCGGAGGCACCGGCGCGCCCGAAACACGGTAAAATTGGGTAGTCTGGTATGTCGAACCGCACCGCATCCTGGATTCCATCTCCGCTGCTCAAGCGCTTCCGCCGCGGCCGGCACGACCGTGGACGTTGACCTCTCCGCTGAGTAATCTGTTTTGCGACGACTTTTCCTGCTCCCGGCCTGAACGCAAACGGCCGGAGCCCCGGCGCGCTCGCCGGTCCCCGCGATTCTGTACATCGATCCGCATGTGCGGATAGAAAGGCCACTGATTCGATGAACACCTTTGCCAGCCGGTCCACCCTCAAATCCGGCTCCAGGAGCTACACCATCTTCCGCCTGCCCGCGCTCGAAGCCAAAGGCTTTAACCTGAGCCGGCTGCCCTTCAGCCTCAAGATCCTGCTGGAAAACCTGCTCCGCCGCGAAGACGGCACCAACGTGACGGCCGAGGATATCGAGTTCTTGGCGAAGTGGGATGCGAAGGCCGAGCCCAGCCGCGAGATCGCCTACATGCCGGCGCGCGTGCTCATGCAGGACTTCACCGGAGTTCCGGCCATCGTCGACCTGGCCGCCATGCGCGACGCCATCAAGACGCTGGGCGGCGACCCGGCGCGCGTGAACCCGCTCATCCCCGCCGAGCTGGTCATCGATCACTCCGTGCAGGTGGACGAGTTTGGAACGCCGCAGGCGTACAACGCCAACTCGCTGCTCGAATTCCAGCGCAACCGCGAGCGCTATGCCTTCCTGAAGTGGGGCCAGACGGCCTTCCGCAACTTCAGCGCCGTACCGCCGGGCATGGGCATCTGCCACCAGGTGAATCTCGAATATCTCGCTCGCGTGGTCTTCACGACCGACGTCAACGGCGAATTGCAGGCCTACCCTGACACGCTGGTCGGCACTGACTCGCACACTACGATGATCAACGGCCTGGGCGTGCTGGGCTGGGGCGTGGGGGGGATCGAGGCAGAGGCCGCCATGCTCGGACAGGCTGTCTCCATGCTCGTTCCGCAGGTGGTTGGCTACAAGCTCACCGGCAAGCTCCGTGAAGGCACGACCGCGACCGACCTCGTCCTCACCATTACGCAGGCGCTGCGCAAGCTCGGCGTCGTCGGCAAGTTCGTGGAGTTCTACGGAGACGGCCTGGCGCAGTTGCCGCTGGCCGACCGCGCCACCATCGCCAACATGGCCCCCGAGTACGGCGCGACCTGCGGCATCTTCCCCGTCGACGCGGAGACGCTGCGCTACCTGCGCCTCACCGGACGCAGCGAAGAACAGATCGCACTCGTGGAGGCGTACTACAAGGAGCAAGGTTTGTTCCACACGGCTGGCGCGCCGGAGGCCGAGTACTCGCAGACACTCGAACTCGACCTGGCCACCGTCGAACCCAGCGTCGCCGGACCCAAGCGCCCGCAGGATCGCGTGTTGCTGAAGGATGCAGGCACGAGCTTCCAGCAGCAGCTTCCCAGCCTGCTTGCTCCCACGGCAAAGCCGCTGGGCACGCGCACCGCGGAGCCCTGGGCGCCGCAGCCTGTAGCCGACACCGCGCTCGCCGTTGCGCGCGAAGAGAACGAGGGACCGGCAACGTCATCAGCGATTGCGGATCTGCACGTAACGACCACGGTCAAGGAGCGGTTCAACGTCGATCCCGATAAGTACCTCGATCACGGATCGGTCGTCATCGCCGCCATTACAAGCTGCACGAACACGTCGAATCCCTCGGTGATGCTTGCCGCCGGCCTGCTGGCAAAGAAGGCTGTCGAAAAGGGCCTCAGCGTTCCGCCGTGGGTGAAGACGTCACTGGCGCCGGGATCTCGCGTGGTGACCGACTACTACGAAAAGGCCGGCCTCCTGCCCTACCTCGAAAAGCTGCGCTTCAACGTGGTGGGCTACGGCTGCACCACCTGCATCGGTAACTCCGGCCCGCTGCCGTCGGACGTCTCCAAGTCCATCGACGAGCACGGGCTGGTTGCGGTGAGCGTGCTGAGCGGCAACCGCAACTTTGAAGGCCGCGTGAACGTGGACGTGCGCGCCAACTACCTCATGTCGCCGCCGCTGGTGGTCGCCTACGCGCTCGCCGGCAAGATCGGCCACAACTTCGACAGCGAGCCGCTGGGCAAGGATCAGAACGGCCAGCCCGTCTTCCTCAAGGACATCTGGCCGACGCAGGCCGAAGTCGCCGCCGCTATTGACAAGGGCCTGTCCAGCGAAGGCTTCCGCAAGGAGTACGCCAACGTAGCCAAGGGCGATGCGAATTGGCAGAGCCTCAGCTTCCCCACGGGTGATGTCTACCAGTGGGAGCCGGACTCCACCTACATCCGGAAGGCGCCATACTTCGACGGCATCACGAAGGTGCCGAAGGAGATCGAGGACATCGTCGGCGCGCGCGTACTCGCGGTGCTGGGCGACTCGGTAACCACTGACCACATCTCGCCGGCCGGCAACATCAAGGCCAGCGGCCCGGCAGGCAAGTATCTGTCGGAGCACTCGGTGAAGAACGCGGACTTCAACAGCTACGGCTCGCGGCGCGGCAATCACGAGGTGATGGTCCGCGGCACCTTCGCCAATGTGCGTCTGCGCAACAAACTCGCGCCCGGCACCGAAGGCGGCGTCACGCGCCTGCTGCCCGAAGGCGAACAGATGAGCATCTTCGACGCCAGCGTGAAGTACGCCGAGCGCAACGTGCCGCTGGTCATCCTCGCGGGTAAGGAGTACGGCTCAGGTTCGTCACGCGACTGGGCGGCGAAGGGGCCGAACCTGCTGGGCGTGAAGGCCGTCATCGCGGAGAGCTTCGAGCGCATTCACCGCTCGAATCTGGTGGGCATGGGCATTCTGCCGCTGCAGTTCGAAGACGGGCAGAACGTCGAAAGCCTCGGCCTCACCGGCGAAGAGATGTACGACTTCCCCGGCCTGACCGATCTGCTCAAGGCAAAGTTCTCCAACGGCCGCACGCTGAAGGTGAAAGCAAAATCAGCCGACGGCAGCGTGAAGGAGTTCAACGCCAAGGTGCGCATCGACACGCCGCAGGAAATCGAGTACTACCAGCACGGCGGGATCCTGCAGTACGTCCTCCGGCAACTTGCAGCGAAGTAGCCAACGAAAAAAGAACGCGGGTGGGGCAATCCACCCGCGTTCTTTTTCTGTCTCCACTAAGCCCGCTAACTCCGCTCTCTTTACGACGCCAGCGCCTGGGCCGCGTTCATATCCGCCCTGAACCGCAGCCACGCCGCGATCCTATCCGGCATCGGCAGCCGCGTGTAGTGCATCTCGCGCACCTCGATACTCTTGCTCAAGGCGTGTCGCAGCAGAGCTTCCTCCGCATTCGCATACAGACGCATATGCGCGCCGCACAAAGTGCAGGCATGGAGTTCCTCGGCTTCCAGGTGCCCGCAGCTCTCGCATAAAGACGCGCTGCGCTGATGGCCGTCGGGCTTGCTCGCCCACAGCAACGCGCGCACCTCACCCTTCTCCAGCGCCTCGATCACCTCCTTGAGCCCGACGGCTCCAAGGCGATTGGCCGCAAAGCCGCCCATGGTGCGGTCAAGCAGGCGGCGCTCCTCCTCGCGGTCCTTCTCATCCACCAATGCCTGCGCCTTCTCTCGAATCTCTTCACAAGATGCACTCCCCGGGTCCGCGCAGAATCGCCCCACGAGGATCCGGCACAGCTCGGGATGCAGCTCCGCTTCGATCTCCGGCCACGTCTCGTCGCGGCAGCCCACAATCAGGCAATCGTAATCCCGGTGCTCGTAAAAGTGCAGCAGGTGCTCGCAAAGAAACGTGAAATGCCGCCGCACCTGCTCTTCCTTCTTTCGCTCCAGGTGCGCCGACTTGCTCGTCCCCGTCATGCGAATCTTTCCCCTGTCATCCTCGTCGAGCACCTGGCTGTGCTCATGGATCTCATTCGCCTCCAGCAGCAGCAGCCGCGCGCGATTCCGATCGGCCAGCGCGATGCAATACCGGCGCCGCCCCTGCTGCTGCGCAATCAGAGGACCCAGCGTGAAGGCTGAACCCACATCCAGGCGCGTTTCGATTTCACCGGGCACATCGTACTCGCGCCAGATCTTCTGCCGGGCGCAGGCAAAGATCACCTTGGCGCGCCCGCCATTCCCTTTCATCTGCGAAACGGTCTCGATCACCCGCTGGATGTCCGCGCGATCCGCGGATTTATTTCCGCGCAACGTGCCCAGCGCCTTCTGAATCTTTTCCTTGGCAAGGATCGGCTCCTCGCGATGCGCCAGCTCCGATGGCGTTTGCACCTGCAGGTAGAGCGAAAGCGCGTCGTTCTTGTCGGTCCAGAATTGTGCGATCTCCTTCAGTTCTTCGAGTGGGATTCTTGGATTGCTGCTGGCCACGTTATCTCCCCATGGGACCTGTTGGATTTACAGCAACATACATGCGCAACGCATCCGCGCGCTCGAGGTTCACGGTTGCTTGCGCCCGTTCGGATAGGAGACCTGCCGGAGTTCTCCCACAGGTTTGCTGTGCGGCTCTCCCCTGCCCTGCTCAAGATGAGCAGCGTGCGAGCGGTTGTGAATGCTGGTCGGCTTGTTCTCCTGCAGCATGGCAGGTGGAACGGAACTGGTGGGCTTTGCGCTGTCGGCTTCCGTGTCTTTGGGAAGCCGGCTTTTGCCATTCGTCATCGTCGAATGCTCCTGGGCGGAGGCAGACCGCAGGCCCATGTAGAAGACGGATCGGATACTGCGGGTTTGGCCTCTAGCTCCACTCGGATGCAGGGTGATTGCCGGAAGGTTAGCCGGTGTTACAACTGCGCAAAAGTGCCTGAAAAATGAAAACGGCGTCCCTCGCGAGAGACGCCGTTTTCATCCAATGAAGCCCAGTTCAGCGCTTGCGCACGGGCGCCGGCGCTTTTACGGTCTTTTGCGCCGCCGCGCGCTTGGCCTTCGCGCCGGGCAGTGCGCCGTCCTCCTCTGAAGCCGAAAGGAATCGCGTCTCCTGCGCGTGCTCGCCCAGCACGTGCAGGCGCAGGAAGTTGGTCGACCCAGATTTCGTGCGGGTGCCGGCGACAATTGCAATCACCTCGCGCGGTCGCACATAGCCACCCTGCTCCAGCAGGTTCTCCGCCAGGTCCACCATCGCCTCCGTCGAGTTCACCTTCGGGCACCGGATCGGCACTGTGCCCCACAACAAATTGAGGCGGTTGATCGTTACATCGATCGGGCTGAGTGCAAAGATCGGTGTGGGTGGACGATACTTCGAAAGCTGCCGCGCCGTTGTTCCCGATTCGGTGAATAGCGCGATCCCGCGAAGGTCCAGGTCCTCGGCAGCGTGCGCCGTGGCCTCGCAGATGGTCTCCGCAATCGAAAGATGAGACTCGTGCAGACGCGTCTGGTACCCGGTCTGCTCCTTGATTGTGCGCTCTGCCTCCTGCACAATGCGGCTCATCATCTGCACCGCTTCCAGGGGATATTTACCCATGGCCGACTCTCCGGAGAGCATCACTGCGTCCGAGCCGTCGTAAATTGCGTTCGCCACGTCGGAAGCCTCGGCGCGCGTCGGCCGCGGGTTCTCAATCATCGACTCCAGCATCTGCGTCGCCGTGATCACCGGCTTCCTGTACTCACTGGCCTTGCGGATGATGTGCTTCTGGATCGCCGGCACCTTCTCCGGCGGTACCTCCACACCAAGATCGCCTCGCGCCACCATGATGCCGTCGGCCACCTGCAGAATGCTGTCCAACTGCTCGATCGCCTGCGGCTTCTCCAGCTTGGCGATAATCCAGGTTTCGCTGCCGTAAGCTGAAACGCGATTGCGCACAAGCCGAATGTCCTCTGCTGTGCGCACAAACGAAACCGCGATCGCGTCTACGCCGTTCTTGAGCGCAAACTCGAGGTCCACATCGTCTTTCTCGGTAAGCGATGGCACCCGGACCGGAATTCCAGGCAGATTAATGCCCTTGTTCTCGCCCAGCATGCCCCCATTTACGATCTCGCAAACAACGTCCGCGCCATCCACCTCGTGCACGCGCAACTCGATCAACCCGTCGCTCAGCAGTATGCGCGAACCCTGCTCTACGTTTTCAGCCAGGGTCTTGAAAGTGGTGCCCACCAGCGAAGCCGTTCCCTGCACTTCGCGCGGAGTAATGGTGATACGCTGCCCCGCTTTCAGCAGCACCGGCTGCCGATCCTTCAGCTTCGAAGTTCGAATCTTGGGTCCTTGCAAATCCCCCAGGATGCACAGCGGTTTGTGTTCTTCGCGGCTGATCTTGCGAATCATGTGGATCAGCGCAAGTTTCTCTTCGTGGGTTCCGTGCGAAAAATTCAGGCGGACTACATCGACGCCGGCACGGACAAGTTCACGAAAAACAGGTTCGGAATTGGAGGCAGGACCGAGGGTTGCAACGATCTTGGCGCGCCGCTGAGTTGCGGAGTCGGTCAGGCTGTATCCGGAAAACGACATTTGAAAGTGCTCCAATGATTGTGCGAGAGGAATGAGTGAGCTGGAGTACGGCTCGCTTTATTGTACATGGGCGTGCATTGGCAAATGGGCCGTCCGGAGCGGCTGTCCCGACCCCGGCCGGCCAGGCATCTCATTGCTGCGCCGGTGCTGTCTCGTCCTGCATCTGCGCATCGCTGTCGCGCCGGCGCCTGTAGAGCACTCCGTTCAACTCCGCACCCACCAGTGTGCTAAACGAGGTGAGATACAGCCACACAAGCGTCGCGATGCCCGCCGCAAAAGAGCCGTAAAAGCGCGAGTAGTGCGACTGGCTCGTCACGTACCATCCAAACGTAAGGGTCGCCGGGAACCACACCAGGGCCGCCGCGACTGAACCTGGAAGCACCCACGCCCAGTGCTCCGTGCGCCGGGTCCCGAAGTGATACAGCGCCGCAAGCACGGTCACCGCCGTGAGTGCGGCCAGCGCCCAGCGCGCCAGCCTCCAGAACAACAGAACGGCAGAGCGCAGATCGTGATCGGCGTTGGCAACCATCCAGCCCTCGATCTGATGTCCGAAGACCAGCAGCAGACTGGCCAGCGTCAGCGGCACCAGAACGATGGGCACCAGCATGAGCCCCCGCATCCACCGCTGCCAGAATCCCCAGCTCTCGCGATCCATTCCGTAACAGCGCCGGAATCCCTCCATCAGGGAGAGCATCACGCCGATACCGGCTATTACGGCGAGCGTGCCGGCCGAAACGATCAGAGACGTGGATCGCAGCGGCCGCGAACTCAAGGAACTTTGCAGAAGATTCAGAGACCCTGGAGGCAGAAATTGATCGAAAGAACTGCGCAGATCCCCGATCATGGACGGCCCCTCGGGGACCTGTGCCAGAACAGCGGTAAACGCGATCACCGCCGGAAAGAACGCAAGGATGCCGGAATAGGCCGCCGCTTTGGCAATGTTGAAAAGGTCGTGCTCGAGCGCCAGCCAAACGGCGCGGCGAATCTGCTGGAGAATGCGCGGCATACGTTCACCGCCAGAGTAGAGCATCCAGCCGCTTTTCGGAGCGATTCTCCGGGGCCTGCACCAAGCGCGGTAACCGCCGTCGCCTGCATCCTTGCATCAATCCGCTGGCACGCTACTTGGACATGTCCTCGTAGGCGTGCACCCAGGCGTTCATCAGATCGTCAAGCGTGTAGCCCTTTTCGATCTTGCAGTTGCCGAACTGATCGTCCTTGCGGTCGCAGCGCGCCACCACCTCGCCCTTCGCGTTGTACAACGTAAGGCCGTCTGGACCCTTCGGAATATCGATCAGGGCTGGCTTCATCACAGGCGTTGAAACCGGTTTAAGGTAGTCGGTCGCCGGCGTGCTGGTTACGGCGGCCAGCAGAATGAATGCAGAAAAGGCGCTCATTCCTGGCTCCAATGGATGTATTCGGTAGAACCAGTAAGGCAGAAATCCCGCTGCAATTCAAGGCATTTCTGAGCATCGGCGCTGTTCCTCGCCCCCGTCCGCCGCGAACTCCTTGCGCTTGATCGATTTGCCGTCGTCTGCAACTTTGGCGGCATCCCATTCTGTGCAACGCGCTTGCTCGGCCGCCCATGCCGGGCCCTCCAAATGCGCTCACCACCCGGCCAACGGTTTATGATGAGCGCGTGATGAGTACCCGAGCGCACTCCCTCCTCCGCCGGTCTCTAACCTCCGTCCTTCTCGCCGCTTTCGGCCTCCTCCAGAGCCCTGCTCAAACTGCCCCGCCATCCAATGCCCAGCTTGCCGACCCGCAGCTCAATGCCAAGGTCGATGCCATGTTGAAGCAGATGACGCTGGACGAAAAGATCGGCCAGCTCGTGCAGTTCTCCGCCGGATTCGCCACCGGCCCCGGAGCAGCGGGCAAGAACCAGCACTACGACGAGATGGTCGCAAAGGGCCAGGTCGGCTCGTTCCTGAACGTGATCGGCGCCGACGCGGCAAACCACTACCAGCACATCGCCATGGAGAAGTCGCGCCTCCACATCCCCCTGCTCTTCGGCCTCGATGTCATTCACGGCGATCACACTACGTTCCCGATTCCGCTCGCCATCGCCGCCAGCTTCGACCCCAAGGCAGCCGAACTCGTCGCCCACACCGGCGCAGTGGAAGCCCGCGCCGACGGCATCCCCTGGGTCTTCTCGCCCATGGTCGATATCGCCCGCGACCCGCGCTGGGGCCGCATCGTCGAATCCAACGGTGAAGATCCCTACCTCAGCTCCGTCATGGCGCGCGCCTGGGTGCAGGGATATCAGCAGGGCGATCTCTCCAAGCCCGGCTCCGTCGCCGTCAGCGTCAAGCACTTTGCCGCCTACGGCGCAGCCATCGCCGGCCGCGACTACAACGCCACGGACATGAGCCAGATCACGCTGCGGCAGGTCTACCTCAAGCCCTACCACGCCGCCGTGGAAGCCGGCGCAGCCACGCTGATGAGCTCCTTCAACTCCATCAACGGCGTCCCTGCCACCGCCGATCCGCTCACGCTCACGCAGATCCTGCGCAAGGAGTGGGGCTTCAACGGCTTCGTCGTCTCCGACTGGGGCGCGGTCTCCGAGCTCATCAACCACTCCATCGGCGACGGGCCCACCGTAGCGCGCAAGGCTCTCGAAGCCGGCGTCGACATGGACATGGAGGGCAACCTCTACGGCACCGTCATCGCCCAGCAGGTGCGTTCCGGCAAGATTCCCGAGTCGGTAGTGGACGAAGCCGTCCGCCGCATCCTGCGCGTCAAGTACGCGCTCGGCCTCTTCGATCATCCTTACACTCAGCCCAGCGCACCCTACCAGGCCACGCCGGAAAAGCGCGCCCTCACCCGCAAAGTCGCCGACGAAACCATGGTGCTGCTGAAGAACGATGCGGCGGAAGGCGGCGCCAAGCTTCTCCCGCTGCAATCGCAGACGAAGACTGTCGCGCTCATTGGCCCGTTGGCCGACGATCAGCGTGACCTGCTCGGCGCATGGTCGCAGGGCGATGCGAAGTACGTCATCACGCTTCGCAAAGCCCTGGAAGAGAAGCTCGGCGCGGATCACGTGCTTTACTCCGAAGGCTGCGGCCTGCTCAGCGGCCAGAACGCCGTCATCCTTGCCAAGGTGCATGGAGAAACTATTCAGCCGCCGGACGATGACAAGACCATCGCGGAAGCCGTGGCGACGGCGAAGAAGGCCGACGTGGCCATTCTCGCGCTCGGCGAGTCCGCCGATTGGGAGGAGGGCGAAGCCACCAGCCGCGTGCGTCTCGGCTTTACCGGCAGCCAGGAAAAGCTGCTGGAGGCCGTTGTTGCAACCGGCAAGCCCGTGGTGCTTGTCGTCGTCGCCGGCCGTCCGCTGCAACTCGAGTGGGCTGCGAATCACGTCCCGGCCATCCTTGAAGCATGGTCGCCCGGCTATGAAGGCGGCCACGCTATCGCAGACATTCTCTTCGGCGACGTGAATCCCTCCGGCAAGCTGCCGTCCAGCTTTCCGCGCGCCGTGGGCCAGGAGCCGCTCTACTACGCGCAGCTGCCCACCGGGCGTCCCGCCGGCAATGCCGACCTGAGCCACATGCCGGAGAACGGTCCGCAGAAGTATCTTTCGCGGTATGTGGACGAAGAGAACTCCGCATTGTTCCCGTTCGGCTGGGGCTTGAGCTACACCACCTTCAGCTTCAGCAAGCCCACCGTGAGCCGCTCCACCGTGCCCCTGAACGAAGTGTTGGCGCCGGGGCACGAGCCTGTCGTCAAGGTCGGTCTGGATGTGCGCAATACGGGCAGCGTCGCTGGAACGGAGGTCGTGCAGATGTACATCCGCAACACCGATGCGAGCGTGGAGCAGCCGCTGCGCGAGCTGAAAGGTTTCGCGCGCGTGACTCTCGCGCCGGGCGAGTCGAAGCACATCGAATTCCCGCTGGGATTCAACGAGCTGAACTTCTACAACGTGCAATTGAAGAAGACCGTGGAGCCGACGACCTACGATGTGTGGGTTGGCGGAAGCTCGCTGGCAAAGGCCGAGACCAGCTTCAAGGTCGTGGAGTAAGCATGAACCGCCACCACCACTACGAACTCCGCATGACGTGGACGGGCAACGAGGGCGAGGGCACGCGCAACTATCGTGCCTATCGCCGCGACCACGTCATCGAGTCGGCCGGAAAACCGCAGATTCCGGGCTCCAGCGACCCTGCATTTCGCGGCGACGCGCAGCGCTACAACCCCGAAGAGCTGTTCGTCGGCAGCATCTCTTCGTGCCACATGCTGTGGTATCTGCACCTGTGCGCGGTGATCGGCATCGTCGTGACCGCGTACGAGGACTCACCGCGCGGCACCATGGAGGAGTCTGAAGACGGTTCCGGCCGCTTTATCGACGTGGAGCTGCGCCCGGTGGTAACGATCTGCGCAGGGGACAAAGCCAAAGCCGAAGAACTCCACCACGAAGCCCACAGCAAGTGCTTCATCGCCAACTCGGTGAATTGTCCGGTGCGAGTTTCGCCAAAGATCGTGCTACCGTCGACATTTCCTTAATACATAGCTACTCTGCGGGAACCGCGTCGTCGTCACTTGCCGCAATGGCGAAGGAAGCATCGCCATTGACTGATCGGAGCTCTTTTGAGGAAAAGAGTTTCGGTTCCAGATCAATTTCCTCTGGGATCTCAGCATCTGCCCCCTTCGCTGACCCGAGCTGCTTAAGCTTGCGAGATTTTGAGACGATGAATCGATCCAATCCAGGGATCGCGTCGTTATATGCCGCTACTGTGGAGCGGAGTCGATCCCCGATAGTTGACATATTTGAGGCAAATCTCGTCACCTCCACGTAGAGTTCTGTTCCGACCTTTTTGATGTCCTCGGCGTTTTTGTTCAAACGTTCCTGATCCAAAACATAGCGGACCGCCTTCAAGAGTGGAATGAGGCTCATTGAATTCGAAATGAATACACGCTTCTCGCACGCCTCCCGAATCAACTCCGCTTCATCCTGAATGGCGGCGTGGTACATTCCGTCATGGGGAATAAAGAGGATGACGCAATCGAGCCCTTCGTAGCGCCTCCAGTATTCCTTCGAGGACAGAGATTTAATATGGGCTCGAAGCGACTTCGAGTGAGCTGCAGCCAAAATAGTACGTTTGTCTTCATCTTCGGCGGACATGAGCGCGAGATAAGACTCCATCAGATTCTTGCTATCGATAATTAGCTTCCTCCCTTTGGGGAGATTGACGATTGCGTCTGTTCGTTTTTTGCCATCTTCGGCATCCGTTTGGTGCTGAAGTACGAAATCTATCTCGGGCTCAAGACCGGCGTTCTCCAACGCGTTTTCGAGAGTCATTTCGCCCCAACTGCCGCGGACCACGGGCTTCCGTAAGGCGTTTGTCAGCGATTCACTCGCCCCAGCGAGTCGCTTCACCTGATCATTTAGGAGTGCCTCCGCTCGCGAACGAGCTGCGTCACTTTCCTCGACACGTTTATCCAATCGCTTAATCGTCTCTTCGACGGGTTGCAGCAAACCCTTGATTGCCTGCTCTCTGGCTTCCAGGGACCGATTGGAATCTTGCGCCTGAGCTCCAAGCTCCTGCTTCGCCAAGACTAGGAAAGACTGTGCATTGGCAGCGAGAGCCCTTAACGCCGCAGACTCGAATGTCGAATCGAGGTCCGCTTTCATTTGGGCATATTTGGCCTGCTCGTCCATCAATTGCTGCTTGACTGCTGCCAGCTCACCTGTCTTTGGTCGAAGCTCAGCTAGCTCTTTACTGGCCAATTCAAGTTGGTCCGAAAGCGCGTCCGCGCGCGCTTGAGCGATGCGATGTTCAGCCTCGCGGACCTGTTGTAATTGCCCCCTGGACACGCGGGCAGCCAACAAAAAGCCAATCCAAACGCCGGATCCGATGGAGAGCGCTAATACAAGCAGGAAAAGCGGAAGTGGAATCATCTTGGAAAGTTCCTTCTTCGCCGAATATACGCCTCCGGCCTGTGCAATTCGCGCTCTTTTTTCGGGCAGTGCCCCGGCGTTTTCCACACTCGGGCCGCTCCCTTTACCGCATGCCTATCTGCCCGTTAGACTTGAGTTTCGGGCCGCGCGCGAAATTTTCCTCGCCGTGGTTGTGCTTCCCTGCCGTCGCCCGTTATTGTAGGCAGGCGGAGCCTGAGCGTTGAGCTCGCACAGTACTTTTAGCAGTCACGCAGCATCACAGAGGAGAAGCACGCATGGCCGTGGAAGAAAAGGTAAAACAGATCATCGTCGAGCAGTTGCAGGTGGATGAAGCCGAGGTCACGCCCGGCGCAAGCTTCCAGGAAGACCTGGGCGCCGATTCGCTCGACGTGGTCGAGCTCGTCATGCAGTTCGAAGAGGCCTTCGATCTGGAGATTCCCGACGAAGACGCCGAGAAGATCAAGACCGTGAAGGACGCGATCGACTACATCGAGAAGAACCAGAAGACCGCGAAAGGCAAGTAGCCCTTGAATCGAAGAGTCGTTATTACCGGCCTCGGGCTGGTATGCGGTGTGGGCAACACCGCCCCTGAAGTGTGGCAGAACCTCGTCAACGGAGCCAGCGGTGCGGCGCCCATCCAGGGCTTTGACACCACCGGCTTTCCCGTCACGTTTGCCTGCGAGGTTAAAAACTTCGATCCGCTGAACTTCGTCGACAAGAAGGAAGCGCGCAAGATGGGGCGCTTCATTCACTTTGCCTTCGCGGCGACACAGGAAGCGCTGGCTCAGTCCGGCCTGCAGATCACGCCTGAGATTGCGGACCGCGTCGGCGTCCTCATCGGCTCAGGCATCGGCGGATTCGAAATCATCGAGCGCGAACACTCCAACTTGCTCCAGGGCGGCCCGCGCAAGATCTCGCCCTTCTTCATTCCCGCGGCCATCGTCAACATGGCCGCCGGGCAAATCAGCATTCGCTACGGCGCCAAGGGCCCCATTTCAGCTACGGCTACCGCCTGCGCCACCTCGGCCAACTCCATCGGCGACTCCGTGCGCATGATCCTGCACGGCGATGCCGAAGTCATGATCGCCGGCGGCTCTGAAGCTGCCGTCACGCCGCTCTCCGTCGGTGGATTCGCCTCCATGCGCGCGCTCTCCACGCGCAACGACGATCCGCAAAAGGCCAGCCGCCCCTTCGACAAGGATCGCGACGGCTTCGTCATCGGTGAAGGCGCGGGCATGCTGATTCTCGAAGAGCTGGAGTTCGCCAAAAAGCGCGGCGCCAACATCCTTGCCGAAGTCATCGGCTACGGCATGAGCGCCGACGCCTACCACATGACGGGCATCGCTCCTGAAGGCCAGGGCGCGCAGCGCAGCATGCGCAACGCACTCGCCGATGCGGGCATCGCACCGGAAGCCGTAGGCTACGTGAACGCCCACGCCACTTCCACTCCCGCCGGCGACGGCAACGAATCACTGGCCATCGAGAAGGTCTTCGGCGAACACGCTCTCAGCAAAAGGCTCAAAGTCAGCGGCACCAAGTCCATGACCGGCCACTTGCTCGGCGGCGCCGGTGGACTTGAGGCAGGCATCACCGTGCTTGCTCTCCAGAACCAGATGCTGCCTCCGACGATCAACCTCGAGAACGTCGATCCGGAATGCCGTTTGGACTATGTGCCCAACAAGGCCATCCCCTGCAGCTTCGACGTTGCGCTATCGAACTCCTTCGGCTTCGGCGGCATCAACGCGACTCTCATCCTTCGCCGCTGGACGGAGTAATCTGCCTCTGGACTAACCCTGAGCGCCCCTGAACGCACCGGTGGGTCTCTGTGCAGAGACCCCTCGGGAGCCAACTTCCCCGGGCGACCGGCGCATCCAAGTTAGCATCTCGGCCCATACCTCTGCGTTCCGGAACGAGTGGAGGACAGGACGCTCGACTGTCGAGACTCGATGTCGTCCCAGGCTTGCCGGAAACTCAAAGGATGTTCCATACGGACAAAAAACGGGCCCTACAATTCCAGCCGGACGCCTCCGTTTTGCTGGAGATGCTCGATCTGGCCTTCGTTTCCATCGGGCTGTTGCGGGGACCTGAGTTGCGCTGGACCTATGCCAACCGAGCAATGGTCGCATTTACCGGCCGCGATACCCTTGCCGACTTGCTCGGAAAAACAATCCGCGAATCACTTCCTGAAGTGGAGGGCCAGGGATACTTCGAGGTCCTCGATGAGGTGTATCGCACCGGAGTTCCCTACTCCGATCCGGAGCGGCAGCTCTCCATCGGCAAGCTGTTGGGTCCCGCCACGCGCTACATCAATTTTGTGTGCCAGCCCATCTTCGGCAGTGGCGGCGAAGTCGACTCCGTCATGGTTCATTCCTTCGACGTCACCGCCCAGGTCAACGCGCGGCGCGCCCTTGAGCGCACGCCGGACAGCAGCCCGGCCTTCGTCGACGCGCAACGCCTCGCTGCCATAGTCGAGTCGTCTGACGACGCCATCATCAGCAAAGACTTGAACAGCATTGTCACCAGTTGGAATCACGGCGCTGAACGGCTCTTTGGCTACCGTGCCGACGAGATCGTGGGACGCTCCATCCTCACCATCATTCCTCCCGAGCTGCAGGCGGAGGAACCGGCCATCCTGGAGAACCTGCGCAACGGCATTCGCATCGACCACTATGAAACCGAGCGTGTCCGCAAAGACGGCACACGCGTCCGCGTTTCCCTCACCATCTCTCCCCTGTGCGATCCGCAGGGCCGCGTCATCGGCGCCTCCAAAATCGCGCGCGATATCACCGAAAGGGAGCAACTTCAACAGGCCGTCATTCAATCGGAAAAGCTGGCCGCCACCGGTCGCATGGCTGCTGCCATCGCCCATGAGATCAACAACCCCCTCGAGGCAGTCACCAACCTGGCGTTTCTCATCAGCCTGGATCCAACCCTGAGCCAGAACGGCAAGAGGCAAGCCGCAATCCTCCAGGAAGAGATAGCGCGCGTCAGCAACGTCGCCCGGCAGAGCCTCGGCTTCTTCCGCGACACCGGCAAGCCGGCAGAGTTCGACTTATGCGAACTCCTTGAAAGCGTCATCGCGCTCAATCGTGCATTGATTGACCGCAAGCACATCGACCTCGCTCGCGATTTTCCCGATTCGTGCAAAGTGTTTGGGTCGGCGCCGGAGATCCGACAGGTCTTCTCCAATTTGATACGCAACGCAATTGAGGCCGTAAGCTTCGGCGGCTGCATGCGCATACGGGTGCGCTCCAGCAGTGCCGGCATGCAGCACGTAATGCTCGCCGATAACGGCGGCGGCATTCCACCGGAGATCGCCGCCCGCATGTTCCAGCCCTTCGCCACAAGCAAGGGTGCGGCGGGAAACGGTCTCGGCCTGTGGGTCAGCCACGGAATCGTGCAGCGGCACGGGGGACGCATTCTCTTCCGCACAAGCAGAAAGCCCGGCGCCAGCGGCACCGCGTTCCTGATCCTGTTGCCGAGCTTTGAAGGTGCCTTCAGGGCGCGCGATCCGGCAGCGGAGCCGTGATTCTGCCTGCGGCGGAACGGCCCCACGTCCCATCTTCCATGCACCAATAAAACGGCGCGCACCGCTTGGTGCGCGCCATCTCGTTGCAATCGGTCGCTGCGGTTAAGAGAAAGCCGCCGCAAATCCCATCGAAATCAGAACGATCAGGATCCACCAGCCGAACACCGCGATGTACCCCGAACTGCGCTTGACGCCGGCCACCGTCGCCACCCCGATCCCTGTGACGATCAGGTTCCAGATCACCAGCACGTCCACCGATGTGGCCAGCAAGTAGAGCACGCCCTTGTGCATTTCCATGTAATAGCCGAAGTTCGTTCCGGCAATGTTCTGGATATCGAATGCCTCAGGAGTAGCGCCTGCCCATAACGCCAGGCCTCCCAGCAGCAGCTTCAGCGGCCACAAAACCAGAGTCGCATACATCGTCACCGCAAAGATCGATCCGAAGGTCGCCTTCCCTCCGAACCCGAAGTTGATCGTCGGCCAAAGCACCAGCGCGCAAATCGCGTTCATGGCGAGCAGCCCCAGCGGCGAAATCGCCCAGGTTACCGCCTGGCTGATGGGCCCTGACTTCTCGCGCGCAGCTTGAACCTCCGGCGGCTGCTGCTCCATCATGCGCTTGGCAAACTCCGGCATCGAGCGTTGCTGGTTGTCATAAAGCGTCTTCCAGGTCACCTGGTGATAGATCGAGAACCACATGAAGCCGCCCGTAAGCAGCACGATCAGGAACGGCATCCACCAGCTCCGATGCCCATTCTTGATGTCCAGAAATGTTTTGGAGGGAGCCGTAAACGTATCCGCTACACGTTCCCACTGCGACAATCCCGTCGTTACCTCGGCTGCCGGTTGAACACTCGCATCACCCATCACACTCTTCTCCTCTGCGCCTTGCAGGCGCCGCATCTGGCTGCCCGGTAGCTCCCGGCGAGTGACCGGGCGCATCCTCAAACCTGGACCCGCAAATTCCGAGCGACAAATCCGTGTACCGGTGCGTTGCGGGGAATTCTACCGCGAACTCAGCCTGTCTGAGATGAAATTTGAGAAGAATGGATCGAAGGTCTACACCCCGCCGGCGCTACCCACTTCGGTGGCTGCCGTCGGTTCCCCAGCGTTGTGCAGCGGTGTCTCCGCGGGAGCGGCGTCGTAGATCTTGTACACCGTGATGTGAAAGCAGGCTTGCCGGAACTCCTCTTCCACGTCGATTTGGCCCGCCGTTTGCAGCCGCAGCAGCCAATCGCGCATCCAGCTCAGCTCCGCGCGCGTCATGCCCTTCTTGCCAATATCGATGGTCGCGCCCGTCAGATGCGGACTGGCCAAATCCCCTTCCGCCGCCGCCGCGTTCCCGTTGATGCGCATCAGCCTCTGCTGGTATTCCACCGTCCGTACCGCCGATGTAACAACCAGAGCGCGATGGAACCGCGCCTCGTGTTCCTGCGCCAGATCGGTCAAGAAATCTGCGGTCCAAGGCCGGCAATAGCGGCGATCTTGCGGCAACGCGGGATTCACTTCCAGCCCCGCCGAAGCCGGTACCGGCACCAGAAGCTTCTCCGCAATCCGGTTGTTCAGATCGTCATCATCCAGAATCCGCTCCAGCCCCTCGGACTCGGCAATCTGGTTCTGCCGTGCCAGCGACTCAAGGGATCCCTTCAGTGGAGAAGCCATCAGGACTCGCGTGCGAAACGACGCCCGCACCAGCCGTGCCGAGCGCCTCCGGCGCGTCCCGGCCTGCAGCCGTGCTCCCCTGGCGCTGCGCCGGTAAGCCACCCGGTGCTTCCGTACGTGCCCAGGAGCGGGATGATCGAAATGGTGCTCCGCCTTGGGATGCCGCGTTACCGGGTGCTGGCCCGCGGGGTGTTGCGGCCGCGGATGCGACGACACAGCACGATGACCGGGGTGGCGTGGGATGGGGTGGTGAGAAGATTGCGGCGACTTCGCGCGGCGATGCACTTTCTGGCGTGCAGGGGTCGCAACTGCCACACTTGCGGCCAGCGTCGCCAACACGAGAACAATGAACACCTTCCGCAACATGGGGGACCGCGGAGAAACCAGAGCTATTCCAGTGTAGCCGTAGCGCAGCTTTTGGGCAAAGTGCCTGTCATGGTGCAATCAGGTCCGATAACTGGCCGCAACGGATCCGCCGCTTACTCACAGGTCTCATCGAAAAGCCCCATCTGCCCTCGATTCGCCTCTACCGCGTCCGCTCGCTCCACCCGCATCTCCTCGGCTGGCGCAATCCGCAGCAGATGCACCGGTGGCCGCTCCGCCTGCGCAAGATATTCCTCGTAATCGCGCGGCTCCAGAATGCTCGTCATCCGGTTATGAATCGGCTGGATCAGTTCGTTCGGCTCGCAGGTGAGCACCGCAAACGTCCGCTCCCACTCCTCGGTCTTGGGATTCTTCCAGAGCTTCCACACCCCGGCCATCCCGAACGGCTCACGCCCGCGGACCCCAATCTCGTACTTGATCTTCCGCGCGCCCCCTGCCTTCTGCCATTCAAAGATTGCATCCGCAGGCACAATGCAGCGCCGCTCCCTGAACGACTCCTTCCAGAACCGCGACTCTGCCACGTCTTCACTGCGCGCATTGAACAGAAGCCGGTCGGGCAGTTTGAAGCCCCAGCGCATTGGCGCAATCGCGCGCTCCCCTGCTTCGTTGGTCAGCACCACCGGCTGCATGGAGCCGGGAGCTGCATCGTCGTCAGGCTCAAGATACAGCTCTTCCAGCCCCCCGCCCACCTGAAAGGCCTCGGAAATGCGCTGCTTGTCGGAGCGTCTGCGGTAACGGCCGCACATGCTGAACAGTGTAGAGGAGGCTAATAACAAACGCGACAGCGGAGGCCAACTCAACTTTTCCGGCCAATTGCACCACGCATGGTGATATCCACAGATTTGCACCGCAATTTGCACTTGCATTCACAGATTCACCAGGCGCATAGTCCCGTCAGTTGGTAGCCCAGTAGGGAATTGGAAGCGAACATTTCCTGTCATGCAGGAAGATGAACGTTCGATCTGCCCTCGAAATCTGGCCCGGCCGGCGCAAGCCCTGGGTCACCGTTCGATGGAAGTCGGAGACTCATCCCCGTCCTGGCAGGCGATGCAAAGTTCGGCGGACGCCGGGTTCCGGCTCCGGTTGAGCAGCAAGCGCAGTCCTTCCCGGGAAACCTGAAGCGTCGGCGGCTCGTCCATCGAAAGGCTCTCAGGTGGAACAGGAAGGAACACGCAAGCGATCGGCAGGAGTCGCGGCTTGTGGAGATTGCCGGGAGGAGTTGCGCGGCGCAAGCCCTGCAGCAGAGTCCGGCAAACAAAGCAGGCCGGTTGCAGGTCTGGAAGGCGCAGTCGCTCGGACGTGGATACGCGGATCGGCAGTTTGGCGGCTTGCCGCTGGATTGCTCTTCAGGCGGCCATGAATGGCGATAGCGCAGAACAGGCTGGGAATGCAGCTTTGAAACGCGCCGAAGATTCATCGTCATGCTTTGATGGTGGTGTTTGATCCGAAGAGCTAAGGGGCACCCAGGAAGCGCCAGAGATCGGAAGGTCTCTGGCGCTTTCGCTTTTGCTCCAGCCTTCGCGGGCAATGCGGCGGCCCTGCAAGCGTGGCCCCCAGGCCATCAACCGCTTCTTACCAAAAGGATTCCGGCACAGGAGACCCCTGGTATACGATGGTTCCGTGCCCCGCAGAGGAACCCGCAAGACCGTCGCAAAGGCGGCGGACATTCGCACCGTGGCCGCACTGGCGAAGGTTTCCATTGCCACCGTGTCCCGCACCATCAACGGCTCGCCCGCGGTAAGCGAGCGGCTCAGCAAGCGCGTATGGCAGGCCATCGAGCAGCTCAACTACTTTCCCAACACGCACGCGCGCAGCCTGGTCTCGGGGCGCAGCCGGCTGCTCGGCATCATCGTCGAAAACATCACCAACCCCTTCTTTCCGGAGCTGATCCAGAGCTTTGAGGAGATCGCGGTAGCCCACGGATACGAGATCCTCGTCAGCTCGTCCAACAGCGACCCGGCAGTGCTGACCACCTGCGTCCGCCGCATGCTCGAGCGCAAGGTGGAAGGCGTAGCGGTGCTCACCTTCGGCGAGGAAGAGCCGGTCCTCGACCAGCTCGCCACCCACGACGTGCCGCTGGTGCTGGCCGAGTTCAAGCTCGGCGATCCCAAGAGCAGCACCATCGAACTGGACTACACCACGGGCATGCAGGCTGCCGTCGATCACCTGGTCAACCTCGGCCACCGGCACATTGGATTTCTGGCCGGCCCGCACTCCATCCACTCGGCGGTCACGCGCCTCAAGGATTTTCAGGCGGCGATGCAGCGCGCCAGCCTGCCCATCGAGAAGCAGTGGGTCATTGAATGCGACCACACCCTGCGCGGCGGCGTCGCGGGATTCGACCGCCTGCGGGCTCTTGCGAAGCGCCCCACCGCCGTCATCTGCTCCAACGACATGACCGCCATCGGAGTGCTGCGCGCGGTCTACATGGCCGGAATGCGTGTGCCCCAGGATCTGAGCGTCATCGGCCTCGACGATATCGATTTCGCGGAATTCACGCTGCCCCCGCTCACCACAATCCGGCTGTCACGCACCGACCTCGCGCGCGCCGCATTCGAGGCCCTCAAGCAGCAGGCCGAAGCCACACCCGGCGTCAAGCTGCAACGTGAGTTTCTGGTCTCAACAAGCCTGGTGGTGCGCGGATCCACTGGACCTGCCAACGGATAGAAGCTGGTTGTTCTGTGAGTTAGGAGACATAGCACCGGCTGCGGCAATCCCTGCGCCGCACATTCACTATTCCTGCAACCAACTCCGCGCCCCTCGCCGGAATCCCATACGCCATGAGAATTCGCTCGCACTTCACCACCTTGCTTCTGGGCGCGGCCTTGGCGTTCGCCCCTGCACTCCTTTCGAGCCAGCAAACCACGCAGACCGCCCCGCCGCCCGACCACCACAGCGCCAAGCAGGACATGAAGAACGCCGGCCGCGATACGAAAGATGCCGCCCGCAACACCGGCCGTGCCACCAAACGCGGATCGAAGAAGGCGTACAACTCCACCAGGCGCCACACCAAGCATGCATGGAACCGCACCAAAAACGCGGCGCGCGGCGCAAAGCACGGCGCAAAGAATCCCAACCCGCCGGCCACCACGAACCCACAATAGCCGCCAGTCTTTGCATGAGGTTCGGGTGCCTCAGGTCTCGATTTTGAGACCTGGGATACCTCGCTGAAAGCTCTCCCATCGATGGCCGAAGGCGGTCAGCCCCACCGCAGGTGGTTACATCAGTCTCTGCGCATCCACATCTACCGTCACATTCCTGCGCGGCACACCCTGCTCATCCGCATGCGCCAGCATCGCCTGCAGCGCCGCATTCAGCGCCTTCCGCGAAGCCGCCTTCAGAATTAAATGAAAACGATAGATGCCCTTGATGCGCGCCACCGGCGCAGTGCACGGCCCCAGCACACGGATCCCTTGCGGCGCGGCCTGCTGGAACCACTTCCCCAGCACCGCCGACCACCCCGCAGCATCTTCGAGTTTCTCCGCCTGCACCAGCACATTCGCCAGCACGCCAAACGGCGGATAGTGCATCCACCGCCGGTACTTCAGCTCGCGCTCCACAAAGCTTGCGTAATCGTGCTTGCTCGCCGCCAGAATCGCGTAGTGGTCGGGATAATACGTCTGCACCACCACCCTCCCCGGCAGCTCCCCGCGCCCCGCGCGCCCGCTCACCTGCGTCATCAACTGGAACACCCGCTCCGCCGCGCGAAAATCCGGCATGCTCAGCGCGTGATCGCAACCCACCACGCCCACCAGCGTCACGCCGTGAATATCATGGCCCTTCGCAATCATCTGCGTGCCCACCAGCAGATTGATCTCACCCGAATGCAGCCGCGCCAGCAATCGTTCCAGGTCGTGCCGCCCACGCACCGTGTCGCGATCCATCCGCCCGATGCGTGCCGTCGGAAAGATCTCCGCCAGCCGCTCTTCGCCCTGTTGCGAGCCCGCGCCTAAGTAGTACAAATGCTCCGAGTCGCACTGCGGACACCGCGCCGGCACCGTCCTGCGATAACCGCAATAATGGCACTCCAGCCGCTGCCCAGCCCGCGCCATCTCTTCATCGCCCACCGCCTTGTGATGCGTCAGCGCAATCGCGCAGTTCTGGCACTCCAGCTTCGCGCCGCACGCCCTGCACATCACCGCAAACGAATACCCCCGCCGGTTCAGCAGAATCAGCACCTGCTCCCCGCGATCCAGCGCCGCCTGCGCCTGCTCCACCAGCGACCGAGAAAACAACTGCTCGCGCCCCGTCTCCTGGAACTCGCGCCGCATGTCCACCAGTTCCACCTCCGGCAGTGGCCGCTGGTTCACGCGCTCCTGCATCTCAATGCGCGCGTACTTCTGCGCAACCGAGTTCTGCCACGTCTCCAGACTCGGCGTCGCCGACCCCAGCACCACCACCGCTCCCGCCAGCTTGCCGCGCATCACCGCCACATCGCGGGCGTTGTAGCGCGGCGTCTCCTCCTGCTTGTAGCTCTGGTCGTGTTCCTCATCCACAAGAATCAGCCCAAGATTCTTCGCGGGCGCAAAGATCGCCGAGCGCGTCCCCACCACCACCGGCGCATCGCCCCGCCTGATTCGCCGCCACTGCTCGCTGCGTTCCTCCGGCGTCAGCGCCGAGTGCAGCAGCGCCACCTTCTCCCCGAACGCCGCATCCAGCAGCCCTGCCATCTGGGGCGTCAACCCAATCTCCGGCACCAGCAGAATCGTGCCCATGCCCCGATCCAGCGCCCTCTGCATCGCCGCCAGATATACCGCCGTTTTACCTGAGCCCGTGACTCCGTGAAGTAAAAAGGTGTGGAACGCCCCCAGCGCCGAAGCAATCGACGCCAGCGCCTCCGTCTGCGGCTCATTCAATCGCACCGGCGCCGCGCCCTCAATCCCGCCCAGCCGAAACGCCGCCGGCCGCTCGTCGATCTGCACCAGCCCGCGCCGCACCAGTGTCTGCAAAGTCGAAGAAGACATCTCCTTGCCGCGCAGCGCGCCGAGCGCCATCTCCCCGCCGCACGCCGCTAGCTCCGCCAAAATCGCCTGCTGATTCGCCGTCAGCTTCGGCAGCCGCGTCTCCGGCACCAGCACCGCGTAGCGGTCCATCCGCCGCGCATCGCGCTCCACCGCCGAAGTCTCCCGCGCAATCCACTTCTTGCGCACCATGCTCGCCAGCACAGCCAGCGTCGCCGCGGTAGCCATGCGCAGCGTAGACACCTTCACCGCCTCGCCCGATGCCAGCCGCTCCAGCACCCGCCGCTGCACGTCGTGCGTGTGAGGTCCAGCACTTTCTCGCTTCACCTCACTCGCCCTGTCATTCTGAGGCGAAGCCGAAGGTCCCGAGGTTCCCTCGCCGAACAGCCCTGATTTCTGATCTCTGTTCTCTGATCTCTGATCTCTGTTCCCTACTCCCTGCTCCCTGTTCCCTACTCCCTGTTCTACCCACCTCGCCAGCACATCCCGCCCCGCATCCGTAATGCGGTAATACACCGTCCGCCGCACCTCGGCCATGAGCGGCAGCATGCCGCGCAGCACCTCACCCAGCGGCGCAAGGTAGTACTGCGCAATCCACTCGCCCAACGCCAGCAGATGCTCGCTCAGAATCGGCTCACCTTCATCCAGCACCGCCTCCAGCGCGCGCGCCTCGAACTCCGCCGGCGCCTCCCCGCTCACGCTCACCGCAATGCCGATCAGCTTCTCGTTCCGGAACGGCGCAATCACCCGCGCTCCACGCTGCACACGCTGCCCCTCCGGCGCCGCATACGTAAACGTGCGGTCCAGCGGCACCGGCAGCGCGACTTCGCAATAGAGAGGCATGGGCGGCAATCCCCAGTGTAGGAGATTCACCTAACCACGTTGCCACCTCTCATCCCACCACTCCATCAATGTGCCACTCTGCAACTCTGTCACTTTGTCACTCGCTTCTACTCCCTACTCCCTATTCCCTGTTCCCTATTCCCAGCCTTTACAATTTCCGTTGAGATGAAGCCCCAGGCCGCGCACTCCGCCAAATCCTCCAGCGCCCACGCCCCCACCACCCTCGCCATCGACATCGGCGGCTCCGGCCTCAAAGCCATGCTCCTCAACTCCACCGGCGAGCCCCTCAGCGAGCGCGAACGCGTCCCCACGCCTGAGGTCCCCGACACCCGCGCCGTCCTCGCCGCCCTCGATCAGCTCCACGGCATTCTCCCCGCCTGCCATCGCGTCTCCGTCGGCTTTCCCGGCGTCGTCAAGCGCGGCATCATCTTCACCGCCGTCAACCTCCACCCCTCCTGGGTCGAGTTCCCCATGCAGCACGAGCTCGAAAAGCGTTGGCGCAAGCCCGTCCGCGTCGCCAACGACGCCGCCATCCAGGGCTACGGCGCCATCCAGGGCAAAGGCATCGAGATGATTCTCACCCTCGGCACCGGCATGGGCTCATCGGTCTACAGTTGGGGCCGGCTCGTCGCCCTCGAGCTCGGCCACCACCCCTGGCGTAAGCACACCTACGAGGACTACCTCGGCCGTCGCGGCCTCGACAAATACGGCAAGGAAAAGTGGAACAAGCATCTCCTCGAAGCCATCCAGCAGACCTGTGCCACCTTTAGCTGGGACCACCTCTACCTCGGCGGCGGCAACACCAAGAAGATCGACTTCGAGCTACCCCCCAACGTCTCCATCGTCGACAACACCGCCGGCCTCCTAGGCGGCGTAGCCCTCTGGCGCGACGACACCCTCAGCGAATAGCCCCACTTAAATCGCTTCACCAGCGCAGTCGCTTTCGTTTAGCATGGGGTGTTCCCAACAACGAGGCTCATCCATGCGCTCTCAGAACCGCCCTTGCCGGTCCCTCTCTGTCGCAATTCTTTCCCTCGCCTGCTTTATCTCTGCGGCTCTCCGCGCACAGGCTCCCGCACCCGCCGGCGCGGCCAATGACCGCGCCGCCCGCATCAGCGAACTCGGCCACAAGCTGCTGAACGCCGCCTACCGATCCAACGCGCTTGCGGGTCCCGCTCTCAAGCCGTGGCATCTCAAGGCCACCTTCGAAATGCTCGCCGAACCCACCGCCAAAAAACCGGTCACCGGCACATTCGAGGAGTGGTACGTCAACCCCTACCACTGGCGCCGCACCTACACCAGCACCGAGCCCGCGTGGAACGGCTCCGAGTGGCGCATCTCCAAGACTCAGCGCTTCGGCACCCGCCGCCGCCACAGCGACTTCGAAGAATACCGCATGGACCTGCGCGTCGGACGCCCCGTCGTCGATCCGCTCTACCAGATCGCGAACATCGAGCCCGCCGACCAGTTGTCCGTCGAGCGCGTCAACACCGCGGGCCTCACACTCAACTGCACCTCGCTCACACATCCGCCCTCAGACTTCGGACGCGCGCCCGAGTGGTTCGTCCCCACCATGTGCTTCGATCCTGAGCTGCACCTGCGCCTCATCCGCTCCCAGATCACCGTGGTGCAGTTCCTCGACCTCCAGCCCTTCCAGGGCCGCTCCGTCGCGCGCACCGTCCAGGTCATCGACGGCGGCCGCCTCCTCGCGGAGATGAAGGTCACGCAGCTTGAAACCGCCGATAAATTCGACGATGCCCTGCTCAAGCCAGGCCCCGACGCCCAGCAACAACCCATTCCCATTGAGCCCGGCGATCCGCTGCCCATCCCCATCTACGAGGTCGGCGCGAGCCTTCCCCTCATGCCCGATCATCGACCCTACCGCGGCACCGTCTTCATGCCGGTCATCATTCACAAGGATGGTTCAGTCAAGGTCGAGGCCGGTTCGCCCCTGGGTATTCCTGAAGCCGTCTTCGATGCCCTCACGAACGCCGTCAATCGCTGGAAGTTCAAGCCCTATCTCATCGACGGCCAGCCCGTCGAGGTCGAGTACCACGTCCAGTACTCCGTCGACGGCAAGCCCTTCGTGCCCTCCTACGAACACGCCGCACAAAAGAGCGCCGGCGTCACACCCGCACAGGATTAGCTCGCCGTCGCCGCGTCTTCTCTGAGTCGCAAAGCTCCACCCTCTCCCATCTCCTTCGCCGGATGAACAACTCTTCATCCGCGCGCTGCCACCGCTTCGCGCAAATTCCGTCCTATGCATTAGCACGAAAATTCCCCAGCCCGCGAGAGGCAAAGAATGCACCCTGCCCAACAGCTCCGCCATGCGCTCAACACCCAGCGGCTCATCATCGCTCCCGGCGCCATGGACTGCATCTCCGCTGCGGCCGTAGAACAGAACGGGTTCTCCGCCATTTACATGACCGGCATGGGCACCTCGGCCTGCCGTCTGGGACTTCCCGATTATGGTCTCGCCACCATGACCGAGATGGTCGCCAACGCCTCGGCCATGTCCAAAACTGTCCGCATCCCCATAATTGCCGATGCCGATACCGGCTATGGCAACGAACTCAACATGACCCGCACTGTCGTTGAATATGAACACACGGGCGTCGCCGGCATTCACATTGAAGACCAGGTGTCCCCCAAGAAGTGTGGTCATCTCGATCGCAAGCAGGTCGTGCCGCGCAACGAATTCGTGAGCAAAATCTCCGCTGCCGTATCCGCGCGCCGCAATCCGGACTTCCTTCTCATCGCGCGCACCGACGCTGCCGGCGTCCTCGGCTTCAACGAGGCTGTCGACCGCGCCAACGCCGCACTCGATGCAGGCGCCGACATGGCTCTGGTTGAAGCCGTCGTGTCCGCCGACCAACTCCTGAAAGTACCGCAACTCGTCCACGGCCCTTGCGTGCTGAATATCCTCTTCGGCGGCAAGAGCCCGCTCCTCTCCTTTGACCTCATCGAGCAGGCCGGCTACCGCCTCGCATTTCTCTCCGATGTCCTCCTCGGCTCGGCCTTCGCCGCCTATGACAACGTGCTGCACCAGGTGCAGGAAGCCGCTACTTCCAGCGTCGCTCTCCACCTGCCCCACATCGCCCCTCCCGGCGAAATCTTCCGACGGCTCGGCTCAGAGCAATGGGATGCCCTGCGCGCCAGCTAGCGCGCAGTACACGCCCTATCCTCGAGAACAGCTATCATCCGGAGCAAAACGAATGGCCCGCCGTGAGCAGGAGGCCAATGGAATCCGCATCGGCCACTGACCGATCTCAACCCCTCAAACCAGGGGTCACGAGCTCCCGCGTCGATAGCACGTCTGATCGACTCGTCAGCCGTCCCATTGGGTGGCAAAATACGCACACCATCAGGAAGCTTGCCTCCTGCCTTAATGGCGAGTAACGTGTTCCTAACCCGTTACTTCTCGCCCTGCTCCGGATTCATACCTAGAATCGCCCCATGTTGCTCAACGAAATTTTGACCCAAAACGCACAGAGGCATCCGGCGAAAGTTGCCATAGTCGCGGGCGACCGCCAGATGACGTTCGCCCAATTGCACCAGGCGGTCGACTGCATGGCGCACGACTTGCTCGACCGCGGGCTGCAGCTTGGTGATCGTGTTGCGATTCATGCTTATAACTCGATCGAGATGGTCGTGCTGATGATGGGTGCTTTCCGGGCTGGCCTGATCGCAGTTCCCATGAATCCGCGGATGAAGGCACCGGAGATCTCTTACGTCCTGGAGCACTCAGGTGCACGGGTCTGCTTCAGCGAACCGGCACTTGCACCGCTGGTGGACGGCGCCGAAGTGATTGGCGCGCTGCCGGAAGCGAAGGAGACAAGTACGCCGTTGCCTCCCGCCAGCCCCGATGACCCGGCCATTCTGCTCTATACATCGGGCACAACGGCTCGGCCAAAAGGTGTGATCCATTCGCAGAGGACACTCTTCGAGGGTGCAAAGACAATGATGTCGGGAAGCATTACACCTGCCGACATATGTCTCGCGACAACTCAAACCTCTCACGCGAGCGCTTTGATGTGCGTGTACCTTCCCGGCCTGGTTCAGGGCGCGACGGTGGTCCTGCCCAGGAGTTTCAACCCGGCTGCAGTGCTTGATCTGATCGAGCGTCATGCGTGCAGCTATATGTTCGTTCTTCCCGCCGGACTTCAGCAGATTGTGGAAGAACAAGTTACCAAACCTCGCAATATATCGAGCATGCGATCCATCAGTGCAGGTGGTGACTCGGTGCCGGTTGCGCTTCACAGGCGCGTACTCGACATGTTTCACATCGAGGTCAGAGAAGGCTGCGGAATGACGGAAGTGATACCGACCGCTTTCAACCCTCCCGGCGCTGTGCGCGCCGGATCCATCGGCACGGCGCCAGAGGGCTTTTCTCTCCGCGTTGTTGATGAGCGAGGTAACGACCTGGCACCGGGCGAAACCGGCGAGCTCATTCTTCGCAGTCCCGCGAACTGCATCGGATACTGGAATGATCCCGACGCGACAGCGAAACTCCTCCGACATGGATGGCTCCACACCGGCGATTTGGTCATGTGCGATGAGGATGGATATCACTGGTTCAAAGGCCGACTCAAGCAGATCATCATCCGCGGTGGTTCCAACATCTCGCCGCAGGAGGTCGAAGAGGCGCTGTATCAGCATCCAGCCGTTTTCGAAGCAGGAGTTGTAGGCTTGCCCGATGCAAAATTCGGCGAGTTGCCTGTGGCATTTGTCTCTCTTCGTGAAGGTCATTACTCCTCGCAGGACGATCTGCTCTCCCATGCACGCACCATGCTTTCGGAGTACAAGGTTCCGACGAAGATTCACTTTTTGGATGCGTTGCCGAAAGGCCTAACCGGCAAGGTCGACCGGCGCCGGCTGCGCGACATGCTGCTTGCCAATGCCGAGCTTCTCGAGAGCGAGATCGTATCGCGGGTCTGATTGGTGGGAGGAGAAACAGCGGACCATGCCCAGAGCGCGCAGGACCGGATCCCGTTCTTCGATTCCCAGGGCGACCCAATGAAAGTATTCGTCTTCAAACCCTGGCGAGTCGTAACAAAAGGCGCGAGAGGAAGAGGGAATGTATCGGATTTGCGCCAAAAACCCCAGTTTCCCTCGAAGTTCCGCCGCCCGGCTCTCATTGCCACAGGTCGCGTGGGTTGCAGCTGCAAAGCTGAGTGTCGTAGGGTCTTCGGGAGCAAAGCCTAAAGAACGTTCCGCTGCCTCCGCTGCGCCTTCCTTGTTGCCGCGAAACGCCCTGCTCTTGCCCAGAAACCAATAGAGCCGCAGGAATGCCGGGTCGTCGGCCAGTACGCGGGCCGCTTCCCGTTCGAATTGATCAAAAAGGCCACTGTAAACCAGATTGCACGCGAAGTCCGCATTGACATGAGGAGAAAGCGGATCGAGGACGAGCGCGCGCTTCAGCCACGTCGCGCCTTCTTCAAACCTCCCGGTAGGTTGCAGATAGGAAGTGGCGTACTTGGCCACAGCCATTGCATAGTTTGGATTGCGCTCAAGGCAGCGGCAAATCTCGATACCGCATTGCTCGGTATTCCACTCCCAGGCATTTTCCAGCATTCCGAGCGAACAATACGGTTCTCCGAGTTGGGGATCGATCTCGATCGCCTTTCGCGCGTACGCCTGCGCTCGCGGCATCACCTCTTTCGGTCTTCCATAGCCATAGAAGCCCTGCAGAAAAAGGCAATCGGCCAATCCTGAATATGCACCCGCGCAGGCGGGATCGCGCTCAATGGCCTGCTGGAAGAAACTCGCTGCTTTGCGCAGGGCCTCGGGATTCCATCGATGCCACCAATAGCGCCCCTTCAGGTAGAGCGCGTGGGCTTCGGCGTCGACAACTCTTGCTGAAGGTGTGAGGTATCGCGGCAGTTCAATCTTCAATGCCGCAACGATAGCTGTAGCAATCTCATCCTGAAGCTGAAATACAGCTGTCAGCCTGCGCTCAAATTTGCCGGCCCAGATATGGCAGCCGTCGTGGACGTTGACGAGCTGCGCGTGAATACGCAATTGCTCGCCTTTGCGGCGCACGCTGCCTTCGAGTACCGTATCAACCTTCAACATCGAGCCGATGCCCCGGATATCATCGGCGCAGCCTTTGAACTTGAACGAACTGGTGCGGGCTACGACCTTGAGACCCGGGACTCGGGTGAGTGCGGTGATCAGCTCATCCGTCAGACCGTCAGCGAAACAATCGTCATCCGGGTCGGTGCCGAGGCATGTGAACGGTAGCACCACCACGCTTCCCGCGAAGGCCGGCTCAGCGGGCTGGTCCGTGCGCACGAATTCTGGAGCGTAAGTTCCCCTTGGGAAAACCAGCTTCAGTGTTTCGTTCGCGCCTTCTGATTCGTAGTACTGTTCGAGTTTCTTGCGGAGCCGGGCGAATTCGACACGCACAATCGAGCTTGCGTCCGAGTCGTATCCCGGCTTACGGCCGAAGACCGTTACCCCAAGCACAGACTCCTTCAGCGAATCGGTGCGCCCCGCGAGCGATTCGGCGACGGTATACCGCAGCAAGTCTCGCAACCGCACTGAATTGGCAAACACGGAGCTTTCGCAGAGCCGCGCGACATGTGCTTCGATTTCAGTTGTTTGCCGGGGAAGACTTCTCACCGTTCCATAGTACCCCCGGGTACTGGGACAGATGCGGGGTCATGTTGGCGAATCTCCGGCACGATTACCCTTTGTGAGCAGAACGCATAGCCAGTCCCAGACGTCTGCGGTCGCCCCGTAACGTAGTTGTCCCTTAGAAGGCAGGCACGCATCGAAGACCTGTTACGCGCGATTCCCTGTCGTCAACTGAGAATCACTTCCGGTTTGCCGACCTCCACGTGAAACACGAACCGATGGCTGCCTAATGACAACTGCGATGCAGCCGAGTTGACATCAAACCTGGCCAGAATCCCCGTTCGCCAGGAGTTCCGTCGCCGCAAAGGACGCCCAAGGCGCTACGCTGTGGAATACTTCTTGCGATACCGATAATTTCAGAGGAGACTGCCCTTGTCCGAAAGAGCTCGATACGCAACCGCCCATTGGCTTCGGTTCCCGAGCGTGACCACTCCAGATCAATTGGACCTCTCCGCCCAACCTCAAGGCGCGATGAGCTGGAAGATCGGTCCGTCCGGTCCGATCCGACCCGATGGTTATCGGCTTCCGGGCGAAATTTGGTGCGCGGTAGGACTTTTCTCGGACGTTGCCCCAGCCAGAGCGGCTCTTCAGGCGATCGAGTGTTACATGCCATTCGCTCCCAACACAGTGGAGTCCTGGCATCAACTCCTTCTACCGGTCCGCCATCAGGGGCAATGCAATTATCTTGATCGGGAGTGCCCCGACGAGGTGTTTGCAGTTTCCTCCGCCGATCCAGGCGGCGCCTTGGTGGTCATGACCACTGCGGGATACCACCCCGGGCCTAAAGTTGAGCGCCTGATTGCATTCCGCCGCGGTGTAGATGAAGTGAATGACTGGCTGCTGCAGGTTGAGGGCTGCCTGGCAAGCAGAGCTATCACGCCGCACACCTTTGGTGACGATGTATTTACGTTGAGCGTCTGGAGAGATGATGCTTCCATGCTCAACGCGATTTATCGCGCAGGGAGTCATCGCGAAAAAATGGATTGGCACAAGTCTGTGAGCGCGTTCGACCGATCGTCGTTTACGCGACTTCGCATCCTGGAGACCCGCGGACATTGGGAGGGAACAGCTCCGCTCGGGGGGATGCCGCCACTACCGGGCTCTGCCTAGATGACGGCTGATTGAATCCAGCCCATTGGCATTTTCCTGGAACAGCCCGTGATAATTCAAGCCAGGTGCCCCATCCATTTCGCAGCTTCATCGCGAAATGGGTGGGATACCACCGCAGCTCCGGGGTGCCCTTCACGCCGTGGCGCAGCCGCGGCACAAGCGCCCCGAAGGGGCCGCAGGACCCTCGGTGATCACCCAAAAGCGGCCATAGATGATCAAGTGAAAAGCGGCCATAGAGAGAAGGCTTAAGGCAGAGCTACCACGGAGGGAAGTTAGCCTCTGTGGTCATGAGCCAC
>JBKICT010000013.1:0-30351 GCA_046566985.1 Acidobacteriota bacterium | reverse complement strand
ATTTTCCTCATCTCATCGTCGATCGTCGCTAGCAGACACCCGGTATGCGTCGCTCCTCACTCCTTGACCTGAGAAAAATTGGATCCCGTCGCCACCGCTCAGGTAGTGTTAACAGGCCCTAGCCCAAACACCACTCTCCTGGCGCAAGAGCAACCGCATCAGCGGTTTTGCCCCTCTATCTCCTTTGTACGAACTATGAATGCTCGATAAAAGGAGACAGGCGTTGGCACAAAAATCCGCAAAAAGCCTGGCCAATCCCACCCGGCTCAAGCCCGTCGACGGCGAGGCCGGCATCCTCCAGGTCGTAGTCGAAACTCCCAAAGGCTGCCGCAATAAATTCGCCTTCGATCCCGAGCAGCGCGTCTTTACCCTGCGCAAGGTGCTGCCCGCCGGCATGTCCTTCCCCTACGACTTCGGCTTCCTGCCCCGCACCATCGCGCCCGACGGCGATCCCATCGACGTCCTCCTGCTGATGGACGAGCCCGCATTCCCCGGCGTCATCGTGCGCTCGCGCCTCATCGGCGTGATTGAAGGCGTGCAGATCGAGGGCAAGAAGAAGAATCGCAACGACCGCCTGCTTGCCGTCGCGGAGGGCGCGCATCTCTATGCAAACCTTAAGCGCCCGAAGGATCTCGATGGGCAATTTCTGAAGGAGCTGGAGGAGTTCTTCGTGAACTACCACCGGCTCGAAGGCAAGGAGTACAAGCTGCTCGGCTGCAAGGACGCGGACGTAGCCATGCGGCTCATCGAAGACGCCAAACGCACGGCCCAAAAGCAAGCCGCCTGAGAACCCGCGGCGACCGCCTCACCCACAGGAGAAACCCCGCATGCTCGAATACATCCTCCGCTTCCTCATCGGCGGCGCAGTGGTTTCGAGCTTCGCTGTGCTCTCCGAGATCTTTCGGCCCAAGAGCTTCGCCGGCCTCTTCGGCGCCGCGCCCTCCATCGCGCTCGCCACTCTCGGCATCACCATACTCCACAACGGCAAACACTACGCGGCGCTGGAATCGCGCTCCATGATCCTCGGCGCCATTGCCTTCTTCTGCTTCGCAGCCGCGGTCAGCGCCGTCCTGATGCGCGCCCGCATGCGCGCGCTCCCCGCAACCGTATCTCTTTTTCCCATCTGGTTCGCAGTGTCGTTCGCTCTCTGGTACTTCTTCTGCCGCTCATGATCGTTCAGCCCAGATTCGCAGCCATCAAAGGCATCCGCCCGCACGAGTGGATCCTCCGCTTCGCCTTCGGCGGCGGAATCTGCGTGATTGCGGGCTGGATCGCCAAGCACTATGGACCGGCCATCGGCGGCCTCTTCCTCGCGTTTCCCGCCATCTTCCCCGCCAGCGCCACGCTGATTGAAGCGCACGAGCGCATGCACAAGCGCCGCGCCGGCTTCGACGGTAATCATCGCGGCCGCATCGTCGCCGGCATCGACGCCTACGGCACCATGCTCGGCTGCGTCGGACTCGCCGGCTTCGCTCTCCTCTGCTGGCTGCTGCTGCCTCGCCTCGCCAGCCCCGCGGTCTTCGTCCTCGCCACCGTTACGTGGTTTCTGCTCTCCGCCGCGCTCTGGTGGCTCGCCAAAACCCGCCTCTTCCGTTCCCGCAAAAGCCGCCAGCACCACCTTCAGGCCTTCCGCTCCTCGTAAATGGCATGCACATCGGGCGCTCGCTACCCGGCATTCTCGGCCGCGTTGTTGCTTGCCTGACACGCAACCCCATGGAGGTCGAGCCCTCCACCGCGCCGGAGGAGCAGCATTCGTTAGCCCCGCGCTTCAGCGTGGGGAAAGCCGCGCCCATTGGGATCCGGAGCCCCGTAGGGGCGAAGCAATCGGATCCAGATATCGCTGGCCCAAATTTATGATGTTGCCCGCGTCCTCCGCTCCTACCCACCCGCGCTGTTAAAATTTATCTGGCCACATTGCATCTCTTTTGGCACTTTTCGCGCGCCCCTGCGCGCTCTCGCCTGACAGGAACTCATGTTTCATACCGAAGACTTACGTATCAAATGGACTAAGGTCGTTCTTCCTCCCGTCTTTCTCGAAGAGGAGCGCCCGGTCACCGAAAAAGCATCGAGCACCATCTTCAACGCGCGCACGGAGATCATCGACATCCTCCACAAGCGCGACCCGCGCCTGCTGGTCCTCGTCGGCCCCTGCTCCATCCACGACACCGACGCCGCCCGCGACTACGCGCAGTTGCTCAAGTCCGCCTCCGCCGAGTTCGCCCAGGACCTCCGCATCGTCATGCGCGTCTACTTTGAGAAGCCCCGCACCACCCTAGGCTGGAAGGGCCTCATCAACGACCCCCATCTCGATCAGTCCTTCCAGATCAACGACGGCCTGCGCCTCGCCCGCAATCTCCTGCTCGATCTCGCCGAGCTTGGCGTGCCCTCCGGCACCGAGTTTCTCGACATGATCTCCCCGCAGTACATCGCGGGGCTTGTGGCGTGGGGAGCCATCGGCGCGCGCACCACTGAAAGCCAGGTGCATCGCCAGCTCGTCTCCGGCGTCTCCTGCCCCGTGGGCTTTAAGAACGGCACCAGCGGCAACGTCGACATCGCCATTGACGCGCTGCTCTCCGCCGCCCACTCGCACACCTTCCTCGGCCACACCAAGCATGGCCAGTCGGCCATCTTCGTCACCAATGGCAATCCGGACACGCACATCATCCTGCGCGGCGGCCGCGGCATGGTCAACTACACGGCGGAAGAAGTCGGCAAGACGTCGGAAAAGATGAAGAAGGCCGGCCTCGATCCCCGCATCATGATCGACTTCAGCCACGCCAACAGCAACAAGGACTACAAGCGCCAGGCCGTCGTCTGCCACGACGTAGCCGCGCAGATCGCCGCCGGCAACCGCGACATCATCGGCGTCATGATCGAGAGCAACCTGGTAGCCGGCGCGCAAAAACTCGAAGACGGCAAGCCGCTCGTGTACGGCCAGTCCATCACCGACGCCTGCATCGACTGGAACGAAACCCACGGCCTGCTCAAAGAACTAGCCGCCGCCGTCCGCACCCGCCGCTCGTGAAGTAGCGCCGGCCCCAACCGCGTAGAACGCATAACGTAGCGCCTGTTTCCCAACCGGCTATAACGCGGGTATCCCGACCCGCGCTCAGCTTGTGAACAAAGTCGGCGGTGGAAGGCCTTGTAACAAGGGCACGACTTCAGTCGTGCCGAACGCGCCTCCTGAAATGAAGGACGGGCTTCAGCCCCTGCCGTGCAGGTTCTTGTATCAATGTTGACTCTGTCAGAAGCCTAAGGGCGGATTCCACACCGCGCCCCTTGAAACTCGCTGTTGAGTTGCAGAAGTTTGCTAACGCCCAATGGATACTGAGCCGCCGCGTCTCTCCAACTCTTTTCCTACTCTCTTCTGAAGTTTGTTATCCAAAACCACATCCATTCCGAAGCCTTGAAGTGCTTTCAGAATGTCCTGAGCCTCAGGGGCCTCGAGACCCGGTAGTGTCTTGTATCTTCTGCCGTTGGCGCGAAAGCGGAACCCGTAGATGGAGCTGCCTTTTGCGGACGCGTAAACTGCGAATCGAAACTCCTCAACGTCGTGCACCGCGTAAGATCTCGATTTCCATGTGCGGTTGCGGAAATCAAGATACGGAACACGCGAGATGGTTAGAGCTGCACGATCACAACGAAGGATCTCATTCGAAGGCCATGCGGCAGCGCTCCACCTGAATCCCATCCACAAGAGAAGGCTACCGCCAACGACCAGGATTCCGAGCGGCACCAGAAAGTCTCCCGATTCGATGTTGGCCTTGGACATGTTCTGGCGCATGCTGGAGCTGTTGCTCTTTCCTGGAAGAAACAGTAAAGCGCATACCGCCAATATGACCATGGTGGCGACAAAGATTGCTCCTCCCAATTTTGCGTGCGGATTTCGGCACGATGGATCGAGCCGTACTTCGACCAAGTCTTGTGTTATGGAGACCGTGAAATCTTCCATGGGCTGTGCCGTCAAGTCTACTCTCCGAAGGTGCATTTGGGGCCCCGCGAACGTCGTTTGGGCCGAATGTCGTCCGTTCGGAACCATCAACCACTTCACCCGCCCTTACCCCCGCCCCGCGCCTACTCTGCATCCAACCGGCGAGAGCAGAATCGAGACCTATGCCCAAACCCCCCATCACCCGCCGCGACCTCCTGCGCAACGCCGCCCTCGCCGGAGCCGCCGGCACAGCCGCATCCCTCATCCCCGGCTGCGGCGCCGCAAATAAACTCGCCGGCGCTGTCACCGGCCAATGCGCCAAGATCACCGACATCGATCACGTGGTCATCTTCATGCAGGAGAACCGGTCCTTCGATCACTACTTCGGCAGCTATCGCGGCGTGCGCGGATTCGCCGACCAAAGCGCGGCCTTCCAGCAGCCCTATCCCGGCTACGCCAACGGCTCGCTGCTTCCCTTCCACCTCGACACCGTGAACGGCAACGCCGCCTGCACTCACGACATCTCCCACGACTGGGTTCCGCAGCACCAGAGCTGGAACAGCGGCGCGATGAACGGCTTCGTCACCTCGCGCCTCGCCATCAATGGCAACGCCGCGCCCCTCGTCATGGGCTACTACAACCGCGCCGACCTCGCCTACTATTACGCCGTCGCCGACGCCTTCACCATCTGCGACAACTACTTCTGCTCCGTCATTGGCCCCACCGACCCCAACCGCCTCTACTCGATGGCGGCCACCATCGACCCCGACGGCAAAAACGGCGGCCCGCTCATCCAGACCCTCGTCGCCAATCGCGCCGCCTTCACCGGCAAGCTGTCCTTCACGACGATGCCCGAGCAATTGGAGGCCCGCGGCATCTCGTGGAAGATCTACAACGCGCCGGAGCAGAACCTGGCGCAGGGCGTCTACACCGACAACATCCTGCCCTACTTCAAGCAGTTCCAGGACCCCACCAGTTCCATCTATCAGAAAGCCTTCGGCCCGCAGTTCCCCACGGATTTCCTGGCCGACGCCGCATCCGGCAACCTGCCACAAGTCTCGTGGATCATCGCGTCCATCGCCGACTCCGAGCACCCGCCGTCGCCCTCGCTCTATGGCGAAGCCACCGTCGACACCATCCTCAAAGCGCTCACCGCCAACCCGCTCGCCTGGGCCAAAACCGCGCTCTTCATCACCTACGACGAAAACGGCGGCTTCTTCGACCACGTGCCGCCGGTCACCGCGCCCCCGGGCACTCCCGGCGAATACCTCACCGTTCCGCCCGTCCCCGACCCCACCGTCGAAGGCTCGCCGGCCATCACCGGCCCCATCGGCCTCGGCATGCGCGTGCCCATGCTCATCCTCTCGCCCTTCAGCCGCGGCGGCTTCGTCTCGTCAGACCTCTTCGATCACACGTCGATCCTGCGCTTCCTCGAAACGCGCTTCGGCGCGGAAGTCCCCAACCTCTCCGCGTGGCGGCGCTCTACGGTGGGCGATCTCACCAGCGCCTTCAACTTCACGCGCACCGATACGTCGGTTCCGTCGCTGCCGTCCACGTCGGCTGACCTTTCGAAGATCTCCAGCGAATGCGCCGCCGACGCTGCGGGCTTCATCCCCACCCAACTGCCCAGCCCGCAGACGATGCCCACCCAGGAGCCCGGCTCGCCCACCCGCCCCAGCGGCGTCTGCTGATGGCCGGTCCCCAAGCGGACGCAGCTCGGTAAGAAACCGCTGTTTTGAAAGGACACGGGGTTATCCGTGCCGAAAGCCACGCAAATTTGAGGCCGGCTTTAGCCGCCGAGGGATGTCTCTTAACTTTGTCAGCAGCCGGCACCCGCCAAGCAGTTGGCGCGACGCGTTTCCAGACACCGCTCTCCTATGCAAGCGAGGGTTCAGGCGTCGCCGAAAATCCCGCGCCGTAGGCGCAGTGGTTGTTAGCCCCGCGCTTCAGCGTGGGGAAAGGCGCATGAACACGTCCGGAGTCCCGTAGGGACGGCGCATTCACCACTACACCGCTCGCCGGCTGCCCCCGGTGCCTCGCCCTTGGGCACCGGTAAGAATGCCGCCCTCACGCCGTCCCCATCACAATCGTGTGCGGACTCATCGGGATCGGGTGCGCCGTCGCATCCTTGAATCCCGCCTGCGCATACATCGCCGAAAGATCGCCAAGCGTGTACGCATCCCCGCCCACCGTCGACGTAAGCATCGTCAGCGCAAACGCCGCGGGCATCGCCGGCGACACCCGGTCCTCGTTCGGCACAAACTCCAGCGTGGCCACGCGGCCGCCCGCCTTCAGCGCCGCATGCACTCGCTTCAACAGGCTCACGCACTTCTCATGGTCAAAGTGGTGCAGAAAATTCGTCAGCAGCACCGCATCGTACGGCCCGCCGAACTCCACATCGAACGCCGACCCGGGCAGCATGTCGTAGCGATCCTGCACGCCCGCCTTGCGCGCATTTTCGAGCGCCACCCGCAGCACCGGCGCCCAATCCAGGCCCGTCACCCGCGCCTGCGGGTTCTGCTTCGCAATCTCGATCCCGAACAGCCCATGCCCCGCGGCGATATCCAGCACGCGCATCGGCCCGGTGCGGCCTTCCAGCACCACCGCACCCAGCGGCGCGGCCAGCGGCGCCATCATCGGCGCCATGGTCTCCGCAAACTGCACCCAGATCGGATTCTCCGGCTCGACCGAACCATCGCCGTCCAGCGTGGTGCGTCCCTGGCGCACCACCTCGGCCAGATTCTTGTACGGCTCGTGGTTCGCGGGATTCGTCAAAAACTGCGCAATCGAAGCCAGCGACGCCGGCGAGCGCGGATCGAGAAATGTCGCGCTGGTCGGCGTATGCCTGTACCTCTCGCCGTCCTTCGCCAGCATGCCGCTGATCACCAGGTAGTCGCACAGAATACGCACCCCGCGCTCCGACGCCGAGCAGGCCTGTGCAATCGCCGGCACGTCGGCGGCGCCATTTCCGATAGCGCGAAACAAGTCCAGATCGATGGCCGCCTTCAGCGCTGCGGTGCGCTGATGCGCCTGCAACATCTCAAAAACCAGGGCGGGATTCGGGGAATCAGATGGCTGCGCCTGCATGGAAAGACCTCCAAATTTAACGTGTCCAGGGAAAGCTCGAACGAGCGCAGCGAGTGTACCACCCCGCCGCAACACCCATCTACCCGCGCCTGGTCCGTGCCGGCCCAGTGCCTTTGATCCGTTTTGTCCCTAGCCCCTGCTCCCTACTCCCTACTCCCTGTTCCCTGTTCCCTACTCCCTACTCCCTACTCCCTACTCCCTACTCCCCGCCCTCTATCATGGATTCCAGCGACCACCATGCCACCAACCATCTTCATCTCGGCCGGCGAGGCCAGCGGCGAAGCCTACGGCGCTCTGCTGATCGATGAGTTGAAGCGCCAGCTCGCCGCCTCCGGCCAGAGCGCCGCGTACATCGGCATGGGCGGGCCGCGCATGGTCGCTGCCGGCCTCGACCGCATCGTCCGCGCGGAAGATGTCGCCGTCATGGGCATCACGGAAGTCGTGCACCACCTGCCCCGCATCTACCGCGAGTTCCGCAAGCTCAAGCGCGCCCTCCGCGAGCGCCGCCCCTCCGTCGCCGTCTTCATCGACTTCCCCGACATCCACTTCAAGCTCGCCGAAGAGTGTCATCGCCTCGGCATTCCCGTCGTCTACTTTGTCAGCCCCCAGCTCTGGGCGTGGAAGAAGCACCGCATCAAGCTGGTGCAAAAGTACGTCGACCGCATGCTCGTCATCTTTCCCTTCGAAGAGCCGTTCTACCGCGACCGCGGCGTCCAAGCCGAGTTCGTCGGCCACCCCCTCGCCGAAATCCCGCCGCCCGCCATCTCCCGCGAAGACTTCGCCCGCCAAAACAATCTCGACCCAGCCGCAACGTGGATTGCCCTGCTCCCTGGCAGCCGCGCCAAAGAGATCCGCGACAATCTCCCCGAAATGTTGGCCTCCGCACGGGCGCTCACAACTAAAGGGGCTATGGAAGAGCACCGCGATGCTCGCGCCGCAAACCATGCGAAAGGGCACGACTTCAGTCGTGCCGCAAATGCCCCCACAAAAGAGAAAGGGGCTTTAGCCCCTGACGGAACTAACTTCCAATTTATTGTTCCGCTCGCCGCTACTCTAACCGAGGAACAGCGCTCCTGGGCGAAGCAGTTCGTCCACGAACTTGCACCTGGTCTTCCGATCCGCCTAATCGGCGCCGAAGGCGCAGTGGGCCGCACCGCAGGTGCCGCCGAAGGCGCGGTAGGCCCCACCGCAGGTGCCGCCCGCGCCGCCTTATTCCACTCAAGAGCCGCGATCGTAGCCTCCGGCACCGCCACCGTCGAGGCCGCCCTCATCGGCAACCCCTTCGTCGTCGTCTACCGCGTCTCGCCCCTCACCTACGCCATCGCCAAGCGCGTCGTCGACGTCCCCCACGTTGCCATGGTCAACCTCATCGCCGGCAAACGGATCGTTCCCGAGCTCATCCAGAACGACTTCACCGCATCCAATATCGTCAGTCAGTTGCAGCCGTTGCTATCCGACGGCCCTCCCCGACAGTCCATGATGCAGGAACTTGCGGCGCTCCGCGCGATGCTTCAGGTTCACGGGGACCACCCAGGCGCCGAAGGCGCAGTTGGCCGCACCGCAGGCGCCCGGGTCGCCCAGGTCACGCTGGAGTTGCTGAGGGAACCCGTTTCGGCGGATACTGCCCCTTCGGTGCCGTTCTGACTGCATCCAAACGGGAACCGCGAGGATGTAGATTTGCGAGTAAGAGAGACTGGAATGAAAATCCGATCCGCGTTCTGCCGCCCGGCCCCCTTCGTTGCCCTGGTCACCTTCGTTCTCTCCCTGAGCCCGCTCCCAGCCCAGGCCCAGCGCTCGCGGCCCCAGCTCGACATCACCGCCTACTCCATCGACGCCGAGATCGACACCGCCACGCACCAGCTCACGGCCAAGACTCAGGTCACCTTCACCGCGCCCGACAACGCGGAGATGGTCAACTTCGGCTTCCACCCCGCGCTCAAAATCACCAAAATCACCGACGACGCCGGCAAGGATCTGACCGGCGAGCGCACCGCCGACGGCAGCGTCCGCATTACCCCCAATACGCCGTTCACCAACGGCCAGCCCTGCCACTGGACCTTCGAGTACAACGGCATCATCACCGGCAACGAAGACGGCCCCATCGAAGGCCTCAAGCTCGCCGCCATCCAGGAGCCCATCACCTATCTGCTCTACGCGGCGCGCTGGTTCCCCACCACCGGTTACACCACCGACCGCTACACCATGCAGCTCAACCTCCGCGTGCCGCAGGGCATGCGCGTCTTCGCCAGCGGCCAAACCGGCCCCTCCAAATCCGTCACCCTTGCCAACGGCAAACCCGGCGACGAGTTCGACTTCAACTGGACCCGGCCCGGCTTCCCCGGCACCGTCATCGCCGGCCGCTACGTCGACCCCTCCAGCGCCGGCAGCGTCAAGGTCTACCTCACCATCTCGCACCAGGCCTCCGCCGGCCAGCTCGCCCAAACCGCCGCCCGCGAGTTCGACTTCTTCACGGACAGCTTCGGCGCGCCTGAAACCAGCCACATCAACGTGGTTGAAACCCCCAGCGATCTGCTCGCCTCCGTCTGGGCGCCCGAGCTTGCCGGCATCCCCGGCAATCGCATCGGCGACAAGTCCGCCATGCGCTGGCTCGCCAACACCATCGCCCACCAGTGGTGGGGCTCCGAGGTCAGCCCCAAGACTCTCAACGACGCCTGGATCACCAACGGCATGGCCCGCTACGCCGAACTGATGTACCTCGAAGACCAGGAAGGCAAAAACGCCCTCCACAACGCGCTCCTCGACATCTCCGCCAGCGCTCTCGCCTACGACACCATCCCCCTCAGCTCCGTCGCCCGCGAAGCCCCGTTCTCGCCGGAGTTCCAGTCGCAGACCCTCGATAAGGGAGCCATGATCTTCCACATGCTGCGCGGCGAACTGGGCGACAAGATCTTTCTCGCAACGCTCAAGGGCTTCCTGAGCCAATACACCGACCAGCCGGTCACCGCCGCCGACTTCGAAAAGGTCGCCGAGTCGCAGAGCCAGCAGGAGCTTACCCCGTTCTTCTCGCAGTGGGTCGACGGCACCGGCGCGCCCACCTTTACTGACAAGTACGCCGTCTATCGCCTCGGCAACAACAAGGGCTTCCGCACCATCGGCGAAATCGATCAGGACCTCGACCTCTTCCGCATGCCCGTCGACCTCCGCGTGGAGACCGACGGCAAAACCGAGAACAAGAAGATTGAAGTCGTCGGCACCAACTCGCAGTACGTGGTCGACACCTTCGGTCGCCCGCGCCGCATCAGCATCGATCCCGATGATTGGGTCCTCAAGTCGAGTCCCGACCTGCAGGTCCGCATCTCCATCCTCAAAGGCCAGCAACTGGTGGCCCAGGGCGATCTGGTCGGCGCCATCAACGAGTACCAGAAGGCGCTGAAGGCCAATCCGCAAAGCTCGCTTGCCAGCTACCGCATCGGAGAAGTGCTCTTCACCCAGCGCAACTTCCAGGCCGCCGTCAACGCCTATCGCGACGCCCTTCGCGGCGACGACGACCCGCGCTGGACCGAAGTCTGGAGCCACATCGAGATCGGCAAGATCTTCGACATCACCGGCCAGCGCGACCGCGCCGTCAACGAGTACCGCTTAGCAATCCAGACCAACGACAACACCCAGGGCGCGCTCAACGAAGCCAGGCTGTATCTGCAGAAGCCGTACAAACTGCCGCCCACCCAGTAGCGCGGCTTGGCTCCGAACCATAGTTTTGTCATCCTGAGCGGAGCGCGAAGCGCGCAGTCGAAGGACCTGCGGTTACTCCGGCGGGTGGCCCTCGTCCCAACAAAACAAGTCAGCTTGGGGTGCCCCCGGTCCCTCGCTTTTGGGGACCGGGGAGGGATCTTCGCTCTCTCGGTACTGCATCCATTCAGGCAACTTCCAACCCCGTCGCCGCGCGGTCCACTCCGACTCGATTTCGACGGTCCCTTGTATCCCTGTCTGGTAATGACGGTAACTGGACCACTTCCAATCCTCGGGCATGCCTGCCAGCCCTCGCTTCACCGGGTTTCGATGGATATACCGCAGCTTCTCGATAAACTCATCGTGCCCGGTGACGTTGCGGTCGTAGTAATGCGCCTGCCAGAATGGCCTCTCCCGGCTGCGTACCGATACCGAAAGCTTCAGCGCCTGAACCGCTCGTGACAACAGCCCGCGCCGGGGTTCATTGACAAGCAGATGCACATGTTCGGGCATCACCACGTAGCCGCCCACCACGAACTGATGGCGCTGGCGAACACGCTCCAGTGCGTCTTCAAACAGCTCCATGGCCGCGACGGCAGATAAGTATGGCCGGCGGCGGTAACAACTGAACGTCAGGAAGTGGAATGCGCCTGTTTGCTGATAGCGGATACGCGCGCCTTTCATGCAGGGGGAGAATACACCGGGACGGAAGACTCTGGCGGTGTGGTTGGACACGGGATGCGATCCAGCGTCAGCATCCCTCCCCGGTCCCCAAGAGCGAGGGACCGGGGGCACCCTCAGGGTGATTCATCCAATCGATGGAGTCCGGGGCCACCTGCCAGCTTCAGTTGACGCTCACAGATGCAAATGTCTCCACGATTGTTGTGATGGAGAGCGACGGAGATTCGGTGCTGGAGAATCATCTGGCGGGAGTCAACGTCGGCAATGGAGAGGCAAGATTGGTCGAGGACCATGGCTTGACCAAGACAATCGAAATCACACCGTTGCAGGTCGGAAAGCTCCACCTCGCCGTGTTTGTCTCCTATCTTGATGGAGGGATCAGCAGAAAAGGCTTCGAGCTAGATGTAGTGCCGAGCGATACAGGTGTGAAGGCGTTCCATCTTGACGCAGGGTTCGCGGTTATACCGCTGGAAATCGGAGGTAGACCGGAAGCTAGCCAGCACTGGCTGGCTCCAGAAGCACAGTACGACCGGTTGGATTATCCAATCAGGCTCAAGGACTCATCGTCGATCACAATGGTTGTGGATCAGCCCGAGGATAATCCCGTGATTCGTCTCGACGGCAATGGCTTGGTGCATGCCCTTCGACCAGGGAGAGCCAAAATCACAGGGAGATTTGCAGGACTTGAGGATACTGTGGAAGTGGATGTGCGAGCCCATTGAAGCGAACGCAATTTCAACCGGGGATTTCTGAAGCCTTTGGAGAGCCATCATGCTGGAAGGCCTAAACACGGCACTTGCGGTACTACTTATCACGTGGGGCGCTCCATTGCTCGGCGTGATTCCGGTCCTGATAGGAAGGGGCAGACTCAGATCGGAGCGGATTGGTACCAGACAGCGTACGTCGTCTCGGGCTCTGAGAGTTCTCACAGTTTCTATCTGCATCGGCCCAATTGGAAGCCTTGTATTCAGAATTCTGGATTCCCTGGTGGCCAGGCCACTCGGGCTTATCAATCCCGTTCCGCTCTACGTGTGGATCAGCATTCTCGTGGCGGCATTTGCTTTGGATCTGGTTGCCCTGTCGATGGCATGGCGTGAGCGCAACGTGGCCCGCGTCCCCGTCATTGCGGGCGCAACTGCCGTGGCCCTGGTCAACACCGCAGGCTTTATTTGGCTTTTGATTCTAAATGGCCCGTCCCTCCCCTCTTGATGCGTCGTGCGAGGCAGAGAGTGAACAGAGCGAGGCGGATCGCGCAGCAGGCTTGTCCCACTGAAAGATTCCATCTAAGTGTCCCTGGTCGTAGATCAACCGCAGGAACACTCTGTGATTCGCTTAGACCCCAGAGGCTTAGTGCTTGCGCTACGGCCAAGGTGAGCTACGATCGCTGGAACTTTCGCGGACTTAGAGGACATCGTGGAGCTCGATGTACGCTGAGAGTCCGCTGTGTGCGAGTCATCGCTTGGGCGTCTGATTGGAGGAAAGTCGTGTTCAGCGGATTGCAGTTCTCTATCCCGATGCTGGTTGTGACCTGCGGCACGCTTGCGGTAGGAACCATTCCCGTTCTTTGGGCATGGATCAGAATCTCTGGCGAACGGAAGAATGACGAGCGGCGCGCAATGCCCAAAGCGTTGTGCGCCTTAACGGCTTCGGTCATTGTCATTCTGGTTGGATTCGTTGTTTTCTTTGCGGTGCCCGATCGGATAAATGCCTACGCCGGCCATCTGATCTGGTTCGTCTTCTTTGCAATCGGTGCCGTGTTGAACTTGGCGGCCCTTGTATTCTCCCATGAGCGACACGTCACCCGAGTTACTGTTCTCACTGGTTCCATCGCTGTAGCCGCGGTTCATCTGCTTGGGCTTGTGTTGTTCTATTGGGGCGGCTGAAGGTCCGGCTGGTGCCCCTGGTCTCGACGATTTTAATTAGCTGGACGGTGCCCCGGTCCCTCGCTTTTGGGGACCGGGGATAGCACGAATCTCCTCCACCCGGCTCCCCCCCAAACGCAAAACGGCCCGCTTCCCAGCGGGCCATCTCGCTCCTATTCAATTGTGTCTTACTGGTTCGTGTTCTCCTTCGTTTGCCGGGTCGTTCGGGAAAGAACATCCAGCCGCACTGGCGCCAGACCGTCTTCGGTCATGGCCAACTGCTCTGCGGCTCCATACGAAAGGTCCAGAATCCTACCCTTCGGCAAATCCCCCCGATCGGTAATACGTACTACAACCGAGCGCCCGTTTTTCAGGTTCACCACCCTCACCAAGGTTCCGAACGGCAAAGTCGGATGACACGCGGTCATCGCATTCATGTCGAACGTCTCCCCGCTGGCCGTCTTCCGGCCCTGGAAGTGCTCGCCGTACCAGCTCGCAATGCCCCGTAAAAGAGCCTTGCGCCTGGCCGCCACGCGCGCCTTGGGAGTCAGCGAATCCGGCTCAACTGTCGCAACAACCGGAGTCGAAGGTGGCACAGTAGCTGTTGGCCTGGGAACCAGTACGTTTGCCTCTACGGTCCGGCTCGCGTACGTTACGATTCCCGCAACTACAATCAGCGATGAAAATCCAGCCAACAGCCAAATTCGGAGCGGAGTCATCAGGCTTGTTCCGCCTGACCTTCGTCGAATTTCCATCCCCCAATTTTACTAAGCTGCGCCCCAAATCCGGCCATTTGGCCACTCCCAATGTCCACCCCGGCCACACCTGCGGGCCGCTTTCTGATGACCAAGGTACTCTCCCCCAGCAAGTTAGCCCCTTGACAGAGATTCCTGAATTTTCTGCCGTCCCGCCCATGTCTTCGCTATATATTCACCTCAAATCAACCCCACCAACGGTAGCGCCGGTCTCCTGACCGGCTGTAGTGTGGGTCTCCAGACCCACGCTCCCCGCGAGCCGAATCATGGGTGCTCATTCCCAAAGAATCCCGTAACATTTCCCGTCATGCCGGGTTCACAGCCGATGAACCACTCAGGAGACACGCCATGAACGTCTTCCGCCGCGCGCTCATTTCCGCCCTGCTTCTCTCCGCCTCAACCGTCTTCGCCCAGCTTCGCAACGCCGCGCCCGCGCCGGTCCCGCCCGCCATCCTCCACGCCAAAACCATCTTCCTCTCCAACCAAAGCGCCGACAGCGGCCTCATCCCCGACATCTACAGCGGCACGCCCGACCGCGGCTTCAACGAGCTCTACGCCGCTCTGCAAGCCAGCCACCGCTTCACCATCGTCTCCGACCCCGCGCAGGCCGACCTGGTTCTCTCCCTGCGCCTTGTCGCGCCCATCGACGTGGCCGCCGCCCGCGACGAGCCCCGTCCCCAGGGCTTCCCGCAACCGCTGCCGCTCTTTCGCCTCGCCATCTACGACCGCCCCACGCACTATGTCCTCTGGACTCTCACCGAGCCCATCCAGAAGGCGCTCCTGCAGCACAACAACGACAAGAACTTCGACCACGCCGTCATAGCCCTCGCCGCGGATCTGCAAAGACTCGCCGGCGCCCGATAAGCCATCGGACACACACTTCCCCCGTGCGTGCAGCAACGGACGCTGCCGCTGCGAGCCTTCTCGCCGCCAGTTTCGTTGTCAGGAAAGGTGAGAGCGGAGCACTTCAATCAGTTTGGCGGGATCGCCCTTACGCACAAAATGCGCGATGAACGGCTTCACATCGGGCGGAGCCGACCACAGATCCGACAAAAGAATGATCGGCGCTCCCGGAATCTTCTCTCGAAGCTCGCCTGCAATCTCCGGAGCCGTCTTCACCGAATTCAGCCGATAATCCAGCAGAATCACGTCGATCTCTGCATCGGGAATGGGATCGGGGCCCGAGAACCGGACCAGCACCGGGATGGGATCGAACCCCGCGGTCTGCACCATCGATCCATAAATATCCAAATGGGAGGGATCATCGTCGAGAATCAAGACTGTCCGCCGCGCGCTCACCGTGCACACCCTCCCAGGGAACTGGCAAAAATCGTAGCTGGATGAAACAAAGAGACTCAAACACTCCGCAGAGTGACCCAGAAACCAGGAAGCCGACTCGTCGTGGATAACGCAGTCATTGTACTTCCAATTAAGGATGTTAAGCTTGCTTGGCGGAAAGCAACTGGCATAAATCCCTGGTCCGTGCGAATATCCAGCCAGCCCTTTCCTTCATAAAGCTATTCACCATGGCGCTCTTCCCCCCCAATTCCGGTGCCGGTTCCTGCAAAAAGTTCCCGCGATTATTCGCGCTCCGCAACGCTCTCCTGGCATTCGTCCCGGCTTCTCTCGCCCTGTTCATGGCTGGCGCATTCGCCCATGCAGAAAGCCGGCTCTCCGAATATTCAGTAAAAGCAGCATACCTCTTCGATTTCGGAAAGTTCGTCCGCTACACGTCTTCTGCCGACGGGCACGACCAGAACCCCACGTTCGACATCTGCATCCTGGGCTCAAACCCATTCGGCCACACGCTCGACGACCTCACCGCCAACGAAACACTCGCCGGAAAACCCGTTCGCGTGCTGCGCGTCAAGACCATCGAGCAGGCGCGCGCCTGTTCCATCGCCTACCTGAGCGCTTCGGAACGCGGCCGCATCGCCCACGATCTCGACGAGCTCCGCGGTCAGCAGGTGCTCACCGTCAGCGATGCCTCCGACTTCCTCCGCGAAGGCGGCATGATTCAGTTCGTCACCGTGGGCGACCACGTGCGATTCGCCGTCAACCTGAATGCGGCCCACAAGGCCCAGCTCAACCTCAGCTCCGAACTGCTCAAAGTCGCCCTCTCCGTCCAAGGAAATCACGCAGCAGGGGTGCGCCCATGAAGCTCTGGTCCACCCGCTCCATCTCCGGCCGCCTCACCGCCCTCATCCTGCTCGTCAGCGGAACCGCGCTTCTGCTCGCCTATCTCTCTTTCCTGGCCTACGACTTCTACAGCCTCCGCCGCAATCTCATCGAATCGCTCCAGGCCGAAGCCAGCATCATCGGCATGAACACTGAAAGCTCGCTGATCTTCGACGACCCCGACACCGCTGAAAGCACGCTGGGCGCACTCCGCGGAGCCCCCGCCGTGCTGGCCGCCGAGATCTTCACCCCCGACGGCAAGCCCTTCGCCCGCTACACCCGCCCCGGATCGCCCGATCGCGCCATCACGCCAAAGCTCGCAGACGGCGCCGTTTCGGGTTCCTGGATGCAGGATGGCACCGTCCTCCTCGGCCACGCCATCGTCTCCAGCGGCAAACCGGTCGGCTCCGTCTACATGCTCGCCGAAACCCGCGACGTGGTGCACCGGACCCGGCAGTTCGGCGTCCTCTCCGCCGGCATTCTGGCCCTCTGCTTCGGCATCGCCCTGCTCGCCACCGCCACCATGCGCGGCTTCATCATCCGCCCCCTGGAGAACCTCGCCGCCGTCGCCCGCCTTGTCTCGCGCAAAAAGGACTACTCCGTGCGCGCCGAGATTCCCCAGCGGCGCGATGAGATCGCCTTCCTCGTCCGGTCGTTCAATGAAATGCTCGACGAGGTCGAGAAGAGCAGAACCGTGCTGGAAACCAAGGTGGCCGAACGCACCGCCGAGCTCTCCGCTGCCAACCGCGAACTCGAAGCCTTCGCCTACACCGTGGCCCACGACCTCCGCGGTCCCCTGCAGGAGATCTCCAACATCGGCTACCTGCTCCAGACCGTGGGAGCCGCAACCCAGACCCCCGATCAAACCATCTTCCTCGACAAGATCGTCACCGCCACCCAGAAGATGTCGTCCCTCATCGACGACCTGCTCAACCTCTCCCGCGCCACCAGCATGGAGATCCAGCGGGTTCCGGTAAATTTGAGCCTCCTGGCAAAGTCCTACCTCGCCAAACTCTCCGAGGGCAGCGCACGCCACTTCGACTTCGTGGTGGCCGAGGGCTGCGTGGCTCTCGCCGACGAAGGCCTCATCTCCGTGATGCTTGAAAACCTTCTCCGCAACGCCTGGAAGTACACCGGCCAGCGCGACCCCGCGCGCATCGAATTCGGCTCCCGCCAGCAAAAGGGAGAAACCATCTTCTTTGTCCGCGACAACGGCGCCGGCTTCGACCCAACCTACGCCGACCGCCTCTTCCGCCCCTTCCAGCGCCTCCACTCCCAGGCCGAATTCCCCGGCACCGGCGTCGGTTTGGCCACCGTGCAAAGAATCCTCGCCCGCCACGGCGGACGCGTCTGGGCCACCGGCCGCATCGACCAGGGCGCCGAATTCTGCTTCACCATCCCGGCTGAGAACGGGAAATCCGCCGCTTAGGCCTTTTCAGACGAGCGGAATTTTGTCTGTCTCCCAGGCAACCTTCTCTTCAACCCCTGACATCCAAGGGAACAGAGTCTATCCCTCCCCCCAACCAGTACTCGTACGGCGCCGCCGCGCGCCTTTGAAGATTGGAAATTAATGTTCGCATCCCCCGCGAAAGGCGGCCGATCGGCCGCGCGAGTCTGGTCCAGGATCTCCATCAGGGATGTGTCTCCCCGGTTTCATGCACTGGCCCTCCCCCTTGTCGCCGTTGCGGCGGGACTCATCTTCGTCCCGCCCGCAACGGCCGCACCCCCGCAGCCCCAGCCGGCCCCCGGACAGACCCTCAAAACCATGAGCCTGGAACAACTCGGCAGCATCCAGGTCACCACCGCCTCCAAGGAACCTGAGACCGTCTGGAAGACCCCCGCGGCCATCTACGTCATCACCCAGGACGATATCCGCCGCTCCGGCGCCCCCAATATCCCGGAGGCTCTCAGGCTCGCTCCCGGCGTTGAGGTCGCCCGCATCACCAGCGGCGAGTACGCCATCGGCATTCGCGGCTTCAACAGCCGCCTCTCCCGTTCCGTCCTCGTCCTCATTGACGGCCGCACCGTCTACACCACCTTCACCGCCGGCACCTACTGGGAAACCCAGGACGTCATGCTCAAAGACGTCGATCGCATCGAGGTCATCCGCGGCCCCGGCGGCACCATCTGGGGTCCCAACGCCGTCAACGGCGTCATCAACATCATCACCAAAAAATCCGAAGAGACGCAGGGCCCGCTGGTCGACGCCGGAGGCGGCAGCGTCGAGCAGGAGTTCGGCGATGCCCGCTACGGCTCCGGCAACGGCAAGGGATTCACCTACCGCGTCTACGCAAAGGGCTTCGGATGGGCGCCCGAATACCACTCCGATGGCGCGAACTACGACGACTGGCACGGCGGCCAGGGCGGGTTCCGCATGGACTGGGACACCAACGGCCGCGACGCCTTCCGCTTCCAGGGCGATATCTACGGCCAGGACTTCGGCGAGCAGGTCCCCATCACCAACTACAACCCGCCTGATACCCACATCTCCAACGGCGATGCTTCCCTCTACGGCGGCAACCTGCTCTGGAGCTGGAAGAGAGTGCAGGCCGCGGGCAAAGACGTCCAGTTGGTGGCCTACTACTCCCACGACACCCGCAACGAGCTCAACCTTGGCTACATTGGCGACACCGGCGACATCGATTTCACGAGCCGCTTTCCACTCCCCCGCCAGGAGATCTCCTGGGGCGGCACCCTGCGCTGGAGCCACGCACATGAAGTGCAGGTCATCACCGGCCTCACCTTCACCCCGCCCTACAAGACCGACCAGCTCTACCAGGGCTTCCTGCAGGACGAGCTTTCGATTGTGCCGGACAAACTCTCCCTCACCTTCGGAAGCAAGGTTCTCAAAACCAACTACACCGGCGTTCTGGGCGAACCCAGCGCGCGCCTGCTCTACACCCCCACAGCCACGGAGTCGTTCTGGGGCGCGTACACCCATGCCGTGCGCACCCCCGCCGACGTGGAGCGCGACTTCAATCTCTCCAGCTACCTTGGCAATGCGCCCAACGGAATGCCCATCTTCGCGCGCTTTATCGCCAATCACAACTTCCGCTCCGAGCAGCTGAACGGATACGAGCTCGGCTATCGCACCATGATCGGATCCAAGTTCTACGTCGACATCGCCACCTTCTATAACCACTATGGCGATCTCTTCAGCGAAGATCTGCTGGGGCCGCCCTACGTCGAAAACAATCCGGCCCCCGTCCACATCCTCATCCCCGCGCAGTTCGGCAATCAGTTGGTCGGCACCACCACCGGCGGCGAAGTTGCGCCGGAATGGCGGCCCACCTCCTGGTGGCGCCTCGGCGGCTCCTATACCTACCTCGATATGCACATCAAGAAGGGCACCAACTCCACCGACCTAGGCAGCGCCAAGATCGTCGAGGGCACGAGCCCCGACCACGAGGTCCTTATCCAGAACCAGTTCGATCTGCCCAAAGCCGTCAGTCTCAACACCGCGGTGCGCTTCATTGGTGCCCTGCCGGGCATCAAGGTGCCGTCCTACTGGACGGGCGACGCCAACGTGCAATGGGTGGCCGCCCATCACATCCACTTCTCCGTAGCCGGACGGAACCTCTTCCAGCCGCACCATGTCGAGTTCATCTACGATCCCGGCCCCGCCGTCGGCATCCGCCGCAGCATCTACGCCGAAATCACCTTCAGCAAGTAGCCTGAACTTCACCTGAGCAGGCGCGCCTGCCCCCAGACCTCGCATCGCCGGGAGCCGGCGCGCGCTTCGCCGGTCAACCCGCTCACCTGTGGAAAACTCCGCTAACTCCTGCCCCATCAACGAAAAATATTTCTAAAATAGTTGCGTATTAATTATTTCAACCTGCCAAACTTGAAGTATCAGCAGACGAGGCCCAGATAAGCTCCAGCGCGGAAGGGATTCCGCCTGATTACTATCTGGTTACTCACCTGTTAACCAGAAAAATAATAGGCCTTTTCTCCTACCCATAGGGGGTAGGGGTATCCTTCCCGATCTGCCTCTGATTTCCTGACCACGACTCACGGTCCACGGTCCACGATTTCCGTTCCCACTTCCGAATCAGGAGCACAACATGAACCTCAGTCCCGCAGGCCTCCAGCTCATCGAGCGATCGGAAGGCTTCAGCAGCACCGTCTACAACGACGTCGCCGGCATTCCCACCATCGGCTACGGCCACAAGCTGCGCCCCGGCGAGTCCTTCCCCGACGGCATCACCCAGGCCCAGGCCCAGGCCATCCTCTCCAACGACGTGCAGTCCGCGGAAGCAGCCGTCCGCCGCCTCGTCACCGTGCCCCTCAACCAGGGCCAGTTCGACGCCCTCGTCGGCTTCACCTACAACCTCGGCTCGGGAAACCTCGAGAGTTCAACCCTGCTCAAGGACCTCAACGCCGGCAACTACGATGCCGCCGCCCAGCAGATCCTGCGCTGGGACCACGCCGGAGGCAAGGTCCAGCCCGGCCTGCAAACCCGCCGCCAAACCGAGTTCAACATGTTCACCGCCCCCGCTCCCGCAGACGCCTGAGCGTCGGGTGCCCCCAGATCCCGAGCCTTTCGGGACTTGGCATATCACCGAGCCGGGTGCCCCAGAGCCCGCCCTGAGCGGAGTCGAAGGGTCTCGATTTTGAGACCTGGGATAGCACGAATCCCGGGTGACCCCGGTCCCTCGCACGTGGCGACCGGGGAAAACAGCCTCACCGCCGATGCGCCACCATCGTGTCCAACTCGGAACCCGCCAACAGGAACGCGCCCACGCCATACACATAGCTGCCGCCCGGGCTGATCTCCCCGGGCGCAGCGCCGATCTTCTGGATCGACCCCAGCCGTCCGTCCGTGTACACGTGCCGCAGCATGCCCTTCCACGCCCGCGCCACCACCGGCTCGTACTCCTTCCGGTCCAGCAAGCCGTTGTTGATGCCCCACGCCAGCGCGTAAGTGAAGAACGCCGACCCGGAGATCTCGGGATACTTGTAGTCCGCGGCATCCAGCAGACCGCTGCGCCACAGCCCGTCCTTGCCCTGGATCGACGCAATCTCCTTTGCCATGGCCTGGAACTGCGCGATGTACTTCCCGCGCGTCGGATAGTCCGCCGGCAGGTACGGAATCACCCGCGCCAGCCCGGCCAGCACCCAGCCGTTGCCGCGCGACCAGAACAGCTTCTGCCCGTTCTTCTCGCGGCGCTGGAAGTAACTCGCGTCGCGCCAGAACAGATGCGCCTCCGGATCGTACAGATGACCCGACGTGATCCACCACTCACGATCCATGTAATTCAGATAGCGAATATCGCCCGTCGCCTTGTACAACCGCGCAAAGGCCGGCGGCGCCATGAACAGCGCATCGCACCACCACCACAGATCCTTGGCCGGATCGTCGGGCCGCGCCAGCAGCGTGTCCGCCTCGGCCTTGAAAGGCGCAATCCGCTCCGGCTTTGGATCTTCGAAGTAGAGCTCCAGATACGACTGCGCCACCGCCTCGTCGTCCGCATGTGCAAGCCGCGGTCCAGGCTGCCAGTGCTCACGCTCGGCGAAATGCAGCACCGCATCGTGGTAGCGCGCATCGCCCGTGGTCCGCGACGCAGCCAGCAGGCCATCGTACAGCGCCGCATACGTCCACTCGCGATTGAACTTGGTCTCCGCCGTGGCGAGCTGCCAGTCCGCCACCTTGCGCATGGCCTTCTGGATCGCCTTCGGCTTGAGTGCCGGCGACAGCTTCGCCGCGGGCCCCGGATTCGCCGCATCGTCTCCGGCGGGATCGGTGCGATACTTCACCGCCTGCGCGCGCAAGCTCGCGCCAGCCGGCAGCAGTGCCAGAACAAAAAGAAAGGAGAGAGTGGCGAAGAATTTGCGTTTCATCATGATCGGGTCAAAGGTCAATTCAAATCCACCTGATCATACCCAACGCGCACGCCCACCTGCAGGCTGTCTATGCGGATAGCTCCCGGACATCGAGACGTTCGTCCGTTTTCAGGTATCCCTTGCGCCGAAACCAATCCTCCATCGCCGTGCGTAGTGCATCGAGAGGAACGCGATGCCCCGCCTCCAGCAACCCATCCGCCACCGGCAGCGTGTCATCGAAGACCGCGTCGTTGGTAAAGTTGCGCATGGCAAAGTTGTCGATCCACTTGACCGGGCAGGGGTGCCGCTGTCCCTCCGCGTCCACGCGTTCAATCGCCAGCTTGCGCACAAGCATGCTTCGAGTCTAACCGCCCCAAAGGCACGAATCGGCGCGCCAGGCTCGCGCATCCAAACCGGAATACCACTCGCCAGAATGCGGCGAACGGTCCTGCAAGGAGAACGATCATGCTCAGGCTTTTGCTTCAGTGGATCTTGAGCGCACTCGCTCTGCTCATCACTTCAAAGCTGGTGCCGGGATTTGTGGTGACCGGCTTGGCGGCAGCCCTCATCGCCGCCGCCATCATCGGACTGCTCAACGCCACCATCGGGCTGGTGCTCAAGATCCTCACCTTCCCGCTCAGCATCCTCACACTCGGCCTGTTTCTGCTGGTCATCAACGGCCTGATGATCCTGGCGGCATCGGCGGTCGTGCCCGGCTTCCGCGTCTACGGCATGGGCCCGGCGTTCTGGGGAGCAGTCGTACTGGCGCTCTTAGGCATGCTTTTCCGCGCTGCCGTAAAAGACACCAGCGACTAGATCACGAGCTATGGAGTGTCCACCGCAGACTCGAGTTGTGGGCTTTGTAATCAGGGCACGACTTTAGTCGTGCCGAAATCACGCCCAGAAGAAGCTGGGCTTTAGCCCCTGCTCCGCTCGATCTCGCCGCGATTTCGGATCTTGTCTCAGCGCCCAACGCCCACTATCGCGGCTGCGCGATCACCGGCACTGCCTTGCTGTGCTTCTTCGCATGCTTCGGCACCGCTTTGGGCTGCGCCTTCTGCGCGGCAGCCACTGCGGGCGGCGTCACTGGGTGGGCCAGCACCGGCCCGTTCGGCGAGTCGGGCTTCCGCATCGCGCCTGCGGTCGAGAACCCGCCGCTGCTCATCGGCGCCGCAGTAGTCATGCGCGGACCGGCCGGCAGCGGCTGCACATGCGAATACACGCTCCACCCGCCGCCGGCAACCATCAGCACAATCGCCGCAGCCGCCGCGCCGCGCATCGCCACAGCGTACCGGTAGGTACCCGGCCACTCGAAAACACGCGCCTGCCGCGGAGCCGTGCGCAACCTCTCCTGCACGCGATCCGCCAGGCCATCCGGCGCAGGCAGCTTCGCAACCAGCCGCAGCGTCTCTTCCGCCGCGCTGGACGGGCCCAAAGAAAACTCGCTCTCGAAGTTCATCGCGCACTCCTCGGCCGCTGCAGCAGGTCGGCCATCAGGTTTCGCGCCCGGAACAGCCGCGACCGCACGCTCGACTCCGTGATCCCAAGCACCTCGGCGATCTCCACGCTGTTCAACTCTTCAAATGCAGAAAGGATCAGAACCTCGCGCTCTTTCGCGGGCAGCTTCTCCACCTCGCGCAGAACCTGCGCGTGATGCTCGGCCGCGGCGGCGCGTTCATCGGCGCTCAATCCGGTAGCCGGCAACACCCGCGCAAGATCGCTCACATCGTCCGTCTCCGGCCGCGTCTTCGCGCGCCGCTTGCGGTCCAGCACAATGTTCCACACAATGCGGATCAGCCACACGCGGTGATCGCGAACATCGTCCAGATTGTCACGGTGGCGCAGCACCCGCAGAAACGCTTCCTGCACTGCATCCTCGGCGTCGGCAGCATTGCGCAGGACGGAAAAAGCGACACGATAGAGGGTCGGCGCGTACTGCTCCACCAGCGCCGCAAGAACTTCTTCCGTGGCCTGCTGGCGGTCCTCTTCGTGCACGGCGCTAGGGGCGATCTCCATCCAGGAAAGAGTCAGGGCGGCGCTCATACAAACACCAGACGCGGACGCGGAGCGAAGCGCTCGGAAACCAGGCAGTAGGCAGTAGGGAATAGGACGTTTCTCTGGCCTTCTACTCCCTACTGCCTACTCCCTACTGCCTGCATTCACTTCCCGCTCAGCTTCTGCGCGGCGATCGATCCGGCCATGCCGTCCTTGTCCGTGTCGCGGACCTTGGCCCACAGGATCTTCGCCTCATTCTGCTTGCCTTGCGCCGCGTAAAGATCCGCCAGGTCAAGCTGCGCCACCGCCGCCGGCACCGTCGTCGAGGGCTTCGCGCCAATCTCGTTGTACAGCGCGATCGCCTCCGGGTCGCGGCCCGTCTGGTGATACAGCCCAGCCAGTGCCACCTTGGCAAGATTCGCGATGTTCCGGTTCCAGGAGCCCGCCGCCTTCTTCAGCTCGGTCTCGGCCGACCCGTTCTGGCCCAGTTCCTGATAGGTCACGCCGGCAAAGTACTCCGCCTTCGCGCCCACCGGCAGCCAGCCGTACTTGTTCGCAACGGCCACAAACTTGTCATTCGCCGCCTTCGACCGCTCACTCGCAGTGGCGTAGGTGTCCGGCTGCGGCGGCGCGCCCGGCGTCGCCAGCGGCGCAGCATAAATATCCAGGCCGGCGCCCAGCGCCGTCTCGGCAGCCGACGAGCTCACATTCCAGTACACCAGCCCCGCAACCAGCAGCACCACCACGACCGCGCCGGTGATGACCCAGCGTGTGACGTTGGACCGGTTTTCGCTGAGCCAGCTTACGCTTTCTGCGGTTGCCTGCCGGAACTTATCTTGTTTGAGCGCGTGACGAGTTTGAGTATCCACGGGGTTGGTGTTGTCCTTCTTGGAGATAACTTGCAGGCAGGTCCGAACCGGGGCGCACTACAACTGCAACCTTACGATTCTATCAGCGCCAAAACCTGAGCGTCCACACAAGCGTTCCTGCTCGCCCGTCCTGTGCCCGCCGTCACGCTTGTCCGCGTGCAACCGCGCGCACGCACCCCCATCCCTTGCCCCCACCCGCCCGCCCCGGCTACGCTGGAAACATGTACGAGGAATTCCACGTAACCGACCGCTGGACCGGCGAAGACCTGCACTGCCGCTGGAAGGCTAACATCGTGGCCATCGCCACCCGCCACGCCGACGCGGTCGATGTCCGCTTCGACGTCAACAGCCGCCCCATGTGGATCGCCCTGCCATGCACCGCCTGGGTGGAACAGAAGAAGCGCAGCGGCAAGATCATTACCGACCAGCTCGCCGTCCAGGTCGCCGGCCGCTACTTCAAGCAGATCATCGAAGAGGGCTACGACAGCCAGCGCGAGATGTACACCATGTCCGTGGAAGAGGTGCTGAGCCACCTCGACAAGGTCCTCGACGAGGCCAAGTCCCAGGGATCGATCCCCAGCCTGCCCGTGGGCGTGGAAGCGACCGGCTGACTCCAGCGGACGCGGACGCTCTAACCCGGAATATTCTTTGTAACGGCCAAAACCTCGCGCACCGTAGCTGAGACGCGATTGAGCTGCGCCATCGCCTCGTCAAGCAGTTCCACTTGCTTCTGCTGCAAGCCCGCCGTTGTCCGCGCCAGATGCAGTAGAAGCGTCACAGCGGCAAGTGGATTGTTCAATTCATGCGCGAGCTGATTCACCACCTTCTGGCGCGCCAGGAACTCACGTTCTGCTTCTCGAAGGCGCTTGGTCTCCGTCAGGTCGATGGTGTAGCAGGCCCACAGAAAGGGCTCTTCCGACAAGCGCACTGCACCGATGATGAAGTCCAGTCGGGAGCCGTCGCGCAGCACAAACGCCTTTTCAAACGGAACGGCAACGCCGAAATTCCGCAGGTGCTCGATTGCTTTCCGATCCAGATTTGCGAATTCGGGAGGTGTCAACTTCCTCCAATCGATTTCCCCAGCCTGCAATTCCTCGCGCGTGAACCCGACCATCCGGAGAAACGCATCGTTCGCATCCACAACCCTTTCGGCATTTGCGATCACCACACCCAGGTGCGAGCTCTGGAAGAGCTTTGCAAAGGATTCCTCCACGAGACCTCCCTTCCAAGCACCATTCTGAAGCGACAGAAAGACCCTTTTGTTGCGATGCAATCCGCACGCGTTGCGTGGCTTTTCCGCTTAGGTCCCGGTAACAACCGGACCCGGCTGCGTTCTGATCCTCCGCTCGCAACGTAACGCAAGCGGTTGGAAGCACAGGCGCTGGCCTCATGGAGATAATCCTCGCCCAAAGAAGAGCGGCTGGGCGCCCTATACTGATGGCATTTCCCGTCGGAGATCGCGATGCGTTTGAGGCCTGCTGAATCTGGTTCGCTCGTGCCCGCCATCATCCCATATTCAGATTGTTGGCAAGCCTCCAAAACGAGCACTTTTAAGGCATCCTTCAGCATCCTGAAGGACGAAAACCAGGTGCGGCGCTCATTCCCGGTCCCGATCTTAAACAAAGTCTCCTTCTACGCATTCATTTGCGTTGCGGCTATCCTTTGCGGGGGAACCAGCGCTGTTGCAAGCAGTGTCACCGGCTATGTCACCCACGGAGGATCACCGGCGGGGTTTCGGATTGGGAAACTCGATGTGCGCATCGACAATAGAACAGAGTGCGGTACAGAATTGCTCGATGCAACAATCTACCTCCCTCACGGCGCGATGTATCCTCCCCGCCTATCTCGCTCTTTCGAACTGCAATTTCATCCCGTGTCGAAAGGCAGCCTCTCGGTTTCTTGCGACAAACTCCCTCTGAAAGTTGGAACTCGGGTGCGGGTAGCGGGGCAAACTGCCGGGCCACGCCAGCCGTTTCTCGCGACACATATCACGGCGTACGATGTCAAAATTCGATTAAGTTTCGCACGAGGTCAATATGGGGAGGGCGCGGCACTCCTCGAAGAGCAGCCACACCTGAATCAGATCAACACGGGATTAGCCGGTAAAGCCTGGTTAGACGGCTACCCCTTCACCTTAACGCCAGAAACCAAATTGCTATCTGCGCCTGCTGGCACGGAGATCAGCTACCGCGCATCCACATTCCTCGAAGATCCACATTGGGCCGCGGTGATGCCTAAAGCAAGTCCACCAGCCGTCGTGGCATCGCTCTTTGCGCCAAATTCGTGGGCCACATATCGGATTGACGAAAGTGCTGGCGATCATGGCATCGTGCACTTGGCAAACAGAGAAAGGATCTCCACAACAAGGCCCGCACGTTTGGAACAGATTCGCGTCTGGCGTAACCAGTCCGGCCAAAAGGAACGGGAATTCGATTCCAAATTCACGCCGATCATCCACTCCCCTGATTACGCAATGCATATCCCCGGCAGCGTAGCATTTGGAGGTCAACCCGCGAGCAAGAGCCTGGGGATTTTGCCGAATCGCCTCATACAAGAATTCATCTCCAAGCTAGGATGGTCGCTTGTACCCGGATATCAACGACGGCTCGCTGCAAACGACCCGACCAAAATCAATTTTCATTTCTACGTCGTCCATGCCGCGAAGCCCCGCTCGGACGATGAAATGAGCCGAGCGGATTCCATGGTGCTGGCATGGCACAAAAATCTGAATCGAGGTGTTGTGGCTTTGCCCGACGGGACGATTCTTGTTCCCGACTATATGGCAGCGAGAGTCGGCAACGAAGCGCAAATGGCGACCCTCCTATCTTGTGCAATCCAAGCCGTCCTGCAAAAGCAGGCATACATCACGCGACGGTCGCGCCCTTGGGATAATCCGGAGGACGCGAACCCGGGCGGATTTGGCTATCCGATCCACGGATTCGTCTTTTACCTTCTGAGAAATGAACAAGACCTGCGCCTTGGCATTCGGCAAATGTACTTGGCAGGATATGATATCCGCGAATCGCCGTTCGCTTGGGCGGTAGCGGAAGGCAGGCGTGCTACGAATCCTTCATCACCCGACAACAAAACGGCAGGCGTGATCCCTTGGTATGTTGAATACACCTTCGACTACATCAATCGCTACTACGCCGATGTTGATTACGGCCGACTTAAGCGGGGCGTCGAGGAATATGCGCGCTTTTTGAACGAGCTCCATCGAGCGAGTCCTCACGCCTTCTGAGGTCGTGAACCAGCGCAAGCTGAGGCTGCAGTTTCTGATGTGAATGGACGGGACGGCGGAAGGCAGCCGGACATCCGCCCCAAACGCAGAACGGCCGCGCAAGCGCGCGGCCGTTTTGCTGAATCCAGTTGAAAACTAAGCGACGACTTCGATGCCCATCGAACGCGCCGTGCCCTTGATGCTCTTGATCGCGGTCTCCACCGATGCGGCGTTCAGGTCCGGCATCTTCTGCTCGGCGATCTCGCGCACCTGCTTCTCCGTCACCTTGCCCACCTTGTCCTTGTTGGGCGTGCCCGAGCCCTTCTGCAGGCCCGCTGCCTTCTTCAGCAGCACGGACGCAGGCGGGGTCTTGGTGACAAAGGTGAAGCTGCGGTCGGCATATACAGTGATGACCACCGGGATGATGAGGCCCGCCATCTCCTTGTTCTGCGTGCGCGCGTTGAACTGCTTGCAGAACTCCATGATGTTGACCTGCGCCTGGCCGAGCGCGGGGCCAACCGGCGGCGCCGGCGTTGCCTTGCCGGCTTCAATCTGCAGCTTGACGTATGTTGATACTTTCTTCGGAGGTGCCATTGTGCTTCCTTCGGAAGCCAGCCTCTAGCTTCTAGCCGCTAGCTACTAGCTCTCTGTTCCTTCAATGATTTTGAATTTGCGACCTGCTGCTCCGCCTCTAACCAGCGTCCGCTAGAAAGTTTCGCCGGCTAGAAGCTAGAGGCTGGAAGCTAGCAGCTGCTATTCAATCTTTTCCACTTTGCCGAACTCGAGCTCGACCGGGGTGGAGCGGCCGAAGATGGTGACCATCACCTTCAGGGTCTCGCGATCTTCGTTGATCTCATCCACCACGCCGTTGAAGTTGGCAAACGGGCCATCGGTAATGCGCACCGACTCGCCCTTTTCAAATCTGATCTTGAGCCGCGGCTTATCCTTGGTCGTCTCCGAGCGGAAGAGGATCGAACTCACTTCTTCCTCGCTCAGCGCCACCGGCTTGTCGCCCGTGCCCAGGAATCCCGTCACCTTGGGCGTGTCTTTCAACACGTGCCACAGGTTGTTGTCCAGGTCCATCTCCACCAGCACGTAGCCCGGCAGAAACACGCGCTCCACGGTGCGCTTCTTGCCGTTCACAATCTCGGTCACCGGCTCGGTGGGAATCATCACGCGCCCCACCTTCTCGCTGAGCCCGAACGCCTGCACACGGCTCTGGATGGACTCCCGCACCTTGCGCTCGAAGCCCGAGTAGGCGTGCAGGATGTACCACTTGAAGTTCGGGTTTACCGGCTGCTGCTCCGGCGCGGATTGTTCCAGTTCTTCTGCCATCAATGTTCTCGCTTCAGGGCCCGATAAATGCAACAGAAACCTCTACTGCGCGCCCGCGACGTGCATGATCTGCTCCACCACCCGGAAGAATACTCCGTCACAGATCCAGAAAAACAGCCCGAAGATGAACACCGTCACGATCACAACCGCGGTGGTGGACTCCACTTCCTTGCGGCTCGGCACGACGACCTTCTTCATCTCCGCGCGCACGTCGTCAATAAAGTGGGTCATCCTTCCCCACATGCCCGTGAGGCCATTGGAGAAGTTCGATACCGCGCTGGGTTCCTGCTTTTTCAGCGGCGCCGGCCGGTCTTGTTCGTTCATAACGGGTGCCTTCGTTGCCATACTTCTTTTGATCCTTCGCGTCCGGCAATCGTGCCGGAGCTACCTTACTCAACTGGCAGGGGCGGAGGGATTCGAACCCCCAAGTTCGGTTTTGGAGACCGACAGTTTAACCATTGAGCTTACGCCCCTAAAAGCAGGGAGTAGGGAACAGGGAACAGGGAATAAGTTCGTCGTGCCGGTGCGGCCGTCTTCTATTCCCTACTCCCTACTCCCTGTTCCCTGCCTTACTTCGTTTCCCGGTGCGGCTGGTGCTTGCGGCAGCGGTTGCAAAACTTCTTGAACTCCAGACGACCGGTGGTGGTCTTCTTGTTCTTGGTCGTGGAGTAGTTCCGCTCCTTGCACTCAGTGCACTGCAATGTCACAATTTCCCGCATCTTCTTATCCTACCTGAATTCCAGGGTTCAGGTTCCAGGTTTCAGGTTTCAGCCGTTCTGGCACCTGACACCTGAAACCTGACACCTCTTACTTGATGATCTCCGAGATCGTACCCGCGCCTACGGTGCGGCCGCCTTCGCGGATAGCGAAGCGCAGGCCCTTTTCCATGGCCACCGGCGTAATCAGCTCGATCGTCAGTTGCACG
>JBKICT010000012.1:0-192488 GCA_046566985.1 Acidobacteriota bacterium | reverse complement strand
GAGAATCGCGCCGTCCATCTGCGCCGCGCCCGTGATCATGTTCTTGATGTAGTCGGCGTGGCCGGGGCAGTCCACGTGCGCGTAGTGACGGTTCGCCGTCTCGTACTCCACGTGCGCCGTCGCGATCGTGATGCCGCGCTCCCGCTCTTCCGGCGCGTTGTCGATCGAGTCGAACGAGCGGAACGCGATCTTCGGGTTGTGCTTCGACAGTACCTTCGTGATCGCCGCCGTCAACGTCGTCTTGCCGTGATCGATGTGTCCGATCGTCCCTACGTTCACGTGCGGCTTCGAACGATCAAATTTTTCCTTCGCCATGTTCTTTTCCCTTCGTAGCTTCTATGCCGTTGCCACCGGGGCGCCGGCTATCCGGCTCCAGCCCCAAAACTCAAACCCTACTTGCCCTGCGCGCGGCCGATGATTTCGTCGGCGATCATGCGCGGCGCCTCTTCGTAGCGCGCGAACTGCATGGAGTACGACGCGCGGCCCTGCGTGCTGGACCGGATGTCGTTCACGTATCCGAACATTTCCTTCAGCGGAACGATGGCCTTGATGACCTGCGAACCGGCCGCGTGCTCCATACCCTCGATACGACCACGGCGCGAGTTGATGTCGCCGATGATCGTACCCATGAACTCTTCCGGAACCGTGACTTCGACCGCCATGACCGGCTCCAGCAGAACCGGGTTGGCCTTGCGGGCCGCTTCCTTGAAGGCGATGGAACCGGCGAACTTGAACGCCATTTCGTTCGAGTCGACTTCGTGATAGCTGCCGTCGTAGAGGCTCACCTTGACGTCGACAATCGGGAAGCCGGCGAGAATTCCAAGCTCCATGGCGCCCTGGATGCCCTGGTCGATGGGCTTGATGTATTCCTTGGGAACCACGCCGCCCTTGATGTCGTTGCTGAACTCGTAGCCCTTGCCAGGCTCGTTCGGCTCGATGCGCAGTTTGCAATGGCCGTAGTTGCCGGAGCCGCCGGTCTGACGGATGTACTTGCCTTCGGCCTCGGCAGCCTTGCGAATCGTCTCGCGGAACGCCACCTTGGGTTCGCCTACGTTGGCTTCGACCTTGTGCTCGCGCTTCATGCGGTCGACAAGGATTTCGAGGTGAAGTTCGCCCATGCCGCTGATGATGGTCTGGCCGGACTCCTCGTCGGTGCGCACCTTGAAGGTTGGATCCTCGTCGGCCAGCTTCGAGAGCGCGATGCCCATCTTCTCCTGGTCGGCCTTGGTCTTGGGCTCGATGGCCACGGAGATCACAGGCTCAGGGAAGGTGATGGCGCCGAGGGCGATGGGGTGCTGCGGATCGGAGAGGGTGTCGCCCGTCTTCAGATCCTTGAGGCCCACGCAGGCGCAGATATCGCCGGCGAGAACCTCGGTGATGTCCTCACGCTTGTTGGCGTGCATCTTCACCAGGCGGCCCACGCGCTCTGTTTTACCGGTACGCGGATTGAGGATGGTGTCGCCGGTCTTGAGCGAGCCGGAGTAAACGCGGATGAACGAGAGCTTGCCGTAAGGATCGTTGATCAGCTTGAAGACCAGGGCCGACATCGGCTCGCCGTCTTCCACCTTGCGGAGCAGCTTCTCATCGGGATGCGAGGGATTGATGCCTTCCACCGGAGGCTTGTCGAGCGGGGAGGGCAGATAATCGACGACCGCATCGAGCAGCGTCTGGACACCTTTGTTCTTGAAGGCCGAACCGCAGATGACCGGGAAGACCTTCAGATCGATGGTGGCCTGGCGGATGCCCTTCTTCAGCTCTTCCTTGCTGGGCGTTTCGCCTTCGAGGAACTTTTCCAGCAGAACATCGTCGGTCTCGGCGATGATCTCGATGAGCTGCATGCGGAAGGCTTCCGCCTTCTTCTGCAGGTCGGCGGGAATCTCTTCGACCGAGTATTTGGCGCCCATGGTCTCGTCGTGCCACAGGATGGCCTTCATCTCGATGAGGTCGACGACACCCTTGAAGTTGGCTTCGGCGCCGATGGGAATCTGCAGCGCAACCGGGCGCGCCCCGAGACGCTTGCGGATGGTGTCGATGACGTGCTCGAAGTCCGCGCCGTTCTTGTCCATCTTGTTGACGAAGCAGATACGCGGAACCTTGTACTTGTCGCCCTGACGCCACACCGTCTCGGTCTGGGGCTGCACGCCGCTGACCGAGTCGAACACCGCGACCGCGCCGTCGAGAACACGCAGCGAACGCTCCACCTCAGCGGTGAAGTCCACGTGGCCGGGGGTATCGATGATGTTGACGCGCACGTTCTGCCACATGCAGGTGGTGGCGGCAGAGGTGATGGTGATGCCGCGCTCCTGCTCCTGCTCCATGTAGTCCATGGTGGCGGTGCCTTCGTGCACTTCGCCGATGCGGTGCGTGATGCCCGTGTAGAACAGGATGCGCTCTGTCGCTGTCGTCTTGCCGGCGTCAATGTGCGCCATGATACCGATGTTCCGGCAACGATTCAGAGGTATAGTGCGAGCCACAGTATTAAATCCTTGCGAGCGGGGAAGCCCGCGGTTGCTTCCTGGAAACTAGCCCCTAGCCGCTAGCTTCCAGCTTGACTTTGAAGGATCGCCCATTGCGATCCCGAAACCGGCCGCCATTACAGCTAGTAGCTAGGAGCTAGAAGCTGGCGGCTAAATCCTTACCAGCGGTAGTGCGCGAACGCGCGGTTCGCTTCCGCCATGCGGTGCACGTCTTCCTTCTTCTTCATGGCGGCGCCGCGCCCGTTCGCCGCATCCAGCAGCTCGTTGGTCAGCTTGTCGACCATGCCCTTTTCACCGCGGGCGCGGCCATAGCTGATGAGCCAGCGGATGGCGAGCGAGGTGCGGCGATCGGGATTGACTTCGATCGGAACCTGATAGTTGGCGCCACCCACGCGGCGGGTCTTGACTTCCAGCAGAGGCTTGACGTTTTCGACGGCCTTCTTGAAGAGCTTGAGCGCATCGTCGCCGCCGCCCTTCTCTTCCAGGTTCTTCATGGCCTGGTAGAAGATGCCTTGCGCGGTCGACTTCTTGCCGCCCCACATCATGGAGTTCACAAACTTGGTGACAAGCTCCGACCCGTAGACCGGGTCCGGCGCGACTTCCCGCTTCGAAATGTGCCCTTTTCTCGGCATAGTTCCTCAAAACCTTCTTGCGCTTCCGCGCTGCTTCTACTGCCCCAGTCCCGGCTCCATAGCCCGTCCGGGAACCGCTCCACCGAACTCAACCAAAATCAAGCCCGAACCGAGTACTACTTCTTGCCCTTCGCCGGTGCGGCTGCTCCGCCCTTGGCGCGCTTGGCACCGTACTTCGAGCGGCTCTGCTTGCGGTTGGCCACGCCGACCGAGTCGAGCGTGCCGCGCACCACGTGATAGCGAACGCCCGGCAGGTCCTTCACACGGCCGCCGCGGATGAGCACAATCGAGTGCTCCTGGAGGTTGTGGCCGATGCCGGGGATATAGGTCGTCACCTCAATGCCGTTGGTCAACCGCACGCGGGCCACCTTGCGCAGCGCCGAGTTCGGCTTCTTGGGCGTCTGGGTGTATACGCGGGTGCAAACGCCGCGCCGCTGCGGCGAGGCCTGCAGTGCCGGCGAGGCCGTCTTGTAACGGGGGGCCGTGCGCCCCTTGCGAACCAACTGGTTGAATGTAGGCAAACCGAAACTCCTTACCCCAAAACCTTTTCAAACAGCCGCAAGCGCACCCTTCGGGCTGTCGTGGCTTTGGAGGAGCGAATTCACTCCAACAGCGCACAGAAGCCCTTTAGCTGCTTCGCGTCTGCCTTCTTCCCATCTCAGACGAGAACTGCGACGGTGGCTGTGCGCCCATTTTCGGGGCCAACTCCGTTTCGCAATCCCGGCTCGCATAGCCCTTCCAGGTGAAGAACGCGCGAGCGCCGTAGCGATTTCAGCGATCTGCATGCTCCCCGAGTGATTTCGCCCGGTTCACATTTGCATGCAATCGACTTTGTCCCTGCCCTTGCAAGAGAAGAGCGACTCCGGGACCTGTCTGGCCAGCTCTGAAATCTGCTGGCCCGGGATTGAGCCTAGTCGCATCGAATCTTCCCTTTGCGGCCGGTTACCCCTACATCTTTTCCCTCACGAGACAGGGAAATAGACGTTCTTGCGGAACCTTCTAACAATACCAAGATTTCGGCAATGGGTCAACGACTCCGACTTTGGCGCGATTTTTATGGGCGACCCGCCGGAAGAACTCGACTTACGGCACCGTAAAGGTCCCCGAACTCGAGACAATGGATGCCGTCCCGCTGGTGGGATTTGACTGCAGTACGGGGTAGCTGGTCTGGCCGATCAGCGCCGTCCAAAAGACGCTTGTGCCCGATGCCGGCGGAGCGACAAATCCTTGCACTGCAGAGAGATCCGGCATCGCCAGCGTTGTTGACCCGTTCAGGTAGCCAGCGGTCGCAACCACGCTCCGGGTGTAGCTTGCGTTCTGCCCCGCCTGCCAGCTCAGGTTGCCGCCGTAGTAGACGTTGCCGCTCCCTGCGAATCCGGCATACGCCATGGAGAACACGGGAGCGGCCGCGGGGGTGGGGCCCGTGTACGCCCAGGCAGCCGGAAATGTCACCGTAAGCGGCCCACCCGTCCCCATCCAGGTCTCAACGTTGCTGGTTTGGAGGGGAAGCCCGGTTGAGCTCTGGCACATGGATGAAAAGAAGTAGACGTCGCCGCTCTGCGCCGCGCCCGCCGGCACCGCCGGATACTGATTTCCAGCGTTGTTTGTCAGCTGGAACCCGCCTCCACTGCTCCAGCTATAGGAGGCATAGGTTGTCGGCGCCATATACCCGCTGGGCACGTTCTTATAGGTGATTGGCTGCACCGTGACGGCGTCCGCCGCGCCCAGGACAACCGTATTTCCGCCGTTCAGGCTGCCCGGCACGGGAATGCCATCGAAGTTCCGCACCGCAGCCAGCGTCAATGACGTGTTCGCACCCAGCTGGTTGCCGGCGGTTTCGACGTAAGCACCTACCGCCACTCGATCCGATCCGGCCGGCATGGACTTGCTGAAGCTCGCCGAGGCGCCGGACAGGAAATACTGGTTGCCCATGTTGCCCCCGCCCGCGGCCACGCCCACATAGTTGGCACCGCTGATGGCGCTGGCGTCCACGCTCCCCGTCAGAATCCCTGTATTCGCGGACGCCGTCGTGGGCGAGCAGTACAGGTCGAACGACGTCCCGTCGGCGGTGGTGGCCTCCACCACGTTCTCCATGACCGCCGAAATTTGCAAATTGCCGACTGTAGCCGTCGCAGCCGGGCAGGCATAGGCCACCGCAAAGTTGTTGGTTCCACTTGGGATGGAGAGGGTCAGGGTGCCTGAGGCAACGCTGGCCGCCGAGAACGACCCGGTCCCGATTTGTGTGGCCACTGCCGTGGGCGTGACGGACGTCACCTTGAATGTCACTGTGGTGGGATTGCCGCTATTTCCGCCCCCACCACTCCCGCCGTTGCCAGAGTTCGCAGCGCCCATGCTGCAGCCCGCCAGGAAACCGAAGCTGATTCCGATGATGGGAGGAACCAGCCAGCGGCGCATTCCATCTATCCAACCTCTATGACTCACGGATGACCACCCCAGGGAAGAGTATGCGGAGATGCTACTCTCCTCGCAGTTTCATAGAAAGGAGTTTCTTCTCTCGTCCAGTTCGCAGTTGCCCGGGATGAACCGAATGAAGAATGCGGCAACCGGCGCTCAATGAATCCGGTACACCTTCCACACGCCTGCTTCGAGGGCGAACTCCGCCTGTCGGCGCGTGCTGAAGGTGTTGGTATTGCCCGGATTAAGCGCGATGTCCTGCAACGGCTTCGGCACACCAGTGAAGTTCGCATTCTCCGTGTACCAGGCGCTTTTGGCCTTGGAGACGTTGGGGATGACGTCGGCCTCGATCTGCTCGACATTGAGAACTCGCGGGTGCGTGGTGGCGGACGTGGCAATGAAGAAGTGGGCGAATCCGTTCTGATCGGGACGCCATTGGATGACCTCGCCGCCCGATTGCAGCGCCAGCGCCTTTTTGCCGTCCGGCGTGAGCGTGTAGTCGGCCCAACTGTTGTTGGGGTACACCTTGGTGAGCTTCCAGTACTTAGCGTCGATGCCCTGCTTCAGCCCGGTTCGATTGACCATGATGACGATGGGAACTGGCGCCTTGCTGTCGTAGTGGGCCTGAACCAGGGTACGTGCGGTTTCCCGGGTCAGGTCCGGCGCGGAGCTGCAGCCGACCAAAACCGCCAAAGCCGGAATGATGAAACCACTGAAAGCCAGAATCTTGCGCATGATTTCCTCCCACAATGGCCTCGCCCGCGAGCTTGTACCGGCAGCAGACGCGCGCGCAAACATTGTGGCCATGGAGTGGGCAGTTGGACGTGACGCCCGACACAGCAGGCGGTTCGGCCAAGAAATCGAGCGAGATCAATGGGCTACACGATTGAGATAGAAAGCCAGAAATGCGTTCTCATCGGACTTGAGGCAGGCATGGACGTTGGGCTTTCCAGGCCCCGGCCGAGTAAATCCTTTGTCGTCGATCTCGATGTGCAGGGGCGTCATGGGGCATAGATCGGGACGGACGGCGTAAGCGGCTGCCACGGGATCGTACAGCGTGGGCGTGCGCGTGCTTTGGTCGTTGTGAGCTGCCCACTGATGGTAGAGCAGCGTGAGTTGGTCAGTGAGGAACGAACCAAAGCTGAAGATGCGCTCGCGGTCGGCGGAGTGGAGATGGATCTGGGTGGAATCGAGCGGCAGCATGTAGACCGGCACGCCCGAAGCCAGCAGCGCCTGTGCCCCTGCGGGATCGCGCACGATATTCCACTCCGGCTCCGGCGGCGTCGGCTTCGCCGCAGAAGGGCCGTAGCCGCGGTAGATGCTGCCGCCCATAAGGACAACCCGCTTGAGCTTGCGGAATGTCTCGGGATCGCGGGCATAGGCGTCCTGCACGTTGACCATGGGGCCGATCTCGATGAGGGTGATCTGGCCTGGGTGGGCCTTGATCTGCTCCAGCAAGAACTTCACCGCATCCGGGTGGAGATGATCCGGCTGGCGGTTGGCGTATGCAGCCTGGGTGAAGATGTTCGCATGCGGCGTGATGCGGCCTGCGGCCACTGGAATCTCGCTGCGCCCGACGGCCGCCAGGTAGCGATCGACGAGGCGTGCCCGCAGTTCCGTATCGGCGTACGTTGTCGTGATGCCGAGCAGCTTGATCTCCGGGCTGCGCAGAACGAGTGCCAGCGCAAACGCGTCATCGATGTCGTCGCCGATGTCGGTATCGAGGATCGCCAGTTGGGGCGGGGCGGCGGTGGCCTGCTGGTCGTGAGATGCGGGAGCAGTTTGTGCGAACGAAAGGGAGGTTGCGAGAGCGGCAAAGAACAACAGCAGAGAAGCAGACCAGGGGGCCGAGGGTTTCATACTGATTACTCTACCTGTGTCCGCACATCTCCGCCCCAATAAAATGGCGGCCCCATCCTCACCGCTTTGGGTTAGCATCGAAGCACGCTTTTCTCTCCCCGTACCCCAAGGACTTAAACGATGCGTATCGGCGTTGCCCTCCGCTGTGTTGTCGCATTCATTCTGGTGAGTTGCGGCGCGGCGGCGTGGTGCCAGACCTTCGACCTGGATCGCGGCCGCGAAGCGCTGGTTTCGCTGGATGGAATGTGGCGGTTTCAACCGGGCGACTCGCCGGAGGTAAACGGGCGGTTTGCGTGGGCGGAGCCGGGATTCGACGATGCCCGCTGGGTTTCGATCCGCAGCGATGAGCCGTGGTCCGCGCAGGGCTATGCCGGGCTGGGCGGATTTGCCTGGTATCGCTTCAACGTCACCATCCCCGCCGGTGAAAGGCCCACGTCGCTGCTGCTTGCGCCCATGTTCACTTCCTACCAGGTATATGTAGATGGCGTGCTGGTTGGCGGCCGCGGACCGATGCCGCCGGCAAGATTGCCCTCCGAAGAGTACAGCTATCATCTGTTTCCGCTCACGGCGCAGACCGCTCCCGCGATCCGCACTCTCCATGTAGCGCTGCGCATGTGGAATGCGCCCGTGTGGCGCGACTACATCGGCGGCGGTCCGCTGGTGGGCGGCAATCTGGCGGGCGATCCCGGGCTGCTGCGCATGGAAAAGCGACACCGGGAGACGCAGCGCAACACGGTTTTCGTGGATTCCTATTCGTTCAGCCTGGTGACGGGGATCGTCGGGATCGCAATCCTGTGCCTGTTTGTGATGCGGCCGGCGGAACGCGAATACCTTTGGTTTGCAGCGGCGATGCTGGCGCTTTGCGGAACGAATGTTCTGGCTATCGGAGAACAGGTGTTCTATTGGATGCCGATTGCGTTCAACGACTTCCTGGATGCCTGCCTGACGGCGACGATCATCTGCTCTCTGCTGCTGCTGTTTTCGCGGGTACTGGCGAGCCCGCGCGGTACGGTGGGACGAGTTGTTCAGGCTCTTGCGATGGCGAGCCCGCCGGCCGCCATCTTTTATGCGCTGGGATGGGGATCGCCGGCCAGTTCCGCGACGCTTCAAATCCTACTGCTTCTTCCCGCGGTGTTCTGGATTCTGTGGACGTTGCTGCGCTGCGCGATCCGGGGCAATACCGACGCGCGGCTTCTGTTGATTCCCGCGCTCTTGGATATCGGCTTTTACTTTGCGGATAACATTGCGATTGTGCTGGCCGAGGCGGGGTGGAATCACTTGCCGCGCGTGCTGGAGATTGAGTTGCCGCTGCCGCCGTTCCGACTGCAGCTTGGCACAGTGTTCCACCTGATCTTTGTTCTCGCTCTTCTGGTGTTCCTTATCCGGCGATTCGCGCTCGCCCGAAAAGGAGAAGAGCGCATGGCGCAAGAGTTCGAGGCGGCGCGCGAAGTGCAGCAGATGCTGCTCCCCGACGATCTCGATCAGTGCCCCGCCTATCGCGTGGACAGCATCTACCAGCCCGCAGATGAGGTGGGCGGCGATTTCTTCCAGCAGATTGGCGATGGCAGCGGCGGCATCCTCATTGTGGTGGGGGACGTGAGCGGCAAGGGATTGCCTGCCGCGCTGATCGTGTCGGTTCTGGTTGGCGCAATTCGGGCCGAAGCCGCGCACGGGAGCAATCCAGCGCAGATGTTGGCATCGCTGAACGATCATATGGTGGGGCGGGCACAAGGCGGATTCGTGACTTGTCTGGCCGCACACCTGAGCGCAGACGGGGTGCTTACCATGGCCAACGCCGGCCACCTGCCGCCGTATCTCAATGGCAACGAGATCGACGGCGCGGCCTCTTTACCGCTGGGCATTGTGCCCGGCGCACATTACGAGGTCATGACCGTGGCACTGCGATCGGGCGACCGGCTGACGTTCCTCTCCGATGGCGTGGTGGAGGCGCAGACGCGGTCGGGAGAACTGCTCGGCTTTGAGCGGGCGCGTGCCTTGAGCGGCGGTTCGGCGGCAAGCATCGCCGAGGCGGCGCGGAAGTTTGGGCAGAAGGACGATGTCACCGTGGTGACCGTGGAGTACTGCGGCATGCCCACAGCGATGGCGAAGGACGCTGCCGGACTTGCTGCCGGGGCTGTTCAGAACCCTCTCGCGGCGCAGTGAAGCGGGTTCGGGCGGCAGCTTCTACTCTCCGGCGACTTCGCCTGCAGCCACGTAGTCGGGCCCAGCTGCTCAATACGCGGCCGCTTTTCCGTAGTGGCTGCGGTGGTCCTGGCCGGCGGTGAGTTCGCCGGTATCGGGGTCTACGGCGATGCACTCGCCGTTGGACCATCCGTGGCGGCCAATCGATACTCGATAGCCGCGCTTCTTTAGCGCCTCAATTGTGGCGTCGGGAAATCCTGGTTCGAGATACAGCGTGTCTGGCAGGTACTGGTGATGGAAGCGTGGCGCATCCACGGCCTGCTGAATATTCAATCCGTACTCCGCCGCTGAAAGAAAGATATTCGCGACGGTGGTGATGATGCGGGGGCCGCCGGGCGAGCCCAGCACGTAGCGGAGCCTGCCATTCTCCAGCACGATGGTCGGCGTCATGGCGCTCAGCGGGCGCTTGCCTGGAGCGATGGCATCCGCCGGACCCTGGATGAGGCCGTACATGTTGGGTGTGCCGACCTTGGCGGCGAAGTCGTCCATCTCATCGTTGAGTAGAAATCCAAGGGAACCCGCGGTCACGCCCGAGCCGAAGCTGTTGTTCAGGGTTGTGGTCACGGAGACTGCGTTGCCGTGGCTATCCACGACGGAGTAGTGCGTCGTTTGGTTCGATTCCCTGTAGGTTCCTGCAGTCTTCGGCGGAGGCGGCAGAAATCCTGAGGGCCGCTGCAGAGTCGCGCTGGGTGTGGCCTTGAATGGATCAATGCTTTGCCGCCATGCCGCAGCATACTTCTTTGAGATCATCTGCGCGACGGGCATGGGGTTGTAATCGGGGTCGCCCATGTACTGTGCGCGATCCATGAAGGCACGCCTGTATGCCTCCACGATCAGGTGCATCGACTGCGGCGAGCGGTCGCTGAGCTTCTTCAGGTCGAAGCCTTCGAGGATATTGAGCGCCGTCACGAGGACGATGCCACCGGAGGACGGCGGGGGCGCGCTGATGATTGTGTAGTTATGGAATGTGCCGATGATGGGCTTGCGCTCCTCCACGCGATATTCCGCGAGGTCTTTGAGCGTGATACGAGCGCCGCCCTTTTTCAGATCGGCGACAAGCTCCTTTGCCATTGCGCCGCGATACAAGTCGTCAGGATTGGCGGCGATGCGCTGGAGCGTGCGTGCGAGTTCCGGCTGGCGAAATACTTCGCCCGTTTTGTAGAAGTCTCCGTTGCGTTGAAAGATGCGCCTGGAATCGGGGAACTCGGTCAGGGTGGAATCGTGCAGTTCGCCGGCCTCTTCGGCCGTCAATTCAAATCCATCCTTTGCCAGGTGGATGGCGGGCGCCATTACGCGCCGCAAGCCGAGCATGCCGTACTTGTGTTCCGCGTAGACGAGCCCGGCAACGGAACCCGGGACTCCGATGGCGCGATACCCGGTCACGCTGGCGTCCGGAATCACGTTCCCGTGCGCATCCTGATACATCGTTTCGGTCGCGGCCAGAGGCGCCTTCTCGCGAAAGTCGATGAACGTGCTCCGGGCGTTGTGCATGCGCAGGAGGAGGAAACCACCGCCGCCCAGATTTCCCGCGGCAGGATGAACGACGGCCAGGGCAAAGCCCGTTGCGACGGCTGCATCCACTGCGTTGCCGCCGGCGCGCAGCATCTCCAGCCCGGCATCCGACGCGAGGTGGTGGATGCTCACAACCATGCCATGCGTGGCTCGGACCGGCTGCTCACTGCGCCAATCAGGCACAAGAGGCTGCTGCTGCGCCGCCAAGGTTGTCGAGGGTGCCAGGCTGAGTGAGACGAGGAGAGCAAAGACGATGGGGCGAATCATGCTGCGACCCAGCATAAATCAGCCGTATCGCTGCAAGCCGTATTAATCGCCGCGCACGTAGTCCTCACGCGGATGCTGGAATGCCGCTGCCGGCACGTCGGTGAGCGGCAGGCCGGGGCCTTCCCAGAGCAGACGCGGTGGGCCCTGGCTGGCCACGTGCAGTTCTTCGACATGGAGGCTGTGCAGGCCCGCACGCAGTCCGAGGGAACCGCGATCGTAGCGCATGGCGTTGCCGGGCGAACCGCAGACTTGAGCGAAGGGGGCTCCGGTGCGCGCCACCTCCACGCCGTCGATGACGACGCGCGCGCCATCGCGATCCAGCAGGTGGAAGGTGTAACCACCGTCGACAGGGATGTTGATGAAGCCGTCCCACGTGACACCGTACTTCGTGAATCCCTGTGCGCTGGCGTTTAGATTTGGAGCTTCGCCCGCGAGCACTGCTTCCAGCGAGGTGAAGTCCGGAAGCGAGGTCCAACTACCGGGAAAGATCTCGAAGCTCAATCCCTGCGTGAGCTGGAGGGGCGGCTGCACGGGATGCATCCAATGCGATACGGCTACCAGACCTTGGGCTGCCCAATCCTGGTGGCCCTGGTTGTCTTCCGCTTTGAGTAGGACGCGGAACCGGGCCGCCCCGTTCTTGCCGTCGAGGTTGGTTCCGAGGGCGTCAGTAAACCTGTGGGTGACGCGGCGACCGTGCGCCTGGGCACCATCGCCGAAGAGCCAGGTGAATTTTGCGCCGCGAGCGGGGCGTGCGGTAAACGTCACCTTGTCTCCGACGCTGATAATGGGCGGGCCCACGGTGAATGCCGCGACGATTGGATTCGTCTGCGCATACTTCGCCGGAGCCGCTCCTCCCGTCGTCGATAGCGGCACTTCGGCGTCGTTGGCGACCAGCTTTTGGCCGTACTTCACGTTATCCAGGACGACTCCAGTTACGTTGCCGTCCAGCGAGGAGCCGACCAGCGGCGGCTGATCGAGCGCCCAGATGTTGCGAAACGTGAAGCCGTGCAACGATGGCTTTCGCTGTTCGATCTGGAAGAGCGAATACCAGTTGTCGAGGAACAGGTTTTCGAAGAGGTAACTGAAGTGATCGCCATAGGCTCCATCCGCTCCCCAGAAGCCGAGGATTCCGAACTGCTGCCCGCAGGCGCCGATTCCTGCGTGCAAGACATCGGAGTTGCGCAGGACGAAGTTGCGCGAGTTGAAGGTCTTTTGGGGCCAGCCCGCGCGAACGATGTTGGAGATGCTGGTGGATAACTCGCTGTTTTCGACTACGATGTCGTGCACATCGCGCCCCGGACGCTTCAGGTCCTCCTCGGTGTATCCATCCCAGTTACCCATCAGCGCGATGACGTCGTCGGAGGCGCGAAAGAATGAGTCGCGCACAATGCCGTCGCTCGACCCGAGCCAGTCCATGCCGTCCTGGTTGGCGTTGCCGGGATTGCCGCCGACCACGCGCAGATCGTCAAAGGTGAATCCGCTGGAGTCTTTCATCTGGATGGACCAGGTGCGCGAGCGCAGGATGCAGGTTACGCCGTCTACCTCGACGTCGTGCGCGTCGAGCGAGTCGATGCAGTGCCAGTCGGGCTTCTGCATCCAGCCCTCGTCGGTATCGGGATTCTGCGGACCGTCATACACGATTGTGCCGCGGCCCAGAACTTTTACATGGTCCACGCGCCACAGGTTCAGGCTGCCGAAGAAGTAGGCGCCCGGCGCGAGATAGAGGACATCGCCCTCCTTGGGATTCAGACTCTGTTTGTAAACGCCCGGCGCATAGACGTGCACGTTGGCGCCATGCGGCGGCGGCGCGGGCGGCGTTCCGGCAAAGAGAAACAGCATCTTTGCGCGATTGAGAAAGTCGAAGGGCCGCGAGATGGAGAGCTTCGCCGGACCGGCGAGGGGGAACCGTATGGTCTGGCCGTCGCGCACGGGACGAATCCCCAGGCGCCAGGGCTCGATGTCCACGCCGCGATCCCAGAAGCCCGGTTCCGCGGCAGTGATCTCGACCGTGACCGGGCCGGTGACGTCGAAGTTCACGAAGTCGTAGTTGGCGGCCGCGTGGGCAACGTCGACCGGCTTGCCGTCCACTTTCACGGTGAACGCGCTGGAGCGCATCTGCTGGGGAACAGGAACGGGCTGCACATGCGAGGCCGCATGGGCAAGGACAGGAAGCGCCAAGGCAAGTGCGGCAAACGAGCGAAGAGCGGAGAACAACGCAAAACCCCACGGCAGGAGTGAAGACTTGCTTTCACTCTAGCACTGGAAATGGAGGCCGGCTGGCCAAGTGCAGCTTCAGATTCCCTCGCCCATCGATACAAACTCCGCCATCTTCAACTCTTCGCGATAGGCGGTCCGATCCGCCTCTTCATGCGCGAATGGCTCGGCCTTGGGCCGCTCCGTGCCCAGCCTCTCTTCTAACTCGTCCACACGGCTGGCCAGTGCAATCAGAGCATCGGAGAGCGGGTCTTTGATGTCGTGAGGATTGGTAATGAGCACGCGCTGGCCATTGCGGTAGACGATGTGCGCGGGCACGCCGACGACGGTGGAGTTTGGCGGAACGTCGGTTAGCACGACGGATCCTGCACCCACGCGCGAGTTCTGGCCGACGGTGATGTTGCCGAGGACGTTGGCGTTGTTTCCAATGAAGACGTTGTCGCAGATGGTTGGATGGCGCTTGCCGTGCTGCTTGCCGGTTCCGCCCAGCGTCACGCCCTGGTAGAGCGTGACGTCGCTGCCGACGATCGTTGTCTCGCCGATTACGACACCGGTGGCGTGATCGATAAAGAGGCGGCGGCCGAGCAGAGCTCCGGGATGAATGTCCACGCCAGTGAGAAAGCGCGCGACCTGCGAGAGCATGCGAGCGAGAAGACGCAGATGCGACTTCCACAGGCGGTGCGAGACGCGATGGAACCACACCGCCCACAGGCCCGGATAGCACGTCAAGACCTCGAGCGTGGAGCGCGCCGCGGGGTCGCGCTCCAGCACCGATTGAATGTCTTCACGTATCCGGTCGAACATGGTCGCACTTTCCGGTGGAGTTTACACCGTTACGGGTTGCGTGGGCAGTGCCAGCGCTTCCTGGCGGAGCGAATCGAAGAGCACGCTGGAGAGATAGCGCTCGCCGAAGTCGGGAAGAACCGCGACGATCAGTTTGCCTTTGCTCTCAGGCCGCGCTGCCACCTTGAGCGCCGCAGCCACGGCCGCGCCCGACGAGATGCCCACGAAGAGACCTTCCTCGCGGGGTAGACGACGCGCCATCTCGATGGACTCGTCGTTTGTGACCTGCACCACTTCATCCACCAGCTTCATGTCGAGGATGCTGGGGATAAAGCCGGCGCCGAGGCCCTGAATCTTGTGCGGGCCAGGCTTACCGCCGCTCATGACCGCGCTGTCCGTGGGCTCGACCGCAATGGCTTTGAACTCGGGCTTTTTCGGCTTGATGTATTTGGAGACGCCGCTAATGGTGCCACCGGTGCCCACGCCGGAGATGAGGATGTCCACCTTGCCGTCGGTATCTTCCCAGATTTCGGGGCCGGTTGTCGCTTCGTGGATGGCAGGATTGGCGGGGTTGTCGAATTGCTGCAGGATGTAGCCATTCGGCGTGCCCGCAAGAATCTCCTGCGCCTTGGCGATGGCGCCCTTCATGCCGTTGGGTCCGGGGGTCAGCACGATCTCCGCGCCAAATGCGCGCAGCGCGACGCGCCGCTCAAGGCTCATGGTCTCCGGCATGACCAGGATGATGCGATACCCCTTGACCGCCGCGACAAAAGCGAGCGCAATGCCGGTGTTGCCGCTGGTGGGCTCGATGAGCACCGTTTCGCCGGGCTTGATTTTGCCGGCCTTCTCGGCGGCGTCGATCATGGCAAACCCGATGCGGTCTTTCACGCTGGCGGCGGGGTTGCGGCTCTCCAGCTTGACGGCTACGGTTCCAGGCAGGCCTGCTGCCACACGATTCAGCCGCACCAGCGGGGTGCGCCCAATCAACTCAGTCACATTCGCGGCAATACGCGCCATGTCATCTCCTTCATCGGGGAAGATCCCGAAGTTTTGATTGAAAAGGTGAGAGTGGTGGTGGAGCTGTCAGGCGGGAAGGGGCGCGCGCATTCAAGCGCACGCCGGCATCGGAGCTCTCACCAGGCCGGTGTTAGCGACATCGATGCATGGCTATAGCCTAGTCCTCCAGGGGCGGAGGATGCAAGCGAAAGCGCCATGTAAGCTTTGGACGAGAGGCAGGCGCATGGCCGAAATCGAACTGAGCAAGGACGCGCGCGCGCAGGCGATCGCGTCCATCCAGCACTACTTTGAGCAGAATTTTGAGGCGATCGGCAACCTGGCGGCGGGACAGATGCTCGACTTTTTCGTCGAGGAGATTGGCCCCGCCATCTACAACCGGGCGATCGCCGACGCGCAGGCGCGCATGGTTTCGCGCGCAGGCGACCTGACCGGAGAGCTCTTCGCCGATGAGTTCCAGTATTGGCCAAGGCAGGCGGCGAAGCACAAGCGCCAGCGGTGATGTGTATCAGCCGGTGTTGCGGAGACCGGCCGCGATGCCGCTGATGGTGGCCGCGATGGCGCGATTGACCGGCGCTGTATTTTCGCCGGCGCGCTTGCGGCGCAGCATGTCCACCTGGATGAGGTGCATGGGGTCGACGTAGGGGTTGCGCAGCCGGATGGAGCGCGCCAGCACCGGATTGCCTTCGAGCAATTCCTTCTGGCCGGTGATGGCCAACACCGCACGCACCGTGCGATGGAACTCCTCTTCGAGCATGCTGTAGACGCGCTCGCGCAACTCGGGATCTTCCACGAGGGTGGCGTACAGGCGCGCCGTGCCCAGATCCGCTTTGCCCAGGGCCATCTCCACGTTACGCACGAGATCGATGAAGAGCGGGAACTCTTGCGCCATCTCTTTGAGCAGCGCCAGCCCCTCGGGCTTTTGAATGAGCCCGGAGAAAGCATGGCCCACGCCGAACCAGGCCGGAACGAGCAGCCGGGACTGCGTCCAGCCAAAGACCCATGGAATGGCGCGGAGATCGCCGATGTTGCGCGATGCCTTGCGGCGCGAGGGACGCGAGCCGATCTTCGCCTGCTCCAGTTCTCCGACGGGCGTGGACTGCTCGAAGTACGTGATCACGTCGGGGTTGTCGAGAATGTTCTGGCGATAGAAGCCGAATGAAATCTCGGAAAGCTCGTCGAGAACCTTTTCCCATTCCGGCTTGAGCACTCCTGTGAAGTGCCCCTGAGGATCGCGCGCATTCGGGCGGGCCAGAGCATCGAGCGAAGCGGCAATCATCAGCTCCAGATTGCGCTCCGCCAGCACTTCATCGGCGTACTTGAAGTTGAGCACCTCGCCCTGTTCCGTGATGCGAAACTGCCCTTCAAACGAATCCATGGGCTGCGCAAAGATGGCGCGATGCGTGGGACCGCCGCCGCGTCCGACTGTGCCGCCGCGTCCGTGGAAGAGCCGCAGCTTGACGCCGCACTCGCGGGCCACGGTGTGCAGGTCGCGATGAGCGCGGAAGATCTCCCAGGTGCTGGTAAGCATGCCGCCATCTTTATTCGAGTCGGAGTAGCCCAGCATGACCTCCTGCCAGTTACCCCATGAATCAAGCAGTTTGCGATAGTCGCTGCGGCTCCACAATTCGCGGCAGATCTCCGGCGCGCGCCGCAGGTCATCGATGGACTCGAACAGCGGCACCGGCATCATACCCGGGTCGCGTTCGCCGCCTTCCACTTTGACGCCACCCAGCCGAGCCAGCCGCACAACCGCCAGGACATCGTCCACGGAGGACGCGCCACTGATGACGTACTGCCGGATGACCTCAGGCGAACAACCGTTCTTTACCTGCGCAACCACATGCAACGTCTCCAGCACGCTCATGCTCTCGGGGGACATCTGGGCCGGCAGGTTCTCGGCGATCGTGTCCGCGATTGCCTCTTTCAGCGCCTGGGCATGAATGCGGGCATGCTGGCGGATATCGAGTGTATGCAGATGCAGCCGGAAGGTGCGTACCTGGAGCAACAGCGGATCAACGAGGCTGTGTGCGATGCGCTCTCCACGATTCTGAAGCAGAGATGTTCGCAGCAACTCAAGATCGGCAATGAATTCATCCGCGGATGCGTAGCCGGGCAGCGCCTGCTCCAGGGCCTCATGTCCCTTGCGCAAGATGAACGTGGAGACCGGCAGCGCCTTGCCGGCCGTGCTGGCCGGGGTGCCCGCGGTCATGGTCTGCTGGACGCGCGCCTTTACGCAGATGATGAAGCGGCGGTAGTACTCGAACTGATACTGCTCGCCGAAGACTTGCGCCTCCGGCGTGTGCACGTGCGCCACATAGGTCTTGAGCTTCGCCATGAGCGCATCGCTCACGCCCACCTGCTGGGCGCTCGACGTCAGAAGGTCGAGTATCGATTCCAAGCGGTTTTGATAGAAGAGCAGCAGATGGCCGCGCGCGAGCTGAATGGTGTCGCGCGTGACCTGGGGCGTAACGAAGGGGTTGCCATCGCGGTCGCCGCCGATCCAAGAGCCGAAGCGCAGCACCTGGGGCAAATCGTGCGCCTCGATTTCGAGGCGGTATGCTTCGCGGAGCGCCTGGGCGATTTCGCGATATAACGCCGGAAGCGTGGCAAAGATGGCTACATCGTAGTAGTCGAGACCCATCTTCACTTCGTCGTATACGGTGGGCCGCTGAGACCGGACCTCATCGGTCTGCCAGAGATTTGTGATCTCGGCGCGAATGGCCTCTTCGAGGCGGGCAAGTTCCTGCTCCGGCACCGGAATGCGATCGAGGGCAGCGAGAAACTCGCCGATGCGCCGCCGCTTGAACATCACGGACCGCCGCGCCACTTCCGTGGGGTGGGCGGTAAAAACAGGCACAATGAGGACGCGCTGCAGCCAGTCCAGCGCTTCGTCTGCCGTAATGCCCACGCGCTTCATGGCCAGGAGCGTACCGGCAAGCGAGCCGCGCTGGCGGGCCGCATCGCCCGTCAATTGCAGGGCCAGCCTGCGCCGCTTGCGGTGGTTGGTTTCCGCCAGATTGATGAGTTCGAAGTAGAACGCGAAGGCCCGCGTGAGCAGTACGGCGCGGTCCACGGGCAGCGAATGCAGCAGCGCCAACGCCGCCGCCTCGTGCTTGGCCGCTTCTTGCGCATCGCTGCGCGACTCGGCGTCGCGGCGGCGAATGGTTCCCTGCCGCAGCGCTTCAACCTGTTTGAAGAGTTCTTCGCCGGCCTGCTCGCGCAGCACCTCGCCCAGCAACATGCCGAGCGAGCGCACGTCGCGGCGCAGGGGTGCTTCCTTCAATTCTCCCGAGCGGGCTTCCAACTCCGCCAGACGCTGCGACCAACTTTCAGGGTTCCACAAAAGGGCCATCTTGATTCAATTATCCATGATTGGCAAGGAAATATATCGCGGGAAGCCCGCTCGCATCGTGACTGTGTCGGATGCATCCAAGCAGGAGCAGAGCGCAGGAACGCCGCTGCGCGCTCGATAAGATTGCCTTGAGGAAGCCGCTCTGACACCGCAGAATTCTTTGTCCCCAGCCGCACCAGCCGATCCAAAAAGCCTTCTCCCGCGCGGCCTCATCGTTGCGAATATCTATTACGCGCAGCCGATCGCCGGGCCGATTGGCCACGCGCTCGGAATCAGCACCGGCGCTACGGGGCTGATTGTGACGCTCACGCAGATCGGCTATGGCCTGGGCCTGCTCTTTGTTGTGCCGTTGGGCGACCTGATCGAAACCCGGCGTCTGGTGCTCTCTACAGTCGCGGTCGGGGTCGTCGCGCTGCTGTTTTGCGCAGCCTCGCGCAGCGCCGCGCAGTTCCTCGCGGCCTCGCTGGTGGTAGGCATCAGTTCCACAGCAGTACAGGTGCTCGTGCCGTATGCGGCGCATCTAGCGCCCATCGAGGTGCGCGGACAGGTGGTCGGCGAGGTAATGAGTGGACTGCTCATCGGCATCATGCTGTCGCGCCCTGTGGCGAGCTTCGTGGATGACCTGTGGGGCTGGCAGGCCGTCTTCTATCTGGCAGCGGGACTGATTACTGTGATGGGACTGGCGCTGATACTGAGGCTGCCGCCGCACCGGCCTACTGCGCGTGAGCACTACGGGGAGATGCTACGCTCGATGGTCCACCTGTACCGCACCTCGCCCGTGCTGCGCCGCCGTGCATACTACCAAGCTCTTCTCTTCGGCGCATTCACGCTCTTCTGGACGACAGCACCTCTTCTGCTGGCTGCGCCGCCGCTTCATTTCACGCAACGAGGCATCGCGTTGTTCGCAATGGCGGGAGTCGCCGGGGCGCTGGCCGCGCCGGTGGCGGGCATGCTGGCTGACCGTGGTTTCAGCCGCACGGCAACGGGTGTGGCGATGGGGGCGGTGCTGTGCGGATTCGGCGTCACTCGCATTCCGCATACGTCCAACGCGCTGACCGTGGCGCTACTTACGATTGGGGCCATCCTGCTCGATTTCGGAGTACAGTCGAGTCTCATCATCGGGCAGCGCGCCATCTACACGCTTGGGTCCGAATATCGCAGCCGACTGAACGGATTGTTTATGGCAACGTTCTTTGCGGGCGGCGCTGCGTGCTCCGCGGCCGGCGCATGGGCTTTCGACCGCGGGGGATGGCCGCTGGCCTCTTGGATTGGAATCGGACTGGCGCTGCTGGCGCTTGCCTATTTTGCGACAGAGCGGAGCGCGAGTTAGGCCGACTGCTCCTCAAGCTGCAGCATCAATTCTTCCCACTCGGCGGTGAGAGACTCGAGCTGCGCGCGCAGATCGCCCAGGAGAGTGGTGAGCCGCTGCGTCTCACCGGCCGACACGAACACCCCGAGTTGCTGCTCGGTGTGTTGGATGGCGGCTTCGATGCGCGGAACTTCTTCTTCGAGAAACGCGCAGCGCTCTTCCATCTGCTTTTGCTTGATGGGATTCAGACGCTTCGACCGTTCCCTTGCAGGCTGTGGCTGCACATTGCCATTGCTGCTCGACTCATCTGCCGATTGTTCGCGCTCCGGATCCACAGCTTTCCTGGCGGGCAACGGCTCGGGGACAATGACTGCACCGAAAGCCTCTGCCTCTTTCCTTCTCAAATAATCTTCGTAATTCCCTTCGTATGCCGTCACCGTTCCGCCTTCCACCTCGAGCACGCGCGTAGCGAGGCGGTCGATGAAGTAGCGGTCGTGGGACACGAAGACCACTGTGCCGGAAAAGTTGGCGATCGCCTCCAGCAGCACATCTTTGGCGCGCATGTCGAGGTGATTGGTGGGCTCGTCGAGCAGCAGAAAGTTCGATGGTGAAACGAGAATCCGCGCCAGCGCATAGCGGTTGCGCTCGCCGCCGCTCAGCACGCCGAGAGGTTTGAAGACGTCGTCACCGCGAAACAGGAAGCACCCCAGCAGGGAGCGCAGTTCGCTCTCCGGAACCTTGATGGCGGCGCGGCTGATGTCATCGAGCATGCGGGATTCAGGGTCGAGCACCTTGTACTGATCCTGCGCGAAGTACTCCGCCACCACATTGTGGCCCAGCTTCACGGTGCCGGATGTCGGCATCTCAACGCCAGTGATCAGCTTGATCAGCGTCGATTTGCCCGCGCCGTTCACACCGACCAGCGCTACCCGATCGCCCCGCTCAATGTTGAAGCGCACATGCTCGAGCACGCGCTTGTCGCCGTAGCTCTTGGAAAGGCTATCGGCCTCCACCACGGTGCGGCCGGAGGGCGCAGGCTGCGGAAATTTGAAGTGGATGACCGGCTCTTCTTCGGGAATTTCGATCCGCTCGATCTTTTCCAGCTCCTTGATGCGCGACTGCACCTGCTTGGCTTTGGTCGCCTGATAGCGGAAGCGACTAATGAATGCCTCAAGGTGCTCGATCTGCTCGCGCTGATTTTTGTAGGCAGCCTCAAGCTGCGCCTTGCGATCCTCTTTCTGGGTGAGGTACTTCGTGTAATTGCCCTGGTAGATGTTGAGGCGCTTGTTCCAGATCTCAACGGTGCGGTCCACGGTGACATCGAGAAAATACCGGTCGTGGGAGATGAGCACATATCCGAAGGGATAGTTCTTGAGATAGTCCTCGAGCCAGTTGCGGGTTTCGAGGTCGAGATGATTTGTGGGCTCGTCGAGGAGCAGCAGATTCGGCTTGGCGAGGAGCAGCTTGGCAAGAGCGATACGCATCTGCCAGCCGCCCGAAAACTCATCGGTCTGCCGCGCCCAGTCCTGTTTGCTAAACCCCAAGCCTGTAAGCACGGTGCCAACCTGAGCGTCCAGCGCATAGCCATCGAGGGCGTGAAAGCGATCCTGCAGCAGGCCGAATCGCTCCGCGGCAGCTTCATATTCGGCGCTGGCATGATCGAGTTCCGAAAGCTCTCCGCTCAGCCGCTCGATCTCGCGTTCCATCTCGCGAATCTCGTCGAACACCGTTAGGCACTCTTCGAAGATGGTGCGTCCGGTCAGGCGCAAGCCTTCCTGCGGAAGGTAGCCGATGCTCATGCCGCGCGTCTGCTGGAGGTTGCCGTAGTCGAGCTGCTCCAGCCCGGCGAGCACCTTCATCAGCGTGGACTTACCGGTGCCGTTGGCGCCGACCAGCGCGGTCTTTTCGTTGTTGCGGATCAGCCAGTTGGCTTCAAGAAAGAGGATGCGCGGCCCAAACCGCTTCCCGGCATTTTGCAGCGAAAGCATTCGATTTTATTTTCGCAGAGTAGCATTCGATGGTGGATGGTTTGCGCAGCGGAGGCAGCGCGGGTCAGGAGACCCGCGCGACAGCCGGCCAGGAGGCCGGCGCTACAAGGCGTCGCTACTTCCGCTTCGAATCCACCTGAAGGTTCAGCGTCTGCTGCCGCCGCTCGCGCAGAATCGTGATCACCGCAACCTTGCCGCGATTGGTGCGCAGCGCGCGATCCCAATCCGCCGTGGTGCTCATGGGGTCGTTTCCGACTTTGAGAACCACGTCGTAAGCCCGGAGACCGGCGGAGGCAGCCTCGCTCTTGCGCGTTACCTGCTTTACCATCACGCCGCTGGGGACTCCAAGGTAGTCGGCCATCTGCGACGTCAACGGTTCCACCATCGCGCCCACGTTCAGACCGCTGCCAAACCACGGCCAGTGGAAGCCGGTCGATGCATCGCCACCACCACCGTTCCCGCCGGGGAGAATGGCCATACCGGAAGGCGGTGGCGGCTCGTTGGCCACGTTATTCATCTTGTTCCAGACTGCCTGCTCCATGGCCTTGCGATCCACCAGCTCGACGGTCACGCTTTGCGCGGCGCCATCACGCAGGATCGCGAGGGTGATCTTTCGTCCCGGGTGATACTCGCGCAGCCTCTGGCTGAACTGTTCGGCGTTCTGCACGATCTGGCCATCGATGGAGGTGATCACGTCGCTTACGTGCAACCCTACCTGACCGGCCGGGGCGTCATGATCGATGAGGGTGATGATTGCCCCGTGGGTGTCCTTGAGCCGGAGCCTGCTGGCCGTTTCGTTATCTACATCTCCCACGAGCACGCCGAGATACCCGGGCACTTTGGAGTGGGAGACGAATGGATTCACTTCATTGACAAAGTGTTTTACCTGATCAAGTTGCGCCATGGCGCCGGGTGGCGCACACAGCGTTGCCACAGCCATGCTCACCGCGGCAACTTTCAGCATTCGGTAAGGCCTCAAAAAGCACTTCATTGCACCCTTTCCATCTACCCGGCCGGCACTCTCTCTTTCGGTGCATTGGCCGGGAAACTACTCTATTGAATCTCCGGTACCCGGCTCAACACCTGGCGGGAGACGAGCCGGATCTCCGGACTACGGTCAGAATTGGCCACCGATTGCAGCGCCTGGCGCACGCTCGTGTCGGCCTCGACGGGCTCCAACGTGCTGATGGCTGCGCTGCGAATGCGCGGATCGTTATCGTTCAGGAGCGCTTCCAATACCGCATCGCGCACGCGCATGTCCTGCGCAACGTACGGCTGCAGGCCTTCCAGCGCCCTCTCGCGCACGCCCGCGTTCCCGTCGTAGCGCAACGCCATCATCAATGCGTCGCGAATGCCCGCTGCCTGACATGCGTGACCCGCTTTGCAGGCGGAGGCCAGCAGATCCACCGAGTCGTCCCGGACACCGGCCGAGGCAGTGTCTTCCGAGGCCAACATCAGCAACTGCCGGATAGCCGGGTCATCGAGCGATCCACGCACCGCGCGCGGCACAAGCTGGTTGTAGCGGACTTCGACCTGCTGGCTGTGCGGGTCGCGGACGATACTGGACACGCTCTCCACCGCCACGCTGCCATTCACCTGCCGGGCGTCGGCCACTGTGGGAACCGCGATTGCCTGGGGCTGGCTGGGATTAGTCGCCTGCTGGTTCTGCGCATCGGCGTTCGCCGAGCGGCTCATCGCCAGGTGATATCCACCCAGACTGCCGGCTCCGATTCCTACGAGGAGCAAAAGCGCCGCCGCGACAGGAGCGGTTTGCAGGCTGGCCGCATTGTTGCGGAGCACCTGCAGGACCCGCTCGAACCAGCGCTTGGGGGGCAACGCATCCAGGGCCTCTTCCAGGCGCATGCGCGAGCGCGCCATCAGGTTGGCATCGGGTTCAAGCACCGGGTGGGTATCGGCCAGAATCTTCATGGCCCTTACCTGGTCTGCATCCTGTCCGCAGGCCGTGCACGTTGCCAGGTGCCGATCGAGTTCGTGGGCTGCGTCGTCGGCCAGCTCGCCATAGGCGGCCAGCACGATGCGCTCGCGTGCCAGTTCGCAATTCATAGTAAACGTCCTTCAAGCCTCAAAAAGAATCCTGGTGCGCTAGCTCTCTAGCGCAGGCCCGCCAACTGCGATCTCAACTTTTTGGTCGCTCGGAAGAGCGTGTTCTTGGCGGTTTCTTCTGTTGTATTCAACATCTCTCCGATGGTGCGCAGGCGGAGCCCCTGGTAATGCTTCAGTTCAAAGACCATCCGCTCGCGCGGCGTGAGTTTATCCAGGGCTTCCTGGATGCGCGCACCCAGCACCTTGCGGTCCAGCTCGCGCGCGGGATTGGAGAACGATCTTTCATCCGACACGGACGACAGCACATCGATCTCATCGCCGGACTGATCGACGATCACCGCCTGGTCTTCACGGCGCGTCTTGCGGCGGCGAAGCTGGTCCAGGCACAAATTGGTTACGATGCGGTAAATCCAGGTGTAGAAGGAGCACTCGAACCGGAAATTGCCGATGTAGCGATACGCCTTGAGAAATGCTTCCTGGTAAATGTCCTCGGCGTCCTGCTCACTTCCGGTTAGATGCAACGCGAGCCGCAGCACCTGCTGCTCGTATTGCTTCACGAGCGCGTCAAAGGCGGCGCGCGAGCCGGCCTGCGCCTCGCGGATGAGTTCGGTCTCCGGCGCCCGCGCCTGCAGCCGCTCCTGCGCGCTCTTGGGTCCGTTGATGGCTCTGGATGCAGCCAAACCTGTTCCCGCCCTCGGCAGGGATTGTACCGTTCTGACGGATGGCCAGCCCAATGCGGCCATCGGTCCTGCCGTGGAACTAGGGTAACTCACCGCGTCTGTCGCCATCTGCTCTCCGTTCCGGGGGAGGAAAACACACTGCACTCGGATGGACGGCCCGAATCCCAATTTGTGAGCCGGAAGGCACGTTACCAAAGGGCCTGTCCGGCTACACTTGCACCCATGACAGGCGACCTTTTCGGAACACCCTTACAGCCGGCAAAGCATGTGCCCAACGAGGAACTCATCGCCCACTGCGACGGCGGCTCGCGGGGCAATCCCGGGCCGGCCGCCTACGGAGCCGTGATCGAAGACGGCGCGGGGCGCGTAGTCGCGCGCCTCAACGAATTTCTGGGTGTCCAGACAAACAACTTCGCCGAATATTCGGGCCTGCTGGCGGTAATAAAATGGGCACTGCAGCATGGGCATCGCCGCCTGCGTGTTGTTTCCGACTCCGAGCTGATGGTCAAGCAGATGAAGGGGCAGTACAAGGTCTCCAGCCCCGCCCTGCGCCCGCTCTGGGAGGAGGCTCGCAGACTGAGCCGGGAGCTCGATCGATTTGAGATCGCCCATACGCTGCGCGGCGGCAACAAGGAAGCCGACCGCCTGGCGAATGAGGCCATGGATCGGGGAATGGGCAAGACGGGGAACAAGGGAACGAGGGAACAAGAGAACACCAGCCGCGGTGCCGGCGGAGCAACTGGCGTTCGCGCCAACGCCTACGAGAAGCCGCCCGCGCGCCCGGGGCAATCCGCGCCAAACCAGCCTAAACCGCCCCGCCAGGTCCTCGAGGGCTACGTAAAGAACGGCGTCGTCCATCTTCTCGAAGGCGAACTCCCCGACGGCATCTTCGTGAAAATAGTACGAGAGTAATGCCACTCAAGAGGGATATTTCATCAAGCTCCCGTAATCGGAAATTGGTAATTAGAGGAGCAACTCTCCTGAAGTCCACGGGTCATTAGTGTCCAGGATGCCTTGGTTCTCCTCCTGTGCTTGAGAGAAATCACTGGAGGAATACATTGAAAAAAGAAAAGAAGTGGTTTCAGAGGGGATTCGTGTGGGCGGCCGCGGCTGGGTGCGTGGCGATTTTTTCCCTGCTCGTTGTTGCATGCGGCAGCAGTTCCGGAAGTTCCTCTTCGTCTGGAACCGGCACGGTGAACACGCAGTTGAGCGACCCCGCCACCTGCGAAGCGCCCGCCGGGCCGTTTTCCCATGTCTACGTAACCATCACCGACGTACAAGCCAACACCAGTGCCACTGCAAGCAGCACCGATTCAGGGTGGGTGGATCTTACCCCGAACCTGTCCAAATCTCCCCAGCAGATCGACCTGTTAGGGCAGGCCAACAACCAGTGCTTCCTCGCCACTCTCGGCGATGCGCAGCAGCTCCAGGCGGGCAGCTATCAGCAGATCCGCCTGATGCTGGCCGATAACAGCACCGCCGCCAGCCTCTCCAGCAACCAGTGCGGCAACAGCGCTGCGAACTGCGTGGTTCTGGGATCGGACAACAGCGTGCACGCGCTGCAGCTTTCCAGCGAATCCAAGACCGGCATCAAGATTCCGTCGGGCCAGATCGCAGGGGGTAACTTCACCATCGCCGCAGGCCAAACCAAGGATCTCGATATTGATTTCAGCACATGTGAGTCCATCGTTGCGGAAGGGAATGGCCAATACCGCCTCAAGCCGGTGCTGCACGCGGGCGAGGTCAGCACCACATCCACGTCGATCAACGGCAAGATCCTGGACAACGCCACCGGCAACCCCGTGAGCGGCACCGTTATGATTGCCGTCGAACAGAAAGATTCAACGGGCGTCGACCGTGTCCAGCGCGCAACGCTCGCCAATGCGGATGGATCCTTCGTCTTCTGCCCGTTGCCCAGCGGCACATACGACGTAGTGATCGTGGGAACGCGCACCGATGGATCGCTCTATGAGCCTGCCATCGTCAGCGGCGTGTCTGTGGGAAGCACCGTGGGAACTGTAAATCTCTTCTTACCCACAGTGACCGGCGGCCTGACGGCCACAACCTCAGCGAAACTGAATGGCACTGTGACTTCGCAGAACGGCAGCAACGCGGGAACCATTGCTGACATCGACCTGAGCGTGCTGGAGACGGTTAATGGAACGGTCTACACCATTCCTCTGCCGCCGACCGCAACGCAAAGCTCTGCAACGCTGTCGCTGGAGACGGGTGCCTCGTCGGGATCCACCACCTGCGCCAGCGGTACTGATTGCGTAAACTACAGCTTCGAAGTGCCCACCGGCGCTCCGTACGCCGGCGCGTGGAGCTCGTCCGGCGCCACTCTGGCAGTCGCAGGAACATCAGCGACTTACGTGGTGGATGGCAACGCATTCGTCCAGGGTTCGGGCGGCACGAGCGACTGCAGTCCATCGGAGCTGAAAGCCGCGGCAACGACTCTGGCCACCAGCGGCCAGGGAGCAGTCACCCTGCAGGCACTCGCATTTATGCAGTGCCAGTAAGGCTGAGCTGCACACTGCATCAGTTGGAGTTGGCCGGAGGCGGCACTGCATTCGATTGGCGCCTCCGGCGGACGCCACATTCAAGCAGGAAACTCAAAAGAAGGTCTGTGCCACGTCGACCACGTTGAAGTTGCGATCGAGAATCGCGAGCGCGCGCCACTTGTCGAACGTAAGACATGGATGGCAGATGTCGAAGGCGACCATATCGCCCACATGTACCTCGCCTTCGTTTGCGATGCTCAGGTAGGCGTGCTGATCCATCAGCTTGGTCACTTCCCAGTGCGCAGGGGCGGGCGTGGGCGCCGCATCTCCGGGGCGGTAATGCAGCGCGGGGACTGGCAGCCCCGAATCGAAGGCAGCATCACGGCGGCCCATGCCAATGATGGCGCGTGTGGGCTCCGGCACCGATTGCACATACGCCCAGATGTGGAGCGCCGGCATCAGCTCCGCATGCAGGCTCTGCGCAATCGCGTTGCTCTCCAGCATCCGCGCATGCGCTCGCCGATAGGCTCCGACGTCGTGGGTCAGGTAGCAGCCTGGCCGCAAGACGATTTCGACGGAGTCGCCAAGCCTGGCGCGGGTGAACTCTTCTGCCACCACGTCGAACCAAGCCGAGCCGGCACCGGACAGCAGGACCGGCGCGTCACTGAAGCGCGCTGCCTCACGCAGTTTGCGCGTCACATCGCAGGCGCGCTGCAGAAAGGCGCGGATCGCGGGCTCGCTGTCAAGCACGCCCTCGTAGACTTCAATCCCGGACAAAGCAACGCTCTGCTGCCACCGGCTCTGGGCTTCCAGAATCCCGGCAATCTGCTCGTCGTTGCGCGCGCCGGCTCGCCCGCCGTCCACGCCCAGCTCGATCAGCACCCGCAGCTTGCGTCCGCATTGCGCGAAAAATGCACCGAGCTGCTCCACATTTTCTGCGGAATCGACCAGGCAGTAGAACTCAAAGCCAGGATCCTTGAGGAGCCGCGCAATGATGCTCATATTTTCTTTGCCGACGAGCTGATTCGCCATCAGCACGCGGCGCACGCCGTGTTCATAGGCCACCAGCGTTTGATGCGCCGTGGCTAGCGTGATGCCCCATGCGCCGCTCTCGAGTTGCATGTGGAAGAGCTTCGGGGCCATGGTCGTTTTGCCGTGGGGCGCGAGTTTCACGCCGTATGCGGCGATGAACTCGCGCATCCATTTCAGGTTGTGCTCCAGGCGGTCGCGATAGAGCACCGCGGCCGGCAGGCTGAGGTCCTCGCGCAGCAGGTTCCAGTCCTTTGCTGCGATCGCACTCGCCTCCATGGGCGCATCCATGGGCCCCAGGCCCTTGTTCAGCGTGGCTATCAAATCCTGATTCTTTGTCTGGCCGCCCATCACAGATGTATCTCCCGCCGCATGGCCTTGAGCGTCTTCAGTCTATATTCTGGACGGGATGGCAAAGACATGCGACATTCTGATCCGCGGTGCGCAGGTATTCGACGGAACCGGCGCGAATCCACAATTGCTCGACGTCGCCATTAGCGGAGATCGCATTGCCGAGTTGGGCTCCCTATCGGCGTGGAGCGCGGGCATTCAGATCGATGCATCGGGCCTGGCACTCGCGCCGGGCTTCATTGACACGCACACGCACGACGACACCAGCGTTATCGAAATGCCGGCGATGCTGCCCAAGATATCGCAGGGCGTGACGACGGTTGTTGTGGGGAATTGCGGCATCAGCGCCGCTCCGGTGCGTTTGCTGGGCACCCCGCCCGACCCCATGAACCTGTTGGGCCGCGCCGAATTCTTTCGCTATCCGGACTTCCGCGATTATGTCGAGGCATTGCGAGCCGCATCCCCCGCGGTGAATGTGGCCGCGCTCGTGGGCCACACCGCGCTGCGCAACAATCATATGGACCGGCTGGATCGCGCCGCTACTCCGGGCGAAATCACCTCCATGCGTGCCGATTTGCAGGAGGCGCTGGACGCGGGCGCGCTGGGCATGAGTTCGGGGCTGGCCTACGCATCGGCAAACTCAGCACCCACCGAAGAAGTCGCCGCGCTTGCCCAGCTTCTACGCGCTGCCAGCGCGATCTACGCGACGCACATGCGCACCGAGGGCGAACGCATTCTCGATGCCGTGGACGAAGCTGGTGCCATTGCCCGTGCCGGTGACGCGCCGATGGTCATCTCGCATCTGAAGTGCGCGGGGGTGGACAACTGGGGGCGCAGCGGCGAAGTTCTGCAGGCATTCGATCGCCTGCGCGCGGAGCAGCCTGTTGCATGCGACTGCTATCCGTATGCCGCGGGTTCCAGCACGCTCGATCTCAGGCAGGTGGATCCGCGCGTGGAGATCACCATCACCTGGAGCGATACCCATCCCGAGTGCGGCGGCCGTTCCCTTGCGCAGATCGCCGCGGAGTGGAACATGGCGCAGATGGATGCGGCGCGCAGGCTGCAGCCCGCGGGCGCCATTTATCACAGCATTGCAGAAGCCGATATGCGGCGCATCCTGGCGCATCCAGCCGTGATGATCGGCTCCGACGGATTGCCCCACGATCCGCATCCCCATCCGCGACTTTGGGGAACGTTTCCGCGCGTGCTGGGCCGCTATGCGCGCCAGGAGAAGCTCTTCTCGCTTGCTGAAGCAGTGCGCAAGATGACCGGCCTTCCGGCGCAGAGATTCGGGTTTGCGGAGCGCGGACTCATACGCGCGGGCTACTTCGCGGACCTCGTGCTCTTCGATCCGACCACCATTCTCGACACAGCAACATTCGCCGATCCGATTCAGGCCGCCACGGGAATCGCGAGCGTATGGGTGAACGGTGTTCTGTCGTACACTGCGAAGGGTTCCACCGGAGACCGGGCCGGGCGCTTTTTGCCGCGCGCAGCAGCTTGAGCGATCCACTTCGACCACATGATCGATCCGCATAGCCTATTCCTTCTTATCGCAACCGTTGCCGCTGTGGTCGGCCTGATCCTGCTGGTCGCCGTCTTCAAGCTCAATCCGTTTCTCAGTCTCGTGGTTGCGTCGCTCGCCCTGGGCGTTGCCGCGGGCATGCCGATGAGTTCCGTGCTGAAGTCGTTTGAAGCCGGCCTGGGCTCAACGCTGGGGCACATCGCGGTGATTGTGGCGCTGGGAACCATGCTGGGCAAGATGATGGCGGAATCCGGGGCGGCCGATGCCATTGCGCACACCCTGATCCGATGGTTCGGCGCCAGGCACGTGCCGATTGCGATGATGCTGATCGGCTTGATCGTTGGGCTGCCGGCGTTCTTTGAAGTCGGATTCGTCCTGCTGATTCCAATTGCTTTCACGGTGGCGCGCCGCACCAATACTTCGCTGATTCTTGTTTGCCTGCCGATGGTCGCGGGGCTTTCGACTGTACACGGGCTGGTGCCGCCGCATCCTGCCGCGATGCTCGCGGTGATGATCTACCACGCGAATGTGGGACGGACGATCCTTTACGGGTTGATCGTAGGCATCCCGACGGCATACCTTGCAGGCCCGCTGCTGGCGAAGTTTGTTGCCCCGCTCGTTCAAGTGCGCGAAGAAGACAATCCGATGGCTGCGGAGTTTGTGGAGCATGGCGCGGAGCGCTCCCTGCCGAGCTTCACGCTTTCGATCTCTACTATCCTGCTACCCGTAGTCCTGATGCTGGTGGGAAGCTGGGCCGACACATTTGCGCACGCGGGCAGCACGGCGAACGAGTTGATTCGCCTGCTCGGCAACGACGACATGGCGCTGCTGATTGGTGTCTTCATCAGCTTCTTCACACTCGGCAAGCTACGCGGATTTTCGCGCGAAGCGATTCTGAAATTTTCAAATGAGTGCCTGGCGCCGACGGCCATCATCACACTGCTGGTAGGCGCGGGCGGCGGGTTCGGCCGGGTGCTGCAGGAGAGCGGCGTGTCGCATGTCATCGTCGCGCTTGCGCTGCGCAGCCATGTGCCGCTCATGTTGCTGGCTTGGCTGCTGGCCGCGCTCATGCGCCTGGCCACCGGCTCCGCCACGGTGGCCATGACCACCGCCGCCGGCATCGTCGCGCCGATTGCGTTACACGCCACCGGTGTTCATCCCGAGCTGCTGGCGATCGCCACGGGGGCTGGCTCGCTCATCTTTTCGCATGTGAATGACGGCGGCTTCTGGCTGGTGAAGGAGTATTTGAACCTGAGCGTGCCGGAGACATTGAAGACCTGGTCCATCTGCGAGACGATTATCGCGATCGCGGGCCTGGGGTTTGCGTATGCGCTGAAGTTGGTGATGTGATGTTCGCCCTAACGAAGGAAAGCCCCGGTGCCGCAGAGCATCGGGGCTTTCTGTTTGCTGAGAATCGGCCGTAGCGCAGGTGGTTAGGCCATTGCTTCGCGGCCCATGGACTCGAAGTGAAGCTGGTTCGAGTTGCGATCCACGTCGATGCGCACGTGCGAGCCGTGCAACACCTCGCCGTCGAGTATCTTCATGGCCAGCGGATCCTGTACCAGCCGCTGCAGCGCGCGCTTGAGCGGCCGCGCCCCATAGACCGGGTCCCAACCGGATGCCAGGATCAACTGTCGCGCCGGCTCGGTCAATTCCAGCGAGATCTGCCGATCTTCCAGAAGTCTCTGCAGCTCGGCAATGCGCAGATCGAGAATCTCGTGCATCTGCGCGTGACCGAGCGGCCGGAAGATCACCATGTCGTCCACGCGATTCAGGAACTCGGGCCGGAAGTGCTCGCGCATCGCGCGCATCACGCTTTCGCGCGCCATCTCGAAGTCGTGCTCCGTCTTCAGCGCGTCCGCCGTGAGGAAAGCCGCGCCCAGGTTCGAGGTCATGATCAGCACCGTGTTCTTGAAGTCCACCGTGCGCCCCTTCGAATCGGTCAGGCGGCCGTCGTCCATCACCTGCAGCAGCACGTTGAAGACATCCGGATGTGCCTTCTCGATCTCGTCGAACAGGATGACCGAGTAGGGCCGGCGACGCACCGCTTCCGTGAGTTGTCCTCCCTCGTCGTAGCCGATGTATCCCGGAGGAGCGCCGATCAGCCGGGCGACCGCATGCTTCTCCATGTACTCGCTCATATCGATGCGAATCATGGAGTGCTCGTCGTCGAAGAGGAATTCAGCGAGTGCGCGCGCGGTCTCGGTTTTGCCCACACCCGTCGGCCCAAGGAAGATGAAGGAGCCGATCGGGCGCTTGGGATCGCTCAGCCCTGCTCGCGAACGCCGAATTGCATTCGCCACCACGCTCAGCGCCGCATCCTGGCCGACGACGCGCTCGCGCAGGCGGTCTTCCATCGTCACCAGCTTCTTCACTTCGCCTTCCAGCATGCGGGAGACGGGAATGCCAGTCCACTTGCTAACGATCTTGGCGATGTCTTCCTCGTCCACTTCCTCCTTCAGCATGCGCTCCGCGCCGCTGGCGCTGGTGGCGCTGTCCTGAGTCGCATTGAGCTGCTTGAGTTCCTGCTCCAGACGCGGCAGGTCACCGTACTGGATCTGCGCGGCGCGGTCGAGCTGGCCACGGCGCGTCTGCTCCTCCGCTTCGAAGCGCAGGGCTTCAATCTGCTTCTTCAGGTCGCTGATGCGGGTGATGGCTTCGCGCTCCTGCGTCCAGCGCGCGCGCAGGGCGGTGATCTGCTCCTGCAGCGTGGCGAGTTCGCGCTCCACCTCTTCGAGCCGCCCCTTGCTGTTGGGATCGGTCTCGCGCTTCAATGCCGCCCGTTCAATCTCCAGAGAAGTGGCCTGCCGCTCAAGCTGGTCGATCTCCACCGGCACAGATCCGATCTGAATCGCCAGCGATGCCGCCGCTTCGTCGACGAGATCGATGGCCTTGTCCGGCAAAAAGCGATCGCTGATGTAGCGATGCGACAGCGTAGCAGCCGCCACGATGGCCGCATCCTTGATGCGCACATTGTGGTGCGCCTCGTAGCGCTCCTTCAAGCCGCGAAGGATCGCGATGGTGTCCTCCACGTTGGGCTCGCCCACGTAGACGATCTGGAAACGCCGCTCCAGCGCCGCGTCCTTCTCGATGTACTTGCGGTATTCGTTCAGCGTGGTTGCGCCGATGGCCCGCAACTCACCACGAGCCAACGCCGGCTTGAGCATGTTGCTTGCGTCGATTGCGCCCTCGGCGGCGCCCGCGCCCACCAGCGTGTGCAGCTCGTCGATGAAGAGGACAACCTGGCCGTTCGAGTCTTCGATCTCCTTGAGGACGGCCTTCAGGCGATCCTCAAACTCGCCGCGGTACTTCGCTCCGGCCAGCATCGAGCCAAGATCGAGGGAGATGACCCGCTTGTCTTTGAGAATTTCGGGCACATCGCCAGAGGCAATGCGCCGAGCCAGGCCTTCTACGATGGCGGTCTTGCCCACGCCCGGCTCGCCGATCAGCACAGGATTGTTCTTGGTGCGGCGGCTCAGCACCTGCACCACGCGGCGAATCTCCTCGTCGCGGCCGATCACCGGGTCAAGCTTGCCGCGCCTCGCCAGTTCCGTGAGATCTTTCGCATACTTCTCCAGCGCCTGGAATTTGGCCTCGGGATTCTGATCGGTCACGCGCTGGGCGCCGCGCACCGAGGTGAGCGCCTGCAGAATTGCCTCATGGGTGGCCCCGTTCGCCACCAGCGCGTCGCGCGCGGCGTCGCCCTTCTGGTGTGCCACGCCCAGCAGCAGGTGCTCGGTGGAAACGTACTCGTCCTTGAAATTGGCGGCTTCTTTGAAGGCCTGCTCCAAGACCTTGTTCAGTGTCTGGCTCACACTCGGCTGCGTGGCCGCTCCCGCTACACGCGGCAGCTTCTGCTCAACCTGGTGCAGCTCGTGCTCCAACCGCTCGGTGGGAACACCGATCTTGCCCAGCACCGCGGGAATCACGCCCTCGCGATCTTCCACGAGCGCCAGCAACAGGTGGACCGGCTGCATCTCCGGATTCCCTAACTCCGTCGCGCGCTCCTGCGCCGCCTGCATCGCCTGCTGCGATTTCACGGTCAGCTTTTCCCAACGAATAGCCATACAAACTCCAGTTTTCCCTTTGTCAGAGATCGATTGTGAGTGATCGCCGACAGATTTTTATTTGCCGCTGTTCCAAGCAAGGCAGAGCAGCCGGATTGCCATGCCGTGGTCAGTATGAGCCGAATCCTTGGATTGCTCAAAAAGAATGGCCAGTTGCCAGCCCCCGCGCCGGGCATGTACGCCGCGGCGGCGGGAACTGGCCCCTGACCACCGGTCTCTAACCGTGGGGTCGCGCCTACCGCGCGCCCACCAGTTCGGGCTCTTCCTTGTGGGACTCGATCTTCTTTTCGCCGCCCACGTTCACCTTGATCTGCTTGGGCTGGGCCTCGGGCTTCTTGCTCAGCTCCAGCTTCAGCACGCCGTTCTGGTAGGTGGCGCCGACATGCTCCGTGTCGACCGTCGGCGGCAGCGTGAAGGCGCGATAGAAGCTGCCATAGCGCCGCTCGATGCGATGGAAGTTCTCTTCCTTCTCTTCCTTCTCGAACTTGCGCTCGCCCTTGACCGTCAGTGTGTTGTTCTCCACGCGGATGTCCAGGTCCTTCTCCTCGATGCCGGGCACTTCCAGCTTGAGGACGACCTTCTTCGAGTCCTCATAGATATCGACCGCGGGCACAAAGCTGGCCGTGCTCAGCGGGCTCTCGCCTTCGCTCATCTCGCGGAAAAGCGAGTTCATGCGGTTCTGCAGCGACATAACTTCACGAAACGGATCCCAACGAGTGATTGCCATTTCAGTGTTCCTCCGATATGAATTTCAAGCTTTTCAGGCTGGGGTCGGGCCATCGGTGGCCTTCCCGCGCGCCTTGCACTCTATCTGATGGAACTATAGCACAATGGATTCATAAAATGTGAGTGATTTATGCTAATGTTTTTAACTGCAGAGGTTGCCGTTTGTTTTCAGTAGCTTATCGAGATCTACTGAAGCCTGACACACAAAACCCACGTCACAACTCCAATCTCGTCGTTCCCTGCCTATCGATCCCCGAACTCGGCATTCTGTCCTTCTACAATCAGTGGAGATGCTCGACCTCGCCGGTCCACACCCACTCATTCACTGGCAATCGCTTTGGGTAATCATTGCCGCCTTTCTCGCCGGCATGTTGAATGCGGTGGCCGGGGGTGGATCGTTTCTCTCCTTTCCGGCCATGCTGGGCACGGGCATGTTGCCGGTCCACGCCAATGCCACGAACACCATGGCGCTGTGGTCCGGTCAAGTCACATCGATTGCTGCCTATCGGGAGGAGATTCGCAAGCATGCCCGGCTCCTCTGGCCGGTGGCGATTGCCAGCGTGCTGGGCGCAATCTCCGGCGCGTGGCTGCTGCTCCACATGCCGCAGAAGACCTTCATGCGCCAGGTGCCGTGGCTGCTATTGATTGCGGCCTCCATCTTTGCGTTCAGCCGGCCCATTCTGCGCTGGCTGGAACGCCGCAACGCCGCGCGAAATTCGGGTGTCCACGTGCCGCGGAAGCCGCACCGGGTGGCTGTCTTCATCTCGATCTTCGCCATCTGCATTTATGTGGGTTACTTCGGCGCCGGCGGAGGGCTGGTCACCATCACCATCCTGACATTGTTCGGCATTGAGAGCCTGCATGAGAGCAATGCCATTAAGGTGGTGTCCACCACGCTGGCCAACGGCACCGCCTGCATCATCTTTGCCTTCACCCGGCAGATCGAGTGGCGCTATTGCCTGCTGGCCATGGCGGCCTGCGCGGTGGGCGGATATGTGTCGGCACGCACTGCGCGCCGGGTGCCACAGCCCATGTTGCGAGCGTTCATTATTGTCCTGGGATTGTCGATGGCCGCCTGGTACTTTTACAAGACCCGGTGAGGTGGGACGGGGCCTGCCTCAGTCTGCCACGCTTCGGGTGCATTGAGGCAGGGACGAGCGCGGCTTCGAATGCGGTTCAGGGGGCGGACGTGCGCAGCAGCAGCGCGGTGCCTGCCGGCAGCTTCAGCTTGCCATGGTCGGAAGCCAGGGTAATGGCGGAGCTGCTGCGGCCGGCATGCTCGATGCGCAGGTCCGGTATCCCGTACACGCCGCAGGCATCGCTTGAAAAGACCCAGAACGCCTGTGGCCGCTGAGTAGCGCCTACGACTCCGCGGCAGGGTTTATTGGAGCGGGGTGTGACGAGCACTCCGTAAGGAACAGGCTTTCCAACCGTGAGGTCTCCGGCCGCTACGGGCCCACCACCGCGGTAAACCATCTCGCCGCCGATCTGCCGGAAGGTGTTCACCTCCGGGGGCTCGGATCGATCGGCCTGATCTTGCGGCGTCAACGCATCGGCCACCTTCATAAACGAAGCAATTGCGCGGAGGTGGACCTGAAGCGGAATTTGCCTGCCGTGTGCTTCGACGGAGGTAAAGCGAATGACGACGCGCTGCGTTCCATTGGGCAGCCGCATCGCGCTCACGACCTGCCCCAACACATGGCTGTGCCGCTTGACGGGGGTGCCGGGAATTGTCTGCTCGACGCGTGCGCGGATGATCTGCCCCGTGCGAGCCCGCGCAGCGTTGATTCCGTGGTCCAGCGTGACGGGCAGAACGGTGCCGCCGGGCAGGGCCTGTTGGGCGGTTGCGAAAGCCGGCAGCGCCAATGCAATTGCGAGCAGTGTAGCGAGTCTCATGTGGCGATACCCTCCCGCGACAATCCCAACTGGTTAGACGCAGTTCGAAGACCGCGGCGGATCAGGGGCGGCTGTGGGGATCTTGGCGGTCGTGTTTGCGGGCGGCGATCCACTGCCGCCATTTGTGGTCGGCGATGAGGGAGCCGACGAGGAGGACGAGGACGACGATGGCGAGGGCGATCTTCATGGCAGAAAGGAAAGGCCCATCCCGAGAGTAACTCGGGATAGGCCTGAGTGCAGCATCCACGGCTATCGCGCTTTGGCCACGCGAACGAGCAGAATGTCGTGCGAATGGATCTCGATGGGCATGTTGTCGGTGAGTGTGACGTCTTTGCCGGTCCACAGATCTTTGCCCTGCAATGGGCCGTGGAGGCCGAGCCGGGTGAGGCTGAGGTGGAAGGGATGGGTGGAGTAGCGGTCGGCGCCGGCGTCGAGTACGGCGATGGCGGCGGCGCCACCGCTGAGGTGCTTGAGCCACACGTCGACTTCGCCGTCAGAGTAGACGCGGCGGGCCTGGCGGCCGAGGCGGTCCTGATCGATGGCTATCACATCCTTGTTCGTAAGGATCTCGCGGATCTCAGGCTTCATGTGGGGCAGGTCGTTGCCGGCCAGCAGCGGCGCGGAGAGCATGGCCCACATGGAGAAGTGGGAGCGGTTCTCGGCCAGCGACATTTTGCCATTGCCCACTTCGAGCATGTCGGGATCGTTCCAGTGGCCGGGGCCGGAGTACTTCTCCAAGCCCTCCTGCTGGCTGAGGATGGCATAGACGCGATCCCAGTGTGGGTTAATGTCGCCGGTGGTGCGCCACAGGTTGCCGCCGATGCCCGGCGCCCACTCCCACACCGCATCCCAGCCGTACTGGCAAAGAGAGAAGACGATGGGGCGGCCGGTGGCTTTGAGGGCTTTACCCATTTTGGCGTAGGCAGCCTCCATGAGGCGCATCTGCTCGGCGGAGTCGTTCGGCGCCTGCTTTTGCATGACGGCGGGAATGAAGCTGCACAGGTCGTACTTGACGTAGTCGATGCCCCAGGAGGCCCAGGTCTTGGCGTCCTGCTCTTCGTGGCCGAGGGAGCCCTCATAGCCAGCGCAGGTTTTGGGGCCGGGCGAGGAGTAGATGCCGATCTTGAGGCCCTTGGAGTGGACGTAGTCGGCGAGCGCCTTCATGTCAGGGAATTTGCTATTGGGCTGGATGTTGCCGTCGGCGTCGCGGTGGCCTTCCCATGTGTCGTCGATGTTGACGTAGACGTAGCCCGCATCCTTCATGCCGCTGGCGACGATCTCGTCGGCGGCGTGGCGGATGTCGGCATCGGTGACTTTGCCAAAGAAATAGTTCCAGCTATTCCAGCCCATGGGCGGAGTAGCCGCCACCACCACCTGCGGTGGGGCCAACTGCGCCTTCGCCACCTGCGGTGGGGCCACTCGCGCCTTCGCCACCTGCGGTGGGGCCAACTGCGCCTTCGGCGCCTTTCTTGCTGAGTGGAGTGCTTGCGAGGAAGCGACGAGAGGTGCGAGAGAAAGGACTGAAAGAGCGGCAAACAGCAGGGGTGTGCGAAGGCGCATGGGGTCTCCTGGAAACGGTTTCAGCAGCCCATGGTACGCGCTGGGACGAGAGCGGCGCAATCGGATGGATTTGAGTAAGGCTGCTGTGGCGTTGTCAGTTACGCAGTTCTGTAGCGGCGCGGGACCTTGAGCTGCGGGCTGTGCATCGAGGCGGGTACACTGCTGAAGTCTCCATCAGCCGCAGGCGAGGTGCACCGAAGGCATGTCTGAACTTTACGTTGTAGTGCTGGCGACCATTGTGGTTGCGCTGCTGGCGGTTGCGTTGTACCGCACGGCGCGGGTGAAGACGAAGGCCGATTACCTGGTGGCGGGGCGGTCGCTGCCGGCGGTGGTGCTGGTGCTGACGCTGCTGACGTCGTGGATCGGCGCGGGGTCGTTGTTTGCGGGCGCGGAGAACGCCTACCGGAATGGATTTGCGGCGCTGTGGCAGCCGGCCGGCGGATGGCTGGGGCTGCTGCTGATCTACTTTATTGCGCCGCGGGCGAGGAAGTTTGCGCAGTTCACGCTGCCGGATCTGCTGGAGGCGCGTTACAACCAGGTGGCGCGGGTGCTGGGCACGTTCGCGATTCTGTTTGCGTATGTGGGGATCACGAGCTACCAGTTCAAGGGTGGCGGCAATGTGCTGCACCTGATCTTTCCGGACCAGGTGACGCCAACGCTGGGGACATACATCATTGCGGCTTTCGTGATCGTTACGACGGCGTTGGCGGGGATGTCGTCCGTGGCGTACATGGATGTGGCGATCGGCTCGCTGGTGACGGTCATATGCATCATCGCAACGCCCTACCTGTTTCACGAGGCGGGTGGCTGGACGGGTTTGCATGCGGCGTTGCCGCAGACGCATTTCGAGGTTCTGGGGAATTTGAGTTTCGTACGGGCAATGGAATTCCTGGTGCCGACGCTGCTGCTGATGCTGGGCAACCAGGTGATGTACCAGAAATTCTTTTCAGCCAAGTCGGAGAAGGACGCGCGCATCTCGGTGGTGGGCTGGATTATCGGGACGGTGGTGCTGGAGACGCTGATTGTCGCGATCGCGGTGTTCGGCTCGGCCATGTACAAAACCGGCGAGGTGCTGAAGCAGCCCTACGAGATTATTCCTTACACCGCGCGGCATGGGTTGCCGGCGCTGATGGGCGCGCTGCTTCTGGGTGCGGTGTTTGCCAAGGTGATTTCGACGGCGTCGAATTATCTGTTTTCGCCCGCTTCGAATTTGATTGAGGACGTGTTTGTGCGGTACATGGCGCCGGGGGCTTCCAACAAGCAGGTGCTGATCATCTCGCGGCTGGCGGTGGTGCTGCTGGGGTGCTGGGCGCTGTATCAGGCCATCTACGCGCCGAGCATTCTTGAAAAGATGCTGTGGGCGTACACCATCTATTCGGCAGCGCTGACGCCGGTGGTGCTGGCGGCGTTCTACTCGAAGCGGGCGACTGCGTGGGGCGCGGTCGCGGCCATCGCGAGCGGAACGGTGGTGACGCTGACGTGGGATCTTACCTGGTTGGATAAGAGCATGGCCGGGTTGAGGTCGCTGTTTCCGCCGATCATCGCGGATCGCGATGCGATTTTTCCGGCGCTGATTGTGGCGGTGGCGGCTCTGGTGGTTGTGAGCCTTTTCACGCCCAAGCCGAGCGCGGAGCAACTCGCAAAATTCAGTGCCCAGGAGCCGGTCGCCGCTGGGCACTGATCGTCCTGGATGGTTCGCGGTTTCAGGCCGTCCTGGGCGCACTGCCGCGATCCCAATAGACGGCGTAGCGTTGGTCTTCAATCTGATACATCGGCATCAGCGTTTGGGTTTGTCCGTTGGCGGAGGCCTTGAAGCGCAGGTTCGTGGACGAGCCGGCGGGTTCGATCCAATCGACGGCATCTTTCGCACCGGGCTTGTCGATCTTGGGCAGCGGATCGGGCTTCGGCGCGTGCGGCGGGGTGGTTCCGCGGCCGTGGATGATCTTGGTTGGACCATCCTGTGGGCCGGGGCCGAGATCGGCGGCCAGGACCATGGGGCCGTAGAGCGCGGCGACGGTTGCGTCGTCTCCGACCAGAACTTCCTGGGTGAGACGCATGGGAAGTTGCAGCGCGATGGTGTCGCCATCGTGCCAGGTACGCGTGATGGCCGTATAGCTGCCGGGATCGGAGATGGCGTCGACGGGGCGCCCGTTGATCTTTAGTGCGGCGCCGCTGGTCCATGCGGGAATGCGAACGTGAATCGTGCGCTGCTGCGGATGCGAGGTGCGGATGCGCAGCGTGGTTCCCTGCTCGACGGGAAAGTTGGTCTGCTGCTCGATGCTGAGGTTTTCGTCCTTCCAGTCGAGTGTGGATGCGAGGAACTGGTTAACGTAAATGTCTTTGCCGCGACGGAAGTAGATGGTGTCGTTGAATTTTGCGAACTCTTCCGCGCCGGTGCCGGTGCAGCACCAGAACGAGTCTTCCGGCGAGTTGACGGCGCGCCAGTAACCGGCCGCCAGGGGGAAGAAGTACTGCTTGAGGCCGTCGGCGTTCTGCGTGCCGAGTCGGCAGTTGAGCAGGGCGCGCTCGTAGGCGTCCATCCAGCGCGCATCCGCGGTCCAGCCGAAGACGTGCCGCTCAAGCTTCATGAGGTTGTAAGCCACGCAGCACTCTGCATTGGTCAGGGTGAGCGTGCCCTTTAACTGGTCGGCTGGAGTGAGCCAGTGCTCGTCTTCGCTGGTATTGCCGATGACGTAGGTGCGCGCCGAGAGCACCTCGCCCAGGAAGTACTGCGCGATGTCGCGATAGCGGCGGTCGCCGGTGACCTCGTACATGCGCGCCGCGCCGATGACCTTGGGAACGTGGGTGTTAGCGTGAAGGCCCTGCAACTCGTCGCGGCGGGCGGCGAGCGGATCAAGAAACGCCGGCTGCTCGAAGAGGTGCGCGGTTTCAATGTAGCGATCTTTTTGCGTAACCGCGGCGAGATTGACGAGGACTTCGTTCATGCCGCCGTACTCCGTGCGCAACATGCGCAGGCGCTGATCGCGGCTGATGGGATAAAGGTAGTCGCCTACCCATCGCGCCATGCCTTCGACGACCTGAAGCGCATCAGGATTGCCGGTGAGCTGGTGCATGTCGAGGAGGCCGGCCATGATCTTGTGGTACGTGTAGAAGGGCGCCCACACGGGCTGCCCCTGCGCCAGCTTTTCAAAGAGCGTCTCGGGAAATGCGCTGACGTAGCCGGTGCCGATCTTCTTTTGACACTCGGCGAGGCCGGCGACGACCGCATCGCCTTTCTTGCGCAGTTCCTCGTTGCCGGAACTTGCATAGGCGAGCGCGGCAGCGGAGAGGTAGTGGCCGCCGTTGAAGTGGCCGCGCAGTTCGCAGTCCGGTTTCTCCCATCCACCATACGGCTGGGCGGAGGAAGGCAGACCGGCGGTGAGGCGGAAGGAATGGAGCAGGCGGTCGGGCGTCAGGGAATCAAGATAGCGCGCGTTGATCTCCGCCTGCCGGCTGAAGACGCCGGGAGCCAGACGCACCGACGACATGGAGAATGGCACGAGCAGGGTGTCATCGGGTGCGGCAAGCTGGCTTGGACTTGCAAAGGCACCGCGCGTGAACGCGGCGACAGCTGCGGCGGTTGCGGTATTTTTGAGGAACTGACGGCGGGTAGAAAGCGTTTTCTGATTTCTCTGCATGTTGTCACACGAAAAGGGCTCCGCGAGATGCTGGAACATGCCAGCGGATGCGCGGGGTTGCTGCCAGCCATGATACAGCGCGAAGCCCGCCGGGCGAGTCAAATGGCCTCTCCGAACCGCCCGGCGCGCGGGATTCAGGAGTTCTTCTGGAAGAAGCCCGTGACGGCGCTGATGGGCGCGTGAATGCCGGCCGCGCCGCCGGCCAGCAGCAGGGTGCTCAGCAGCATGTCGTACCAGCGCAGATAATTCTGCTGGTCGACCGGGACGCTCTTGAGCGCATTGACATCCAACATGGGCCATAACACGCGTACACCGGCGGTCACGGCCATCACGCTGAAGGCAAAGGCAAGGGCGAATGCATAGCGCCGGGTCTGGCCGGTGTACTGGTTCAAATCGTCGGTGGCGGCCTGGAGGCTGACCGCTTGATCTGGGCCGGGAGCAGCATCCATGAGCTTGGACGCGGTCTGGACATTGCTTGATTTGCGGTCGCCTTCCTTGTCGCGCCAGGGGGAGATGACGACTTCAACGGCGCGCTCAATAAACGCTGCGGTTACAATGAGCGGCATTAAAAAGCCGACGATGTTGCTGGCGTTGATGGTCTGGAAGAGGGCGACGTTCCAGTGGCTCTTATACAAAAGCCAGAGGAGCCCGAAGATGTAAGTAAGGACCAGCACAAATACCCCGGGGTACTTTGCAATGAGGCTCCCGAGGGACTGGTAATTGAATCGCTTTGTCACGGGCGGAGGCGCGAGGACAGTTGCCATGTTGTGCTCCTTTTGGGGCGGCTCCGCACGCTGTGTTTGGTGTCAAGGCGGCTGGAGTTACAGCCCGTGAAAGCGCAGATCCAAATGTGGCCCGGGGCTGGCGGGAAGATACATCGAGGATGGACACGTTGACGGGCTGGCGTCAAGGGAAAGTTTCGCGCCGCAGCCGATCTCAGGCCGCGTTCCGTCAGTGGCTCAGCGCCGCGGGGTCTCAGTGGTTCCGCTGCTTCCATTCCTCGAAGGAGATTCGCGGGATGGTGATGAAAGCGTCGCGGGTGCGCACGTAGTTGCCCAGCCCGTTCATGCGGCCTATGGCGTGCAGATCTTCGGCTTTCACGTACGGCCCCTGCGGATCGATGAAGCGGTCTTCGACGTAGATGGCGACCACGCGACCGAGGATGATGCGGGAGCGGCCGATCTCCATAGTGGTGTACTCGCGACACTCGAGGGCGGCATGGGCTTCTGCGAGTCTGGGTGGCTTGACGACTCTGGAAGCGGTCGTCGTGAAACCGGCGAGGTCCACTTCATTCATCTCGGGCGGGAAATCCGTGGCGCAGATGTTCATCTTTTCGGCGATGTCTTCGGTGACCACGTTGACAACGAACTCTCCGGTGCGGCGGATATTGCGCGCGGTGTCCTTGGGGATGAACTTTTGATCAGGGCGATTGGTGACGCCGATGCCGACGATGGGCGGATCGGTGCAGAGGTAGTTGTATGCGCTGAATGGCGCGGCATTCAGATGGCCGGACTCGTCCATGCTGGTGATGAGAGCGATGGGACGAGGCGCCACGAGGCCCACGAGCAGCTTGTAGATGTGGCTGGGCGGTGTGTGCTCGACGTCGAAGTTCATGAATTCCCGATCCTCCTATTCGATGGTACGGGCTGGTTGATTGGCTGAGCAATTGCGCTGCTAGTCTGAAGGCATGGACGGTTGCACTGTCGAACCTCGCGAGCAGGCTGCACAAGGTTGGGCAGGATGAACGCTGGGCGTTCCGATCTGCGCGGCATCCTGCTGGCGGTCAGCGGGTTTACGTTCTGGGTGTTTGCGGATACCAGCATCAAGATCGTGGGCGCGTCGCGATTGCCGGGGTACGAGATCATCGCGTTCCTGGGAGTCTTTGTGAGCGCGGCGGTGGCGGCCTACGCCGGGGCTCGGGGTGAGTTCGCCCGCTTGCGACCGCACAAGGTTACGCATCAGGCGGTGCGCTCCAGTCTCGACCTGGGCAACAACCTGTGCGTTGTGGTGGCGCTGCGCCACGTGTCGCTGCCGCTGTTCTACATTCTGGTGTTCCTGGCGCCGCTGGTGATCACGGTGTTGGCGGGCATGTTTCTGAAAGAGAAGATCGGGACCGGAAAGGCCATTGCCGTGGTTGCCGGCTTCGCAGGCGTGATTGTTGCCGTGAATCCATTCGGAAGTTCGCGGCAGGGCGACTGGATCGGATTCGGCGCGTGCATGGTTTGCGTGGCGTGCTTCTCCATCAACATGGTGTGGTCGCGCGTGCTGACGCGCACGGAGACGGCGGAGAGCCTGACGTTCTTTTCGGGGCTGGTGATGGCGCTGGCAGGCTTTGGCGCGATGGTGTGGCGCGCGGAGCCGCTCGACGGCCGGTTGCTGGTGGCGCTGCTGGCGATGGGGTTATTCTGCGCGATCGGGAGCATCAGCTTCTTCGTCGCGCTCAAGCACACCACTGCGTCGAATGTATCCCAATACCACTACACGCAACTGCTCACCGGATCCGCCGTGTCGTACCTGATCTGGCGGCAACTGCCGACGCTGAGCATGATGGCGGGCGGCGCGCTGATTATCGGCGCCGGGCTATATGTGGCGTTGCGCGGCGCGCGGGTGTTGCCCGACCAAGAAGCTCGAGGCTAACGCGAATAGGTTATGGGCGCGGAGATGCGGTTCAGGATGCTGTTTTTGCCGACCATGCGCACAAAGAGCCGATGCTGTCCGGGAGGAAGACCGGCGAGGTTCCATGTGCCGGACGTGGCTGCCGGGACGCTGCCTAAAGAGCGGAGATTCTCACCATCTGTGGAGTCGTAGACCTCGAAGTGCGAAACCGTTGACACGCTGGCGAACTGGCTGCTGGATTTGAGCCGCCAGGTGAGCGTCGATCCGCTGAGCGAGGTCTCGATGGTATAGCAGTTGTCGATGCCGGTCTCGATTTCGGTGCCTTCGTTGTAGTCGTTCCAGGTGATGATCTGAAGAAATGGCAGCGTGGCGGGAGCGTAGTACACGTTTCCGGCGGTGAGGGAGGCGATCCATGTCTGGCCGCAGGCCTGATCCAGAACGCGGCCGGCGCCCCATGCGGAGAGCGCGCTGTTGAAGCCCTTGAAGGCTGCGCCCCAGGTCATGCTGGCGGGTTGTTTGCGGGCCACCTGAAGGAAATGCTGCAGAGTCTCGGTTGTCGTGGAGGGAGCGTCTGCAATGTTGGTGATGAATTGCTTCGATGGATCGGTTGCCGGGGGCTGGACCCAGTAATAGGAACCGCCCGATGCGGCGTGCGCAAACCCGGGTGTGCTTTCAAAGACGATCAGTGGCACGCCGTTGTTGGCGTTGAACGGCGGCCGTGCGCAGTTGTGCGGCAGGTCGCGGTTCCACTCCTGAATGTGAATCCAGATGTCGGTCCAGGAGGGCGCGGGACCGGTCGCACGGATCACATCTTCCGCCGGGAAGACGAGCAACACCGGACGGCCGTTCTGTTTGAGATATGCGTCGTTGCCCCAGTGCGTGCCATTCATGGCGCACATATCGTTGCGCAGGTGGGCGATGGCGCAGTTCTCGAAGTCCGCGCCCGATTTACCGCCGCAGCCGGAGCCCGTTGTTCCGGGAATGCCGGTGGCACGTACGCTGTACGACGTGGAGGGCCCATCGAGCATGAGCAGGTACATGGGATCGCACTTCTGAGCGCCGCTGCAATGGTGAGTGTTCACGTAGTGCTGAAATTTGAGCGCGGCATCGTCCTCACTTGCGCCATAACCTTCCCAGGTGAGGATTGCGCCGTCGATGTGACGCCGGACCAGGTCTTCGGCTTGAGCGGCGATTGTGGCTCCGTCGTTGGAGTTGTAGCCAGTGCGCACGTTGTTGTGGCAATAAGGGCCTTTGCCCTGCGTGCAGAACCCCAGCATGAACGTGGCAAATATCTTTGTATTCGCGCCATTCGTCAGGTATGCGTGCGGATCTTCGTCGGAGACGTTTCCGGCGGGGGGATCGAAGAGGGGCGTCGCGATTCCGGAGCGCGAGTCTGTTTGTCCGGGAAAGGACGCGCGGCAGTGGGCGGGAAGCGGGGGCGCGGCGGGGCAGGCGGAGGTGTTGTTGGCGACGAGCGAAGAGAGAGTGGTTTGGCCGGCGGCCATCCCGCATGTGAGCAGGACGAGGAGAGCCAGCCTGAGGCAGCCGGAATTTGTCATCGAGCGGTTTCCATATTGATTTTCGCGGGCATGCGGACGCCGACAGGCTCGCAATCTCCAGGGCTGAATTCCCTCACTCAGAATACCCGTGGTCCAGCGCGCAGAGCGCGCCTGGAGCTCGGGCCGTGAGGCGTTGGCAGCGGACGGCGCTTCTAGTTGGATGCGGAGGATCTGCGCTGGTAGGGCAGGCGTGCGCTGCCTTCCTTTACAATCCATTGCAACTACGGACGGAGTCCTTCCCCGGGCGTTAGTGAATTCCCGACACGACGGAGCGTTCTGATGCGTGTGGCTCGCGTTGCCTGTGCAGCCTCTTTTGCCCTGCTGTTTTCCTTCACCGCTTTTGCGCAGCAATATCCAGCGTCGCTGCTCGCGGGCCTCAAGTGGCGCGATGTGGGACCGATGCGCGGCGGGCGCAGTTACGCCGTGGCCGGTAATGCTTCGCAACCCGATACGTTTTATATGGGATCGGTGGGCGGTGGCGTGTGGAAGACGGAGAATGCGGGGCGCACGTGGGTTCCCATCGCGGACGATCCAAAGACAGGCATTCCCATTGGCTCGATCGGAGCGATTGCAGTGGCTCCGTCGAACCCCGACATTGTGTACGTGGGTACGGGTGAGCCCGATATTCGCAGCCAGCACTCGTATGGCATCGGCGTGTTTAAGTCGACGGACGCGGGCAAGACCTGGCATTTCATCGGGCTGAAGGAGACACGGCAGATCGGGAAGATCGTCGTTGATCCCGCCGACCCCGATCGCGTATATGTGGCGGCGCTGGGGCATGTGTACGACGCAAACGCGGAGCGCGGCGTTTACCGCAGCACGGATGGCGGCGTGCACTGGACGAAGATCCTGGAAGACGCAAACGATCCCAACGATGTGGGAGCGATCGACCTGGCGCTCGACCCGCAGCATCCGCGCACGCTGTATGCATCGCTGTGGGCTACGCGGCGGCCGCCGTGGGCGGTGTACGCGCCGAGCAATCTGCCGGGCGGCGGGTTGTACAAGTCGACCGATGGCGGGAACACGTGGCACAAGCTGACCAAGGGATTGCCCACGGATAACTATGTCGGCAAGATCGGCATAGCGGTCGCGCCGAGCAATCCGAACCGCTTGTATGCGGTGGTGGACGATATTGGCGCAGCGATTGCGCCTTCGTATATGGCGCCTCCCGCGAAGGGGCCCAATGCGCCGAAGGCGTCGGGCGGGATTTATCTCTCCGATGACGGCGGGGCGACGTGGCGGCTGGTGAACAGCGAGCGCCGGCTGTGGGGGCGCGGCTGGTACTTCGAGCAGATTGCCGTGGACCCTAAGAATCCGGATCGTGCTTACGATACAAACACGGCCACGTACATGACGCTGGACGCGGGCAAGACGTGGGTTCCGGTGAAGGGCGCGCCCGGCGGCGACGACTATCACCAGATCTGGATCAATCCCAAGGACGGAAACCGGATGGTGCTGTCGAGCGACCAGGGAACGGTGGTTTCGGTGGACGGCGCGAAGACCTGGAGCACGTGGTACAACCAGCCGACGGCCGAGATCTATCACGTGGCGGCGGACAATCGCTTTCCTTACTGGCTGTATGGCGCGCAGCAGGATTCCGGCGCGGTGGGCGTGAGCACGTGGTCGCGCTTCAGCATTCTGGATGACCGCAACTGGGAGGCCACCTGTCTTGCCGGTGAGAGCGACACGGTGGTACCCGACCCGAAGAACGGTGACCTTCTCTACGGCGCGGGCGATCAGCGCTGCAACCAGGCTTTGAATCTGCCGGAGCCCGCGGGAGGCAAGCTTCCTCCGCCGGATCCCTCCGATCCGAACCGGAAGACGTGGACGTTGCCGCAGGTGTTTTCGCAGGCGGACGAGGCGCTCTACTACTCGAACCAATTTGTGTTTCGTTCGCGCGACCGCGGAAAGACGTGGATGAAGATCAGCCCCGACCTTACGCGCGTAAATCCGGCGGTGCCGAAGACACTCGATCCGGTGACGGCGAAGGATATTGACGAGCAGATGACCACGCGATTCGGCGTGGTGTACTCGATCGGGCCTTCGCCGCTGGACGCGAAGATGGTGTGGGCCGGTACGGATGATGGGCTCCTTTATGTGACGCGCGACGATGGCGCGCATTGGAACAACGTGACTCCGCCGGCGATGACGGCGTGGAGCAAGGTGTCGCAGGTGGAGGCGGGCCATTTCGACGCGGAGACTGCGTACGCATCCGTGGATCGCCACCGGCTTGGCGATTCCCGGCCCTATATCTACCGGACTCACGATGGCGGGAAGAGCTGGGTGCTTGTAGTGAAGGGCATTCCCGATGGCGCGTTTGTGAACTGCGTGCGCGAAGATCCGAAGCAAAAGGGATTGCTGTATGCCGCGACGGAGCTGCGCGTGTATGTCTCCTTTGACGATGGCGGCGAGTGGCAGCCCCTGGAGTTGAATATGCCGGTTACGTCGGTGCGCGATGTGATTGTGCATGGCGATGATCTGGATGTTGCGACGCATGGACGCGGGTTCTGGGTGCTGGATCAGATGACGGCTTTGCGGCAGATTGCGGCCCAGGGCGCGCAGATTGCGCCTGCGGACGCGTGGTTATTCAAGCCGGGCACGACCTATGCGATCCACCAGGGCGGGCAGGACGGAACTCCGCTGCCGCACGAGGAGCCGCAGGAGAAGAATCCTCCGGCGGGTGTGGTGGCCTACTACTGGTTGAAGTCGGTGCCGTCTTCGCCCATCAAACTGGAGCTGGTGGACAGCAGCGGAAACGTTGCCGCATGCCTGGCCAGCGACGCGCCGGTGAAGCCGGTGGACACGGAATCGATTATTGTGCAGCCTTATTGGCTGGAACCGGAGCCGCCGCCATCGACGGAGCCGGGGATGCATCGTGTGGCGCTCAACGTGGTGCCGGAGCGCCGATTCGGATTCGGTATGCGAGCGGCTGGGCCGGTTCCGGTGGATGCGTGTCATCCGGCTGGAGCGAAGGCGCCGAGCCCGGGCGGTAAAGGACCGGCGCGCGGCGAAGCCGGACTTGAGCCGGGACAGTACACGGTGAGGTTGACGGTGGATGGCAAGGCGCTGAGCCAGCCGGTGACTGTTTTGCCGGATCCGCGGAAGCTGCCCGATGGAGCCGTTGCCTCTCCGGACGAGGGTGACGATGAGTAATGCGAGATCGGCACGGTTGAGGCGCTGATGCGGGCCGTGGTGCAGCGCGTCTCCAGGGCGTCGGTCGCGGTTGGGGGCGAGATGGTGGGCGAGATCGGGCCGGGGCTGCTGGTGCTGCTTGGAGTTTCGGTGAACGACAGCGAAGCCGACGCCGACTATCTTGCCGAGAAGGTCTGCGGGCTGCGTATCTTCGAGGACGAAGGCGGCAAGATGAATCTGAGCGTGGCCGAGACTGGCGGAGCGGTGCTTGCGGTGTCGCAGTTCACGCTTTATGGCGATGTGCGGCGGGGCAAGCGGCCATCGTTTGACGACGCGGCGCGGCCGGAGCGGGCGCGCGAACTATACGACTACTTTGTTGCGCAGATTCGCAGGCTCGGGTTGCGGTGCGAAACCGGGCAGTTTCAGGCCATGATGTCGGTTTCGCTGCTCAATGAGGGGCCCGTGACGATTCTGCTGGATAGCTCGAAGCTGTTCTAGCGTCTCCGGCAGCGGGCGCAGCCGCCGGATTTTCCAGCGCGGTAAGGAAAAAAGGCCTTTGTGACAAAAAGGACCGAGGGAACAAGGGAACGAGGGACCAAGCTGGAACGTTTGGAATTTTTGCTGATACTTCAAGTTTGGCAGGCTGAAATAATTAATACGCAACGATTTTGGGGTTTCTGAAAATATTTTTTGTGATGCGTAAGCTGCTGAATCGCAGATGCTTATCTCAATCTTGACCTCCGGACGCGGAAGTTTTCCACAGGATCAGGGGGTTGACGTGGATTTGGGGTGATGCCGCGGCGGAGGCTGATTGTTGCCTTTGGAATTCCCTGCGGGCTACGGGCTGTGAACTTCCAGCCGTCTACTTCCGCTTCCATCGCACGCCGTCCTTGGAGTCTTCCAGGACAACGCCCTTCTCCGCGAGTTCGTTGCGGATTGCGTCGGCTCGGGCGAAGTTGCGGGCCTTCTTGGCCTCGGCGCGCTCGGCGATGAGCGCCTCAATGCTCTCGTCGGTGAGTTCCGCAGCGGCGATGAGCCTGGCATCTTCCTCGCGATCCGAGCTGAGCCGGCCGGACTGCGCCGCCCAATTTACAGCACGACGAGTGGATTCGAGGTCGCGGTTATCGCCGTCCTCGATGACGGCAAACACCGCGTCGAAGTCCGCCAGCACCTTGAGCACCGCTTCGCGATCCGCCGCGCAGAACTCGCCCTTGTCCATGGCGGTATTCGACAAGCGCAGCAGATCGAAGATGGGCGCGCGCGCCTCGGCCGTGTTGAGGTCGTTGGCCAGGGCGTCGAAGTACTCTTTGCTCGCCTTCTGCGCCGCGGCCTGGATCTCGGGATTGTCGCCCTCGGGAAACGCGCCCTGCTTTAGCCGCTGGTGGAACGTGCGCAGCCGGTCCACCGCGGCAGTCGCTTCGGTGAGCGAATCGAATGTGAAGTTCAACTGGTTGCGGTAGGGCACCGAGATCAGCGCCAGCCGGATGGCCGAAGCCTTGTAGCCCTTCAGCAGAAGATCGCGGAGCGTGAAGAAGTTTCCCTCGCTCTTCGACATCTTCTTCCCGTTCACGAGGAGGAACCGCACATGCATCCAGTGCCGGGCCAGGGGCTTGTGTGTCACGCTTTCGCTCTGCGCAATCTCATTCTCGTGGTGCGGGAACATGAGGTCTTCGCCGCCGGCGTGGAGGTCGAAGCTGTCGCCCAGGTACTCCATGGACATGGCCGAGCACTCGATGTGCCAGCCTGGCCGACCGGGCCCAATCGCCGTATCCCACGCCATCTCCTCGGGCTTCGGAGCCTTCCACAGCGCAAAGTCACGCGCGGAATCTTTCTCGTACTCGTCGACGTCGACGCGCGCGCCGTCTTCCATGCCGCTGAGGTCTTTTTTGCTGAGCTTGCCGTACTCGGGAAAGGCGCGCAGGCGGAAGTACCAGCTTCCATCGTCGGCCTTGTAGGCGGCGCCGGCATCGGCAAGTTTCTGGATCAGCCCGACCATGCGGTCGATGTGTTCGGTGGCGCGGGCGATGATCTCCGGCCGCTCGACCTGCAGCGCGTCGAGATCCTCAAAGAAGGCAGCCACGTACTTTGCCGTGTACTCGCCGATCGGGACGCCCGCCGCCGAAGCATTGCGGATGATCTTGTCGTCCACGTCGGTGATGTTCATAACGTGGCGCAGGCGCATGCCGGTGAGCTTGAGGAACCGGCGCAGCACATCGATCTCAAGAAAGGTGCGGAAGTTGCCGATGTGGCCGTAGTCGTAGACCGTGGGCCCGCAGGCGTACATGCGCAGCTCCGCGCCATCGGCGGGAGCAAGTTCGTCCAGTTGTCCCGTGAGGGTGTTGAACAAACGAAGAGTCATGCGCGGGCAGCGTACTCGATCTGCAATCTAAGGCCGAACTGGCCCTTTCCGATTCTAGCAGCGGGAGATACGCGCAATTCCGTGGCAGACATCACAGGAGTGCAAGACTTGCATCCTGTTTCCGGAACAGCCGACCGAGGCCGCCTTGGACGGGGGACGGAATATCTCGACCACTCAGCGCCCGAGCGCGAGAGAGGGATCGGCGCTGAGCGACTCTGGCGCGAACTCGCCGGCGACGAACCGGGGCCAGGATGCGGCGGCGATCATGGCGGCGTTGTCGGTGGAAAGGGCCAGGGTGGGAAATGCGACCTGCAATCCGCGCCGCGCAGCTTCAGTGTTGAACCGCTCGCGGAGTTCGCGATTGGCGGCCACACCGCCGGTGACCAGAATGCGCGCCGCGCCAAGGGCTTCGGCCGCGGCAAAGGTCTTCTTGAGCAGGTCGCCCACCACCGCATGCTGAAAGCTGGCGATCAGGTTGAGCACCGGCTGGGGGCAGAGGGCGAGCGCCTCTTCGCGGGTCTTCGGCGGGCGCGCGCCGGCCAGCATTTTGGCGATGCGCTCGTCCACGCCGGTACGCAGACCGTTCAATTCGACGTAGCGCAATACCGCGGTCTTGATGCCGGAGAAGGAGAAGAGAAAATGCGGATCGAGATCGGCGATGGGCGCAGTCCTGGCAGCTTTGGTGCGCGGGGGCTTGCCGGCCAGATGCACCTTGGGCTTGATCTGCGAAAACGCAAACGGCACGGCTTTGGGGTTGCCGAAGCGGGCGAGCGCGTCGATCCAGGGGCCGCCGGGATAGCCGAGGCCTAGCAGCTTGGCTACCTTGTCATAGGCCTCGCCGGCTGCGTCGTCTACGGTGCGGCCGATGAGCGCGTAGGTCCAGGTGCCGTGCGTCGGCTTGGCCAGATAGAGATGCGTGTGGCCGCCGGAGACGACGAGGGCGAGGGACTGTGTATCGGCGGAGCTCGCTTCCCCGGTCTCAGAATCGAGGCCGGGGGCACCGGAAGACTGGCGCTGGTTGAGCAGTACTGCGTGGATATGCCCTTCCAGATGATTCACCGCGATCACGGGCAGGCCGCGCGCGAAGGCCAGCGCCTTGGCGTAGGTGATTCCGACCAGCAGCGCTCCGGCGAGGCCGGGGCCGGATGTCACGGCGATTGCGTCGAGGTCCGCGAAGCCGATGCCGGCTTCGGCCATGGCCGCGCGCACCACCGGCACAACGGCGCGGAGATGCTCGCGGCTGGCGAGTTCCGGCACGACGCCGCCGTAACGCGCGTGGGTGGCGATCTGGGAGGCGACCACCGACGAGAGCGTGCGTGCGCCGCGCTCGACTACGGCGGCGGCGGTTTCGTCGCAGGAGCTTTCGATGCCGAGGATCAGGCCGGTGGGCATACTCTTTCAGTCTAGCGGCCAGCCACTAGGCCGCTGCATCGCATCGGGGAGAGAATAGGAGCATGCCCGGCCTGTCGCGCCAATTCGAAGCTGCTCTGCGCATTCTTGAGGCTCTGCGCGCGGAGGGGTACCAAGCGTACCTTGCGGGGGGATGCGTGCGCGATCTTCTGCTGGGGCGCGATCCGCTTGATTACGACGTGGCTACCTCCGCCACGCCTGATGTTGTGCTCAAGCTGTTTCCGCGGACCTTTGCGGTGGGGGCGCACTTTGGCGTGGTGCTGGTGGCGGACGAGACGCTCGATGAGGTTCCGCCGCAGGAGGATGCGCCGGGCGCGCAGCCGCGTTACTCCGTGACGGAAGTGGCGACGTTCCGCGCGGATGGGGCGTACTCCGATGGGCGGCGGCCGGATAGCGTTCGCTACACCGACAGCGCCGAGCACGACGTGCAGCGGCGGGATTTCACGATTAATGGATTGCTGCTGGACCCACTGCGCCACCTGCGGTGGGGCGGGGCTTTGGATCAATTTCTCGTCGACAAGACAATTCTCCGCGCGGCGGTATTGGATTTCGTCGGCGGGTTGGCCGATCTTGATGCCGGCATTGTGCGCGCCATTGGGGAACCGCGACGCAGGTTTGAGGAGGATCAGCTTCGCCTTCTGCGGGCGGTGCGCTTCGCCGCGCGTTTCGGATTCGAGATTGAGCCGGCCACGTTCACCGCCATTCGCGATCTTGCCGGCCGCATCACCACCGTCAGCCGCGAGCGGATTCGCGACGAGATTACGAAGATGCTGACCGAAGGCCGCGCGCGGCGGGCCTTCGAGCTGCTGGATGAGACCGATCTGCTGGTGCAGGTGCTGCCGGAGATCAGCCGTATGAAGGGCGTGGCGCAGCCGCCGCAGTTTCATCCGGAGGGCGACGTGTTTGTGCACACGTTGTTGCTGCTGGATCAGCTTGAAGCGGGCGCGGCGTGCACGCTGGCGTGGGGAGCGCTGCTGCACGATGTGGGCAAGCCGCCGACGTTCCGCCGCGCGCCCGATCGCATCCGCTTCGACGGGCACGTGGAGATGGGGATGGCGATCGGCGCGGAGATCTGCCGTCGCTTCCGCTTCTCCAACGACGATACGCGGCAGATCCTCGCGCTGATCGAACACCACATGCGGTTTGCCGATGCGCCGCGCATGAAAGCTTCGACGCTGAAACGGTTCTTTCGCCTCGATTGTTTCGAGGAGCATCTCGCGCTGCACAAGATGGATTGCCTGGCCGCGCATGGGAACCTGGATATTTACAACTTTGTGCGCGAGCGTTATGAGGCGATGCCGCAGCAGGAGGTGCGCCCCAGGCCGCTGCTGAGCGGTGACGACCTGATCGCGGCAGGGTATGCGCCGGGACCGCACTTCAAGGAGATGCTGCAGGCCGCCGAGGATGCGCAGCTCGAAGGCGCGATCCACAGCAGCGCAGAGGCTCTTGGCCTGGTGCGGGATCAGTTCGGCGGACCCTCGCACCCTGCTCGCTGAAGCACCCACTCCAATACAGATCGAACCCGAGATTGCTTGCGTCAAGTTCACGCGTTGCTGCAAGTTGCGGCCGGGGTGTTGCGGCCATCACATGCGCACGTGATCCGCCTCACATACAGCGCATGCTGCGGCACGGCTAATCTTCCTCCATACCATGATCTGCATCACATGAGCCCGCCAGTGTTGCGGCGGACTCGGGAAATTTGGCCTTCATGACATCCTTCAAAGACTACGGGCATCTTCTCCGCTTCGCGGGTCTGTTCGTCATCGCATTTCTGGCGTTTCTGGTGATCCGGCGGTATGTGATCCCGCCCACATTCGGGCAGTACGGACACTATCGTGCGGCGGCAATCACAGAGATCGGAGCGCTTCCTGTGCACTATGCCGGGCACCAGGCCTGCGAGGCCTGCCATAGTGACATCGCCGACACCAAGAAGGCAGGCAAGCACGCCACGGTGAACTGCGAAGCCTGCCACGGCCCGCTTGCAAAGCACGCCGACGACCCGGCTTCCGTGACTCCGGCCAAGCTGGACACGGCGACTCTTTGCGTCCGCTGTCATGCAGCGAGCGCGGCGCGTCCGAAGAACTTTCCGCAGGTAGATGCAGCCGAGCACTCCAACGGAGTGCCGTGCGAAACCTGCCATCAACCGCACAGTCCCGCAATCGATGGTTCCAGCTCCGCAGGAGGTGCGAAGTGAGTCTGTCCCGGCGTCATTTTCTTGTTCTTATGCCCGCGGCGGCGGTCGCGTGGAAGGCGGTGCTGGCGGGCACCCCGGAGGAAGCCCCCAACTACAAGATGTCCGATCACTGGTGGGGCATGCTGATCGATATTCCCAAGTGCATCGGGTGCGGCAACTGCGTGCGCGCCTGCCAGCAGGAGAACAACGTTCCCGATGGCTACTTCCGCACGTGGGTTGAGCGCTATCACGTCGACGACATCCACATGACCACGCCCACGGTCATCTCTCCCGACGGCGGCAAGGAAGGTTTTCCGCCGGTGGCGAAGGAAGACGAAGGCAAGTACTTCTTCGTTCCGAAGCTGTGCAACCACTGCGCGGATTCGCCCTGCACTCAGGTTTGCCCGGTGGGGGCTACGTTCATCTCGCCCGATGGAGTAGTGCTGATCGATCCGAAGTATTGCCTCGGCTGCGCCTATTGCGTGCAGGCATGTCCTTACGGATGCCGCTACATTCATCCGGAGAAGAAGGTGGCGGATAAGTGCACGCTCTGCTATCACCGCATCACCAAGGGCCTGACCACCGCGTGTGCGGAGAACTGCCCCACCGGCGCGCGTCAGCTCGTGGATCTGAAGAACCCGAACGATCCGATTCACGCGTTCCTGAAGACCCACAGCGTGCAGGTGCTGAAGCCGAATATGGCGACGGGCGCCAAGGTCTACTACAACGAACTCGACGGCAGCGTGCGGTAGCGCGGGAAGCAGGGGAAGGTTATGAACGGCGTTGAAGGTTTCATGTATCCGAACGAAGTCAGCCTGTGGTGGAGTGTGCTGATCGTTCTTTATCCGTACATCACCGGCCTGGTTGCCGGCGCATTCATCCTGGCGTCGCTGGAACGGATCTTCCGCGTGGAAGCGGTGAAGCCGACCTACCGGCTGGCGCTGCTTACGGCGCTCTCATTTCTCATCGTGGCGCCGCTGCCGCTGCAGTTTCATTTGGGCCACCCGGAGCGCTCGCCGGAGATGTACTTTACTCCGCACAGCACCTCGGCGATGGCCATGTTCGGCTATGTCTATCTGTGGTACCTGATGGCGGTGCTGGTGTTCGAGATCTGGCTCGACTATCGCCGCGAGATTGTGCTGCGCTCGCAATCGTCGACCGGGCTGCTGCGCTTGATCTACAAGATCATGACGCTCGGCTCCAGCAACATCAGCCCGCGTTCGCTGCACATCGACGAGCGCGTTGGCTGGATTGTCACGCTGGTCGGCATTCCTTCGGCCTTCATGCTGCACGGCTACGTCGGATTCATCTTCGGTTCCATCAAGGCGAATCCGTGGTGGTCGTCGCCGCTGATGCCGGTTGTCTTTATCTTCTCGGCGATGGTTTCCGGTATCGCCTGCGTGATGCTGATCTACATGGCGACGACGAAACTGCGCGGCAAGCAGATCGACATGCGCTGCGTGGACACGATCGCGATGTACCTGTTCTATACGTTCATCATTGACTTCAGCCTGGAGATGCTGGACCTGATTCACCGCATCTACGAAGCCGACGAGTCGTTCCGCAGCCTCGACTTCATGGTGCACACCAAGCTTTACTTCTCGCAGATCGTGCTGCAGATCGGCTTGGGAACACTGGTGCCGCTGCTGCTGCTGGCCATCACGCAGGTGACGAAGCTGCCTGAGATTGCGCGCAAGCGGATGTATTCGGTGGCCGGCGCGCTCACCATGATCGGCATCTTCGCCATGCGCTGGAACGTGGTTATCGGCGGACAGCTTTTCTCGAAGAGCTTTCTGGGCTACACCAGCTACAAAATGGAACTGGCCACGCGCGAAGGGCTGCTGGTGTCGGCTGCGCTCACGCTGCTGCCGCTGGCGATTCTGTGGGTGCTGGTAAAGCTGCTGCCACCGTGGCCGGATGCGCAGCTGCCCACCGGCACTGGTCCGCACCAACACGCCGAAGCCGCCGGCGACTAGCCGCTTCGGCCGCTCGATCTCACCGACCGGAGCGTCCTTGTGAAAGACCTGGGCGAAGCCTTCGAGCAACTTAGTTCGCGAGTGGACGCGCTGGAGCAGCGCGTCGCGCGCCTGGAGAATTCTCCTGCGGAGGAGAGTTTGCAGGCGCCCACGGCAGCCAGCATCGCCGCCGCTGCGCGGCAGCCGGCTGCCACACCTCAGATCTCCGACACATTCGCAGTGTTCGGTAAGGCTCTTCTCGGCATCGCCGGAGCGTACGTGCTGCGCGCGCTGGCCGACGGCACTTCAATCGCGCGGCCACTGATTGCGGCTGCCGGGATCGTCTACGCACTCGCCTGGCTGCTGGCGGCCGCTCGCGTCTCCGCCAAAAAGCTTGCTCCGGCGTTCTACGCAGCTACATCCGCGCTCATCCTGGTGCCCATGCTGTGGGAGATGTGCCTGCGCTTTCATGTGCTGTCCGCAGGCGTGGCCGCGATTGTGCTGGCGGCCTACACGGCCGTGTCCGCCTGGATCGGTTGGCGCACTCCCAAGTCTCCGGCATTCGCTTTGTCTTATGCAGGAGCCGCAACTGCCGCCGTGATGCTTTCGATTGCCACGCACGCGATGGCGGCTTTCACACTCCTGCTCTTGGCGATGCTGCTGGCCTGCGAGATCGGGCGGTTCCTGAGCCGGGACGCATGGATTCGGGCGGCCGTAGCTCTCGCCACGGACTTCGCCGTCTGGACGCTTCTCTTCATCTACCGCGCTCCTGCCGAGAGCCGATCCGACTATCCGTCCCTCAGGATTGCGACGCTGATCGTGATCGGCTGCATGCCGTTTGTGATCTCGTTTCCCGGCATCGTTGTTCGCACACTCCGTCTTCGCCGGGACCTGACCATGCTCGACATTGTGCATGGAATGCTTTCCTTCATCCTGGTTGCGCTGACGTTTCTCTGGATTCTGCCCGGAGGCGGCGCCGCGGTTTTCGGAGTGCTTTGTGCGGTACTCGCGATTGCCTGTTATATTGCGACACTTGGACCACTCCGCGGCGCGATGTCGTCGCGCAACTTTGCCGTTGCCGCGCTGTGGAGCGCAGCTCTGATGGTTTCGGCCGCGTTTCTGTTCTTTTCAACGCCCGGCGCCTCGGTGGCATTCTGCGCGCTGGCAATTGGCGGCGTTCTCGTGGGAGATCGCCTGCACTGCCGCACCGCCGAGCTCCACGGCGTGCTGTATCTCGGAATCGCGGTCGTGCTCTCAGGCCAGCTCGCCTACGCATGGCGTGCGTTGGTGGGCGCGATGCAGGCCCCGGTTACCTGGCCGGTACTGGTGGCTTCGCTCACTGCGATCGCGGCCTATGTTGCAAGCGACGAGCTTCCTTCGGAGCCCTGGCAGCCGCAGATTCTGCATTTCGTTCCCGCGGTGCTCGCCGGATTTTCGGCGGCGGCCTTGCTGGCGCATGCGCTGGTGCGTTCGTTTGCGCTGCTCGCGGAACCGGCGAACTTCCACATTGCATTTTTGCGCACGGTTGCCGTGTGTCTGATTGCGGTGACGCTGGCCTTTGGCGCGGCTCACTGGAGGCGTCTGGAACTCAAGAGAGTTGCTTACATCGCCCTGGCGTTCGTCGCAGCCAAGCTGATCTTCGAAGACCTGCGCCACGGGCACCTGGAATTCACGGCTGCCTCCATCGGGCTGGTCGCCCTTACCGTGATTGCTGTTCCGCGGCTGGCGCAGCGCCATCCAGCCTGATGCACACGCATGCCGATCCGCAGCGAAGGGCCACTCTGGAGTGCGGACGGCAGGGAAAGCCTGAGGACCGGGGCCGGGGGCGGCGCTCAGCTTTTGCGCTCAGTCACGGCTGAAAAGGAGGAGACGAGCTGGTGCACACGGCTGCTGCCGCAGTGCGGGCACTTGACCTCGCTCTTCTCAACGTCTGCCATGTGAAGACTTTGCGCAAACTCTTTATTGCAGTCTTGACAATGAAATAGATAGGTCGACATGGCCGTGTTCTCCGCCAACATGATAGCGCCGACCGATCTTTTGTCAAAAAGGCCGGAGAGGAGCTGCTTTCACCACGCAAAGTTCCCTGCACGGGCTGGTGGCGAGAAGTGCAGGAACGGCAAGGGTATGCACTAAAATAGACATGCAACCACCCCACGGCAGGATGCCCGTTTCCGCATGACAGCAGAATTGAAATCCTCTCTCGCAAAATCCGTTGAAGCCGCCGCGAAGCAGGCCGGCATGGTTCTGACATCCGTAAAGCAGGGCAGTGATTTTCATGGTGAGCCCACCACGATCTTCGAACTGGGCCTGGCGGACGGCAGCAATCGCTCCCTGCACCTGGAACTGAGCCACGACTTCGATTTTGACAAGCAGCATCTGCTGCCGGAGATGACGGCCCACCTGGCAGGCGAAGCCAAGCGCCTGCGCAATCCGCGGCCCGAGTGCTATGTGACGCTGGGTGGAATCCCGATCGCGTTCGGCAAGTTCCAATGGCCGTTCCACCGCTCGACCTCAGGCGCCGATACGTTTATCGTGCATGGCGAGATGTACCTGGCGGACGGCAAGGACTCTGGCCTGCATGCCAAGGTGGCGGCGTCGGTGACGGTGACGTTTGCCGAGATTGTGCCGGCGATGGAGCAGCCCTACGCCGAATCGTTCATCTACAACGCCATTCGCAAGACGGTGGATTTCGGGCAGCTCGAATTTCTGAAGTCGGGCAATCGCCAGCCGGTTCCTGTGACGACGCGCTTTTACAGCCGCTGGCAGAAGAAGTTTCTGTTTACCGAGACCGATGACAAAGAGCGGCTGGCCTATCTGCTCTCCAAGGTTTACTGGTTGTCGGGCGTGCTGGGCGAGGGCAAGCCAGTGTGGATCGCCGATCCGCGCGACGCGCAGTATCTGAACACCACAGAAGCCGATCTGCTGCGCATGGCCAACGATGAAGCCGGCGAAGGGCTGATGACGGTCAGCGGCGAGTTTGCGGCCGCCACACCGGCGCTGATGGCCCGGGCAGCGGAGTTCCAGGCGCGGCTCGACGCGGCTCTGAACTTTACCAAGCCGCAATTTAACGAGGCGATGCGGTCCGGTCAGGCAAATATGTAAGGTTTCAGGTTTCAGGTGTCGGGTTTCAGGTGTCGGCTTGCGGCCGTTAACGGCCGGACGTCGGGAGAAGCCTTAGACGAGCGGCGCACCGCAGCCGGCGCAGAAGCGCGCGCCCGCCACGTTTGTGTGCTGGCAGCGCGGGCAGGCGATCAGCGTCCCTCCGAGCGGCAGCGTCGAGCCGGGCACCACGTTTGCCGGCGTGGGCGGCATGTTGACGGTGACGTTCACCGGCCATCCCCAGCCCTGCGGGACGCTCATGCCCAGAGCGGCGGCGATGCCGGCGGCCTGGACTGCGTTGAATTCGCGCACACGGCCGGGCATGAAGAAACACTCGATGAAGCCGAGGATCGCGGGAATGCCGGTCCAGAAGAAGCAGCAGTACAGAATTCCGAGGCCGGTGCGGCGCAGATAGAAATGGTGGACTCCGAAGGTGCCCAGAAAGAGCGCCAGCAGAATCCCAACCACCTCATCGCGGCGCACCGCTGCGTACTGCTCGTAAAAGATTGCCTGCGTGTTCGGATAGGGGATTCCGCTCATGTCAACCTCTCCTGGTCCCACTGATTCAATACGTTCAACCGGCCGTGGTGGTTCCTTGGCAGCTTGTGGGTCTCTTTGCCGATTTTGTCACATCGTTTGCGGCAAGTAGCATCTGAAGATGTCATGAGCATCGCTTCGGCAACCTCCAGCGGCACCTTCAAGATCGGCGGCGATCTGCCGGTTCATCGCCTGGGTTACGGAACCATGCGCCTGGTGGGCGAGGGCGCATGGGGCGAGCCCGAGGATCGTGGCGAAGCACGCCGCGTCCTGCGCCGCGCCGTGGAACTGGGCGTCAACCTCATCGACACGGCAGACGCTTATGGGCCGGAGATCGCGGAGGAGATCGTCGCGGAGGCGCTCCACCCCTACCCGCCGGGCCTGGTGATCGCCACCAAGGGCGGCATTACGCGCCAGGGGCCGGCGAAGACGGAGTACGTAGGGCGGGCCGGGTATCTGATCCAGTGCGTGGAGTTGAGCCTGCGCCGCCTGAAGCTGGAGCGGATCGATCTGTACCAACTGCACCGCATCGATCCGCGCACGCCGCTTGAGGAGAGCCTTGGCGCGCTCAAGCAGATGCAGGAACAAGGCAAGATCCGGCACATCGGTCTCAGCGAGGTTACGCCTGAGGAGATTGAGCAGGCGCGCAGGATCGTACCGATTGTGAGCGTGCAGAATCGCTACTCGCTTGCCGATCGCCGCCACGATGCGACGCTCGCCTACTGCGAGCAGCAGCAGATTGGGTTCCTGCCGTGGTATCCGATGGCCGGCGGCAAGCTGCTGCGGGGCGGGCAGACCGCCGCCGACGCACTCAGACCGATAGCCGCGCGCACCGGCATCACGGTTGCGCAGCTCTCGCTGGCATGGCTGCTGCGCCGCTCGCTGGTCATGCTGCCCATTCCGGGCACGTCGAAGGTTGCGCACCTCGAGGAAAATATCGCAGCTGCATCGCTGCAGATTCCCACATCCGAATGGGAAGCAATCGAAGAAGCAATTCGCGGGTAGACGAAAATGGACTCGCACTCCGGGTTAAAATGACCACTGCTCGACGAAAGTGGCCCGACCATGCCCGAACCTGTTTATCTTCCTCCGCGCTCCGCGCATCGCACGCGCAACCGCGGCATTCTGATCGCCGTTGCCATCGTCATCATTGTGTTGCTGTTCAGCGCCCGCAGCCTGCTCTCCTATTACGTTGATAGCCTGTGGTTCGGGTCGCTCGGCTACGCCGGGGTGTTCTGGAAGTCGCTGAGCATCGAATGGTCCATCTTCGGCATTTTCGCCGTGGTTAGCTTCGCGGTGCTCTACGGCTGGGTTCTGATCCTGCTGCGCACCACCGGCCCCGAGATACGCAACGCCAGCACCATTGTTCTGGGTCCGCGCGTCATTCATCTTCCTCTCGATCGGGTCATGCGGATCGGAGGCTTGCTTCTCGCCTTGTTTATCGCCATCCTCAGCGGCGCCAGCATGAGCTCGGAGTGGCCGCGCTTCGCGCTCTACTGGTATCACCATCCCGTCGCCGGCTCCGCGGTGGATCCGATCTTCGGCCGCTCCATCGGTTTCTATCTCTTCACGCTTCCGGCGTGGGACTACGTCTCCGGGTGGCTGCTGACCATGGGCATTCTGCTGTGCGTTGCGGCGGCGTTGTTCGTCCTGGTCTCCGGCGGCAGCCGCCTCACACACCGCGATATCGACAGCGCCGCGCCTCTGCATTGGGGCGCGATTTCAGTTCCTGTCGCATTTCTCCTGCTGGTGCTTGCGTTTCGGGAGTACATCGGCCGCTTCGAACTGCTTCTTCAGGATCACACTCTGTTCAGCGGCATCACCTATACCGATGCCCACGTGATGCTGGGCGGCATGCTGGCGATCACCGTTGCGCTGGTCATCGGCGCCGCCATCGCGGCCATCAATTTTGTCACTCTACCGCGCCTGCGCTGGATTGTGATCGCCCCAATGCCAGCGATCGTGTGCTTCATCGTGATGCAGCTTGTGGGCTCTTACGTCAGCAGCTTCATCGTGAAGCCGAATCAGTTGGTCCGCGAGCAGCCGTTCATTGAGCACAACATCCAGTTCACTCGCCAGGCCTATGCGCTCGACCGGATGGCTCAGGTCAAGTTTCCTGCTGAAACGGAGGTTGCCGCGGCCGATCCGGAGCACAATCAGGCGACGCTCCAGAACATCCGCCTGTGGGACTGGCGGGCATTGCAGGATACGCTCCGGCAGATCCAGGAGATTCGCACTTACTACGACTTCCCCGACGTGGATATCGATCGCTATGCGATCAACGGCCAGGAACGCCAGGTGATGATCGCCGCGCGCGAACTCAATCTGGACAAGCTCCCGGTGAGCAGCCGCACCTGGATCAACGACAAGCTCATCTACACGCACGGTTATGGGTTGACGATGAACCCGGTGAACGGCTTCACGTCCGAGGGGCTGCCCACGCTCTATCTGAGCAACATGCCCATCCAGAGCACCGTCCCCGGGCTTAATGTGAGCCGGCCCGAGATCTACTTCGGCCAGCTCACCAATACCGATGTGTACGTGAAGACCGGCCAGAAGGAATTCAATTATCCGCAGGGCGAGACGAACAGCCTGACATCCTACGAAGGCTCCGGCGGAATCCCGATGGGCGGACTGCTGCGCCGCATTCTGATCTCGTTCGATCGCGGCGATCTGGGCAAGGTGCCCTTCAGTGACGACATCACATCGGGGAGCCATCTGCTGATGCGGCGCAACGTGAGCGAGCGGGTGCGCGCCCTGGCGCCATTTCTCACCTTCGACTCCGATCCTTACATCGTGATCGGCGACAACGGCCGTCTCTACTGGATTATCGACGCGTTCACCACCTCGGAGAGTTATCCCGAAGCGACGCATTACCCGCTGGGCGATGGCCAGATCAACTACATGCGCAACAGCGTGAAGGCCGTGATCGACGCCTACAACGGCACTACGACCTTCTATGTGTTCGAGCCGAAGGATCCGGTCATCAACGCGTATCGCGCCATCTTTCCGTCGCTCTTCAAGGATGAGTCGCAGATGCCGCAGGATCTGCGGCGGCACGTGCGCTACCCCGAGCAGTTGCTGAGCCTGCAGGCGCGCGTTTACGGGCTGTACCACATGACCGATCCAGTGGTCTTCTACAACCGCGAAGATCTGTGGACCATCGCTTCCCAGGTTGGCCTTGGCGACTCCGGCGAGCAGGTTACACAGGCGATGGAGCCGAACTACGTTCTGATGAAGCTGCCCGGCCAGTCGGAGATGGAGTACGTGGCCATTCTTCCCTTCACGCCCGCCAGCCGCAACAACCTGATCGGCTGGATTGCGGGCCGCAGCGACGGCGCGAACTACGGCAATGCCATTGTGTACAACTTCCCCAAGACCCGCCTCGTCGACGGGCCCATGCAGATTGAGGCGCGCATTGACCAGAACGCGCAGCTCTCCGGCCAACTCACGTTGTGGAACCAGCAGGGCTCCCACGTCCACCGCGGTTCGCTGCTCGTAATTCCCTGCGGTAAGGCGCTGCTCTACGCGGAGCCCATCTACCTGCGTGCCGAGCGAAGCCCGATGCCCGAACTGCGGCTCGTTGTCCTCGCCCTGCAGGACAAGCTGGCCTATGGACCGACCTTCGAGTCTGCGCTGCAATCTCTGTTTGCGGGCGAGCCTTCGTCGCTCAGCGCCGTCGAAGGGGCTCCATCCGCGCAACCCGCCGCACCAACAGCGGCTACGACCGCGTTCGATCTGCAGGGACTGATTCAAGGGGCGGCACGCGACCTGAACGATTATCAGCAGCTAACGGCCCAGGGCAAACTTGCTGAAGCCGGACAGAAGCTGCAGCAACTGAAGCAGAAGCTCGACGCGCTGAATGCGCATCGCAAATAGGCAAGGAAGCTCTTCTGGAAACAGACGCCGTGTATCCCATCCATCGGACTGCTCGATTGTCCGATGGATGGGATGCCGCGATGCTGCGCAGCACTTTAGTAGATCAGCTTGAGCGAAAGCTGAATCTGCCGCGAGGTGCCCGCCGTCCTGCTGATCTCGCCGAAGCCTGATCCGTTGAGGATGTTGTTGGGCAGGCCCATGTTCACAATGTTGAACAGGTTGAAGAACTCGCCGCGAAACTGCACGTCCATGCGCTCCGCTCCGCTCTTGCGCCGGCCGATTGCGGTGTCCTTGATGAGCGCAAAATCGTAGTCGTAATATGCCGGTCCGCGAAACGTATTGCGGCCAAGCGTACCGAGACGTCCCTGGTTGGGACCCGACCCGCCGGGAAGATGGATCGGAATCGAGAAGAAGTCTGGACCGTTCTGCGTGCCGTGCCCGAAGTAGTCTTCGCGCACCTTGCGCGCGGTGGAGAGCTGCGGCGTGGCGATCTGATCCGGCCGGTCCACGCCGTTTGAACCGTAGCCCGTCTGTTGAATGCCTGAGTAGACCGTGAAGGGCGAGCCGGAACTGATGCTGGAGATGCTCAGCAGCTCCCATCCATTGGTGACGGCTCGGCTCAGGAAGCGGAGAAAATTCGCGTCCTGCAGATGCAGATCCTGCGCCAGGCTGAGGCTGAAGCCATGTGTCACATCGAACGTCGAGGGGCCCTTTTCCGGGTGCGTGTCATAGGGATTCTGCGAGAAGCCCGAGACCACTGCGCCCGTCGAACCGGTGCCGCCGAGCACCATGCTGGTGTCATCGATCGACTTGCTCCAGGTATAGCTCGCCTGCACGCCGGGACCGCCGTGCGGCAGCGTTCCGGAGAGCGAAGTTTGCAGCGCGTGATAGCTGGAGTGGGCGTCCGCCACAATCACGTTCTCCACGCCGAATCCACCGATGACGTTGCCCGCGCTATCGAACTGCGTGTGCGGCGCGAAGCCTGGCGACGCTCCCGGATAGGCATTGGGAAAGCTGTACCGGGGCAGTTTCTCCGCGGCGGTGCCAACGTACGCGGCATCGGCGGTCATGTTTCCGAATTTGCGCTCCAGGCCGAGTGTCCACGTGTAGAGCGTGCCATTGCCGAAGTGGAGATCGATGCCGCTGAGGTTGAGCGCGCTGACGACCTGGCTGGGCTTGGTGAGCGCAGCCATGTCTTTCTCGAACCGGTCCACATCCATGATGGTGTTAGGCGCAATCTGTTTGGTATCCGCGCCGTGCAGGATGGGCGCGCCGCTAGGCGTATATGCCGTAGGAAGCTGGCTGGGCGTGATGGTAAAGCCGTAGGGAAGTGGATTTGCCGACTCGGAAAGCAGACGCGGATAGAGGACGAACGGCGTGGAGCCGGTGAGGAAGTTGTCCTGCCAGATGTTTGGCGGAATGGCCATGATGCTGCCGCCGAGGTGCGCCTGCAGGTTCTGAGTGATCTGCGAAGTGAGTTGCACCCGCGGCTCGAACGCATGCCAGTTGGTTTGATAGCCGGGCTGGGGATTCACGACGAACTGCTGCACGCCATCGATGGTGCGAAACGCCGAGGTGCGATGCGCTCGCTCGGTGATGGGCGTGTAGAGATCCCAGCGGACACCGTAATCGAGCACGAAGCGCTCATTGATCTTCCAGGTGTCCTGCACGTAGGCGGCATAGTTGCTGCGGCTGATCGCCGCCGGACCGATGTGCGCGCCATCGGAGATGCCAGCCGGAGCCAGCGCCACACTGTATGCGAAAGCGCTGCCTGAGAGCAGGCCCGAGAGCGTGTCCGGCAACGGGTCTCCGCGATGAATATCGTGGCGGCCACTCTGCGAGGGAATGTTTTCGGTCGAGTAGGCGATTCCTCCGCCGAAATCGAATTCGCCGTCGGGGCTGGTTCCGAAGTAGGTGGTATCGCGATTGAGCCGCGCTTCGCCGCCTGCCTTCCACTGGTGATGGCCGATCAGGAAGCTGACGTTCTCGCGGCCTTGGAACAGGTTGCCGTAGGCCTGCATCACCGATCCGCCGGGGGCGTTGAAAGCTTCGTACAGCCCGTCGTTGAATTTCACTGCCGGGTCGGTATAGTCGAAGGTCGGAAATCCAGGAGTGGAGCGCGTGATGCTGATGGACGACTCAAACACCAGACGCGGCGAAACGGCGCGCGTCCAGGTTCCCACCACGTTCCGCTGCCGATCGATGTACTTGACGGCAAACGCCGGATCGATGGCGGTCTGATCGGGGTTGGTGGTCGGACCCGTGAGGTTGTCCATGGTGAAGCGGGCAAAGAACTGGTCCTTCGATGTGATGCGGTGATCGATACGCAGCGAATACTGGTCCGCGTTCGTCACCACCTTCGAAGCCGTCGCATACGTGCGCGCGCCAAAAGCCCCAGTAGGCAGGTTCGGCAGCGGATAACGGGCCAGCACCGCGGCGATGCCGGGATTGACAGGAACATTCAATACATCGGTCGAGCCATCGGGATACGTCACCGTATCCACGCCTGCACGCTCATCCGCCGTGGGAACCGGCATGACCTGCGTGGTGCCCAGAACCTGCCGGAACCCCTGGTACTCAGTGAAATAAAAGGTACGCCCGCGGCCGTCGTAGAGATGCGGCAGATAGACCGGGCCGCCGTTGGTAAAGCCAAACTCATTGCGGCGGAAGGGCGGAATGCGCCCCGGATAGGCCGGGGTCGGATGGTCGAAGTAATTGCGCGCATCGAAGGCCGAATTGCGCACGAACTCAAAGAACGATCCGTGAAATCCGCTCGCGCCCGAGCGCGTGATGATGTTTGTGAACCCTGAAGCGCCGCGGCCCACCTCTGCCGGCATCCATCCCGACATGGACTGAATCGATTCCACCGCATCTACGTTGAAGTTCGAGAACGTCGATCCGCCCATCTCGGGATCGCTGATGTCGGCGCCGTCCAGCGCAAACGTCGCCTCCACGCCGCGCTGCCCGTTAATGGCAAACTGCTGCGTGAAATTCGTCGCGCCGTTTGTGTCGGTCATGGTGCCGGCGGCCAGCAGCAGCAATTGGCTGAAGTCGCGCTTGTTAAGCGGCAGTTCGCTTACCGCCTGGCTTGAAAGCGCCTCGCCTCCGGTGGCCGCCGTCTGTTGCTGCGCCGCGCGAACGGTGATCTCGCCGCGCGCCGAAATTTCAATCACCACGGGCACGGCGTTTGCGGTCACATCGACCGGCCCGGTGTAATCGATCTTCTTTCCGCCAGTCTCCACGCGCAGCCGGTAGGTTCCGGCACGCACACCGGCAATGAGAAAGCGCCCGTCGCCGGAGGTGATCGCCTGAACGCTTTTGCCATTGGCGGTCAACTTTACGGTTGCGGAACCCACCGGTGCGGCCGCCGCATCCTGCACCATGCCCTGCCACACACCGGCAGGCGACGGCTGCTGCTGCGCAGCCAATCCTGCGCATGCAAAAGCTGCGGCACAGGCCACCAGCGTTCCAAGGCGAAAGAAAGTCGATTGCAGCCTGCTATAGAGAATAGGATGAGTCCGCTTCATAGATTTTCATCTAGCTTAACCCGATTTACCGATGGCGTTGCGTGATTAAAGCGCGCTTAAACGTTTTGGCAGGCGCATACCTGGCGGGGGCGGCGGCAGTCGTCTTCCACCCGATACCATAAAAGCACATGAGCGCCGCAACTGCCGACACCATCGCCGCTATCTCCACGCCGCCGGGCCGGGGCGGCATCGGCATCGTGCGCGTGAGCGGGCCGCAGGCTCCTTCGATTGCGGCTCAACTTCTGCGGCTTCGTCGCCCGCTGGAGCACGGGCGCCCGCATCTGGCTGAGGTTCTGGATGAGCAGGGAACCGAGCGGATCGACGAGGCGATGGTGACCTACTTTGCGGCGCCGCACTCCTACACCACGGACGATCTGGTGGAGATTGCCGCGCATGGATCGCCGGTTGTGCTGGATATGCTTCTGCGGCGGGCGCTGGCGCTGGGCGCGCGTCTTGCGGAGCCGGGCGAATTCACGCAGCGCGCGTTCCTCGCCGGCCGCATCGACCTCACCCAGGCCGAAGCGGTTCGAGATTTGATTGAGGCGCAGACGCTGACGCAGGCGCGCCAGGCCGCAAGCCAACTCGGCGGCGCTCTCAGCCACCGCGTCGCGCCCCTGAAACAAGGGCTCGTGGAACTGATCGCGCTGCTCGAAGCCGGCATCGACTTCGCCGAAGACGATGTCGAAGTGACTCCCGAATCGGCCATTGCGCAGCGCATCGACGCCCTGGTCGGGCCGCTCACCACGCTCGAGGCTACCTTCACGCGCGGCCGCATTGTGCACGACGGGCTGAGTCTCGCGATCGTGGGCCGGCCCAACGCAGGCAAGAGCTCTCTCTTCAATCGTCTGGTTGAGCGCGAGCGCGCCATCGTAACCGCGACGCCCGGCACCACGCGTGACACGATCTCCGAGCGCATCGCCCTCGAAGGCATTCCGCTGGAGCTGATCGATACCGCCGGTCTTCGGGAGGCCCATGAAGAAGCCGAACAGTTGGGTATCGCGCGCAGCCGCGAAGCCTTCGCCGACGCGGGCCTGGTCCTCGTTGTGCTGGATGCAACCCAGCCTCTCAACGAAGAAGAGCGCGAGATTCTCGCCGCCGTGGAAGGCCGCCCGGCGATCATCGCGCTGAACAAGACCGACCTCACATCCCGTGCGGCCGGCGACACGCGCGCTTTCGCCGCCACTCCGTTCGTACCCACGTCCGCGCTCACCGGAGAGGGAATCATCGATCTTCGCGCACGCATTGTGGCGCTCGCCTCCGGCGGAGCGGCGAGCGAGCCCGGGATGCTGACCAGCCTGCGCCATCACCAGGCCGTCACCACCACGCTGTCCGCGTTAGCCGACGCCGCGCGCGCCAACGCCTCATCCATTCCGCACGAGATGATCCTGCTCGACCTCTATCGCGCGCTCTGGGCGCTCGACTCGCTCACCGGCCAGACCACCGCCGACGACATTCTCAATCTGATCTTTTCCACGTTTTGCATCGGTAAGTGATTGCAACCTGCTTTATCAATCATTTGATAAGCAGACATCGAGTCATTTCGATGCGGGTCAGTTCCGGCAAGAACTACGGCGGTTCCAGAGTTGCTATATCCCGAAGCAAGGCTCTCAAGTGGTGTTTTCCTCAAGAAAACGCCACCTGCCACGGAATCGAAAAGGCTACATGAACTCTGGAACCGCTCTAGTCATCGTCATCAGGGGCGCGCTTTCCTTTCAGCGAGGCGGGGATGGGCCGATTGCGCATTACGCCCTTCCATAGAATCCGGTTATACAGAAGTGGATCGAGTCGATCGGCGTCCGAGAAATCCAAACCTCGAGTCACCCGTGCCCAGTAAACGGAGTTGTGCGTGGAGTGGGGAACCTTCATTCCGACGGGAGCGTTGGGAAGAGGCAGTTGCGTTGCGTAGAGATAGGCCGATGGCGTGGCGGTAAATTGCCAAGGCTGCGGTGTTGTGGTGAAGATGTCGGTCATGGGGTGGCCAAGGGCGTCATTCAAGTTCAAATATTGCTTCAGCCCCAGAACTTCTTCCATGGTGCGAATAAAGTCGACAGTGTTGTAGTGCGTCGAGACCACAGCGTTTTGCTTGACGTAGGCGCCTGCTACGAACGCGATGGTTCGGTGAGAATCGACGTGATCGGCGCCGTCCTGCGCGTCGTCCTCGATCACGAAGATCAGGGTGTTTTGCGCATAGATACTGTTCGCGATCTTCTGAACCAGCAGCCCGACCGCATAGTCGTTGTCCGCCTGCTGCAACTCTGGCGTGTTCACGAGGTCAATTGCCGTCCCGAAACTGCCGGTGTGATCATGCATGAACCGGACGAGACTGAGTGCTGGTAATCCGCCGCTGGCATAGTTCGCATCGAACTCCCTCTCCCACTCCTTGTAGCGATAGTAGTCGGGAAAGTTATTGTCGAAGCCGCGGAAATAAGGATCGGTGTACGGCGCCAGCGCCGCATTGGCAGGCGTGGCGACGACGGTGTTCGACGAGGCCGGGTAGTGTACCTCAGGAATGAAGCAGCCCGGCTGGTTATAACAAGTGGTGTCGATGAAGAAACCGTAGTTGCGCACCGTGAGACCGGCTCGCAGCACGGCATTCCATAGGTAACCCGTATTGATCTCGTTGTTGGGCCCGTCGGGAGCGCTCACCGCGGTTTGGCCAGGCAGCACATCCGGATCGTTCGGCGTTAGAGGATTCGCGGCAATGCGGTCGGCGAGAGTAGGAAGAGCGGCATTCACACTGCGATTCAGTCCCTCCGAATCCAGGCTGAGGGCGCGAAAACCGTAAACGACCGGAAATTGATGCTCGACCACGTCGGGACTTTGCGCCGATGTGCTCCAAAGCCATCCGTCGTAGCTGACTTCGGATGTGGCATAGAAATGGTCGAGTGTAACGAACGTGCGCGCCAAACTATGCTGGTTCGGAGTAATCGCTTGCCCCCACTGCACCAGGTTTCGGTCCTGATCGCCAATGGGCATGCCATTGGCGTCGACCAGATCGCCGAGCACCTGATCGTAGGTTCGATTCTCCTTGAGAATGTAGATCACATGCTTGACCCCGCTGCTTACGGCGGCCATGACCTGTGCGTCGTTCTTGCTTTCTGTCGAGGAGAAACGATTGTTGGTTGCCACTTGCGCCGTCAATTGCGGCAGTTGATCGGCTCTGGGAATGGGAAAACTCTGCAGGCCTGCCTTCGTCCGCTGCGGGTTGTATTCATTGGCGGGGAAGCAATTCGGCTGAAAGATCGTCGGCCCATAACCATAACACCAGTCCGGATTCGGCCCGGTAGGCGATTTGGCATTGGCCACGTACATCCAGCCCGTGCGCCCGACGCTGACGGAGTTCGGATACCAGCCAGTCGGAATCAAGCCGACAACCTTATCCCCCGAGTTGGTTCCAGTCAGTTGAACGACGGCAACGTTGTTGAAGGTTCCATTGGTGACATAGAGTTTGGTCTCGTCGTTTGAAAGGGTAAGACTGTTTGTATTTGATCCCGCATAGATAGGGTTCGTGTTCGCAGAGCCGGAATTCGAAGAATAGAACGAAGTGGGGAAGAGCCCCGCTGGCGCAATGACCGGGATGGTCTCAATGACAGTATTCACGGTCTCCAGATGCGTCGGATCGGGATTGATATCGATGACGTCGATTGTGTCGGATTGATCTTCCGCTACATACAAGAGCGTCTGCGCTTTGTTCATGACCATCTTGTTCGGCTGACCCTTCACGGCGATGCGCGCCGTTACTCCCAGCGGCGAACCGTTCAGGGGCACCACATCGATCTCACGATCGCGGATGCTTGACACGTAGGCGACTGCATTCGGTTCGCTCCCGGCAACCTGCACCCAGAACGGATATTCGCCGCCCGGCATTCCGCTTGCCGCCGATTTCAAGCTCTTCCCGGGACGCAGATCCAGATTCGCAGATGCTGCAATGTTGCTCGTGCCTCCCGTCGCGACGTTCTGAAAGGCCCAGTTTCCGTACCCTCCGGTAAGAACCGAGATTGAATCGTTGTAGTAGTTCGCCACCACCATGGTCTTTCCCGTGTTTGACAGGGCAATGCCGGCCGCACAGGGGTACACCGCAACCTGCGCATTCACGGGCACGGCATTCACAGGCGGCACCGCGTCCAGGCCTATTCCCAGGGTGTGGCCAAGCCAGAACGGCGCCCCCGGACTCGCCGGCGTTTGCCCCGGCTTGCCCAGGTTCGGCGTGTTGTTGGTATCCAGAAACCAGAGTTGCGTGGCGGGATTATAGGAGTAGACAAACACGTAGTCCGCGCTGCAGGTGGACACGTAAAAATGGGCGGATGATCCGTTGCTGGTCGGATCCCATGCAATTCCGAAATACGTTACAGGCACTGGAAGCACCTGCTTCTTGATCGGAGCGCCGCTTGAAATGTCGTAGACGAAGACATATTCGTTGGAGTCCGGCCCGTAAAACGAAGTGAGTGAGTTGCTGCTGTCGTTGAAGACCCGGTTGTAGCCGCTGGTCATCACCAGCATTGTGCCGCCGTCGGGACTGATTGCCGTTGTGGCGGCATGGGTCGCCAGCCATGCCGGATCGTCGGCAAGATCGGGATTGAGTTGCTGCACCTGCGCGTTCGCCGGCGCGAGCGGAGTAATGGTCTGGTCCATATTCGGTATCGACTGCGACCAGGGAGCGACATCGTCCACAGTAATACTTAACGACCCCACGGTATTGCCGGTCGGGCCGGACGCAGTGACCGTATAGGTTTCGGTCGGCGTCACCTGCGCAGGTGTTCCGCTGATCGTGCCCGAACTACTGTCCAGGGTCAGCCCGTCCGGCAGTGTTGGGGACACGGTGTACGAGCTCCCGGCGCCGCCGTTTGGCGAAAGCGGTGTAATGGCCGCTCCTGCTGTGAATACGACGCTGCTCGGAGAGTAGACCAACGCCGCAGACAGATTGTTTACTGTGATCGTCAGAGTTGCCGAGGTGCTTCCAAACGCATTGCTCGCAGATACGGTGTAATTGGAAGAGCTAGCTGGCGCCGTCGGGACGCCGGCTACCACGCCAGTCACAGGGTTGAGCGTTAGACCCGCTGGAAGGGCCGGGGTCACCGTGTACCCGGTCGCGTCCCCGCCGCTATTGCTCGGAATGTTTGCGAGAATCGGACGATTGGCAGTATAGGTCGCTGGATTGTTGCTATATGTAAGATTCGCCGGGGCGCCGTTCGCGACCGTAATGCTCACGATAGCACTGGCATTTCCGCCTGCATTGTAGGCGGTCACGGTGTAGTTAGTCGGCGGCGTAGCCACGGTGGGAGTTCCACTGATCACGCCTGTCGAGCTGTTCAAGCTCAAGCCCCAAGGCAGCGTTGGAACCACACTGTAGGACGCTACGGATCCTCCCGCACTCGTTGGGGCATTCGCGGCAATGGCTACTCCGACTTGATAGCTGGCTGGATTGATCGCATAGGCCAGGGTCGCCGGGGCCGCGGGATTTACGGTGATGGAAACGGTCGCGGTTACGCTTCCAGCCGCGTTCGACGCGGTAACCGTGTAATTTGCCGCAGCACTTACCTTCGTCGGTGTTCCGCTGATAGCGCCGGTGCCGCTGCTCAAGGTCAATCCAGCAGGGAGTGCCGGGCTCACGCTATAGGACGTTATGGCCCCGCCACTGCTCGTGGGGATGTTCGGGGTAATTGCCACTCCATTGGTGTAGATCGCTGCCCCGGAACTGTATGTGAGCCCAGTGGGCGGGTTAACGCTGCCGGCATTGCTGCTCTTGCTGCCGCAGCCGCAAAAAAAGAGGAATGTTGAGGCAAAAGCAAGGCCCAGCCAACGCTTGCACTTCATAGAGACACCCCGTTTTCACCGTGGCTGGGCGTGCGTTTCCGTCTGTCGTTTCACGGGCAGACTGGGTCGAGATGAGAATCGACAATTCACGGCACGATGGGAGTTAAGTCACCTCACGCCCTGACGCCTGCGACAGCATTGGATCTCTCAATCAAGCGATAAGTCCGTCAGCCGTTGCCACGCGATTCGAATGCAGCATCGCATAGCGGAACTGGGAACTTGCGATGAAATGCACGTTCGGGCGCGATCGCAGCGCGGGCAACACCGAAATGGAACGGGAGTTCACTTTCGGGAGTCGACCAGACCGGAAGGAGCGCCGGTTCTACGTTTTTCCTGAGGGACACAAAGCTCGATCTTGAAGGAAATACCAGAACAGAGATTGATCCGAATCGCGAAAAGCGCCGATAAGGCAGGGGCAGCCCATGAAACGGGCCGTGCGACTCCGGCTGGACATCGGACGCCTATGACTTGATCTGGACGGTCAGATTAGGCGCGGTCGGAAACCTGACAGCGGATCACCAAACGTGCAAAAAAAATCGATTCAGGCACGCCTCCGGCATCGGCGCCTCAGTTTTGCCCGTTTCAGAAAAGGCCGCGGCGCCATTGCAATGTGTACGAGAAGGAGAAACTCGGGTGACACAGCTATCACGGAGAACATTTATTGAAATGGCGGGTTTGGCAGGCGCCGGGCTTATCGGCGGATGCGGCGGAGCCATAAACATGACGGGAGCCGACAATTTCTCGGTGCCTGTCTTCTCCGATGTACATTTCCAGCCATATATCAATCCATTTCTGCCCGGTGATGCGGCGCTGAATCCTGAAACAGTGGCAGCGAACATCGCCCTGGTGGCGCAACTGGATGCGGCAGATACTTCCCAGTGGCCGGTAATTTTCCAGGGATCGGCGAATGCTGCGAACAGCACGCCTTCGGCGCCGGGCGCCGATACCAACTACGTGCTGCTGACGCTGGCGCTCGCCAGCATAAATCAGAACCTGGGGTCGAGTCCGGCGGTCCTGTTTACGGGAGACTTTCTCGGTCATGGCCTGGACCAGCTCTATCCGCTGTATTCGGCGAACAAGACGCCGGCCGGCGCTGCTGCGTTTGTCGACAAGACGCTGAAATTTGTCCTGCAGCAGATCCGAGCGGCTGTGGGCGAGGTCCCCGTCTACTTTGCGCTGGGCAACTGCGATTCCTATACCGGCTATGGGCCCGACAGTACTTTTCTTGCCAATAACGCGCAGCAGTTATACACGCTCGCTTTGAACGGCACGGGGAATCAACAGGATGTGATCAGCAGCATAACCAATGGCGGATACTATTCGGTCGAACCGGAGGGAATGAATCTAATGATCATCGCGCTGAACACGTTCGCGCTTTCTCCGGGAGTTACTCCCGATCCAGCCATGATTGCCACTCAATTTACGTGGTTTGATGCCCAGCTTGCTAAAGCCAGCCAGGCGGGCAAGAAGGTGTGGCTGCTGATGCATGCGCCTCCCGGAGCCGACGAGGGCACAACCGGCCAGCCCTCCAATGACAATGGCCAGATTACGACGGCCACGATGATGTGGACAGCCGCGAATCAGGTAACGTTTATGGGCATCCTTAAAAAATATCCCGGCGTCATCGCGATGTCTCTTGCCGGTCATACGCACATGGACGAATTCCGGCTGATGTCGCCGGGCAATGCGTTGGCCATTACCGCGGGCATCAGCGCATTCTTTGGCAATAACCCCGCATACAAGATCTTCGCAATGGATGGTGCGGACCTCGCTCCGGTCGACTATGCCGCCGTGAACTGCAACCTTCTTGCGACGCCTTCCGCCTTCAGCAGCTATTACACATTTTCTCAAGCCTACGGACTATCAGGTCCGCTAGCCACTTCGCTCGCTGAACTGTTTCCTACGCTGCTTGCGTCCAGCGCGGCAAAGCAGCAATACCAGGGTGCATTCCGTTCCGGCAACAATACGTCCACTCCCATTACCTCAACCAACTGGCCGGTTTACTGGTGCGGCATCGGATACATGGATCAGGAGGAGTTCACTGCCGCGGTGAACGCTTTTTGACGCCTGACGCGCGGAGAATCGAATCGATTGAGGCTGGCAGGTGGCACAGGGATTCGGCCTGTTCTGAGTCTCCGGCGAGCCGCCAGAAGGAGAAGAAAGCGCCTGACAGGTCACGCAAACCTGCATAAGCATGGGACGTTATGCAATGGCCGGACACAGTCTTACGTTTTGCGTCAGAAAGCAGTTACGCGCCGTCGTCCGGTATGGCCGCCCAGCCGTGTACGTCCGGGCTTCAACCCATTGCTCACCGGAAAGAACCACGACTCAGGGATGCAGCCGGTCGGCGAGGCCATTCAAGGGTTGGTTCCGGGCGCCGATAGAGGCATCAAGGGGGAATACTGGCCATGAGTGAAGTGCGAGCGCTGATCGTGGACGACTCCTCGGTGATGCGCAAAATTGTGGAGCGTTCACTGCGCAATGCGGGTTTGAGCACCCTGGTGGTATACGAGGCCGGTAACGGCGTTGAGGGGCTTGCTGTGCTTCAGGCGCGCCAAGTGGACCTGATTCTCTCCGACATCAACATGCCTTCGATGGACGGGCTGGAATTTGTGCGGCAGCTCCGTGCGCAGAATCTGGCGCCGGGGGCGCCGGTTGTGATGGTCACAACAGAATCGAGCGAGGAACATGTGAAAGAGGCCATCCAGGCGGGCGCGCAGGGCTATATTCGCAAGCCCTTTACGGCCGAGCAGGTGAAGGAGCGGGTGCTGCCGCTGGTGAAGGCTTTGTGAACTGGAACCTGGGCGGGGTGGAAGCATGCTGCTGAACGGGGTGCGGGCTCGCATGGAGCCCTCAATCGGAAAAGAGGAGGGCAGAGTGGGGCACACGCTACGGGACAGTGTGGAGTTGGTGGCCGATCCACGGAAACTGGATGAAAGCGTGGAAGAGGTGTTCGCGACGATGCTGGCGCTGCAGTGCAGGCGCGATGATGAAGCCTGCCGCGAAGACGGCCGGGAGCGGGCGACGGCGGTGGTAGGGTTTGGCGGACTGCTGAGTGGGGCGTGCGTATTTTCGTGCTCAGAGGCGGCGGCGCGAAAGATTGCCGCGCAGATGACAGGCATGGACTTCGCCGAGATTGACGCCACGGTGAAGGACGCGATGGGGGAGATCTGCAACATGCTGGCGGGATCGTGGAAGGGGAGGATTCCGGAGCTGGCGGCGCGCTGTGAGCTCTCAGTGCCGGCAGTCATTACGGGTCGCGACTACAGGCTGCATGTGCAGGCGCCGGAGTTTCAGTTGCGGCATGGGTACCGGTTCGACGACATGACGTTTGCGGTGACGATTGTGTGCGATGGAGTCGTGTGAGGAGCTTTTCTAAGCGTCGTTCGCGGTTGTTTCTGTCCGGCACCGATTTTCTTTCGATTTCTTCGTTCCAGGTAGTGTGCATTCTTTGGCCGGATGCGACCACTCGCGTTGTGTAGATCGCGTTCGTCTTTGCCAGTGGGGAACAGCTGCGGTTCCAGCAATTGCAAAGGCTATTGAATACTGGCCCGCTTCCTCTTTTCCCTGAGCACGGCGACGGAAAAGACGCCCTCCGCACAATCCAGCACGAGGCGCTCTTTATTCCCTGCCCTGCAGACGCGCAGCCTGTGGTCTGCGCCGTCGACGACAGAGGGCATGGATAGCTTGAGGCCGCCCGCCAACACGCACTTTAGATTGCCTCCGATCATGTTGCACAGTTCGCCCGCCACATCTCGCACCACGTCATCCACCGCGGCCGGCGGATCGATGGAAAGAAAGCGTCCCGCGAAGCCGCAGGCCTGTTTGTGACCGCACTCCAGAGCCAACGCTCCATTCCAGTCTCCGGCCAAATGGATGGTCGCTGTCAGTTGCTCCCCGGCAGGGATCCACGGCCGATCGGATTCACTCACGTCCAGGCCGAGCATGGTCTGAAACACATAGCCCACAACTTGCGCCAACTCGCCCATCTGAATTTCAATACTCGATTCGGTCAGCATGCGCGTCCTTTCACCGTGCGACGTACACTGTTGCATTTCCCATGGTGCGTCTTTCAAAATGCTTCTCGATTCCGAAGGCGGTTTCAACGCCACCGAGGAGCAGCCATCCCCCTCGAAAAAGCGTGCCATGGAGTTCTTTCAAGATGTTCATCTTGGTCGCGGCGTCGAAGTAAATCATGACGTTGCGGCAGAACACGAGATCGAATGGTCCCAGGGCGCGCATGCTCTTGCGCAGGTCGATGGATTCGAAGCAGACCATTCGGCGCACTTGATCGTCCAACTGCCAGATGGTTCCGCAACGCCGAAAATGCCTGATCAGGAGGTGCGCGGGCAGGCCCCGATTGACTTCGATCTGCTGGTATTTTCCGGAGCGGGCTCGTTCCAAAGCCTGGGAGGAGAAGTCGGTGCCCAGAATCTGAATGTTCCAGTCGCTCAAGCCCGCGTCCAAGAGAATCATGGCCAGGCTGTATGCTTCCTGTCCGGTGGAGGCCGCAGCGGACCAGAAGCGCAACTTCTTTGTGTCCCGGCGCTCATTGATCAACTGCGGCAATAGAACATTGCGAATGGCGTCGTAGTGGGAAGGATCGCGGAAAAAGTAGGTTTCGTTTGTAGTCATGGCTTCGACGACCTGGTGGCCCACTTCCGGCTGACGGGAAGTCTGAATGAACGTGCACAAGTCGTCGATGGATTTCAAGCCGAGTTGCTTGACGATGGGCGCGAGGCGGCATTCGAACAGGTAGCTCTTATCCCCTTCGAGCACGATTCCCGAATGCGTATAGACATGGTCGAGGAGAAACCTGTAATTCTTCGGGTCGATCACGGCGATTGAGGCTTGACCAGACATCCATCTGCTCCCCTAAGTTCGATTCACTCTGCGCAGTATTTCGGGAACGATCTTGTCTAGCGGCAGAATGCAGTCGGCAAGGCCGGCGTTCGCCACAGCCCCGGGCATTCCCCACACCACGCTTGAAGCTTCGTCTTGAGCGAGGATGGCCGCTCCCTGGGCCTTCAGGATCTCCACGCCGCGCAAGCCGTCCTGGCCCATGCCGGTGAGGATGACGCCAACGACAGCGCCACCATATGCCTGGCCGATGGAAGAGAAGAGCGCATCTACAGCGGGCCGGCACGAGTTCTGGGGCGGCAACTGATCCAGGTGGACCCGGGCGCCGCTGCCATTGCCGATCACCTTCATATGAAAGTCTCCCGGCGCGATCAGGATGTGGCCCGGGGCCACCAGATCACCCTCGCCGGCTTCCTTTACCGACAGCGGGCAAGAGGAGCAGAGGCGTTCGGCTAAAAACCGCGTGAACAGCGGCGGCATGTGCTGCACAATCAAAATCGGAAGGGGGAACCCGGCCGGCAACTGCGGCAAGATTGCGCCTAGTGCGGCCGGTCCCCCGGTAGAAACTCCGATCGCCACCACTCTGGGCCGCGTCATCGCGCTCTGCGCGGCCGGCTTGCTGGGCCAAAGGGGCGACGCGGCATGGAACTGCGCCAGTTCCGGCGTGGCTGCGGCGCGGCTTTGTCCGGGCAGAATAAAGAACTGCTTGATCTTGGGGATCAGGTCTTCTCGCAGACGCGCCAGGGAGCGATCGAGGGAACCTTCGTTGGAAGCTTTGGTGACGTAGTCGCTGGCACCAAGCGTCAATGCTTCAAGGGTAACCGCCGCTCCGCGCTCCGTAAGGGTGCTGAACATGATGACGCGCACCTGGGGATACACGCGCCGCAGCCGGCGCAAAGTCTCCAGACCATCCATCACCGGCATCTCGATGTCCAACGTGAGCAGGTCGGGATTGCACTGAGGTATCCGTTGCAAGGCAATCGAGCCGTTCGCCGCTGTACCGACGACCGCAATCTCCGCATCCTCCTCGAGAGCTTGCGTGACGAGACGGCGGATGACCACCGAATCATCGACGACTAATACGCGAATCCGCTCTCCGGGCTGGAGAAGTCGCTTGTTCACCGCAGCCATGTCGTACTCCTCAAGGATGGATCGCCGCAAGCTGGAGTTTCTCTACGAGAATGTCCGGAGTGAACGGCTTCATCACATACTCGTTGGCGCCGGCTTGCATCGCTTCGGCGATCTGTTCGATTTCCGTCTCGGTAGTGACCATGACCACAGCCAGGGAAGAGAGCGCGGGATTTTGCCGCAGCCTCTTGAGTAGTTCGAGTCCATTCATCTCCGGCATATTCCAATCCGCCAGAACCAGCTCCACGGCCGTGTTGCCGGCTTCGATGATGTCCAGGGCTTCTCTGCCGTTGGCGGCCTCCTGGACTTCATAGCCGATCTGCCTCAGAGTTTTGGCGATGAGCATTCGAATCGCCTTTGAATCGTCGACGACCAACGCTTTTGACGGCATTTCATCTCCATTTCCGTTGAGCGATTGGACGGGGCCTGACGGACCGTTTCGATCCGTCAAGCTGCGTCCGCGGCGATTGGTGTGATCAGAACGTGAATCTCGAGACGGCTCTTTGCAACTCGGCAGCCATATGGCTCAGCTCTTGCGAAGCCTTCTGCGTATCGTTCGCGCCCTGGGTGGTGTTCTTGGCCGCCGTGGCCACGCTGCCAATGTTCTTGGCAATGTCGCCCACGCCGGTGGCGGCTTCGGTCACGTTGTGTCCTATTTCATTGGTGGTCGCTGTCTGTTCTTCGACGGCGGTGGCTATGCTGTTGGAGATGTCGTTGATCTGGTTGATGATCAGGCTGATCTCCTCGATGGCCGCGACCGCGCCCTTGGTGTCGCTCTGAATGGCCTCAATCCTCTGCCCGATGTCCTCGGTGGCCTTGGCGGTCTGCTTGGCGAGTTCCTTGACCTCGTTGGCCACGACCGCGAAGCCCTTGCCTGCTTCACCGGCGCGTGCGGCTTCGATGGTGGCGTTGAGGGCCAGCAGATTGGTTTGCTGCGCAATCGAGGTAATCACCTTGATGACGTTGCCGATCTCCTGGCTGGATTCGCCAAGCTTCTTCACGGTCGTGTTTGTGGAATGCGCCACGCTGACCGCGTTCTTGGCCACGCGCGCCGATTCGTTGGCGTTTTTGGCAATCTCCCGGATGGAGGCCTGCATCTCCTCGGCGGCGGAAGCTACCGAGGTTACGTTGCGGGAGACTTCTTCGCTGGCCGCCGACACCACGTTGGCCTGGGTGGCGGTCTCCTCGGCGTTGGCCGCCATCTGCGTGCTGACCGCCGTCAATTCCTCCGAGGAGGACGCCAGCGCCATGGCGTTCTGCGCGGTGAGCTTCAAGGGCTCGACCACCATCTCGAGTGTCGTGTTGAGGCCGTCGACGATCTTGCGGTAATCGCCTTTGTGCTTGCCGGCGTCGGCGCGCACGCCAAGCTTGCCCTCGCCCGCCGCTTTAGCTAACTCCTGCGCGTCGTCAATCAGATTGCCAATGTTTGTCTTCAGCAGGACCAGCCACTCGTGAATCTGATCCATGTCAGAGGCTTTGGTCATGGTTGCCGACATGTCGCCGTTGGCCACTTTGGTGACGTAGGCAATCAATTCGGTGAGCCACGCGTGCACGCCGTTGATGGAGTCTTTCATTTTGGCGTGATCGCCCTTGCAGTCGATGGCCAACCGCTCGCGCAGGTTGCCGCCTCGAATGAGCGTGAGCACACGGTTGCCTTCGCCGATGGGTAGCAGGATGGCGTCCAGCATTTCGTTCACGCCCTCGACGATCTTGCGGTATTCGCCGTGGTGCTTGCTCGCGTCGGCGCGCGTGCTCAGCTGACCGTCGGCGGAAGCCTTGATCAAAGCACCAGTCTCCGAGACCAGAGCCTTGATGTTATCGATGCAGTTGTTCAGGTTGTTTTTGATCTCGTTGAAATCGCCGTGGTAGGTGTCGGTGATCTTGGGCGGGATATCGCCCTTGGAGATCCGGTCCACGTACTCCGCCGAGACATTCAACGGGCCGATGACGGCGTCGAGCGTTGCGTTGACGCCTTCGACGATCTTGCGGTATTCGCCGTGGTGTTTGGAGGCGTCTGCGCGGGTAGCCAGCTTGCCTTCCACAGCCGCCTTGGTCAGTGCGCCGGTGTCGGCGACCAGCGTGTTCACGGCGTCGATGCAGGTGTTCAGGTTGTTCTTGATCTCGTTGAAGTCCCCCTGGTAGGTGTCGGTGATCTTGGGCGGGATGTCGCCCTTCGAGATCCGGTCTACGTACTCCGCCGAGACATTCAAGGGACCGATGACGGCGTCGAGCGTCTGGTTAATACCCTCCAGCAGCTTGCGCTGAAACCCCTCAAAGCCCTCGAGGTTTACCCGTTCGGCGAGCCTGCCGTCCTTCACGGCCGCTGCGATGCGGATGGTCTCCTCCGCACCTTTGCGCTCAGCTTCTGCCGGATAGATTAGCTCCATGACTCCCGCCACTTGCCGTTCGCGATCAAAGATAGGAGCTGCGGTGACGCGCACCGCGACCCTTTTTCCCTGCACAACGGGCAGGGCTTCGCCTGAGCAGGTCTTGCCGCTATTGACTGCTTGCGCCGCGGCGCATGTGCCCGCGCGGCAAGCCTCGTTATCGAACAGGTCCCAGAACTTAGCGCCAACACATGCCTCGCGCGTTTTCCCTGCAGTCTCCGCGGCGGACTTGTTCAAGTACAGGATTGTGTGATCGCAATCCATGACCACTACGGGTTGCGGCACCAGGTCCATAAGTCCCGCTTTGTCCACTCCAAGGGCCTCGAACGCGATCTCTTCGCGGTGCAAAACTGCGACACCGGCTGACGCATCTCGGTTCGCGCCCACGCGCCGGCCGTTGCTTCCTTCCTTGGTCATTTCCTGTCTCCTTTTGTTTCCCGGTTTATGCCAATTTGCGGTCACCCTCGCTGGACTAGGAATCGTTTTCCGTCCTGCGCTGGCCGCTGTCGTTACGGTTGCCAGATTCAGCGACTCGTGCAGCGTCTCGTTCCAGCGCTCCGTGAGTGGCGGGCCGTGCCCAAAGTAGATCCGTCCTGCGTTGTCTAAAGGTGCGATCCGCATGTGCCGGCCTCCGGTTTTCGGAACAGTTGGCCGTCCGGTATCGCCCGCTCAAAAAACGGGGTCAGCTCCGACGGCATTTCCTGCGTGTGCTCGGTAACAAAGAAGCCGCCTGGCGCCAGAGCGCGATGAAACATCTTCAGCACGCCGACCCTTTCCTGCGGACGGAAGTGGAGCAACACGTTTTTGCACACGATCAGCGAGTAATCGCCGCCGATCTCCTTGAAGGAAAGGAGATCGTGGCGTTGAAAGGCGACTCGCTGCCGGACTTTGTCGATGACGCGGAGGGTGCCGGGATTGTCGCTTTTCTCGAAATACTTGGCGAGGATGCCGTCGGGCAGCCGCGATAACTCATCTTCCTGGTACATGGCTGCCTGAATGACACCGGCGAAATGGCCCGTCTCTTCCACGTCGGTGGCGTCGATGCGAAGGTTATTGAAGGCGAAGTGCCCCATGCGCTCGGCAAAGAGGATGGACAGGGTGTATGGCTCCTGCCCCAAGGCGGCGCCGGCATCCCAGACACGCGGGTGGTTGCGTCCGGACAGGATGGGGAGGCAGTGTTCCACAGCCTTCTCCAGCACTTGGTGGTCGCGAAAAAAGAACGTGAACGCCACTTCTCTTCTGTCTCCATTCCTCTGCAACGCCATGGGGCCGACTCCCAAGCTTTGCCCTGTTCCCTTCAGCCGCGCTCCCTAACTCTGGCCACGGCGATGTCCACCGTGCGTTCCGTATCGAGAACGAGCAGCAGCCGGTTCTTCAGCTTGTAGACGCCGTGAATGATGTCGCGCGCGGCGGGATCGAGATTTTCCGGCGGCCGCTCATAGGTGGCGGCATCCACGTCCAAGACATCGCCGATCTCATCCACCAGCAGACTCACCGCGCCATCGTCGGTCCGGATCACCAGATTGGTAGGCATCTGGCTTCCGGCGCGAGGCGGAAGTCCCAGCCGCCGCCGCAGGTCGATGGCGGTGACGATCTGTCCGCGCAGGTTGATCAATCCCTCGATGACGTCGGGAGCCTGGGGCACGTGGGTCATCTGCTGGAAACGCAACACCTCCTGCACGCGGAGAACATCCACGCCGAAGAAGAGGTCGGCCACAAAGAAGGTTGAAAGCTGTCCATTGCTCTGGACCGATTCGGTTTTCACGATCGCGGTGTCGGTCGCCATGACCTACTTCTCCTGTCCGGCGCAAGCCGGCACGTTGTTGGAGCAATCTTCGGCGGCGGCCATCCGCGTTACCGACTGGAGGATGGCCTGGCGATCGAACTTCGCCTGGCAGTCCTCGAATCCAGCGGTGCGGACGGCGGATGACTGGAGTTGTGTGTCCGAATCGGCGAGACCCAGCAGTGGAATCCTCTCCCAGTCAGGCCGCGCGCGCAGGATGGACGCCAGAGCGGAACCGCCGTTGGGCGGCAGGTCCAGAGCGCTTACCACGACGTCGGCGGCCTGCGATTCCATTTCGTGAACGGCCTCGTCGAGATTCGCGGCCTCCTGCACCCGGTAGCCCGCCATATCGAGCCCACTGCGGATCAGGCCGCGGGAAAACGGCGAGCCCTCCGCGACGAGGACCGTCTTGCCCGCACCGGACCCGCCCTGGAACCAGCTTTCGCGGGCTGCGTGAATGACCTCGTTCAGGTCGAGGAGATCCGTGACGCGTTTACCCACCACGGCTGATCCCAGCAGGCCTTTGCGCGCCGATTTTTGGTGCGCGGTGACGCTCTCTTCAACCACATCCAATATCTGATCGACCACCACTCCCACGCTTCGGTCACCATCGTTGAAGACGATCACCTGTAGCGGATCAGCCGTCTGCTCGGGGCACGATGTTCCCGGTTCCAGCAGATCGCGAAGAAGCACCAGGGGGAGAATGCGGTTGCGATACTGCACCACCTGGCATCCACCCGCGAACTCCGTTGAGCCGCGGGGAAACTCCTCGAGGCGGGCGACGAGCGAAAGGGGCACGGCGAGGCGCTCGAAAGATCCGGCGCGGAATAGGAGAAGGCGCCGCTGCTCGGTGCGCGAATGTGCCTTTTTCTGCGTGGCCGCGTGCGCCTGCTCCTGGGACTCGGCCAGCACGCCCGAACGGCGGCCAATACCCAGCACATCGAGGATGAGCGCAACCCGTCCGTCGCCCATGATTGTTGCGCCCGCATACTCGGTGAGCCCTTTCAACTGCTTGCCCAGCGGCTTGACCACGATCTCCTGCGTGTCGTTGATGCCGTCGACGATCAGCCCAAACTGGCGATCTTCGGCCTGCAGAACCACAATGCTGACGGCCTCGGCCCCGTCCGCCGGCTGCAGTCCCAGAACGCGGTTCAGATAGGCAATGGGCAGCAGGCTGCCGCGCCGGCGATAAACCGGGGTTCCGTGAACCTGCTCAATGTGCTTTTCGGAGGAGTCTCCCTCAAGGCGGATCAACTCGAGCAAACTCACCTGAGGAATGACGAACCGCTCGCCGCCACTGGTGATGACCAACCCGGGAATGATGGCAAGGGTGAGGGGAATTTTCAGCTTTACCGTGGCCCCTTCGCCGGGCCGGTTGGAAACATCCACGACACCGCCGATCTTTTCGATGTTGGACTTGACGACGTCCAAGCCGACGCCCCGTCCGGAGACCTTGGTTATCTTTTGCGCTGTCGAAAAGCCGGGCTGGAAGATCAGGTTCAGCGCCTCGCGGTCGCTCAGCTTCTCCGCCTGCTCGCGGCGCAGAAGACCTTGCTCGACGGCCTTTTGCTTGACCTTGGCGACGTCGATTCCGGCTCCGTCATCGCCGATCTCGATGTTGACCTGGCCGCCTTCGTGATAGGCGCGAAGCGTGAGTGTTCCCTGAGGCGATTTGCCTGCGCTGGTTCGGGCATCCGGCGGCTCAATGCCGTGGTCGCATGAATTGCGGACCAGGTGCACCAGCGGGTCTTTAATCGCTTCGATAATGGTTCGATCCAGTTCCGTGTCCGCTCCGTCCATCTCCAGCCGGATCTGCTTCCCCAATGCCACGGCCATGTCGCGCACTACGCGCGGCAGCTTATTCCAAACCATGCCGATGGGTTGCATGCGCGTCTTCATGACGCCTTCCTGCAACTCCGTGGTAATGAGGTTCAGGCGCTGGGCGGTAGCGTTGAGGGCTGGATCCTCGCGCTCTGCGTTGAACTGGAGGATTTGGTTGCGAGTCAATACCAACTCGCCGACGAGATCCATCAACTTGTCGAGATGCAAGACTGCGACCCGGATGTTCGCATCGGCGACGGCCGAAGACCGCGTGATTTCTTCTTCGACTCTGGCGACGGCCGGATGATCCGAAGCACCGCCTGACGTGCGCAGCCCCGTAGCCGATTCAGGGGATTCCTGGGAGCCTCCGCGGCTCTCCTTTCCATCGAGACGTTGCGCCTCGAGCCGCAGGCGTTCCGTCAAGTCTTCGTAGAGATCCGGGCCTTCTTCTCCGGTTGCCTCAATGGATGCCAGCACTTTACGCGTCGCATCCACGGTTTCCAGGATGAGAGATACCAGAGATGGATTGAGTTCGCGCTTGCCATCGCGCAGTTGGCTGAGCAGAGTTTCGGCCTGATGGCTGATCTTTTCCAGGGTCGAGAACGCGAAGAAACCACACGTGCCCTTGATGGTGTGGATCGTCCGGAAGACGCTTGCCAAAAGGGCAGTGTCTTTGGGACGCAGTTCCAGCTCGATAAGATCCTGGTCCAGGCGGGAGAGATTCTCATGGCTTTCCACTAGGAACTCTCGAACTACGTCCTGATCGTCTTGCATGCGATTCTTCTCCAAACGGCACAAATGACTCGGCATCCATGGCTCGGCCCGCGCCGAATGCGCGTCTTTTGTGAACCCACTCCTGGAACCGGTGGCGGCCAAGCGAGCAGCGAAGCTGAGCGTTGTATGGGCGCCCCAGCAAAGCCTTCGGTACTCCACTTCCGGAAGCGGGCTCTGCGCGTAAACGCCCACCGTCAACTTGCCAATCCTGCAGATAACGGTTCTTGCTTCAAAACGCTTCGCGCATCCTGCTGTTTGTAGACTTTTATCGACACGAAGGTGCGGAAACTCTGGATTTCCGCAGCCCTTTGAAGGCGTGCAGTCCAGATCGGCACTGGTGCGCGGAATGTCCCGTATCGAATTTTGAGCGAGCTTACGACGGATGCGCGCCGACTTCGCGCGCGTCTGTATTTAGAAATCGGGTGGCGCAGCACTGCGGCGGTTTTGCCGAATTGAATGAAGAGCCGGCAGACGATCGATCCTGGCTTTCTCTTTCCGCCCTCTGAGCCGTGCACGGCCGTGCACGGGCCTCTGGACAGAGGGTGCATGCGACAGCGTTGACGAATACGTCGACCGGAGATGCGGGACTGGAGCGGTGAAAAAGCTGAGGTTGAGGACCGAGCCGAATAAGGGGCCAGGTTCGGATTTCGCTATTTCCCTGGGACGGTCAGAGCCTTCACGACTTCATTCACCAGTTCGTCGGGGACAAATTTCGCCACGTATCCATCCGCGCCCACTTTGTTTGCGTGCGCCTCATTGGCAGATCCTGACAACGAAGAGTGAATCACAACGGGCACGGACTTCATTGCATCGTCTTCCTTCATCTGCCGTGTCAGCGTGAATCCATCCATCTCCGGCATTTCGAGATCGGTGAGCACCATTGCCACCTTTTGACGAAGAGGGATTCCCGCGAGTCGTGCTTCCTGCGTGAAAGCCTTCAGGCGTTCCCATGCTTCCTTGCCCGTCTTTGTACCGATGAATGGCACGCCAAGCTTGGTGAGCACAGTCTCAATCTGTCGGCGGGCCACGCTGGAGTCGTCGGCGTACAGCACCACCGCGCCCTGCGGCATATGGATTGGGGGGATCTTTGTGAGCTCCTCACCGCTCTTGAAGCGAAAGGGGAGAGCCTCGCGGAGTATTGATTCCACATCGAGGATCAGGGCCAGGCGGGCATTTTCCTCCTGGTCATCGAGCCGGGCGAGGCTGGTGACGAGAGCCCCAGCTGCCGACTTCTCGGCGGAGACTACCCGTCCCCACTCGAGGCGCACGATCTCCTCGACCTCTTCGACCGCGAATCCCTGGACGGAGCGCTCGTATTCTGTGACGAGAAGAATATTGAATGACGGGGCAACGCAACCCACAACGGACGGCAGGTCGATGACCGGGATGATCTGGCCGCGGATGTTCGCCACGCCCAGCACGTGTTTAGGCGAGCCGGGCATCGGCGTGATGGGAGGCATCATCAGCGCTTCACGGACTTTGAAGACGTTGATGCCGAAGATCTCGCGCGTCTTCGAATTCTTATCCTCTCCCAGACGGAAGATCAGCAACTCGAACTTGTTGGTGCCGGCTAACTTCGACCGTTCTTCAATTTCCTGCATCACGTGGCTCATGGCGGGCTCCTCAATTTTTGTTGTCGCTGATGGCCGCGCCCAGAGCGTCGAGTTTGCTCAGCAGTTCCTGCTCAATTCGCGCGATCTCTCCGCCCTGGTGCACGGCGCTGTCGCGATCTCCCGCGCTGAGCGCCACGCGCATGCTGCGCGCCGTCTGATAGAGAGAGGCCAGCGGCCCTTCAATCTCCTGAAAGGCAGGCAGCTGTCCCCAGGCATCGCGGCCGATACCCTCAAACCATTTGGCGAAACGGCACTGGTGATGATCGGGGGTCTGTTCGGGAGAGGCGGCAGCGGCGTGGTCCGAGATTTCGGCGAGCATATTGCGCGCGAACATCTTCGTTTCGTTCTTTGCCGAGTCGATATTCATTCGCGCTACGAGGGTGTGTAGAGACTGCACTCGTGCGTCAAGCGAGAAGGTCACGGACTCGGCTCCGTGGGCAGACTGTTCCGCTGAGTGGCTGGTCTTCTCAATCGATCGCGCCGATCCATCGATGTCGGTGATATTTCTTTGAACCTCCTCGGTGGCTTTTTGGACGCGTTTGGAGAGATTGCGGACCTCGTCAGCCACTACCGCGAATCCGCGGCCATGTTCGCCGGCCCGCGCTGCTTCGATGGCGGCATTCAAGGCGAGCAGGTTGGTCTGGTAGGCGATTTCGCGGATGGTCTGCGCGATCCTGCCGATGGCGCCGACCTGCGTGATGAGTTCCTGCGAGGCGCCGCGGCTATCGCTCACCGATTGAGCGAGGCCACCCAGCGTGCCACCGACGGCCTTCAACGCCCGATCGGTCTCCTCGGCTACCGCCATAAGCGATTCGGCGTTCTCGGATGCCGCCTTACTCATATCGGCAATCACCTGCTCGGCGAGCTTGGCGTCACTGATGTTGCGCCACGAAGCGTGAAACGCAATGACATTGCCCGCTTGATTGCGCACTGGCATAAAGTCCAGGCCGAACGTAACTCCGCCGAGTGCGAGCTCGGTATGGTGGCGTCCTGACGGATCGGCCATCATCTTTCTGAAGATGTCGCGTATGCGGTCTGGGTCCTTGTGGTACTGGTGGATGGAATGGCCCAGGGCCCGCCGAACATCCGCACCCCTGAGGCTTGCATTCAACCGCTTGTGATTCAGGGCCATAGTTTCCTGCGCCGCGCGATTCATATAGAAGATCGCGTTGTCCATTTTCTCGTCGGCGTCGCAGAGCATCTCCAGGCTGGAAAGCGGCTCAAGCAGCGCTCGTGCGTAATCGAGAAGCTGCTGCCTCTCCGATTTTCCTGCGATCTGATTGCCGCGCGGACGGCTGCGCCGCGACTTTAAGCCTGTGGTTGCCGCCTGGGCGGCGGAACTGGCCGGCTTGGCTGCGGCCTTCGTTCCCGATGCCACGCTGCGGCTTGCCTTGCGGTGATTGCTAACGACCATGCTGGCCATGACCCGATCTCCTTCACTGCGTAATTGCAGTCCCCACCGTTAATCCATCGAACCAGTTGAAGAATCGCTCCACGTTCTGTCCCACATAAATTGCCCCGTGCTGGGGACAGAGGATGTCGATTTCGAGTTCACGAACGCGGTCGAGCCAATCCTTCTTGGCCGAATTTGAGGGCATCCAGCGCTGATGAAAGTACCTGGCGTGCTGAATATGCTCGTCAAATGCCTTGGCCGAATCCACTCCCCGCCTGCCGCCCACCCATATTCCATGGCCTGGCGGAAGCAGCGCCGCTCCGACGTCTCCGCAAAAGAAGACCTTTGCTTCGGAGTCGTAGACGTGAAAATTGGCCGATGCATGCAGGTAGTGCGCGGGAATGAACTCGAGTTTGCGGTCGCCGAGCATCATCGATCCGCCTTCATCCGGAATAGAGATCATTTCGGCGTCCAATGCGCCGTAGTGCCTGATGAACCCTTCCCACAAAGCCGGCACGTGCCACTGAATCTTGTTGTTGCAGGCGTTCCACAAGGGCAGGCTGGAGGCGATATCCGGGTCCTGGTGGGAGACGAATGCCTTACGCACGGACGTCGGCTGCGTTACTTCAGCGACTGCTGAGAGCACCTGAGGAAAGATCTCAAAGCCGCCTGGGTCGAGCACCGCGGTCTCGCCGCTTGACTCCACCACATACACGTTCGAATCGATCACGCGTCGTTCATCCTGATCGAAGAGGACCCACCAGCGATGGTTCCCCACTTCATAGACCGGCTCTGCCTTCATGCAGCACCTCCTCCAGCTCTCCGCGGTATTTCCAGATTGCGTCGCGCACTTTGGCGACGGCCAGCCCCATCTCGTGCGACACGCGCATGAGCGGCGCGCCGGTGCGCTCGGAAAGCGCCGCCTCGATACGCCCATTCGTGACGACATACTCCTGCTCGGCAATTCCCTCCTGCAGCCGGATCACCGTCTCAATCAACTGCCGCAGGATGGTGAGACCCTCGGCCTCTTCGGCGTCGATATCGCGCTGCCAGTTCTTTTCGGAGTTGCGCAGAAATTCGACAGCTTTACTCCGCCCGTTATTGACCTGCGCGGCACGACGGAACATTTCGTCAAACTGCCCGTGCTGGAGGATCCGCATGTGCACGCGCACGAGCGGGGCGATCGACTGCTGCAAGGGGGCGGCGGCATGCTTGAGAAGAACGGCCTGCTCCCGGAACGCCTGCGCGACAACTCCGTAACTGGCCAGTTTGTTGCCGTGGCGCTTGACAAGAACCATGGCATTGAGCGCTCGCCGGTCAATCTCCCGAAGTGAGCGTTCGATGGTTCGCCGCGTCAGGTGCGACTCGTCCATGATCTCCATGACTCGCCGGATCTCCATCACTGTCCTCTTTCGGCGGCAGCATTGGCCGCGGCGCTCAAGGCGGCGGCGTCGAGAATCAAGACTACGTTTCCGGCTCCGGAGATGGTGGCGCCCTGGTAGAGATTCCCATCCGACAGGAAATCGATGGGCTTGACCACCGAGTCTTCATTGCCAAGAACCTCGGAAACCACAAAGAGCCCCCGTTCGGTCAGCACGCCTTCGACGTTTTCGGCTCCCAGCCGCAGTGGCCGGTTTTGCAGGACTGCGCCCAGGTCGACGAGCGGTGTAGTCTGCGTTCCGTCGACGCGATAGCTTACCCGTCCCGCGAGGCGATGCACCCGATCCTCTTCCAGATCCGCAAGACTGTCGATAGCCGAGATGGGGAGCGCATAGATCTGCTCACGCACGCGCAGGTAGAGCACTGGCAAGACGGCGAGCGTCAGCGGGAACTCCATCGATATCGTCGTACCCTGTCCTGGTTGCGTTTCGATGGAGAGCCGCCCGCGCAACTTATCGGTAGTCTGTTTCACCACGTCCATACCAACGCCGCGCCCCGAAAACTCGGATGCCTGCTCCTTGGTTGAAAACCCAGGCCGGAAGATGAGTTCCAGTTCGTCCTGACCGGACAGATGCGCAGCTTCGTCTTCAGTAACGATTCCCTTCTCGATCGCCTTGCGGACCACCAGCCGCCGGTCGATGCCGTGACCGTCGTCGCCAACCTCGATGCGAACGCGATCGCCCAAATGGATGGCGGCAATGCGCAAGGTTGCCAATTCCGACTTGTTGGCGCGCTTGCGAACATCGGGCAGCTCAATGCCATGGTCGAGGCTATTGCGAACCAGATGGGTGATGGGACCGGACAATGCGTCGACTACCGTTTTGTCAATCTCGACCTCTTCGCCCGACATTTCCAAACGGACTTCCTTGTTCAACTGGCGCGACACATCTCGGACGACGCGCGGCAGCTGCTGGAAAAGCCGCCGGCACGGCTGCATGCGCAGACTCATGACGCTGTTCTGCAGATCGCTGACCCGCAGGTCCATTTCGCGGGCGATGCGTATCATGTTTTCGTCTCTGCTTAAGCCTCCGAGCGCAGCGGTCAACCGGTTGCGCAGCAGCACGAGCTCTCCGACCTGGTTCATCACCGCGTCCAGGCGGCCCGCGTCAACGCGCAGCATCTTCTCTACGCTCTCTGCGCTCTTTGCCTGAATTCTTGGTGCAGGTGCTCCGCCGTGGACCGCGCTCCCGGCATCGTTCTCCGGCAGGCCGGACATCTCCAACGCACCGTCAGGCTTGAGATCGCGGTCTCCTGCGGGGATTGTCTCGGTCGTTCTGGTTCGTTCCGCGGTCCGCGCCGGGGCCGCTTCCGCGGCTGTAGGCATGACTGCCGCGCCGGGAGCGGCCTCGGGCTCTGCGGCGGCTCCCGCCAGAACGGCCACCGGCTGGCTCTCATTCCACGCGCCGGCCTGATCGGTTCCCGACCCTGCGCACGCCAGCATGCGAATTCTTTGGCTCATCTCCGCAGGCCCGGGACCCGGCGGCTGCTCTCTCGCCAACTCTTCGAACATGCTTTCAATGACATCGATTCCGCCGAGGATCGCGTTGATCCGCTCGGGTGTCACCGCCAAGGTGTGGGAGCGCAACTTGTCGAGGAGGTCCTCAAGATCGTGAGCCCACTCCACCAAGTGGCTGGCCTCCAGAAACCCCGCGCCGCCTTTGATGGTATGGAACGCCCGGAAGATCGAGGCGAGCGCCTCCTCATCCCCTGGCTCCACTTCCAGGCGCAGAGTGTCTTCCTGAGCTTTCTGCAAAAGCTCCCGCGACTCGGCAAGGTATTCCTGAAGGATCTCTAGATCCATGATGGCGTCCTCCACCGTATATCGACGGAGAGACGTCATTCATTAAATGCACGCAGGCTGGCCGTCCGTAGCGGTACCGCTTCGGAGCCCTTTCCGGGAAATCCCGCTCTTGGGATCTTGCTTTTTGCGTTTCGGGAAGATTGCGTGATTCGAACGGTCAATGATTCGGGGCCTGCGAGATCCTGCGCGAGAACGCGGGGGCCGACATCGGGATCTGCCGCATAGGTCTGGGTGGCGCGCCAACGTCACCACCCGGAGAAGGCATCGGCGGTAATGGCCGACGTCTCGCATTCCTGCGCAGGGCGAATCAAAGCCCGATTGAGAGTGCGATGGCGCATCTCAAGCCATGCTGAACCCGCTTCGCGCCAGTGGCAGCGTTCGCACGCGTTTGCCGGTTGCCGCAAAGATCGCGTTGGTGATGGCCGGAATCGCCGGCGGCAGCATGGGCTCGCCCAAGCCCGTGGGTGAGTTGTCCGTGATCCGCCAGGAGATGTGCATCTCCGGAATCTGACGCAGGCGCGGCAATTGGTATCGCGGAAAATTCGTCTGCTCCACGGCTCCGTTCGCCAGCGTCACCTCCAGCATGGTGTGGCCCAGGCCCTCAATGATGGCGCCTTCCGCCTGCGCCCGCGCCCCGGATGGATTGATGATCTGCCGCCCCACATCCGCGACGGCCCACACGCGCTCGACGCGCACCCGGTTCTCCGCGTCGACGCTCACCTCGGCCACCTGGGCGCTATAACCGAGATGGCAGGCGTACGCCGCAATCCCCATGCCGCGGCCCTTGCCGCTCTTGCGATTCCGCCAGCCGGATTCCTCCGCGACCTGTTGCAGAACGCCGGCAAGCCGCTCCGGTTTGAATCCGGAGTTCCGGCCATTGGACTGCTGGCCCGCGGCATTTGCTGCCAGCATTTCAAGCTGCAGGTCCAGCGGATCGCGGTCAATTGCGTGGGCCACCTCGTCCAGGAACGACTGCTCCACAAAGGCGTATGCATTTGAACCCGGCGCGCGCATCGCTCCGGTGCGCAGCCACAGCGGCATCGCCGTGTGTCCAATGCGATAGTTCGCCACGCGTCCTGAGGGGAACTCGCCGCCGCCAATGCCTGCGGCGGGCGCCGTGCTTTTGCCGCTGCCGAACGTGACCAGGTGCTGGCTCCAGGCCACCACATGGCCCTGCGCATCCACCCCGGCCTTCAACGCCTGCCAGCCACCCGGCCGGTATGCATCGTGCGTAAAGTCATCCTCGCGCGACCAGAGCACCTGCACCGGCGCGTCGACCGCGCGCGAAATCCACGCCGCCTCCAGCATGTAGTCGTTCATCAGACGCCGGCCGAAACCTCCTCCGCCGCGCACCATGTGGACGGTGATATCGCTCTCCGGCATCTTCAGGTGCTCGGCGACGAGCTTGCGTCCGCTGCCAGGCGTCTGGCTGGTAGACCACAGTTCCAGCTTTCCATTGGAAAAGTGCGCTGTGGTGCTCTGCGGCTCCAGCGGCGCGTGCGACAGAAACGGATAGGCGTAGATTGCCTCAACCACCTTGGCTGCCGACGCGCACGCCGCATCCACATCTCCATACGTGTGCACAGAGTGCGCGGGAGCTTGCTTCAGCAACTCCGTTGCCTTGGTATTGAAGTCCGCGCTGCTCTGCTTGGCTGCGGCAGGCGAACCCGCCGCCGTGTCCCACTCCACCTTGAGGGCCTTGCGCGCCGCTTGCGCCTGCCACCAGGTGTCGGCCACAATTGCAATGCCCGGCTCCAGCCCGGGATCGGAATCGATCACAGGCCCGCCCCAGAACGTGCCTTCCAACACCAGCACGTGCCGCACCCCCGGCATGCTCTTGATGGCATCGGTGTTCGCGCTCTTCACCTTGCCCGCGAGCACAGGACACTTCTGATACACGGCGTACAACATTCCCGGCAGCTTTACGTCGATGCCGAAGATCGCTTTGCCCGTGAAGATCGCCTTGTTCTCCACTCCCGGCGTGGCCTTGCCCACGATGCGATATTGATGCGGGTCCTTCATCCGCACTGCGGAAAGATCGGGCAGCGGAAGCTTCGCCGCATCGTCGGCTAACTCGCCATAAAGGGCCGACCGGTTGCTGGAAGCGTGCAGCACGCGCCCCGGCTCCGTGGTGCACTCGCCCACAGGGACATTCCAGCGCTGCACCGCGGCGGTGACAAGAAGCTGACGGCCTGCAGCGCCCACACGCCGCAGCGGATCCCAGTTCAAGGGAGTGGCCATCGATCCACCGGCAAACTGCGGGCCGAAGGCGGGCTCGTTCAGGTCGGCCTGCTGCACCTGCACCTGCGCCCACTCCACATCCAACTCTTCGGCGATGAGCATGGGCAGCATGGTGCGCACGCCCTGGCCGAGTTCGGGATTCTTCGCCATGATGGTGACCTTGCCGTCCGGATGAATCTCAATGAAGGCGCGGGGCGAGAGAGCCGGTGCGCCGCGCCGCGCCTGGCCAATGCCGACAGCACGGGATAGCGGTGTCTCATAAAGGCCCAATGCAAGCCCGCCGCCCGCAAGGGCGCTCAATTGCAGAAAATGCCGCCTGTTCAGTTCCACTGGATTCCTCCCTTGCGCGGCTCAGTCGCGCAGCGCCGGCATCTGGCTGGCACGATGAATAGCTTCGCGGATGCGCGCGTAGGTTCCGCAGCGGCAGAGATTGCCGGTCATCGCTGCGTCGATCTGTTCATCGGTGGGGTTTGGCGTGCGCTGGAGCAGCGCCACCGCGCTCATGATTTGGCCGGACTGGCAGTACCCGCACTGCGGCACATCCACTTCCTGCCAGGCCTTCTGCACCGGGTGGGTTGCTTCCGCAGAGAGGCCTTCGATGGTCGTGATGTTTGAGCCCGCCGCCGCGGAGATGGTCGTCCGGCAGGAGCGGATGGCATGCCCATCCGACAGCACCGTGCACGCGCCGCACAAGCCGATTCCGCAGCCAAACTTCGCGCCGCGCAAATCCAGGTGGTCGCGCAATACCCACAGCAGGGGCGTATCCGGCGCAACATCCACCTCTACCGCCTGCTGGTTGACATTCAGCTTGAACCGCACCGGCCCTCCTCAAAGCAAAACGCGCGGATTCCTCATCCGCGCTGCTTTGCTCCGAGTGTGCTGTGTAGCCGGCGGTTCAGGCGGTGACGCCGATCACACGCCGCCGTTCCTGGAGAATCGGCGGTAGCTCACTTCTCTTCCACGATGGCTACATCCCACGGCCCCAGCGAGATCCGCCCGCCCTTCGCCACCCCTGCCGAACCCAGCAGGTTGGTACCCGCAGCATAGGGGTATGCGAACTCCACCGGCGCGGCCGAGTAGTTGAAGTAGTAATGCAGCGTCTTGCCCATGCGGTTCACTCCGTGCTGCGCGTGAACTGCGATTGGGAGCGCCTGGTCGGGACCGGTGAGACCAAGCTTACCTAGTTCGTCCTTGAGGACCGCTGTTTGCAACGTATCCGAGAGATAGGTGCCCTCGTAGAGCAATGTGCCCGCGCCGTAGGTATTCTCGGTGATTGCCGGCCAGCGCCCGAAGAACGGGTGGTCGTAATACGCAATCGCTTTGGCGTGCTCCGGCATCAGGAACTCCGCCCAGTGGCTCACCTTGTTGTCCGCGCCCGCATGAAACGGATCGCCCTTCAGCGCCAGCGGATGCTCCAGGTTCGAGAACTCCTGATAGCTGAACCCGGCAGCTTCGCGGAGCGGGCCGGGAGCGCGCACCCAGCGCACGGCGGAGTTCTCATTCGCGAACCCGCTCTTGAACGTCATCACCACATGGCCGCCGTTCTTCACGTAATCGCTGATGCGCTGGAGCAGCGCATCGTCGCTGATGTAGAGCGCCGGCACAATCAGCAGCTTGTACTGGGAGAAATCCTTCGTGTCCGGAAACACGAAGTCCGATCCGATGTTCAGCTTGTAAAGCGAGCGGTGAATCTGCTCTACCAGTGAGCGGTAATCGGCTGTGGGGCCGGAGAAGCTCCACTGCGGCCCGGATTCCGTAAACGGCATAAACGCGATCGCGTTGTAGGAGTCGCGGCTGTAGAGAATCGCCACGTCGTTCTTGATCTTCAGCCCGACGAGGTGCGGCCCGATCTTCTGCAACTCGTGCGCCGTACGGCTTACCTCGGCATAAGCGCGGTTCGGCTCCAGATCGTGCGACAGGACTCCCTTCCAGTACGTCTCCTGGTTGGCCGGAATCGATGCCCAGTGCCAGTACTCGACCATGTCCGCGCCGTTGGCCAGATGCGTGTAGACGTCCTCGCGCAACTGCCCGTCGTAGGGCGGGAACTGATGCGCGGAGGTCCAGTCCGTGGACTGCGCGTTGGTCTCGGTCACCAGGTAATTGGCATGCTTCAGCGAGCGCGAGAAGTCGCCTTGGATGGATTGCGTGGCTCCATCGAAGTGATCCTGCGTGCCGTGATAGATGTTGTCGGCGACGATGTCGAGCGCATCCGCCACCGTGTTCTCGTTCACGTCGCGGCGCATCATGCCGCCGAAGTCCGTGGTCACAAACTGCCGTGGGCCGGCGCACTCGCGCACCAGCGCGGCCTGCCAGCTGAGAAAGTTCGTCACCCGCATTTGACTCCAGCGCGACCACTCGAGCTTGTAGCCGGTGCTCTGCGCGCCATCGCGTTTCGGCAGGTCCTCCCATGTGTGCAGGTTCTCGCCCCAGTAGTTGAGGAACCACGCCTTGCTCAGGTTCTCCGGCGTGCCGAACTTCTTTTCGAGATAGTGCTGGAAGCCGATGAAGACGTCGCGATTGTCGGCGTCGTAGCTGGAGGTCTCATTGTCGATCTGCCAGCCGATCACGGTGGGATTGTCCTTGTAATGCGCGACGATGTGGCGGATCAACCGCTCGGCGTAGAAACGATACGCGGGCGAATCGGTGTCCATGTTCTGGCGCATGCCGTAGGTCGCCGGCACTGCCTTGCCGCCGAAGGCCCCGCCGGGAATGCGATCGGCAAGGATCTCCGGATGCTGATGCGCCATCCATGCGGGAATGGAATAGGTCGGCGTGCCGAGAATCACCTTGATGCCGGCTTTGCCCATCGCATCCACAATCCGATCCATCCACGCGTACTCGAACTGTCCGTCTTCGGGCTCCCACAGGCTCCACGTCGACTCGCCCATGCGGACGACGTTGAGGCCGGCGGCCTTCATCATCTCCACATCTTTTTCGAGACGCGCCTGCTGGTCGCCGGGCATGTACTCGTTGTAGTAAGCCGCGCCGTAGAGAACAGTGGGGAAATCCAGGTCCGGCTGTCTTGCGGGCAGCGTGCCAGTCTGCGCGATCGCTGAGGAGACGACGAGCATCGTAGCTGTGAAAAGAGCAACCGGCGCGGACTTTCGAAAACGTTTTCCCAATTTCATGAACTTCGACGGCCTTTCTCGTTCTCTTGTCTTTGAAGAATGGTACTGAGTCTAAACCGACAACCCCGACGCGGGCACGCCGGGAATCGGAGTGTCCGGCGCCATGGGCATGTTACGCACGCGTTGGCCCGTCGCCGCAAAAATGGCATTCGCGACCGCCGGCGCCACGCAGATAAGCCCGCTCTCGCCCGCACCCGCCGAAGGCAGGTCTTTGCGGTCGAGCAGCACGACTTCAATTTCCGGCAAATCGTGGAAGCGCGGCAGCCGGTACTCCTCAAAGTGCGGGTTCAGGATTCGGCCGTTGCCGAAGAGGATCGCCTCAAACAGCGCCCCGCCAAGCCCCTGCATGATCGCGCCCTGATTCTGATTGCGCAGTCCATCGGGGTTGATGATCGCGCCGGACTCCCACGCCTGCACGATGCGCCGTACGTGAACGTGCTTGTCCGAACTGATCTCGACTTCGGCGCAGGCAGCCACGTAGCCGCCCTTGTCGTGTCCGCACGCGAAGCCGTAGCCGCGCGTGGTACTCGATTTGGCATTCCCCCAACCGAACTTCTCCGTCGATGCCTTGACCACGGCAATCAGCCGCGGGTCCTGCATGTTCTTCAGCCGGAAGGCTACCGGGTCCATGCCCAGCGCATGCGCCACCACATCCATGTGCGACTCGCGCGCGAAATTGTTGGCGCACGCGGCGAGGGAACGATAGGACCCCTGCCGCAGCGGCGACTTCGCCGGATGATACTGGCACAGCGTGTTCTCCACCGCGTAAGGCGTGTCGATGGCCGCAGGCCCGGAGTTGTAGTTGTGATGCTCCCAGGCCACCAGCGTGCCGTCCTTCTTTGCGCCCGCGCGCATCTCAATCAGCCCCGCCGGCCGCAGATAGGCCCACGTGAACTCCTCCTCGCGCGTCCAGACGACTTTCACAGGCTTGCCCGCGGATTTCGAAAGGCGCGCTGCTTCGAGCGCCGCTTCACCCGTGTGCTTGCCGCCGTAGCCGCTCCCCATGTCCGGCTGGATCACGCGCACCTTCTCCACCGGCAGATGAAACTCCTCCATGAGCTGATCGCGTACGCCGAAGGGCCGCTGCGTGCCCGTCCACACCGTCACCTTGCCGTCGTTCCACTCGGCCACCGCAGCACGCGGCTCCAGCGGCGCATGCGCAATGTACTGCACGGTGTAGTTTTCGCTGGCCTTGATCTCGGCCGCTCCCATCGCCGAATCGATCGAGCCCGACTGCTGCTCCGGGCGGCTCTCGCCATCGGGATTGCTCTTCAGATACTCGAACAGATTCTCGTTCGAGGGCTGGTGCGGCACATCCCAGTTCGCACGGATGGCCTGCACAGCCTTCTCCGCCGTGTACATGTCGGGCGCCACCACGCCGATGAAATCGCCGTCGCGGACGATCTGCACGCCGGCCATCTTCTCCGCCGCGCTCGTATCGACCGACAGAAGCTTGGCATTGAACCCATCCGGCCGAACCACCTTGCCGAACAGCATGCCCGGCCGCACGATGTCAGATGGAAACTTGTGGCTGCCGGTGACAAACGCGCGCAGATCGACTTTGGGCACGGGCGTCCCGGCAATCTTCCACTCCGTCGCAGGCGTCAGCGGCTCGTCGGCATTGACCACCGTGACCAGCTTCTCGCCCTTCGTGAGCTCGCCGTAGGTCGCGCTGCGGCCATTCTTCGCATCGAAGACTTTGCCATCTCCCGCTTTCAGATCCGAAGCTTTGGCGTGCCACTGTTTTGCGGCTTTCTCGATCAGTTCCTGACGTGCGGCCGCCGACATGCGGCGCAGCTCGGGGCCCATGGTCGGCGTGGTGCGGCTTCCGAACGTGCCCATATCCCAGGGAACAAGGTCGGTGTCGCCCATGACCATGGTGATGCGCGCGAACGGCACCCGCAGCTCTTCCGCCACCTGCTGGGCCAGCGACGTGCGGATATTCTGGCCCACCTCGACCTTGCCCGTGTACACCGTCACGCTGCCATCGGCGCCGATGTGAATCCAGGCCGAGACCTCCGTCGGCAGTGCGTGGCCGCCGAAGGTGTGGCCCGACTCCTGCGCCAGACCCGCGCCGTGCGTCAGGCAGACCAGCAGCCCCGCACCCAGCCCCTTCATGAATTCGCGGCGATCGAGATTCGAAATGACGCTGCTCATGCCCGGCCTCCCTGCGCGGCGCGCCGCACCGCCGCCACAATCCGCGGATAGGTCCCGCAGCGGCAGACGTTGCCGTTCATCCGCGCGACGATCTGTTTGTCGGTTGGCTGGGGATTCTCCGCCAGCAGAGCCGTGGCCTGCAGGATCATGCCCGGCGTGCAGTAGCCGCATTGCATGGCGCCTTCGTCCACGAAGGCCTGCTGCACGGGGGTCAGAACATCGTGGCGCTCCAGCCCCTCGATGGTCGTGATGTCCGCATTCTTGGCGGCGTCCAGGCTAACCTGGCACGAGCGGAACGCCTCGCCGTTCAGCAGCACCGTGCACGCGCCGCAGCGTCCCTCGCCGCACCCGAACTTGGTTCCGGTCAAATCGAGCCGGTAGCGGAGGGCTGAAAGCAGCGTCTCGTCGGGCGGCGCATCTACGCGCATCGGCGCGCCGTTCACATGCAGAACAAATTGGGCCATGGCTGGTTTCCCCTGCGCTCCGCAGAGCAAAAAAGGTCGCGTACAGGATACGCCTGCTGCCAGCCGGGCGATGACTGAGTAAACGAGCCGCAAACCCGGGTTCCGGAACCGAAACGCGCGCATCGAGACGTTTTTCACCCCCGCTCGTCTTCTCATTAATTGCCTCGCGGAAAGGTTTGTCCGGCCTCGGCACGGTCCTGTAAGCTTGAAAACGATGCGTCTTTCAGTACGTTTTGCCCTTTTTGCTGCTGCTCTTCTGGCGGTGTGCGTCCCTGTCGGGGCCGCAGCGCAAGCAGCCCCTGGCTCGTCCTCCTCTTCGCAAACACCCAGTGTCCAGGCTCCTCAATCACAGGCGTCGCCGGCGTACATCGCCATCGACCCGCTGGCCGGCGTGCGATACGACAACAAGTGGGATGTCTCGGTGGAATTGGCTTACGACCACTTCAAGGCCGGGCCGAACCTGTTGCAGGGCGCAAATCTCGGCGGCCTCAGCATCAGCGGCTCGCGCCTGCTGGCAAACCGCTGGCGTCTGGAGGGCACGTTCCGGCCCTACGTTGGAACCAGCGGCGCCGCTCCCAACACCTTTCTGGACGCCAACGGCAACCCCGACAGCATCCAGGGCCCCTTTGTGGCCCAGTACATGTTTGCCGCCGGTCCGGAGTGGCTGGGGCCGCACAACAAGCACGGCGCCCTGATTGCTCATGTGCTCGCCGGCGGGACCTTCGGCGACTTCCAGCACGATCTGCGCGGACAACCGACTTCACTTGTGGGGTTCTATTACAACCAAGTGGCTCCAGCGCTGATCATGGGCGGACACCTGCAACTGAACCGCTCGGCCCACTGGGTCTTCAGCATGACACCCGACGCGATCCTTACCGACTACGCCACCAACTGGGGCCGGAGCAGCCGGCAACTCGACATTAATGCGGCTTTCTCGGTGGGACTCGAGTACAAATTCTTGCCCAGGCACAAAAAGAAATAGGAGTCTGGTAGCAGGTACAAACGCCGAGGCTCCGCCTCGGCGTTTTTCATTTCAGGCATACTTTGCCCCGGTTTGGCATTTGAGCCACATCAAACGCAACCGTCCGCTGGGTAGACGCCTCATTTCATTGAGGTATGGTATTCTTCGCCATCGGCAACTGGTTTGGGCTGCAAGCTGTACCGAATTGCGGCATTGTTAACCGCTGCAAGCCCCAATCGACCATCGAAGTAACAAAGGCAGGTCATTACTGTGGACATGAGAGATACCCTTGGAGTCTTGCTTGCCGGTGGCGCTGGAGAACGCCTCTTTCCTCTGACCCGCGATCGCGCCAAGCCCGCGGTCCCCTTTGGCGGTCACTACCGCATCATCGATATCACGCTGTCCAACTGCATCAACTCCGGCCTGCGCCGTGTCTTCATCCTCACCCAGTACAAGGCCCTGTCGCTCAATCGGCATGTTCGCGAAGGCTGGACGGGAATCGTGGCCTCGGAGCTGGGGGAGTTCTTCGAGCTTCTGCCGCCCATGCAGCGCACCGGCGCCAACTGGTATATGGGAACCGCCGACGCGGTCTACCAGAACATTTACTCCATTGGCAGCGAGCAGCCGAAGTACATGATCATCCTCTCGGGCGACCACATCTACAAGATGAACTACGCCCGCATGCTCGAGTACCACCAGGAGACGAAGGCTGAGGTCACCCTGGCCACCCTGCCCATCGCTCCCGATGAGGTATCCCGCTTCGGTGTCGTTGAAGTGGGCCAGACCGGCGAGATTCTGGGCTTCCAGGAGAAGCCGGCTTCCACCAGCTTCCGTTCGCCTTTCAATCCCAACTCGGTGGATGCCTCGATGGGCATTTACATCTTCAATACCGAGGTCCTGCTCAAGGCGCTCATCGCCGACGCCGAAGATCCCGAATCCAAGCACGATTTCGGCCACAACATTCTGCCCAACCTGCTGGGTCAAAGAAAGATGATGGCCTACAGCTTTGTCGACGAGAACAAACAGCAGGCCCTCTACTGGCGCGACGTGGGGACCCTGGACGCCTATTACGAAGCCAACATGGATCTCTGCTCGGTATCGCCGGTGTTCAACCTGTACGACCGGAACTGGCCCATTCGCACCCGCGTCCGCCAGTATCCGCCGGCCAAGTTCGTCTTCGGCGAACCCGGCCGCACCGGATCGGCCGTCAACTCGGTCATCACGGCCGGCGTCATCATCTCCGGCGCGTCGGTGTCGAATTCCGTCGTCTCGCAGGACGTGCGTGTGAACTCCTACTCGGAGGTCGACTCCAGCATCATCTTCTCGCACGTTAACATCGGCCGGCACTGCCGCATTCGGCGCGCCATTATCGACCGGGACGTGCACATCCCGGAAGGAACCGTCATCGGCTACGATCCCGTCGAAGACAAGCGGCGTTACTTCGTCACCCCGTCGGGGCTGACCATTGTGACGCGCGATGCATCGCTGTTCGAGAATCCTGTTGATCCCGATTTTCTGCAGAGGTACTAAGTGGGCGCGAACGGAGCCGCCGTGCCGCCGCGCAAGATCATCTACGATTTCGGCGCCAACAACGGCGACGACATCCCTTATTACCTGAAGAAGGCCGACCTCGTCGTTGCCGTCGAGGCCAATCCATCGCTCTGCCGCGGGATCGAGGCAAGGTTCGCCGCCGAGATTCGGGCGGGCCGGGTTCAAGTCGAAAACTGTGTGCTGGTCGGCGAAGGCGAAGCGCCCGAAGTCTACTTCTACCTGCACAAGCGGCACCACGTCCTGGGGCAGTTTCCCAAGCCGGACGCAAACGTGATTGCGGATTACGATCAGATCCTGCTGCCGTCGCGGCGTGTGCTCGATGTGCTGCGAAGATATGGCGATCCGTATTACGTCAAGATCGATATCGAGCACTCGGAAGAGGCGATCCTCAAAGAGCTGTTCCGGAACGGCATCCGGCCGCCGTTCCTTTCCGCCGAGGCGCACAGCATCAAGGTGTTCGCCCTGCTCGCCGGTTTGGGCGACTACAAAGCATTCAAGCTGGTGGACGGCCCAACAGTCGCCACCCAATACAAAGATCACGTCCTTTCGCCATCGGGTGAGCGATATTCCTTCCCGCCCCATTCCGCCGGTCCGTTCGGGGAAGATGTTGCCGGCGACTGGCTGAGCGCCGACGATCTTTTTGAGCGGCTTGCTGATCAGGGCCTGGGCTGGAAAGACATCCACGCTACCAACCTGATGCCGGAGCCGGCATCGCGCCTGCGCAACAGCCGCGCCAGGCGGAGGCATCTCGGCGCATGGCTTCGGGGTGCGTTCCGGCCACGCCGCAAGGCGTGACCGTTCTGCAAAACGCACCTCAATTGGTGCGGTGCTTCCAAATTGGGAACCAGCGCACCAAATCCCGCGTACTAAGCCACATGCAGTGCGCAGCCACATTGAGTTGGAGCGACGCGGGACTGGCCAAACCGGGGCGGCAGCACCGTCTCACGTCCACCCGTGCCGGAGCTCACGGACCCGCAGCGCAGATGTCGTATGCTGGCAATGCGATTCGCCCGCAGACTCCGGCTTACCGTCTGGCGATGGAGGGAGATGTGCGCCCCGTCGCGGGGACCACTGCCGGACAGGAGGCGCGCGTCCGTCGCGGGGAGGCAAGGCCGCTGGAGATCGACTGGTCCCAAACCGTGCGCCGCTGCATGGACGGCGACTCCGCCGCCTGGGCGGAGCTCGTGCGCGCCCACCATCGCCGGGTGTACAGCCTCTGCTATCGCTTCACCGGGTCGCCGGTGGACGCCGAGGACCTGACGCAGGATGTCTTCCTAAAGATTTATTCGAACCTCGCGGCTTTCGACATGGCGCGGGGCAGCCTGCAGGTCTGGATCACGACGATGACCCGCAACCTGCTGGTGGACAACTTCCGCCGCACAAAAAATCAGCGGGCGACTGGCTCTCTGGACGACGGATGGGATCAAACCGAAGAGCTGAAACCGATCGACCGGCTGGTTTCCAGCGGTCCTTCCCCGCACGAAATGGCGGCGCGCAAGGAGCTCGAAAAGATGGTGCAGGAAGCCCTGTCTCACGTTTCGGTAGAACTGCGCGAAGCCGTGATATTAAGAGACTTGCAGGATATGGATTACAAAGAAATCGCCCAGGTGCTGGGCATCCCCGAAGGGACCGTGAAGTCCCGCATCAGCAGGGGCCGCGCGGAACTTGCGCGCCTGTTGGAACGTAATAAACGGGAGGTGATGTAAATGGCCGGGCGTACACACATTCCGAGTTCTCCCGCCTGCGGGCACTGGGAGACCCTCCTGGCCGACGCGCTCGACGGTCTGCTGCGAGCGGAGGACGAGGCCACTTTCACCAGCCACAAGGCCGAATGCGCCGCCTGTGCAGCGCTCTTCGAGGAGGCTCGCCGGGGACGCGAGTGGCTCGATTTTTTATCGGCGGAGCCGGAGATTCCGGCCGGCCTGCTGGATAAGATCCTGGCCCAGACGGGCCCGGGCCAAGCTGCCGGATTCGGCATTCTCAGCCCCGTGGCCAGCGCGCCCGGCGGCATCCCGCTGCACAGCGCCCAACCGGCCCCGATCCCGGCCTGGCAGAAGCCCGGCTTCATGGGCTATATTCGCCGCTTCGCCGAGCCGCGCCTGATGATGACCGCGGCGATGGCCTTCTTCTCCATCGCTCTGACGCTGAACCTGACCGGCGTGCGCCTGAACCAGTTGCGCTGGTCCAGCTTGCGGCCGACCGCGGTGCGCGCCTTCATGCAGCGCCAGATCACCGTGGCCTCCACGCCCATCGTCCGGTACTATGACCATCTGCGCCTGGTCTACGAGGTGCAATCGCGCGTGCGCGAACTGCGCCGTACGACTGAAAACGAGGGCAATCAGCAGAACCAGAAAGAGCCCTCCGGCCCCGGAGAATCGAAACAGACTCCCAATCACAAAGATGGCGGATCGCGCGCAGAACCGCCGCAGCAATCGGTCACTCCGGTCTTCAATGACGATTACCTTGAGACTTCGCTTTCACTGCACGATCAACCCGCGCAATCCGGCGGAATATCGCCCCATCTGCAGTTCGTCGCGTTTGGGGTCCCGCGCTCCGGGAAAGCATGGGAGAGGAGCACAAAATGGACTGCGTAAATCATAGCGGCGTTCCCGCTTCGGCCTACTGCCAGAACTGCGGCAAGGCCCTTTGCCCCGCCTGCGTGCGCAACGGCGCCGGAGGACAGATTCTGTGCGAGCCCTGCTACATGGCATGGCAGCAGGTGCCGAATCCATTCGTGCCCCCGCCGGCCGGCGCGCCCAATCCCGGCGCCGCGGCCGTCCTCGGACTCATTCCGGGTGTGGGCGCCATGTACAACGGCCAGTTCTTCAAAGGCCTGATCCACGTGGTGATCTTCGCCGTGCTGGTTTCGGCGGCAAGCACCGCCCACGGAGGCTGGGATGTCTTCTTCGGCCTCATGATCCCGGCCTGGATCTTTTATCAATCGTTCGAGGCGTACCACACGGCGCGAGCCCGCCGCGACGGCCAGCCGCTGCCCGACCCCCTCGGCCTGAACGAGCTGGGAAGCTGGCTGAATCTCGGATCGACGCATCCCCAGGCTCCAGCGCAGCCGGGCGCGGTTCCGCCGAATCCCGGCGGCCCGAACGCGGCTTCCACCGGCGCCTATCCGCCGCCTCCGCCCTACGGGACCCCGGGCGCGCCGCCTTACACGCCCTATGCCCCCGGCTATGTGGATCCCAACATGCCGCCGATCGCTCCTGCCTGCGGCCCCTACTGGCGCCGCAAAGAGCCTATCGGCGCCATCGTCCTGATTGCCCTGGGCCTGATGTTCCTGCTCGGGCAGATGGATATCTTCAACGGCAAGCTCTTCGAGTACTTCTGGCCTATCCTGCTGATCGGCCTGGGCGTCTGGCTGATGATTCGCCGGGCGAATGAAACGAAGGGAGGTCCGCAATGAGCCGCTACATTCTCATCCGCCGCCTGCGCGGCCCCGCGTTTCTGCTGCTGATCGGCGTGATCGCTCTGCTCAACCAGGCGGACATTCTGACCTGGGGCCACGCCTGGCCGCTACTCCTGATTCTCGCGGGTGTGCTGCAACTCGCTGAACGCGCGGCCTTCGCCAGCGACGGCTACACCACCTATCCCGGCGTGCCGTACGCAGGCGCTCCTCCGGCGAACCCCGGAGCCCCGCCGCAGAATCCGGAACAACCGGGAAGCTCCATCGTTCCTCACAACGGCGACTGGCCGCAAGGAGGTGGACAATGAGCACCGTTCCTCCTCCGGGCGGGGTTCCGCCCTACGATCCGCAAACGCAGTGGCGCGTGTACCGGGAGCAGCAAAAGGCCGCGTGGCGCGCCCAGCGCGATGCCTGGAAGGCCCAGCGTTACGCCTGGAAGGCCGGTATGGGCGGCCCATACGCGCCCCGCGTGCCCTCCATTGTCGGCCCGCTGATCCTGATTACCGTCGGCGTGATCGCCATGCTTATTCTCTCCGGCAAGATCGATGCCGGCCAGTTTTGGGACTGGTATGGACACTGGTGGCCCCTGCTGCTGATCGGGGCGGGACTGGCCATGCTTGCCGAGTGGGCCATCGATCTGCGCGGCAAGGCTCCAGTGCGCCGCGGCGGCAACTTCGTCGGGCTGCTCATCTTTCTGGCCGTGCTGGGTGTCTTTGCGGCATGGGCCCATACCTGGTGGAGCCCCATGCGCCAGGAGTGGGGGAATCAGGATGACTTCTGGAACGTCTTCGGGCGCCCGCAGCACGACATGGACCAGCAGGTGCTGAACGTCCAGGTTCCGGCCAAGGCGGTGATCGATATCCAGAATCCCCGCGGCGACGTGAGCATTACCGGCGGCGATGGAGACGCCGTGCAGGTGCAAGCCCACGAGGTGGCTTTTGCCGACAGCAGTGAGGAAGCCAAAAAGATCTTCGATACCGAAGCAGCGCACGCGACCGTGAGCGGCGGCACCGTGCTGGTGAAGTCCGAAGGCCACCACAGCGGCCGCGTCAACCTGACCGTCGTTGTGCCTAAGAACGCCCAGGTCACGGTGACCGCCGGGCGTGGCGACGTGACCGCCGCCGGCCTGAACGCCGGCGCCACGATCACGGAATCCCACGGCGACGTGCACCTCAGCACCATCCAGGGCTCCGTGCAGGTTCACTTCTCCAACGATCGCGGCGACTTCTTCGCGCACTCGATCAACGGGGACATCTCAGCCGACGGGCGCTGCAACGACCTGACCCTCTCCGAGGTGAAGGGCAAGATCCTGATCAACGGCGACATCTTCGGCGAGGCCCATATGGAGAACCTGACCGGGCCGGTGCATCTGCACACCTCCGTCACGGACATTGAATTCGGCGCGTTGCCCGGCGACATGACGTTGAACGACGACGATCTGCGCGTGACAGAGGCGAAAGGCCCGGTCCGTGTAATCACCAAGTCAAAGAACGTCGATCTGACGCAGATCTACGGCGATAGCTCGGTAGAGGATCGCGACGGCGACGTCAGCATTGCGCCGGCAGGCCCCTACTCCATTCAAGCCAGGATCGCCAGCGGCCACGGCGATATGGAGATCACGCTTCCGCCGAACGCTTCCGCCAACATTGACGGGCGCACCCAGAACGGAGATATCGTCTCCGATTTTCCGCTCACGATCACCGGCGATGAAAGCAAGACCGTGACCGGCCGCATCGGGGGCGGCGCAGCCAAGATCGTGGTGAGCACCGACGTGGGCGACGTGCGCATCAAGCGCGGCTCCGGTTTCCCTGCCACGCCTCCTCCGCCTGCTGTAACTCAGAGCGTTCCCACGCCGCCGGCGCCACCCAACGCCCGCCATCTGCGCGCGCCTAAGTCGCCGCCCGCGGCTCCCGTCGTTCAATAACACCGATCACCCTTCAGGTCAGGCGCGGAGGTTCATTCCTCCGCGCTTTTGCTTGTTCCCAAGAGTGGCGAGCTGCGCTTTTTCCAGCCGTGCTCTTGACAGTACCTATACTTACCAGTAAGTATAGGTACATGGCCGAGCACCACAACACGACGCCATCGCGCATCGTCAACGCTGCCGCGGAACTGTTTGCCTCCAGCGCCTACGCTGACGTTTCAGTGGAGCGCATCGCGGAACAGGCCGGCATCACAAAGATGACGCTGTATCAGTACTTTCATTCAAAAGATCAACTGGCCCTCGAATCCCTCCGTATGCGCCTTAACAGGCGCGAAGAAAGACTCGACACGTTCCTGGCTCAGATTGAACGTGATTCGAATCCACTTCTGGCGGTGTTTGACTGGCTTGAAGGTTGGCTGGATCCAGCGCGCTTCAAGGGTTGCTCGTTTGTGAAGGCTGTCAATGAATTGTCGGCGGTGCTTCCGGAGGTGCGCTCCATTGCTCTCGAGGCCAAGCAAAAGATTCGCAGCCGATTCACAAAGCTGGCGAAGGACGCGGGAGCAGCGCATCCAAAGGAACTCGGACAGCAATTGGCGCTGCTGTTTGAGGGCGCTCAAACTCTGGGGTTCATCGAGGAGAGCGCCGAGCCGGCGCGGGTTGCAAAGCGAATAGCCACGCTGCTGGTGCGGAATTGAGCCATCATGCAGAATTTTGGAACGGTTTGGGAAGGCTGAAACGACGGCGAATATGCAAATGCCGCAACCCGTTCGCGGGATTGTTTTTGTGCGCAATGCTATTTCGACTACCATGGTAGATTCACTTGAACTGGAGAGGTCTTTGATGCGTGCGGCGCCGGAAGGCGATCAGGCCCCACACGCTGAATCGGGCCTCACAGTAGAACCTGTTTCGGGACCGGCCTCTGTGGCCGGGATCAATCCCGCACCGGAGCGAGAACCGCCGTTATGATGTGGATTGTCCGGCTGGCGCTACGACGGCCCTATACTTTTGTCGTCTTCGCGCTTTTGATTCTGATTGTGGGCGTCATGAGCATCGTCTCCATGCCCACGGATATCTTTCCGAATATCGATATCCCCATCGTCACGGTGGTATGGAACTTCACCGGCCTTTCCGCGGAGGAGATGGCCAACCGCATCGTCTCCAACAGCGAGCGCGGCATGACCACGACCGTGAACGACATCGAGCACATCGAGTCGCAGTCGTTCAACGGTGTCGCGGTCATCAAAGTCTTTTTCCAGCCCCATGTCAACGTGGCCAACGCGGTGGCGCAGGTTTCGGCCATCAACCAGGTGATGATCCGCACGCTGCCGCCGGGCACGTTTCCGCCGTTCATCATTCAGTACAACGCATCGAGCGTGCCGGTGCTGCAGTTGGGACTTTCCGGCGAGGGTCTGGACGAACAGAAGCTGTACGATCTGGGGCAGAACACGATCCGCACCCAGCTAGCCACCATTGAAGGTGCGCAGACCCCGTACCCCTACGGCGGCAAGCAGCGCACGATCATGGTGAATCTCGATCTGCATGCGCTGCAGGCCCGCGGTCTTTCACCCACCGATGTGGTGAATGCCGTAAACGCGCAGAACGTGATTGCCCCGGCAGGCACCATCAAGGTGCACCGCTTCGAGTACCAGGTGGAAACCAACTCGGCTCCGCTCTCGGTAGCTGCGCTCAACAACCTGCCCATCCGCCAGGTCAACGGCACCGTCGTCTACATCCGCGACGTGGCCAACGTGAGCGACAGCAGTACACCGCAGACAAACATCGTACGCGTGGACGGCCGGCGCGCCATCCTCATGAACATCATGAAGACCGGCTCGGCCTCCACGCTGGACATCATTGCGGGAGTCCGATCCAAGATTGCGGCGATGCGCGGGCAGCTTCCCCGCCAGCTGAAGATCTCCGCGCTCAGCGACCAATCCATCTTCGTCCGCGCCGCCATTTCGGGCGTCGTCCACGAGGCTCTGATCGCGGCGTGCCTGACGGCGGTCATGATCCTGATCTTCCTGGGAAGCTGGCGCTCGACGCTGATCATTGCGGTCTCGATCCCGCTGTCGATTCTGTGTTCTCTGGCGCTTCTGGCGGCGCTCCACGAGACCATCAACATCATGACCCTGGGCGGGTTGGCACTCGCGGTCGGTATTCTTGTCGACGACGCTACGGTCGAAATCGAAAACATTAATCGGAATCTGGAACAGGGCAAAGAGATCGAACAGGCCATTCTGGATGGCGCGGCGCAGATTGCGACGCCGGCGCTGGTATCCACTTCGTCCATCTGCATTGTGTTTGTGCCCATGTTCTTTCTGAGCGGCGTCGCCCGGTACCTGTTTGTGCCGATGGCGGAAGCCGTGGTTTTTGCGATGCTGGGCAGTTACTTGCTGTCCCGTACCGTGGTGCCCACCATGGCGCGCTATCTTCTGCACGAGCACGACGATGCCGAGGTGCAACGCAAGCGGCAGAGCCGCAACCCGTTCATCCGTTTCCAGCTCGCCTTCGAGTCTCGCTTTGAGAAGACTCGCATTGGATATCTCCGCTTCCTGACGCTGGCGGTGGATCATGCTGGCCTGTTTCTGGTGCTGTTTGTTTTGTTTGCCGCAGGGTCGGTAGCGGTGATCGCGCCATTCCTCGGCCAGGATTTCTTCCCGGCGGTGGATTCCGGGCAGTTCAAGATTCACGTACGCGCGCACACCGGAACCCGCATTGAAGAGACGGCCGCGCTCTGCGACCATATCGATGCAACCATCCGGCAGAACGTTCCCGCCAACGAAATCGTCAACATCGTCGATAACATCGGACTGCCCTACTCCGGCCTGAACCTTTCCTATTCCACGTCGGCGCCCATCGGCCCCTCCGATGCCGACATCCAGGTGCAACTGACCGCAGACCATCACCCCACGGACCAATATGTGGAGCGCTTGCGGACCGTGCTGGCCCGTCAATATCCGGGCGTGACGTTCTACATGTTGCCCGTGGACATCGTGACTCAGATTCTGAACTTCGGACTATCCGCTCCCATCGACATACAGATCGTCGGGCCGAATCTCTACGCCAATCGCGCGCTCGCGGAGAAGATGCTGAATGAGGTGCGCTACGTGCCGGGCGCGACGGACGCCCGAATCCAGCAGCCGTTCAACTATCCGGTGCTCAACGTCGATGTCGATCGCACCCGCGCGGAGTCGATAGGCCTGACGCAGCAGAACGTGGCGCAAAGCATGCTGATCGCCTTGAGCGGCAGCTTTCAGACGGCCCCCAACTTCTATCTCGATCCACGCAACGGCGTGAGCTACAACATCTCCACGCAGACGCCGCAATACCGCATCGACGATCTGTCGCAACTGAATAGCCTTCCCATCTCGGGCTCCTCGACCGCCGCAGCGTCGCCGCAGAGCGTGGTGGCCGCGGGCGGCAGCCTGACCACGGCGGCCGTCACCCAGGCGCCGGGAGTCCCGCGCGCGCAGCAGGTGCTCGGCAACCTGGCAGAAGTCACTCCCGGCGCGGAGCTCGGCACCGTGAGCCACTACGATATTCAGCCGGTGCTGGACATCCTGACCAATGTTCGCGGAACCGATCTCGGCTCCGTGACGCGCGCCATGGAGAAGATTGTTGCGCGCCACAAGAAGGACTTGCCTCGTGGCTCCAGCCTCAATCTGCGCGGGCAAAGCGAGACGATGCGCAAGTCCTACATCGGCCTGCTCGGCGGACTGGCCATGTCCATCCTGCTCATCTATCTGCTTATCGTGGTCAACTTCCAATCGTGGATCGATCCGTTCCTGATCATCTCCGCTCTGCCCGCGGCACTCGCAGGCATTGTCTGGTTTTTGTTCCTCACCAACACGCGGCTGAGCGTGCCCGCCTTGACGGGCGCCATTATGTGCATGGGCGTGGCAACGGCCAACTCTATCCTGGTGGTCAGCTTCGCCCGCGAGCAGTTGGAGATTCTGGTCGGCGACGCACGGAAGGCCGCATTGAACGCCGGTTTTGTCCGCTTCCGGCCGGTGTTGATGACGGCGCTGGCCATGATCATCGGTATGGCGCCCATGGCACTGGGCATGGGCGAAGGCGGCGAACAGAATGCGCCCCTGGGACGCGCCGTCATCGGCGGCCTGATGCTCGCAACGGTGGCCACTCTGTTCTTTGTTCCCGCATTCTTCGCGGTGGTGCACGGCTGGCTTGAACGCCGCCGCAGACACGCCACTGCAACCGCCGGCGCGGCATTTGACGAGTTCGATCAGCAACCGGAGTAGTTTTTTATGACGAGCGAATCTTCATCTCAACCACAATCGCAGCCGCATCATCGGGAATCCGCGCCCGAACACCCGCCCATCTCCGGACGGCACGCTTCCGTGTGGTTGATTGTTGCGGGTGTTGCGGTGGTTGCGTTCGCGGTGTCGGGTATCTGGAAGCGGCATCACCAGAGCGAGGTTCTGGCCGAGACCACGCAGCAGGCCGCGCCTCCCACGGTGATCGTCGCTCCGCCGCAGCACGGAGCACCGGTCGATGCGTTCGTTCTGCCCGGCAATGTGACCGCCTACTCCGATTCGCCCATCTACGCTCGGACGTCGGGCTACCTGGAGAAGTGGTACTACGACATCGGCGCGAAGGTGAAAAAGGGGGCGCTGCTGGCCGTGATCTCAACTCCTGAACTGGACCAGCAGGTGGCCCAGGCGCAGGCCGACCTCCTCACCGCGCAGACCAACGCAGGTAATGCCAAGGTGCAGGCCGACCGCTATCAGGGGCTGGTCAAATCCAACGCCGTGTCGCAGCTCGACACCGATACGCTGGTCACGCAGGCCGCCTCCACCTCGTCCGCGGTCAAGTCGGCGCAGGCAAATCTGGATCGCCTGAAGCAGTTGCAGAGCTTCGAGAAGATCTATGCGCCGTTCGATGGCGTGGTCACGGCACGCGGCGTGGATGTGGGGCAGCTGATCACGGAAGGTTCCGCGAACGAACTCTTCCACCTGCAGGCGCTGCAGACGCTCCGCGTCTACACCAACGTGCCCGAGGTCTACACCGCGTCCATCAAGCGCGGCGAGAAGATCCAGATGACTTTCCCGCAGTATCCAGGGCGCACGTTTGAGGGAACCCTGGTGCGCACCGCCAACGCCATCGATCCGGCCAACCGCACACTGCTTGTTGAAGTCGACGTGGACAATCGCAAGGGCGAGCTCCTGCCGGGTTCGCTGGCCCAGGTACACTTCAAAGCTGCTGCGCCGAGTCAGACATTCATTGTCCCCGCATCGGCTCTCATCTTCCGCCGCGAAGGCCTGCGGATCGGAACGGTCGTCGGCGATAAGGCCCACCTGATTCCGATCACGATCGGGCAGGACAACGGCGCGACTGTTCTGGTGATCTCGGGACTGAGCGCGAACGATCGCGTCATCCAGGATCCGCCCGATTCACTAATCGAAGGCGAAAAGCTCTCCGCGGAGACGCCCGCGCAAAACGCCAAACTGCGCGGGGCTGGCTCGCAGGCACCCGCTGAATTCGGCGGCCCGCAGAAGAGCGACGGGGGCAAGTAACAATGCCATTGCTCTTCTCCACCTCCGCCCCGGCGCGTTGGCTCTCCATCGCACTTGGCGGGACTGCGCTTTTGCTTCTCGCCGGCTGCAAGCCGGTCGGGCCAAACTATCATCGGCCCGCGTATCAGGCGCCCGCCAGCTACAAAGAAGTGGGCGCGCCGTCCGTCGTTCCGCCTCCGAATCCCGTCAATGGAACGTGGAAGCCCGCCTCGCCTTCCGATGGAATGCTCAAGGGAAAATGGTGGCAGATCTACGGGGACGCAAGATTGAACGATCTGGAAGAACGCGTCGCCACCAGCAATCCCGCGCTTCGCCAGGCCCTGGAAACGTATCTCGCGGCACGCGACCAGGTCGCCGCGGTCCGCTCCACGCTCTTCCCATCGCTTTCCGGTTCCGTGAGCTTCACGCATTTCAAAAACTCGTCGCACGCACCGCTGGCCCCTTCCAACGCGCCCACAAGCTACAACGACATGCTGCTGGGCGGCCAAGCCAGTTGGGAGCCGGACTTCTGGGGTCGCGTGCGGCGCAGCGTTGAGGCGGCGCGCGAGACTGCCCAAGCCAATGCCGCCGACATGGCCAACATTGACTTGTCGCTGCAGGCGGAGTTGGCGACGGATTACTTCCAGTTGCGCGGTCTGGATGCGCAGATCGCAATCCTGAAAGCGACGGTCACCGACCTGGAGCGCCAGCTCGACCTCACCCAGCGCCGCCTGCAGGGCGGCGTGGCCACCGATGTGGACGTGGCACTGGCGCAGACGCAGCTTGAAACCGTGCGTGCGCAACTGGTGGACGTGAACGTGGCGCGCGCGCAGTTTGAACACGCCATCGGAACCATCGCGGGTTACGATCTTTCGAAGTTCAGCATTCCCTATGCTCCCTTGCAGGGAACGCTTCCTCAGGTGCCCGTCGGCGTGCCCTCGCAACTGCTGGAGCGCCGCCCGGATATCGCAACCTCAGAACGGCTGACCGCGGCCGCCAACGCGCGCATCGGCATCGCCATCTCCGCTTACTATCCCAATATTGTGCTGGGCGGAACCGGGGGCTTTGAGGGATCGCACGGCGGCACGTGGCTGCAGGGCCCGAGTTCTCTATGGTCGCTCGGCGCACAGGCTTCGGAGCTCCTCTTCGATGCCGGCCAGCGCCACGCCCTCACGGACCAGGCGCGCCACCAGTACGAAGCGCAGGCCGCGGCCTACCGCAACACCGTGTTTCTCGCGTTCGAAGACGTGGAAGACAATCTCTCCCAACTGCGGATCCTGAACGAGGAGACCGGCGTGGAGCAGCGCGCGGTGGCTGCCGCCCAGCACTCTCTCGATCTGTCGAATCAAAGGTACAAAGGCGGGGCCACCAGCTATCTTGAAGTTCTCACCTCCGAAACCGCGTTGCTCAACAACCAGCGCACCCTCTCCGATCTGGAGACGCGGCAATTCGCCGCCAGCGTGCAACTGGTGCGGGCACTGGGCGGCGGCTGGGATGTGACGCAGTTGCCGAAGTAGGGGAGGGTCCGCATTTGCTCGCGGTCAGGCAGGTATGCCACGGGCGCGCGACAACGTTGTTTCCGCGCTCAAGCCAAGCCTCTGATAGTGGCGCTGCTTGGCCGCATACATCTGCCGGTCGGCTTCCGCCAGCAGTTGCTCGGCTTCGGTTCCATCGGCCGGATAAAAGGCCGCACCGAGGCTGAGCGAGAGAAATTCCGCTCCGCATACTTCGCGGCCCGCCTGCTGCGCCAGCGAACTGAACACTTTGACGCGCTCCGCCACTGCCGCCGGCGGCATGTTGGGCGCGATGACCACAAACTCGTCGCCTCCCATGCGGGCGGCATAGTCGTACTCGCGGCATGCCCCTGTGATGGACATTGCGAAGAGCTTGAGGACTTTGTCACCGGCAAGGTGCCCGAAGCGATCGTTGATCTGCTTGAACCCGTCCAGATCGCACACCATCACCGCAACTGTCGAATGCTCGCGCTTGCATCGCGCCAGCTCCTGCTCTAGATGCATGGAGAGCGCCCGCGCATTGGCCATGCCGGTCAGATAATCGATGGTCGCGGAGCTCTCGGCCTCGCGGTACTTCAGCGCGTTCTCAATGAACAGCGCGACGCGTGATGTGATGACTTGAAGAATGCGCAGGTGATCGCTGGTAAATGCATCGGGGGCTGCCTGATAGAGAGCCAGCACGCCCACCAGCCCGGTCACGCCCTCGAGCGGAACAACGAGGGCTGACCGCGGCGTGTTGGGATCTGAAGAATCGCTGACGAATCCCGGCTCGACCGCCGGATTGCCGTTGACGATGGGCCGCGCATTTTGTGCCACCCACCCGGAAAGTCCCGCTCCCATTGGAACGGCAAGGGATGAAAACAGACGGAAGTTATCGCCGGTGACAAACTCCGGTATGACGAGATCGCCATTGCGAATGAAGGCGACGAGCGAATCATAGGGAACAAGCTTGCGAAGCCGCATTGCCACCAGCGAGAGGGTCTCGTCGAGGCTCAATGAATTGCCCAGGTCCTGGCTCAGCTCGAAGAGCGTGTGCGCCTCGTGACGCGCGGATGCAATCGACGAGAGGAAGTCCGTCGCGTTGCCGGGCCGGCCCTCGTTCTCAAACCCCGCGCCGGGCCTTTCCCCGCGCTCCACCTGGATGGAGCAGATGGAATCCTGTGAGATGGTCTCCTGGCTCGCGCACGCCATTTGCTCCAGTTCCATATAGCGCCGCTGCAGCACGTCAATCACCCTCGGATCGAAGGAGCTTCCCGATTCGGCGGCCACCTGCGCCATCGCTTGATCGAGCGGCAGCGCCTTCCTGTATTGTCGATCCGACGCCAGCGCGTCGAGGCAGTCGACCGCCGCCAGAATGCGCGCTCCGATCGGTATCTCCTCGCCCTTGAGCCCGTCGGGATATCCCTGGCCATTCCAGCGTTCGTGATGCGAGCGGACGATGGGCGCCACCGGATAGGGAAATGCAACCTTCTCCAGGATCTCGGCGCCGACGACCGGATGAATCTTCATCTTCTCGAACTCCTCCGGCGTGAGTCGCCCCGGCTTGCTGATGATGTGATCGGGAACAGCCAGCTTTCCAATATCGTGGAGGAGCGCGGCGGCGCGTAAGGCGTCGAGTTCGGAAGCGCTGAGGCCCATGTCCTTGGCGATCTCTACTGCATAGGTTCGAACACGATGAAGATGAGAGTGAGTCGTGTGGTCCTTGGCATCGATGGCGAGCGCGAGTCCCTCAATCGTCCGCAGGTGCAGTGCGCACACCTCCTCTACGTGGCGCTTCTCCGCGCGCACATGCATTTCTTCGATCTCCACCCGCCGCTTTTCATCCTCCAGCCTGCCGAGATAAAGATGGTAGGAGCGATAGATCCAGTACATGATCGGCAGCACCAGCAGCGCGCTCTGCCATCCGATGTAGCGGTTGGAGAAGTTCACCAGCCCCACCACAGCCGCTCCCACCAGGTAGAAGGGCAGCGACCAGAAGTAGGTCTCTGTCCAGATGCCGCGCAGCGGCCGCTTTTCCGCCAGGGCTATGGCAACGGCAATCGGCGCAGTGTTTGTGATGAAGTAAGTGCAGGCGCCGGCGACCAGCAGCAGGGGCATGCTCTCCGGTACGATTCGCTCCGCAAGGTGATAGATGAAGTAAGTCGCCGCGATCGCGATTGAAGTCATCCCGAACACATTGAAGGCCACCTTGACGGGATCGGGCTTCTGCTTGGTCTTCCACAGGCACTGCACCAGGGCCGTGGAGCAACCGATGATCAGCGTCTCCGGCAGGGACAGCTCCAGCACTCCCAGCAGTACAAACAGGAAGTGCACCGACATGGTACTCTCCATGCCGGGCAGGCGCACCTTCATGGTGGAGGCCAGAAGGGCGATGGTCAGATAACAGGCAAACTTCAGCAGATCGCTGGAGTGCCAATGCAGCAGAGCGTGCACGAGAGCGGTCGTTCCACAAGCGATCACGGCGAAAGCGAACACAAGCGCTCGCTTTGGCATGGAGACATCTCCCACTCGCTCTCCTTTCGGCTCCGAAGGCCTTTGGGCACCGTCGTTTTCCCAAACTCCATCCGCGCATGCGCCGCTGCGCCGCCGCGCTTCTTGCGCTCGGCGCCAGTCTCGATAGCCGCACCTTCCAGAGATTCATCGACTGATGTGCAACCTCGCATTAGCAAAGTCTTTGCCGACTTTCGATTGCAGCCCGGCACGTGCTCGGCGACACCGATGCGGAGTGTGTTTCAGTTTCGGACACTTGGTTGAACCGGGCCAACGCACGGTTACTTTGGGTCTTAAAGAGTTTTCATGACGGGCCGATTTCCGCTACATCGTGAGAAGTCTCTCATCGAGACGCCTTGCGGTGTGCGCCAGCCGCGGTGCTTGGGTTGGCGCAGCAGTGACGCCGATTTGATTGGCGCCCGACAGGAACCATCAGCTGTACGAATGGAGCGCCGGACATGTGTGGCGCGCCGGAGGAAACCATATGACCCAACGCAAGAAAATCAAGAGCGCCATGTGGGGCAGATCGATCGCCACCGCGTGTGCGCTCCTCATGTGTGCGAGCATGGCGTTTGCCAGGCCGCACAAGCTGTCCCGAGATCTGGAGAACAAGAACTCTTCCGACCTGGTGGACATCATCGTGCAGTATAAGCATCCGCCGAGCGCTGATCGCCACCAGCGAGTGCTGGCGCACGGCGGCACTCTCCGGCACCGCTTGCCCATGGTGTTTGGCGGCGCCTATCACCATGTCCCGGCATCGGTTCTGACCGATCTGCAAAACGATCCGGACGTGGCGTATGTGAGCGTGGACCGCAAGGTGCACAGCACTGGCAACGGGCCCTCCATCCTCGACTATCACAATGAAACCATTAACACCCCTTACGCCTGGGCGCAGAAGCTGGATGGAACGGGCGTCGGTGTGGCCGTGATCGACAGCGGTGTTGCGCAGGTTGCCGATCTGCCGCCAGGTACGGTCGTCTATAACCAGGACTTTGTGGGCGATAACGGCGGCAGCGCGGCCGACCTGTATGGGCACGGCACCCACATCGCCGGCATCATCGCGGGCAATGGCAGCCAGTCCACCGGGCCGGGAAAAACCTACACGTTCAAGGGCATCGCGCCCAAGGCCCGCATCATCAACCTTCGCGTACTCGGCACCGATGGATCGGGCACGGACAGCGACGTGATTGACGCCATCCAGACCGCCATCCAGCTCAAGGACAAATACAACATCCGCATCATCAACCTGTCTGTGGGCCGTGGGGTGTTTGAAAGCTACACCACCGACCCGCTCTGCCAGGCTGCCGAGCAGGCGTGGGCCTCGGGCATTCTGGTGGTTGTCTCCGCAGGCAATGAAGGCCGCAACAACAACGCCGGCACCAACGGGTACGGCACCATCACCGCACCGGGCAACGATCCCTATGTCCTGACCGTGGGCGCCATGAACACGATGGGCACCAAGGATCGCACCGATGACATTCCGGCAACCTACAGCTCGAAGGGCCCCTCGCTGTGGGACCAGGTTGTGAAGCCGGACATCACGGCGCCGGGAAACCTGATCGTGTCGCTCTACGCACCGACGGATACTCTCAACCAGGAATATCCCAACAACAAGGTTCCGCATTCGCTGTACATTCAGGGCGGCGATTCGAATGGCTCGAACGCGTATTTCACCCTGAGCGGAACCAGCATGGCTGCTCCCATGGTGAGCGGTGCAGCCGCATTGATTCTGCAGCAGAACCCGGCGCTCACGCCTGACCAGGTGAAGGCCCGGCTGATGAAGACGGCCTTCAAGAACCTGGTGCCGGCGTCAACGATTACGGATGCTACGACGGGCCAGACATTCAGCGTTCAGGCGGATATCTTCACCGTCGGCGCCGGTTATCTGGACATCGAAGCTGCACTTTCCAACACTGACCTGGCGCCGGGCTATACCGGGGCGGCGGCATCACCGTCGGCCCAGGTGGACAGCGACGGCAACGTGGTACTGGTGCTGAACCCGGCCAACATTGTGAACGGGGACAGTGTGATGTGGGGCACGAGCGTGATGTGGGGCACCAGTGTGATGTGGGGCACCAGCGTCATGTGGGGCACCAGCGTGCTGGATGGCGCCGATGCGGCCGGTCAATCGGTCATGTGGGGCACCAACGCACTGGCCAGCGAAAGCGTGATGTGGGGCACCAGCACAACGGATGCCCAGAGCGTGATGTGGGGCACCAGCGTGATGTGGGGCACCAGCACAGCGGATGGCCAGAGCGTTATGTGGGGCACAAACTCCACACTGGCCGAGTCAACCATCTACGGCGACAGCTTCAATTATCGCGGCGCGCGGTCGGCGAACCACTTGCAGTTCAAGTAGACCCATGCCACCGGTTCCTCGCGGAACCGTACAATTCGGGGCATCTAGCCGCGCAGGAGGAGCGGGCAGATGCCCCGAATTTCTTTCGGCAGGCGCATTTTGCGCTGATGTTTGCCAGCTGCAGCGTCGTCCTGCTGGGCCGGTCCAAGCAGGACGGGTAGTGGCGGCAGGGATATTCCTTTAGCCCAGAGTTGCCTCAGCGAGGGAACGGTTCTGCTGCTGCTCCCCGTGCGATAAGTACACCGGCGTCAGCCAGTGCTCGTAGGCGGTTAGCTCTCCTAAAGCCGCCCTGGTATACAACTCGCGGAGTGCGCGCGTCACCGGGCCGGGTGATCCCGCACCCACCGGGTGGTGATTGACCCGCGTCACCGGCGCCACGCCGACGGCGGTTCCGGTCAGAAATAACTCATCGCAGACCAGCAACTCGCTGTGATCGATCGAACGCTCCTTCACCGGAATCCGCAGCTCCCGGTTGGCCAATGCCGTGATGGACGCGCGGGTAATCCCTTCGAGCACGTTGTCGTAGACCGGCGGCGTAATCAGCGCGCCTTTGCGCACCATGAAGACGTTGCACGTGGATCCTTCCGCCACGTGCCCACTTTCGTTCAGCAGAATGGCTTCGTCGAATCCGCTCGCGCGCACTTCTTCGGTGGCCAGCACGCTGTTGACATACGCGCCGCAGATCTTTGCGCGCGCGGGAATGGCGTTGTCGTCGATGCGCCTCCACGAGCTTACGCCCGCATGCACTCCATTCTCGGCGCGGAGATATTCGCCGAACGGCACCGCTACGATGGCGAAATCCGACTTCGCCTCGCAGTGCACGCCAATGCCCTCCGCGCTCTTGAACGCCAGGGGCCGGATGTAGCAGTTCGTTCGTAGCTCGTTGCGGCGAAGCAGTTCCACGGTAATCGCGCAGAGATCTTCGACCGTCAGGCCCGGATCGATTTGCAGGATCCCGCAGTTCGCCTTCCAGCGCTCGTAGTGCTCCGCCATGCGCATCACCAGCAACTCGTCCCTCTCGGCGTTCCAATGGGCGCGAATGCCTTCAAAGACTCCCGTGCCGTAGTGCAGCGCATGCGTAAGAATGCCCACGTTCGCATCGCGCAGCGGCATATATTGGCCGCGGAAGTACACAGTCAGATTGCCGTCCACGTTCTCCACCATGCCTATCCTCCAGCGGCCTCGCGATAGAGCTGCCGGCCGCATTCAATGGCGCGCCGGTCGAGTTCCAGCCAGCGCTCGCTGCGCACCAGCCGACGCAGCGCCTGTTCCACGGCCGTCTCCGGCAACTGCCCCGTGATCTCCAGCAACGCGCCCAACGCCACCATGTTCCCGGCGCGGGCATCTCCGAGACCGTCGGCTATTTGTGTAAATGGCAGCGCAACGGCGCGGGCAGACTCGACCTGAAAGTCCTCCGGCAGGGCTTTGCCGTTGTAGAGCACCCACGCCCCGGGGCGATGATGCGCTGCGAACTTGCGCAGCGAAGGCTCATTCATCGCAATCAGCACATTGGGCTCCGTGACGAGCGGCGAATCGATCGGCTCGCTGGAGATCCGGACATGGCAGTTGGACGTCCCCGACCGCATCTCCGGCCCATAGGACGGCAGCCAGCTCACCTCCAGCCCCGATGCCAACCCGGCCTCGGCAAGCAGTTCGCCCAGCAACAGCACGCCCTGCCCGCCGAATCCGGCTATGCGGACCTGAAGGTTCACAGATTCAGCCGCAATTCGCACGGGCTCTTCTGTCTCGCAGATTCCCAGAATGCCCGGGATTTCCTGTAACGCTGGCGCTGCCTTCTGCGGCGGACGCGGCCTGGCATCGCGCGTACGGTCCCGGATCACACCCAGCGGATACGTCTTCTCCATCACATCGCGCACCCAGGCCTGCGCATCCGTCGGCGTCATCTTCCAGATGGTCGGGCACGGCGAGAGGACTTCCACGAGCGAGAAGCCCAGTCCCTTCACCTGGTTCTCCACGGCGCGATGAATCGCCCGGGCAGCCTGCGCCAACTGCTTGTTATCTCCCAGCCCGACGCGCTCGATGTACACCGGCGCTTCGAGCGTCGAAAGCAGTTCCGAGACGCGCAGCGAATAACCTTCGTTTCCGGCGCTTCGTCCCAGCGGCGACGTGGTGGTCTTTTGCCCCAGCAGACTCGTGGGCGCCACCTGGCCGCCGGTCATGCTGTAGATGGCGTTGTTCACAAAGATCACCGTGATGTTCTCGCCGCGATTGGCGGCATGCAGAATCTCCGCCGATCCAATCGCCGCCAGGTCGCCATCCCCCTGGTAGCCAATCACGATGCTCTCCGGGTGGCTGCGCTTGGTCGCCGTGGCTACGGCGGGCGCGCGGCCATGCGCCGCCTGGATATTGCCGACATCGAAGTAGTAGTAACCGAAGACAGAACACCCGACAGGGCTGATCAGGATCGTCCGGTCCTGAATGCCCAGCGCATCGATGGCCTTCGCCAGCATCTTATGGATGTTGCCGTGCCCGCACCCCGGACAATAATGCGTCTGGTGCTGCAGTTCGTCCTTGCGTTCGTACTGGTCGTAGAAGGCGTGCGCTTTGCCCTCTGCCACCGTGTATCCCGGCACAATCACGCTAGACATTCGCCACCTGCTCTCTCTCCAGCGCAATGTTCAGCGCCGACTGCGATGCCAGGCTATGCACGATGCGCAGCACCTCCTGGTGGGAAGGCACGTTCCCGCCGCTTCTTCCGAAGAACTCCACGGGGCGCTCGCCGTTCAGCGCCAGGCGCACGTCCTCCACCATCTGTCCCTGGCTCATTTCCACGGTCACAAAAACCCGTGCGCGCTGCGCCACGCGCCTGAAGTTCGACACCGGGAACGGATAGAGAGTGATGGGCCGCAGCAGGCCCACCGCAATGCCTTCGGCACGGGCTTGCGCGGCAACGGCCTTCAGCACCCGCGCCACAATGCCGTAGCCCACCAGCACGATCTCCGCATCTTCGGTCTGCCACTCTTCGGCGCGGGCTTCGTACTGCTCCGCCCGCTTGTACTTGGCCTCCAGCGCGCGCTGATGTTCCTCCAGCTCGTCGAGGCCAATCCGCAGCGAGGTCACCAGGTTCTTGCGCGTAGCCGCTTCGCCGGTCACCGCCCATGCGGGCGCCTCAGGCAAGACGGCTCGCTCGCGGAACTCCACAGGCTCCATCATCTGCCCGATGTAGCCGTCCGCCATGACCACTACGGGATTGCGATATCGGTCGGCCAGCTCGAACGCCAGCGCCGTGAGGTCCGCCATCTCCTGTGCGGAGTAGGGCGCCAGAACAATCGTGCGGTAACTGCCGTTGCCGCCGCCCTTCACCACTTGGTGATAATCGCTCTGCTCCGCGGCGATGTTGCCCAGCCCGGGGCCACCGCGCGTAATGTCGGCGATCACGCAGGGCAGTTCCGCGCCGGCCAGATAACTGATGCCTTCCTGCATGAGGCTGATGCCCGGCCCGCTCGACGCGGTCATGCAGCGGACGCCGGCCGACGATCCGCCATAGAGCATATTGACGGCGGCCACTTCGCTCTCGGCCTGTAGAAACACACCGCCGCACTGCGGCAGGTAGAGTGCGGCCGCTTCGGTAATCTCGCTCGCCGGCGTAATGGGATAGCCATAAAAAGCGCGGCATCCCGAGAGGATTGCGCTCTTCAGCAGCGCCTCATTCCCTTTGATCAGTACCTTGCCCATCCGCCCTCACCTCATCCCTTCAGCGGGGCCTGCGCCCGCCTGCGCCGCCCTCGAGCTGGCCAGGCGCAAAACCGTAATCGCTCCCGGCTCCGGACACGCCAGAAAGCAGATGCCGCACCCGGTGCACCCCGACCCCGCGTACACCGCCGTTCGATAGCCAAAATGATTCAGCCGATCGGAGAGTGAAATCACCTTGGGAGGGCAGGCCTGGATGCAGAGGCCGCATCCCTTGCACTCGTTCTCATCGATCCTCACCATGCCCCGGTCGCGCGTTTTTGTTTGATCCATACCGGTCCTGGAACTGCGAAAGGTGTTCCCGAACTTTCCCACCTCGTAAGACGGGGTGTCTTCTTCAGGAACCCGAAGTATGGTCTGCCCGCGTGCCGCCGGGCCGCTGTGACCGGTGTCACCCGGCGGCATGGCCAGAAACACAGACCACAAGCACGCCGACTCCGCCGCCGGGCCGCGGGCGAGATTGCGCCGGAGCTGCCGGCGCGGATTTTGGGGGCGGATTTGGGCCGTTATCAGAGTTTCAGGGGGATTTTGTGCATGCTTGGTTTTGATAATAAGACGTTTCGATCGAAAGACTTATGGATACTCAGAGGGGAAAGTGCGGGGCAGCGTGCGCGCGCTGTATACCCCAAGGGGGTATGGGTACATGAAAAAACATATTATTTTTCTGGTTAACACACGTTTACTCATAGATAAACATGCCTACGGGCGGGGTCTTCGGCGATCAACATTGGTGTTTTCTGCTGCTGTATCCAGCATGGCAGGGTGGAATAATTAATACGCAAGATTTTGAGAAATATTTTTTGTTGATGGGAATGGGGTTACGCGAGTTTTCCACAGGCGTGCAGTTGACATTGATTTGGGTGCAACGCCGGGGTGTGCGGCAATTCGTTCTTTGGCATGCTGGCGCGTTGGCGAGGAAGCCGGGTGGGGCCTCCAGCGATAGACTTGATACACTCGCCCGATATCAGAGGTGCGCGATGGAGTTCCAGATAAGTTCTGAGCGGGAAGAAGATGGGCGCTGGATAGCGGAAATCGAGGCGCTGCCGGGCGTGCTGGCGTATGGGGAATCTAAGCAGGAACCGCAGTCGAAGGTTGAGGCGCTCGCATTGCAATCGGAGCCGTTCTGAATGGAAGCGAACGAAGCACACGAGTTGCAGGAACACGCGGAGCATGGCGCGCACGAGTCGGCGATGCGGCCGGTGGCATTCACGATGAGCGTACTGGCGGTGCTGGTGGCGATCACCACGGTGCTGGGGCATCGCACGCACACCGAGGCGGTGCTGAGCCAGAATCGGGCGACGGACCAGTGGAACGAGTACCAGGCGAAGAAGATCCGCTCGTATAACACCAGCCTGGAATTGGATTTGCTATCGGCAGTGACGATTACGGACAAGGAAAAGGCTGCGAAGATCGCGAAGGCCTATGCCGACCATGAGGCGAAGTGGAGCAAGGACCTGAACGAGCAGGCGGAGAAGGCGCGCGAGCTGGAGAAGGAAGTGGGCAAGGCGGAGAAGCGCGCGGGCCGCTTCGATCTGGGCGAGGCGCTGCTGGAGATCGGGCTGGTGGTGACGTCGGTGACGCTGCTGACGCGGAGCCGGATCTACTGGTACTTCGGAATTGTGTTTGCGCTGGCGGGAGTTGGGTCGGCGATCGCTGCGTATCTTGTGCCTTGAGTGACAGCAGCTCTTGTGCGCCTGTAGACTGGCGGGCATGAAAGCCATCCTTCCTATTGTTGCGGCCGGACTGGCCGTTGCGGCATTGGCGCAGGCGCCGCCGGCGTCGCGGACGTTCCACAATCCTCTTGGATTCAGTTATGCGATTCCCCCGGATTGGGAGACGGTGGACTACTCCGCGCAGGCCAAGGAGCAGGCGCGGCAGGGCGCCACGACCGAGGATGCGAAGAAGGGATTGCAGTGCGTGCAGATGGGATTGATGGCGCGGCATGGCAGCCCGAGCTCGGTGATTGTGGAGGTAGCGCTGCCGTTCGAATGCTTTGGGCAAACGATGACGAACGCGGATCTGCCGGGATTTGCGGCAGGCGCCTCGCAGGGACTGCGGCAGAACTTCGATTTGGGAGCGCCGACGCTGGGCGAATACACGCTGGGCAAGCACGATTTCTGGATTGAGCGGGCGAGCGGAACCATGAAGCAGAATCCCAGCGCAACGTACACGGTTGAGATTGCGTGCACGGTGGCGCAGAAGGCGGCGGTGTGCTGGATGACGATGGCGGCCGATCCGCTGGCGCTGAGCGCGTTTGAGAGCGGCATGGTTTCGCTGGATGGCGAGCCGCCGGCTCCGCTGGTGCCGGGGAATGCATTCGATAAGAAGCCATCGTAGGCCGGAGCGCGCTGTGGTGCATCGTTAGCGAAGCGTGGTATTCTGCGGGCGTTCGGGGCTGCCGATGCACAAGCACGCACATTTCGATCTGCTGACCGGCTGCCGATGCTGGTCGCGTTCGCGCGTGCGCAGCATCTGCCCGCGGCGACCTCTCTGCGTTCTGCCTACAAATACACGGCCGAGCCTCTTCGCCGGCGACTAATTCCCTTCCCAATCCTCGCCTGTACTGCGCGTCCATATTGGACCCGGTACGTTAATGGACCTGATGTTTCGGGTCATGGCTGCGCATCCTCTTTGCGGGGAACGCGGCGGCAACCGTTCGAGGAGAGATGCGATGACGAAGCAGGAGCTGCACGACCAATACGGGCCCAAGTTGATTACGCCGCTGCCGGGACCGAAGGCGAAGGCTGCGATTGCCATTGACGATCAGTTGATTTCGCCGAGCTACACGCGTGGGTATCCTCTGGTGGCGAAGAGCGGGCGCGGCTGCCGCGTGACCGACGTGGATGGGAATGAGTTTCTGGATTTTGCAGCCGGAATTGCGGTGGCTTCGACGGGGCACTGCCATCCGGAGGTGGTGGCCGCGATTCAGAAGCAGGCCGCGGAGCTGATTCACATCTCCGGCACGGATTTCTATAACGAGCCGCTGACGCAGGTGGCGGAGAAGCTGTCGGCGATTGCGCCGATGCCGGGGCCGCATCGCATCTTCTACGGCAATAGCGGCGCGGAGGCGGTGGAGTGCGCGATCAAGCTGGCGCGGTATCACACGGGACGGCAGCACATTATTGCGTTCTTCGGGGCGTTTCATGGGCGCACGATGGGCGCGCTGTCACTGACGGCGTCGAAGCCGCAGCAGAAGCGGCGGTTTGCTCCGCTGATGCCGGGCGTGACACATGTGCGCTATCCGTATGCGTATCGCGGATGCAGCGGCGGGCCGCAGGAGGAAGAGGCGTTCGCGCTGGGATGCGCGCGGTACATCGAGGAGAAGCTGTTCAAGACGACTCTGCCGCCGGAGGAAGTGGCGGCGATTGTGGTGGAGCCGATCCAGGGTGAGGGCGGGTATGTGCCGGCGCCGGCGAATTTTCTGCGGGAGCTGCGCGCGATTTGCGATCGCCACGGGATCATGCTGGTGGCCGACGAGGTGCAGAGCGGCGCGGGGCGCACGGGAAAGTGGTGGGCTATTGAGCACTCGGGCGTGCATCCGGACATCATTTGCAGCGCGAAGGGCATTGCGAGCGGCATGCCGCTGGGGGTGTGCATTGCGCGCGCCGATGTGATGAATTGGGTGCCGGGATCGCATGCGTCGACGTTTGGGGGGAATCCGGTTTCGCTGGCTTCGGCGCTGGCCACGATGGAGATTCTGGAGCGCGAGGCGATTGCGAATGCGGCGAAGGTGGGCGCGAAGATGATGGAGCGCCTGAACGCGTGGAAGCAGACGCATCCGCTGGTGGGCGATGTGCGCGGGCGCGGGCTGATGATCGGCGTGGAGCTGGTGAAGGACAAGCAGACGCGCGAACCGGCGACGGCGCTGCGCAATCGCGTGGAGGAGCTGGCGTTTGAGCACGGCCTGGTGATTCTGGGCTGCGGCGAGACGACGATCCGGATCTGTCCGCCGCTGATCCTGAAGGAAGAGGAGGCCATGGTGGGCCTGGACATTCTGGAAGAGGTGCTTTCGCAGGTGGAGAAGGAGCATGCCGAGGCGGACCGGATGGCGGTTGCGGCGGTTTAGCGCGCATCCGGTGGAGAGCAGAGCGGCCGGAGCGATGCGCTTCGGCCGTTGTGTTTGCGCGCACTGGCGTTCGCGGCTTGGCGGGCGCACAATGGTTTGCCATGGGACCTAGACAGATGAAGCTGGGGGCGCTGGAAGGCGCGCTGCGCGGGCTGGATCGCCTGGCGGAGCGCGGAGATGAGTCGCCGGCACATTTGCGCGCGGGCATGGCGGGCGAGGATGCGGCGTACTTTTATCTACGGCGCAAGGGATACACGGTGGTGGCGCGGCGGTGGTCGGCGAACAACGTGCCGGGCGATGTGGACCTGATTGCGTGGCAGGGATCGCTGCTGTGCCTGGTGGAAGTGAAGACGCGGACGGCGCGCGATATGACGCCTGCGGAGGCCGCAGTGGATGGACACAAGCGGCATGTGCTGCGGCGGCTGGCGCATGCGTATGTAAGGCGGCTGCCAGGGAGCGAGCCGCCACAGGTGCGCTTCGACGTGATCAGTGTGTATCTGGTGGCGGGACAGGAGCGGGAGTGCGTCCATTTTGAGAACGCGTTTGGATGGAGCGAGCGGCGGGAGGATTGATCGCGCGGCTCAGCCTTTGGCGTCTTCGTATTCTTCGTGCCAGGCCATCTGGATGGCTTCGAGGCGGCCTTCGTTCGACTTTGCGGGATCGTCGGCGAAGCCTTCGAGCTCCGTCACGTAGCGGTGCAGGTCAGTGAAGCGCACGGTGAGCGGATCGATGTCGGGAAACTTCTCCTGCAGCTGAATGCCGATCTCTTCGGCGTCGGTCCAGTGGATTTCGCGCGGCATGTTTTCTTTCCTTAGGTGAAGCACATTGGTGAGTGGCTTGCGATCCCCGGTCTCAGAATCGAGACCGGCGGGACCCCATTCGTAGTCGTACGGATTACTTGTTTTCGGCGAGCGTGAGTGGCTTGCCTTCCGATGTGTAGTTGCGATTCCACTTGGGGATCTCGACGACGTAGTTGCCGGGCCTGGTGATGACGGCCTGGCAGCCGAGGCGCGAGTTCAACTGCTGATCGGCGGCCATGTCGAGGCGGTCGAGTTCGTCGTCGTCGGCCTCGCTGATGCCCTCCGCGCCGTCCTTCACCCATACGTGGCAGGTGGTGCAGGCGCAGGAGCCGCCGCAGGCGTGATCGAGAAAGATGTTGTAGTTCTCGGCCACGTCGAGAAACGACATGGGCTTGCCGTGGTGATCGTAGGGCATGGTGCCGAATTCAAACTCGACGGTCTTGCCTTCGGGCTCGAAGGTAACGCGGACGCGCTTGTCGGGGGGAATGTTGTTCGTGTTTGCTTCGCTCATGATCTCTTCCTTACAGCGGGGCTAGATTGGCTGATGCATTGTGGCAGGGGCTAACCCGTAAAGCCTAAATGGGCATCTCGCCGGCACGAGTAAACTCGTGCCCTGTTACAAAGCCTCGAATTCATCCATCGAACAGATTGCTGTCAGGGCTAAAGCCCTGACCTACCTTATTTGAACTCCGCGGGCGCAAATGGATGCGGCGCGGCTAGGTTGTCTTGCAGTTCTTCCGCCGCGGATTCCATGGTTTTGCCGCGTATGGCGGTGGTGACGGCTGCTTCCATCATCAGCTCCGCGAAGTGACGCGTGGCCTGGTCGAGGGCTGCGGTGGCTTTGCGAATGGACTGCAGATCGTTGCTCTGCTTGACCGAGGTGAGGTGGTCGCGGGCCGCAGCGATGTTGGATCTTTCTTCGTCGCTGAGCTGGCTCCATGCGGGACTCTGCGGGGCGCGCTCGACGGCGGAGAGGATTGTGTCGGCTTCGTTGCGCGCTTCGATGAGGAGGCGTTTGGCGAAGTCTTCTTCTGCATGATCGAACGAGTCGAGGATCATGCTTTCGACCTGCTCGTCGGTGAGGCCGTAGGTGGGCTTGACTTCGATCTGCGCCTCTTTGCCGCTGCGCTGCTCGCGCGCGGAGACGTGGAGGATGCCGTCGGCGTCGATAAGGAACTTGACCTCGATGCGCGGCAGGCCGGCGCTCATGGGCGGAATGCCTTTGAGATCGAAGCGCGCGAGAGAGCGGCAGTCGGCGGCGATTTCGCGCTCGCCCTGCACGACGTGGATGGCGACGTTGGTCTGGCCGTCGACGCCGGTGGTGAAGTGCTCGACGGCGGACGCGGGGATTGTGGAGTTGCGCTGAATGATCTTGGCGACGGTGCCGCCGAGGGCTTCGATACCGAGCGAGAGCGGCGTGACGTCGAGAAGCAACAGCTGTTCTGTTGCCTGCGATGCGCCGGCGAGGATATCGGCCTGTACGGCTGCGCCGAGGGCGACGACTTCGTCGGGATTGAGATCGGTGTGGGCCTTCTTGCCGCGCGCGCTGAGGTGGAAGAGGTCGTCGACGAGCTGGCGGACGGAGGGGATGCGCGTGGAGCCGCCGACGAGCACGACTTCGTCAATCTGCTCGGGGAGGATGCCGGCATCGAGCATGGCCTGACGGCATGGGCCGGCGGTGCGCTCGAGGATGGGCTCGATCAACTGCTCGAAGACCTCGCGGGGAATCTCGCGCTGGTAGCGGTCGCCGTTGGGCAGTTCGATATCAAAGAGCGCGGCAGGCTTGGTGGAGAGCTGGATCTTGGCGTCGATGGAGGCTTTGCGCAGGGCCTGGACCGCGCCGGGCTGCGTGCGGAGATCGACGCCGTGCTCGGCGTGAATTTCATCAAGGGCGATGGCGAGGAGCAGGTTGTCGATGTCGTCGCCGCCGAGATGCGTGTCGCCGTTGGTGGACTGGACTTCGAAGATGCCGTCGCGCAGCTTGAGGATGGAGATGTCGAATGTGCCGCCGCCGAGATCGTAGACGGCGATGGTGCCTTCCTTGGCGCGATCGAGGCCGTAGGCCAGCGCTGCTGCGGTGGGCTCGTTGACGAGGCGGAGAACTTCGAGGCCGGCCATGCGGCCTGCATCTTTGGTGGCCTGGCGTTGCGCGTCGTTGAAGTAAGCGGGAACCGTGATGACGGCTTGCGTGACGGGTGTACCGAAGTAACGCTCGGCGTTGCGTTTGAGCTGGCGCAGGACGTAAGCGGAGATCTCGGGCGGCGTGAACTTCATCTCACCGAGCTGGATGCGCGGAACTTCGCCTTCTTCCACGTCGTCGGCGATGCGGAAGGGGAAAAACTTGAGTTCCTTTTGCACCTCAGAGAGGCCGCGGCCCATGAGGCGCTTGACGGAGTAGATGACGCGCTCAGGGGTTTGAATGAGCACGCGGCGCGCGCTGTTGCCCACGGTGACGGTGGGGCGGCCGCCGTTCGCGGGGATGGGATCGAGTGCGACGACCGACGGCACGAGGTTTGAGCCGTCGACGCCGGGAATGACTACAGGCTTGTCGCCTTCCATATATGCGACCAGGGAGTTGGTGGTGCCCAGGTCGATGCCGACTACGCGTGCTTCCGCCATGCTGGTTCGTTTTCCTCAGGGGCTAAAGCCCCAATTCTGTTTCTTCCTGCGTGCGGCACGGCTAAAGCCGTGGCTTTCAATGCGTCGTCCCTACGGGACTTGAATCGTGTGCTGATTCGGCTCCCCACGCTGAAGCGCGGGGCTAACAAACTCTGCGCCTCCGGCGCGAGGATTTGCAGTTCTACGTTCGGCAGTAATCTTGAACATCTCCATCCTGCGCTTCTCAACCCTTTGCTTCTCAAACCTGCGTTTCTCAAGAATTGCAGTTCTCAAATTTGCGCTTCTCATTGTTGCGATGGAATCGTCGCAAGATTCTTCCTATGACGCTCCGAGAGTATCGTTTACCTCGCGGACGAGGTTGTTGAGGTAGCGCCGGCGATCGAGCAGCGCGACCATGGTGTCCTGAGCCTGCTTGCGTGCGGCTTCATCGCCGTTGTCCCAGGCTGTCCATTGCGCGCGCAGGTCGCGGTCGACCTCGCCGAGCAGGCCTTCGAATTTTTGTTTTGCGTCGGTGAGGCTCTTCTTGAGAGCAGGATCGTCTTCGCCGCCTTCCCGCGCCATGCGCATCTCTTCGAGCTGCATGTTGAGTTCGAAGACCTCTTCGAGCAGGTCGGCGGGAGCCCGCGACGGGCCCATCGCATTTTCCTTGCGATTCTTGCCGGCGTGCTCTTCGCCGATTTCCGCGCCATGCAGCTTGAGCAGGTACTGCGTGCGGCGGATGGGATCTTTCAGCGTGCGATAGGCGTCGTTGAGGAGGGCCGTATCGGCGAGGCTCCACTCCTTCTCATTGCTTGAGGCGCGGGCGAAGCGATCGGGATGCAGCTTGCGGCTGAGGCGATGGAACTCCTGCTCCAGCGCGGCGAGATCGACGTTCAGGTGCGGCTCAAGCGTGAAGACGGAGAAGTAGCTGCCGCCGGTGGGGGGCTGGATTTTGCTGCAGTTGGGACAAAAGAGCGTCGACTCGTTGTGGGCGACGGAGCAGGACCAGCACTCAATGGGAACCGCGGAATCCAATACCTTCAACATGTTTGCAGCCTTGCTTGCACGGGGTGCTACGAGAAGGACGAACCGCAGCCGCAGGAGCGCGAGGAGTTCGGATTGATGAAGTTGAATCCCTGGCGCATCAGCGACTCTTCGTAGTCGAGCGTCATGCCGTGCAGATAGAGGAACGATTTGGGATCGACGAAGATGCGTACGCCGTCGAACTCGTAGATACGATCGCGCTCGCGGGGATGGGCGTCGAACTGGATGGAATAGGAGAGGCCCGAGCAGCCGCCACCCCTGACACCGAGGCGCAGACCGCCCTCTTCAGGCGAGATGCCTTCCTTGGCCATGGCCGAGCGGATCTTGTGGACGGCGCGTTCGGTCACCTGAATTCCAGTGACTGGAGCCTGGGGGGCCGCGGGTTGCGCGGGAGCCGCAGAGGCGCCTTCGGCCGGTTTGCTTTCGATGCTGACGAAGTTCGACATTGCGTACCCGATGTTGAATGTCAGGGGCTTAAGCCCCTGAGCTTTGAGCCGCCGTCCCTACGGGACTCGGTTCCGTTCATTGCCGCCATCCCCACGCTGAAGCGCGGGGCTAACAAACTTTGCGCCTACGGCGCGGGCGACGTTCCGCAAATGCAGCAGCGGGTAATAGCCGAGGGTTCGGCGCCGGTGGCGTATGCTTGTCGGGGCTAAAGCCCCGACCTACCAGCCCCGACCTACCAGCCCCGACCCGCCTGTCCCGACTTATCGCCCAGTAAGGCGCGCGGGGCGTACAGCCGGAACGCGACCGCGGCTGCCTTGCTACTTGGCGGCGGCTTCGGCGGCGGCTGTTTCGGCTACGCCGTTCTTCTTCTTCCAGTCGCCGATGGCGGCGCGGATCGCATCTTCGGCGAGCACCGAGCAGTGAATCTTCACCGGAGGAAGCGAAAGCTCCTTCACGATGTCGGTGTTCTTGATGGCGAGCGCGTCTTCCACCGTGCGGCCCTTGATCCACTCGGTCGCAAGCGAACTGCTGGCGATGGCCGAGCCGCAGCCGAAGGTCTTGAACTTGGCTTCTTCGATGACCTGCGTCTCAGGGTTCACCTTGATCTGCAGGCGCATCACGTCGCCGCACTCCGGCGCGCCCACAAGGCCCGTGCCGACCTCCTGTGAGCTCTTGTCCAGCGTGCCCACGTTACGCGGGTTGTTGTAGTGGTCCACTACCTTGTCGCTGTATGCCATTTGTCCCAATCTCCTTCCGCGGGGAAGCCGCGATTCGTTACCTTGGATTCGGCGGCCTGTGCCGCCGATGCTTCTTTGCCACGCCAAATCAAATCAATGAAAGGCAGCTGAACTGTTTCTGTTCTGCCATTTCTTCCATATCTTGCCAACCCAGAGATTCCCAAAGACCGCGATTGAGCAACCAGCGGCCCAAGCCAAAGCTTCATACCAATACAGCTTCTGATGACGCCAAAATTGCTCGGTGATGCAATAGGCCAATGTCGCCAAGGCCACGCCGAGCAGCTTTAAGCGAACGGGTTGGGGTTCTACGGATGAAATTGCTTTCATGATGGTCCCTAGTGCGCCTGCCATTCAATCTTGGTCAGGTCGATACCTTCCTTCACCATCTCGTACAGCGGCGAAAGCTCGCGCAGTTTCTTGACGATGTCGATGACCTTTGCTGCCACGTAGTCCACTTCCGCTTCCGTGTTGAAGCGGCCGAGTCCGAAACGGATGCTGCTGTGGGCGACGTCGTCGCCGAGGCCGAGGGCCTTGAGCACGTAACTGGGTTCCAGAGTTGCCGAGGTGCAGGCCGAACCGCTGGATACCGCAACATCGTTGATGCCCATCAGCAGGCTCTCGCCTTCGACGTAGACGAAGCTCATGTTGAGGTTGCCGGGGAGGCGGTGTTCCATGGAGCCGTTCACGTGCACGTAGTCCAGCTCCGACTCCAGCTTCTGCTGCAAGCGGTTGCGCAGCTTGAGCAGGTACGCGGCTTCCGAATCCATCTCCTGCGTGGCGATCTCACAGGCTTTGCCGAGACCGACGATGCCGGGTACGTTGAGCGTGCCGGAACGCATGCCGCGCTCGTGGCCGCCGCCGTCGATCTGCGCGGCGATCTGCACGCGGGGATTGCGACGGCGAACATAAAGAGCGCCCACACCCTTGGGGCCGTAGATCTTGTGGCCGGAGATGGAGGCGACGTCGACGTTGTCGGCGATGACGTTGAACGGCGCCTTGCCTACGATCTGCACTGCGTCGGTGTGGAAGATGACGCCCTTCTCGTGGCAGATTTTGCCGATCTCGCGGATGGGCTGGAGCACGCCGATCTCGTTGTTGGCGGCCATGATGGTGACGAGGATGGTCTTGTCGTCGATGGCGCGCTTGAGGTCTTCGAGATCGATGAGGCCGTCGGCCTTAACGGGCAGATACGTGACGCGGTAGCCGTACTTTTCGAGGCGCTTGCAGGTGTCGAGGACGGCCTTGTGCTCGGTGACCTGAGTGATGATGTGATTGCCGCGCTCGCGATACATCTCGGCGATGCCCTTGATGGCGAGGTTGTCGCTCTCGGTGGCGCCGGAGGTAAAGATGATCTCCTTGGCCGTGGCGCCGATGAGTTTGGCGATCTGCTCGCGCGCAGTTTCGACGGCCTGCTCGGCTTCCCACCCGAAGGAGTGATTGCGGCTGGCCGCGTTGCCGAATTTGTTGGTGAAGTAAGGCATCATCGCCTCCAGCACCCGCGGATCGAGCGGGCTGGTGGCGTGATTATCCATATAAATGGGCAGCGTGACTCCTGCCGGTACTTCGATCTGGCTGACAACCGTGCTCATCGCGTCTCCTGATCCTGTTTGCCGCCTTGGTGCTGAGCGGCGGGGAAGTTCGTTCTGTGTGGTACCGAAAGGCGCTGAGCGCCTTCGCGCTACAAAGTCAAAGTCACAAGCGGCGGGCCTGCCGGAGAAGCATGCGCCTCGCGGTCCGCCAGGTCGTAAATGCTGATGCTCTTCAAGACCCCTGCAATCGTCTCGTTCACCCGTGCCAGAGGTTCTTTGATGGTGCAGCTCGGCGTGAGGTCGCAACCCTTTGCGCCCTTGGTGCACGAGGTGATGAAAAACGGACCGTCGATGGCGTGGATGACCTCGAATGCGGAGATTTCACGGGCATCGCGGGAGAGCGCATAACCGCCGTTCATGCCGGCGTGAGACTTGAGCAGCCCCGTCTTGGTAAGGCGCTGCAAGACCTTGGCCAGCAATTGCGGAGGGATGCCATAGACATCGGAGATGTCCTTGGCGCTGTGCGCGGGAGTCTCGGGGTGCTCAGCCAGATACTTGAGCGCCATGAGCCCGTAGTCCGCTTTTTTGGTCAGCTTCAGCATGCAATATACGACTGGAACAGTCCGTGTTTAGTATACGACCTTATCGGTCGGAGATTCAAGGTGGGGGTGAACTTTGGAGCAAGGGATTCCGTATCCGGGTGTGCGGGAGCTTCAGAGCAGCCCGATTTTGATGAAAGAACGGTTTTCAATGGGGCGGAGTTGTGGGGTACAATCGGGCGCAAAGAGCGCGTTCGATCTCGTTCATCCGGTTCGGCAGAGCAGTTTTGGGCAGGATGGGCGAGGGCTCGCAGCGGCAGATTTGCGGGTTCCCCCCTGTTGAATGCGCGGAACTTAGTCGATGTTGAAGCACATGCAGCGGAATGCAACAGATTTGGAATCCATCCACCCGTCCCCCCGTTTAAATACCATGGTGAGCGTCTGCAAACATCCACGAGTGCGCATCGTCTCCCGGCAAGAAGACGCAGAGTTCGTCGAATGCCTGGAGTGTGGCGAAATCTTTGATTCTGAAGAATTTCACGATATGGAAATCGAAGAAAACGCCGAACCGGAAGAGGCGGAAGCCGAATAAAAGGTTTACCGCGTAAGAGTTGAGGCCGCCCTAGTGACCCCCGGGTGCAACGTCATGGCTCAAGGGATGGGCGGGGGTGCGCCGGGTGATGAGCCAGGCGTAGTGGAGTCCGGATGCGATGGTGAACACCACGGTCGCACGGAGGGCGAGGGTACGCAGGCTGAGGACCCATGGATCCCGGTCGAACTGCATGAGCAGCACGGCGGCCACCGCCGTCACCTGGGCCAGCGTGTTGGCTTTGCCGAAGATGCTTGGCTGGAAGTCCCGCCGTCCCACAGCGGCATAGAGAATCGCGGCGATCACGAGGATCGCGAGGTCTCTGCCGAAGACCAGCACGGTGACGCTGGTGGCGATCAGATTCAAATGGGTCAGGACAAGAAACAAGGTGCTCAGCAGGACCTTGTCCGCGATGGGGTCGAGGTATTGGCCGAGGATCGTCCGCTGTTTGAGAATGCGGGCCAGCGTGCCATCCAGAGCGTCTGTAACGCCGGCGATGATGAATAACACGAAGCCGAGTGCGAAGCGACGGTCGAGAACTGCTGCAACGAGGAAGGGTGCGAGACAGATGCGCGCAATCGTGAGCAGATTGGGCATGGCGCGCAACGGATTGGATCGCACTTTGGAGCTCTGCATGGGAGGAATCAGTACATCCTCTGATTGGCTCAAAGCCATGTGGCCGGTCGTGAAGCCCACGCGCGAGTCGGGCAAAAGATTGGGCTTTGAAAGCGATGGTACAACATGGGGTGACGACCCGGGGTCCCTTGCCGTTTGAGTGCGGCCGGGCGGCGGAGCGTGGCAGTTGCTTTGCAAGGGAGGAACGAGATTTGCACGAGTTGGCCGAAGGAAACAGGTCTTGGTATACTGTGCTCTAGTTGTTGCAGCGCACTGTTCGTGGAGTGTCCTTCCTTGCCGGCCGATCAGGCTGGATCCCGCGCAGGAAATGCAACGAAAGTCTGCACTGAGGCCAGGTAGCTCAGTGGTAGAGCGCGGCCCTGAAAAGGCCGGCGTCGGCGGTTCAATCCCGTCCCTGGCCACCACTCCATCCCGTTTATTTTGAGCAGTTTCCAGTGAGCGCGGAACTCCGTGTGGATGGCGCGTGCTACCCATGGCAACGTGGTTGCATGCTCACGATCTTCGGAAGGCATTTGGCGAAATTCGAGCAACGAAAAGGGTCGGGAATACTGTCCTTGCGGATGCCCCATTTGCGGTCGAAGGGAGACTTGACGGCGGGATGGTGCGCCGGACGTGGATCGGCGCGCCTGGGAAGCGGCGCAAAAGCCGGCACGCGATTGGGAAGCCTATGGGATTAAAGACGTGGTGCTTCTCAAGGATGCCTACGACCGTTTCACAGCCCAACACAAGGCGAATGCAGCGTTGCTGCTCACTGCTGGTTTCTGCAGCAGTTTTTGAATTTCCTGCCGCTGCCGCAGGGGCAGGGTTCGTTGCGGCCGGCGGTTTCAAATGCGGCGCGCGCATCCTGCGCCGCAACCCATTGCATGACGTTGGCAGGCGGTCGGCCGGCGGTCAACTCCGCGGCCATAAAGCGCATGCTGGGGTCGATGTGGCGGAAGAACATTTTGTATCCCGCACACAAATAGTTCAGGCCCGGATCGCCGTCAGGGGTGTTGAGGAAGCGGTGCTTGGGGCACTCGCCGTTGCAGGCAAAGCGTACATCGCACTCGCGGCAGTAGCGCGGCAGCGTGGTCTCCTTGGCCTCACCAAAGCTCTGCTGTTGTTCACTCTCGACGAGCGATTCGAGGGGGGCATCCATGATGTTGCCCAGCCGGTTCTGCGGGTACACGAAGTGATCGCAGGAATAGACGTCGCCACAGTGCTCAATGGCCAGTGCGGCACCGCATTGCCGGCGGAAAACACACAGGCTTGCCTGCATCCCAAGCCACATCTCAAGGCTTACGTCGAAGATCTGGACATAAGCCCGGCCGACATCGTGGCGGACCCACTCGTCAAAGATGGCACAGAGGAAGCGGCCGAACTGCCGTGGCTCGACGGACCAGGGAGCCACTCTTGCTTGGCCGGCGAAAGAGGGCGAGATGAGTTGCAAGCCGTCGGCGGTGACCTGGTGGGCGATGCGTTCGACGATGGGGATGAACTGCATGAAGCCACTGCCATTGTCTTTTAGAAAGCGATAGATTTCGAGCGGGTGATCGCCGTTGGCGCGGTGGACTGTGGTCAACGTATTGAACTCCACGCCATTGCGCTTCAGCGTTTCCATGCCGCGCATCACTTTGTCGAAGGTGGGCTGGCCGCCCTTATCCACGCGATAAGCATCGTGCAGATGACGGGGGCCGTCGATCGACAGGCCGATTAGGAACCCGTTTTCCTTAAACAGCGCGGCCCACTCGTCATCGAGGAGCACGCCGTTGGTCTGAAAGGCGTTCTGGATTGCTTTGCCATTGGCGTATTTCTTCTGGATTTCAATAAGCTTGCGGAAGTAATCGACGCCCAGGAGCGTGGGCTCGCCGCCTTGCCATGCAAAGTTCACCACCGGGGCGTCGTGCGCTTCAATGTATTGGCGGATGTAGTTGTCGAGCACCTCTTCGGACATGGCCCATTTGGACACCTGCGGATAGAGAGACTCTTTTTCAAGGTAGAAGCAGTACTTGCAGTCGAGATTGCAGATGGGCCCGATGGGTTTGGCGAGTATATGGAAGTTGGTGCGCATGGTTACCTCGGGGATCTGCACCGGCCCGCAATGGCGGATGAAATAGAAGACTCGTAAAGCTAGAAGCGGGTTGACGCCTGCGACGCTCCAATACTAGCATCTGGGTGGACGCGTGTAAACCTTTACATGATTGATAGTTCTGCCCCTCCCGATTCGCTGTAGTGCGCGTGGGTGTTGGGCTGCCCCAGTGAAGGAGGTCTTCACAACATGAATCGCCGCGACCTGATCAAATCCTCTCTCTTCACAGCCGGCGCCGTGGCTGCTGGTTCCACGCAAGCCCAGCCCGCCACACATATCTGGCCGCATCCACCCAACGAACTGAATGGCGCGCGCATGCCGAACATTCTGTGGATTTGCGCCGATATGCAACGCTTCGACACGATTGAGGGGCTCAACAACGACTACATCCACACCCCGAACCTGCGCAAACTGATGGCGGAGTCAGTAACGCTGACGCACACCTATGTGCAGAATCCGGTATGTTCGCCATCGCGAGCAAGTTTCCTCACCGGCCGTTATCCCCATACCACGGGCTTGCGCGCTCTCGGCCAGCGTATCCGGCCCGATGAGCGCCTAGTGACGCAGATTCTGTGCGAGGCCGGCTATGCATGCGGCCTCGCAGGAAAGCTGCATCTATCGCCCACATTCGGAGGGCGCCTGGAGGACCGCATTGACGATGGGTATAGCGTCTTTGACTGGAGCCATGATCTCTCGAACCAGTGGCCGGGACATAACATGTGGCGATTGTGGCTGAATGACCAAGGGGTGAAATGGCCGAACCCGCCTGAAGGCCTTCGCGGCCGCGCTTGGGGTGTGCCCATCGATCCGAAATACACACAGACGGCCTGGTGTTCCGACAAGGCAATCCAGTTCATCCACGGCCAGCGTAACTTCGGCCCATGGCTGATGTCCGTAAACATCTATCAACCGCACGCCCCCTACTGGCCGACCGGAACCTATCTCGACCGCTACAACGCAGCCGATATTCCCAGCCCGAACTATCGCGAAGGTGAGTTGAAGAACAAGCCGATCTATCAGCAGGTGGATCATGCAGGATCGTCGGGAGGACACGGTATATCGTTCGTTCACACCAGCGACCAGGACCATCGCAGGATGAAGGCTGCCTATTACGCGATGATCGAGCAGGTGGATACGGAGGTTGGCCGCATGCTGCAGGCCCTCGAAGAGAGCGGCCAGGCGGAAAACACGATCGTGATCTTCATGAGCGATCATGGCGACATGCTCGGCGATCATGGGATCTTTCTGAAGGGTCCCTACTTCTACGAAGGCGCGATCCGCGTGCCGATGATCATCCGCTGGCCCGGACACTACAAAGCCGGGCTGCGCAGCGACGCTCTGGTGGAGATGGTTGATCTGGCGCCTACGCTGCTGGAAGCAGCAGGCATTCCGATTCCACTTGGAATGCAGGGCAGGTCGCTGACGCCGCTGCTCACGGGACAGACCTCGCAGCACAGGGATTCCATTTATTGTGAATACTTCGATTCCCTCGCGCTGTACGATCCGCCTCCCATGGCGGTGTGTGTGAGGAATGACCAGTTCAAGATTGTTTACTACCAGAAGCTTCGGGCGGGAGAATTCTACGATCTGGAGAAGGATCCAAATGAGACCTACAACCTGTGGGATGCGGGTAGTGCTCGTGCCGCCCGCGACGAAATGATGCACACGATGATGGCGCGGATGATCGATACAGTGGATCCGATTCCGGAGAGGAAATGCCTGTGGTAGTAGCGAGACCAAGGCTATGCTTTCGTGAGCGGTACCAGCCATTTGCGGGATTGGCTGCGGCAATGTTCGATTTGGGGTGTGTGCTAAACTCTTGCAGGTATTTGACTTGGTCGTATTTTGAACCGTGGAGCCATTTGCACGCTTTCCGCGCTGTGTGGCCGCAGCGGAATGCGAGATCCGGAACGGCAGTTCTTTTATGGACATTTTGCAAGTTGCTAAACGCGCCGGCGTTTCGACCGCGACTGTCTCGCGGGTGATCAACGGCTTACCCAGGGTAAGCCAGCGCACGGTGGCGCGAGTGCGCAAAGCCATTGAAGAGACGAACTATATTCCCAATCCCAACGCGCGAAGTCTACGCGTAGGCCGCACGCGGTTATTCGGGCTAATTGTGTCGGACGTGAATAATCCGTTCTTTCCGGAGCTAATCGATGCATTTGAGGCGCTGGCGGCGGCGCATGACATAGGGGTAATCTTCACCCACACAAACTACGAGCTGGAACGCCTAGATAGCTGCATCCGGCGGATGATCGAGCAAAAGGTCGATGCGATCGCCATCATGACCTCTGAAATGAATGAACAGTCCTTGCGAGCGGTTGTAAAGCTCGGCATACCGATCGTGCTCATGAACCAGCGCCAGCTGGCCGAACGTTATCCCAATGTGCTGGTGGAATATTCGACGGGCTATCGCGAAGCATTGGACCATTTGCTCTTTCTTGGACATCGCGATTTCGGGTTTATCGCCGGTCCGCCGCAACTGAGTTCAGCGCAAGGGCGCAAGCGAGCATTCGACACCGCATTGCGGGCGCACGGCCTGCATGTACGACCGGAATGGGTGGTAGCCGGCGATATGCGCGTACAAGGCGGGCGGGCCGCAATGTTGGAACTGCTCAAGCGCACTCCGCGGCCGACTGCGGTGCTGGCAGCGAATGACCTGATGGCGGTGGGTGCACTGCAAGCGGCTCATGAAGCCGGCGTTCTTGTCCCGGAAGAGGTGTCGATTATCGGATTCGATGATCTGCCCGTTGCGTCGATGGTTTACCCGCCCCTGAGCACGATTCGGCATCCTCGCCGGGAGTTGGCTGCGCGGGCTTTTGCCTTGCTGCAGCATGCGTTGCAGGAAGGCAAAGCCTTGCCGGAAGTTATGCTGCATCCGCACCTTGTGGTTCGGGAGTCCACGGCAGCGCCGAGCCGCCGTCGTCGTCGCTGACCCTTCCAGCCGCTTCTCCGCGGTGCTCATTATTGCCATGCAAGACAGCTGCCCCCCAATCATGTGGCGAGATTGCGCCTAGCGAGCGCGGCTTGACAATTGCGGAAAATGCCAACTACTCTTGCCGGTGTGTAATCGTTTACACCCCGTCAATTTGTGCTGCTGCCGATCTGGCCTTGTTGAAGTGCTATGCGGGGCAGCAGATCATCCCCCGAAGCCCAGCGGTTCGTTCTGAATCTCTCGACCGAAACCGATAGGGAGTCGAGATTGAACCGTAGTTTCTGCATAGAAAGGAAGAGCCATGTCACTAACTCATCTTCGGCATTTGCGGTTCACTCGCATGCGCCTGGCTGTTTTTGCCGGCATCTTTGCTGCAACTTCCAGCGCTCACGGACAAATCACAATCGCAAAGCCGATGCCGGCAATCGTGACCGTCCACGTCAACGATCATGGGGCCGAGCGTGTCCCCGCGACAATCTTTGGCAGCTTTCTGGAGCCGATCGGCGACTCCATCAATCATGGAATCGTGGCTGAGGTATTGACGAATGGCAGCCTGGAAGCCGGTCTCTGGAATCACACGAACCTTGAAAACATGTTCCGCGATCAGCCGGAGCTGATCCAATCCTCGAATTCAACTGGGATCCCGTTGCCATGGCAGCCTTTGAATTCCGCTGCAGGCAATCGATACGAGCTACATGTTGGGGACGCTGCGAACAGTTGGCAATCGCTTGAGGTCATGGGCCTTCCTGATCAGAAGGTTGGCATCATGCAACGCGTGTATTTGCCGGTGCAGCGCGAACTGACTTACAAGGTTTGTCTTTACGCAAAGCACGTAAGTGGGCCATCGGGTCTCTATGTATTGTTTCGTGACGGGGAGACTGGCCAGAGTCTCGCTCAAGCCCGCGTGGAGGCCGCTGCTGACAAATGGACGAGATACAGTGCCACGCTAAAACTGAGTGCGGGTATGGTGCGTCGATTGCAGCCGGTCGACTTTGCGGTTGCAGTCGAAGGAACTGAGCGCGTCGATGTGGATGAACTTTCCGTGATGCCGGCGGACGCGATCGGAGTTCTCGATCCCGATGCTGTCGCCATGGCGAAGTCCATGCATGTAACCGAATTGCGGTTCGGCGGGAACTTCAGCTCTTACTATCACTGGCGCGACGGAATCGGCCCCGTTGACAAGCGCATAACCATGAAGAATATTGCATGGGGCATCCCTGAGAACAACTTCTTCGGCACGGATGAGTTTCTGCAACTTTGCAAACTGATTGGCGCTACTCCGCAGTTCGATCTGAACATGGGCAGCGGAACGCCCGAGGAAGCCGCCGATTGGGTTCGCTACATCCGCGCTCATCACGCCGGGCCCGTGATTTATGAGTTGGGAAATGAGCTGTGGGGGAAATGGCAAGTCGGCTATCCCACGGTGGATGAGATTGCCGCGCGAACACTGGCCTTCAGCAAAGCTGTGCGCGCCGTAGATCCCGATGCCTCGATCATTGCTACCGGATTGGGCCCGATTACCGATGGGAAATGGAATGCTGCCGAACTTACGGATCCGCCCGGGACGTTTAACTATCTATCTCTGCACTTCATTCGCGACGTGAATCGTCCCGTGAAACCACAGGCCGGGCCGAACTTCATTGCTGCTGCCGCGTACGCGGTACCTTATGCAGTCGGTCCCTACTTCGATAAGGTCCAGGAGCAGGTTGATTCTCATCCTGATCTTCGCGGCAAGGTTCATTTCGCGGTCACTGAGTGGCTCTTCAATAGCAAGGGCTATGGCGAGCGGAATTTCACGAGCGAGAGCCCAAGCTGGATGAATGAAGGCGGTGCTGTCCTGGCTGCAGGATTTCTCAATACGGTGCTCCGCCACGCCGATCAGGTCAAAATCACCGACATGACCGGAATCATGGAATTTGCCGGCATTTGGAAGCGGCGCGAACAGGTATATGCCGTGCCCGCCTACTACGCCTTCAAAATGTATACAGCGGTGAAAGGCGACATGCTGCTGCCTGTAACCAGCGATTCCGGGAGTTACAACGTTGTGGGCGGGATCCGTCCATTGAATGATGTTCAGAACATCCCCTACATCGATGTGGTCGCCACGCGCAGCGTCGACGGCAAGGCGCTGACGTTACTTTGTGTGAACCGCAGCCTCGATCAAGACGTGCCCACGAAGTTCGATCTCGGGAAGCTTCATCCGTCCGGGGCGGCCCACGCCGAGCAGATCAAAGCGGATAGCCGCTATGAGCGCAACGACGAAGTTGAGCCGGAACACGTTGTGCCGCAACCGATCACGATTGCTCCGCCGGCGGGCGGCTCGCTTGTCCTCACCTTGCCGCGGGAGAGCGTGACCGTCATCCGAGTGCCGGTGCGCTGATCGAGGTGCGTGACTGGCCTGCTAAGACGAGAGCGTGAACAACTGCATGTCGCCTTCGGTTTTGGGCAAATCGTCGAAGTGGGCCAGTCGGAACTCCGACCAGAAGCCGATCCATCGGGGATCTGCCTGCAAGGCCGCGCCCAGCACGTGGATCATCTCTGTACGAATGTGGGCGTAGTGCGGATGGTCGATCAGGTTTACCGCATCAGGGCTGTCGAGGTCGAAGAGTTCATCCACTGTTGAAGTGCAATTGTAGGAGTAGAGGTACCGCCGTCCATCCGCAGCGCGGTGCTGAATGCCGCAATCAAAGTTCACTCCCACGTGCCATCCTCCGAAAAACAAGAGGGTGCGGTCTTCCGTGCCTTCTCCGGATTGGAGGACCGGCACCAGCGACACACCATCGAATTTGGCCTCAGCCTTAATGCCGGCAACGTCCAGGATGGTTTGAGAAACATCGAGCAAAGAAACCGGCGATTCGATCGTCGCCCGTGGCCGTTCGGTCTTTGCCGGGGGCTTTACTACGAACGGCACGCGCACAATATCGGGATAAAGATAGACTCCCTTATCCACTATGGCTCTGCGGCCGTTCATCTCGCCGTGGTCAGAGATGAACATGATGAGCATGTCGTCATAGAGGCCGAGCTCTTTGACTTTGGCGAGCACCATTCCGATTACGCGATCCACGAGTTCCATCTGCAGGGCATAAGCGACGCGATAGTCGATCAGCTTCTGTGGGTCGTAGATGCCCCAATAGCGGCGGTAGATGTCGACGATCTCAGGTTCATCGGGTGCGCGCTTGAAGTTGCGCTTCTCGGCTGCGTGCCACGATTCGGGCACGGTCATGACCTTTCGCAACTCGCGTTCGCGTTCCTCGAAGCCGGCGGGAATGGAGAACGGTTGGTGTGGATCGAAGATATCGAGTTGCAGATAGAGAGGCTGCCGATCGAGATCGCCATTGCCGGAGAGGTTTTCCAGGACGGAGATCGCCTTCTGGCCGAGGTAATAGCTGTACTGAGCCTCCTGGGGGAAGGGCTTGCCGCTCTTTTGCACTACCCATCCTCCCACGGAGTTGCCAGGTGTTTTGCGGTCCAGCATGCTGAACACAATTTCCCGGGAATACTTTTGCTCCTCGACACCCAGGCGGCGCTGGTAGGCAAGGAAGTCATCGTCGTCGAAGACCGGCGGCGACCATCGATTCCATGCCTGGTCATTATCCCCAAACGCGTCGATAAATTTTTGCTCGCCAACATGGCACTTGCCGAGCTGACGAGTGAGATAGCCAGCGGCCTTCAGGTATTCCGGAAAGATGATGTCATCGGGACGGAGTTCCGATTCCAGGCCGTCGGGCGCCCGCTCGCTGTTCCCTTGAACGTAGCTGTACCGTCCGGTGAGGTAAGACGCGCGGGACGGCGAGCAAAGCGGAACAGTGCAAAATGCGTTGGAGAAGAAGACGCCATCCTGCATGAGGGAGCGAATGGCGGGAATGTGCAGGTGTTGGGAGAGTGGGCGCTGAGGGTGGTAGAGATCGGGTCCAACCATGTCCGCGCTGATGAGCAAGATGTGCGGCGGACGCTTGTCGGCATCGCTATAGAACACGCCGGGGGCGGAGCGTTCACTGGTAAACCGAAGTCGGGAATGCGGGTCTTGGGCGGAGGACGGGCTGCCAAGGAGCCCGCCACTGAAGAGTGTTCCTGCGGTAAGACCAACAAAAGTGCGACGATTCACGATTGGTATCCTCTAGAGCCAACGGCGCCGTCACCCACGATACAAGAAAGCGGATATATGTGTAAACCATTACACGCAGGAATCTATGGGTGAATGCATAATGACGAAATATCCTGGGGTGGAGGGCCCTTGGCAGACCGGCATGCAGAACGCTCGAAAGCGTTGAGGGTCTCCGTTATGACGAAAGCGTGGATGCCCCAATGCTTATAGGTCTTTTGCATGATTTTTGCGCCACGACAGCAGAGTCACGCCGTGAGCTTCTAGGTGCGTTTCCGAGATCTTCTTGACAGCGGGGCTGCGGCACGTGTATAAAGCGTTCCGTCCATGTAAACGATTACCTCAAGTGCAGTAGTACCACCCTACAGGTAGATCGTTGCCCGGTGTTTCGGGACGGACGCAATCAAGGAAATGAACCGAAAGTCGGGTTCTACAGCACGTGATCGCATTCAGGCTTCCGGCCGGTGCGCACGAACGCGACATCCCTTCCAGGAGGCACAGCGAGATGGATTTAGGTTTCACTTGGCAATCCGGCAATCCGCATACGCCCATGGGCGACTGCTTAGCCCAGCCACGGATCCGGGCGAGCGAGAAGGCCGACAACAGAAAGACAGTGCTTTCCATGGTTTTCCTGGTGCTCCTGCTCGTCGCAGGACTCGCCAGTGGTTCGATGGCGAGCGCTCAGCAGCAGACGGCGGAGATCACCGGCACGGTGACGGATTCCACCGGAGCCATCGTTCCCGGTGCGACTGTAACGGTGGCTGAGACGTCCCGTGGCACGCAGGTGGCAGTCCGTACGGACGCGCGCGGCAGCTATGTGGTGCCTCTTCTGCCTCCGGGGTCGGAATATGAGGTCAGGGTATCCAAGGATGGGTTCCAGACCGCGATTCGAAGCAATATCACTCTGGTGGTTTCGCAGGTGGCTCGAATCGACATCGCTCTTCAACTCGGCCAGGTAGCTCAGACTATTACGGTCTCAGGCGCGCCGCCGTTGCTAGACACCGAAACCTCTTCAGTCGGCCAGGTAATTCCGGCGAACTCCATCTCCAATCTGGCATTGAATGGTAGGAGCACGTTCCGGCTAATCCAGTTGACGCCGGGCGTTACTTTTAATCGCGCGGCGAACGGAATTTTCGGCGATGTGCCATCGAACACCACGTTCGACACGGATCTTTCCATTAACGGCGAGCGCGCGCAGAGCAATGAATTCCTGATAGACGGTGTACCTTCGACTGCTGGGTTCTTCAACCAGATCACGACAGTTCCGACCGTCGACGACACCCAGGAATTCAAGGTGCAGAGTGACAACTTGCCTGCGGAATATGGCCGGTTTGGCGGCGGCGTGGTCAACGTTACCACCAAGTCGGGGAGCAACCAGTACCACGGAAATATCTTTGAATTCATCAGAAATTCAGCGCTCGATGCGAACGACTACTTTAACAAGGCAGCGGGGCTGAGCATTCCGCCGTTCAAGATGAACCAGTACGGTGGATCCTTGGGAGGCCCTGTCCGGGTTCCGCGGATTTACAACGGCCGCAACAAGACCTTCTTCTTTTTGTCCTACCAGGGCACTAGCCGTATCCAGGGCGTGGTATTTCAGACTACCGTGCCCACTGCGGCGGAGCGTCAAGGCGACTTCAGCGGCTTGCTAAACGCCGCGGGAAAGCCGATCACGATCTACAATCCATTCTCGACAAAGCCCAATCCAAATCATCCTGGGCAGTACGTCCGCACGGCGTTCCAAGGCAATAAAATTCCTTCGTCTCTTTGGGATCCGGTTGCGCAGAATCTGATCAAGTACTATCCGCAGCCGAATACGACCGGGGCTCCGTATACCAATGCCAACAACTTCATCAGCAATGCCGCGCTGACCCTGAACCAGAACGCGGGCAGCGCCAGACTCGACGAATATGCGAATGACAAGTATCGCCTCTTCGGACGTTTGGGCTGGCTGCTCACCACTCAAACTCAGCCCAACAACTACGGCAATGTGGCCACGCCCGGAGCGGGTGCAGTGGGCACCACGAAGCTCGATAACTGGTCATTTTCACAGAACAACACTGTCACTCTGAGCCCGACTCTGCTTCTGACTTTCAATTACGGCTACGCACGCTGGTATCAGATTCGGCAGACTCTCAGCTATGGGTTTGACAGCGCGTCGCTGGGCTTTCCCACGTCCCTGACCAGCCACATCCAGGTCCCAATGTTCCCCACGCTCCAGATGGTCGGATATGGCAACATGTCAGGACAAAGTTACTTATCCAACGGCAACGATTCACATGCATTGCTGACGTCTCTTACATGGATCCATGGCCGCCACACCGTGGTGATGGGCACGGACATTCGTCTGCATTACATCAACATTTTCAATGCTCTGGCGAGCTCCGGCACCTACTCCTTTACACGGGCGCAAACACAGGGGCCCAATCCTCTCACCGTGAGCTCAACGGCGGGGGACGCGATGGCAAGCCTCATCCTTGGGGCTGGCTCAGGCGGCTCCATTCCGATCAGTGCAGGGAACAGCCTGAGGGATGTGTATCTAGCCGGCTACATTCAAGACACGTTCCAAGTAACCCCGAAGCTCACCATTGACGCCGGCCTCCGATACGAGACAGAGAGCCCTTATACGGACCGCCATAATCGGCTCAACTACTTTGATCCGAACTTGCCGAGTCCCGCGGCGAATAGCGAGTTCCCGAACCTGACCGGAGGGCTCGTGTTCGCAGGAGTCGACGGCCAACCGCGGAACGTCTACACATGGAACACCGCTCAATTCGATCCGAGAATCGGCTTGTCGTATTCCTTGAACCAGTCGACAGTTTTTCGTGGTGGATTCGGAACGGTGTATGCTCCGCTGGAAATCAGCAACAATGCAGTGGGCTATGCTCCAAGCAGCGGCTTCAGCTCCTCTACTTCGTGGGTGACGTCACTCAATGGCGGCCTCAATCCGTACAACCTGCTCAGCAACCCTTATCCCAACGGCCTGGTCGAGCCCACCGGCTCCGCCGGAGGTGCGGGAACACAGCTTGGGCAAGCAGTCAGCTTCTGGGACCACAATCCTCAGACGCCGCAATCCTATGAATGGAACGTTGGAGTGCAACGGCAATTCCCGTGGTCGGTTCTACTGGATATCTCTTACGTGGGCACGCGAGGGATTCATCTTACCGCTCCGTACAATTTGAATCAGCTCAATCCCAGCTATCTGAGCCTGGGAACGGCCCTGCAGCAGCCTGTGGCGAATCCGTTCCAACCTTACGTGAAGGTAGGACTCCTGTCTCAACCAAAGGTTCCCCGGCAGCAATTGCTCCTGCCTTATCCGCAGTACACCGGAGTTACGATCATCAACTCCACGTGGGGCGGGTCAAAACTACCAGGCGTTGCAGGCCAAGCTGAACAAGCGCACATCGCATGGAATTGACTTCCTTGTGGCGTACACCTACAGCAAGTGGCTATCGAACGTTCAAAATGCTGAAGCTCCCATCGGGCCTTCGAACACCACTAACGTCCAGAACTACTACGACCTTGCCGCCGAAAAGTCGCTGTCGGAAACGGATACCCCGAACTCTCTGATCGCCAACGTCGTGGCGCCGCTTCCGTTCGGCCGCAACCGGCTGCTGGGGAGCCATCTTCACGGCGTTTCCAGCGCGCTCATCAGCGGGTGGAATGCCTCGGCAATTGTGATTGAGCAGAGCGGATGGCCGCTATCGTTCTTCGCACCGGTTACCGGACTCGGCAACCGCCCCAATGCAGTACCGGGGGTGGACCCGCATCTCTCCGGTTCGCGATCGAATGCGCAGAAGGTGAATGAGTGGTTCAATACGAGCGCATTCAGCCTTCCGGCTTCCTACACGCTGGGCGACGTGGGACGCACTGATGGCGCAGTGCGCGGGCCGGGCATACACAACGTCGACTTCAGCCTGGAGCGAGACTTCCCCATCCATGAGAACTGGCGGGCGCAGTTCCGGGTGGAGGCGTTCAACTTATTCAATACGCCACACTTCAACCTGCCTGACACCTCGATGAACACGCCTCTGTTCGCTCACATAACGGGGACTGTTCTTTCTCCGCCTCCACGCCAATTGCAAGGGGCACTGCAAGTGTTCTTTTAGGATCGCGATACCGCGCTGCCGGAAAGACTGCTTTGCCGGCAGCGCGCGACGCGGTCTCCGGGAAGGGGCTTGCTGCAAGACCGAGCATTCATAACCGTGGTGAATTGAGAGGATCGCTATGCAAACGTCGAGGTGGCTCTGAGATGAGAAGCAAGCAGTGGTGGTTGTGGCTGGCCGTGATCGTCTGTGCAGGTACTTGCAGTGCGAAGGCCGCTGCGGGCAGGGGTGATCTCGGCGCGAACTTCAATGGCGAATACCAGGACATTCGCTACGCAGACTTAGACAACGCAGGCGTGCGTTGGATTCGCGGATTCATCGCGATGAATCGCGAAACGGCTGCGACGGTCGCCTCTAGCCCCGGCGTGGCAGACAGTCTCGACGTGAAGGCGCGGGGTTTTCACGTGATCCTGACGTTGAAATGGGAGTTGCGGAAGAGTGGTGTTCCCCAGCACGGTACGCCGGAGTATGAAGACACCGTTGCCACCCTGAACGCGCTACTCGCACGTGTGATGGGAAAAGTCGACATTCTGGAGATCGGTAACGAACCCTATTGGGAGACTCCGCACGACCAGCGCGATACCCAGCTCAATCCGTTCTACGAAGCAATGGCGCGAGACGTGATCGCCTTCAGGAAAGCCCACTGCACGGCAAAGTGCCCCACGCAACTGTTCATGGGGGCATTGAATCAGCTCAACAAGCCTGAAGTCAGGCAGTCGGCATGGGTGCAGCGGTGGCTTGCCTTTGTTAAGAGCACCCCCCAGATCCGTGGCGTAGATATTCATCCTCATGTTGCATCGTTCCAGGACTCACTGCCCTTTGTTCAGGAAGTCGTGAAGAACATCCGCCCGGACCAGCAGTTTCTGGTGACCGAATTTTCGCTGGTGTGGTACTGGAAGGCACACCTGGATGATCGCGTCCCCGCGACATTTGCAGAGCGTTACGGCGTTGCAAGAGACATGAGGATGTGGGAAGCCATTGGCTCTGCAATTCAACATCCCTACACCCAACCAGAATGGGATGACCTTCTAGAAGAAAGCCCATGGTTTGCTGCGCAAAAGTCGTATCTCAAGGATGAGATGAAGCTGTTCCGAAATACGAAGCAGCTTGCCGTTGCGACCTACGGTTTCGAACAAGGGGGATCGATGACCCGCAAGTTCGGGCCGAAGTCGGTCCCGTGGCTTCTCAACAGTGTTTATGCCCGGCGGACCGTACGAGAAACGCCCGGCGCCGCAGCTCCGACGAATCCGTACTGGTTGGAAGCGTTCAGGGAACTGGGCAACAAGTAGGTCCTTCGTTCGGCAGCTATCGAACGTCGCGGAGATCCGAACCCATGCAGCGAAGAGATTTTATGAAAATCGCCGGACTAACGTTTGCTGCGCAGGCGCTTCCAACGGTCGAGGCGGAGGAATCTGTCGAGAAGCCTAACCTGATCTTCATCGTCGCAGATCAACGTCATTATGGATTGAGCAAGGCTACTGGCTATCCCCTGGATACCAGCCCCACGCTGGATCGCTTGCAGGGGCACGGACTCGCATTCCAGCACAACTACTGCACGCAGCCCGCATGCGTGCCCAGCCGTGTGTCGATGTTGACTGGCCGCTGGCCGGAAGCAACGCACGTCCGCATGAACGGCCAGGCGCACGATGCATTCTTCGCGCAAGATCTGTATCAGGTAGCTAAGGCCCGCGGTTATCGCACCGGACTCACCGGCAAGAATCACACCTATTTGAAACCGCACGACGTGGATGTATGGCGTGAGTTCTCGCACCAGGGCGGCTATGTTCCAGCCGATGCACCACCCGAAGTCCACGAGTTTGAAAGGTGGCTCAAGAATCTGCATTTCAACATGGCAGAGGAACCCAGCCCATATCCACTCACCACGCAAATTCCATACCGCATCGTTACCGAGGCGATCGACTTTATTGACAGTAGCGGCAATCAACCCTTTCTGTTGCAGGTGAGCTTCCCGGAGCCACACGACCCGGAGCAGGTGCCAGCCCCCTATTGGAACATGTTTCCGCCCGAGACGGTTTCCGTGCGTTGTGCAGGGCCGGAAGCGTTGGCCAAGATGGGACCACGGGCCCGGTGGGAGTTCAGGCTCCAGCAGGATTATTTTCCAGATACGGAGAGACACTGGCGCCGCTACGTCTCTAATTATCTTGGCGCTTTGCGGATGATCGACGATCAGATCGCACGCCTGAACAGCCATCTTGAGAAGCGCAACCTCGCGAACAAGACGCTGGTAGTTTTCACAGCCGACCATGGTGACTACCTGATGAACTACGGCCTGGCGCGCAAAGGCGTGGGGTTGTACGAAGACCTCACTCATACGCCGCAGATCTGGTGGGGGTACGGAGTGAAGGGGTCTAGAAGCTTCGAGAACGTCTTCACCTCGATGGCCGACTTGATGCCCACATTCTGCGAGGTGATGGGCGCCGATATACCACCCGGGGTACAGGGCCGGAGCCTGTGGCCGCTGCTGCAAGGGCGCGTTTTTCCCCACGAAGAGTTCCGCAGCATTTACACAAGCGCAGGACTTGGCGGCCTCTATTACGAAGACGCAGACAATGTACCTGCCTCCTGCGCTCACGATCCTCGTCGCGCAGGCTCATGGGACGAATTGAACAAGGTGACGCAGAGTGGCTACCAGAAGATGGTGCGCATGGGCGACTGGAAACTCATCTACGACATGATGGGCCACGGGCAGCTCTACGATCTGCGGAGCGATCCATGCGAATTGACCAATCTTTTTGGTAGCCCCGGACATGCGGAGATGCAGGCGCGCTTGATGGCCGAACTCGCCATGTGGCTGATTCGCACACAAGACAGCCTGCCAACCGGTCCACAAAATCGGAAGTACCAGACCAAGTGGTCAAGGCGGCATAACTGGTACGCGCCTTACCGCCATGGAGGGCCGCCGCCCAATCCTTATGTTCCATGACACGAAACTGGGTCCGTTTCTGAGCTACGCGATTTCCCCAAATTCTGCTCAGCGGATTGTGAATGTAGCACCACAGTTGTAAGCCGCAAAGCAAACGTTCCTGTCAGCAGATGTATGCAGTGCCAAATGACTGGGGTGGACGGGAGTTGTGTGCCTACCCGCCTCTGAATGGAGAAGCCACATGAGAGGTCTGTGCCGCGTCACTTTTGCGATCGCACTGTACTGCGCCATCGCTTCGCAATTAACTGCTGCTCAAACCGCAATGGGCGTGAACTACAACGGGCTGCTCACCACCTTCAACATCACGGATGTGACGAATTCGAGAACTACGTGGATTCGCGGGTTCTACGATGTCACGGCGCTTCTGCAACGAGACGGCTCGTGCGCAGTCTCAACCGTGCAGTCGGACCCGAATCTCACTGAAATCAACGCGATTCACAGAAGCTATCCGCAATACCTGATTGCGTTGAATCTGAAATACGACTTCAGCAAGTGGGGCGGGGGGACACCGCCGACAGACACCAGTGGAACGGACTACACAACTGTGCAAAGTTGTACCAACAAGGTGCTCGACTATGTATACCCGAGCCTGAGTCTGCTGGTGTCGGGCAACGAGCCCTTCATCACAAATCCGCCAACCATGGAGGCTGTGACCACCTTCTATGAGGACATCACGAACAGCGACATTGCCTACAACACGGCCAATGCCAGCAACAGCGTAACTGGAGCCGCGATCCCGCTGTACGTGGGAGCTTTCAATAACCTTGAGAAGGCGGCGTTCCAAACCAGTCCCGTCACTGAACTCATGCAGTACGCCGCAAACACTACCGGGGTGACCGGAATTGACTTGCACTTGCACGTCTCTTCCTTCAACGGGGATAACGGAGCGGAAGGAACGGACCCAACCGGGGGCCTGGTGGCCGCGGTTCAATACGCTCAGTCGGTCTATGGAAAATCGAAGCCGATGATGGCTTCAGAGTTCTCGCTGGTCAACTATTTTGAAAACTACCTGAGCGATGGCCTAAGTTCATCGTTTCTTGCCGACTATCCCGATCCCGGTCAATGCTATGTAGATGTGACGGGAAGCGAGACGGTGCTCGGCTTCATCAATTGCGCTCTGAGCTCTGGCGGCGTACCGAACACAGAGTGGTATGAGTTCCTGAAGACCGGCGATTCCCAACATCCAACCTGGTTTACCGACCGTGCACTGTCGCAGAACGGCGTCAAGAACTTCCTGGCTCTGTCTGAATCGTTCTTCAGCAGCAACAACTTCTCGGTTGCGACGTATGCAATGGTACAGAACACAGAGAATATCCTTTCCAGCAACAATCCGAACAATCCTTACGCAATTCAACCGTGGCCACTGAATGCGCTCTTCTGCGATTCAACCTGCGTATTGAATTCCTCAGGGAACCACGAGCAGAACCTGGACTGGATCGGCGATTTCTGGGCGCAACAGCCGTAGTGGCAAGACACAGAGGCGCATGCTTCCGTGTGTCAAAACGCATCCGGTAGCGATCCTACCTTGTGGTTCAACACCGCAAGTACAGCGCTACCGGGCCCTCTTCCCCACTTAATGCTGCCGGAGCGATGTGAAATGGGCGCCTATCGACAGCGTCGACCGGCGTTCGCTAGCCCGGCGGGTGCAAGATCCATCCGAAGGCAGATCTCCCCGAGATGTAGGCGCGCTCGGGCTGCATGCATTCGATGGCCTTCGGTCACTTCCCTGTCTGCGCGGCGGAGAATCCTGGCAAGTTGCTAGATCACCGCCGCTCATCCGATGGCATGTGTCAGTTGCCGCTGCCGCGCCAATGATATTGAGCGATGAGGCGTCCGTCATTCCCCACCATCAGCAGCGATGCGCGCCCCGGATGCAGAGTGCCGGTGAATGATTTGCCGCTGCGCTGATCACGGAATTCCACGGCCGTGTTATTGGTCTCCGAGGTCAACGCGTACAGCGTGGCGTTCGGTAGCAAGGTGGGGCAGATCAGAAGTCCGGGATCGGTAACGGTGGTGGTGTACTCCGGCGTCACGCCTGCTGTCTTGATGGCGTAGCGATACACGGCTGCCACCGAATCAAGCCGGTCGTTGAGTTCCAGCGGCAGCGCGGAGAAGAGTATCTTCCCCTTCCCGACGGTGAGTTCAGTCCACTCCTTGCCTCCGGGCATCTGGGCGCGATAGAGGGTGGTTGTCTTCATTCCTCCGTAGACCAACGGCAACGGATTGCCCGCCCATTGGAATGTTTGATTCCGGATCTCGAGAGGAACAGTTGCGTAACCAAGCCCGATCTTCTGAGCGCGATTGGTGGCGTGCAGGTGCGGGTTCTCGTCGAATGGTCCGGAGATCAGCAGCACCGCACCGTTGCGCACGTGCTGCTCCAGTGTCTCCCAGGCATGATCGGTGAGGCCGTAGGCCGATGGAAGAATGATCAGCTTCGGATCGCCCAACGTGTCCATCTGGTACGAGCCAATCGCGTACGCGGGTGTGTGATCCCAGTTGTAGAGCACCCGAATGGCCGTTTGCTGGGCTTCGAGCGCCATGGCATTGTAGACAGAAAGCTGCAGGGGCTGCGGCAGCACGACTGCGACCTGCGGCCGAATCCAGGCGGTTGCATAGGGCTGCGCCTCCTTCGCAAACTGCCCAAGGTCGCGCATTAAGTTCTCCCACAGCTTGGCCGATCCGTCGCTCCGCTCGATTCCGAAATCCCCTTCGCGGTCCCAGTCCCACTGCAGCGCGCCACTGGCGCCGGCAGCAAAGCCGAGCACCCACTTTCTCTCTTCCAGACCCATCCCGGTGAGTTCGTCGTAGCGCCAACCGCCATCGGCGGACCACACCGGCTGATATCCAGTTTCGCCGGTAATCTGCGGCACGCCCGGGCGCTTTGCGGCCACGGAATCCCACAGCAGCGCATCGTCCTGCCAGTAGGTGTGATTGGTCGTGAATGACACTCCGCTTGTGGCGTAGAACTGGTTCAGCAACCGGTCTGTTACGCCACCTTCATCCTGCCCCACGTCGATGAGTTGCGTGCTTCCCGTGCTACGAATGGCTTCGACCATTCCGTGTACCCAACGCGAGAACATGGCCTGCGCGAACAGGTTGTAGTCCAGCGCGCGCACCTCGTCGGGATTCCCATAGCGGCTGTAATGCATGTCTTTCTCTGCCGGTAGGGGAACCAGGTCGAAGCTTCGGAGTGTGTCCGCGGGGACTCTCCACGCCTCTGCCAGTTTGCCGATCCGTCCGTAATGCGATTTCAGCCATTCGTGCCAGGCGGCCAGTTCCGCCGGATCGCCATTCGGCACATTGCCGTGAAAGATCATCCGCGGATTGGAAAAGCTCGGCTCATTGATGAGGTCATAGCTCAGAAACGGCACGCGCGCAAAAGGACGCACGACCGACAAGACGTACTCGTGTTCGGCACGAATCATGTTTGCGTCGAGATAGGGATTTGGCTGTACCGGCCCGTGCCCATTCTGCGGCAGTTGCCAATCTTTCGTGGGCTGCGGCCCCACCTTCGGGATCATTCCGTAGAACGTAAAGTTCACCGCGATGTTGTGATCCTGCGCTGCTGCAAGAAAGCCTTCCACGTTGCGAAGGAAGCGCTTGTTCACGCCGCCGGAGGGATCGATGAAAGAGACGTTCGGCATCCACACGCCAGTGCGCACAAAGGTGACGCCATGCCGCTCCATTGCGGCAAAGTCGCGCTCCCACACCAACGCATTCCGCGGCCCCGAAAAATCCCATCCATCCGATTCCGTGCTGAAGTAATTCGTTCCGACGGGAAACCACGGTGCGCCGCCGCGGGTGAGGAAGTCTCCATTCACTCCGAGCGCCGGGCCTCGCTCGAGGTCGGACAACTGCTCGACGCGAAAACCATTGGCATAGAACTCCCGTATCTTTCCTCCGAACGACAACGTGGCCTGCACGGTGTAGAAGCCGGCCGGAAGCGGTTTGTTGAATGGGATCGCCGCATCCGCCGCGCCGCGTGTTGCCGCGCCGGCTAGCACCACGGTCGCCGCATCGATCTGCCTGTCTCCCTGGAGGAGTGTCACGCGCGCACTGGCTTGCAACGCGGCAGCGGCTGGCCGGCGCAGATGCAGCGTGAGATTCGGAGTTTCTCCGGGACGCAGCGCGGCGTACTGCGCCTCAATGCCGAAGGAGGTCGCCCCCGCCCGCGCATACGCCGCGGCCGCACCGACGAGTGCCTTGCCGTCGGCCGAGTCCCAATATCCTGGGACTGGATCGAAGTCCAGCGCCACAATGCGGGCCCCCCGCAGCGGCCCTCGCAGATGATCGGACACGATTACGGGAGCCGCGGCACGATCCCCGGCCGCGTCCACCATGTATCCCAGCCCATTCAGACGGCCTTCAACCGCGTAAAACGCCTGCGCCCGCACGGTCAACTTTGGAAGGAAGTCGTATCCATCCCGCCACTCGAACCTAGCCGCCTGGAATGCGGGGAGGACGTAGGTGTTCTCAAACCCCAAGACGCGGCTATATGTTTGCTGGCTCACTTCGGCCCGGAATGCGCCTGCATGCCCATCGACCGGAACTTGAAGTGGCTGGCCGCCAATCACCAGCAGATTGCCTCCGTGCTGCAGGTAGGCATAAATTGCGGGCCACGCCGCCACTGGGACCGACGACCCGTATGGCAAGACGAGCAGACTGGCGCCCTGGAGCGATCCATGGTTCAAGTCGTCCAAGGCTGCGAATCTCACATCAGGGCCCAGCGCCGCGGTCAAAGCAGTTCGGCCAATCGGCTCGCTCCCGCTCGTCGGAAAACCCGCTTCGGAAAATACGACAGTGCTGGCGCGCAACAGCGGAGCGGGCAGTAGAACAACGAAAAGCAGCAAACTGAAGAAGACGAGATGGAGAGTGTTTTGACGCCTGGATTTGATCACGGATTCCTCGCGCTTATCAGCATATCTGCCGCCCGTGGAGGGAGTGAGACGGACCATGCAGCCTGGGTTGCGCAATGTCCATGCTGTCTTGGTAAGATGAGCTTCATTCGTCCGAGATGGGTCAAGCGAGATCGCGAAGGAATCAAGAGGCTATTCGACGACGAACAACTGACCACGCCACCACGCGTCGGCTGACGAATGTAGTTCTGGAGAAGACTCTGAAGTGAGCGATCCTGACGATCGAGCCAACCGCATTTGAGTGATATAAATCACACGCGCTTCCGCCTGGGCCAGATAGTTTTAAGACATGTTCTTCCCCTGGGGTTCCAAGTTTCAACTTCCTGATTCCAAACAGCGCGCCATCACGGTTTTTCGGCTGTGTGGAGATCGAAGGAACTCGCACATGCAGTTTTACTGGAGGCATTCCGTGGCTGAGAGCGAAACCGTTTAGCGTGTTTCGGCATCTTTAGCCTCGTTAACCGTTCTTCTCCCATTGGGTTGTTCTCCTTTTGCCCGCTGTGTCGTGCAAGCCCAATTACCACCGCGCAAGGGCCTCACGCTCTGCGCGACGAAGGATTGTTTTATGTCGAAATTTTCGCGTTTAGCGCTTCCCGCTCTCCTCATCCTCGGTAGTTTTCAGTCGGCTCACGCGGTTCCCAGCTTTGCCCGCCAAACCGGCCTCTCCTGCAATGTGTGCCACACCAATCCTCCGGAGCTGACGCAGTTCGGGCGCAACTTCAAGTTGCGCGGTTACGTGCTTACGTCGCCGAGCGCCACGGATAAGGTTGGCAACGCCAGCAACTTGTCGCTGACGAAGAACATTCCCATCTCGTTCATGGCCCTGCTCTCCAACAGCGCCACCCAGGCAACGCAGCCCGGAACCCAGAACAACTCCGCCGGGTTTCCGCAGCAGTTGAGCATCTTCCTGGCCGGCGCGTTTGCGACGCACTTTGGCGGGATGGCGCAGGTCACCTATACGCATTCTGACGATCACTTCGGCATGGACAACACCGATCTGCGCTATGCGAATCACGGCACGGTGGGCGGAAAGGGCGTGGACTACGGTATCACGCTGAACAACAATCCGACCGTGCAGGACCTTTGGAACAGCACGCCGGCGTGGGGCTTCCCGTGGATCTCCAGCGCCACCAATGTTGGCCCGCTTGCGGGACCTGTCATCGCGGGCGCACTGGGACAGGATGTGGCCGGTCTGGGCGGCTACGCGATGTGGAACGATCACCTGTACACCGAGATGACGCTGTATCGCTCGGAGCACGGCGGCGCTGCGGCTCCGGTGACGGGGCAGGGTCAGTCGTACAACATCAGCGGAGCGGCGCCCTACTGGCGGGCTGGATGGCAGCAGACATGGGGAGCCAATTATCTGATGGTGGGCACCTATGGCATGTACATGAAGTCGTTCCCCAACGCCATCTCCGGGCCTGAAGACAGCTACGTGGATCCCTCGCTGGACTTTCAGTACGAGCGGCCCATCGGGGCGAATTTTCTGGATGTGCACGGCACCTGGATTCACGAGAAGTCGACCCTGGATGCAACGTATGCCGGGGGCGGAGCGACAGCGCCCGACAATCACCTGAACACCCTGCGGCTCGACAGCACCTATCACTGGCGGAATCGCTACACGGCTACGGGTGCGCTCTTCTCCACCACCGGAAATAGCGATGCGCTGCTGTATGCGCCTGCTGCGGTGACGGGAAGCCAGAACGGGAATCCCGACACTAGCGGCTATGTTGCGCAGTTCGCCTATTGGCCAATGCAGAACATCGACCTGAACGTGAGCTACACCGGCTATACGAAGTTCAATGGCGCGACCACCAACTACGACGGCGCGAACCGCAATGCGTCCGACAACAACACGGTCTACATGGCCCTGTGGCTCAACTTCTAGGAGATAACGTGGAACAGCGAATTGAGACGCGCAACATCGACGGGAAGAAAGATGTCATCGTCATCAACCGGCGCTCCTTCTTCGGAGGTCTGCTGGCGGTAGGTTCCATCGGCATGGGCGCGCTGCTTTCAGTGCCGGTGCTGCGGTACATCCTTTATCCGCTGTATGCGAAATCAACAGGCACGGAGTGGTCTGACGTGGGCGAGCTGAGCGAATTTGCATCGAGCGCCGCGCCTGTGCGCAAGACCATCACCTTTGCGCAGCGCGATGGCTGGCGTGAGGTTGTTTCGGCGCAGTCGGTGTATGTGAACCGCACCGGCGACGGCAACTTCCAGGTGCTCTCGGCGATCTGTCCGCACCTGGGCTGCAGCGTGTCGTGGCAAAAGGGACAGGATGAGTTTGTGTGCCCGTGCCACGGGGGGCGGTTTTCAGCCACCGGCAAGCACATGGGCGGGCCGCCGCCGCGCGGCATGGATGCGCTTCCGACGCGCATCAACAATGGCAAGCTCCAGGTGCATTTCGAGTTTTTCCGCTCCAATGTGCCCAACAAGGAAAAGCTGAGCTAACCGCACGAGGGGAATGGCATGGACAAGCAGCACAAGACGGGTTCTGCCGGCTCTGAGGGCGGAAGCAAACGCAGCCGGCTCTTCCGCTGGATGGATCGTCGCGCCGGCGTAGACAAATTGATGCACGAGTCGCTGGACGAGCCGATCCCCGGCGGGGCTCGCTTGGCCTACGTATTCGGCTCCGGTCTACTCTTCATCTTTATCTCGCAGATCATCACCGGTATCTGCCTGGCGGTTTACTACGTGCCGTCGGCGGAGACGGCGCACACCAGCGTTGCCTACATCACCAAGCAGGTGGCGGCAGGCGCATTCCTGCGCAGCCTGCATTACTACGGTTCGAGCGCGATGATCATCGTGCTCGTGCTGCACTTCCTGCAGACGTTCTTGTATGGCTCGTTCAAGGGGCGTCGCGAGCTGCTGTGGATCTCCGGCGCGACACTTTCGCTGCTGGTGATGGGCATGGGTTTCACCGGCTATCTGCTGCCCTGGGATCAGAAGGCCTATTTCGCCACTGCGGTGGGCACCAACATCGTGGGCGAAGTGCCCTTCATCGGCGAGTGGCTGACGCGCCTGATGCGCGGCGGAGACGCCATCGGCACGCTGACGCTGTCGCGTTTTTACGTGGCGCACGTCTTCGTGATTCCCGGCTTTATCTTTGCCCTGATCGCCATTCACATCTTCCTGTTCCGCAAGGCCGGCGCTGCCGGACCCATGAATGAAGATCCGGTAGAGCCGAAGCTCCCACCGGAGAATTTCTATCCGCGCCAGGTCCTGATGGACATGGGCTTCGCGCTGCTGCTGATGGTGGGCCTGGGATTTCTGGCCTACTTCCACCCGATGGGTCTGGGCCCGATCGCCAATCCCGCCGATACGCATTTTCTGCCGCGGCCGGAGTGGTATTACCTGCCGTTCTTTGAGTGGCTCAAGTTCTTTGAAGGCCCGACGGTTGTATTCGCGATCGTCGTGATCCCCGGCGTGATTGCCGCCTGCTTCTTTCTGCTTCCGTTTTTGGATCGCAGCCTGGAGCGGCGTCCGTGGCGCAGGCCGATTCCGGTGCTGGCGGTCGCGATTGTGCTTGCCGGCACGATCTTCCTGGGCTTCAAGAGCCACATGGACGACGAGCACGACCCCACGACGGCTGCGCAGCTTCGTCTGCAGGAGAAGCAGGAAGCGGCGTACACAGCCGCGCCATTCGAGCCTTATATCGAATCGCCCGGCGGCACGGGGCCGTTGGCGTTGCCCATCGGCCCGGTCGATCCGATGGTTTCGCACGGACGCGGAGTGTTTCAGGCGCATGGCTGCTCGGGCTGTCATGGCGACGTGGGCCTGGGCACCACGGTTGCGCCCAGCCTGAAGGGCGTGACGATGAAATACCCGGGGCCGCAACTCGAGGCCCTGCTGCACAATCCGAACGCCGCGATGCGCGCCGGCCACATGCCCGCCGTCGACGCTTCGCCTGCCGACATGACCGCGCTCCTTGCTTATCTCAAGGTGATCGGCACGCCCGAAGCCCATGTGCAAGCGTCTTCGGGCTCAACACCGCAGATGGCAAGCGGTTCAGTGCCCGCGTTGATGAATGCGAATCTGCCCGCGAACGCCGCACCGGCGCAAGGAGTGCCCACGCAGATTTCGAACCTTGCCATGGCAGGGCAGCAACTGTATCAGCAGCACGCGTGCTTTGCATGCCATGGCGCTGCCGGTTCGGGAGGGCGCGCGCCGGCGATTGCTCCGCTGATTGCGCATCAATCGAACGTGGAGCTCGACAAGCTGCTCGCGAGCCCTTCGCCGAAGATGCGCGCGGGAGGCATGCCGTCTGTCGATAACGCGCAGGAGCGGGGGGCAATCATTGCCTACCTCCGCACGCTGCACCCGCCCATGCAGGCCGGTGCGCAACCTGCACAGGCAAATCAACAGCAGCAGTCGCAGACTGAGAGTAGTGGCGGCAGTGTGCCCTATCCGGACATGGCTCCGGCACCGGCGATACCGGGCGTCACCTCCAGCACCAATGCGGGTACGGCGGCGCCCGTTGTTGCGCCTGCCGTGATTGCAAAGGCGATGGCGCCGAGCCCCGGCCGCGCGCTGTTCCTCTCGCAGGGTTGTGCGGCATGCCATGGAACCGCAGCGCAGGGTACGCAGTTTGCGCCTTCGCTTATTGGGATCTCGAAGAAGTTCCCCGGCAACAAGCTGCCCGATCTGCTGCACCATCCGACCGCGAAGATGAAGGCCGGAGGCATGCCGACCGTCACGCTGACCGGACAACCGCTGCAACAACTCGTGGCTTATCTGGACAGCCTGCAACCGGGAATGGCGCCCCCCCCGGCCGCGGTCGCGAGGCAGGCTGCGCCAGCGCAAGAACGCGCAACGCCTGGTACCGCTGCGCCTGCGCAGACCACGCAGGCAGCGCCCGTACCCGCTCCGCCACTGAGCCCGCTCGCCCAACGGGGACAGAAGATCTTCCAGCAGATGACGTGCGCAAGCTGTCATGGCGTGGGAGGCCTGCACGGCACCGCGGCTGCTCCGCCGCTGGCCGGAACCGCGTCGCTGCTGCCCGCCGATGTGCTGGAGACGCTGTTGCGGCACCACACGACGCGCATGCAGCAGGGCGGCATGCCTCTCACGAACCTGAACGCACCGGACATGAAGGCGCTGATCGCCTACATACGATCGATGCCTGCCACGGCGAACGGCGATTGACACGGCGATGAAACCGGATGAGGGCGCCAACATTCTGAGTGACGCCCTCGTCGACGGAGTTCTGCTGCTTTCCGCGACAAGTGCGATGGAGGCGCTTCTTTAGTAGCCTCCCTGGCCACTCTTCCCTCGTCCGAACAATCGCCTGATTCGCGTCAGGATTGTTCGCCTGGATGGGCGGCGAAGTTAGGCGCAGAGAGGATGCAGTGTCGCTGGAGGGCGAGGTCTACTTCCCTGCGGAGGCATTGAGCACGATCGTCGCATAGCCGGCATAGACGCCGTCGAATACGGCATCCCAACTGGCGGTGAGCGCGTGTTTCCGTGCGGCACAGCGCATGGCCGCGTGCCGCGACCGATCAGACGATATCTCCGCAATCGCATCGGCAAACTCGTGATCATGCGCTACGCGGCCGGTCACACCGTCGTGCACAATGGTTCGCGGTCCGCCGTCGTGGGTCACGATGGCGGGGACGCCGCTGGCCAGCGCCTCCAGCACCACGTTGCCAAAGGTGTCGGTGTGCGACGGGAATACAAAGAGATCCATATCGGCATAGGCGCGGGCGAGCTCTTCTCCGCGCAATACCCCGGTGAAGACTGCTCGATGCAAGCGGGCGCGGAGCCAGGGCTCTTCGGCTCCATGGCCCACGATCATGAATCGGAAGTTGCGCAGTCCGCGCTGTTCGAGTTGTTCCTGTACCTGGGCAAGCAGCGCGACGTTCTTTTCAACCGAAAGCCTGCCGGTGAATCCCAGGATGAGTTCGCCGTCGTTCTGGGGGCGCGTCCGCCTGGACGGATGAAAGAGATCCGCATCCACGCCGCGCGGCATGCGAAAGCATCGCCGGCCCGTCGCAGTCTCCAATCGCGCACACAGCTCGTCGTTCGGCGCGTAGAGCACGCCGGCCATCGCATAAAACCAAGCCGTCGCGTCGAGCATGATCTCCTGGATGCGCTGCCCCGCCACCCACGCATGCGGCTCACTGAGCATGCGCAGCAGCAGCTCCGACCGCCGCGCCACGTATTCGTGCACATTGGTGTGCCAGCTTGCCGCCAGCGGCAGCTTCATCCATCGCGCCAGGGCCGCGGCGGTCATGCCGATTTCGCTGGGGCCGGTGATGTGAATCAAGTCCGGCCGGAACTCGGCCAGCGCGTCCTCGATTGCAGGCACATGCCGCGGAAAGGCCGGATCGAAGCGCAGATCTTTTTCGATGGCGATGGAGAGGAAGCCGCGCGGCAACTCCAGCGTCCAGAGATTGCCTTCGCGCCTGAGGCGCTCTTCGCGATCGCCTGCGCGCACGCACAGGAACGGCAGGTTGCGCCCCCGCGCGTAGGCCTCAAAGTGGCGGCTGGTGTGGGCCACACCGTTGACCTCGTGGAAGGAATCGGGAAAGTAGGCGACGCGGGGAGGAGCGGAGCGGTCGGCGGCGTCTCCACGGTCCCAGGTCCCAAACTCGGGGCCCTGGGGTAGCCACGTTTGCTCAATGACCATTAGCCTTCGTTCTCACCCAGCGCCAGGCGCAGCTCGCGGGTCTCGCTCCAAGCGACGCGAAGACCGCTCGATACAGGCGCCGTGCCCATCAGCATCACGAGCGCTACCGCCCAGCGCATCAGGCGCGGCGCGCCGCCGCCGGCCGGCCAGATCTCGTGCAGCGGGCGAATCGTTCCGTTCGCATCGGGGTGAAAGACGCGCTCGTCCCAGGTGCGCGAGCCCACCGGAAAATCGGGGTAGGTGCGCACCGCATCGAGCGTCGACTGGAGGAGGCGATGCTTCCACGGCTGCGCATACTGCGGCATAAACAGGATGTTGCTGCGCCGCTCGTGACGGATCTCATGCACAAACTCGGTGAAGCTCTCGGCGTTGGTCAGGTTGATGTTGGCATTCGGCTCCACGCCGTGGCGATCACCGCCGGAGATGAGGACCATGTTCCATTTCTCGGCCAGACGCCGCACCGCGCGATTCTCTTCCCAGTTGCGGAGGCCGTTCAGCTCCAGCGCGTGCAGATAGTTGCCGTTCTTCAGCAGGAACTCGTTGACGAGGAACTCGTGCTTCTCCTGGCCGACGAGGAACAGGTCCCACATGGGGTGATTGAAGACGACGAGCACGTTCGGCTCTTCATTCAGTTCGGCAAGAATTTCCGACAGCTTTTCGTCGCTGGGATTGGCCGTGCATTCGGCGAGGCGGTTCATCCAGGCCTGGGCATGCGTCGCCGGCAAATTATGGATGCCGAGGTGGAAGTCCTGCACGCCACCGTAAGGCGCGCTCCACTCTACTGAAACCGGAATCCGCCGCGCGCTGGGCACGGTCCGCAGCAGTATGGGTGCGCGAATCGTATCGTGGTCCGTGATCGACACCATCGATGCCAGACCGAGATCCGAGATCTGACGGCTCTCCAGATCGAATGCAAGCTTCGGGGTCATCGGCGGTGTCCAGTAGCTCTGTGCGTACTGCAGCTTGACGCCATTGCGCTCGGCCCAGCGGCGCTCCAGCCGGGCCAGCATGGGGCGGATCAGCGGATAGGTGTTGCCGAGATTCGCCAGGAAGTCGAGCGTTTCCTTGGATTGATTGGTGTGGCTGTGCAGCGACACTCCGGCGCGATAGCCATCCGCGGCCTTGCGATCGCGCCAGAGATACGAGACGGATGCGTTGGGCATTGGATTACTCCTATCGACCTAGACTGGATCTTCGCTCTTCCTTTCCAGTGTGCCTGAGCCGGATTAAGGGGCTGTGAATGGGTTGGCAAGAGGAATTGAATTGACCGCGGGTACCCAAGAGGGTAAACAGGTTGCATGAAGAGGGGACTTGTTCTATGTCTTCTGTTGGCGTGGCTTGCGATGAGGGCAGAAGCACAAACCGCAGGGATCGCTAATGCTACTGTTGCCGGGAGGCTGGTGCACATCGTCTCGAAGAATGTCCGGGAGTGGACCGTCCCCGCCGAGCAGGGACAAGAGGGCGTTGAGGACGTGCAGGTGGCGGACGATGAAAGCACGGTCGGCTGGTTGGTCGACAAGTACGACTCGTGTTGTGTTTCTTACGCTATACCAACTGAACTTGTGGTGTGGCGCAATGGAGCCGTGATCCAGCGCTTCGATCATCTTGTGCAGGCGGTATTCGGGTGGACATTTCTCCGTTCAGGCGCCGAATTGGCGTATCATCAGGCGCCCTTGCACGGAGACGAGATCTACGATTGCACGCACGTAGATGTTCGCACTGGAAAGGTGCTGGAGGAATGGTGGATAGGCAAGACTAAAACGCCGCCCGCCTGGGTGGAATTGTTGAATCAAGCGTATCCCATGCCCGAGCCGAACGACTCCCGCTAGGATGGACAGCTACTTGCGTGTCTTGGCCACGTCGGGCCCGAGGAACTCGTCGAGGTTCTTGATGCCTGCGAGCAGCTCCGGCTCGGGCGGACGCTCCGGCAGCTTGCCCTCGGCTGCTTCGGGGATCAGGTAGTTCTCGGTAAGGCCGTTCTTGAGAATTTCGAAGGCCTGCTCCGGCGTATCGGCAAACTGGAACAGCTCGATGTCTTTGGGCGAGATGGAGCCGCAATCGACCAGCGCCTTCAGGTTGAAGACCTTCTTCCAGTAATCCGCTCCGTAAATCACGACTGTGATCTTCTTGGCCAGTTTCTGCGTCTGCGCCAGGGTGAGAATCTCGAACATCTCGTCCAGCGTTCCGAAGCCACCCGGGAATACAACCAGTGCTTTTGAAAGATACGCAAACCACAGCTTGCGCATGAAGAAGTAATGAAACTCGAAGTTCAGCGCCGGCGTGATGTAGGGGTTGGGATGCTGCTCGAACGGCAACCGGATATTGAGTCCGATGGTCTTGCCGCCGGCTTCGTATGCGCCGCGGTTGGCCGCTTCCATGATGCCCGGGCCGCCGCCCGAGGTAACCACGAAACGGTGGCGACGCGAAGGAATCGCCATCGACCACTTCGTCAGCAGTTGGGACAGCCTGCGCGCGTCTTCGTAGTAGCGAGCCATCTCCACTGCTGCAATGGCTCGCTTGCGCTGCAAATCCGTAGCCTTGCCTTCCACAATCTGCGGAATGCTGGCGGGCTGTTCCTCGCGAGGAGCCGGCTGCACGGCGCCCGTGTTGTCCAGCAACTCCAGCGCGTGATCCGCCTCCTCTTTGCCGCGAAAGCGCGCGGAGCCGAAGAACACCACCGTGTCCTGAATCTGCTCGCGGCGGAAGCGCGCCAGTGGTTCAACGTATTCAGAGACAATGCGAATCAAGCGTCCGTCGGCGCTGTTGAGAAATGTGGAGTTCTCGTAGGCAAGCGGCGCCTTCTCCAGCGGCGGCGGCGCCCCGTTCCCGGGCAGCTTTGCCTCTGTCGCCGGCAGATCGATTTGTCCCTCTGTTCCCTTCTCTGTTTGTCCCTGCTCTTCCGGCATTCTCATCCTTCTCCGTGGCGGATCGCCTCACGAAATGCAATCCAAAGGTTTAGCAGCCCAAGACCCGATATGATGCCGCGAACGGCGCCATTCGCCGCATAGATTCCGAGCGTGGGGAAGTGTGCAAACAGGGGATTCTGGTCCCAGAAGGTGGGCGACCATGGTGCGTAGCAGATGGCCAGCCCGATGTACATGCGCAAGAGCACGCGCACAAACAGCTCGGCGCGCTGCAACCAGCGGGGAATGCGATGATGGGCAGGATGCGGCTCGGCGGCCGGGGCCGGCGGTACAGCCGGGCTCTCGGGTATTACAGGCGACGTCAATTCCGGCTGCTGAGACATTCCTTCGCTTGGCCCGACTCCCCTCCCCGGCTGCTTCGGCATATAGTGCGTTGGACGCCGAGCGCCAGAATTCCGTGGCCGCGCCTTGGGAACCGCAGGAAACGGGCGGGCAACAGCAGGGAAACGGGCTACTGCAACGGTAACACAGCGGAAGGACGGCGAAACTGCCTCCAGTCCGCGGTGGCCTGGCGTGTCCGACAGGCGTATCCTGTTGGTGTCAACTGGTGCCTTCCGCGGAAAGGAGCCCGCCCATGCGTTCCTCCGTCCTTCCTGGTTCGATTCTTGCCGCCGCCCTCACCGCAGCCTCTCTTTTTGCTCAATCGGGTCAGCAGGTTGCGCCCGTCCAGCAACCGGCACAGGCCACCCATCAGACACCCGCGGCGAACCGGTACATCATCGTACAGCCGCAACCCTGCCCGGTCGCCGATATGCATGCCACGCAAGGTAGCAGCTCGCAGATGCTGCGCACAAACGATGGAAAGTCCACGCCGATGATGCGGCCCAAGCTGACGCTTACTCCCCACGACGGTCGAAAGATTGTGGCCGCCACCGTGACCGCGCATGGCTATCCGCCGACACCTGGCACACTCGACCTGGTGGCAAATCTACTGTCCCAGCCCACGACGTCACACAACCGCCAGATTGCAAAGACTCTCGCAATCAAGTTCCACGCCGACGACGAGGGCGGGTTTTCGGCCGAGCTCCCGTTACGTGGATTCTCGGCCGTCACGATGATCGATCTGAATTCAGTGACGTACAGCGATGGAAGCGTGTGGAAGGTGGCGAAGCAGAACCAATGCCGCGTCGCCCCCGATCCCCTGCTGCTGATTGCCACCCAGTGATGGCGCGCTACAGGTTGAAGTAGACTCCGATCATCGGCTCCGCCGTGTGCGTGAACTTGTTCACTGACGTAAACAGTTGCGTCACGTCGGGCGACTTGTAGAGGTTTCCACGATACTGCAAGCGCAACCCCAGGTGCGGCAACAGCCCCCAATCGAGGCCCGCGCCATACACATAGACAGCTTTGGTCGAGGTCTGCGTATTCGACTGACCGCCTGATGGCACGTTGAGCAGCATGCCCACGCCGAGCACACCAAATGCACGGAAGTTGGCCAGGCCGACCGATGGCACCCAGTCGGCCGTGATCTCGTGCGCATCGGCCTTGATGGTCTGCGTCGTGGTGGGTGGGCATGCGGACACAATTCCCACCGGACATGGACCCGGCCCGGTGTATTCCTGATTCGCCCGATTGAAGGAGTAAGTTCCTTCGAATCCAAGGATTGGATTCCCAACGTGACGGAGCTCAAACATTCCACCCGCCGAGTTTGCCGGGCTCTCCTGCACGCCGTTTGCGGTTGTGGTTCCGCTGAACGCGCCATAGGCGCTGAGCGCAACACTGGTTTGCGCGCGCAGGGTTGCGCCACACACGCTCAGGGCAAGAATCACCACTCCGCTAACAAGATTCCGAGTACGCATCAAGATAATCTCCTCTCGTAAAGCACAACTCTCCCCTTGATGAATTATCGACGCTGGTGTGCGGAGGAAGTTGTGCACTCGGGAGAGATTCTGAATGACTGCGCCGAATCAGCATTGGAGTTGGAATTGCAACATCCCGGTTCGTCTTACCGGCAAAGGCTGTCCAGCTTCTCGACTGGCTCCGGCTGAAACGGCGGATATTTCAGATGCCGCGCGTTCATAAATAAGTTGGGAAATGTTCCGCCGCCAGGTATGCCGGCATGCGGATCCAGCGCGTACGCGGGGTCTGACTCGATCTTCGCCAGCGGCGCAAAGCGAAAGCCCTGCTGCCGGAGTTGTTCGATCAGGCGCGGCAGCATCACCGTGGTGAAGCCCGTTGCATGCAGGAGGAGCACGTTGGGAATCTCATGCCCGAATACGATCTGTTCTTCCTCGCGCCCTACGCGGATGAACTCCGCCGCGTTGTCGAGGTAGCTCTGCTTGAGCCACGCGATGCCGGCCTCGTCCTGTTTGGCCAGGCAGCGGTTGTAGGGATCGCTCCAGTCATCGTCCTGGAAGTTCAGCGTGGGCTCGGCGATCCGGTAGCCATGCGCGCGCAACCACGTCCGCACGTGCTCGCGCTTCGCCAGGGTGTCGCCCTCGTCGAGATCGGGATAGCGGAACCAGTGCCAGTCGCGGCCCGCAGCGTATTCGCGCAACGCCGGCTCATCCTGCGCAATGTTCTGCTCGAAGGCCTCCGCACTCAGATCGCTCAGCAGCGGATGCGACCATGTGTGGTTGCCGATGTTCATCCCCGCCGCAACCCATACCCGCAATGCCTGCTTCGCGTCGTCATCGTCATCCAGATCGACGGCGTTGACAAAACCGTAGGTACCGCGAAGATGGGCCGTGTTCAACGCATGCGCAAGCTTTGTCAGCGTTCCGGTGCGAGTCTGTCCGGCTGCCAACCCACCGGCAGCGGGCAGATCATCGAAGGTCAGCGCGACGACCGGATGGCGCTCGAGCGGCATTTTGTTGACCGCAACCGCGGTCTTCGTCTGCGCGGGCGCTTGAGCTAACGCCGCACTCATTCCCGCCGCCAATGCAATCGCCAGCCACTTCTGCATACAGGAATTCTCGCTCACCATGCTTAGAGCCGCGCCGAGCGCGTTCTTGATATTCACGCGTTTGATCCACTTCTACCGCTTAGCGAGTTCCACCCTTCGCGGGTGCGCCAGCGGCGAATTTTGCCACTGCGGGCGAAGCAAGTTCGACGGAGCCCCCAACTGAGACCGCCTGCTTGCCACGCACCACCTGGTTCTTCCCGAGCGTCAGGTCGCCGTGGCCGATTTGCGCATCGGCATTCCAGGTATCGAACTTCAGGAGCGCGGCGGGCATGGCGGATTTGGCGGCTGATGCTACGCTTCCGCGATTCCATGTGAAATGGAGCGTTCCCACCGCGCTGGAAGCGAGCTCTGCGCCTGTGTACCCCGCCAGTTCCACATGTCCGGTTCCACTGATTGCGCCGCCCGTCCACCTCATGCCCGCGAGCACACCGACTTCTGCCGGATTCAGGTGTTCGAAGGTTCCATCGATCTTGTAGGCCGGTTTGTCGCCCATCTTCACGTCGGCGCTTGCCGCCAACTGGCCGCCCAAAAGATTCGCATCGATGGAAGTGGCCTGGGCGCCGGCCGGTCCAATCTGAAGATCGGCCGCGACATTGTGAAGAGTGACAGGCCCCAGTTCGAGCGCATCGGCTGCCAGGCTGCCCTCGAGCGGTGGCCAGTTTGGGGCGGAGGATCTAAACCGCGCCAGCAGCGCGACGAGGAGCGTGCCGCGCTCATGCGCTCCGAGCAACGCCGCCTGCAGCGCGGCCGCATCCAGGTTCGCAAAATGCAAAGCAAAATGCGCCGGGCATGCCGTATTGGGATCGCAATCCGCCGGCAACTCCACCTGGGCCGTTCCCTTGACGGGTCCGAACGTGAAATTAACCGGCTCCCAGTTCATAGCCCCGTTCTCGAAATGCAGCGTGGCAGATGGCAGCAGAACCGGTCCCGCTAGAAACTGGGTGCGCCAGTTGGCTTCCTTCAGCGCGATGGTTCCGCTCATGCTGCCGTTTGCTGTGCCCGCCGGCAGAATGGACGGAAGCCACGGACCCTCCGCCGTCATGTTCACCGTAGCCGGGTCTCCCGCAATCTGTGCCAGCATGTTCACCTGCGAAAAGCCGGCTGCGAGGGCCAGCTCGCGCAATCGCGGCAGCGAGGCGGGGCCGTGCGCCGCAACTTCAAATCCGTGCAACGCGATTCGCAGATCCAGGATGAGGGGCGCCGAGGCTCCTGCACGAATGGGAACGGTTGCCGCGAGCGCGGGCGGGGCGGAGTCGTTCGGCTCCAGAATCAGCTTCTCCACATGAACAGCATGATTGAGTGGCCCGCCTGAGATGCGAAGCCCCTGCACCGTCAGGCTGCCTGTCAGCGGCCCTGAACTGGCGGGAGTGGGCCTTGCCTTGCGGCCTCTGGCTGGTTGCGGCGCCGGAACAGCGGATGACTGGTACTTCAACTGACCGCTCACCACCCCCGCCGCCTGCAACCCCGGGTCAAGGTCATTGCGAACGGTGCGCAGCAGATCGAGCCCCGCCTGCGCCGGCACGCGATCCGCAGCGATGGAAAGATCCGGCGTCGCCCCGGAGAGCATCACGTTGCCGGCGACATGAATGCGGCCATCGCCGATCGGTGAATCGCAGGCCAGATCTTGCAACGAGCGGTTGGCGGCCAAAAATTTAAAACTGCAGGTGGCATCGAAATCCAGCGGCGCGGCCGGCGCAAATTCACTGCGATGCACGCTCGACGCCCGCAACCGGGTCTTCACCTTCGCCGAGGCCACCGTGCCGTCCAGATGCAGTTCGCCGGTCAGGTCGCCGCGCCAGCCTTGATCGGAGCCCAGTAAAAGCCGCGACAGCTGCCCGAGTTCCGCCTGCCGCCAATCCAGATCGACGTGCAGGGGCATCTGCTCCAGCGCGGAGGCCGGATGGAGAGTCGCGTCCACGCGAACAATGCCGGTATCCGCGAGATCGAGCGAGACATCCGTTCGTGCCGGCTGCCCGCGCAGTCTCACCCGCCAGGTTCCTCCCGATTCCCGCCACAGCGAAGCATCCGCGTCGAGCAGCGAAAACGGCAGCTTCTCCAGACCGTTATTCACGTTGATCCGCGAGTTCGTGGCTTCCATGTAAGGGAACGGAACCGCCGAGCCGCCGGCGGGCCCGCGGTGCGAAGCGGCCGTGTGGAACAGGTCTTCGATGTTCCAGCGGCCGTCTGGCGTATGCACTAGGTTCAGGCTCGCATCATCCACGCTGATCCGGCTGATCTGGAGCCGGCCGCGCCACAGCGGCCATATGCGAATCGCCGCCACCACCGAATCTGCATGCAGAACCGGCTGAGCGCCGAACGCAGGATCCTCTGCCACCGAGAAATCGGTGATCACGAATCCCGGCCGCGGCAAAATCCGCAGTTCCACGCTGGAAAGCCGCACCGGCCGCTCCAGCGCGGCGGAAATCAGCTCGGTGATGCGCCCTTTGTATCGGCTGATGCTGATGTACGGCGGAACGAAGATCAGCACCAGCACCACTGCCACAATCAGGAGCGCCGTCCATAGCTTGCGGCGGGAGCGAGGCCGCTCCGCGATCTCAGACTGCGGATCTCCGGTCATTACTCTCTATGGTATTCGCACAGCCCGCGCAATCAATGAATGACCTTCAGCGTCCGATTCCAGCGCGTGTCGGTGAAGAAGTGAATCGCCACATGCCCCAGCCATTCCACCTTGTGAAGCAGGCCCGGAGCCGCGTAATCACCTTCGTCCGCCTTGAACGACCAGTAGTTGAACAGCGGACGTCCCACAATGTTGGCGCGCGGCACAAACCCCCAGAACCGCGAATCGGCGCTGTCGTGCCGATGGTCGCCCATCATGAAGTACTCCCCCGGTGGAACCACCAGGTCTCCATTCACCACGTGGTTGGGAAAATCCAGCTCCCACGATTCGGGAACCATATTGCCCGGCTCCGAGACGGGAGGCACCGCCGGAAACTCATCGAGAAAAACCTGATCACCGGCAAGCGGCGGGGTGTCCAGCGCGGTCTTGGGCAGCGGCTGCGGCTTGCCGTTGATGTACACGACGCCGTCGTGCAGATGTATGTGATCGCCAGGCACGCCGATCAGCCGCTTCACAAGTTTCAGATACTCCAGATTGCCGTTCGCGTCCGGGTCGGGCACCGGCTTGATGAACACAATCACGTCGCCGCGCCGCGGCTCGCGGTAATGCACCAGCGGCATCCACTTGGTAGGCGGAGACAGCGTAATCTGATCCACCAAAAGGTGATCGCCGATCAGCAGCGTGTTCTCCATCGACCCCGACGGAATCACATAGTTCTGGCCGATAAAAGTGAGAATGAACAGCCCGATCACCAGCACCGAGCAGATGCTGGCGATGGCCTCGAACGGAGTTTCCTCCACCTTTTTGGGAGTCGTATCAGGCGCGGTCGAATCCTGGGCCGGCGTGCTTTTCGTCGTCAAATGCAAACCTCAGGGCGCCGCAGGGGGCCCGTTCGTTCCAGTGTCTGGGAGAAGGCAGGTCTCCCGCTCAACGCACCACGCGAAAGATGCGCTTCCACCGCGCAAAGCCCACAAGCCGCGCCGGGAACTCCCTGTCGTGTCCGAGTCTATCATCCGCTGCCTGCTGCACGTCCGTCGTGGAAGGCCGCCGCACGGAGAAGTAAATCACCAGCGGCCGGGCAATGATGGCCTGCCGCGACACGAAACCCCAGGACCGGGAATCGTAGCTGTGATTGCGATTGTCGCCCAGGACAAAGTACTTATCCGGGGGGATCACCAACTCCCCATCGCGGGTCAGGCTCTGCTCCTGCCGCCACCACGCCGGATCCACTGCCGGATCGGTGTACACCCGGGTGGGAAAGTCGCGCCCCAGCAGATTGGCCGCAGCCGGCTCAAACGCCGCATACGGCTCAGCCTGCGCCATTCCGTTGATGAGCACCCGCCCATTCTCGATGCGGATTCGATCTCCCGGAACTCCCACCACCCGCTTCACCAGATACCGCTTGGGGTCCTGCGGAAAATGAAAGACCACCACGTCTCCCCGAGCCACGTTCCGGTACGGCAGAAGATGCTTCCACAAGCCATCCGCGGGAGCGTACACCTGCTTGTTGACCAGCAGAAAATCGCCCACCAGCAACGTGTGTTCCATGCTCTCCGAGGGGATCAGGAAAGGCTGCAGCACAAACGTCAGTAGAAACAGGGCGACGGTGACGGTGCGCAGCAGAGATGCCAGCGCTTCGGGCAGCGAGGGCAGCGGCCACTTGAATCTCTCCGCAGGCTGCTGGATCGCGCCTTCGACCTGGGCGGGGGTGATCACCAACTCTCCATCTCCATTGCCGGTTCAGCGGGCGCAACACCATCCCGCGATGTGAGCCGACCCAATGCGCGCCGCGCCGCATCCTGTTCTGCCAGCTTCTTGGTGGTGCCCACGCCCCGTGCCAGAGGCTTGCCCGGCTCCCCTTCGCCCGCCTTCAGGCGGACCTCGACAAGAAAGCGCTTGCGATGGTCGGGGCCGCTCTCGCTCTTCACCTTGTACACGGGCGACCCCGCATGGGCCGCCTGCAAATGCTCCTGCAGCGCCGACTTGAAGTTGCCCAGGGCAGCGCCGGAACGCAGATCCCGGGCAAGCTGCTCGGCAGCTTCACCCATCACGTTTCGCTTCACAAACGCCCGCACCGGCTCCAGGCCCCCATCCAGAAAGAGCGCCCCAATGACCGCCTCCATGGTGTTCGAGAGGACTGTGCTCTTGCGGCGCAGCCCGCTGCGGTCCTCACCCCGGCTCAGGCGCAGAAACCTGCCCAACTCCAGGGCGGCCGCAACCTCGGCCATGTGCTGCCGGCTCACCAGTTGCGCGCGCATCCGCGTCAGCTCCCCCTCGCGCAGGTCAGGATGAGCAACAAACAATGCCTCGCCCACCGCCAGCCCCAGCACGGCGTCGCCAAGAAACTCGAGGCGCTCGTTGTCGCCGGCGTGCTTATCCTTCTCCAGCAACTGCTCGTTGGCAAGCGAACGGTGCGTAAGCGCGCACACCAGCAGCTCCGGCTTGCGGAACGTATGGCCGAGTGCTGCTTCGAGATCACGGAGAACCGATTCCACTTTGCTTCCGTTGAAAAGAACAGACCATCCACCGACGGGCATGATCGCATTTATTAGACGCCGCCGAGGGCTTTATCGACTCTACTGCGGAGCTGCCGGAAGCGGCGCTGTGGCCGCGGGAGGCTTGACTGCCGGCGCGGGCTGGTCTTCCGTCGCGCTGTCATCCTGGCAACTATGTCCCTGAACCGCGTAGGGAGCCTTGATGCCGTGTTCCGCAGCTATGCGGGTATCCATTTGCCCATCCCGGTTCGCAAGCGCCAGCTTGTACTCGGCAACCGCCTCGTCGCGCTTGCACTCCAGATCAAGCATCCGCCCCAGGTAGATATGCGACCACGCGACATAGCGGAGATCTTTGCTGGTGGCGAGCGTTGCCTGGAAATGCGCAATCGCGTCGTCCGGATGGCCCGTCATGAGCGCCACGCGCGCCAGAAGGAAGTTTGCCCGCCCCGCCTGCGCAGCCGCTTGCGGTGAGTCGTTCTTCTCCGACAGTGCCTGGCGTGCCAGCGCGCTCGCTCCCGCCAAATCGCCGGCCTCCAGGCGTGCCTCGGCAAGATCCATTCCTTGTATCTTGCGGGGCTTCGGCCGTTGCAGCACGTCCTCGTCCGCGGTCTGGTCGAATTGCGTCTCCCGCGCGCGATGCACCTGCTGGGAGATGTCCATGCTGTACACCATCTCTCCCATGGTGTCCTTCAGGCTGGCGGGGTCCTTCTCGAACTGGATGAGCTGGTTGTAGAAGTATTCCGTGAGCACGAAGCCCTGCGCCATATCGTGCTGCACCAGCTTCCGCCGCACCGCCTCCTGCTTGTCTGCCACAGCCTGCTGCTCGCGCTCGTAAATCGGCAGTTCCGACCGCTGCACGCCCGCAGGTATCTGGTAGTTCGGGATGCCGGTGTTCATGGTGCGCGCCTCAATCGCCTTGATCAGGCACTCCACCGTCAGCGCGACCGTATTGGAGCGAAAGGTGAAGGCCAGAGGAGCATCGCGGATCTCTTTCAGGATCGGCTGATCGCGCTCCAGAGCATTGGCCCGCGAATAGAGCAGAGGCTCGATGAGGTAGTGCAGATAGGTGTGCCGCACATCGTTCAGCCGGATCTGGCCGTGCGAGGGCGACACCACCACGATGTAATCCGCCCCGTAGATGCGCGCATTCACCGCGCCCGGCGAAAGCATGGGCTCAACCACCACAATGAACCGCCTGCCGGTATAGCTCTCGAACGGCATCTTGAGGTAGAGGTTGGTGTCCAGGATTGACTTGTAGAGCTGGTCATGAATCTGCGCGATCTCCTGGTCGTAGGTGTGGCGAGAGGCCAGCCAGATACCATGCAGATCCAACGCCTCCACAAACTGCCGCAGCAACGGCAAAATCTCCACCACCTGCGTCGAATCCGGCGGCATCTCGTCCACGCTCGCCGAGGTCTCCAGGTCCGGCGGCGGACTCAGATACAAAGCCAGCGAAATGTATTGCGAGATATCGCGTTCCGTTCCGGTCATGCGATGCTGCGCAATGTACAGGCATACTTTATCGCGAATTGTCCGGGCCGCCTCGCTATGCTCAAAGGCGCTGGTCATCTCCGCTCGCACGTGAGCGCGAATCGGCTCGCTGTCCGCAAGGCCCACGTCGTACCCGCAGGCGTTCAGCGCCGCAGCCATGATGAAAACCTGTTCCGAGGGCACCAACGAAATTGTGGGGCCGCCTGGGTCGACCAGCGTCGGGGTCTTCTCCTGCGGCTCCTGCGGCGGCTGTGCACCACGGGTCGAGGAGGAACTCTGGGAGTTCGAAGGGGCTTGCGCCGCCCCGGAAAGGGGACAACCGGCCATGCACAATGCGGCCAGAACCACAGCGGCGCTCAGACGAAGTTTGAAAAACGGCATGAAATGGACCCTGCCCGAAGTGTAGTGAAACCCTGGCGGATTTGCACGCGCCCGCTTGAAACATTAGACTTGCGCCGCCAGCCCACGTCATTTCACAGCAGGAAGCCAGAACATCACGCGGGCAAACGGCGGGCTTAGTTGAGAATTCCCATGCGTTTGGCGACGCGGGTCAGGGTTTCGAGGGCGCGGTCGAGTTGCGGCCGGGTGTGCTCGCTGGTGAGGATAAGGCGGATGCGCGCCTTGCCCTCGGGGACGGTGGGGAAAGCGATGCCAGTGCCCATGACGCCTTCATCGAACAGCGCGCGGGAGTACTCCATGGCGGTGCGGCCCTCGCCGAGGATGATCGGGGTGATGGGCGTCTCGGTGGCTGGAGTGTTGACGCCGCCCACGTTGAACCCGGCATTCCGCAGTTCGCCCTGGAAGTAGCGGGTGTTCGACCAGAGCCGCTCGATGCGCTCCGGCTCCTGCTCGAGGATGTCGAAGGCCGCGATACAGGAGGCGGCCACCGACGGCGGATGTGAGGTGGAGAACAGGAACGGGCGGGCGCGGTGGTAGAGGTAGTCGATCAGATCGCGGGAGCCGCAGACGTAGCCGCCGAGCGCGCCGATGGCTTTGGAGAGCGTGCCCACCTGGACGTCGACCCGGCCGTGCATGTGGAAGTGATCGACGGACCCGCGGCCGTTGCGCCCCAGGACGCCGCTGGCGTGGGCATCATCGACCATCATGATGGCGCCGTATTTTTCGGCGAGCGCGGCGAGCTTGTCGACGGGGCCGATGTCGCCGTCCATGGAGAAGACGCCGTCGGTAATCACGAGTTTGTGGCCCGGCTCGCTTGCCACTTCTTTCAGCAGCTCTTCGCAATGGGCCACGTCTTTGTGGCGGAAGACCTTGATTTTGGCGCGGGAGAGGCGCGCGCCATCGATGATGCTGGCGTGATTGAGCTCGTCGGAGAGGATGAAGTCTTCTTTGCCGAGGATGGCGCTGACGGTGCCCGCATTGGCCGTAAAGCCGCTCTGGAAGACGACGCAGGCTTCGACGTTTTTGAAGCGTGCGATCTTCTCCTCGAGTTCCATATGGATGCGCATGGTGCCGGCGATGGTGCGCACCGCGCCCGAGCCGACGCCGAGTTCCCGCGTGGCCTTGAGAGCCGCCTCAATCAGCTTGGGGTGATTGGCCAGGCCGAGATAGTTGTTGCTGGCCAGATTGATGACCTCTTTGCCGTCGTAATGGCAGACGGGGGCCTGCTGATCGTCGAGCACGCGGAGGCGGAAGTGGGTTCCCTTGGCCTTCAGGTCATCGAGTGCGGCGGTCAAATAGGCAAGCTGCGGGCGAGTAGCTGTAGTAGACATAAGCTCCCCTCAAACTTAATCAGCATAGCGCGGGGGCTAGATGTTCTGCCTCGGCCGGTTATCGAGGGCCTGTTTTCTGCCTCGCACGCCCTGTATTCTAAGAAGTTGCCCAAAAGGCTGAAATCATGAGTCAAACCCTGAAAGCTGTGCGCGGGACGCGCGATTTGCTGCCGCCGGAGACGGCGCTTTGGAACCGGATTGAGGCGACGGCGCGAGCGGTGTTTGCGCGGTACAACTTTGGCGAGATCCGCACGCCGGTCTTCGAGGACACTTCGCTGTTTGCGCGCGGCGTGGGCGAGGAGACGGATATTGTCTCGAAGGAGATGTACACGTGGGAGGATCGGGCGCGGGCGCAGAGCGAGAAGCCGCAGAGCCTGACGCTGCGGCCGGAGAATACGGCCGGGGTGGTGCGCGCGTACATTGAGCACAAGCTGGGCGAGACGGGGCAGTTGCAGAAGCTGTATTACATTGGGCCGCAGTTCCGGAGGGAGCGTCCGCAGAAGGGGCGGTACCGGCAGTTTTCGCAGATTGGGGCCGAGGTGATTGGGCCGGCGAGCGCGGGCAGCGAGAGTCCGCTGCGGGACGCGGAGGTTCTGGAGATGCTGGCGACGCTGCTGGACGAGCTGGGGATTGCGGGCTGGACGCTGCACCTGAATTCGGTGGGGTCGGCGGCGGATCGCGCGCGGTACAACGAGGTGCTGCGGGCGGCGCTGGTGGAGGTTGCGCCGAGGATGTGCGGGGATTGCCAGCGGCGAGCGGTGACGAATCCGCTGCGGGTGCTGGACTGCAAGGTGCCGGAGGATCAGCCGATTATCGATGCGCTGCCGAAGATCTCGGAGTCGCTGGATGAGGACTCGCGGGCGCACTTTCAGGCGGTGCTGGCGGCGCTGGATGCGGCGGGGGTGGCGTATGCGCTGAATCCGCGGCTGGTGCGCGGGCTGGACTACTACACGCGGACGACGTTTGAGTTTACGCATGGCGGGCTGGGCGCGCAGAATGCGCTGCTGGGCGGCGGGCGCTACGACGGGTTGAGCGAGGCGATTGGGGGGCCGAAGGCGCCGGGGATCGGCTTTGCGATGGGCGAGGACCGGCTGGTGCTGACGCTGCAGGCGCAGGAGGCCGCGGCGGCGGAGAAGGCGGATGCGTACATTGCGCCGATGGCCGATGCGAAGGACGCGGAGAAGCTGAAGGCGATGAACGCGGCGGCGCTGAAGCTGGCTCGGGAGCTGCGGCGGGCGGGGCTGAAGATTGAGCTGGGCGACGGCAGCTTCCGGCTGAAGAAGAGCTTTGACGCGGCGGACAAGACGGCGCGGCGGATTGTGATTCTGGGTGAGGATGAGTTGGCGTCGGGTATTCTGACGGTGAAGGATTTTGCCTCCGGAACTCAGACCAAAGTAGCTCGCAATGAGCTTGCCGAGGCGCTCCAGAAGCCTCTGGCGAATAAAGGAAAGACTCAGTGCTCGACTTTTTAGGAACTTTGGAACGCACGCATATGTGCGGCGACCTGCGCGCCTCGGACGCGGGCAAGCCTGTTGTGGTGATGGGCTGGGTAAACCGGCGTCGCGATCACGGCAACCTGATCTTTCTGGACCTGCGGGACCGCAGCGGCATTTGCCAGGTGGTGCTGGACAAGGAGCTGACGCCCGAGGGCCATTTGAAGGGCGAGCAGGTGCGGCCGGAGTACGTGGTGGCCGCGGTGGGCAAGGTGCGGCTGCGCGCGCAGGACGCGATCAATCCCAAGATGGTGACGGGCGAGATCGAGATTGAGGCGACGGAGCTGCGGGTGCTGAACGACACGCGGCTGGCTCCGTTTTCGCCGGCGGAAGATGCGATTGCGAACGAGGAAGTGCGGCTGAAGTATCGCTACGTGGATCTGCGGCGGGCGGAGATGCAGCGCAACTTCTGGCTGCGCCACCAGATCACGCTGGCGATCCGCGACAACCTGGCGGGGCAGGGATTTCTGGAGATTGAGACGCCGATCCTGTGCAAGTCGACGCCGGAGGGGGCGCGCGATTTTCTGGTGCCGAGCCGCGTGCATGCGGGTGAGTTTTATGCGCTGCCGCAGTCGCCGCAGATCTTCAAGCAGATTCTGATGATCTCGGGGTTCGACCGCTACTTCCAGATTGCGCGCTGCTTCCGCGATGAGGATCTGCGCGCCGATCGCCAGCTTGAGTTTACGCAGGTGGATCTGGAGATGAGCTTTCCGCGGCAGGAGCATGTGTTCGCGGTGGTGGAGAGTTTTCTGGCTGCGGCGTTTGCGGCTGCGGGCGTTACACTGCCGACGCCGTTCCCGAAGATCACGTATGACGAGTCCATGCGCCGCTTTGGATCGGATAAGCCGGATATGCGCCTTCCGGAGATGGTGGACGTGCGGGCCGCATTCAGCGATGAGAACCTGGCCACGCTGCAGATCGATCCCGCGTTGCCTGTCGTCGCGTTTCGCATTCCCAGCGTGGGCGAACTGAGCCGCAAGGAGCGCGAAGGCAACTGGCCGATGTTCGACAAGAACAAGGGCGCGAAATTCATCGACGATTTCAAGCGGCTGGCGAAGGGGTTTCCGGAAGCTGCCGTAAAAGTCCGCGAGCTTGCCGGCGCCTCTGATGCCGATTACGTCATTATTGTGGCCGGTGACCCGGCCCATCACATCAAGGCCAGCGATACGAAGTTCGAAGGCCGCCTGAGCGAGCGCGAGATCAATGTGTATGCCGCGGCGGGGAACTTCCGCAATGAGCTGGCGAAGAAGTATGCCGAGCGGCACAAGGCGTTCGAAGTGACGGAAGACGTGGTGCGGACCGCCGATCCGCAGAGCGGGAAGAAGATCGACGGGTCGAAGGCGTTTCATCCGATCTGGATCGTCGATTTTCCGATGTTCGAATTCGAGGTGGCAACGGGGAAGTGGATGCCGGCGCACCACCCGTTCACCGCGCCCCACGAGCACGACATGGCGAACCTGTCGAGCGATCCGGCGAGCGTGCGGGCGAACTGCTACGACCTGGCGATGAACGGACTGGAGCTGGGCTCGGGTTCGATTCGTATTCACCGCAAGGACGTGCAGCAGGTGATCTTCCAGGCGCTGGGCATCAGCGAAGAAGAGGCGCGGAACCGCTTCGGGTTCTTCCTGGATGCGCTGGAGTACGGCACGCCGCCGCATGGCGGCATTGCGCTGGGGCTGGACCGCATTGTGATGCTGCTGGCGGGCGCGCCCAGCCTGCGCGAAGTGATCGCGTTCCCCAAGACGGCGAAGGCGATTGACCTGATGGCCGACGCGCCGACGGCGGTGACGGAACAGCAACTGAAAGAGCTGCACATCCGCATCGCGCGTTAAGCGCTGTGGCGGGCGCCACCATCCCAAATCGCCGGCCTGCTGCTTCAGCAGGCCGGCGACGGTGACTTGGACTGCCGCCGATTACTTCAGGAGCGTGGGTTCGTATTTCGCTCCTGATCGAATGCTGTCCAGGATCTGCTGCGTGCGCTCGGGGCAGGCTCGGCCTTTCTCCGGCGTCAGGTTATCGTGCTCCGATTCGAGCAGCGGCAAGGGCTCCGTCGGTCCAGGAACCTGGTTGAGGGCTGTCCAAACTCCCGCCGGCGGGGAGGTGGTATCGATGAATCCCATGCCCGCCATCACCGGGGCCTGGATGCGCGAAGCAAAATTGACCGGGTCGAAGTAAAGCGCTGTCTCCATCGCTTTGGGACTGTCGGATGGCCAGTAGGGATAGCCGGTCTGGCGGCCGTGCAGATCACCGTTGGTGTCCGCGCCCGCGGGAACGCACACCAGCACCGCCGTAATCTTCTTGGGGCGCAGGCCCGCAAGCGCGAAACTCTGCTGCCCTCCCTGGCTGCCTCCCATCAAGACGATGGTCTTCCCATCCCAGTCCGGTCGCGTCAGCAGGTAATCGAGTGCGCGCGAATCACGCAGATACATGTCGAGGAAGTACGACTTTTCGCGGTCGGTGTTGCCCATTGTGAAGTAGGACTTTGAAATGTTTCCGGATGGATCGGAGGGCAGCTTGTCGTGGGCATCTACATCGAGCACCAACCATCCATCGGAGGCCCGCTGGGCAGCCCAATGGGGATCGAGCGCGTACACACCCGCCCATTGCAGTTGAATGATTGCTGGGAATCGCCCCTCGCGCGTGGGCTTGGCAAGATAGCCGTGGACCTTGGATCCCATTGCGTCGAGGGCGAACATGCTCTCCTCCACGCCGGGAAAGTCAGACTCGATGGGCGTGAGGCTCGGGTTGATCGGAACCTTAGCTTGCGCGGACAGCTTCGCGTGCCAGAATGCGTCGAAGTCTGCCGGCCGTGGCGTGGACAGCTTCAGCTTCCATGGCGCCACTCCAGCTCCCACCGCGTAAAGTCCGTTGTTGCGGCCGGTGTTGCCGCCGACATATGCCGGCTTTGTGGGGCCGGTGTTCGTTCCCGTCGTTGCGCCCTGGCCTTGCGCCGCACTGGCTCCCGCCAGGTTTTCGTAAGGCTCGATAGCGACATAAATCATCTCGGGCTGGTCGGCGACGATCTCAATCTTGTCCTTGCCTGAACTGAGATCGAGTTTGCCTTCTTTCAGGACCACCTTATTGTTACGCCGAATCGTCCACTTATAGGCATACGTCGGCGCTGTGGGTCCTGGAGTAACAACCCACCCCACCGTGTCACCGACATCGTAAAGACCGCTCGAGTGGTAGGGGCGAAACATAAGTTGTTGCACCGGGTGCGGCCGCTGGGCGTAGACCAGGGGACAGACGAGCAGCCCGAGAATAAGTGCTCGAAAAAAACGGGAATGATTTGCCCTGCAACTCTCAGTGCCGCAATGCTTCCGACGGATGAATCGGGCCATCGCCGATACCATGATTCCTCCAGGTTCAACTGCTGACGCTTGCAAGAGATGAGGATACATGACAGGCCGGTGCGCTTCCGCATTGCTGTTCCCTTACCCTTTTCCCGCTGAGGCGCAATGCGACGTGCCGGCTGGCCCATTCAGTCCTGGGCGGGGAAGTTATGGGTTGCGGTTCATTGCTTCTGAAAATTGCCGCCGCGAAGATGTTGCAAACTTCTCCTGCATAAGCGAGAATCCTCGCATTCGAAATCTCAACTGAACAAGAGCCCCTATTCCGGCATGGACCGAGTTGTCGTTACTACCGAAGAAATAGCTCAATCCCCGCCTGCGCCGCAGCCGCCCCCGCCTCCGCCTGCGCAGCCGGAAGCGGCCATACCGCTCTCTGTGTGGTCCCGCATAGGATTGGCGCCGCTGGTGCTGCTGCTGCCGGTGCTTTGCATCGGGGTTCTGCTCGCCCGAATCTTCATGCGCCGATTGCCGCAACAGAACCGGCTGGCGTGGCTCTCCTGTTTCTCCACTCTGCTATCGATCAGCGGCGTGCTGACCAGCGTTGCCGTCATCGTCCTTCTCTTTTCGGGTCACGCCCCTGTCACAGCGAGCAACGGTCTGGCCGAGCTTGACAGCCGGTCGGAGTTTCCCGTTCTGCCGGCGTCAGAGGACCTGAATGCCGAGCAAACATCGCAGGAACTCAACCCGCTGGTCACGGTTGTTTCCCCGGTGGCAAATCGCTCCTTTTGGGGTCGGGCGTTGCCCGGCACCATCATCGGCGCGGGCGTCATCCTCTCCGCTTCGCCACAGGGATACCTGATCGCGACGGCGCGCCATGTTGTGGATTCGATGGGCGATACAAAGACGAGCAAAAGCGCCATGGTCGCCTCCATCTCCGGCATTTGGTCCAATGCCCGCGTAGTGGCTCGCCACAATTCGCTCGATCTGGCACTAATCTGGCTTGCCAGGCATACCGGCGACGCCGACTTCGACCTGCCCATCGCTGCGGCTGAGTCCATAAAGGTCGGAGAACCGATCGCGCTGATCGGCCATCCGCAGGGACTCCGCTTCACTCTCAGCACGGGGATTGTCTCGCGGAAGGCCGACGACACCTTTCAAATCTCCGCTCCGGTATCGCCCGGAGACAGCGGCGGCCCGGTGTTCGATGCGCGTGGCAGGCTCGTCGGCATTGTCACCTCCATGGTGGACAAGAGTTTTTCGCCCAACGCCGAGAACCTGAACTTCGCGGTTCGTGCCGATGCCCTGGGGCAAGACCGCGGATGGAGCTTTTTGGGTCAGGGACGAGAGTACCTCGACGGCTATATCGCGGCGTTGCATTCGACTCGCTGACAGAGGAAACGGAATGCCCAATATCAACGTGACGGTCTACGACTCGACGGAGAACAAACGAGTGCCGGTCGAGCTGCCTGACGATGCTCCGGCCAACAAGATTATTGCGGTCCTTGTGCAGAAGCTGTCCCTGCCGACCAAGGGCCCTGACGGCGCTCCCTTGAGCTACAAGTTTCATCACAAGAACTCCGGGCGGCAGGTGCAGGACGGGCAGACACTCTCGGGAGCCGGTGTGGTCGACGGGGATATTCTGCGCCTTCAGCCGGAGATCACCGCCGGTCGCGGATGGCTTGGGCGGACGACGCGATGCGGGATATCCGCAGGAGTTTGAAGAAAGGGGCCAGCGATGCAGGGCGTTTCCATCGAGCCGCAACAGGAAGACCGCTTCAGCCGGCTGCGGCTGATTCCCTGGTGGGATCAGGACCGGCTCGCGTCCTGTCGTGCGCTTGTGGTCGGCGCCGGCGCGCTCGGCAATGAGATTCTGAAGAACCTGGCGCTGCTCGGCGTCCGCCATGTTGTCATCGTCGACGTGGATCGCATTGAAACCTCGAATCTTTCTCGCACCGTGTTGTTTGGGGCAGAGGATGTAGGGCTGCCGAAGGCAGAGGCTGCGGCGCGCGCCTACCGTGCCTTGGCTCCAGGTTCACAGGTGCAGGCGCTGAACGCGAACATCGTGCAGCAGGCCGGGCTGGGCCTCTTCCAATGGGCCGATGTGATTCTGGCCGGGTTGGACAATCGCGAAGCTCGTCTATGGATCAACCGCGCCGCCTGGCGTGTCAACCGCCCGTGGATCGACGGCGCCATCGAGGGGATCAACGGAGTCGCCCGGGTGTTTCTGCCCGGCCAGCCACCCTGTTACGAATGCACATTGGGGGACGTGGACTGGGCCATCCTGGACAGACGCATGTCCTGCAACCTGCTGGCGCACCGCCCCGATAGCGAAGGCAAAACGCCGACGACTCCGACGATCTCATCGATCATCGCGGGAATTCAGGTGCAGGAAGCGATCAAGCTGCTGCACGGGTTGCCCACACTGGCCGGTTCAGGCTTCGTTTTCGAAGGCCTCAATCACACTTCCTACAAGGTGGAGTACACCGAGAATCCCGATTGCATGAGCCACGACACGCTCTCCGAGATTCGGGAGCTGCGCGGTACTTCGTCCGAATGGACACTGGCGATGCTGCATCGCCGCGCACAGAAGGACCTCGCATGTAGGGAAGTGACCATCGAATTCAGCCGCGATGTGATTCATCGCCTGATTTGCCCGCATTGCGGAGATACCCAAGAGTACTTCGTCCCGCTCGGCGCCATCCGCTATGAAGAAGGCGTCTGCGCGCACGACGGTAAGCAAAGAATTGTAGAGGCCATCCACAGCTACACAGGCACAGAAGCTTGGGGCAGCCGCAGCCTGGATCGGCTCGGGCTGCCGCTCTGGGATATCTTCATTGCCCGCTCCGCCGAGCGCGAGATCGGCTATGTGGCGGCCGCCGACGCGGATGTAGTCCTAGGTCCGATCGCCGGGGAAGGGAGTGCACGCCGGTGAAACGCACTCCTCGCTCCATGATGGATGCCGCGCTGGAGGCCCGTTTTGAAGGCGAGGTCCTGCGGCGGATTCGGCAGCATGCGCGATCCTCAGTTAAGACGGAGGTCTGCGGCGTTCTGATTGGGCGCGAAGAGCAGGGCGCCACGCGCATCCACGCTTGCATTGCCGGGGCAGGAGCGGAGCAGGGCGGAGCCCACGTCACGTTCACACAGGACGCCTGGGAGCACATCTACCGAATCAAGGACCGCGATTATCCGGACGATCGCATCGTAGGCTGGTACCACTCCCATCCCGGGTTTGGAGTCTTTCTCTCCGACCACGACACCTTCATTCACAAGAACTTCTTCTCCGCTCCAGGGCAAGTCGCGTGGGTCTACGATCCCATCTCAGACGAAGAAGGGTGCTTCGGTTGGGTGGGTGAGCGCCTGGAGCGGCTTGCCGCGGTGACCGTGCTCGATTCCAAAGGTGGTGAGGGCGCCGGAGAGACCGGCAAGCCGGAACCGCTCATCGTAGACACCGGCGAGGATCCGGAGCCAACCGCATCCGGCATGACGACGCAGACTGCGCGGCTGATGGATACCACCATTACGGTCCTACTCTCGATCACCTGTCTGATAGCGGGCGCCCTGGGAGTCTGGTATTTCTTTCCGCGATACGAGCGGCTATTCGTGATCGTCGACCCCGTCAACCGCCAGGTGCAGACTCTCACCGAATCGGAGATGAAGGCCCTGCTGGATCAGCAGAACAGGCAAACGCCGCAGCCGTCCGCCCCGGCAGCATCCGGAACGCCCGCTTCTCCCCAGGTTCCGTCTGTGCAACCGCCCGCCGCCCCACCGGCCGGCAAAGGAAAGCCATGACCACTGGTAACCCGAACGAAGGCATTCGAATCACGCTCGAAGACCTGGCCCGTGTGGAAGTGGCTCCGGCCTCTGCCGGCCCCATTCTGCCGGCCGCGCCGGGCTTGCCTTCTTACGGAACGATATCGGAAGCCTCCGGCATGGAAATGCCCGCGGCTGAAAAAGGCAGCATCGTGCTGCGCGGCTGGTTTTACCTTGGGGTGGCGGGCCTGGTGGGTGGACTTCTTGGCTGGGGAGTTTGCGAGCCCTGGTTCGTGGATGGGGGTGGATTCCATTGGGCCAACATCGTTCTCATTCCTGTCGTGGTGGCTCTCATGACGGTCGGCTGCGGCATCGCGGAGAGTCTAGTGGAGCGCTCGGCGATTAAAGCGCTCTTGCGCACCGCAATGGCCCTCCCACTGTCCCTGGTGCTGGGCTTCCTATTTAACGTCGGAGCTGACATCGTGTTTGGATTCGGGCTCCTGCTTTGCCGCCGGCTCGGAGTTACAGGCCATTCCAATCCCATCTTCTGGATGGCGCGGTCGCTGGCCTGGGCTGCGTTCGGAGTTGTCGGCGGCCTGGTGTACGGCATCGTCGGCCAGTCGTTCAAAAAAGGCAAATATGGAGTCTTGGGTGGGGTGCTGGGCGCCGCTCTGGGCGGCATTCTCTTCGATCCCATCTCGCTTCTCTTCGGCGGCCACTCCGGCGTGGCCAGCCGGGCAGTGGGGTTCGCCATCTTCGGTCTGGCTACGGGCGTCATGATGGGTGTCGTGGAAAGCGCCCTCAAGGATCGCTGGCTCTACGTCACCGCAGGCCCGTTGGCGGGCAAGCAGTTCATCCTTTATAAGCCGCAGACCGTCATCGGCAGCAATCAGCAATCTGACATTTACCTCTTCAAGGACCCAGCGATCGAGCCTGCGCACGCCATCCTGATTAGCAACGGATCGCGCATTTCATTGCGCGCCCAGGCAGCGGTCTACGTAAGTGGGAGCCCGGTGAGCAACCGCATCCTCAACGACGGCGACATGATTCAGATCGGTCGCTACTCATTTCGCTACAAGGAGAAACCGCGCGCATGAGTGCAGTCGCATGCCCCTATTGCCGTTCGCCGCTGGAGGATGGCGAAGCCGTGGTTTGCGAGGGCTGCGCGACGCCTCATCACGCGGATTGCCTGGAAGAGAACGGCGGCTGCACCGTGTTTGGTTGTGTGAAGGCTCCGCCGGCGGAGCCGAAGCTGTCCATTGGATTGCATGATCTGGCCGGGGACTCTGCTCCCGCAGTGTCGCCAATGGCGGTGCGAGTTGCTCCGCCCCCGCCTCCGCCGCCTGTGCAATCTCCATCCCACGAAATTGCAGTTCCGGTGCTTTTTTCGTCCACGGGATATCACTCCCCGGTTCCCCGCCCCGCGGTCTACACCGCCCCTCCTGTCTATCAACCCGCAATCGACTTCAATCTGCTGCCACATCCAGAGGCACGCAGCCGAACCGCCTTCACGCTTCTTGGCATATTCCTTGGATCTTTCGGTGCGCACAGCTTCTACGCCGGATACACCAGGAAGGCCGTCATTCAACTGCTTCTCACCATCTTCACCCTTGGCATGGCAGGTCTCATGATCTGGATCTGGGCCATCGTCGACGTCTGTACCACCGCTCGCGACAGTCGCGGAATTCCATTCCGGAGTTAGAAAGGAAATCGCATGAGTTACACCGTCAAGCGTGGAGATCAGGAATTCGGCCCCTATACCCTGGCGGAACTGCAGCAATACGTCCAAAGCGGCAACATCTCCGTCGACGATATGGCGCGAAGCGAAGGCGTAGATGAGTGGGTTCCCGTCTCCCGGGTGGTGGGCGACATTCCACTGGCGGCTCCGGTGAGCATGGCCGGAGAAATCCCAGTTCCGGCCGTCCCGCTGCCAGGTAACCTTCCCTGGCCCGTTCTGCTGGTCACTTATCTCTGGCGCGTTCCGTATCTCCAGATCCTGTCCTGGTTCGTCATCATCTGGCGTTTTGTTCAGGCGAATTGGGCGCGCAAGTTGAGCGGCAAGAACAACGCCCTCGTCCTCGTCGCAATGGATGTTGTGGGCTTGTTCAGCGGCGGCGTTCTCATCGGCCTTGGGGCCGTGATACACCAACCGCTGTTCACAATGTTCGGCGGCCTCCTCATGATCGCAGGCGCCATTTGTGGTCTGGTTGCAGCCTTTTCCATCCGCGATGCCATGGAGGGGTACTACAACACGGTCGAAAACATCGGCCTTTCCATGAGCGGCGTGATGACATTCTTCTTCAACGTCATCTACATCCAGTACCACATCAATCGCATTGCCCGCTGGAAGAGAACCGGCGAGCTTTCCTAGCTTCAGGAGATCGCCCTAGATGGCCTCGCCTCGCATTCGCCGGCTGCAACTGGACGCCGAATCCATCCGTTCGCGTTTCCAGGGCTGGCCGCTGATTGAGTTGAGTGGACAGGCCGGGCTTCCGCCCGAACTCTACCGCTTCACTTATCGTGTCCGCGGACTCTACGTCGATCCTGCGGGTAACATTCTCGAGCGCGAAATGCACGTCATGGAAGTGAACCTTTCGCTCGGCTATCCGCGACGCGCGCCCCAATGCCGGATGCTCACGCCGGTCTTCCATCCCAACTTTGACGACGCTTCGGTCTGCATTGGCGATTTCTGGGCTGCTTCAGAGGGACTCGACGACCTGGTAGTGCGTATCGGCCGCATGATTGCCTACCAGGAATACAACGTGAAAAGCCCCTTGAACGGCATCGCCGCCAAATGGGCCGCTCAGAACACCCATTTGCTGCCCATCGACCCACGGCCAATCGCACCGCCTATGGATGGTGGAGCCCCGTTCGAGCCGGTTGCTGGGTTTCCCGATGCCGCGGAGACGCCGGCTCCTGCGGCCGCCGATCCGCAAGCTGCTTCCGAAGCGGAGGCCGATCCCTGGTCTGAAAGAATTGTGATCTCAACGACCGGCAACTGAGAATTGGCTGACACCGCGAGCAGCTTTGAGTGCCGCATGGGGGGGGCCAGACGACTCGCCTGAGCCGTCCAATCCAGCAACCGCTCAGTATCTCTCCGCCAGCGGGAATGCTTTTTGCCAGCAGGATTCCGCGCAGCAAAGCGGGAAATTTTACATCGGTTATGAGGGCAGGCAAGCTGCGGTGAAGTGCCGAGGCTCGACGGATGGCGCGAAGCGAAATGGGAGCTAACCGGCGATCGAGGTCGAGCCGGCCTCGGGCTTCAGTTCGACTGGTGCAGGCTGGATAGGTGAGTTGAGGGCGGCCCTACAACTGGAGCCGCCCTCGGTTGAGTTACCTGTGATCGCCGTCGCGACCGTGATCGCAGTCCTTGCCGGGACCCGGTGAGCAGGCAGCATCGGAGTCGGTATCGCTCATCGGAGTACCAAGCACCGTCAGCGAGACGTTGCTGTGTCCCGCTACCGATACTGTGTCGGCCACGATCAGGGTGTAGACCGCCGGATCCTGCTCGCTGCCACCCGAGTAGATCAGCGGAGTGGTTGGGAAGTACAGCGCGCCGGCAAACGAACTCTCCGTGTTGCCGGAGATCACGTTCGGCTGTGGATGATTGTCGTCACCGTGGTCGTCGCGATCATGATCGCCCTTCTGCACGATGGCGCGATCCTGGAAGAACAGCACGCCGGCCAGCGGTCCTGACACTGGGGCCGACAGCGTGGTCTTGCTGCCGCCGTCGATGTGGATGGGCTGGTAGCGGTGCTCATGATCGCCGGTGTTGTAGAACGTGACCCCGGTGCCCGTGACCTGCGCGCCGCCGTCGATATTCAATCCGCCGCCGAGCAGGATGTAGGTGCCGGGATTGAACGTAACGGTGGATCTGCCGTGGATGTTGATGCCACCGCAGTAGGTGCCGGGATTGAGAGTGATGTTCTTCGAGCCGTGATTGTCGTCGCGGTCCCGGTCGCGGTCACCCGTGTTGACGCAGGCGCCGACGGTGGGAGCAACAACAGCCGCCAGAGGATCGGCTGCGGCCGTCTGTCCCGTAGCCGGCTTGCTGCTGACCGTTGCGAAACGATCCACAGCAGCCCCTCCGACCACCGAGATCGCCGTGGCGTCGACGGTGGATTTGCGGCCGTCCACATCGAAGGCATCGCGAGCGGCGGAGTTGACCTGGATGGAGCACTGTGCGTCCAGTTTCGCTCCGTCGGCCACGCTGAAGGCGCTGCGGGCGGTGGGGTTCAGCGCGTAGACGCAGCTCGATGCCGCGAAGGCGTTGACGATGAGAGTGCCGGTGGCATTGGAGGCTGTGCAGTTGGGGTTAGCCTCCGCAGCCACCACCGCGTACGTGCCGATGTTCGAGGGTGCCGTTGCGCTGCCATCATACGACACAGCCGCAGGACCGCAGTAAGCCGGCGTCACCGTTGCCGTTGCCGCCAGGGGATTGCCGCTATAGACCTGAGACAGATTGCTCAGCGCGATGGTGGCTGGCGCCTGCAGGATGGTGAACGGCGTCGATCCCGAACCCACGTAATTGGGGTTGGTCACCGTCGTCGTCACGGAGTAGCTTCCCGCGTTGATATCCGGCACGCCGGAAACTG
>JBKICT010000011.1:0-296073 GCA_046566985.1 Acidobacteriota bacterium | reverse complement strand
CCCTTATCCCCTGGCTCGCTTCTGCGCCACTCATCCTTCATAAGAGCCGTATGCGTAAAAGCGCTCGTACGGATCTGTGCGGGGGGCGACCTGTGAAGGTCGTCCCTACCGCGACAAGCCGAAAACATGCACTTCCTCATCGTGGGAGACACCGGCGCCGGGAAATCGACGCTCATCCGGAGCGTCCTTTTACAGGTGGCTGAGCGCGAACACAGCGCAATTGTTTACGATCCGGCCTGCGAATTCATCCGCCAGTTCTACTCTCCCGAGCGCGGCGACATCGTGCTCAACCCGTTGGACGCCCGCTGCCCCTACTGGAATCCCTCGGGAGAGTTGCGGCGCAAAGCCGAGGCAAAGGCTCTGGCTGTTTCGCTGTTCCAGCCGGGCGGCAATACGATGAGGTTTTTCGTCGAGAGCCCGCAAAAGATCTTCGCCCATCTGCTTTCGTACCTGCCTACCCCGACAGATTTGATTCACTGGATGTCCCACCCGCAGGAAATTGACAAGAGGGTGCAAGATACTGAACTGGCAGCACTCATCGATCCGAAGGCACCGCAGCAACGAACAGGCGTGCTCGGCTCCTTGAATATGGTTGCCGACAGTTTCCGGCTCTTGCCCACCGAAACCCAGGGCAACGGCATCTGGACCGCCACAGAATGGGCTGAGAAACGTCAGGGATGGATCTTCATCACCTCGCGACCTGCTCTGCGCGAGGCCCTTCGCCCACTGATCAGCCTCTGGCTCGATATTCTGGTTCTCCGCCTTCTCACTGAGCCCCATCCCGCCCAGCGTCCGGCATGGTTCGTTATTGACGAGTTGGCAAGTCTGCAACGGCTACCGCAGTTGCACACGGCCATCACCGAGAACCGGAAATCGAACAATCCGGTCATCCTGGGATTCCAGGGGCGCAGCCAGTTGGAAGCCCGGTATGGCGAGGACGCCGAAGCCATGCTCTCGCAGCCAGCGACCAAGATTTTCCTGAAAACCAGCGAACCGCGCGCAGCTCGCTGGGTTTCAGAAGCAATCGGGGAAGTCGAGATCGAAAAGCTACGCGAGACACATTATGAAGGCCAGCGCGCCGGAAAGAACTTTGCTCTTGACCGTCAAACAGAGCCGCTCGTGTTGCCGTCCGAAGTCTCCGGCCTCGACCAACTTCACGCCTTCCTCAAATACGGAAACCACGTGACCCGGTTTTCCTTCCCATATATTGACCTGCCGAAAAGACATCCGGGCTTTGTGGAACGTGAAATGGACGACTTCCTTCCCGTTCGCGTCCCGGTGGCAGATGCCCCGGCAGCGCCAGAAAATAGACTCGTGCCAGCCGAAAACATGGAAGCCCAGGCCACTCTTGAGTTCGGCCGCGGAGAGCTGTAGACGGAACAATGCTGACTATCTCCAAGCCGCTTTCGGCGGGCCAGGCGCAGAACTACCATAAGAAAGAGTTCACGTCGAAAGAGCAGAACTACTGGTCACAGCAAGGCGAAATCGCCGGTCAATGGCAAGGCCACCTCATGGAAAGGTTCGGGCTCGCGGGCACCGTTTCCGCCGAAGACTTTGCCCGTCTCAGCCAGGGACAGCACCCTCAGACCGGCGAGCAACTCGTCCGCCAGCGGGCCTCCTACGAATATAGGGACGCCAACGGGAAGGCTGTCAAAACGATGGAACACCGTGCCGGGTGGGATGCCACGTTTTCAGCTCCCAAGTCCGTGTCGCTGACCGCGTTGGTCGGCAGTGACCATCGCGTGCACGAAGCGCACCGCGAGGCGGTCCGCACCGCCCTCGAACACCTGGAGGCGTACACAACGGCACGGATCGGCGGTAATCACCCGCCGCAACCGACAGCCAAATTCATTTCCGCCAAGTTCGAGCACGACACCGCGCGGCCAGTGGACGGTTATGCCGCGCCGCAACTCCACACCCACGCCGTCATTTTCAATGTCACGGAATGTGAATCTGGCGATTTCCGCGCTCTGCAGCCGCAGAGCCTCTTCGCTTCGCAGCAGTTTGCCACGGCCATCTACCAATCGGAGCTTACCTACCGGCTACGCCAGCTCGGTTACGAGATAACAGCGGGCCGGAGCGGCGCGCCGGAGATCATGGGCTACACGCAGGAATATCTCGATGCCTCCAGCCCGCGCAGCCAGCAGATACGGGATTATCTCGAACGGACTGGCCGGAACAGCAAGGAGGCGGCGGAGATTGCTGCTCACTCAACGCGCGATCGCAAGGAGATTCATTCGCTCGGCGAAGTGATGGCAGCGCACCGGAAACTCGCCGCCGAATACGGAAATCAGGCGGACCAAGTTGTCCGCGCTGCGCAGGAGCGTGCTCGAATCCAAACCCAAGAACTGAATCCGCAACAACGGGTCCGCGAAGCCGTGACTTTCTCGCGCGATAAGAATTTCGAACGTGAAGCCGTGGTCGACGAACGTGCCATTGTTCGTGACGCTCTGCGTCGCGGCATGAGTCAGATCACTTATGGTCAGGTGCGCGCCAACATCAATACGCGTCTGGCTTCGGGAGAATTCAAGGTGATGAACCGTCCGTACGCACCGGGACGACAGTTCACGACTGCGAAGACGGTAGCTGCCGAACAGGAGATACTCAACCGCGTCCGTGAAGGCCGCAATCAGACTCCGCCGGTTTCGACCCGCACCGAGGCCATTCAAGTGTCCGATCGTCATCCCCAGTTCAATCGGGCACAGAAGAGTGTCGTGGAAGACGTGCTGAATTCTACCGACCGGATTCAAGGGATTCAGGGATGGGCTGGGGCCGGCAAAACCTCAGTACTATCGGCAATACGCTCTGCTATCGAAGTTCATGGCTATGAAGTGCAAGGTTTAGCTCCGACATCGCGTGCCGCTCGCCAGCTTCGCGAGGCTGGAGTCGCAGCCGGAACGCTTCAGGGTTTTCTCGCACGCAATACTTTTTCTGACTCTGTACCGGAAAAGAAGCGCTTTTACTTCGTGGATGAATCGAGCCTCGCGAGTACCAACCAAATGCGCGAGTTGCTTGCGCGGCTTAGTTCCCATGATCGCGTACTTTTGATTGGCGACACTCGCCAGCATCAGGGTGTCGAAGCTGGGCGGCCATTTGAACAGTTGCAGAAAGCGGGCATGCGCACGGCCAAACTGGATGAAATTGTGCGACAGAGAGATCCAGCCCTGAAATCAGCCGTAGAGTTGCTGGCCAATGGGCAGTCGAGCGCTGCATTGGAAGCTCTGCAGCAACACGGCAGGGTACGGGAGATTCCCGATGGCCAAGAGCGTATCCGGACTATTGCTCGGCTCTATGCAGAGTCGCCGGCGAATACACTCATCGTATCCCCGGACAACGCTTCACGGCGTGAATTGAATCTGGCTGTACGAGGGGAATTGAAGGCTGGCGGAGCAGTGTCGAAGGACGATTACAGTTCCCACATTCTTGTTCCGCGTCAGGATATGACGGGGGCAGACCGCGCCTGGGCCAACCACTATGATCAAGGCGATGTGATTCGCTTTGTGCGCGGCAGCAACGCCTTTATGATTGAAGCTGGAAGCTATGCGACAGTAAAAGCCATCGAGCCCTCGCATAATCTGCTGACCGTTCAGAAGGAATCAGGAGAATCGGTCACTTACGACCCACGCCGTCTGACCGGTGTCAGCGTCTATCGGGAGACAATGCGCGATTTCGCGGTCGGTGACCGTATTCAGTTCACGGCGCCCGACAAACAGCTCGGCGTTGCCAACCGCGACCTTGCCGTGATCGAAACCATAGAACCAAATGGCCGAATCGGGGCGCGACTGGATGACAACCGGCACATCGAATTCAATGCGGGCGAGCACCGCCACTTCGACCACGGCTACGCAGTAACCAGCCACAGTGCCCAGGGTCTCACCGCCGAACGGGTCCTGATTCACGCCGATACCGGCGTTCATCCGGATTTGCTCTCCGCCCGCTTTGGATACGTGGCTGTTTCTCGTGCCAGTCACGAAGCGACGATTTTTACCAACGATGCCGCCAAACTTGGTTTACAGCTCAGTGCCGACGTTTCCAAAACCTCCGCGCTCGAAACCGGACAGGCCCTGCCAAGCACTGAGGGGATTGGCATGAGCCTCCTTTAGGGGATACTGCTGTGCGTATTCGAACGCGATTGTTATCAATCAATTAAGGCTTTGAGTATCGCTGGCTAGAATGTCACTATCATTCCATTATGGAACTATATTGACACTAGAGGCAATCGCGGCCATACTCTCAATATGCCCCGCACGCGGATGGACGAACTCATCGCCATTGCCGAAGAGAACGACGGCCTTCTGACCTCAAAGCAGGCTCGGAATGCCGGCATTCTCGATTCCGTACTCGTGCGCCTGGCGCAGCGCGGCCGGCTGGAAAGAGCCGCGCGCGGCGTCTACCGCATCGCGCATTTCCCGCAGTCAAGATTCTCTCAGTACCGGGAAGCAGTCTTGTGGGCCGAAGCCAATCACGGCCCGGAAGAACCGAACGTTGCACTCTCTCACGAAACCGCGCTCGCTCTATATGGAATCTCCGATGCGAATCCTTCCCTCGTCAACATTACCGTTCCAAAGACCGCCCGGCTCAGGCGGCAACGACCGAAATGGATTGCTGTTCATCGCGGCGATCTCCATCCACTCGATGTGACCCTGCATGAAGGTTTGACCGTGACAACCGTAGCGAAGACGATCACAGACGTGCTGAACACGACAGGCCGCATCGACCAAGTCCGGCAGGCCGTCACGGATGCCCGACGAACCGGCTACATCAACGATTCTGAAGCCGCCCGCCTGAAACGCCAGATCAATCAATTTGCACATCGCTTAACCGAGAAAGAAATGAAACGCAAAGAGGCCCAGACGTGAGTCCAATTCCACGGGAGCGGCTGGAAAAGACACTCGCACGCGTAGCGCGGGAACAGGGATTGGATCAGGAACGGTTGCGCCGCTGGATCTCGTTTCTCGCGATGTGTGGAGTATTAGAGCGCGCCATTCAAGAAGGCATCCTCAGCCGGTACTACCTCAAAGGTGGTGTAGCAATGGAGCTTCGATTCGCAGGCGCTGCTCGTGCGACCAAAGACTTGGACTTGGGACTCGACGGCGACAGAGCCTTTCGATTGTCGAGTTTTACCGAAGCACTCCGACTCGGATTCGATGAATTCACCTTCCGGCTACGGCCTCAGTCTCGGCACATGGAACTTGCCGACACTGTACGTGTCGAGGTCGCCATTCTCTATCGGACACGGGGGTGGCAAAGCGTCGATGTCGATCTCGGACCGCCGGGCGTGGAGCGTGCCGATCTTGTAAATCCCGCTATAACCGGCTTGGCGGAAATGGGACTGCCTGTAACCACGCCTGTTCGTTGCCTCACCCTGAGTGAACAGGTTGCTCAAAAGCTTCATGCTTGCACCGGGCCGGCATCCGCTGGCCGCGCCCGCGACATTCTGGACATTCTTCTGATCGACTCCTTGGGCAAACTCGACTACGCGAAGACTGCCATTGCAGTGGAGCACGTCTTCAAGGCGCGCGGCACCCATGAACTCCCACGGACATTCGACATTCCCCCAGATTGGCGCCTTGAACTGGAATCACTTGCCTCGGCACTTCACTCGCCGTTCAAAACCGCGAATGAAATTGTAGCGGGATTTCAGATTGTGCTTGGGCATCTTGTGAATAGCGCCTGATCTTTGTGGACACCACAAAGCTGGCGAAAGGCTAATCACGATGATTGAAAGGCTTCGATCAACGCACGCGAGAGCGCCTGCGCACCCTCCGTGTCAAGCTGTGCGGTAATATACGATCGGACGCGGAGTTCCGCCGGCAATACCCAATCCCATTTCTCGCGAATAGCGGCTTCGGGCTTGATTTGAAGATCTTCTGCTGTGGGAACTGGCCCACTAGCAATCTCTCGGAGCGAAGTGGCAATTCGCTGCTGGTCAGCAGAGAATACCCGAATGGCTGCGCCCTCATTCGAAGCATGGATTCCGCGGGCAGTGAGCAAGAGAGCGACCGCATCATGAATCGCATCTCCATGCCATCCCAACAATAAAACATTGCCGCCATCGGCAATCCATTGCTTCCGATTCAAGCCCGCTGCCATGAACCATCGGCGCGCTTCTTCCAGCAATTCAGCGGCCTTCGAATCAAGAAACGGAACCTGGCTCGATTCAGTAAGCACCCGCTTCATCTCCTGGCGTACAGTGCTGTGCACGGCTCCGCTGATTCCGTCGAATGACGGTGGCACCCCCCCACGATCCCGAACCACAAACACGACCTTGCCACGGGCATCGACATCCTTAACCTTCCAGCGCCGTCCACCGAAGATGATCCGCTGACCCGAAGTGAGCGGCCTTTCGATTGGAAGCGAGCCCAAGACCTGACCCTCCGCAATAATGCGAAATTCCTCTCCAGAAGTGAAGGCACTATAAAAGTCGAATTGATTGATTAGTTTTTCGCCGGTAAGGCCAGGCAACAGAGTTCCACCATGATCTTGCGTGATCAGATCGCGTGATCCCATTGCCCGAAGCAGTTCAGAGAACTCCGAAGCCGAAATACGCGCGAAGACGCCACTACGTATCAGAGTGCTCCAAAGTTCGGCAGCATCTGCCCCACCCTTCTGTGCAATTATGGAGAGAATTTGTTGTACAAGAGTTGATGCATGCAACGCATCGGGGGCTGGCGGTTCCACCCATCCGTCAATTAGCAACCGTATCATTGCAATTGTTTGTACGAGCCCCTCACGGATTCGATCTGAAAAACCAGACTTTTGCGACAAGCCCCGCTCCACGCTAAAACAGCGAAGGATGGCTGCTTCGCCAGCTCGCCTTCCCGAACGGCCAAGACGCTGTCGCAGGCTTGCCACTGACGGTGGCGGCCCGATCTGCGCCACGCTGCGGATACTTCCGATATCGATGCCAAGTTCCAGTGTCGTCGTGCAAACTGCACTGGCTGGTCTCTCACCACTCTTAAGTGCAGTTTCCGACTCCTCCCGTAGTTCACGCGACAGACTTCCGTGATGGGGCCAAAACTCATTGGGAACGCCTTCCCGCTCACAGCGTCGGCGAAGTTGATCCGCATAATATTCAACCTTGGAGCGGCTATTCGGAAATATGAGATTGTTGCTTCCGCGCAAGTGCTTGTAGAGATAGTCCGCAATCGCATGTGCGGCCGAGCCCAACTGGTCTTCACTATCGCCAGAAGTCTCCACGTCAACCTCTGTGCTTTCGATAGCATTGCCCTCAACTTGCGAGACCTTCGACTCGTCGCAATATCCTTTGACCGTCAGCTTCAGCTCATAGCCTTCACTGCCTGCGTCAACCGTTTCCACCCTTTCTGCTAAGCCGGGCCGAAGATATTCGGCCGCAAGAGATTTGTCCCCGAGAGTGGCAGAGAGTCCCACGCGCGCAATTCTGCGACCGGCCGCCACCTCCAGACGATTGAGCAGAGACTGCACCTGTTTGCCGCGCTCAGTGCCGATGAACGAGTGAATTTCGTCGATCACAATGCTTTGTGCTGCCTGAGCGAACGCCGGAATCAGCGTCCCCTTCGTTACGAAAAGGGCCTCGAGCGATTCGGGGGTGATGATGAGAACCCCCGACATGGCTTTGAGGAACCTCTGCTTTTGGGAGATCGAAACGTCTCCGTGCCAGCCAAGCACCGGCAAGTCAAGTAGTTCACAGATTGGCCGGAGTCTTTGCGTCTGATCGTTGATCAAAGCTTTTAATGGGCTGATGGAGAGAATGTAGCCAGACGCTGTATCCCGCGCCAAGAGGCGCGTGAGCAACGGAAAAAACGCTGCCTCTGTCTTGCCAGCCGATGTGGCTGCTGCAAGAATTACGTCGGTCGTTCCCGTGAGAAGAAGCGGAATCGCGCGTTCCTGAACGGCCCGTAACCCGATCCAGCCCTGGGACCAGATCCAATGTCGGATGCGTTCATCGAGAAGACCAAACGAGGCCGTCTCAGAGTTTGAAGGTAGTGAACTCATCGTCCGCTTCGATGGCTTTGTCGGCGTCCCCGCCTCTGTCCGGCTGCACAACGAGACCCTCAATCAGGTCAGTCCACTGTACGTGCGGGTTCTGATCAAGCACGGTCAACATGTCAATGAAGGATGTTATCGTGGTCCGCGGCGTGCGGAAATAATTGTCGCCTAGCCGCCGACTGCAATGCTGCATAAACGCTGGGATGGCCTCATCTGGTATCAAGTATTTCTCCGGATTTCCGGCCGAGTAGACGTAGCGGAGTTTTTCGAGAAGAATCTGAAAATCTTCGGGGCTCAGCGCCGCGAGCCGCAATACGGGGCCGGAGAAGTCAGCCAAGCCATCCCGCGCAAAACTGTTCTGCGCAAGTCTCGATTGAAGCGCAGGATAGCTGTACAGGCCGCGCCGAGTGTCAAACAAAAACTCCGGCGTACCGCCGAGAACAAAGCCGAGACCTTCGGTCGAGCCCTGCAATGAATCATTCAGAATCCGCAGAATTTGCTCGTAGTTGGAGGCCCGAGCTTGAGTGTTGGCGAGCTTATAGAGGTTCACCATCTCGTCCAAACAGACGAGCAACCCACTGTACCCTGCGAGTCTGACGAACCTGGCTAACAACTTCAACTGGTCATAAACCGATGCGTCATCAACTATGGTTCGCACGCCTAATGCTGCACGTGCGTCGGTCTTTGTCGCGAATTCTCCGCGCATCCAGCGAACAGCATCAATGCACAATTGTTCATTGCCTTCCTCGAAGCCTCGCCAGTATGCCAATACAACGTCGGCAAAATCGTATCCGTTGACCATCTCCGCCAGTTGTTGGGTATTCTGGCGAATAATCTGGTTGGTTGAAACTCCGGTTTGCTCACTTTCTGATTTCGCCTGGGCAATAAACTTCTCAAGAATGCCGGATAATGCACCACCCTCCGGCTTAGTGCGCGTCGCCATATTCCGCGTCAGTTCCGCATAGAGAGAGCGAGCCTGCCCCCCACTGGCATGAAGCCTCCGGTCAGGATTGAGGTCCGCATTCATCGTGACCAACTTCTTCTCCAGCGCGATTGAACGGACCAAATTGAGAAAAAATGTCTTCCCAGCGCCGTACTCGCCGACGATTAGCCGGAATGTTGAGCCGCCGTCGCCAATGCGGTCGATGTCCTCTATCAGAGCACGCAGTTCGTGCACACGGCCAACCTGAATGAGGTGCTGCCCAATGCGCGGAACCACACCCGCCCGCAGGGACTGCAAAACGGCATCGCGTTCGCGAGGTCGGATTAAGGCCATTACTCTGCAGCCTCCAGAATGCTCTGTTGTACGTAAATGGGACCATCGCCCTCAGTGATCGGTTCTCCGAGCAGATCGAAAGCGGCATCATTGATGCGCTCCAGGGCTCCATCTAGCATAATCTGCAGACGCCCGGCAATGGCCTGCAATTCTCCTCTCGTCCAGGAGGCTTTACGCAGCATCTCTGCCAGGAACTGTTGATGCTTCTCATCGAGTCCGGGCAGCAATATCTCCTGAGTCGTGTCATCTACCTGCGTGGCACCGTTATACGAATTCGCAGTCGAGGAACTTGGCGGCTCGTCCTCTGTAAAGACCCCGGCCAACAGTGCACTTACCTGATCCGTTTCTTGTCTCAGAGCTTCCAGGCGGGCCGTATCCACTTTGTACCCCGGGCGCCCGACCTCCAGGTTCCCATCCGCCTTATTGTGAGTCTGCCGACCAGAATGGAGATGCGAATAGAGTAGCTGCGGGTCTAGCTCCATTGCGCGGTAAATCTGCTCCAGAAGCTTCACTTCGGCTGCTGCGATATTACCGTCCGCTGCCGCCAAGGAGCATAGGGCCAAGGCCATTTGCAGTCGTCCATCGGCCGTGAGATTGGCGAAACGGGATTTCAGATTTGCCAGCGAAATTCCGTTCCGCACTTGGAGCCGGTATTGGGCACGTAACCGAGTACGGAGATCAATGTGAAGATGATCCCACGACGCGATCATCTTTTCCACGGCTGCTGCCTCATCTTCGCTCGCATGTCCGTCGGCAAGGGCCACGCACGCCGAAAGTGAGGTCATCAGCGAGGCTCCTTTGTACTCGAGTGTTGTTCGCTCCGCGGGAATGTTGGAGGTAAGCGGAAAAAGGACGATCAAATCGGATGCCTTGGGGCGGCGTGCGCCCGAGAGAATGTCTGGCTCGAATCCAACCAAGGCGCTGCTTAGGTTTCCTGCGATATCGGTCAGTCTGGTCGCGTTCGGGTCCGAAGAAGGATCGAGCTCGCGCAGTAAAGACTCAAGAACGAGCGGTTGAACGGGTTCCACAAAAGAAGTTGAGAATTGAAGCCACCGTTCCTTGGCGGCCGGAGGCCAAAGAGCGGAAGGAAGATTCAGGTATGCTTCCAACGATCCCGATTTTGCCGGATTTCTCCCAAGGTAGCGGCTGAATTCGTCGATCTCGGCAGTCGCTTGTTCCACTAGTTCCTTCAGCGTCTGTTGCGGTGCCGTGAGGGCAGCGACGTCCGGAATGTTGGAAAACTCATACCGAATCTCTTTGCCGAAATGCATTGGCCAGCCAGGTTGATAAGTCAGCTTCAGCTTTGTCTTGTTTGCCGATAATGTCAGCCCATCTCCGCATCTTTTTCGATATACAACCGCGAATGCGGCTTCATACTCCTGAGGGCATCGTGTCGCCGGAGTCCGAAGATAGATTGTGGGCTCTGCGTACGCCCAGCGCAGGGCCCATTCCATCGGAATAGGCTTGCGCTCTCTCATGAACCAGCCAATTCCGTATCGAATGATGAACGGGAGTTCCCAAGTCTTGATCCATCCGGCAGGCAGCTGTGGAACTGGATTCCTGTCCAAGGCACAGGCTGCTGCAAAATCAGAGAGGCGCAGGCAGCACTGAGTGACACTTCCCGCAGAGTTCTTGAAAAGATTTGCCAGCCGGTGAACTTCCTGGAGAAGCTGTCCATCCTCATCGCCAGCCACATCTGTAATTCGCTTCTGTAAAAGATCGAGAAGCCGCCGCTCGATTCCATAGAAATACAGCATCGCAAAGCTGGAATCTGTGGATGTCGAGGCTCCTTCCGCCAGCCATTTCAAATAGAGAGCGCGTTTCTCCGGACTAAACAAGGAATAGCTGGAGTAATAGCCGTTTGCATCTGGAGATGACTGATTTCCGAGTTGTGCCGAGAGGCGCGGGTTAATCGCGTAATGCTTTTCCTCATCTGTGCCTTTGCCGATGTAGATGAGCCCGTGAGTGAGCCGATGACCCTGAATATCAACGGACTCTCCTCTATTCAGCCACTTTAAATCGGACGTCTCGATAGTTCGCGGAGGCGGCGGCAAAGTGAAGGTGGTCGGGGTACGGCCCGAAGCTGAACCGACGGAAACCGAGAATAATCTTTCCAGTGGCGCTGTTCTGGCGGCCCCATCCAAACTGCTCGAAGTTGCTCCGGAGGGCTGGGGCGGGGGCCCGGGAACTACTCGGCCAAACTCGACGTGGACCGTTCCGGCTGGCGGAATCGCAGTGATCTCGGGAGGTGGAGAGTTTTCTGGAATCGCCCTCTTTGTCGCCGTGAATCTCTTGCTCAGATAACCAACATAGAAAGCCTGCTCTTGATTGAAATCTTGGACAATTGACTCGATAGGAACACGGTTGGCGCAAAGCTTTCTACATTCTGAAACCAATTTCGATAGGCTTTCCTTCTGTTCTTGCAACGGCCGGTCCGCCAAAGACGTGATCTGCGCCTCGCCCTCTTCGATACACCGTCGGATGGTGTCGTTCCCGCCAAACTTCCAAACCCACCTGCTGAATGTGGTCTTCGCTAGAACGGCATCCCGCATCGATTTATTTGAGAGAACGACGGTCGTAAAAGCAGCAGCCTGATCGGAAACATGAGTTGCAAACCAACGCTCGCGGTATAGCGCCTGCATTAGCTGACGCTCAGATTCCGCCGAGAAGGGAACTAAAGGCGCCGGAATGGGAATCGCTTTCGCCGCTGCAATCACCGCAGCTACGGAGTGAACAATAGCGTACGCCGATTTCGGCCCCACCCCCCGAACCTGCGAAACCCTAAATTCGCTCCATCCCTCCAGGTCCGCGACTGTGCGTATCCCAAGGTCCTTGAGCGCCTGTAACCGCATTCCGGTCGCGTGCTTCTTCAACTCGTCAACTGGAATCGCTTTAATGCGCGCGGCGTGAACTCCCTGAATGTATGAAGTTGTGAGCGATTCGATTTCCTGTTTCAGAGTTTGCTCTAGGCGACGAACATCCGATTCCAAATCTTCAAATGGAGATAAAGCCTCCCGTAGCCGCGCTCTTAGCTTGGCAGCTGGTGAAAGCCGATAAAAGAGAGAGAGTCCTACCGCCGCCAGCAGGACAGCTACGAGAAGGCCCAACATCGTTTGGTTTCCTGTATTCAACCATATTAGGCCGAGAACTCGGGCACTTCCCCAGAAAATTCCCGGAAAGAGGTACTCCATCGGCCTTTGGGGGAGACAGGGAATGCTGCAAAGCCCTTCTCCAACTCCCGGTCCCCTTTGCCTGGATTCCCGGGCCGACCCATCCAGGCGGGCCCGTTCGACCCCGCAATGCCCCAGAGGAATAGCCCCATATTTCTTTCTCGTACGAGTGCCCCCGCTTCAGGCAACGGGCTTGGCAAAGGCGGAAGAACCCGTCAAGGGTCTCCGCTGCGCTGCGATGAACGCAAAAGAACGGCGCCCTTGACCGAACCTTCCGCCTCCGCCCGTCGCAAGAGCCATGAAGCGGGGGCACTCAACGAAAAAAATTTCGTTTGAGACGCTCCTCGCTTCTGGACGCCAATCGGCCCCGACGGGGCTTGAGCACAGGAGCAACATTATGGAGCAGAACATCGGCACAACCGGCATCGCAGCCACGACCGCCAGCAATGGCCCAACCAGCATCCCTGCCGCGCCGCACAGGAAGAATGCGGCGCAGCGCACCGTGAGCGATTCACCCTATCAGGGGCGGACAGCGCAGCGCGACAATCCAACCCAACTCATCATCAAGCAGGCTGTCGATTACCTCATCGAGCAAGTGCGGGCGGGCAAGAGCGAAACCTTGACCGCATATCTGGCGGCGATGGCCCGTTTCCACAATTACAGCTTTGGCAACATTCTTGCCATCGCGCGGCAGAAACCCACCGCCAAGCACGTTGCAGGATACGGCACATGGCGGGAGCTTGGCCGGTTCGTGAAACGGGGCGAGAAGGGTATCCAGATTCTCGCCCCAATGATCGGCCACCGCCGCAGGAGACCCGACCCCAGACAGGAGGCGGAGAACGAAACCAACACCAAGCCCGCTCCAGTTCTGATCGGCTTCCGGGTCGTACACGTTTTCGACATTTCACAGACCGAGGGCGCGGACCTGCCAGAGTTCGACCGCACCATCAACGGCGAAGTGGGCGCGTACCGGGATCGCCTGATTGGCTTTCTCGGAATCCAGAATATCGCGCTTGAGTTCAACGAGCGCATTGCCCCTGCCTTGGGAGTGAGCTACGGCGGCAAGATCGCATTGCTGCCAGGTCAGTCGCAGGCCGAGGAGTTCGTGACGCTGGTCCACGAGACGGCGCACGAGCTTTTGCACCGGGCCGAGCGGCGCACAATCACCACTCCCACCGTGCGCGAAACCGAAGCGGAGGCCGTGGCTTTCGTGGTCGGCCAAGCCATCGGTTTGGAAATGGGCAAGGCTTCGAGCGACTACATCCAGATGTACAACGGCGACACGCGCCTTTTGGCCGAAAGCCTTGAGTTCATCCAGCGCACTGCTGGCGTGATCCTCGGGGCGATCAGCTTTCAGGATTCAGCCTCGTCGGAGCCGCCCGAGTTTTCACCGGAAAGCGCATCGGAGCCAGCGTCCAGGCGGGCGCGGCGCTCTCGCCAACAACCAACCGAAGCAGTTGCGGAGGTGGCGTAATGAAAACCATCCTCCGCATTCTGGCGCGGGCCGGGGGATACCGGCCCACGCTCTCAGTTAAAATCGAGAACCCGCCCTATATGGCGCTGGTCATCGAAGCCACGCCGGAACTTGGACCCCTGAACCTGCCCGCGCTCTCTGTCGCGCACTACGGCGAACAGAACGGCGACCTGATGCGCGACCCGGAGTTGTGTTTCGAGTTGTCGAAGCCACCGCTGTCAGGCTTGGAGCCTTCCGTCTACTACTTCCGCAGCGACTACATGGGCGTTGAGCAGTATTCCCGTTATCGAGAGGGCGACAACTACATTGTTGCGCCCAATCTCTACGAGGAACACCGCCAGTTCGCTCGACTTTGGGACAAGAATCTCCGCGCTCAGGGATTCTTCGAAGCATTCACGGACAAGTCGATTCGCGGCTAGTCCGCCCTCAGTGTGGGGCGGACGCGGCCCGTCTGTCCGCTCCGTGCCTTTTCCTCTCAACCGCTCGAAAGGAGCTCTAGTTTATGACGACACAGGTTTTCGACGCCACCGAATACAGCAACGTACCTCTTACGATGTTGCAGGAATCCCCAACCAACCCCCGCCGCCATTTTGACAAGGCATTCCTCAAAGAATTGGCCGAGAGCATCCGCAGCAATGGCCTTTTGCAGCCATTGCTGGTTCGGCCCAGGAACGAGCATCTGGAAATCGTTTTTGGAGCGCAGCGTTACCGCGCCGCGCAGATCGCCGAATCCGAAACCGTCCCCGTCCGCATCCGCGAGATGACCGACGCACAGGTGCTGGAAGCGCAGTTGGTAGAGAATTTGCAGCGCCGCGACGTACACCCGATGGAGGAAGCCGAAGGCTTCCGGGCGCTTCTCAATCTGGAGGAGCCGAAGTACAGCATCGAGCAGATCGCCGCGAAAACCGGCAAACCGGCCTCATTCGTGGCAACTCGCCTTAAACTGGTTGACCTCATCCCGGCAGCGGTCGAAGCGTTCTACCGGGATGAAATTGGCGTGGGCCATGCACTACTATTGGCCCGCCTACAACCTCCCCAGCAGGAACAGGCCCTCGCCGCTTGCCATACCGAGACGTACGGCGGGAACAAGCCGAAGAAGGTTCTGCTGCCCGTCCGCCATCTCCAGCAGTGGATTGAGCAGAACGTCATGCTCATCCTCAAAGACGCACCCTTTGATCGGAAGGACGCCGAACTTGTCCCGGCAGCCGGAAGCTGCGTTGATTGCCCCAAGCGTACCGGACACAACAAGCTGCTCTTTGCCGGGATCAGTGACCGCGCCGATGCCTGCTCTGATCCGGCGTGCTGGTCTGCCAAGCTGGATGCGCACGTAAAAAAGACAGTCGCAGCCAAACCCAAGCTCGTACAGATCAGCACAGCTTTCGCCAAACCTGCCGAAGGCAGTCCAGTCGTAGCCCGCAATCAGTACGTCGAGATTCGGCAGGAGAAGCCCAAGAACAAGTACCAGCAGGAAGCGCCGGAGTTCAAGACATGCAAGCACATGACCGAGGCCATCGTTGCCGATGGACCGGATAAAGGCGAAATCCGCAAGGTCTGTGCCAATCCCGACTGCCCTGTTCACCACCCGAAAAAGCAACAGCGGCGTGCAGGCGTTGACGCCGCAATCAAAGCCCAGCAGGAGAAGCAGCGCCGGTTTGCGGCGATTGCCAACGCAACCGGCATTCGCGTTCTCGCTGCCATCTCCGCCGCCGTACCCGTGCGGTTGATGAAGCGTGACCTGCTGTTCATCGCCGAGCGTCTAGCCGCACTCGTGGACGAGTCCCGCCTTGAGATCGTTGCACGGCATCGCGGCATCAAGCGCGAGAAGGGCAGCGGTTCATTTGCCAAGCTGTTCGGCGCGTACCTGCGCCGGTCAGAAGAAAGCGTTTTGGGCAGCGTCTTGGTTGAACTAGCCATCGTGCTAACGACCGCGCGTCAGCAGACGGCACAGGTATTGAAGGAGGCCGCTGCCGTATACAAGGTGGACACCGATGCCATAGCCGCCAAGGTCAAGCAGGAGTTCGTGACAAAAGAAAAACCAAAGACGGCGAAGAAGCCCGCGCCGGAGCCATCGGCAAAGCAGCAAGCAAAGACCCATAGAAATGCCGCAGCCGCGTAGTCGGTCAACTCGGTCCAGACTTTTATGCGGGACCTGCAACCACTGGTCCCGCATTCTTCTATCCTCCCGCCCGTCTTCCCACCCTCATGCGTAGCTCCTGCCGTGCACGAGCGGCAACATCCGCCCACCCGACGGGTACGAACAAATCCCGGTTGGACTAGAGATTTGAATTGGACTCGTTCGGCGTCTCTCCTTGCGGTTAGTTTAGGCCCGCATATCAGTCACTACGCCGTCGATAAGGAAGTAGCTCGATCTTCAGCCGCAGAAATCGCCGACCGTTGAATAGCACCAATGCGGATCGCTCGCCACGCTTGCCGTTTGTGGCAACGCAATTTCCGCTATTCTGCTCGAATGTCTACTCCAGTACCAGTCGTGCCGGTCGAATCCGATAATTTCATTGCAGTGTCCGCAGGTGAAGTAAATGTCTTCGATCCGCGACCGAGGACATGCCATTAAGCGCGGATAACTTATGCTGAAATCCACCTCGAGATGCTCGCCGACATACCGTTCAACTGCGTCTTGGACCGCGACGTCGAGCAAGCTACGTTGTGCCTGAGCTTGCTTTGGAATCGAGCCGCATTCGCTCAGTTCCGCTTCGACCATGAACATGCCAAGTGGATGTTTACAATTCATGCACTCATCGACACGGAGGATAACGACTTTTTCGTTTCTACGTGTACGACGAACCGGCCGCCACTTAAATTCCCCGCGCAAGAGAGAACCTACAGCTTCTTTAAGAGGAATACGCTGCCCCGGTATTATGCTAACGAAATGGCGGGGAGCACCCAGTTCTGCTTCTTGGTCCTCAATCAGCTTGAATATAGGGCTTCGCCTTTCGGGTCGAGAGATGAACCCGTCCGCGAGGAAACCCTTTACAAACCAGCAACAACGCACGCGGCTTCTTGCGTACACATCTTGTCTGCGTAACAGTGCTTCTTTTGTAATTGGCGAAATCTGGATTTCAAAGGCGACCCGAGCGGTATCCTTACAGGCAAGAACGTCGGCAATCCATTTTCGATCCGGGGCCGGGTCAGGCTCCTCGACTTCAGCGGACCATCCACTTGCCCTGGCTGCGTTTCTCACAGCAATCTTTAAGAGGTCGTGGCTGGGAGAATCTGGGCGTCCCAAGCACTCCTCTGACCTCCGATAATGAACGAATTCCTGGTGCTCCTCACGAACTCGCATGTAGCCCTGGGTAAGGCAGCAAAACATGCGAATCGGGGGCTTTTGAGCTTGGATGGCTCTCCACTCGTCGAGAGGAATGTCTTCGGCACTCATCAATTTCCAATTGACCAACGCCTTGAGAGCCATTTTCGCCCCGAGTCAATCGCGTCTGTTACATCTTCGGCATTCGTTTCGATAGCGTGATCCCAGACAAGCGGAACTGTCCAAGACTTCGCGGTCGACTCTGATGCGCCGGCCGGGGCATCAGAGTTGCTTTCTTGCCGATAGTAGAATGATATCGCCATTCACGCCAATGGTACTCAGGCAAGCGTCTTTCCCACGCGGAAAAGACTTTCGAAGCCGCGAAGAGTCGGCGGCGAGGAGGAAATCTAATGCCAGCCAAACCGAAACAAACTCAAGGAAAACGGCGTGACGCTAGCTCGAACAGACACTCTCGGACGGCGCCGACTATCCAGATTATCTTCACAGGCGAAGCAGTTCAAAAGATCGTGGCCTTCTTTACTCCGCAAGCGCCTCCACCGAGCGCAACGGAGAGAATCGAGGAGGGTCACCACCTGAGACCCACTCTGCGTCCCTGGATTGGCGTGATCGATCAAATTCTCAAGGAGGACGCGAATATTCCAAAGAAATACCGGACCACGGCGATGCAAGTCCTACAGAGGCTGCGCGACGTGCACGGATTTAGCGGAGGCTACACGGTAGTTCAAGAGTATATTCGGCAGGCGCGTGCCGATGCTGGGCTAAGCCCGAGCCGCAAATCGACGAATCTTCGCGGCAAAGCCTCAAAGGCGTCATCCGCAGTTCAGAGTGATCCCGTGCTCTCGTTGCCTGAAACGGCGGCGCCAGAAAATAGAGGTGCATCGTTACCGCTTCGCCTCTCCCTCCACCCGAGACGGCCGAGCAGCTCACAGGAGCAAGTTTTCGACTGGATGCAGAGCATCATGCAGGGAACAATGACACTCGAATTCCTTGCAGGAGAATTGAAGGGCTTGGCTCCTGACGAGCTGAAGTCTCTTTTTTTGGCTGCCACAAAGGGAGAGAGACCGGTCCGCAATAAAGCTTTGGCTGTCCTCGCGTATGCACGCGGCATCAACTCTTCGCCCATCTGTTCGTTTCTGCAAATATCGAGCGGGTCATTGTTCCGTTATTGGAGGGTATTCCGAAAGGGAGGCACCGAATTGCTGTTTCTTAGGAAGCCTCGGAGCGACAAGAAGGCCTGCATTCCAGCAGTCCAGAACGCCGTTTTCGCGGTGCTTCATTGTCCGCCATCAGCATACGGATTCAACCGCACGAGTTGGCGTTTGGAGGATTTGAGGACCGCATTGGGTACCGAATACAACGACTCCATCAGCTGCGACGTCATTCGAGAAATCATCGTTAAAGCCGGATGGAAGTGGCGGCTCGCGCGACGAGTATTGACGAGCAACGACCCTGAATATCGCGAAAAGGTTGACCGAATCAAGAAGACGCTGGCCGGACTTGGCAACGACGAAGCGTTCTTCTCAGTTGACGAATACGGGCCATTTGCAGTCAAGAAAAAGGGCGGCCTCAAGCGCGTAGCTCCTGGCGAACAATATGTTGTCCCTCAGTGGCAGAAGTCGAAGGGCTATCTGATTCTTACAGCCGCTCTTGAACTGTCATCCAATCAACTGACACACTTCTACTCACGCAAGAAGAACACCGGCGAAATGATAAAACTTGCCGATGTGCTCCGGTCGAAATATCAGGGCTATCGGACCCTGTACCTTTCTTGGGACGCCGCCTCTTGGCATATTTCGAAAGAGTTGTCAGAGCATCTGGAGAAGGTTAACTCGACGGCAGAGATGGACTGCGCACCGGTTATCAAATCAATGCCGCTTCCTGCCGGTGCGCAGTTCCTAAACGTTATCGAGTCGGTGTTTAGTGGAATGGCCCGAGCCATCATCCACAACAGCGACTACCCTTCGCCGGTCGCGGCGACTGAAGCAATCGATCGGTACATCGAAGAGCGCAACGAGCATTTTCGCAAGCATCCGCATCGTGCCGGGAAAAAGATCTGGGGCCAGGAGCGAGTTCCGAGTTTCTTCGCAGAGGAGCACAATTGCAAAGACCCGATGTACATGTTCCCCCAGTAGCGCGAAAAGAGGCTCCGCAGTCTAGAAAATGATCCTCAATGATCAGGATAGGAGGTAATCACCCGCCGAATGCGCAAGAATTCGCCAATTTCCGCGCCCTGCGCGGTCAACCTCTCTTGTCGGGTGGCTTTTTCGCGAAAATGCCAATCAGTAGGATGGCGAGATCCAATCCATGGCCGACTTCGGACTTCCTGGGAGTTGCCATCGTGAGGTTCCGGGATACGTATCGAATGGAGTTGGGTTCGATAAGACGCTGGGTTTTGATTTGAGAAAGATTGCTCGCCGGTCACTGAAATAGGGAAGATACTCGGTTTTCAAAGAGAAACTCAGAGAATCGGATGTCACCATGACGCGCGTAAGCGAGGGATTCTGAACCCGCGTCCGTATACATATAGATGTGCATCCTGCCGCCGGACCGCAGCTGGGCGGCGGTCACGAGTTCCTGTTTGGTGAAGAGCCACACCCGACGAGAAGAAAGATCAACAAATGCGAAGAACTCTGCAGGGCAGTCCTCGCTCACCCACCAGTCAATTGCCGGCGCTCCCTTCCCACCTCCCGGCTTGGGCGCGAGATTGTTTTTTACTTGAATTGTGAAAGACCGTCCTTGCACTCCTGAATAGGCAACCAAATCGACCCCGGCATCCGTTGTCATCGGGGCCGAGTCGAGTCCATGGCGGAGGAGCTCATATTGGACCAGTAGGTCTCCCATGCGACCGATTTGCTGGGTCGTGAGACGCGGCGGAATTGACTCGCGAACCGCCGGAGGGACTGACTTTACCGGGACCGTCATCAGAATGCTTCAGCCTTCTCCATTGTCTCGCCCTCCAGGAGATCAGCCTTGATCTTCTCCGGATCACCGAGAAGCACCTCATAGCTAAAGTTGTCGGCTTTCGGCATGGTCTGAAAGTCATAAAAACTATGCAGGCTGATTGTCCTTTTCCGGTTCTTGAGAAAAAGCTTCACTTCAAGCTCAGGCCACTGCCACACATCCAAAAGGCCCCGGCCAACCCTTCCGCTCGCCTTGAAGTGCTTCTTGAACGCCTCCTTTCGTTCCTCGCCCGTCACTTTCGATTCGTAGCCAACAGCAAGATCGAGATCACCAACTGTTTCCTCTCCGCGAACAAAGCTGCCATATACGACAACCCGCGTCACGCGCACCAGAAAGCGAGCATCGGCATTCACCTTGGCAACTCGGGACATAAACCTCTCTAGCGTTTGCGCCGCCGTCTCTCTTTTCAGTCTTTTCGCTCCAGACGCACGCGCGAATTCCTCGCCGAGTTTGGTGAGCCTGTAGAAGTGAGATTCATCAGGAAACTGCTTCTCCTCTTGGACGATATAGCCAAGGTTGAAGAGAGCATTCATCAGTTTGTCCACCCGATGACTGATCTGTTCCTCAGGCTCGTAGCGAGTTAGCTTCCAGCGGTGGAAACAGGCAACAAGGCAACTCTTCGTCCTCATGCTGTCTCTTGAAAGCCAATCGCGCACTCTGAGGATGGGGACGCCACCAATTTCCTGCTTGCCGTCAATCTGCTTCGTCATATTCGCTCAACGACTTCCGGTGGCATCGACAGGAAAAATGCCCGGGATGCTTTACGCCTACCGATTGAGGATGCAATTGCGTGCACCTCGCAGTTGTGACAAGGGCGGTGAGTGATTGCAGAAAGCCGTCCACACGCTCTGGCCGACAATCATTCACCCAAGTCCACAAAAATATCTTCCGGCGAAGTATTGGCTTCAGGGAAGAGTGGCTCTTGGCCGAGTGGCGGCTTGCGAGAACCAGGCGGTGAATACTTGAGATACCCGTGATCGAATGCATACTTCTTTCCTCGCCCGTGTGCCTTGCTGCCACAGCCTTTACATTCACAAAACCGTGCGCGGTCACGGATTCCTTTTGCATAGCACTGCGGCGTGCAATAGGCCGGATGGGGGATTGGCCCTGCCGGCCCAGTAGCAGGCAATTGATTGTCCGCTTCTTTAGAGAATGTCATAGCCATAGCCAAATGTTCGTCGGGCTACACCAGATCGAACCTCGATGGATCTCGGAATCATGATCTTCGTCCATGCCCGCCAGTTACAAGAGATATTTATCTTCCACTTGGCGGGTCTGACCTAGCGCCGTGAGGGTTTGGAGAATTTCCTGAACGCGCCTGCGACTGGCGGGCTTGAACCCTGAGGCAATTTGCTGAGGAGTCTGGAATGGAGTTGCGCGGAGAGCGTCTTTGATGGCGCGGAATTGATCAGTGAGAGTTGCCGGCCAAGGCTGCTTGCAACGCGCGACGGCCGGTGCTTCGATGGGGACGAGGCCGCCGAGCGTCTGCTGCATCGCCGGAGCGTTTGGCGCCTGGAATTCGGGACGAAGCCAGCGGACAATGCCGGATGCTTCTTCCGATCTGCGTACGGCATTCAGGGCCACGATTTTTGCCAGTATCTGTTCTGTGGTGAGATTCGGCGACCATCCGTACGCGGCGAATACGGCTTCGTCTAGCTCGTCATGGATTTGGCGCAGGATTCCGATGAGGCCCATCTCGTAGGTACTCTGATCCTCGGCCGTGAGTTCCTCGTTGGCGCGGAGCATTTCAAGGACGTTGTACATCTCCGTAAGCGTGAGTGTGGGATGAAGTTGCTGCTGGCGCTTGCGATGTGCATCCAGGTACTCGGCTATATCGCGGATCGCGCCTTTATGTACTTCACTGGCATCGGGAAATGGAAACGGGTCGAAACATCTCGTCTTGTTATAGCGCGGCCGGTCCTCGAGCGTTCCGCCCGCCGCTAATGCCCACTGGATATGAATCTTGCTCGAAAGAACTCCAAAATGAAATGCGTCGGCACTGGCGATATTGACCAGCATGTTGTCAGGAAGCGTGGTGGTATCGAGGAATACAAAAGCACGGTGCTTGGCAGTTTCCACTGTGGAAACGTAGCGACTTAATCCCACGAGGGCAGGTCGAAAAGCTGATCGGGGCTCTCCGAAGATCCACCATTTGTCGCTGTAACTGGCTCGTCGATTTTGATCTCGTTCTGGTTTTACCAAGTCGTAGACGCGCTGATAAACCTCCGGAAAATGCTTTTGGACTTGGCCAGCATTGAGGCCAAAGAGATCAATCACCATCACATTTCGCGAAGTACCGGTGAGATCACGCCCATTCAGGTAAGGCCGAATGTGTTTCTCAAGCCCGGAGATGCGGCCAAGTCCCAGTGCAGCGGCTTCCTCTGGTGTGACGATAAAGCCGGCTCCATGCAGTTTGACTCCTGGGCAGCATAGGCCTTCATTTGATTTCAGCGGCATCGCGCCAGCCACATCGACGCCAATCCGCAGATCGGCGAAGATACGCCCGGTCTCCTCCACCAGCTCCACATCGGTGCCCTCGGAGCTTGTATCCCCTTCGCTCTTCACGTGGTAAAGGTGGCCGACATGCTCGCCACGTTCTCCAACCGTCATGGCAATGCGCACGGCGGCGTGGTCGGTTGCCGCCTGCCCGTCGATCAGTGCGGATTTGAGCCAGGGATGGTCGGGAATCGCGAAGATGAGCGAGAGCGGGGCCAGCTTCGAGTCCGAAGCCGCATCGAGATTCTGTGCGACAACCTTTCGATTGAAAACTTGGGGCAAGCTGTTCGTGGTGATGAAGCCGAAGCGTCGAATCTTGCCGGCGCGGGCGAGCTCCGCAGCCCGCTGCCACCAATACATGACCAAATCCGCGCTGTCGGGTACCAGGTCATAAGCCTTTCGCAGCGCCTTCACATAGCCATCGCCGAGTTCGGCGCGAATGTCCTTTCCGCCGATGAACGGTGGATTGCCGACGATGAAATCCGCCTCCGGCCACTTGGCCTGCTTGACATCCAGGTATTCAAACGTAAGGACACGCGCGGTCTCATCCGGGATGTCCTGTCCGGTTGTCGGGTGCTTCTTAGTCGTGACGCCATCCCACTGGGTGACGGCGTTGCCATCTTTATCGAGCAGGGGTACTCTCTTCTTCCATGTGAGCAGTGCGTCCGCTTCAACGATGTTGTGGAAGTTGCTGATAACGGGGATGGGCGGCTGGGCATCGCCGCGCGTACGAAAGTGCCATTGCAGATAGCCGATCCAGAGAACGAGATCGGCAACAACGGCTGCGCGGGGATTGAGTTCGAGGCCGAGGAGTTGGTGCGGGTCTACGGTCAGGCCGGTGTGCTCAAGCGACTGCTGCGTCTCGCCAAGAGCGTGCAGGGTTTCAAGCACTTCACCTTCGAGCCGCTTCATGTGTTCGAGCGAAACATAAAGGAAATTGCCGGAGCCGCACGCGGGATCGAGCACGCGCGTGGAGCAGAGCTGGCGGTGAAAGGCCCGTGCGGTTTCAATGGCCGCCTCCCGGTCACCGGCGTTGATCAGTTCGGCGATGACCGCCTGGCTGCTGCGCCAGTCATCGCGAAGTGGCTCCACAAGCGTTGGAATGACGAGCCGTTCGACATAAGCACGCGGCGTATAGTGCGCTCCGAGTGCATGGCGTTCGTCGGGATCGAGCGCGCGTTCGAGCAATGTGCCAAAGATGGCCGGTTCAACATCGCGCCAGCGCGAATCGGCAGCTTCAATAAGCAGGCCGAGTTGATCTGGGGTGAGCGGCAGGGCTTTGGTGGATTCGAAAAGCCCGCCATTGAACTTGAGGATGTGCGCGCGGAGGATGGGAGAAAAACCGCCCTCATTCATGGTCTGCCATAAGGCTTCAGCCATAGGCGGGAAGTTGGCCACATCGACACGGAGGCTTTCAAGCAGATTGAGCCAGCTACGTTCCGGGAGGAGTTTTACGTCCTCAGCGAACGAAGTGAAGATGCAGCGCGTTAGGAATTCCGCGACCTGCTTGGGAGGATGGTGAAGTTCGAGATTGCGCGCGAGGATGGCGAGTTTCCCGGCGACCTCCCGCGTAACTTTGGCCGTTTCGCGCGACGGGTCGAGGGAAAGCGGATCGAGCCAAACGGCCCGAAGGCGCTCCTTGATTTCTACCTGCTCCAGTTGCTCATGAAGAATGCGGAATGTGCGGGGATCAGGAAAGGGCAGATACGCTTTGCCTGTCAGGGAGAAGTCGGCATACAACTCGATGGAGTGTCCGACATCGACAACCACGAGAAAAGGAGGCCAGCCCTCGGAGATAGGCAATGCTTTAGCGTACCGTTCGGCTTGGCCGCGGGCCGCCAGCATAGCCTCATCCCAACCATGCGTTCCGCGGACAGCGGTGCCGCGCTTCATTCGGCGAGGTTCTTTTGGCGTACCAAGAGTTGCAGCAGCATTGGGCTGCGGATTGCTCCCCTGTTTCGCTTCGAGAACGAAGCAGTTGCGTTTGTACAGGTCGATGTAGTTTGTTGTCGAGGAACCATCGAGATTCTGGAAATAAACGGCCTTGTCGATTACATAGGAGTTGGCAGCCTCGTCCGCCTGAGTGGGGTCCGGGCGCGGCAGGTCCAGATAGTCGCACAGTTCGGAGAGGAACAGCGCATAGTTGGCGCGCTCCGCCGCCGACGACTGTTGCCAACGAGTGATAAAGTTACCGGCGTTTAGTGGCAAGGCAGTCCCAATCATTTTCAGATAAGCGTATTGTAGGCTGCAGCCATGCCCGGAGTGGAGCGGCGGACAATTCTAGGATTGGCTCCGGCTTCCTGGGCGACGTCGCTCTTCCCAGCGCTTGACAAAAGATAGCCACATTTACGTTGGCACATCCTCGTCATTCGGCTGGTACCAAGGTTCCTTGCGCCGGGGAAAGATCGTCTCGCACGCCGACATCAGGTGCACTATGACGCGTCTGGCGGCCATGGCGGCGAACTCGATTTCATCGTCCAATTCGCGGTTGCTCAAGTGCTGATCTTTTCAGGTCGGCCATTTCGCCGTGCGGACCGGCGAGGATTAGGCAAAGTGGCGATCAGCAGCGACGACCCCATCTTCGGCCAATCAGGGCACTCCTTGTATCCGCCGATGTCCAACCCCATTCCAGTCCTCCCGCAGACACTGATTGTTGGCGAATATCAAGCGAAGATGCCCACTGGACTCGGACGGGGCGATTTCGAAAGAGCTGGCAGGGCGCTATTTAGGCAAATGGAGGGACTCAGGCAGCGCACATTTTGTCGTCAACCGCCTCGACCCGGTCGGGGCGAAGCAGCTCAGGCTGGTACAGTCCGCCTTGTTTGAGGCGCCTCACAAATGTTCGGACCAGTTCTGCGACGAGTTTGGAACCATTGTCGGCACGCGCAAGGATATGCGTTTTCAGGAGAAGTTCACGCTCTGCCAAAGAGCAGAGAGCGAGATCCTCTGTCGCGGCCCGTTCGGCTCCCTGCGGACTGAGGAACGCTGCGCCGCCGAATAGACTCACCACCTCACAGGCCTCTTCTGCGTCCGCGATGTGGCGAATGCGATCTACCTTGATTCCGAGCTCGTGCGCACGATGAAGAAACCTGTCGTAGAGCGCGGGGTGGAGATGACGTTCGAACAATACCCAGGGCGTTGCCCCGAGATCCTTCAGGGTCACGGTTGGTTGTTTTGCGCACTTGTGCTCTGCGTTCAGCACGACGGTGAACGGAATACACCGAATGATTGTGCCGGTCAGGAAGGGATCGTCCACGGGATTGCTGACTATGGCGAGATCGAATTCGCCGCTACGCACGCAGGCCGGTAGCTCGCCCGGAGACTGTGTGTGGAGCAGAACCTCCAGCCGGGGATAAAGTGGGAGTTCAAGCGAGCGGAGAATCGTAAGCAACCGCCGGTCCGTGAATACCGACTTTCCCACCGTGACTCGGTGTTCAGTTCCATTCAATGTTTCGCGCGCGGCGACCGCGGCATTCTCAGAGTGAGAGATTGCCAATCTGGCGCGCTCAACATAAAGACTGCCGGCATCAGTGGGAATGACACTTTGATTCTTGCTACGGCTTCGCTCGAACAAGCGGGCGCCGACGTGCTGCTCAACTCGGGACAATGCTCGGGTGACACCGGGTTGAGTCATTCCAACCCTGCGCGCAGCACGATGAAAGTTCAGCTCCTCCGCAAGAGCGACAACTACACGGAGATCGTCAAGGCCCAAAGACAATTTATGGCGATGCATAGGAAGAAGTCCTCAGCAGGCGAGGGATTCACCAAGGCGCTTGATAACTCTTCCAAAAACGTGCAGGTTTTCCACAGACAGAGTCTGTTTTCCACAGTTTGCTAGGGAAGTCACTTGTTGTCAAGTTTGGTTCCTCATGCTTCGGAATGCCCTGGCATGCTCTTGAAATGCGCGGAAGTTATCAGATTGCGCAATGCAGTCATTGGACAACCTGCCTTCAAACCGTCAGAGTTACGGCAAGGCTTGACCTTAGGCCGATATGGAGGGTCGTTCATGCGGAATGCAACTACGCCCCATCGCAATCTTGCTGCGTCACCGACCGCTAAGTTCCCGGTCAACTCCGCTGACACCCACAGCGACGCAAAATCCGAGCCGTCAGGGATGTACAACATTCTGATCGCCCTTGAATCCGTGCACAGGATGCTCACCGTGCGCGAAGTGGCTGAGCTTTTGCAGAAATCCCACTTCTCGATTTATCGGATGGCGCAGCGCCGTCAGATCCCCTCACTGATGATCGGCGGGACACGGTACTTCGATCCATCCGTACTCGCGATGTGGCTTTCGAAGAAGGAACCTTCCCTGGCAGCTGCGGCAAGACGATTGAAAACGGCGTGACAGAAAACTCAGCGTGGCTCCGGGAATATGGAAATAGGCAAACACTAGACGACTTTCCAGTACCAAGTCACGTCAGCCGCCATTCACATGACCTAGCGCATGCTGCACAACCACACTTCCGGACCGGAAGCCTGCACTGTTAACCCGCAGGATCGGAATTCAGCAATCCACGGATCATATCGAGCGCCGCATCTCTGCCGCGTTTGCTCACCAAGTCGCCCACTATAGCGGCGACTTTTACATCGTAAGCATTATCTTCGATCACATTGAGGAGTATAGTTTTCTTCTGTTTCTCTTCGAGGATTGCCAGATTCTCCATAACCAGACGAACGCTCTTGTCTCCCATCGAATGCCTGTCAATGATTCTCCCGTTAAGCTGGAAGGAGCCGGTCGTGATCTCAAGGAACCACAGTTCGACGGTGCCACCAAATTGCTCACATTCATCCATTGCTCGCTTGATACGCTGCTCCGTTGTGTCCTTGTCCGGGTTCCGGTATTGCGCAAGCCTTCGGTTGAACGCGCTAGCTTCGCCGACATAGATTCTCTCCGTATCGCCGGCCCGCAGAATCCATTTATAGACCTGTGGATGCTCAAGTAACTCCCTGTCACGGGCGTATGGAGCGGGGCGCTGGTGCCAAGGGAAGGGCTGGCCATTCACCAACAGAACTCGACGCCATACAAGTGGAATCTCGATCTTCGGCCTTTCCGCATTTTCCGCTGTCATCGAATGATACCTGCTCGTTGATCTTAGTTCGCAGCGTGCTTTCGTAACCAATCGTCAACTAGGCGCTGCCCGGCGGCTCGTTCGGCAGAAGACATTTTCGGCTCTCCACTGGCGACTAACTCCTGTGCATCCTTATCGGAGGTGGCGGCAAGTTTGATCCACATGTATGCCGTGAGTTCGCCGGACATGCCGCCTTCGGCCTGCGCACACATCAAGCCAAGCATTAGCTGACTTCGGGGGTGACCTTGCTCCGCTGCTGCCTGGAACCAGCGAGCGGCTTCCTTCAAGTCCTTCTCGACGCCTTCTCCGTTGCGGTAGAAAGTACCAATACAGTACTGCGCGTCCGAGTTTCCCTTTTGGGCGGCTCTCTCGTACCACCTAGCGGCCTCAATAATGTTCTTGCCGAGGAGTTCACCACTGTAGTAGGACTTGGCCAGCGCGGTCATTGCATCAATTTCGCCTTGCTCTGCTGCTTTCCGAATCCACTCCTCACCTTTCGCTTTGTTTTTCCGAACATCCTCCCCTAGCAGGTATGCTTTCCCTAGCTTGAACTGCCCCGGAGCGTACCCCTGTTCCGCGGACTTCTTCATCCAACTCAGCGCCTCTTTTGGGTCCTTTTTTACCCCTCGCCCCCGCATGTATTGCACGGCAAGATTGTGTTGGGCTCCCGCGTGGCCATGGTCTGCCGCATGACGAAACCACATTGCAGCAACATCCTGATTTTGAGCCACTCCCTTTCCGAGCCCATAGCAGAGTCCAAGCTCGTTCTGCGCGTCAAGGTGGCCAGCTAGCGCGGCTTTCTCAAACCAGAGCAAGGCTGTCTCATCGCTACGGGATACGCCCGTACCTGCGCGGTACATGTCACCGAGGCAGTAGGCAGCGTTCGACGAGCCCTGTTGCGCAGCCGCGAGACACCACTTCGCGGCAGCAACATCATCCTTCGGCACGCCTTTGCCATTCGCGTACATTGACGCGAGAAGCAACTGGGCTACCGCATGACCGTGCTCAGCGGCTCTCTTCATCCACTTGGCTTCCTTGACGGGATCGGGCCGGAGGATCGCTCCCAGGGAATGGGCTATATAGGCGTCTGCTAGCGCAAACTCGGCTTCAGGGTCGCCTGCCCTCGCTTTGGCGCACAGGTCGGTGATGTATTCGCGTGCTCCTTCGATTGTCTCCTGAGGCGGCAACAGATCGTTCAGAACCTCATCTTCCGGTGAGGTCCGTTTGGATAGGCTCGCAAAGAGCTTCAGGAGGTTTGGCATTGCATCTCCTTAAGAACGGTTGCCGACAGGATGTGGGAGTATTCCAATTTTAGCTGGAACTCCCCTAGTCCGTCCGGTCCCCCGCAGTAAGGGCCGGGGAGACACAGAGCTTCAGTCGCAAATATTAACTCCCCCGGAAACGGGCATCTCGGCCCGGATCGCAACAAGCCTACAGCATCCCAGCCAACGTAGACGCCTCCACCTTGTGCCGCAAATCATCTAGGCGGAGCGACTTCAGGTACTTTTCCGTCGTCGCAATGTTCTTGTGGCCGAGGAGCGTTTGCAGCGTCTTGATGTCTACGCCGGATTGGAGCATCTGGGTGGCGAAGGTGTGCCGCCACTTGTGCAGGTAGAACTTCTGGCAGTAAGGGCCCTCGGCGCACTTGCCCTGCGCGGTTTTGCAGCGCCCGCAGTTCAGTTTGGCGCGATGAGCGATTTTCTTGCAGAGCTCTAAGAAGTGAGCATCGGGCTTTTCGCCGCCGTAATTCTTACGCGTCGGGTGCTTTGGAGTGGGAAAGACGAGCAGAGAATCATTGCGCTGTTTCCAGCGGGCGCGTAGCGCCTCCAGCAGCACGGTGGGAATCGGCACCGCACGCTCTTCGTAGCTCTTCGGCGTGAACTCGAATTCCGGCTTGGGGCGAACGCTGAGGGTGCCCGACTTCCAGTTGATGTCCTCCCAGGTCAGACACGACAGCTCGCGCGAACGGAAGCCTGTGCAAAGGAACGTCTGAAAAACGAGCTTCTCTTCGGAATCGCAGGCCCCGAAGAACTTGCTGATCTCCTCGGGCTCGTAGATCTCGACGCGCTTGTCCACCGTCCGCGGCCAGTCGCCCTTGTGAAGCTGGATATGGGCGCCAGCCCGGCGCATGGCTTGGAGCATGACGATCACGCGCTTGTTGATCGTCTTTTGGTTGAGACCTGCCTCACGGCCGGCGGCGAACAGTGCCATCGCATCCGACCGCCCGAGCTGGTCCACGTAATGCTTCCTGGTGATCTTCTCGAACCATGCGAGATCCGCCGAGTACGCGCGCCAGGTGGCGTCGCCCTTGGTTGCCTTCACTTCGGTGAGGTAGGCATCGACAGCGGCATGAATCGTCCGTGAGTTGCTCGCCTTCGGCGCAGCCTCTTCTTCGGGCTCCTCGATGTCGCCGGCGAGGATGCCGGATTGCAACTGCCAGGCATCGAGAGCCTCGCGCGGGGAGGTCCCAACCGGCCGAGTGCGGCGCACGCCGTTCTCGCGCCACTGGAGATAGAAGGTACCAGGAGTGCCGCGGCGCGGTTTGCCTTCAATAATGACGAGTTCCGGCTTGGGACGCCCGTTGACTTTGGCGACCGGGAAGAATTGCCATTTGCCGTTGTGTAGGAGATGCTTTTTGAGTTGCGCTTTTCACCCGGCTTTACTGTCCATGTTTACTAGCCAAATCGCAAATAGGTGCGCGCCGGAAGGTGAATTGGGTCGCCGTGGGGGCTGCCTCCTTCCTGTACCCAATCGCAATAGGATGCGAACGCATTCAGTTGAAGAAGGACAGCTTCGACCACTGAAGGTCCCGATTGCAAATTGTTGGATGACCGCCCTGACTATAGAATGGAATGCCCCTTAGGCGAGGAACGCCGCCAAGGGAGACGATTCGATTCTGTCACGAAGCTGGTCGAGCCGGAGGGACTTCAGGTACTTCTCGGTGGTGGCGATGTTTTTGTGGCCGAGCATCACCTGTAGGCTGCGGATGTCCACGGACTGAAGCATGTTAGTCGCGAACGTGTGCCGAAACTTGTGCAGATACCAGTTGCCGCACCGCGGCGAGGAATCGCACTTGTACGCCCGCTTCGTCTTGCTCTGAACGCCGTTCGAGAGTACGTACACGGTGTATTCGCCCGTGCAGTGGCCGCAGTTCAAGCCGGCGCGAAATGCAACTTCCTTGCAGAGTTCGAGGAAGTGCCCGTCCGGGTTGTTGCCTTTGCCGTAGTCCGGCCGGCTGTGATGGGGCGAGGTCGGAAACACGAGCAGGGAACTACTGCGCTTCTTCCGCTCCCGTAGCGCCGCAATCAATGCCATGGGCACCGGTACACTGCGCTCCTCGTAACTTTTGGGCGTGAAGCCGATATCAAATTTGGCTGAAACGCCGATCTTGCCTTCCTTCCAGTGGATGTCCGACCAAGCCAGCGTCGCCACCTCGCGCTCCCGGAAACCCGTGCACAGGAAGATCTGAAAGAGCAGCTTTTCTTCGGGCGAGCAGGCGGCGAAGAACCGGTTCAATTCTTCGGGCTGGTAGATCTCGACTTTCTTCTCGATGGTCTTCGGCCAGTCGCCGCGCTTCATCTCGATCACCGCGCCCTGGCTGCGCATGGCGTTCAGCATGATGATGACGCGCTTGTTGATCGTCTTCTGGTTGAGAGCCTTGCCCTTGACTCTCTCTTCGCGGCCTTTGGCGAACATCATCATGGCATCGGAGCGGTCCAACTCGGAGACGAACTTCTTCGCCGTGCGGGCCTGGAACCACTGAAGCTGGCGACGGTACTCCTTGAAGGTCCGCTCGCCTTTGGTGGCTCGGATATCGACCAGGTAGGTTTGGATCGCGTCCTCGATGGTCGGCCCCTTGTATGGTCGGACCGGCTCCTCTTCGGGCTCGATCTCGCCGGTGCGAATGCCGCACTGGAGGTACCAGGCGTCGAGGGCCTCGCGGGGACTCGTGCCCACTTTCCGGGTACGGCGCTTTCCGTTCTCCCGCCAGTCGAGGTAGAAGACGCCGCCCTTCGAGCTGACCGGCTCGCCGTCGATCAAGATGAGCTTGGGATTGGGTTTGCCGTTCTCTTTGACGACCGGGACGAATTGCCATTTTCCGTCCAAGCGGCGATACTGTTTGAGGTTGACGGACTGTCCGTAACTACCCATAAGGCTTCAAGAATCCTTTGCCCGAAGAGGGGAAAACTTGCAGCCGGCCTCTGTCGCACTTGGGGTCGTTCTGGAGCTGAATTTTACCAGAGTGGATAGTAAACTGGATAGGAAGTCAGGAACAACGACGCAAGTCGTTGATAACAGGGGCGCTATCGTCTAGGGGTTAGGACGTGAGATTCTCAATCTTAAAACACGGGTTCGATTCCCGTTAGCGCTACCAAAGTTCAAAAGCCCGCTCTCCGGAGCGGGCTTTTTGCGTCTGGGCTACACCTTCAGCACCGGCGGCTCGCCCTTGTCCGCCCGCAGCGTAAAGCAGGTGATCTCCGGCCGGCAATCGAAACGGAACGGCACCCCCACGGAGCCGATTCCGCGGTTAACGTAAAGCTGCATCGGGCCCAGCGGAAACCAGCCCTCTACGTACTTGCGTCCCATTGGCGGCAGCTGCAGCGCGCCCACAAACGGCAGTCGCACCTGGCCACCATGAGTGTGGCCGCTCAGCATCAGATCGATCGCGCGCCCCACCGGGTGGGCCAGAAGCGCGTCGGCAAAATCCGGCGCGTGGCACATCAGCACTACTGGCTCGTGCGCCTGGTTACGGATGGCTGCAGGAATAGCGCGATCTGGATTGGGGCGCCCCAGCAGCGGGTCTTCGATGCCGGCCAGCCAGATTCGACCATTTCCGCGCTCGATGGGGACAAACGCATTGCGCAGGACAGGAATATTGCGCGAGTTCAGCGCGTCGGCCACCTCATCCGCGCCCGCCATCACGTCGTGGTTGCCCAGGATGGCATAACACCGCGGGCAGGCAATCTCAGTGAGGATGTTGGCGCATTCCCACGCCGCGCCGATCGTCGTCTTCTTTGAGAGCACCTCGGCGCTGACAAAGTCGCCGGTCAGAAGCACCATATCGGGCTGCAGATGATTGATGTGGTGAATGGCCTCGCGCAGCAGGAACGGCTCGGTGAACTCATCCAGGTGAATATCGCTGAGCTGGGCGATGCGCCAGCCGTCGAATGCCTCGGGTAGGCCGGCGATGCGAATCTGGCGATGGACAACGTCGATCCAGTGCCGCTCGATTTCGCCCGAATAGATAACCAGCCCCGCGCTTCCATAGAGCAGCGTTTTGAGCAGGCCTCGGCGTGTGATCTGCGGGGAAGCGAGAGGACCAGGCAATTCCATACGGGGTGACTTCTACTCTCAGTATAGTTAGATTCTGTTCGGGCGAATCGTCCTGCCGGACCGCGTTTCAGCCCACAACTGAATGGATGCAACTTTGCCTGCCCGCGCTGGTGCGGCAGCCCAAATACCCGGCCGTAACCCCGGGCTCCTCGTTTGGCGACCGGCGCCAAAGGCCCGAACCGCCGCCTAGGGCAGCCGCACCCCTGCAACTCCGGCGGCGCTGGCGCGTCTAAGCAAGTGGTACTTTCCTATGGACATGCGGATACCATTTGTTGCTTCTCTCTCTGTTTTCATGGCCACGGCTTGTTTCCCCGCCGGCGGCTCTGCCCAGCAGGCGCCGGCAGCAAAACGCAATCCTGCACCTGAACTTGTTCTGCCGGTCACGGTGCGCGATAAGCACGGCGCCATGATTACCACCGTTCAGAAAAGCGACCTGACCCTTACCGTGGACGGCCACCCCACAGCTATCCAGGACCTGACCCGCGAGAGCACCAAGCCTTTCCGTATCGGGCTGCTGATGGACACCAGCAAGGGTATGCACGGAGCGTTGCCGGACGCGCGCAAGGCCGGCGTGCAGTTCATCGACGACATGCTGCCCGCCAGCGGCGATAGCAAAAACCAGATGTTCCTCATTCACTTCGACAAGGAAGTTGAGCTGTTGCGCGACTTTACCAACAGCCGCGACAAGCTGCAAAGCGAGCTGAATGATATGGGCTCGACGCGCCCCCAGCAGGCGAGCTACGACGGTCCGGAAACGGCGGATAATCCGCGTCCGCGCCCCGGCCACGACGGCACCCAACTCTATGATGCCGTTTACCTGGCCTGCAACGAACTGATGCAGCAGCAGCACGGGCGCAAGGCGCTGATCGTGTTTTCAAACGGCGCGGACCGCGGTAGCAAGGAGACCATGAACGAGGCGGTGGACGCGGCGGATCGCGCCCACGTGGCGCTGTACACCATCTTTTTCAAGGGCGAGCCGGAGAATCAGAACAATCCTCTGCAGCGGAACCGGCGCTCCGGCATCGGCTTCCCCGGTGGTGGCGGCCCCGGCTATCCCGGGGGCGGCGGCTACCCGGGCGGCGGAGGCTATCCCGGCGGCGGCGGTTATCCCGGCGACAACCGGCGCACCCCCGAACCCAAGAGCGCTACCGGCATGGATGGGAAAAAGATCATGCAGGAGATGGCCACCCGCACCGGCGGCCACGCTTACGAAGCACGCAGGACCACCGACCTGGAACCGATCTACAAGCTGATCGACGAGGAACTGCGCGGCCAGTACCTGCTCACCTTCATTCCCGATAAGTCAGCCGCCGAAGACGGCTTCCACAAGGTGGCAATTACAACCGACAAGAAGGACTGGACGATCTCCACGCGCGAAGGCTACTACGCGGGGCAGGACTAAAACACCCGCCATCGCTCCATCCCAGGGCCGACCCAAAAAGAGATGCGCCTGAGATCCAATCTCCGGCGCATTCTCTAGCTCTGGAGTTTTTATTCCCTATTCCCTATTGCCTGTTCCCCGCCGTTCACGCCGCTTCGGCCCTCGGCATCGCGATCGTCTTCGCCTGCAGCAACTCTTCGAAGACTGCCCGATACAGAATCATCGCCGTGCGCAACTCTTCCGTGCTCGCTTCGCCCTTCGCGGAGCGAACGGCAATGGCATTGGCGCGCCGGTACGGGTCGGCAACCCGTGGGTGGTTCACGGAGAGTTCCCCGACGCGCTGCTCAAACCGGCTGCCGGCGTACCCGCGAGCCTGCATGAGTGCGCCGATCAGCTCGTCAGCCTCGGTGACTGCCCCGCGCGGATGATCGAGAAAGCGGGCCTGGATCGTATCCCAGTCGCGCAGGAACCGGCTTCGCTCCGCCGCAGAGACCGGTCGGATCTGCAGGCGCTCCACCTGTCGCAGCCGCGTCTCCAGTGCGGCTTCTCCGCGGCGCCGCGATCCGTACTCGCTCACCGCCCAGTCATACTCTGAACCGAAATGTGACCGCAGTTCGGCACTCCGCCGAAGCCTGCGCTGCCGCAGCACGCCCCAAAGGATGAGCAGCATCACGATGAGAACCACAGCGCAGGCGACGGCAATAATCTGGGGACTGTACGCGTTTAAGTTCATAATCGCTCCGAGTAATGTATGTGTCTGACTCTATGCGTTCAGCCAACGCCGTCAGAGAAGAGCCCCAGACTGTTCTTGCCGGCCGTTCGCTGGTCGGATGGATGGCTCGCGTTTGCGCACTGTTGCTTGCTCGATGGATTCAGCAGCGGCAATTCACACGATTGAAAAGCGGCGCAGGCTTCCGCATGCGCGCCAACATCGGCACCGCTTCAATTCCACCGCTCTTGCTCGGATCACATCGTGGAATGTCGGAGTCCGCGGCCGGTCGAGTGACCCATTGCCGCTAGCTCCCGATGCCCGCTAATGCCCGCGCCGCGCCGAGGCTTTTCCGCTGCTCTTCGACGGCGGCAGCTTCTCCAGCTTCTTCTGCGCACGGCGCCCGAGTTGGAACATCGCCTGCCCAAAGATCAGCAGCACGATGCCCCACCACAGGTTCGCATTGATGCCCAGGCTCTTTGCATAGAGTGCCGCATTGTTGTTGGTGGCCAATCCGAACGCCGTCAGAATCACGCCGACCAGCGAGAACATCAGGCCCATGGGAAGACGCAGATCGAGATTCATGGCCGGCTCCTATGCAAAGAAGAGATTGAGGGCGATAGCGCCAATCAGAATGCCCACGGCCAGCGCTTCCGGCCGCTTCCACCACACCAGGTGCGATGTCTCCGGCTTTGGCGTAAGCGAGTGCACCAGCCCCACCAGCTCCGCCTCCGGCTTCGGCTTCGTCACCAGACTCACACCCACCGTGACAACCAGGTTCACGCCGAACGCCCAGATCGCGCCGTAGAAGTTCTGCGCCATGTCGCTGGGATAGCGATACAACACATGAATCCATCCGCCGTGAATTCCCGGCAGCGCCTCTATCGGCAGCGACAAGCCATGATGCACCACCGCCGCCGCGGTTCCGCTGATCAGGCCGGCAAACGCCGCGTGCCCGGTCGTCCGCTTCCAGAACATGCCCAGCAGGAACGTCGCAAACAGCGGCGCATTCACAAAGCTGAACACAAGCTGCAGCGTGTCCATGATGTTGTTAAAGCTGATCGCCGCATACGCGGTCCCGATCGACAGCAAAATTCCGCCGACCGTTGCCCACCGCCCCACCATCAGATAGTGCCGGTCGCTCGCGCCCTTGTGGATGTACGACTGGTAAAGGTCATACGTGAACACGGTATTGAACGCCGTCACGTTGCCCGCCATGCCGCTCATAAAACTCGCCAGCAGCGCCGTCAGCCCCAATCCCAGAATCCCGGTAGGGAAGTAGTGCAGCAGCATGTTCGGCGTGGCCATGTCGTAATCCAGCAGCGGCTTGCCGCTCGCATCCAGCATCGGCTTGCCAGTCACCGGGTTGATCTTCGCCGGCACAATGCCTTTGCCCTCCGCTGCCTGCGGCGACACCACGTCGATCTGGTGCACAATCGAGCCATCCGGGTTGTGAATCACCTTCGTAACGCTGTGCGGCGTCGGCAATCCAATCGCAATCAGCCCCGGCAAAATCACCAGGAACGGAAACAGCATCTTGGGAATCGCCGCAATTAGCGGCACCCTCCGCGCCGAATCCATATCGTGGCTGGCCATCGCCGTCTGGATCACCAGGAAGTCCGTGCACCAGTAGCCCGCGCCCAGCACAAATCCCAGCCCCATCCCGATCCCGATAATGTCGATGCCCATCGGATTGGTGGACGCGTGCATCACGCCCTTCCACTCGTGCATGTAGGCCACCGGCAGGCTGGCCTTCAACCCGCTCCAGCCGCCGATATTCTTCAGCCCGATCAGCACCAGCGGCAAAAAGCCCGCAATGATCAGGAAGAACTGCAGCACCTCGTTGTAAATCGCGCTGGTCAGGCCGCCCAGGAAGATGTAGCAGAGCACGATGATCGCCGACAGGACGATGGCGAACGTAAAGATTCCCTCCGGCTTCCATCCCATCCGGAAGAAGAGCTCGTCGAAGACATGCAGCGCCTGAATCAGCCGCGCCATCGCATACATACTGATGCCCGACGAGAACACCGTCATCACCGCGAACGAGCACGCGTTCAGCGCGCGCGTCTTCTCATCGAACCGCAGGCGCAAAAACTCCGGCACCGAGCGCGCCTTTGAGCCGTAGTAGAACGGCATCATGAAGATGCCGACGAAGATCATGGCCGGAATCGCGCCGATGCCGTAGAAGTGCGCCGTCTCCAGGCCATACTTGGCCCCCGAGGCGCCCATCCCGATCACTTCCTGCGCGCCCAGGTTGGCGGAGATAAAGGCCAGGCCGCAAACCCACGCGGGCAACGCGCGGCCGGCCTGAAAGAAGTCCTTGCTTGTCTTCATGTAGCGCTTGAGGGCAAAGCCGATGCCCAGCACAAACACGAAGTACAGCAGCATGATGATCCAGTCGATGGACGTAAGGTGGGCTGGCGTCATGAAGGTAAGAGTGGGCTCCTTTAGCCGGTGCGCGAAGGCGCGGAGATCCTGTGGAATGTACCGAAGTCCACTCTACGGACTCAAGAGCAGGGGAGTCCAGTGGAAAATGCAAACGTTTTCAGAAATCGGCCCAACACCCCACCGGCCCTTCGTCGGCGACCGACTGCTCGACTCCCTCCAAGGTAATCAATCTCCCCACAAGCGCCTCCTGCGGCGATTCCATAGTATGATCGGGGTGCTTTCGCGAACCCACTTTCTCAGGCCCTTTCCATGAAATCGCGCACCCCCCGCATCGCCTCCTGGCTTCTCGGCGTCGTTTTGCCCGCGTTGTCCTCATGTTCTGGCGGGGGCACCTCGTCCGGCACTTCCAATCCTCCGTCTCCTCCGCCGCCACCTGCGCCCACGCTTTCCTCCATCACCGTCAGCGCCGCCTCCTCGTCCGTAGCAGCAGGACTCACTGACCAGTTCAAAGCCACAGGCACCTACTCCGACTCCTCCACCAGCGACATCACCGGTTCCGTCACCTGGACATCCGCCACAACCAGCGTTGCCAGCATCAACGCTTCCGGTCTGGCCACCTCGAAGGCGCAGGGCACATCCCTCATTACGGCCACCTCAGGCACGGTCACGGCTTCCGCCACTCTCACCGTCAATCCGGCCGCGCTCGTCTCCGTCAGCGTGAATCCGGCGAGCCTCCAACTGGGCGACTCCGTCCAGCTCAAGGCCACGGGCACCTACACCGACCAAAGCACCCAGGACCTCAGCGGCTCCGCCACCTGGACATCCAGCAACGCCTACGTTGCCACCATCGATTCCACAGGAACGGTGACCACTTTGAGTGCGGGATCTTCCACCGCCAGCGCCACTGTCAGCGGCATCGCAGCCACGGCAGACGTGGCGGTCTTCGCCAGTCCGCGCTATCTCTATGTCGCCGCCGACGCCGCCCGCACACTCACCCGCATGGCGGTCGATGGAACCAGCGGAGAGCCGCGCTTCCTCGGCTACAGTTCCACCAATCTCACCAACTCGATCGGCTTCCCCTGCCTCACCCTCGATCCTTCCGGCGCACACGCCTATCTCTCCACCCAGGTCCGAGCCTCTTCCGGCTCCGGCGATGCGGGCGCCGTGGTCGTCTTCAACATCGACCCGTCCAGCGGCGCCATGACAGCCCTGCCCACCGGCCCCTTGTCCTTCTCATTCCCGCTCGGCTGCCTCGCGTTTGATCCTTCCGGCAAATTCGCCTACGCCACCAGCGGTATTGAAGATGCAGGCGATCAGCTCGGCATCTTCACCGTCAACTCCGACGCCACCCTCACTCTCAACAACACCATCTCCTATCCCTTCTTTCCCACCGGCGTGGCCGTCGATCCCGCAGGCGGCTTTCTGTACGTCAATGTCGTCGATGTCGCAAGCGGAACCAACGGCAGCAGCCAACTCTATGGCTACGGCATCAACGCCTCAAACGGCAGCCTCACCCCGATTCAGGGCTCTCCGTGGGCTTTGAACAACGGACTCTACGGCTTGCTGGCGTTCCATCCCACTGGCGCTTATCTCTACGCCTCGGACTCCAACGCCACCACCATCACACAATTCGCCATCAACCCGGATCTGGGTATCCCAACAAAGGTCGGCACAGTCGACTCCACCTGCATCAATCCTTCGGCGCTGCAGTTTTTGCCCGACGGCAGCCACGGCTACGTGCTGTGCGGCGAGAGCGGCTCGCGCAGCGTCACTGCCGCGCCCATCGTCGCATTCTCCGCCGATGCGCAGGGCAAGCTCACTGCGACGAGCACCGCCTACGCCGGTCCCACGGCGCGTCAGATGCAGGCTGACGATGCGGGCAAGTTCCTCTACGTGCTCGGCAGCGGCAGCGATGCAGCTGCCACCAGCGGCGGCGCAACCGCAGCCACCAATATGGTGCTGGCTTATCAGGTGCAGTCCGACGGCTCGCTCAAGCTCACCAAACAATTGGCCGGGCACGTCCAGGCCAACTCCATGGCCTTGGTCAGCGGGCCCAAGCCCCTCAAGTGGACAACCACCCACGCCTATGTGGCCTCCATGGGCGACAAAAAAGTAACTCCCTATACCGTTGCCGCCAACGGAACTCTCACCGCTGGAACCAGCCTCTCCATCTCCGCCGCGCCCCTCGCCGGCAGCATGCTGTCATGGGGATCGGACCTCCTGCTTGCCGTCTCCTCGGTGGCTCCGAATCTCCGTGCTTACGATCCCTCGGGCGCATCCCTCTCCAGCGGATCTCAGTTCGGCGTCGGCGGCTCGGTCAACGGCATTGCCATCGATCCATCGGGGCTGCGGGCCTACGCAACCGACGCAACCTCCAACACCGTCGATGTCTATGCCAGATCTTCTCCGGGAGTCTGGACTGCTTTGCTGACCGGCACCGGCGCCCCCTTCACCTACACGGCCGGTACCGGCCCCGGCCCCATCGCCACCGACCCCTCCGGCCGCTATCTGGTTGTGGGCAATCTTACGGATAAGACCCTTTCGCTCATTGAGCCGCAGGGCGCCGCGCCCACCCCGAACATGGCTCTCGGCTACATACCCCAAGCCCTTGCCTTCGATCCCACCGGCAACTTCCTCTTCATAGTCGGCAGCGACAACGAGCTGCACATGCTCTTAAGCAACGGGCTCGGCACCCTTACTGAGGTGGCCACTGCCCCATACCTTGGAGGCGTGGCCCCTACCATTACAATCGATCCCACCAGCAGCTTCGTCTACGTTTCAGCGACTGCCGGCATCCAGGCTTACGCGGCCGATATCAACAAGAAAACCCTCACGCCCATCACGCTGCAGATCCCGGTGTCCCTCGCCGGAGCCAACGGCGTGTACCTCGACCCCACCGGCAGCTTTCTCTATGTGACGGTAACCAACGGATCCACGACGAATGCCATGTATCTCTTCACGGTCAACTCCGATGGAACCCTCACCGAGACCAATGGCAATCCAGTAGCGGCTCCGGACGATGCCTCGTCCGTGTTGTTCAGTGCATCCGTGCAGTAGTGCTTGGCCGCAACGGCCAATGGCGGCCCAACTTTCGCTCGCAAGGTTCTCCCACCCGCACCGGGTGCCCAAGGGTGCCCTGCGTAGGGACCCGGGACAACACCAACCTCCGAGGCTTGGCCTCGAACGGCGTGAAAGTGTCTGCCTATGTTTTTTCGGTGGGGCCAGCCGGCCCGTTACATGCTGGGAACCCAGATCCTGCCCGCGGTAATCAACTCGGCTCCTCCCGGAAGGGGAAGCGCCTCGTCGGACAGGCAGTAGAAGTCCAGGCCCTTATAGCTCGTCAGGTAGGCGAACTTCGTTTTGAAGAAACCGCTCTCCGCCATTACCACCACGGGATCCTTGGCGCGCGCCACGATCTTGAGAAACTCGTGCGCCTCTAACTGGACGATTGCGCCCGAAGCTTTCACGGCGTTTGCAACGGCCGCGGCTGCGGCAGCAGCGGCGGCTCCGGCACCAGCAGCCATACAAGCTCCTTGAACTGCGAACTGGGTAGGATTCTAACAAAACCCTGAACCACTCAGCCCCAATTCCAATTGTCCGCACGCACGTCCGGCTCTGGAAAGAGGCCCCCATTCTTCGCCTTCCAAGGGCTGCTAACCCGCACAGCAGCACCGTCTGCTGCACCCCCATCCCTTCTTCCCTGGCTTCCTGCTTTCCAGCAAGAGTTCCTTACGTTTTCGCTAATTCCGAAACGTTTAGGACGGCTAAGACGGCTAAAAAGATGCATTTCGTAAGAAATCCTTATTGGCCAAAGAAAAAAGGGAGTGGTCAACTCCTTTGAAATCAGCGCACCTTCTTTCGGTGGCCCCGGCCAGACAACTCGACGCGCGCGCCTTCTTTTTCGCGAGAAATGCCTTGTTTCCTCATTGAGCCCTCTCCGGCCGCCTCAGCGGTCCCCGTCCCAGCGCCAAACCCCGCTCTTAAGGCACAATGGAATCAGGGACAATGACGACATTGCAGACAGAAATGCCCCTCAGCACACAGGAATTGATCGATCTCGAGAACGAGTTCGGGGCCCACAACTATCGCCCGCTCGACGTGGTCATCGAGCGCGGCGAGGGCGTTTGGGTCTACGACATCGAGGGCAAGCGCTACCTCGACTGCCTTGCGGCCTACTCTGCCGTCAACCAGGGCCACTGCCATCCCGCGATCCTCCGCACCCTGCGCGAGCAGGCCGGAAAAGTCACGCTGACCTCGCGCGCCTTCCGAAACGATCAGCTCCCGCTGCTCTACAAGGAGCTGCACGACCTCACCGGCTTTGAGGCAGCGCTGCCCATGAACTCCGGCGCGGAAGCCGTGGAAACCGCGCTGAAAGCCGCCCGCAAGTGGGGCTACACGCGTAAAGGCATCCCGCGCGATCAGGCCGAGATCATCGTCTGCGCCGGCAACTTCCACGGCCGCACCATCGGCATTGTCAGCTTCTCCTCCGATGAGCAGTATCGCGACGGCTTCGGCCCCTTCGCGCCGGGATTCAAAGTCATTCCCTACGGAGATGCGCAGGCGCTGCGCGCTGCCATTACACCAAACACCTGCGCCTTTCTCGTCGAGCCGATCCAGGGCGAGGCAGGCATCGTGATTCCGCCCGAAGGATTTCTCCGCGAAGCGGCGGAGATTTGCCGCGAGAACCGCGTGCTCCTCATGCTCGATGAGATTCAATCCGGCCTGGGCCGTACGGGCAAGCTCTTCGCCTACATGCATGAAGGCATCACGCCCGACGTGCTGATCCTAGGCAAGGCGCTCGCCGGAGGGTTCTACCCCGTATCAGCGGTGCTGGCGTCCCGCGAGATACTCGGCGTCTTCCGTCCCGGCGACCACGGCAGCACCTTCGGCGGCAATCCGCTGGGTTGCGCGGTAGCCCGCACCGCATTGCGCGTGCTCGTCGAAGAAAAAATGGTGGAACGCTCTGCGGAGCTAGGCGCGTATTTTCTCTCGCGGCTGCAGACGCTGCGCAGTCCCGCCATCAAGCAAGTGCGCGGCCGAGGCCTCTGGATCGGCGTCGAACTGCATGGCGCCGCTCGCCCCTGGTGCGAAGCTCTCCGCCAGGAGGGCATTCTGTGCAAGGAGACGCACGAGCACGTCATCCGCTTCGCACCCCCACTGGTCATCACCCGCGAAGAGCTGGACTGGGCTTTAGAGCGCATCGCGCGCGTGACGCAGAGATTGGGAAGCGAGTAACTCGCACAGGTCCAGTAGCTCCATCTCACTCAACTCACGTGCCATCGTGCGCGGTGCGCACCTTCATCCCTGAAATCGATCTCCGCCGCTACGAATTTTGGTGGATGGAGAAAGGCTGATGCCAGCCGGTGTCCAACTCTGAATGAGCATCCTGCATCATCAAGGTATCCGGCGTACGGCTCTGGGCAACATGCCCGCTCCGGTCGGGGATTTTAGGCACAACTTATAGCGAAGTGCGGTTCGCGGAATCGCCTTCGCTTGTCCAGGCAAATCAGAGTTAGACGTGCCTGTATGTAATTGGTCATCTTTAAATAACTCAATCCCTCATTGTGGAAAGATCATACCAACTTACGGTAGAACCCTTTGGTAAATCGGTTCACTACCTTGACAGCGATACTGACACGGCGACTAGAATCCAGACCGTGGCGTTTTGCGGCGTCCCGATAAGTTAGCTAGACCAACTTAATGGCTGCAATGAAATACGTCCCGCATTCATAACAAACATCAACCGTTCGTCCAACTTCATTCGTAGGAAGTAGTTGACATGAAGACTTGGGAGCAGTGGCTGCCGAGCGCGGTCTTGTGCGCATTTTTCGGCTTCATATTCCTTCTTATTGCGTATCCCTCCGCGCTTGTTGCGCAGGGAGGCACCATGGCCAGCCTGAGCGGTACCGTCACGGACCCAACAGGCGCGGTCATCCCAAACGCGGTTGTGGTTCTCAAAAACACCGAGACCAGCGACACCCGACAAACCAAGAGCAACGGCGTGGGCGATTTCGTCTTTGCCGCGCTACCCAGCGGCAACTATGAAATCGACATCAGCGCGCCGAACTTCACCGGAATCAAGCAGAGCGGTATCCACCTCGATCCCGGCGACCAGCGCAGCCTGCACCAAGTGAAGCTGAGCCCTGGCGCTGCGGCTGCCACCGTCACCGTGGAGGCGGCCTCGCAGGCGATCACCACCGACAGCCCAACGGCCAGCACGCTGATTTCCGCCGAGGACATCAAAAATCTCTCGGTCGAGGGCCGCGATGTCACGGAACTGCTCAAAACCCTGCCGGGTTTCGGCATCAGCAAGGGCAATAACAACGTGACCAACTCAACTTATGACCCGTCGCAGGTGACGACTACGGGGGCGTACGGCTCATACGCGGGTGAGGGCACCATCACCAACTCCGTGGCCTTGCTTTACGACGGCATCGACGTCACCGATCCCGGCGCCTTTGCCAGCATGCTGCAGAACATCAACTACGATCAGGTGAGCGAGGTCAATGTGCAGACGTCGAGCATGACGGCTAGCCAGCCCCTCGGTCCCATCGTCATCAATGCCATCGGGCTCTCCGGCGGCTCCAAGTACCACGGCTCGCTGTATGTGTACGGCCGCACATACCAACTTGATTCCATGGACTGGCTCTCCAAGTTCACCAACCAACCCAAGCCGCCGGACCGTGAAGTGTATCCCGGGTTCACCATCGGCGGCCCCATCCTGATTCCGCACACGAGCTTCAATAAGGGACGCAGGTTGACCTTTTTTGCCGGTGCTGAAGACTACGCCCAGCGCAACGAGTACGCCTACGGAAATTCCAGCAGCGCGATCCTCTCGGCGCTCGTCCCCACGGCAGCAATGCATAACGGCGACTTCAGCCAAAACCAGATTAACCAGTACCTTGGGCCTCTGCTCAATAACCCAACGTACGCCAATATCGCAAAGGTGCCCGTCACCGGCAAGAACGGTTCTCCGCTGGTGAATGGTCAACTCGGCTCGAACGTCGATCCGATGAACCAGGCGTTGCTCAGCACACTTCCTCTGCCCAATCAGCCCACCGATTCGCAGGGCTTCAACTACATCACCACAAACCTGGTGAATAACGACCTGTGGCAGGCGCAGGGCCGGGTCGATTTCAACATGAGCGACAACAACAAGATCTTCGGCATGTACAGCACCGAGCGTGGCAGCGCGGGTGTACCGCAGGTGGAGTACTACTCGCCTCGCGGCAGCCTGGGCGGCACGAACACCCCCGGTGGTGGCATGCTCAGCACGCTCGACTCGCAGATGGGGACCATCAACTGGACGTCGATCATCAGCCCAACCCTCACCAACGACCTGAGCTTCTCGGCTGCATGGTTCAACAATCCCTTCATCGCCAAGACGCAGTCGGCTCTCACGCTCAACGGTGCGTGGAACAATCCCGGTCTCTTCAACAACGGTTCGCATGTCATCCCCGAGTTCCAGGACTACGGCTATGACGGCCTGCCGGTGAACCTGTATCCGGACACCACCTACGGCGGAATTTACGCCAAGAAGTGGGTGCGCACGCTGGAAGACGATTTGACCAAGGCCATCGGTCACCACACCTGGCAGACCGGCTTCTACGGCCAGTTGGTGACCAATCACCAGGTCACGCCGTTTGTTCCGACCAACGGCGCAATCGACCTGTATTACTTCCCTGAAACCTACACCGATCCGGTTCAGGGAACCATTCACAACACCGGCGCGGTGGGCAGCGGCAACGGCGGCAACTACCTCGCGAACTTTCTTGAAGGCAGCGTCTTTCAATACACGCAGACGAACGTCTCGCCGGCGCCGAATCTCTATTTCTGGGATCTCGCCGGTTACGTGCAAGACCACTACCGCATGACTCCTTACCTCTCGCTGGACTACGGCATCCGTTTCGACCACTACACGCCGTGGACAGACGCGCACAACGTTGGTGTCCCGGTGTGGGAGCCGCAGACCATCAACTCCGGACGGAATCCGATTCTGCCGGGATTCCTCTGGCACTCAATCGACCCCAGCATTCCGTCCTCCGGCATGCCCGCTCGCTGGGCCTTTGTTGAGCCCCGCGTCGGCTTCGCCTGGGACACTTACCACAACGGTCGCACGGTGCTGCGCGGCGGCTTCGGCATCTACACCGCGCACGATTCCTCCAACGACATCGAGACGCCGGCCAGCAACGCGGTTGGCGAGCGCACGGTTCAGATCACCGGACCGATTCTCCTTTCGTCGGTTCCGTCGCAGGGCCCTTCGGCTACCGCGGGGAACGCCTTTGTTCCCACGCAGAGCGGCTATGGGTTTTTCCCCAATGACAATCACCAGCCGCAGGTGTACACCTACAACCTGATGATCGATCAGCGGGCGTTCGCGCACTCCATGTTCCAGATCGCCTACATCGGGAACGTCAGCCGGCACTTGCTGAACAACGGGTCCACCCAGACCACCACGCTGGACGACATCAACGCATTGCCGGTGGGATCGTTCTACAAGCCCAACCCGGTAACCGGCCAGACCTATCCGCTCGTCGGACCTCCGGGCACCACCACGGTCAGCGGCCTCACCACGCAGGAGCAGAACGACTACCGGCCGTATCCGATGTACTCGCATCTGTACATCGCGCAGCACAACATCAACACCAACTACAACTCGTTGCAGGTGGAGTGGAACAAGCAGCAAGGCCCGTTCCTCTTCGGCGTGAACTATACCTTCTCCAAGGCGTTGGGCATCATGGGAGCTGCGGGGACCGGCACACCTGCCGATCCGTTCAACTATCGCAACGACTACGGTCCGCTCGCCTTCGACCACACGCACATCTTCAACGCAACATACTCCTATACCGTCGGCAATGTACTGCACCAGCGGTTCGTGGGGGGCTTGGTCAACGGCTGGATGATCTCGGGCATCACGAACTTCCAGAGCGGCGGCGACATTGTGCCGCAGAACAATCCCGACTTCTCCCTGACGGGCACGCTGAACGCGGCGATTCCGGGCGGGGGGACGGCTACGGTTCCCGTGAGCAATACCGAGTTGCTGGGAACCACGGATGTGTACCTGATGCCGCGGCTTACCTGCAATCCCGCCGCCGGCAACAGCGGACACCATTACATCAACTCCGGTTGCTTCGCGCTGCCCACCACGCCGGGCGTGAATGGGCAGTACCGGTTGCCTTACATTCAGGGACCGGCTTACACCGACAGCGACCTTTCCGCGCAGAAGAACTTTGGACTCGGCAACGGGCGCGGCATCCTGGTCCGCTACTCGGCCTTCAACTTCCTTAACCACGCCAACACCACGTTTACTCCGACGGTGGAGCCTAACAACATCACGCTGAACTTCACGAACCAGGACAACCGAACCCCGGCAGCGGTGCCGCTGAACGCAGCGCTCGCCGACGCCACGGATTCCAATGCTTCGGTCTTCGGCTACGCGCCGCTGCGCCTGGGGCGCCGCGTCTCCGAGGTGGAGGTGAAGTTCTCGTTCTAAAAAGAGCCACTGACCCATTTCGCGCCGGGAGGATTACCGTCCTCCCGGCATTTTTGTGCCGGACGCGGCACCGCGAACCGGCCACCTGCGAGGGTGGCCGGCGTGCTGAATCAGCTTGTTCTCGTTCGCGGCGCGGCTGAAGCGAGGCCCTGATTACAAAGCTTTTCTGGTATTTCGAGAGTGCATTCCGGGTGGGGACTTGCGGGATCGCGCCCGGGGGCAAAGGAAAATGCAGATCCTTCCTCGCTACGCTCGTCTGGATGACAGAGTCGCTACGCTCGTCTGGATCCAAAGTGTGGGGAGATTGGGAGATGGAGGTCAAAAAACGCCGGCCACCCTGAAGGTGGCCGGCTGCATGTGGAATTGTTGTAATTTTGCGCCGGTCAGTCAGGGGTGAAACCCTGACCTACCGGTGGTGGTTAGCGCTCGTTCTTGCGCCACTGGATCAGGTCGCCGAGGGTGGTGGTGGAGCTGGAGACGGGCGCCTTGTGGGTGCTCTCCTTGTAATGCTCGACCGTTGCGCGGCTGGCTTCGTGGGCCGTGGAGCGCAGGCTGAGCCCTACCTTCTTCTCTTCGACGTTGATCTTGATGATCTTGAAGTCGTGCTCGTCGCCCTGGTCCATCTTGGCCGGCACGCCGTCGTCATTCACCGCTTCGGAAACGTGGCAGAGACCCTCCACGCCCTCCGCGATTTCAACGAAAGCGCCGAACTGCGCGGTGCGCAGAACCTTGCCGTGGACTACGTCGCCGACGCGATGGGTGGCGAAGAAGCTCTCCCAGACATCGGGCTGGAGCTGCTTGATGCCGAGGGAGAGGCGGCGATTCTGCGGCTCGACGCCGAGAACGACTGCCTTGACCTTTTCACCCTTCTTGACCACTTCCGACGGATGCTTGACGCGCTTGGTCCAGCTCAGGTTGGAGACGTGGACGAGGCCATCGATGCCGTCTTCGATCTCGATGAAGGCACCGAAGTCGGTGAGATTGCGCACGCGGCCTTCCACGACCGTTCCGGCCGGATAGCGCTCGGTGAGGTGCTCCCAGGGGTTCTCAAGGAGCTGCTTCATGCCGAGGGAGATGCGGCGGTCGCCGGGGTTCACGCTGAGAACCACGGTCTCGACCTCATCGCCGGGCTTGACCAGCTTGGAGGGGTGCTTGAGGCGCTTGGACCAGGTCATCTCAGAGAGATGGACGAGGCCTTCGATGCCCTGCTCGAGCTCGACGAACGCGCCGTAGTCGGTGACCGACAGGACGCGGCCCTTGACGTGGGCGCCGACGGGGTAGCGCTCGGAGGCGTCGAGCCACGGGTCAGGCGTGAGCTGCTTAAAGCCGAGCGAGACGCGCTGCTTGTCTTTGTCGAACTTGAGCACCTTGACCTGGATCTCGTCGCCGACGTTGACCAGATCGCGGGGGTGGGTGAGGCGTCCCCAGCTCATGTCGGTGATGTGGAGGAGGCCGTCGATGCCGCCGAGGTCAACGAACGCGCCGTAGTCGGTGAGGTTCTTGACGGTGCCGGTGAGGATGGCGCCCTCGTGGAGCTGCTCCAGGGTGCCGGAGCGCTTGCTGTTCTGCTCTTCCTCAAGGATTTCCTTGCGGGAGACGACGACGTTGCCACGCTTCTTGTTGAGCTTGATGACGCGGACTTCAATCTGCTGGCCGAGATAGCCGTCGAGATTGCGGACGGGGCGAATCTCGAGCTGCGAGCCGGGGAGGAAGGCCTTCATGCCGATGTCGACGGTGAGGCCGCCCTTGACGCGGCTGACGATGGTGCCGAGCACGGGGGTTTTGTCGTTCGCTGCCTTCTCGATGGAATCCCATACCCGGAGGCGCTGTGCCTTTTCGTAGCTGACCAGGTATCCGCCCTCGGGCTCTTCGCGCTCAATCACCACGTCGATCGTGTCGCCGGGGTTGAACTTGACGGCGCCGGTGTGATCGACCACCTGCTCCAGCGGGACCAGGCCTTCGGACTTGAGGCCCACGTCGATGACGAGGTGCTTGTCCGTTTGCTTGATCACGGTGCCGGAGACAACTTTGTCGCCGTAAGCTTCCACGGCGGCTGCTTCAGCGGCCTGCTCGCGCTCGAAGGCTTCGAGGGCAGCGGAGAAGTCCTCCATGGACTCCTGGGCATGCTCGGGCTCGAGGGCTTCAGGGGCGTAGGCCTGGGTTGCAGCGGGTGCGGTCTGGTGGGTGGTATCGGCGTCCACAGCGGGAGTTGTTGCGGCTGCGGTGGTCTCGGGGGTGGACGAGGATTCGGGCGACGGCTGCTCTTGCTCCGCCGCAGGTTCGAGGGTGGGCATTTCGAGTTCGGTGTTCAGGGTTGTGCTCTCGGTTTCGGGATTGAGGACGTTTGACATCACTGCTGACTCCAGGATTCCATGCGCCGGCCAAAGTTCACCGTGTCGCCTGTCACTGGTCCCTTTCGCTGGGGACGGCGGGATGGCCAGTTGGCCGGCTCTCTTTGTACCGTGGCAAGTGCTTCTGGAGTTTTCTCAGGCGACGAAGCATCCGATCCGGCTTGCGGAGGGAAATGGAATTCGTCTCCTCTGGGAAACACCCGGCAGGCAACTGCTGGCTGGAGGGCGGCCGCAGCCCGCTGCTGAATCCACGCAGGGAGCTACGCTTTCAAGTGTAGCAACCTGATTTTCCCTCGTCAACGCAAGGAGTTGGGCTGCTTGGGTCCGAATTGAGGTCCTATACTGGGTGCGAATTTAAAACTGATATTCTCACTCAGAAAAATGGACCATCTATTCACTCCGTGGCGGTACGCCTACATTACGTCCAGTGACAAGACTGCACGGACAGGGGTTCCGAAGAAGCTGGAATCGTGGACCGGCGATCTTGGCTGTGTCTTCTGCAATTTGATGGCGGCGGTGGACCATGCGATTCAGCAGGGGATGGCCGCCGAGGAGGCGGAGGGCGCTGGGGGAATCGTGCTGCGCGGGCGGTTTTGCTACATCGCGCTGAACGCGTTTCCGTACACGTCGGGGCACGTGATGATTCTGCCGTATGCGCACCTGGACCGGCTGGCCAAGATGCCGCCGGAAACGGCCTACGAAATGATGGAGTTGGCGCAGCGGACGGAGCGGGTGCTCGCGCACGTGTACCGGCCGCAGGGGATGAACTTCGGGTTCAACCTGGGCGAGGCCGCGGGCGCTGGCGTGGCGGGGCACCTGCACATGCACGCCATGCCGCGTTGGGTGGGGGATACGAGCTTTATGACCGCGGTGAGTGAGACGCGCGTGGTGCCGGAGGATCTGGCGACTACGTGGCGAAGGCTGCGGAAGGGGTTTGCGGAATTGAACAGTTAAAGGTTCTGCGCGTCTCCGGTTGCGTGTGGTTCGTCTATAGGAGCAAACTCATCCATCCCGCAACTCTTGCGAGAGAAATACGGCTCATCTTTGGGAGACGGACGCATGAAGAAGCTTCTTGCAGTATGCGCAGTGCTGTTTTTGGCGATTGGCGCCGCAACCGTGTTCGCCCAGTCCGCCGCCCCGGCTTCGGGCGCTACGGGCACGTGGACGGGCACGGTGCAAGGGCCGAATGGCGATATGACGCTCACCTTCCACCTGAAGCAGGATGGCGAGAAGCTGACCGGGACGGTTGACTCGCCGATGGGCGGAGATCCGATGGAGATCTCAAACGGCAAGATCGACGCCGACAAGGTCAGCTTCGACACCAGCTTCAACAGCACGACGATTCATCACGAAGGCACACTGAGCGGCGATGAGATGAAACTGAAGGCCTCGCCGAGCGACGGTAGTTTTCCAGAGATGGAGTTGACGCTGAAGCGCGGGCAGTAGCAGGGCTTGTTTGATTCGTGTGCCTGGCTCATTGAGGTTTGTGCGTTCCCACCCATTTCACGATGAAGCCGTGAAATGGATGGGGCACCGGGCAGTGAGGCCGCGGAATGGATGGGGTGCCCGGTACCCGGTCTTCAGTGCGCGGCGATCTTCCCTGCGATCTTGTCGTACTCCGACTTGGTCAGGACCTGTTTCTTCACCAGGTCGTAGGACGTGTCATAGGGCCGGTGGTCGATGATGCGGCGGGCGCGTAACTCGTCGATGCCGGGCAGAGTTTCGAGCTTGTCGGCGGGGGCTTTGTTGATGTTGACGGTGCCGCCCTCTTTGAGTCCGTCATAGACGCCTTGTACAACGGCTTTGGCATCGCGGGTGGCCTGGGATGTGGCGTGGGCCGTCTCCTGGCGGATGGCGTCGGGGCTGCGCTGCTGCGTGGTGCAGCCGGTGAGGATGAGCAGGGCGGCGGGAAGAACGAGAAGCAGCTTCATAGTGATTTCGATGCATCTGGCAGAGAGCATGGCGGGAACCGGCGAGTGCCCGGAGGACGTATGTCGCTGTGTACACTGATCCCTGTCAGGAGGCTTCCCCATGCAGACCCGTATTCAGGGCACCACGATGCCGGTGCTCGAAGTTCAACTCGACCCCAATGAGAGCGTGTTCTCAGAGAGCGGCGAGCTCTCGTGGATGACGCAGTCGATCCAAATGACCACGCATACGCAGATGGGCGGCGGCGGTGGGCTGTTCGGGGTGTTCAAGCGGGCGGTGGCGGGCGGCTCTATCTTCATGACCGAGTACCGCGCCTTCCAGTATCCGGGGCAAGTGGCGTTTGCGACCAAGGTGCCGGGACATATTGTGCCGGTGCAGGTTGGGCAGGGCGTGGAGTACTTTGTGCATCGGCACGGTTTTTTGTGCGCCACGCCGCAGGTGACGCTGACGATCGGATTTCAGCAGTCGCTGGGCGCGGGGATTTTTGGAGGCGACGGATTTATTCTGCAGCGCGTGGGCGGCATGGGCACGGCGTGGCTGGAGCTTTCGGGCGAGCTGATCCAGAAGGACCTGCAGCCGGGCGAGGTGCTGTTTGTGCATCCCGGGCATGTAGGCGCGTTTCATGCGTCGGTGTCGTTCCAGATCACCACGGTGCCGGGCATCAAGAATATGTTCTTCGGCGGCGATGGAATTTTTCTGGCGCAGTTGATGGGACCGGGGACGGTGTGGCTGCAGACCCTGCCGATCTCGCGGCTGGCGCATCAAATTGCAGAGTACCTGCCGCAATCGTCCGGCGATCGCATGGGCCCAGGGGCCGCGGGAGCGGGAATTCTGGGCGGCATTGTCGGTTCCATTTTGAGCGGAGATCAATAGAATCCGCGGAAAGCCAGGCATGACTCGAACGAACGGCGGTTCCCGCAATCTGCGCAGTGACATACTCTTCGCCTTTGCGATTGCCGCTCTGGGCTACGTGGCCTGGGTGATTCGCGAGGTTCTGCTGCTGCTGTACGTGAGCGCGCTGTTCGCAGTGGTGCTGCAGCCGCTGGTGCAATCGGTGGGGCGGGTGCAGGTGGGGCGATGGCGGCCGTTTCACCGGCTGGGCATCTTTGTGCTGCTGCTTGCGCTGCTTGGGGCGCTGGTGGCGTTCGGATTTCTGGCGATTCCGCCGGTGGCACGCGATCTGCAGGAGTTTGTAAAGGATCTGCCCAACCGGCTGCCTGCGATTCTGGACAGGTTCAATCGCCTGCCGTTTGCCGACCAGGTGGACACGGGAGAGCTGACCAGCCGCATTGAAGGCGCAGCCACGCAGGGCGCGACGTATGTCTTGCTTTCGCTGAAGAATTGGGCCGGAGCCATCTTCGACGTAGCGATGACGCTGATCCTCACTATCTATTTCACGCTGGAGGGCGAGATTGCGTATCGCTGGGCGCTCTCGCTGTTTCCGGTGGAGAAGCGCGAGCGGCTGGATGGCGCGCTGCGGCGGGCCGAGACTCGGATGCAACGCTGGCTGGTTGGGCAGGGAAGCCTGATGCTGATTCTGGGCGTGGCCAGCACGGTGACCTATCTTCTGCTGCATGTTCGCTACGCGTACGCGCTGGGATTTCTGACGGGGCTGCTGAACATCGTGCCGGTGGTGGGCGCGGCTGTCTGCATTGTGCTGGCCCTCCTGGTGGCGGCGGTGGACTCGTGGGGACGCGTGCTCGGCGTGGGCATCTTCTACATTGTTTACATCAATCTTGAGAATTCGTTTTTGATTCCGCGCATTATGAAGTCAAGCGTGGACCTGCCGGCGTTGTCGATCCTGGTGGCGTTGCTTGTGGGCGCCGCGCTGGCGGGTGTGGTGGGCGCGCTGGTGTCAGTGCCGACGGCGGTGCTGGTGTCCGTGCTGGTGGATGAGTACCTGGTGCGGAGGGAGATTGTGACGGAGGGGTAGGCGGCTTCGCGGGGAGCACAGCGGATCGGTGCTTTTCCGCCCAGTTCACGATAGAGCCGTGCAATGGATAGGGCACCTGGGGTTTTGTGCGTGAACAAGCGAAGAACAACCGCAGGTCCTTCGACTCCTCCGCGGCGCGGACTCGCTCAGGATGACAAATCTCTCTTATGCGAGCACCCGTTATCGAGTACGTAAGGCAGCGGCGTGCGCGGCGTCTACGGCTGCTTTCATCACGCCGCAGTCCTGGAAGAAGCGGACGAGGCCGCCGCTGAGTGTGGGTGTGTTGGCCATGGATGCCGAGGGCGGGATGTGAAGGCTGGCTTGTTGGATGTCGCCTGTGCCCTGGGCCTCAATAAGTAGCGTTGCCAGCTTGCGCGCCATGGGCAGATCGAAGCTTTCGGATACGAAGACCGTCTTGCCGCGGGTGTCGATGACCACGGGGCCTTCATCGGTATCGAAGACCTGCTCGACGATTCCGGCGGGCGCGTTGGCAGGAAGCGTGCCTTCGGCTTTGGTGTCGCGGTGCAGGCCGGAGTACTTGCGTCCTAGTGAATCGGCGTAGAGCTGAGCGAAGGCCTGCGCGGAGGCGGCGTTCTTCCACTCGGAGAGATAGAAGAAGGAGATGGATTTGGTGCTGGCCTGCTGGGCGGCCGTGGTGGCGCTGCGCCGCTGCCCGGCCCAGTAGATGCCGCCGTCCCAGGCAGGCGTGATGTCGCGCGCGGGGCTGTCGCCGCCGAAGAGCTTGGTGAGGATATTGACGTCAAGTTCGCCGACCTGGCCGATGTCGTAGGCGCGGTAGTCTTTGTCTACGATGGGGTGAATGTCGGGCATGATGGGGACCATGGGGGTGAGGTCCTTCTCATAGACGCGCGGATTGATGATCTGCCAGGTCGATGTAGGCGGGTGATCGAGCGCGCCGGCGAAGGCGGCTGTCTGGCCCTGGTCCATCCAGAGGTCCTGCTCGAAGCTGAGGCCTTCGCGATAGGGGAAGAGCAGCGATTCGGAGAGGAGCAGGGGAGCGCGGGCCATGACGGGCGAGTTTCCGGGGCCATCCATCTGCTGCTTGATGTAGTCGACCACCTCGGGATCCTTGAGCAGGCTTTTGCCCATAGGCTTGAGGATGTTGTCCATCATGACGGCGGTGGCCTGACCCTCCGCTACGGCTTCGCGGGCGGTGTCTTCCTCGTCTTTGGCGAGGTGATCGACGTCGTCGCGATAGTTGGTGGAGACGTCGGAGGGGGTCTGGTCACTCCACTTCTCGAGGTCGACGTGCTGATCCTGGAGGGCATGGGTGAGTTCGTGGGCAAGCACTGGCTTCTGCTCGTCGACGGCTACCCAGTCGAGCATATTTACCGTTTTGGTTTTGGAGTCGTAGTAGGCCTCGATCTGCTCCTTGAGAAGCGCGAGGAGGAATGGCTTGAGGTCGAAGTCCTTGTCGAGAAGGCCGAATTTTTTCAGGACGATCTCACCCTGCTGCAAGCGCTTGGCGCCCTGGTCGTCGTTGAAGCGCTCTTTCAGGTAGGCTTCGACGGCGGCGCGGCTGGTGAGGCGGCGCTTGACTTCGGCCTTGATGGGCAGGCCGGTTTCCTGCGAGGAGAATTGCATGAGTTGATCGACGAGGGCGAAGAGCTGCTTGGCCTGCTCGGGGGTGATGTGGGTTTCAGCGCCGGGCTGGGTGGTGCTGTTCTGGCCGGGACTGGCTTTGGGCTGTTCTTTGGGCTGGATCTGGGGCGCGGGGGTCTGGGCGGGCGGAGCAGTGGAGGGCGCCTGCTGGGCGGAAGCGATAGCGCCACCGAAGATAACGGCAATGCCTGCGATCAAGGCTGACATCAGGGCGCGCCGGGCGGTTGCCGCTCTTGCCAACTGCTTCATTTATCGTTCTCCTCAAACCTGCACCGGGCCCGCGGCCTTTGCGTTGTGAAGGCTATAATTAGGATGCGTTGGGGCGGAGGTTGAGTCATTTTCTCCGCATGAACCGACGTACATACGTATGACCGACAGTGCCCTTGCCGCAATTCCTACGGCCACTCCTCTTGGCGGCTGGCTGGCCTCTACTCAAACTCACCCCGTCCTGGAAGCATATCGCGGCGTGCTCACTCCACGGGAGTTGGACGCGCGAGAGGCTGAAATAGCGGCGCTGGCGCACGAAGCCGCGCTGCACGATCTGGGCTGGCTGCGCCGGTTCAAGGTGCGCGGCGAGGATCGTTTCCGCTGGCTGAGCGGCATGGTGACCAACACGGTGAGCGACCTGCCGGCGAACGGCGGGGCGTGGAACCTGGTGCTGAACGCGCAGGGGCGGATCCAGGGCGACCTGATGGTCTGGCGCAAGGGCGAGAAGCTTGAAATCGAGATTGCCGCGGATCAGTTGGAGCGGCTGCTTGCGCATCTGAATCGCTTCATCATCATGGACGATGTGGACCTGGTTGCGCGCGAGGACGAGACGGCGCTTGGACTGCGCGGCCCGAAGGCCGGCGAGGTGCTGGCGCGGCTGGGATTGCCGACGCTGCCGGAGCCGCTGACGCATACGCGCGCCGACTGGAACGGCATGAACCTGCGCATTCGGCGCGGGTATGGCGCGCTGAGCGAGCATTACGAGATCTGGACGTCGACGGCGATTGCGCCGAAGCTTTGGAAGTTTCTGCTGACGGGTGGAGCTACGCCGGTGGGATGCGCGGCGCTGAATGCGTTCCGGATCGCGGAGGGCATTCCGGCGTACGGAATCGACATGGTCGAAAAGGACCTGCCGCAAGAGACCTCGCAGATGCGGGCGCTGCACTTCAGCAAGGGCTGCTACCTGGGGCAGGAGATCGTGGAGCGGATTCGCTCGCGCGGGAATGTGCATCGCCATCTGCGGCAACTGGAACTGGATGGGCCGGCGCCCTTGGCGGGTGCGGAACTCAAGCTGGGGGATGCGGTGGTTGGCCACATGACCAGCGAGGCAGAGCTGCCGCTGGCCGGGGGCTCACGTTGGATTGCGCTGGCCATGGTGAGCGCCGAAGCCGAGGCGCACAATGCGGCCTTGAGCTATACGGCAGCCGATGGCGCGGGAGCGGCAAAGCTGCTTGCTGGGCTGCCCAAGCTTTGACTGAATGAAGAGAGCGACAGAAGAGACCATGAGCGACACGCCGAAATTTGAAGTGATCGATCGCCGCAAATACAAGGCGGAAGAAGAAGAGCATGCGCAGAGCGAACAGGCATCTGCGACGACGCCCGCTGCACCTGCACCCGACCCCGGAGCCAAGGCCGGTCCGCGCCTGGTGACGGAGGCGAGCAAGCCGGCTGCCGAGTCGCTGCCGACCGAAGCCGAGGCTGAAGAAACGAGCGCGCCGGAGCTGCCTCCTCCGCCGACTGCGGAAGAGAGCCGGCAGCAGAAGAGCGCTTACGATGCCTCCGCGCAGCGGCTGGAGGATTTGGTGCGCGCGCAGAATCCGGGTGTGGGGCCGCAGCCGCCGGTGACGTTTGATCAACTGGTGCAGCAGCTCTATCTTTCCGCGATGCTGCAGATGGGAGCGGGAACACAGGAAGGGCAGCGCCCGCGCGTGGACATCGTGGGGGCGCGGCAGACGATCGATCTGCTGGGCGTCCTTGCCGAGAAGACGAAGGGCAATCTGACGCCCGAGGAAGATCGCATTCTGCAGACGATGCTGTTTGAAGCGCGGATGGGCTTCCTGGAACTCACCAACATGATCACCATGCAGGCGATGCAGCCGCCCACGCCGCCCCCGGGAGCAGGCAAGCGGTAGCCGATGCAAGGACGGCTCACATTTCTGGGGTCGGGCACATCGATGGGCGTCCCCACGGTGGGCTGCGATTGCGCGGTGTGCACCTCGTCCGATCCGCGCGACCGGCGGCTGCGGCCGTCGGCGCTGGTGCGCTGGACGGATGCGGAGAACGCCGCCATCGAGCGGGTGGTGCTGATCGACACGGGGCCGGATTTCCGCGAGCAGGCGCTACGCGCGGGCGTCAAGCACGTGGATGCCGTGTTGTACACCCATGCGCATGCGGATCACATTCTGGGCATGGACGACCTGCGCCCGCTGAGCTTTGCGGCGGCGCGGCAGGGCGGGACGATTCCGCTGTATGCATCGGACGAGACGGCGGAAGTACTGAAGCGCGTTTATGACTACACGTTCGCGCCGGAGGCGACCTACATCAACCGCGCGCGCGTGGAGCTGAAGCCGCTGGAAGATCGGACCTGCGTGCATGCGGTGGAGTTTCTGCGCGTGCCGGTGATGCACGGCGCGATGGAGGTTGCGGGGTTCCGCTTTGGGGATACGGCGTATCTGACGGATGTGAGCGCAATTCCGGAGTCTAGCTTCGAGTTGTTGCACGGGCTGAACACGCTGGTGCTTCCGGCGCTGCGGCACAAGCCGCATCCGACGCATGCCACGGTGGAACAGGCGGTCGCCTGGGCCGAGCGCATTGGCGCGCAGCAGACGTGGCTCACGCATATTGCGCACGACCTTGGACACGAGGCGACGAATCGCGTTCTCCCGAAAGGCGTGGCGATGGCGTGGGACGGGCTGGAAGTGCCGGTCGAGCTGAGTGCGGCGAGCGGGTGCGCATGATTCCTGTTTATCGCGGGCTGGACGAGATTCCGCATGTGTTTGGGGCGTGCGTCGCGGCTATCGGAAATTTTGACGGTGTACATCGCGGGCATCAGGAGATTCTGGGCGCCGTGGTGGATGAGGCGCGGCGGCGCAACCTGCGCGCGATTGCAATCACCTTCGATCCGCATCCGGAAAAGCTTCTGCGGCCGGATCGCGCGCCGCAACTGCTGACCCCGATGCCGGAGCGCGTGCGGCTGCTGGGCGAGACCGGCATCGATGCGGTTGTGGTGTTGCCGTTCAGCCGCGCGCTGGCGGGATTGCCGGCGCGGGAGTTTGTGCGCAAGGTGCTGGTGGATGCGCTGGCGGTGCGCGGACTGCACGAGGGCGCGAACTTTCGCTTCGGGCGCCGTGCCGAGGGCGGTATCGACGAGCTGCGGGCGTTTGGCGCGGAGTTCGGGTTTGGCGTGACGGTGCACGAGGCCGTGCACGTGCACGGGATGGAAGTGTCGAGCTCGGCGGTGCGCGAACTGGTGGCCGCCGGGGATATGCGCCGCGCGCGCTGGATGCTGGGGCGTCCGTTTGCCTTGCGCGGAACGCAGAAGCGGGACCGCGGCGTGGGGACGCGCCTGCTGGTGCCGACGGTGAATCTTGCGCCCTACGAAGGGCTGCTGCCGGCAAACGGCGTGTACGTTACACGGATCACGATGGGCGAGCGGTGCTTTCAGGCGGTAACGAACGTGGGCAACCGGCCGACGTTTGAAGACGCCGGCTTCAGCGTGGAGACGCACATCCTCGACTTCGAGCCGGTGGAGATGGGCGACGATGCCGAACTGCATCTGGAATTTCTGGTGCGGGTGAGGGACGAGCGGCGCTTTGCGACGACGGACGAGTTGAAGGCGCAGATCATGCGGGATGTGGCGCGTGCGCAGCGGTTTTTCCGGCTGGCTGTGTGACCAGGCTCTAGGTTCTGTGCGCCGGCTCGAAGCGCAGTTCGACTGCGTGGGATGAGGCTGGGGCAGCAACGGCAACATCCTCGTCAGAGCCAGTGAAGGGTATCCCCTGGCGCGCTAGAAGACGCCTTACGGCTCCCACATCTTCGACTTGAACGGCGAAGGACGTGAAGACTGGCGATGCCTGCAGAGGATTGTGCGCCTTTGCCGGCTGAACTTCGATGCATCCGGCGGCGAGCGCGAATTTGATTGCGCGCTCTGAAAGCTGGGGGACTATGCCGGTGAATGCTGTCAGAAAGCGCTTGTGATGTTCCGGTGCGGCTGCGGTAAGCGTAACCGTGGCGATGTTTGTTGCTCCGTTGGGGTGCCGCTGGAAATCGCGATTCCAGAAGTTCTGGGGGTAATGCTGCTGGCACACGAAAAAGGACAGGTCTGGAGCATCGGAGTCGTGGGCGAAGGCCAGCGTGAAGGCGACTTTCGTCTCCGAGCCGTCGGGCCTCACTCCTGTTCGTGAGAACGAGAACGGCTCGAAGTCTCCGATTCCCCGATCTGCGAAGAGCGCGGCATCGGATATTGCGTCCGCACTGCTGAGCGCAAGCATGGCGATGCCCTCGCGCTTGTTCAGGTAATCGCGTACAAACGCGCCGAAACTGAACTGCCGGGGGCGGTGCGGAGCCAAGTCCGCAGATTCGCCGATCGTGATGAGTTCGATGAAGGATGAGCCGAACTGAATGAGGCGATTCTCTGTGCCCCACGGATGGCGATTGCGAGCGCCGACCTGGAAACCGATTCTGCGATAGGCGTCTGCTGCCTTGTCGAGGTCTCGAACGGCAATGACGATGTGATCGATCCGGCGCATGGGGAGCTATCGTCCGGGCTCAACAGCCGCATTCAGGTGCTTCATTACCTCGGCGGCGGCGCGTTCCGCAGCGATCACTGCGCCCGCCATATAGCCGGGTTCCGTGGGGCTTGCTTCGCTTCCGCCAAGAGTGAGGCGGTCGCGCCATGCTCCGGTAACCCATGGTGCTGACGAGGGCTCCGGATGGCCGCCTCCACTTCGATCTTCCGCGGCTGCGGTCAGTGGATCGGCTGCCCAGTCCTTGAGGACTGTGGCCTGGGGTTTGAGCGCGGAGGGCCCGAAGAGGCGCGCGAGTTGATCGAGACATGCTTGTTTCAACGCTGCGTCTCCCATGGCGGCGCGCGTGTCTGCGCCGAGGGCCGGGAAACCGAAGAGTGCAGCTTTGCCGGACGCGGTGGTGGCATCGTGAATTTCAGCGAGAGGCCCGGCGAGGCTCTGCGCGGTGCCGGAGAATCCGGCTGCCCGCCAGAAGGGGCGATCGTAGATGGCGAAGAACTTTGCGTGAGGGGCCATCCACGTGGGTGTGGCTTTCCAGCGTTGCAGAGCGGCGGCATCTATGGCCGGCGTGAATGCGATGTTCGCAAGCAGGCGCGGGGGCAGCGCTGCAATGACCTGCTCGGCTACGATCACTTCTTCTGCCGCATCCCGGGTCGGGATCTTCAACGTGACGTGCGCCGGGGAAAGCTCGAGGTGCTGAACGGGCGCGCCGGTCAGAATGCGCTCACCGGGAATCTGCCTGGCAAGAGCCCTCACCAGTGATCCCGTTCCACCGGCGATGCGCATGGACTGCGCTTCCTGCTGGGCGGGTCGATAGCGCAAGGGTGTTTCCCGCGACATTCGCTGGAAGACGACATCGCCCTCGCTGTGCTGGGGGAACGTTCCGAGGCCGAGTTGAAGCACGAGGGCCTGCATGGCGGGCTGCATCTCCGGCCAGAACCAGGAAGGGCCGAGATCGAATCCGTCGTCGGATGGTGAGCCGGTCGGGTCGGCGGAGAGGATGCGTCCCCCAAGCCGCTCGCGTGCCTCAATCAAAATGAAGTCGATGTTTGCCTGCTGCAGCAGCTTGCCGGCGTAGAGCCCGGCGAGCCCACCGCCGATGATGGCGACCCTGGTTTGCATCTTTGCCTTTCGCTCTGAGTTTCCGCTCTGAAGACGATTGTTTCAGACGCGCCGGAGGGACGGGTTCATTGTGGCTTGTCGAGAGGAACGGCGAGTGAGCCGCCGGTATGCCGGAGATGAGAGCGCGATATAACGGACCCTCAGGTTCCGTTGCCGGGCGACTGTCGTTCTGGGTCACGCGCTGGGCCGGTGATGGTGATCTACCATGCTTGCATGCGAGTTCTCTCCGCGGCGGAGATGCAGGCCTGCGATCGGGCGACGACCGAGCGCTTCGGGATTCCTTCGATTCAACTGATGCGCAATGCTGCGGCGGCCGTGGCGGCGTGCGCGCGGGAGTGGTTTCCGGACGCAAAGCGGATCACGGTGCTGTGCGGGCGCGGCAACAACGGCGGCGACGGCATGATGGCGGCGCGGCTGCTGGCGGAGGCCGGATGCGGGGTGACAGTTGTACTGCTCGGCTCACCTGTGGGTTTGAAGGACGACGCTGCGAGAGCGTGGCGAGAGCTGAAGGATGCAGGGTCGTGCCACATTGCAGTGGCCGAGAGCGAGAGCGATCTGGCGCGGCACAACGAGGTGCTCGGCTGCGATCTGATCGTAGATGCGGTTGTGGGCACCGGGTTCAAGCCGCCACTGAAGGGATTGGCGCTGGCGGCGCTGGACTGGGTGAAGGGAAGCGCGGCGCCGGTGCTTGCGGTGGATTTGCCGTCGGGGTGGCCAGCGGATTCTACGAGTGCGCATTGCGATGATCCGGCGTTTCGGGCCGATGCGGTGGTCACGTTTACGGCGCCGAAACCGGCGCATGTATTTGGCGAACTGACGCGGTTCTGGCATCAGCCGGTGGTGGTTGCGCCAATTGGGTCGCCCGAGGAAGCCGTGGTGAGCGAGCTTGGCTTGCGCTGGGCGGGGTCGGCAATGGAACTCGCGCAGCAGCCGCGCGCGGCCGAGTCGAACAAGGGCGACTTTGGGCATGTGCTGGTGGTGGGGGGCTCGTTCGGATCGGCGGGCGGAAAGGCTGGCGCGCCGGCGATGACGTCGATGGCGGCGATGCGCGCAGGTGCAGGGCTGGTGACTGCTGCTGTGCCCGCGCCGGCGCTGCCCGTCGTGGCAGGCATTGCGCCGGAGTTGATGACGCAGCCGCTTGCGGTAAATGACGCCGGCGAAATTCTGCCGGTGAATGCTTCGCCTTTGACTTTGCCGGCACTTCTGAAGGGGATCACGGTTCTGGCTGTCGGTCCGGGGATGGGGCAGGGACCAGCCGCGCAGCAGTTTTTTGCCGTGCTGCTGAACGCGTCGCAGCAGCCCGTGGTGATTGATGCGGATGGGCTGAACATCCTGAGTCATCTGCGCGAGATGCTTCCGCAACTGGCGCGGAATGGGCGCACGGTTGTGCTGACGCCGCATCCCGGTGAGATGGCGAGGCTGGCGGGGATCAGCACGAAGGAGGTGCAGGCGAACCGGCTGGAGGTGGCGCGGGAGTTTGCGACGAGGCATGAGGTACATGTTGTGCTGAAGGGAGCGCGGACGTTGATTGCGCACCCGGATGGCAGCGTGGCGGTGAACACGAGCGGGAATCCGGGGATGGCGAAGGGTGGCAGCGGGGACGTGCTGACGGGCATCGTAGCGGGCATGCTGGCGCAGTTTCCGCAGGATGCGGCGCGGGCAGTAGAGGCGGCGGTCTGTCTGCACGGACTGGCGGCGGACCTGACGGTGCGCAGGATGGACGAGCACACCATGCTGGCCACGGATACACTGGCAGAATTTTCGGCCGCATTTCGCTATCGCTCGACGGACAAGAACGGGTATGTTTGGTTGCAGGGGTTGCACGCACAATGACCAGCGAGGCGCCGGTGGCAGAAGGCCGAGTGCACGAGTTCACCACGCAGAGCGGCGAAGACACGATCGCCGTGGGGCGGAAGCTTGTGTCGTTACTTGAGCCGCCGCAGCTTTTGTTGCTGCAGGGCGATCTGGGGACGGGCAAGACGACGCTGGTGAAGGGCATTGCGCAGGCGCTCGAGGCGGCCGATCCCGATGAGGTGACCAGCCCCACGTTTACGCTGATCCACGAGTACGAGGGGACGCGCGAGGGGCAGCCGGTGAAGCTGTTCCACCTGGATGTATATCGCCTGGACAGCGAGCGCCAACTTGAGACGCTGGGGCTGGATGACCTGCTTGCGCCGAACGCGCTGGTGCTGGTGGAGTGGGGCGAGAAGTTCAAAAGCCTGGTGAAGCGGGCGACGGGATCGATTGTGATTGCGGCGGAAGGCGGGGACGCGCGCAAGATCACGGTGAGGCTGGCGAGCTAAGAACGCCGATTTCCATGGAACCGACTTTCAACTCACTGCAAATTCTTGGGATCGACACGTGCGGGCCGGCGGGTTCGGTGGCGCTGGGGCGCGTGCACGCCGGGGCGCTGGAAGTCGTGGAGCAGGTGGCGCTGGAGGGCCGGACGTATTCGGCTACGCTGGTGGCTGCGATTGGCGAGGTGCTCGCGAGCAATGGGCTGCAGCTTGGGCAGATTGGCTGCATCGTGGTGGTGAGCGGGCCGGGCAGCTTTACCGGCGTGCGGGTTGGGATGAGCGCGGCGAAGGGGCTGGCGGAGGGCGCGGGGATACCGGTGATTGCGGTGAGCCGGCTGGAGGTGCTGGCGCACGCTTCGGGTTGCACGAGCGCAGCGCTGGACGCGCATCGGCAGGAAGTCTTTTTGCGGACCGAGGGCAGGGAACTGCTGGCGGGAGCGGCGGAGTTGAGGGCTATGCGGGCTCCGGCGGAAGTCGCAGTGTGCGACGAGGCTGCGGCCGGGCTGCTGGCGCAGGCGTGGCCGGCGGCGGAGGTGCTGCGCGTGGATCCACCGGATGCAGCCGGGGCGCTGCAACTGGCTCTGCCGCGGGTTTTGGCAGGCGACTACGATGATGTTGCCGTGCTGGACGGGCATTATCTGCGCCGGTCGGACGCAGAGATCTTTGGGCCGCAGCCCGCATGAGCGCCGGGGTGCAGATCCGGCCCATGGAGGGCGGCGATCTGGACAAGGTTGTCGCGCTGGCCGCACAGCTTGCCGAAGCGCCGCATTGGCCACGGACGGCCTACGAAGCGGCCGTGGACCGCTCGGCCACGCCGCCGCGCATCTGCCTGGTTGCCACATCTGCCGAGGTGCAAGTCGCGGGTTTCGTGATCGCATCGGCGGTTGGGGAAGAGGCGGAGATTGAGTCCATTGGAGTGGCGTCGGGACTGCAGCGACGGGGGATTGGGCGGGCTCTGCTGGATGCGCTGATCGGGCTGGCCGGGATGCGCGGGGCGACGGAGATCCGGTTGGAGGTGCGGGAGTCCAACGGAGCGGCTGCCGGGCTGTATCGGAGCGCCGGGTTCGTGCTGACTGGGCGGCGGCGGGGGTATTACCGCGATCCCGAGGAGGATGCGGTGCTGTATTCGCTGAGGCTGGGGTAGCGAAAGCACGTGCATCAGGGGCTAAAGCCCCGAATTTCCTTTCGGATTTGCGAGTCAGGGCTAAAGCCCTGACCTACCGGTGGTGCCGGGAGTTAGGACGATCAGGCATTCGGAGTCAGGGCTTAATCCCCTCACCTACCGGTGGTGCCGGGAGTTGAAACGATCAGGCATTCGGAGTCAGGGCTAAAGCCTCTGACGTACCGGTGGTGCGGGGGCAGCGTCGGCTTTGGCTGTGCAAAAAGTTTCCCATTTTCGCCGGTTTGGCACTTGCGAACTGCTGCGAGAGAGAGCTATATGTAAGTGTTCGCATGGAGGTGCCCATGGACGAAATCCACGATCCGCTGAGCGATGAAATTAGCCGTTTGCATGCCGAACACCGTCGCTACGCTCAGCGGTTGGAAGAGTTGCTTGACAAGCCTTACCTCTCAGAAGACGAACAGCTCGAAGAGGTGCGGCTGAAGAAGCTGAAACTCCACGCCAAGGATCTGATTTACGCCCTGGAACACCGAACTACGGTGATGGCGTAAGGGCTGGGCGCCGGCTGGCGGCGCTTGAATGGCCCGGAATCCTTGAGCAAACGACGGAACGGCTGATGCGCTGGCCCCCTTCACGGGCAGTGTGCGCCCTCCTGAAACCCCGCAAACTCATGTTGACCGTATAATCGTTGGGGACAATGGTTCGTGACGGTTACATCTACGGCCTGAGCTTGCTTGGGGTAGCGGCAATTCTCGTGTGGCTGACCGGCGCCTGGTACTGGGCGATCATCCCGGTCCTGCTGGCGGCTTTTTTTCTGTGGTTTTTCAGGGATCCCAGGCGCGTCATTCCCTCCGGCCGGGGGCTGATCGTCTCGCCGGCCGATGGGCTGGTGACGGAGACGGTTCGCATTGAGACGCCGGACGGCCCGCGGCAGCGCGTGAGCATCTTTTTGAGCGTGTTCGACGTGCATGTGAACCGGGCCCCCATTGCCGGCGTGCTCACCTCGGTCAGCTATCACCACGGCAAATTTATGAACGCGATGAACCCGGCGTGCGCGGAGCAGAACGAGCGCAACGTGGTGACGATGCGGGGCGAGGGCATTGAGATCGTGTTCAGCCAGATTGCGGGGCTGCTGGCGCGGCGGATTGTGTTTCCATTCCGCGAGGGCGACCGGGTGGAGCGGGGGCAGCGCGTGGGACTGATCAAGTTCGGTTCGCGTACGGATCTGGTAATGCCGGCGGATGCCGAGCTGCAGGTGAAGGTAGGGCAGCGCGTGAAGGGTGGAGCGAGCGTGATTGCCGTGATGGGGCAAGGATCGGCCGCGGACGCGGAGGGTGAGCGCTGATGCCTGTGCTGGGGTCAGCATCGCCGCGGTTGCCTCGCAAGCGGCGAGGCATGTATCTGCTGCCATCGCTGTTCACGGTGGGCAACATCGGCGCCGGGTACTTCGCGATCTCACAGCTATTTGCCGCGATCAGCAGCAATGGAGATGTTCGCAGCCACCTGGATTGGGCGGCGCTTGCCATACTTTTCGCCATTCCGTTCGACGCTCTCGACGGGCGCATCGCCCGGATGACGAATACCACGAGCGAGTTCGGCAAAGAGCTTGACTCCCTTGCGGACGTGATTACGTTCGGTGTCGCTCCCAGCCTGCTGGCCTACGTCTGGGGTTTTCACTTCCTGCCGCCCTCGGTGAATTCCGAACTGCACGACGACCTGCTCCACGTGGGAATCTTTATCTGCTTCCTCTACCTGATCGGCGGAGCTTCGCGCCTGGCGCGGTTTAACATCAGCCACGATCCGCAGCCGCGAAATCCGGGGCGTCCCGACCGCAAGTATTTTGTCGGTATGCCGATACCGGCCGCGGCCGGTATTGTGGCCGCCAGCGTTCACTTTTTCGGTGGCTATCCCAACCAGGCCTGGTGGATCTCGATCATCTGGATGGTGCTGGTGGGGGTATGCGGTTTCCTGATGGTGAGCACGTGGCGCTTCTGGTCGGGCAAGGAGATCAATTTTTCGCGCCGTCACCCGTTTCAAATTCTTCCGTTTATCGCCGTGACGCTGTTCCTTGCCATCCGCTTCTCGCAGGGCGTGCTTTTTTTCTGTGCGCTGGTCTACATGTTTTCGGGCATCTGGGCGAGGGCGGCGTATTCGTGGTCGCGCCGGCGCCGCCACAGGCCGGAATCGATCGTTCATTCCAGCGACGCCGACTCGCTGCATAATCTGTAACAGCACCGCAGAAGGAACCTCGTGTACAAGATCGCGATCGCCGGCGCGTCAACGCTGCTCGGCAAAGAACTCAAGGACGCTATTGGCGAGTCGCCGCTTGCGGCGGCGAACTTCACCTTGCTCGACGACGAGAGCGCCCAGGGGCAGCTTGACCAGGTGGGCGATGAGATCACATTCGTGCAGGCCATTGCGCCGGAAGCGTTCGAGAAGGTGGACTTCACGTTCTTTTGCGGGACAAGCGAACTGACGCTGAAGCATTGGAAGACGGCGCTGGAGGCGGGTTCGACGGTGCTCGATTTGTCGGGCGCGCTGGATCAGCAGCCCGGAGTGCTGGTGCGCGCGCCGTGGCTGAGCACGGAGCCCGGCGGAGCGGACCTGTTCACGCCTGCGGTAGTTCCGGCGCATCCTGCGGCAATTGCGCTGGGAGTGCTGGTGGAGCGGCTGCAGCGGGTTGCGCTGCCCAACTTTTTTGCGGTGACGCTGCTGGCGCCGGCGAGCGAGTTCGGACGCGGCGCGATGGACGAGCTGCACCAGCAGACCGTGAACCTGCTTAGCTTCCAGGGATTGCCGCGCGCCATCTATGACGCGCAGGCGGCGTATAACCTGCTGTGCGGGATGGGCGAGAATGCGCGGGCCAGCCTGCCGCAGCTCGAAGGCCGCATCCGCAGCCACTATGACGCGCTGGGCGGCGGACGCTGGCCGCGGCTGGCACTGCAGGTGATTGCCGCGCCGGTTTTCCACGGCCACACGTTTTCGATTGCGGTGGAGTTGGATCGCCCGGTGGACATCTCCGCCCTGGAAGAGGCGCTGAGCGGCGATCATGTGGACTTGATTTTGGAGGACACGGATTCGCCGTCGAATCTGGCGGCAACGGGGCAGAACGATGTGCTGGTGCGGATGCGGCCGATTCAGGACGGGCGCAATCCGGCGCAGACATCGCGACTGTGGTTGTGGGCGGCTTCAGACAATTTGCGAGTGTTTGCGCATAATGCGCTGGCGTGTGCGATGGAGCTACGGCGGTTGCGGCCGCAGGGAAGCGTGCAGTAAGGGGCGGCTCATCTCCTGTTGGAGTGACAGCACGTGGATTAGCGTGGAATCCGGCGCGGATTGGATTACTGGGTCAACTTTGGAGGCTTCCCAGGTCTCAGAATCGAGACCTGGGGCACCCAAGCAAAGTGACAGGATGCGCATCCCAAGACCCGGGCCAGCGGCAAGCCGCATGGACAGCTATCTATTTCGGCAGTTGGGCGAGGAAGAAGCCGAAGAGCACCAGAATGCCTGTGACCATGGCGATGGCGATGCGCAGGCGGAAGTCGAAGCTCTTGCGCGGGGTGCCGATTCGCGGCCGCATGGGCAGGGCGAAGAGCAGGCCGGAGCTGAAGCCGCCGAGGTGCGCCATGTTGTCCACCAGGATGCCGGTGCCGAATACGCTCGAGCCCGCGTTGATTCCGAATCCGAGAACGAGATTGATGACGGCAAAGTAGATCACCGATTTGCGCAGGCTTTTGATTTCGCGGGGCGGCACGGGCAGCCGATGCGACTTGAGCAGGACGATGAGCGCCCCGGCGATTCCAAAGACCGCGCCCGAGGCGCCAACTCCAACGGGATAGATGATCGTGCCGCCAACGTGAATGGGGAAGAACCAGTTGTAGCAGGTGGAAAGCAGATCGCCCGCGGCCCCGGTGAGGATGTAAACGGCAAAGACGCCGAGGGTGCCCATCAGCGGTTCGGCCAGCATGCCAAGGTTCCACAGGCACCACATGTTGACGCCCAGGTGCAGGATGCCGCCGTGGACAAACATTGCGGTGACAATGCGCCACCATTGGCTGCCGATGAGGACCGCGCCTGTATGGTCGGCTCCCCAAAAGAACAGGTTTTCCGTGGTGGGGCGGATCGGGCTGACGCCGGACAGCGTCATGAGCAGGAACACCGCGCAATTGATGCCCACGAGGATGTTGGTAGCCGGAGCCACGGCCCAGCGGCTCCGCTGGGGGCGAACGGGACGTGGCGGGGGGCCGTATCCGGATTCGGGCGGCAGGATCTCCGGGACCGCGCCGCTGCGTGCGGAATCCGCGTCGTAACCGGGCATGCCTGGGGGATTGCTTCCCATAATTTGAATGTAATCGATTGGGCCATCGCTGTTCAGTGACGTGAGCCGATCCGGTCCCGCTTTGGAATCGGGAGATGGGGAACCGCCGTCACAGGGATGAGCGGGCGCGCCGATGTACCCTGTTCTTTGGCCTCTTTGATTTCAAAACGCGGTGGATTGCCGCGAAATTCCTGAGACGGCTAGGAGAAGAAGTGAGCGGGGAAAAGACCATTCGGCGGGCGCTGCTGAGCGTAACGGACAAGACGGGGTTGGTGGATTTTGCAAAGGTGCTGGCGGGATTTGGCGTTGAGCTGATCTCGACGGGCGGTACGGCACGCGCCCTGCGCGACGCGGGGCTGCAGGTGAAGGACATCAGCGATCTAACGGGGTTTCCGGAGATGCTGGATGGGCGCGTGAAGACGTTGCATCCCAAGGTGCACGGGGGGCTGCTCTACATCCGCGGCAACGCCGAGCACGAAGCGGCGGTGGCCGAACACCAGATTCAGCCGATCGATATGGTGGTGGTGAACCTGTACGCCTTCGAGAAGACCGCCGCACAGCCCGGGGTGGCGTTCGGACACCTGATCGAGAACATCGATATCGGCGGCCCTTCCATGGTGCGGTCCGCGGCCAAGAACTTTGAAGATGTGGCGATTGTGACGCGCGTGGCCGATTACGCCATGCTGACGGAGGAATTGAAGGCCAACAAGGGTGCGCTCAGCCGGGCTACGCGGTGGCGGCTGGCCAAGCAGGCATTTGCGACGACGGCTGCGTACGACACGGCGATCGCCAACACGCTGGATCGGATCGCCGAAGCGCCGGAGCCAGCCGGTGCCGCCGAGCCCGACCAGAATGCATTCCCCGCGACTCTGCGGATCAACTATCCGCTGGCACAATCGCTGCGCTATGGCGAGAATCCGCACCAGCGTGCGGCCCTCTATGCGGACGGCAGCGGTTTGGGCATTGCGGGCGCTGTGCAGTTGCAGGGCAAGGAGCTGAGTTTCAACAACCTGGTCGACCTCGATGCCTGCTGGGAGCTGGCGCAGGAGCTGAAACCGGCTGAGACGGACCTGCCCGCTGTGGCGATCATCAAGCACACCAATCCCTGCGGCGCGGCTACGGGCATGACTGTTCTGGAGGCGTACAAGAAGGCGCTGGAGTGCGATCCTGTGTCGGCGTTCGGCGGGGTGATCGGCATCAACCAGGTCGTTGATGGCGAGGCTGCCGAAGAGATCGCCAAGCTGTTTGTGGAGGCGATTGCCGCGCCCGGGTTCACCGCGGAGGCGCGCGAGCGCTTTGCGGCGAAGAAGAATTTGCGCCTGGTGGAGATCAAGGCTGCGCCCCCCAAGCCGGTGGTCAAGCAGGTTTCGGGCGGTGTGTTGCTGCAGGATGCGGACACGGGGCGGATCGCGGAGTCGGAGCTGAAGGTGGTTAGCTGGCGGCCGCCTACTGCGGAGGAGCTGAGGAGCCTGATCTTCGCGTGGCGGGTGTGTAAGCACGTGAAATCAAACGCCATTGTTTATGCGCGGGATGGGCAGACGGTGGGTGTGGGCGCGGGGCAGATGAGCCGCGTGGATGCGGCCAGGTTTGGGGCGATGAAGGCGGTTTTGCCGCTGAAGGGGACCGTGGCGGCATCGGATGCCTTTTTCCCGTTCCCGGACGGTCTGGAGGCAGTTGCGGAAGCCGGGGCCACGGCTGTTATCCAGCCCGGCGGGTCGATGCGCGACGACATCGTGATCGAAGCGGCCGACAAGCTGGGAATGGCCATGGTTTTCACGGGAATGCGCCACTTCCGTCATTGATCTGCGTCTTATCTGGTATCCGGCCCCGCCATTCCGCGGGGCCGTTTTCTCAAGAGTGGTGCAACAAAAGAGTTATGGATGGATCAGCGGGCAAGCCAAATGGCGCGTAGAATCGTCTGTAAGTGCAGGCGTCCCATGAGAATCGGTCGTCTGTATGGTCTTCCGGCTTCTCGTGGCGCCTGCCGGGCCGCGGGCGCGCAGGAAGCAAGGAATCCCCGAAACATGATGATGAAAAAGCAGAACCCCACCCAGTATTTCTGGCTGACGATTGCCGCATCCACCCTGCTGGGCGCCTCCGTTGTGGCAGCGCAGACCCCGGCTAAGCAGGCGAAGGACCAAGCCAGCCAGACGCAAGCGCGCCCGACGAGCGAAGCCAAATCCCCGAATCGTGCTCAGTCCTACTATCACGCGGCGCTGGCGGCCATGTATGAGGAAGAGGCGGTTAACTCGGGACGGCCGGAATTTGTGCAGCACGCGATTGAGGAGTACAAGACGGCGATCAATGCCGATCCCGGCTCGGCCGAATTGCAGGACGGGCTGGCGGAGTTGTACCTCAGGACTGGGCATGTGCGCGAAGCGGAAAGCACGGCGCGCGCGGTGCTGAGCGACCATCCGAATGACGTGGCCGCGCACAAGCTGCTGGGCCGGATGTACTTGCGCCGGCTGGGAGACCAGCAGGGCACGGGCGGATCCTCGGCGGTTGCCGGCGACACGCTGAATGAGGCGCTTGCCGAGTTCGAGAAGATCGTGGCGCTGCAGCCGAAGAGCGTTGAGGACCACATGGTGCTCGGCAAGTTGTACAGCCTGAAGCAGCAGTCCGCGAAGGCCGAGGAGCAGTTCAAGATCGCGCAGTCGATCGATCCGGATTCAGAAGAAGTGGTGCTTAATCTTGCACGCGTGTACGCGGAGAGCGGCAACCTGGCTCAAGCGGCCAAGGTGATTGAAAGCGTGCCTGAATCGGATCGGACGGCGCGCATGGATTTTACCCTGGGCGCCACGTATGAGCAGATGAAGCGGTCCAAGGATGCCATCGCGGCCTATCAGCAAGCTGTTGATCAGCAACCCGATGACGTGCCCACATTAAATGCGCTGGCCCAGGCGCTGCTGAATGACAACCAATTGGACGCGGCGCTGAAGACGTACAAGCAGATGGCCACGGCAGATCCTGAGAACGCCGCGCCGCTGGTCAAGATATCGGAGATTCAGCGCCGTCAGCAGAAGTACGATGAGGCGCTGGTCACCATTCGCCAGGCGCGCAAGAAGGATCCGGAGAGCCTGGAAGCAGGTTACGACGAGGGTCTGCTGCTGGATGTGCTGGGTCACTACGACGAAGCGGCTGCAACGTACTCTGAAATGGTCGATCAGACCTCGCACGCCAACGGCGCCTACACCCCGGAAGAGAAGAACAACCGCGGCATCTTCCTTGAGCGCCTCGGCTCCGTGTATCACGAGCAGAACAAGGTGGACCAGGCGATTGCCACATTTCAGAAGATGATTGACATGGGCGGCGACCAGGCCAAGCGCGGCTATCAGTCCGAGGTGGATACCTATAACGACGCACACCAGTTCAGCAAGGCGGTCGACGTATCCAAGCAGGCTGTGGCAGCGTTTCCAAAAGACATCGACATGAAGTTGATGCTGGCGAACGAACTGGTCGACCAGGGCAAGGTGGACGATGGCCTGAACATGACCAAGGCCCTGCTGACCAACAGCAACGACGATCGCGCGGTGTACTTTGCGCTGGGCAATATGTATACGCGCCTGCGCCGGTGGAAGGATGCCGAGGAGGCGCTGGCGAAGGCAACGCCGCTGGCGACGAAGAAAGAGGACAAGCTGTATCTGCTCTTCCTTGAGGGCGCGCTGGCGGACAGGCAGAAGCACATGGAGCAGGCCGAAAAATATTTCCGGCAGGCGCTCGAAGTGGACCCCGACAACGCCATGACGCTGAATTACCTCGGGTACATGTTCGCGGACAAGGGCGTGCGGTTGCCGGAGGCGCTCAAACTGATTCGCAGGGCCGTGGAGCTTGATCCGATGAATGGCGCTTATCTCGATTCGCTGGGCTGGACCTATTTCAAGCTGGGCGAGTATGAGTTGGCGGAGGAGAATCTGCGGCAGGCGGTCGAGCGCGATCAGACCGACCCTACTGTGCACGACCATCTCGGTGACTTATACGAGAAGACTGGGCGGATCCGCCTGGCCGCTGCACAATGGGAGCTCTCCGTTGCGGATTACCAGAAGACTCCTTCGATCGACGTGGAGCCCGGCGATATGAACAAGGTCCAGCACAAGCTGGAAAGCGCGCGCGTAAAGCTGGCCAAGCAGGAGAGCCTGGCGGGCGACGTCAGCAAGCCCTAAGCGGATACTCCAGAACAGCCCACATTCCACACGGGATGTGGGCTGTTCTGTTTTTATTTCTTCCCCTGCGCCGCCGCTGCCGCGAGATACAGGTCGACGTTCGCCTTGTCCACCAGCGAAGTTCCGGTGTCGACAAACGTGGGATACGGCGCGAAGGAGTCGGCGCTGTAATCGCGGGTGAGGTCCTTGGGCGGTGCATGGAAGACTTCGTCGAGAGCCTTGAGGCCGACGAAGCCCATGGTGTAGGGTTTCTGCGCGATCGTGGAGTCGATGATTCCGGCTTTGATGGCGTCCAGCGTATCCGCGTTGACGTCCCAGGCGATCAGCAGCCGGTCCGTTGCCTTGTCGCGCTTGACGGCGTCGGCGACGATCCGTCCGGAGGCAGAATCGAGGCAGACGAAGCCATCGATTTTCTTGGCGCCGGTCTGACCCAGCAATTCCTGCGCATGATCAAATGCAGTGCGGGGATCGCCCTTGATGTCGATTACATCGACGATTTTGATCTGTGGCGAACTGCTGAGGGCGTCCTTCAGGCCTTCGAGGCGTTCTTCGGTGTTGGGCTGTCCCGTAAGGGTGAAGACGACGATGTTGCCGTGGCCACTGAGTTTCAGAGCCACACGGCGTCCAGCGAGCCGTCCGGCGGCGAGGTTGTTGGTGCCGATAAAGTAGAGGCGATGGCTGGCGGCGGCATCCGAATCGACGGTGATCACCGGAATGCCAGCGCCCACGGCTGCATCGATGCCCGGTTGCAGGATGGCCGCATCGGCGACCGAGACAAGGATGCCGGCAGGTTTGGCGGCAACAGCTTTCTGCAATGCGTCGAGTTCGGCGCGCGGGTCATAGCCGTCGGGGCCGACGACGCGAGCCGTCACCTTGTACTGCTCGGCGGCATGATTGAATCCCTCCGCCGCGGTCTGCCAGTAGGGCAATGCGGAGTTGGCGACCACCATGTAGTAGGTCTCCTTGGTCGAATGACGTCCACAGGAGCAGAGCGATGCAGTTGCAACGGCGAGCAGGGCCAGAAGAGCTCTTTTACTTGTTTTCATGCGTGCCTCCATTTGCCGGAAAAACGTCTTCGGGGCCGCTCAGAGATCCTGTGAGCGGCCCCGACAAATTCCGGCAGGATGATCCTCCCCCTGTCGCGGAATTGTCAATGCCGAACTGAAGATTCACCTTAATGTGCGGTGTGGCGCCGGATCGGTGATGGCCGACACGAACGGCGCTGCAGGCATGATGCGGTATAACGAGACTGACGATGAACGCCGATTCCCACGCATACACGCTGCCGTCCGGAATGGCGGTTCCCGATTTGGGAGATCTGGCCCAGCGGATGCATCCGGAACCGCAGCATGCGTATCGCACCCCGTTCGCGCGCGACGGAGCCCGCGTGTTGCACGCCCGCGCCTTCCGGCGCCTGGCCGGCAAGACGCAGGTGTTCACGCGCCTGCCCGGCAGCCGCGCGGGCGATCACTTTCGCAGCCGCCTTACGCACACGTTGGAAGTGGCGCAGATTGCGCGCACCATGGCGACCGCCCTCGGATTGAATGCGCAACTCGCCGAAACCCTGGCCCTGGTGCACGATATCGGCCATCCCCCGTTTGGGCATGCCGGTGAAAAAGCGTTGGATCGAGCGCTGAAAGCACATGGCCTCGGCTTCGATCACAATCTCCATGCGCTGCGCATCGTGACCTGGTTCGAAGAGCGGTATGCGGCCTTTCGCGGGTTGAACCTGACGCTCGCGGTACGCGAAGGCATCATCAAGCACTCACGGGATTACGCCCGACGGGAGCACCCGGAACTCAGTGAATATTTTCTGGATGAGCGGCCGCCACTGGAAGCCCAACTCATCGACCTTGCAGATGAAATCGCCTATTTGACGGCCGATCTCGATGACGGGCTGGATTCGCGCATCCTGCAATTGGATCAGGTGCGTGAAGCAGTTCCGCTGTTCCGGCGCTGCCACGATGCCGTGCGGGAGAGGTTCCCCAATGCCTCGACGCGCGTTGGCGTTGGCGAAGCACTGCGCCGCGTCTTGAATGCATTGGTCACCGACCTGATCCGGGAGACGCATTTTCGTGTTGCGTCGTTGGGAATCATCCGGCTGGAAGATGTGCGCAGGAGTCCGGAGAGGATCGTAGGATTGAGCGCCGGTACAGAGGCGGAACGCCGGGCTGCCAAGGAGTTCCTCTACGCATGCCTGTACAACTCGCCGGGGATGGAAGAGGTGCACCGCCACGCCGAGGAGATCGTGGAGCGTTTGTTCGCCCGGTTTATGGCAAACCCCGGCCTGCTCCCGGAGGACCATCGGGCGCTTGTGACCTCAGAAGGGCTGGCGCGTACAGTGTCCGATTACATCGCGGGCATGACGGACAACTTCATTGAGCAGACCTGGGCCGAGGTGAATACCGGGGACTTCCGCTAGCTTGGGCGAGCTTTGAATTCTCAGCGCGTCGCGGTGGTCGCAAACTTGCGCACCATGGCGAGCAGCAGCTTGCGGTCGCTGTCGTTCAGGTTGCTGGAGTAGCGCCGAATTTGCGTAAGGAATCGCAACTCGTCGTCGGACAGCTTTTGGGTATTCATGTGGCCGCCCAGCGAATCTTCGGCAAAAAATTGGGAGATGGGCAGGTCCAGCGCCATGGCGATCTTGGAAAGGGTATCGAGCGAGGGAACCGTGTGGCCGTTCTCGACGCGCGACAGATAGCACCGCAGCAGGCCGGTCTTCTTTTCGATATCGCCTTGCGACAGACCGCGCTGCAGGCGGTGAGCGCGAATCGTAGTGCCGATCTTGATCACGAATATCCTCTTGGCCGCCACTTAGCCGCTGGCAGCTTTATGGTTTGTTGACCTAAGAGTTAACATGAGCGGTTCCGGAATGCAAGGAAAAAGGTTACCAATTCTCGCGACGCACGTTACCTAAGTGGACATGTCTCTGAGCCTCTCTTTCCCTGGATGAAAGAGAGGCTCATAACGTGTTGTTGGTCAATGCTTTAGATTTTCGTTGAGGAATCGGTCGATGCGGGCCATGGCGTCCGCGGCGTCTGCAGGGCGGTAGCCCACCTTGTTGTTCGGATTTTCGAAGGCATGGCCAGCGTCGGCATAGATTTTGACGTCAACGGGGTGGCCGAGGGATTTCATGTTGGCTTCAAACTTATGCACCGCGTCCGGAGGAATGCCCTGATCCTGGGCTCCGAAGTTTCCGAGGATGGCGGCGTGGATTTTGGCCAGGTCGGACTTGTCGGTTGCAAGGGCGCCGTAGTTGATGGCGACGGCTTTGAGCGAGGGAGCGGCGATGGCGAGTTGCATGGCGTAGGTTCCACCCATGCACCAGCCGACAGCGCCGACTCGGCGCGGATCGACGTCTTTGCGGGCATCGAGGAACTTGACGGCGGAGACGAGGTCGCGGACGCCCTGGTCCTGGGGCAGGCCGCGCATGAGTTCGTGGGCGGTCTCGGGATCCGTGGCCACCTTGCCGCGGTAGAGGTCCACTGCGAGCGCAACGTAGCCTTCGCCTGCGTACTTGGCGGCCTGTTGCTTGACCCAGTCGTTGAGGCCCCACCACTCGTGGATCACGACGAGAGCGGGGTGGGGGCCGGGCCCTTTGGGGAGATAGAGCAGCGCCTGCGCCTGGCCGTCGCCGCTGGGGAAGGTAACGGGCTGTTGGGCGTGGGAGAGGAGAGGGAGGCAAGCCGACGCCAGACAGAACGCGGCGGCGACCTGCGCAAATCGCAGAGCTTTCATGATGCAGTGACCTCTGAGGAGGAGACGAAAGGGAGGGTCGAAAAGCTTCAAAATTGCGATAAAAAACGTTTTAACCGCCGGAGGGGCGCTCCGTCTCTTGATACGGGCAGTGGCGGCAGCCCGAACCGCAGCAGGCGCCGCGCTTGAGGTGATACGCCTGAGTGAACACCAGCAGGCCGTTTTCGATGTAGTAATCGTCCTCGACGAGTTCGCGCGGGGAGGACGTTGGCTCGGCGGCGTTCATTCTCACCATTGTCCTATACGAGGGGCGTCCGCGTGCGCCTCATAGAATGAAGGGATGAACCTGACCGCAACTGAGCGTGCCCGGCGGATCAAAGTGATCCTTTTCGACGTGGATGGAGTATTGACCGATGGAACCATCTGGCTGGTGCCTGCCGCCGCTTCCGCGGAGCATGTATCCACCGCGGCGCAGCAGCTTGCCGATCAGCACAACGGCGTTGGTTTTGGGGTGAGTTCCGCAACGATGGCGGAGGCCAAGGGCTACAGTGCGCACGACGGTGCGGGGATTTCGCTGGCCAGGATCGCGGGGCTGAAGTGCGGCGTGATTACGAAGCGGATCAGCGAGTCCGTGGCTACGCGCGCGCGCGACCTGAAGCTGGACTACGTGTACATGGGCCACGCATTCAAGATGAAGCCGGTGCGCGAGATCATGGAGAAGGAAGGCATCACGCTGGAGGAGATTGCTTACGTCGGCGATGACGTGGTGGATCTGCCGGTGATGCGGCAGTGCGGTTTTGCGGTGGCCGTGGCGAACGCCCGTGCGCAGGTGAAGGCCGAAGCGCACTATGTAACCGAGCATGCCGGAGGTTATGGCGCGGGACGGGATGCGATCGACTTCATTCTGGACGCCAAGGGAGTGCTGAAGCAGTGCATGGAAGCGATGATCGACGAGAGCAATCCCATCTCGCCATCGATGGATATTGGCAACGGCTCACAGCTTGCGTAAGGATCAGGTGGCGTGCATGAGGCTGAAGAGCAGAACCGCGAGCACGATGACGCAGACGACGGTGTAGAGCCAGTCCTTTTCGATGTAGAAGCCAACTCCGGCCATGACCACGCGCGCGATGGGGGTGGCGATCAACAGCAGCAGGCCGAGCTGAATGATGCCCTGGCTGTTGAAGCGGGCGGCGAGCGAGACGATGCCCTGCATGCTTCGGAGGGATTCCCGCTCCATGGTGAACTGGTGATAGTTGGCGACGGCCGCGTGGCTGCGGGCGAGATAGAGGGCCGCGCCGACGAGGACGACGGCCGCGGCGAGCAAGACGCCCGCGCGCAGTAATTGTCCGATGATGGTCTCAAGGCGCTTGTCGTCCATGCGTTATACCCTTCCCGTGAAGCCGTTCACGATCATCTCAATGGCCAGCGCCAGAATGACCACCGCGAAGACGATACGCAGGGTTTTTACCTTTGCATGGACCAGCACGCGCGTACCCAGGAAGGCGCCGCCAAGAACGCCGAGCATGACCGGCATGGCGACGCGCGGATCGATGTAGCCACGGCTGAGATAAACGCCTGCGCTGGCCGCGGCGGTGACGCCGATCATGAAATTGCTGGTGGTGGTGGAGACCTTGAAGGGGATCTTCATGGCGCGGTCCATGGCAATAACCTTGACCGCGCCGGAACCGATGCCGAGCAATCCGGAGAGCGCTCCGGCGCCGAACATGAGGCTGAAACCGGCGGGCACATTGGAGACGCCGTACTCCTGGCGCTTGCCGGCGACGGGATAATCGCCGCCCATGCGCAGCCGGGTGCCCCATTTGTCGGATCGCCCGGGTCCTTGTTCTTCGATGTTCGCGCCAAACACGGACTGGTAGGCCGACTGAATGAGCACCAGCCCGAAGATGATGGCGATGATGTGCGTGCTGGTGATGCCGGCCAGGTAGGCGCCGACGACGGCGCCGAGTGTGGTGGCAATCTCAAGAAACATGCCGATGCGAATGTTTGAAAAACCTTCGCGCACATAGGCGGCTGCCGCGCCGGAGGAGGTAGCGATCACGGAGACGAGGGAGGCGCCGATGGCGTACTTGAGATCCACCCCGAGGGCCAGCGCCAGTACGGGGACAATGACGACGCCGCCGCCAAGTCCCGTAAGCGCGCCCAGGAACCCGGCGAGAGTGGAGACCGCCCAAACAAGCAATGTGAATGTGAGAACTGACATTCCTTACCGAAGAAAAGAACAAGATGAATAGATGCCGGGACAGCACTCCCGGTTTGGTGCGATGCGTCTTCGATTCTACTTGGTCGCACTGGGTCCTTGTCTGTGATACGCGGGGAAAACCGCATTTACAAGTTCATTCCGGAGGGTTGTTCGCACATCGGCCGCAGCGGACGGCTCGGTGTTGGAGATGGGCCGGTTGGTCGCGTTGACCTGGGGAGCGCCTGTATCCGTGGTGTTGAGGGCGAGGATGGCAGCGCTGCCGCGATCGGGATCGACGAATAACTCGCAGGAGAAACCGCCCTGGTCGCCATCGTGATAGATATAGCGATGGCCATCCCCTTTGACGATGAAGAAGCCGATACCCATCCACGGCTGCGCGCCGTTGGGGCCGCCGGTGTATGCCGTGGGCGGCTCGCCCTTTTGGATGGCGGGCAGGACTCCGGTCCAGGCTTCTTCGAGGGAACTGCGTTTCAGGACCATCTCATAGCGTGCGTTGCCGGGTTCGCCGATGAGAAAGCGCGCGTATTTCTCCATGTCGGTAATTGGCGCTTTCAAGCCGCTGTTCGAGGTGGTGATGCCGGTATCGAAATTGAATGGCTGCGGGGTGAGTTTGCCGTTCTCGCGCACGTAGCTTGCGGACAGATCGTTTTCGAGGAAGTAGGGCGCTCGGTCGAAGTAGCTGTCATTCATTCCGAGGGGCTTGAGGACGTTTTTGTCGATGTAGACTTCGAAGTCATCGCCGCTGAGCCGCTCGATGATCTGGCCGAGGAAGACGTAGCCGAGATTGGAGTAGCTCCACTGCGTTCCGGGTTTGAATGCGATGTGGGTGTAGGGCAGCATCGCCGCGATCTGGGACCAGCGCGTGGGCTCGAAGGGCTGCCAGTCGCAATTCTTTGCGTCGCAGTCCCAGGGCCATGTGGGATTGCGGAATCCGGCGCTGTGGGTGAGGAGATTGCGGATGGTGATGCTGTCGATGCTGCCGTAACTGTCGTGCACCTGATGCAGTTCGGGGATGTATTTCACGGCCGGATCATCGAGCGAGAGCTTGCCGCGGTCGCGAAGCTGCAGGATGGCGATGGCGGTCATGGACTTGGTGATCGATGCCCAGTTATAGGCTGTCGCGGGAGTCACTCGCTGATGGGTTTCGAGCCGCGCGTCGCCGTAGACGAACAGGGAATCGGGCGTGCCCGGGTGAACGAAGGCGAATCCGCCGCCGACGATTCCATGGCGGGCAAGCTCTGCGTTGAATTTGCTATGGAAGGATGCGATCTGTCCGTGGACGGTGGTGGAGCAGATGCAGAAGATGAGCGCGGGCAGGGCGGCCCATGGTTTGAGCGCGGACATGTGGCCCATGATAGCGCGCTGTGTGCGATACGGTAACGGGGAGAAGATCTAGCGTGGTTGAGTGAGCGCTTCGGTTTGCTTGCTCATGGTGGCGGTGCGTTCCAGCTTGTCCCAGTTGAAAGGCTTACCGTCGATGGCGCGCTTGACCGTTTTGAAGAGAACGACGCTGAACAACTGCCGGTAGCTGAACCGCTGCAGCCAGATGTGGAAGAGCAGCCAGCCATCTCCCTTGTTCGCGGGATGGCGCCGCTCCAGGCTGAACGCCAGCACCGACGTGATGAAGTCGATCAGGATGAAGGCGAGGAAGTAGACGAGCAGCTTTTGGAAGTTCGCCGCCGACGCCGCTTCCGGGTGGTAATGGCGGTCGATGAAGTAATGCAGGATGCCGTAGAGGAACATGATGTCGATGAACGGCGACACCATGGGCAGCAGCATTTGGAAGATCAGGATGTTGGGCAGTGCAAAGAGGCCCATGGCCGCATTGCGGGTGAAGGCGGCGCGATGCTTCCATACCGCCTGCAAGGTGCCGAAGGACCAGCGGAAGCGCTGCCGGATGAGCCCGTTGGCGTCGACTGGCGCCTCAGTGAATGCCAGCGAGCGATCTTCGTAGACGACCTTGAGGCCCTGCTCCAGAAGTCCCATGGTGAGGTCGGCATCTTCGGCGACGGTGTTGAGCGGATAGCAGCCGCACTTTTTGACCGCGGCGGTGCGCCAGGCGCCGATGGCGCCGGGCACGACTGTGACGACGTGGAACAGATCCAGGGCGCGGCGCTCGAAGTTCTGGCTGGTGATGTATTCGAGGGCCTGCCAGCGGGTCCACAAGTTGACCTTGTTGCCGACCTTGGCGTTGCCGGCCACGGCGCCGATCTCGGGATCCTCGAAGTGGGGAATGAGTTTGCTGATCGCATCGGAGGCGATCACCGTGTCTGCATCGATGCCGACGTAGAACTCCTCCTCGACGTGATCGAGGCCGTAGTTGAGGGCGGCGGCTTTTCCGCCATTGGCCGTTTCGAGAATCTGCACTCTACCGGCGCGGATCTCTGTTTGGAAGGCCTCGCGCGCAACTTCCGCGGTGCGGTCCTTGGAGCCGTCGTCGATGACGATGACGCGGAGGTTTTCGTAATCGGAGTGAAGCACCGAGCGGACGGTCCGCACGATCACCTTTTCTTCGTTGTAGGCGGGGATCAGCACAGCCACGCGCGGCTGGAATCCGGGCGATGCCTGCCGATGCGGCCGCCGCAGGCGATCAATGAATGCGAAGAGCCCCACCAGGATCAGGCGGGCGCTCATCAGAATATCGCCGAAGAAGAAGGCGAACACCATGAAGTTGAAGATGACGGACAGAGTGGAGAAGGCGACGGAATCGGGGATGGCGCGCATTCTCTGCCAGAACGTCAGCCTGGGCATCACCTCTGCGGTGGTTTTGCCCATCAACGCCGAGACCTGAACGATCTGATATCCATGCGCGCGGAGCGTATCGATGAGCACCGGCAGCGCGGCTACGGTGGCGGAGCGGTTGCCGCCTCCGTCGTGCATGAGGATGACGGAGCCGCGGAACTGCGGGCGCACTTTCATGCGGTTCAGTTGATCGAGAACCGATTGTGCGATCTCCTCGGGTGATTTGTGGATGCGCTCGTCCCAGTCGTTGGTGTCGATTTTGTTGCCGATGACGGTGAGGCCGTCCTTCTGGATGCGCACGATGGGCGCGGCCTGGTCGTCGGTGTCGGGCTCTTCGTCGATGTCGTAGGGCGGGCGGAAATAGAGAGGCTGCACGCCCAGCTTGGCGGCGAAGAGCCGGTTGGTGAGGCTGATCTCCCAGTCCAGCCGCTGTGATGAGATTTCGCTGATGTCGGGATGGGTGTAGGTGTGATTGCCGATCTGGTTGCCGTCGCGCACGATGCGCTGCATGAGCCCGATGTTCTGCTGGGCCTCTTCGCCGATGAGCATGAACGTAGCGTGGGCGTGCTTGCGCTCCAGAACATCGAGGATCTTCGGCGTCCACTGCGGATCGGGGCCGTCGTCGAAGCTCAGGGCAACTTCGTTTGGGTGGTAGCCGAACTGCCGGATGGTGTAGCTGCTCGGATACACATCCATCTGCTCGTCGATGATCAGTTTCTTGCGCGGGTCGGGCTCGTCGGTGTCGATCTGCACCGTGCGTTTGCCGCTCTTGGGCAGACCGGTGACGCGGATGATATCGCCTTCGCCCTCTGTATCCACATCGTGGCCGGGCTGAACCGTTCCCAGGGCCTGAAGGGATGCGGGGCTGCTTGGCTTATCCCAGATATGCCAGAGTGAGCGATCTTCCCAGCCCAGCCGCCACAGGGCGAAGGTCTGAAGCCCAAGCTGCTGCGCCGCGCGCATTTCGTCCAGCACGGTGACGCCATCCAGAAACCAGACGACGTGCCGTTGATGGTTGTCCTCGTCGATGTATTCGAAATGCGGGTTCAGGGTGTCGTAGTCGAGATTCAGGTCGGCATCGGCGTCGGAGGCGCGCTGCCATACCTCGGAGACGGAGAGATCGGTCGTGTCGAGGACCTGTGGCTTTTGCGCCTTATGGCCGCGCCGGGGCTTGGGCGGCATGGACAGCGCCCAGTCGTAGCCGTAATTGCCCAGAGCGCAGATGAGCTTTTGCTTGGGCACGATCTTGAGTGCGCGCTGCAGATTGGCTACAAACCAGTCCTGTGCGGCGATGGGACCGGGATCGCTCTGCACCTCGTGCTGGTCGTAGTTCATCAGGATGATGCCGTCGGAGTTGGCAGCGAGCTGCTTTAGATCGTTGTCGGGCGTGCCTGCTCCGGCGTTGACGTAGAGCCGCAAATTCCTGGCGTGGAGCTGTCCGTAAAGCTCGTGGAGGAAGTTGATGTAATCCGGATAAGAATTGGCGCGGAGGTTTTCGAAATCGAGCGAGAGGCCGCGATACGCCGGCAATGCGGCGAAGAAATCGGTGATCTGCGACTCCAGAGCGGCGCGCTTATCCGGATCGGCGAGCAGGTCGCCGACGGCCGGGTCCCAGACCTGATTGATGGGATTGAAGTTGTTGAGATGGGGGAAAACTTCGGTGCCTTCGCGGGTCTCCTGGATGACACGCTTGATCTTGTTCAAATCATCGGGATCGCGCACATGGTCGCCCTGGATGACGGGGTATTCCTGCAGCGTGTTCTCGCTGCTCATGGCCAGCAGCCTGGGGCTGGGAGCATCCACGTGCAGCCAGTCGGGGAAGAGCATGTCGATCTGGTGCACGTGCTCTTTGAACGATGAGTAGCTGCTGGGGTCGTAAGGTACGTAAAAGGCGGCGCGCAGACCTTCGCCGGTGTTGAGGGGGATATCGGAGGGGCGGCGCTTGGTTTTGCGGCGCGAGGGCGGGGGCAGGTGCGCGCCCTTCAGGAGCGGGGTACGGTCGCGGAGCGCCCTGACATTATGCCTGGGCGCCGGCAACAGCAGTTCCGGAAGGGGCTGCAGGCGCAGGCTGTTGAAGATGACACCGGCCAGCACGAGGGTGGTTCCCACGGCGACCAGATCCAGAATGCGCCGCAGACGCTTCCAGCGCTTGCGGTCAGGGTCGAAAAAGATTTGCTTTTCTGGCATCTGGCCGGCTTCTTCTCACGTGCGCGGAAACCTCTTGGCGGTCTACGCTATACAGTACGAATCTATGGAAGCTGCCCCGCCGAGTCAATCGACAGCCCCCATGCCAGGCCGCACCGGCGTGCGCGGCTTTGTCTCTTATTTTGGCGCACTCATTGCAGGAGGATGGCTGCGCTGGTGGATGCTGGGCAAGTACTTTGAAGTCAATGGCGACTCGGAACTGTATGGGGGCATGGCCAAGAACCTGTTGCAGCACGGCTGCTACGGGTTGGCGAGTGCGAATGGAGTTCTTCACCCGACGCTGATTCGCCTGCCTGGGTATCCGCTTTTTCTTGCGGCCTGCTTCCGGCTGTTCGGCATGGAGAACTACTACTCCGCGTCGGTGATCCAGATCGTGTTGGATGTTGCCGCGTGCTTCCTCCTTGCCTTTGCCGCCTATCGGCTTACGCCGGTGCGGTATCGTTCTGCGGCCGCTCATGCGACGCTCTGGCTGGCGGTGCTTTGCCCGTTTACGGCCATCTATGCAGGGCAACCCCTGACCGAGACACCGACGGTGTTCTGCATCGCGCTGGCGATCTGGGCGGCGACCCGATTCCGGCAGCTACAAGACTGGACGTCGGCGCTCCTGTTTACGCTCGCCGTGACCTGGGCCGCGCTGCTGCGCCCGGATGGGGCGCTCGTGGCGGTGGCGCTGGCGCCGGCGCTGATCGGGTGCATTCGGGCCTCCTGGCCGCGCCATGCCGGAAAGCTGGCGGTGTGTCTTTTGATCGCTATCACCCCGTTTGTCGCTTGGACGGTGCGGAATGGGCGCGTGTTTCATGTCTTCCAGCCGCTGGCGCCGCGGTATGCCACCGACCCCGGCGAGGACACGTGGCCCGGCTGGCAGCGGTGGATGAAGACGTGGTCGCTGGATTACGTTTCCACGTATCAGATTTACTGGAACATGCCCGGGTCCGCGCTGGACGTTACGGATCTGCCGAGCCGCGCGTTTGATTCGCCGGCCCAGCGCACGGAGACGGCGCAGCTCTTTGCCGACTACAACGCCAACCAAGATGCGTTGTCGCCGACTCTGGATGCGCGGTTTGCGGAACTGGCGGCTCAGCGCGTCGCGGATCACCCCTTGCGCTACTATCTTTGGCTGCCGCTGGGCCGCATGGCCGACATGTGGCTGCGGCCGCGGGTGGAGAACCTGAATATCGATCTGGATTGGTGGGTGTACGCGCACCACAATTCGGAGACGCGGTTCAGCTGGTTCTACGCGGGGCTGAACGCGTTCTATTTGCTGCTTGCGGTGGTGGGGCTCTGGCTGCGGCCCAAGTTATGGCCGTGGATGCTGCTCTATTTCATCCTGCGCAGCCTGCTGCTTTGCACCATTGAAGCACCCGAGGCGAGGTACACGATCGAGTGCTTCCCGATGCTGTTTGTGCTGGGCGGGGCGGCGATTGGGAGGCTCTTTGCCCCGCGTAGAGCAGGGGCTTAGCGCGAGATGTATTCCGTTTTGCTGTTGGTCTTGAAGGTGAAGGCGTCACCGGGAAGCGAACCGTTTACCTTGATGTTGCTGTACGTGCAGGTGCGGGACTGGCCTTCACCTTCGTCGAAGACCTGCTTGAGACTTACGCCGCGCTCGGGATCGATCCAGATGGTGACCTTGGGAAAGAGCTTGAGCACCGACGGATCCTTTGCGACCAGTTCCAGCTTGTCGACCTTCACGCCACCATCCATGGTTTCGGAGCCCAGGTATTTGATGTTCCACTTTTGCGCGAGCTCCTTGCCGCTGGCGCCGAAGCCCAGTGCCAGGTAGTCCTCGTACTTGCCGACCTTCTTGGAAGTGGTGACCTGGTTGGTGAGCGCCTCGTACATCTTGAAGGTGCCGCCGGCGACGACGATCACCTTGGGCACCGGCCGGCCATTGTCAGTCTCGATGTGGATACCCATGTTAAAGGTCTTGCCCTTGCGCTCGTAGAACACGTGGCCGGTTTGCACCTCGGTGTCGGGAATCGGGTCAGTCTGCACCGAGTCGAACTTGAAGTCGGCCGAGGTGGAATGGAATTTTGCAGCGGCCGCGTCGAGCTTGCGCAACACGGCGTTGAGATCGTCCGCGCGCGTGAGGGCCGGCGCCATCCAAAGCAGGGCCGCCGTGATTGCGAGCAAAACCTGTCGAGTCATTCGCATAGGAGTCCTTCACTGGTTTGGACGCGGTTCCGTGCCGGAAAGAGGCCGAAAATTTTTGGGGAAGCCAGGGTGGTTACTTGTGCGCCCAGATCTTCCACGCGACGGGATTGCTGTTGCTGTCGCGCTGCAACTGCCAGCGGGTCACAGTTACGGCATCTCCGGCGATGGGCTCAATGGCGGCGCGCAGAGCCTTCCTGACTTCCGATTCCGGCGCGGCGGCGGGGACGTTGACGTCCGAGGCCTGCACGGTGATGATGAGGCCGTGATCGCCGTCGCCGGTTACGATGACGGGCTGGCTGGGGCCGGCGAGCATGGTTGGCTTGTCGCCGTAGTCCCACAGGTGCGGCGTGATGAAGATGAACGCCAGGATCAGCGTCACCATGACGTCGTAGTGGAAGCTGCCGCGCTGGTAGGTCCAATAGAAGTAGCTTTTGAGGGTGCGGTTCATGCTTCGCGCCTCGTGATCTTTTCCATTCCGCCCATGTAGGGCCGAAGCGCATCGGGGACGATCACCGAGCCGTCGGCCTGCTGATAGTTTTCGAGAATTGCGAGCCAGGTGCGGCCCACGGCCAATCCGCTGCCGTTGAGGGTGTGCACAAACTCATTTTTGCCCTTGCCGCTGCCGGCCTTGTAACGAATGTTAGCGCGGCGGGCCTGGAAGCCCTCGAAGTTCGAGCACGAGGAGATTTCGCGATACAACTGCTGGCCGGGTAGCCATACTTCCAGGTCGAAGGTCTTGGCCGAGGAGAAGCCGGTGTCGCCGGTGCAGAGTAGAACGCGGCGGTAGGGCAGGCCGAGGGCTTCGAGAATCTCTTCGGCGTGGCGCGTGAGGCGCTCGTGCTCGGCGTCGCTGTCTTCCGGCTTGACGAACTTGACCAGCTCGACCTTCTGGAACTGGTGCTGGCGGATGATGCCGCGCGTGTCCTTGCCCGCTGCGCCGGCCTCGGCGCGGAAGCAGGGCGTGTAGGCCGTGAGCGAGATGGGCAGCCTGGACTCGTCGAGGATCTCGTCGCGATAGAGGTTGGTTACCGGGACTTCGGCGGTGGGGATGAGATATAGGGACCTTTTATACGACAGCACTCCTTTTGGAAAGACACGTACATGGGGAACTGGACCATCCATTGTTGGAATGTATACGGTCTGAACTCCTCCGTCTTGGAAGCCAACAACCTTGAATGGGCCGCCCTCGGGTGCGTAGACTTCCTCGCCGACCTGTGGAGTGTGGTGCCAGTTGGGCTCGAACTCGTCCATAGGGAGTTTGAACAAGTCCTGTTCGAATTTCGGAAGCTGTCCAGTTCCGAACATTGAATCCTTGTTGACGATGAAGGGCGGCAGGACCTCGGTGTAGCCGTGCTGCTGGGTGTGCATGTCGAGCATGAAGCTGATGAGAGCCCGCTCCAGCCGCGCGCCCGCGCCCATGTAGACGGCGAAGCGCGCGCCGCTGATTTTGGCTGCGCGTTCCAGGTCGAGGATGCCGAGCTGCTCGCCGATCTCCCAGTGCGGCTTGGGTTCGAAGTCGAAGGCGCGCTTCTGGCCCCAGGTTTTAATGACGGCGTTGTCTTCTTCGGAGCGGCCGGTGGGGACTTCGTCGCGGGTGAGATTGGGGATGCTGGCGAGAGAGAGGCGCATCTGCTCGTCGAGGGCGGCGGCGGACTTGTCCAACTCGTCGAGCTTGTCCTTGAGCTGGCGGGTTTCTTCCATCAGCGCGGTGGCGTCCTGGCCGGTGCGCTTGAGCTGGCCTACCTGCTGGCTGAGTTCGTTGCGGCGGGCCTTGAGGGTTTCGGCTTCGGTGATGGCCTGACGGCGGCGCTGGTCGAGGCTGCGGAAATCGCCCAGCAGGGCTACCGGATCGGCGCCGCGGGCGCGCAGCTTTTCTTCAACAAGTGCGAGGTTGGCCCGCACAAATCCCATATCGAGCATGACTTATCAGTTTACAGGAGCAGGGTCTCTGATTCGGTGTGGTGTTGACGGGCAGGGCGCGGTCCCTGCGGCGCTTGGAGCTATCTCAATGCGGCCCCCCACGCTGAAGCGCGGGGCTACTGACCCTTGCGCCTCCGGCGCGGGTTTGTGTTGGATGTCGTTCCGGGGTTTTGCCGCGGTGGATACCCCCGGGGGTAGATGAAAAATTAATTGTTGATTTTCTGGTTAACATCTGCTCGGGGTGGATTGTCTTTTGTGGGGGGTGATTCAGATTGAGACAATTTTCCCATGGTTCCTACAAGAAGCATTGTGCGCCGAATCGGATGGTGAGGATGTGACGGGGATCACGAGGCGATGTGATGGGGTGGGCGGCCGAGAGGGGAAAATGCGAAGGAGGACGTTTGGCGGTTACTCGCCCGGAATGCGTTACCTCATGATTTAATTGTGTTGCTCTCCAAGGGCCGCTCAGTGTCGAAGCTCGCCGTCGCAATTATCGCTCTGTCCAGTCCACTCATCCTTTGGGTGGCTGTTGTTGTTGCCGCACGCCGGAGTCTGTTCACCCTTCGTTCCATGTACCGCGTCTTGAAGGTCTGGCACGTGCTCGTTGTCATCATCGGTGCGGTACTCGTGCTTGGCTTCTTCGAACAACCCCCTGCGCGTTACGGATGGGGAGCACTCATCTTTTCCTTCGGGATGATATGGCCTGAACAGTGGCTGAAAAAACGGATTGGCCCGCTACCCGCCTCCTTTCGTAGGCTCCGAATAGTCGTCCCTTTGACGTTCCTTCCCGATTCCGGCTTCGGTGACGCCCCCACGCGGTTACTTCCGGTTAGGCGGTCACTCGCCCGGAACGAATTGGGCATAGACTTTCCAGCCTTTATCCGGTTGGATCATCAACTGCATTTCATGAGTCGCAATTCGACGCCGTAGCAGTTCAAAGCGGTGCTGTACGCGCTGTGGCTCACGCGTGTAAAAGACGAATTCGCGCATTCCGCCGGTTGTGATTACAGCCACGAGGAGCGACTCGGCTCCTTCCTGCAACGAGTCGGAGATGATGTCTTCGACCTGATGAAGCTGCGTATCCTCTGCCGTGCTCGGAAGTCCCGTTGTTTCGGCTTCCCTCAATGGCACCGCGATGCCGACCTGATGAGCATAGCCTGAAACGCTTCCGAACTCGCGATATCCAATATTCGTGCGGACGAACATGACCCGACCGTTATGCTGCCCCTCTGCTACCGACCACGGACCCTCAACAGGTAGTTGGTCGGGGCCAATTGCCCTCTTTCGGAAAGGCCACATTGAAGCCATATCGGCGAGTTTCTCCTGTTCTCCGCTTCGCAGCAAAAAATGTAGTTCTTGGCTGAGCAATGCGGTTGTAAGACATTCCTTGCGAGTGGTCCGCAACCCGAAAGTTGCAGGTGACCGGGTGTGATTTCCGGCTAACCGACGACTGGACAAAACCAACAACTGCGAATACGAGCGGGGCAGCGGTTCACTCTGCGGGCGGCTCATTAAACCAGATACGTGCCAATCTCATGAACGCCAAAAAGCCAGCGACGATCAGGATGATGATTGTCCAAGGCCCAAAACTCCCGTGCGCAAGGTCGAACCTGACCACGAAGACGGCGCACAGCACCCAGAGGAGGAACACGACTCCACCGAAGGCTATCCGCATTGTTCTCCGATTCACGCCGCGATCATATCCGCCCGCTGAGACACTGGCAACAGCAACCCGAAGCCGATTAGGGCGAAGCCATTGAATGTGCCCCTCGCGTTCCGGGCGGTTTGCCCGCCACCCTGACGTTTGCCCGAGAAGCAAATGCAGATCCTTCACTGCGCTTCGCTCCGTTCTGGATGACAGCGCTTGGGGGTGGGTGCAGGAAACCAGAGCAAAGTGCAGTGCTAAGTGTGTGGTCGGCGATGGGGACGTTTCCCGAAAAGCAACCGCAGGTCCTTCTCTCACCACCCCCGAACTGAAAGACGTTCGGGGCCCCGTTCGCTCAGGATGACAGCGCGTGAGGTTAGCGGGACGGGCGCTGGCAGGCGGACCGTGGATGGCTGGTCGGCAAATCGGAGGTTTGGGGGATTTGGATCATGTCCCGAAATGCAGATCCTTCACTGCGCTGCGCGTCGTTCTGGATGACAACGCTGGGGGTGGGTGCGTGAAGCCAGGGCGCGGTGCAGTGCTAAGTGTGTGGTCGGCGATGGGGACGTTTCCCGAAAAGCAGCCGCAGGTCCTTCGCTCACCACCCCCGAACTGAAAGACGTTCGGGGCCCCGTTCGCTCAGGATGACAGCGCGTGAGGGGAGCGGGGCGGGTGCTGGAAGGCGGACCGTGGATGCTGGTCGGTAAAGTGGAAGTATGGGAGAGTTGGCCGAGCTGCCGAAATGCAGATCCTTCACTCCGCTGCGCTTCGTTCTGGATGACAGCGCGTGGGGCGCGGTGAGGCTGGCCGGAAGCTGGCTGCAAATACAATTGCCTTGTAGGTAGATATGAGCGACGGACGCGAGGAACGGGAACAGCAGGAGTACTGGCGGGAGCAGGAGAAGAAGCGGGACCGGGATGATCGCATGGAGCGGGAGTTGCCGGACCAGTGGAAGCCTGAGCGGCGGGAATCGTAATTCCAGCCCGTTTTGAGGCGGCTTGAATCTAGCTCAGGCCGGCAGGGGCTGAAGCCCCGCTTTTTCCTGGGCAGATTTTGTGGCCCGGCTAAAGCCGTGCCGTTATTACAAAGCCTTGATCCGTGTCGTTATTACAAAGCCTTGATCCGTGTCGTTGTTGCAAGGCCTTGATCCGTGTCGTTGTTGCAAGGCCTTGATCCGTGCCGTTGTTACAAGGCTTTGATCCGTGCGGTTGCTACAAAGCAATTCTCGCGCAACGCTTGGATCGCGAGATGCCATTGCCTGCTACATCCGCTCAGAATGCAAAGCCCCCGGACGAATCCGGGGGCTTGTTGTTTGGAACGATTCGGGCAGGCGGCGTTTGGGGTATCCCACCCATTCGCAAAAGCGCGAATGGATGGGGCACCCGAAGGGTGCGGGTCAGGCGCTGTAGAGCAGGATGCCTGCCGGTTTTTCTTCGCTGCCGCCATCGTCCGCGGTGATGGGGCGATAGAAGAGCTGGTTGTTGTCGAGGTAGACCTCGAGGAAGGCCGGGCGGTCGGTGATGTGGCCCGCGATGAGCGCCTCGGAGAGCGGGTCTTCGACGTAGCGCTGGAGGGCGCGGCGCAGGGGGCGAGCCCCGTAGCTGCGGTCCACGAGCGTCTTGTCGAGGATCCACTTCTTGGCTTCCTCGGTGACGGAGATGGTGATGGCCTTCTGCGCCAGGTTGGCGTTGAGCTGCTGCACGAGCAGTTCGACGATCTGGATCAGGTCGGCATCGTTCAGCGACTGGAACAGGATGACTTCGTCGAGGCGGTTGAGGAACTCGGGGTTGAAGGTCTTCTTCACCTCGTTCTTGACCAACTCTTCGACCTTCTCGCTGACCAGGTCGTCGCGATCGGACTGGAATCCGAGGCCCTGCTTCTTCTGCAGATGCCGCGCGCCGATGTTCGACGTCATGATCAGGATGGTGTTCTTGAAGTCGACCGTGTTGCCGAGACCGTCGGTCAACTGGCCGTCTTCAAAGACCTGCAAGAGCAGGTTGAAGACATCCGGATGCGCCTTCTCGATTTCGTCGAGCAGGACGACGGAGTAGGGCGAGCGCTTGACGCGTTCGGTCAACTGGCCGCCTTCCTCGTAGCCCACGTATCCCGGAGGCGAACCGATGAGCTTGGAGACAGAGTGCTTCTCCATGAACTCCGACATGTCGAAGCGGATGAGCGCCTTATCCGAGCCAAAGAGGAATTGCGCCAGGGTGCGCGCCATCTCTGTTTTGCCGACGCCCGTAGGCCCGAGGAACAGGAAGGAGCCGATGGGGCGGTGCGGGGACTTAAGGCCGGCGCGCGAGCGACGGATCGCGCGGGCGAGGGCGGAGATGGCTTTTTCCTGGGAGATGACGCGCTTGTGGAGCTCTTCTTCCACGCGCAGCAGCTTCTGGGTCTCTTCTTCCTTGATGCTGGTGACGGGCACGCCGGTCCAGCGGCTGACCACGTCTTCGATGTCTTCGCGGCCAACGATGCCGGCGGCGGAGTCGTCGAGGTGGTACTTGTCGCGCAGGGCGCGCAGGGTTTCGCGCTCCTTGCGCTCCTCGTCGGAGTAGAAGCGGGCCTTCTCGAACTCGTGGTTCGCGATGGCCGAATCCATGCGGTGCACGATGAACTTGATGCGCTTCTGGACTTCGGTAATCTCTTCGGGCAGCGAGGTCTGGCGCAGCTTGACGCGCGCGCCGGCTTCGTCGATGAGGTCGATGGCCTTGTCGGGCAGGAAGCGGTCGGGGATGTAGCGGTTGGAGTGCGAGACCGCGAACTCGATAGCCGCATCGGTGTAGCTGACCGCGTGGAACTTCTCGTAGCGGTCCTTGATGCCCATGATGATCTTGATGGCGTCGGCCTCGTTCGGCGGCGGAACCTTGACGGCCTGGAAGCGGCGCTCCAGGGAGCGGTCCTTCTCGATGGACTTGCGATACTCGCCCGGCGTGGTTGCGCCGATGCACTGGATCTCGCCGCGTGAGAGGGCCGGCTTGAGGATGTTGGCGGCGTCGAGCGAGCCTTCTGCCGAGCCGGCGCCCACGAGCGTGTGCAGCTCGTCGATAAAGATGATGGAGTTCTGATTCTCCATCAGCTCTTTCATGATGGTCTTGAGGCGCTCTTCAAACTGGCCGCGGTACTTGGTGCCGGCCACGATGAGCGACAGGTCGAGCGCCAGGACGCGCTTGTCGGCGAGGAAGGTTGGCACTTCGCCGTCGGCGATGCGCTGGGCAAGGCCTTCGACGATGGCGGTTTTACCGACGCCGGGTTCGCCGATGAGCACCGGGTTGTTCTTGGTGCGGCGGCAGAGGATCTGGATGACGCGCTCGAGTTCGCCGTCGCGGCCGACGAGCGGGTCGAGCTGCGCATCCATGGCGGCCTGGGTCAGGTCGCGGCTGAACTCGGCCAGAAGGCTGGACTCGCGCTGGCGCTGCTGCGCGGGGGCTTTCTCCTGCGTGACGCGGGCCAGTTCGTCGCGAATCTGGGCGAGCTTGAGGCCGCGCTCCTGGAGGATCTCCGAAGCGAAGCACTTTTCTTCGCGCAGGAGGCCGAGCAGCAGGTGTTCGGTTCCGATGTGTTTATGGCCGAGGCGCTCGGCTTCTTCCGCCGCATAGGCCAGCACGCGTTTGCACTCGTTCGAAAGGGGAAGATCGACGGAGGTCGAAACCTTCTCGCGGATCGTGGTGTGCGCCTCGATCTGCTTCCGGATCGACTCCACGGAGGCGTGCGAGCGCAGAAAACGGTTGGTCAGGGCCTTGTCTTCGCGCAAGAGGCCGAGCAGCAAGTGCTCGGTTTCGATATAAGGCGAGCCGAACTGGCTGGCTTCATACCGCGCGAAGAAGATCACGCGCCGCGCCTTCTCCGTATAGCGTTCGAACATGATGTTCTCCTAAAAAGCCAGGCTCTCGGCTGCAGTAGCTGTCCGCTGTAAAACCGGTAATCAGTTCTGCCCCCGTGCCTGTTTGAAACAACGCCGCCTGAAGCCCCTCATGCAAAGACGCTCCAGCTTCAGAACAGCTGATGGATGGTTTTCGGAAGGTTATCCGATCGCTGGCGGCCTTACGGCGTTGAGCTCCCACCCGACATTCACCTGCCGACATACTTATCGGCCGGGTTTTTGCACCTTACAGATATCAGACTCATTTGGCACCCGGAACGCTGCTTTTTCCGGGTGGCGATCGCCTAATCGAGCTGTCTAGCCGTTGCGGTGGTTGAGGTTGTAAGCCGTCCGCCCTCCAAATGCAGGACCCGGGAACAGCGCCCGGCCAGATCCAGGTTGTGGGTGACGAGTATGGAGGTGAGCGAGTGGGTGCGATGGAGGCGTTGAATCAAGTCGAAGATCTGGCCCGCGGTGGTCTCGTCGAGGTCGCCGGTGGGCTCGTCGGCCAGCAGGAGCCGCGGTTGATTCACGAGCGCGCGCGCCAATGCCACACGTTGCTGTTCGCCGCCGGAGAGTTCGCCGGGGCGATGGTCGCGGCGGTCGGTGAGTCCCACTTCAGCGAGCCAGTTGGCAGCCACTGCGAGCGCCTCCCGCCGGTTGATGCCGCGCGCGAGCAGCGGCATGGCCACGTTTTCTTCTGCTGTGAACTCGGGCAGAAGGTAATGGAACTGCCAGACGTACCCAATCTCGCGATTTCGGAAGGCCGCAGCCTGCCGGGAGGAGAGTTGAGCCACGTTGGTTGAGGCGCAGTATACCGTCCCCGCGGAAGGGGCATCAAGAGCACCAAGGATGTGCAAAAGTGTGCTTTTCCCGGCGCCGGACTGGCCGACGATGGCAACGAGTTCGCCCGTTTGGACTTCGAGATGAAGATCGCGAAACAGGGTGAGCGGCCCGCGTGCGGTGCGATAGGTTTTTTCGAGCCCCTCGACGCGGATGAGCGGCTCTGTCAGCCGCGCATCTCCTTCCCGCGGATTGCAGGCAGCCTGGGTGGCAGCCACTGAGGAAGTTTGCGTCATTCGCGTACCCCTTATCTTACCTTTCCGGCGGGGCCTGTTGTTCTATGCGTGCAGGGCGGCCCCATGCCGTACTAGGGCCGACACTTATTGGATGCAAAAGTTGCGTCCAGGGCCCTGGGGCCGCGAAGATCGCAATCTGCAATTGGATCAAGATGGCACGCCGAGTTGGGTCAGGTCGCCGGGCAGGTCGATGTCCACATCGCCGCCGGGGAAATCAATTTCGACCAACGCGCAGGGTGGCTGGGCGAGGATGGTGCGGGCGCCCTTATCGCCTTCCAGAGCGAGGAGGGCAGGGAAGAGGCTGCGCGGCCATATGACCGGCGTTCCGCGCTTGCCGCTGTAGCGCGAGGCAGCGATGGCGGACGGGTCGCCGGAGAAGGCGGCGAGAAGCGCGCGAAGATGATCGGCGGTGAGCCGGGGCTGATCGCAGGTGAGGATCAGCACGCCGGGAGCGCTTGCATCGAGCGCGCGGATGCCGGCGCGGATGGAGCTTGCCATTCCCGTTTGCCATTCAGCGTTGTGGATGATCTGGGTCTGCGGCGGAAGGGTCGGTCGGATTGGATCGAGATGCGCGCCGAGCACAGCGATGACGGGATCGACGCCGGCTTCATGGGCGAGCCGCAGGGTGCGATTGAGCAGCGTTTCGCCTGCGAACTCGATGAGCTGCTTGGGGCGGCCGAGGCGAACGCTTTCTCCAGCTGCGAGGATGACGGCGGGAATCGGCATGCATCCGAGTCTACAGAGATGGCGCGGGCAATGGGCGAGCTGGTTTGTACGCCTTTGCTCATGTTTCCTGCCGCTCTCTAGAATGGCGCCATGTTTGATCCTTTGGGAAATCTTCGCAGTGTTCGCAGCGCGCTCGCCAACAACGTGACCACACCGACGCGCCTGGCGGAAGCTGCGCTGGCAAACGCGAATCAGAGCCCGAACCGTAATACCTATCTGTGGCAGGATCGCGGCTGGACGCTGGCCGAGGCGGAGCGCGCCGAAGCGATGCCGGCGGGCGAGGGCGGCGCCTTTGGAGATGGGCGGCCGGTGCTGTGGGGCGTACCGGTGGCGGTGAAGGATTGTTTCGATCTAGCAGGATCGCCGACGACGTGCGGGACCAAGCTTTATCGCGAGAAGAATGGGATTGCGGAGCGGGACTCGTGGGTGGTTGAGCGGCTGCGTGCGATGGGCGCGGTGATCGTCGGCAAAACGCATCTGCATCCGGTGGCTTACGGCATTACGGGAGAGAATCCCGATTTCGGCGACGCGCTGCAGCCGGGCAGGCCCGATGCGTTGACCGGCGGCTCGTCGTCGGGCTCGGCGATGAGCGTGATGGAAGGATCCGCCGTAGCGGCGATTGGTACGGACACGGGTGGCTCGGTGCGGGTGCCCGCGGCGCTGTGCGGTTTAGCGGGATATCGGGCTTCGCTGGGGCGCGGCGATTGGCGCGGAGGATTTCATCTGGCGGAGTCGTTCGACACGCTCGGCTGGCTCTTTGCCGATCTTGAAGAGGCGCCGCTGCTGGGTTCGTTTTTCGCAGAACGGGAGTTGGATCCGGCGGATGTTCGCGCCTGCACTCGATTCGCTACCGTGAGCGCGGAGCTTCTGCATGACTGCGAGCCTGAAGTTGCGGAGAGCTATCGCCGCACGATTGCGGAGTTGGAAGGGCTTGGATTGCAGCGGACGGAGATCGATGCGAGCTGGTGGGGCGATGCCGTGGATATTCTGGCGCCGATTCAGGCGTGGGAGGCAGCGGCTTTGCACGCGGGGAACTTCGATCAATTGGAGCAGACGATTCGCGAGCGGCTTGCCTGGGGCTCGAGTTTCACGCCGAACGAGATTGCCGACCTGCGCGTGCGGCATGCCGCATTCCGCGCGCGGATGGATGAGCTCTTCGCAGAGCACGAACTGGTGATGCTGCCTGCCGCGCCGGTGGCCGAGTTGCGCGCCGGCGCGGACCACAGCAAGACGCGCGCGCGCCTGCTGCGTTATACCGCGCCCTTCAGCCTGGCGGGAGTTCCGGCGGTGACGATTCCGTGCGCAGCGGGCGGCATGCAGATGGCCGCTGCACGCGAGCAGGATGAGGCGCTGCTGCAGATTGTTGCGGTGCTGGGAGCGAAGAGGAAGCAGAGGGGCGGAGTGACGGAGTGACAGAGTGGCAAAGTGACAAAGTGGCAGAGTGGCAGAGTGACAGAGTGACAAAGTTGCGGAGTGACAAAGTTGGAGCGCAATACCGTGCCAATCGAGGTGAGGGGCTGGGGGCCCGCTCCCTAAATCTGCGAACAGGAGAGCGGGCTCAGCACCAGGTTGGTGATGTTGCTGACGATGGGCTCGAACGCAAATTGCGGATCGGCCTCCAGCTTCTTCCACTCCGGGGCGTTGCTGAAGGCGTCCCAGCCTTTTTCGAGTGCGGCCTGATCTTCGAAGCACAGCATGTAAGTGAGGCTGGGCATGCGCGAGCCCATCAGACGGTCTGAGAAAAACACGGGCCGGCAGCCCGCCTTCTGGAAGATGTCGAACTCACCCGAGTTGAACATCCTGACCTTGGCGATGTGATCGCGGATGGTTGCGCTCTCGTATGTACGCAACTGGAAGATGCGCTTGCCGTGCAGATCCGGCGGTGTCAGCTTCGGCCAGCCCTCGAAGGCCGCTAACAGCTCCGTCTCCATGCGCACGAACGCAGGCGAAGACGCGGGCGCTGCCAGGAACGGCTCGCCCTTCTTCATGTAGTCCTTGTCTGTGCCAAGTTCCAGTTCCAGCGTTGCGGCTTCCTGCGCCGAGTTCGCAGGAATCAGCACGTAGATTGTCGGCGTCTCCGGCCCGAACACGACGCGGAACGCGCCGACCGGCCCCATGCCGCGCCGCGTCACGGCGGGAATGAGGGCGTCGGCAAGATACTTCTCCAGCACGCCCTGCTGCGGCCCGCTCTGCAGCAGATAGCGGCGGAGCTGATAGAACTGGCGCGGAGCGAGAGGCTTTTTCTCCGTGGTGGATTGTGCGTTGAGCCGAGGGGACAGGGCGGAAGCGGATGCCGCAACCGATGCGGCCAAAAATTCGCGACGTTTCATGAGAGCCTTTCGGGATAAAGCCTCATTGTATGTCGTGGCCTTTTACTCTTCGCCGATGTCCTCGTTCCATACATCGGGGCGGGCGGCGATGAACCGCTCCATCAGCTCGCGGCATTCGGCGTTGTCGAGATCAACGACCTGCACGCCGCTTTCGCGCAGCCAGTCGATGCCGTCCTGGAAGGTGCGGCTTTCGCCTATGACCACGGCGCCGATGCGGAACTGGCGAATGAGTCCCGAGCAGTACCAGCACGGCGCGAGCGTGGTGACCATGATGAGATCGCGATAACTGCGCTGCCGGCCCGCGCGGCGAAAGGCGTCGGTCTCGCCGTGAATGCTGGGGTCGTTCTGCTGCACGCGACGATTGCGGCCGCGGCTGAGCAGCTTTCCATCGGCGGTGAACAGGGCCGCGCCGACGGGCACGCCGCCCTCTGCAAACCCCTGCCGTGCTTCTTCCAGCGCGACTGCCAGCATGGATTGGTAAAGCGAAGAATCCATCCCTTCCTCCCCTTGTTTCGAGAGCTGCAGCTCAACCTTAAGAATTGTTAACGGCGAAGGCTAAGAATAGCAAAAGTCCTCCATAAGCTATTTGTTTTTAACAAGATAAAGGATTGAATGGTTGCTGGAAATCCATCTTGACTTGAAGCGCGCTTCAAGGAGTAGGTTGGGAGTATGCGTAACGCTGGCTACACGATTCGCACCATGGCAGCGCGCTGCGGTATGACTACGCACACGCTGCGCTACTACGAAAGAGTTGGCCTGATTCAACCGGTTGATCGCGCGCAGAACGGACATCGCCGCTACTCCGACGCGGACGAGGCCTGGTTGAAGTTTCTGCACTGCATGCGCAACACCAACATGCCCATCCGCGAGATGCAGCGTTATGCGCGCTTGCGGGAAGATGGCGCAGCCTCCTCGCTGGAACGCCGCAAGATTCTGGAAGAGCATCGGGCCACCGTGGCTTCGCAGATTGCCGCGCTTGAAAAGGCGCATGCCTTGCTTTCTCAAAAGATCGCGAACTATCGCAACATCGAGGAGCGGATCGGCGTTGCCAAGCCTGCAGGCACTCGGGCTGAAAGCGACCGGGCACTTGCAGCCGCGGCGAGTTAGCTGCGTGAGCGCCTGACCAAAGGTTAGGCGGCATTCGTTCCGCTGAACGAGATGATCCGGGTGTTTCATAGCGGCGAAGCAGTTACCAGCCGCGCGACAAATCGGCTACGATGGACGCAACGGCAGTCGTCCCCAACTGCCCTCTCTGCCCGGTAACGCAACTTCCCCCGGCGAAGATTCGCCGTGGTTGCACCGAATTGACGGCCCGCACAACCCGTCCTGTCGAAGGAGGTCCCCTATGGCAGACTCACCTGACCTGCGCCGCCGGCGTCCCGAACGTCCGCTCTGCGCGCCGGATTCCGAGGCCCTGGAGCGTCAGTCCGTCGATCTTGCTCCGCTGACTGAGGAGAAGCCCAAGTCGCGCTTCAGCCGGCGCTCGTTTCTGTCAGGACTGGGCGCCACCAGTTTGCTGGCCGGCGCCGCGCCGCTGGCCCAGGCCGCGCCCGTTCTGGAACCCGCTGCCGATGAGCAGACAGCCGCCGCGGGCACCGCGAATGTGACGCTGCGGGTGAATGGCAAAGACTACCGGATGCGGAATCTGGACACGCGCGCCACGCTGCTGGACACGCTGCGGGAGCGGATCCACCTGACCGGCACCAAGAAGGGCTGCGATCACGGACAATGCGGCGCATGCACGGTGCATGTAAACGGCCGGCGCGTGAACAGCTGTCTCTCGTTTGCCGTGATGCATGAGGGCGACGAGATCACGACGATCGAGGGGATTGGGCAGCCGGATCGCATGCACCCCATGCAGGCGGCGTTCGTGGAGCACGACGGCTACCAATGCGGCTACTGCACGAGCGGGCAAATCATGAGTGCGGTGGCGCTGCTCAAGGAGCCGATCGGCCCCGGCGACGAAGACATCAAGGAAGCCATGGCAGGCAACATTTGCCGCTGCGGCGCTTACACCAACATCGTCGCGGCTGTGCGCCAAGTGCGCCAGTCGCGCGCCTGAGCCGCCAAGGAGCGAGATATGCAGACCTTTCAGTACACAAAGGCCGCGAGCATCGATAAAGCCCTTGCCGCCGCGAACGGAGAAAAATTTATTGCCGGCGGGACGACGCTCGTCGACCTGATGAAACTCGAAGTCGAGAAGCCGAGCGGCCTGGTAGACATTAACCTCTTGCCGCTGGACAAGGTCGAGCAGTTGCCCAACGGCGGCTTGCGCATCGGCGCCATGGTTCGCAACTCCGATCTGGCGTGGAATCCGACGGTGCAGAAGCACTATGCGGTGCTGTCGCAGGCGCTGCTCTCCGGAGCATCGCCGCAGTTGCGCAACATGGCGACCACGGGCGGCAACCTGCTGCAGCGCACGCGCTGTATGTATTTCCGGGAGCCAAGCGCCGGCACGCCCGGCGGCTACGGCTGCAACAAGCGCACCCCGGGATCGGGCTGCGCGGCGATGGATGGCTATAACCGCATTCACGCCGTGCTGGGCACGAGCGACAAGTGCATCGCGACGCATCCGTCGGATATGTGCGTGGCGATGGCGGCTCTCGAAGCGGTGATCCACACGGAAGGGCCGAAAGGGAAGCGGGCCATCGCGTTCGAAACCTTTCACAAGCTCCCTGGGGATACGCCGCAGATTGAAAACGCGCTGGAGCCTGGCGAGTTGGTGACCTATGTCGAACTGCCCAAGCCGGTAGAGGGTGCCAAGTCCGTCTATCTGAAACTGCGCGACCGCGCCAGCTACGAGTTTGCGCTGGCTTCGTGCGCGGTGGTGGCGAGGGTGGAAGGCGGGCACATTCGCTATGTGCGCGTGGCGATGGGCGGAGTGGGAACCAAGCCGTGGCGCTCGCATGAGGCGGAAGCCGCGCTGCTGGGCAAGCCGGCGAATGCCGAGCACTTCAAGCGCGCAGCGGAAGCGGCCCTGGCGGCGGCCAAGCCGCATAAGGACAACGCATTCAAAGTGGAGCTGGCGAAGCGCTGCGTGGTGCGTTCGCTCAAGATGGCGACGGCTTAACGAAATTCGGCGGCACTTCACCCGCTTCACGATGACCGTGCATGCGGATGGGGGCCCAGCAGGTCCGGAGGAATCTATGTCGACGGCAAATACTTCCGCAAGCATCATTGGCGCAGTTGTCCCCCGGATTGACGGGCCGCTGAAGACGACCGGGACGGCGAAGTACTCGCTCGATTACCACTTTCCACATCTGGCGCATGCGGTTGCCGTGCAGGCCACGGCGGGTAGCGGGAGCATCCGCACGCTGGACACTTCAGCGGCGGAGAAGATGCCGGGCGTGCTGGCGGTTCTGCATCGCGGCAATCTCGAAGGCGTGTATCGCACGTTTCCGCGCGAGCAGGATGGCGCCATGGCCGAGACGCGGCCCCCCTTTGCCGACGACAAGATCTATTACTGGGGGCAGTACGTGGCCGCGGTGGTGGCGGAGACGCTGGAGCAGGCGCAGGCCGCCGCACAGATGATCAAGGTTGAATACGACGCTGCGACGCCCGACGTGCGCACCGATCTGAGCGCCGGCTATGACGGGCCGCGCGAGAGCAGTTGGAAGCGGGGCGATCCCGATGCGGCGCTGGCGTCGGCGCCGGTGGTGATCGACGAAACCTACACAACACCCATCGAGACGCACAATCCGATGGAGATGCACGGCACGGTGGCGGTGTGGAATGGCGATGACCTCACCATCTATGACTCAACGCAGGGAGTAGCTAATCATCCGGTAGTGATGGCGGAGGTTCTCGGCGTTCCCCGCGAGAATGTGCGTACCGTGTGCCGCTTCATCGGCTCGGGATTCGGAGGCAAGCTCTCGCCGTGGCCGCAGGCAACGCTGGCGGCGGCGGCGGCGCGCCAGCTCAATCGGCCGGTGAAGCTCAGTGTCGACCGGCGCATGATGTTCTCGAACGTGGGGCACCGTCCGCGCACGCAGCAGCGCATTCGTCTCGGTGCGAATCAGGATGGCAAGCTGACGGCCATCCGGCACGACTTCTACACGGAAACCTCGATGCTCGACAACTTTGTGGAGCACTGCGGCGAACAGACGCCGTTCCTCTACAGTTGCCCGAATCTGGAAGTGACGACGGCGATGGTGCGCCGCGCCGTGGGAACACCGGCGCCGATGCGCGGGCCGGGAGCTGTGCCGGGATTGTTCGCGCTGGAGTCGGCGATGAACGAGCTGGCGTGGAAGCTCAACATGGATCCGCTGCAGCTCCGGATGATGAACGATGCGGAGCGCGACGAAGCCACGAACCGGCCGTTCTCCTCGCGGCACCTGAAAGAGTGCTGGACCAGGGGCGGCGAAACGATTGGCTGGAAGAATCGCACCCCGAACGTTGGCTCGATGCGCCGCGACGGCAAGATCGTGGGCGTCGGCCTGGGCGGCGCATCGTGGGCCGCGGGACGTCCGCCCTGTGTGACAACCGTGGAGTTCTGCCCCAACGGGCGCGTGTGCGTGCGCTGCGCTACGCAGGACATTGGTACCGGCACCTACACGCTGTTCGCGCAGGTGGTGCATGAGAAGACGGGCGTTCCTCTGGATCGGATTGACGTGATCCTTGGTGATTCGAAGCTGCCCGAGGGGCCGACTTCCGGGGGCTCGATGGCGACCAGCGCGCTGCTTCCCGCCGCCGCAGGTGCAACGGATAAGAGCAGCTCGCGGCTTTTGCATGTGGCGGCTATGACGCCGGGATCGCCATTCCACGGCGCGCATCCCGACAGCCTGACCATTGCGGAGGGCCGGGTGAGGCCCAAGGCGGGTCAGCCGCAGGTGCAGGGTGTCGCGTATCACGGAGCAGATTCCGCAATCAACGGCTTGCCGTTCGAAGAGGTCCTGCGTCTCGCGAACCTGGGCAGCATCAGCGCGACGGTGCACAGCTCGTCCTCCTGGGAAGATCCCAAGGCGCAGCAGTATTCGATGCACTCCTTTGGCGCGCATTTTGCTGAAGTGGAGTGGGAGCCGGAGATCGCGCGGCTGCGCGTGAGCCGCATCGTCTCCGTGTTCGACGCGGGCCGCATCATCAACAAGGGTGCGGGTACCAACCAGATCCTCGGCGCGGCCATCATGGGACTGGGCATGTCGCTGCTTGAAGACACCATTCACGACCAGCGAACCGGGCAGCCCATCAACGGGAGTTTTGCGGATTACCTTGTGCCCACCTGTGCCGATTTGCCGCAGCAGGATGTGATCTTCCTCGATTATCCCGATTACCACGTGAACGAATATGGTGCGCGTGGCATTGGCGAGATTGGCATGGCCGGCGTGGCTGCCGCCATTACGGACGCGGTGTATCACGCGACCGGCGTGCGCGTGCGCGACCTGCCGGTGCGCATTGAAGACCTGCTGCAATCGAAGGTGACAGAGGTTTAAGATAGAAGCAGTTTCATGACGGACCTGGAGCATATTCTTCCGCTGTGGCGCGAGTTGGAGAGCGCCGGGGCGGAGTATGTGTTGGCGACGATCGTGGCTGTCGAAGGCTCCAGCTATCGCCGTCCCGGTGCGCACATGCTGATTGCCCGGGATGGGCGCAGAGCCGGCACGGTGAGCGGTGGCTGCCTTGAGGCCGAGGTGGCGAAGCGGGCGTGGTGGCTGACCGAACGCGGGCCGGTTGTGGAACGCTATTCAACGCTCGAGGACGACGGCGATCTGCCCTACGGCTCCGGATGCGGCGGCGTGGTGTACATTCTGCTGGAGCGTCGCGCGACCGCACAGCCGCTTCTGCGCCAACTGGAAACTGCCTTTCATGCGCGTTCGTCCTTTGCCGTGGCGACGGTGCTCGAGGGTCCGCACATGGGCTGGCGCGCATATGCCGGCACTGCGGAAGCAGAGGCGGCGGACCTGCGCGTAAAGAGCACTGCCCTGCTGCAGGCGGCGCGCACGGCGCTTGCTACGCGGTCTTCGGCAGACGGCAAGTTGCCCATTGAAGGCACGCCTACGCGCGTGTGGGCCGACTATCGCGCTCCGCGGCCAGGACTGTGGGTCTTCGGCGCGGGCGATGATGCAAAGCCGCTGGTTGCCATGGCGCGGCAACTCGGATGGTTTGTGAGCGTGGCCGATGGGCGAGCGCATCTTGCTACCCGAGTGCGTTTCAAGCACGCAGACGAGGTCCATCCGCTGACGATCGCCGATCTGCCGGATGCGCCTCCGAATTGCGATTTGCGCGCCGGCGACGGGGCTGTGGTGATGACGCACAGCTTCGAGCAGGATATGCGCGTGCTGGCGTGGCTTCTCGGACCAAACGGCGAACTGCCCATCGCTTATGTTGGCGTGCTGGGGCCGCAGCGTCGTACGCGCGAAGCGATTGCACATGCGGCGCGTTTGCATGGTCAGTCCCTGAGCAGCGATGAAGTCGAATCGCGGCTGGAGAGGCTGCATGCGCCGATGGGGCTCGATCTGGGCGGTGACACCTCGCCTTCGGTCGCGCTCTCGATCTTGAGCGAGATCCAGCGCTGCGTTCACGGCTTGAGCGCGCGGCCGTTGCGCGAGGTGCGCGCGACGTCGGCTCCGCAGACTGTCTGATTGTTTGCGCGCTACGGCTGAGCCTGCGCAAAAAGCCTTCGCCTACAATGAAAGTATGGCCACGAAGATCCGCAGTTTGCATGCGCTGAATGCGCAAATTGTCGCGTGCGAGCGATGCGAACGACTGCGTGAGCACTGTACAAACATCGCCACCGTGCGGCGCCGTGCCTATGCGGACTGGGAGTACTGGGGCAAGCCGGTGCCATCGTTCGGCGATCCCAAAGCGCGCGTTCTCATCCTGGGGCTGGCGCCGGGGGCGCATGGCTCGAACCGCACCGGGCGTCCTTTCACCGGGGACGGTTCGGGAGATTTTTTGTTTCCGGTGCTTCACGACGCCGGGTTTGCGTCGCAGCCGAATGCCTCTTCGCGCGAGGACGGCATGAAGCTGCACGATCTGTGGATCACCTCGGTTGGCCGCTGCGCGCCGCCGGGAAACAAGCCTACGCCGGAGGAGCTGCGAAATTGCGCGCCGTGGCTCGATGAAGAGATGCGGCTGCTCGGCAATCTGCGCGTGGTGGTTTGCCTGGGACGTATCGCTTTCGATGGGCTGCTGAACTGGACGCGGCGTGCCGGCCACGCCGGCCGGCGCGGCGACTACGTGTTTGCGCATGGAGCGGAATACATGTTGCCCAACGGAGTGCGCGCGATTGCCAGCTATCATCCGTCGCTGCAGAACACCAACACGGGCAAGCTTACGCGCGCGATGTTTCTGAAGGTGTTTCAGCGGGCGCGTGTTCTGGCCGACGCCGAAACGGGGAAGTGACGCATGGATCAGGACTCAAGCAAGATCTTCGAGCGGCTGATAGCCGCGGAGCAGTTGCCGCCAAACCGGCGCGAGCGCGAAGCAGGCGAAGAATATTCGGATCACTGGAGCCATCCAGTGCTGCTGGAACGTGCGGCGTACCTGCGCAAGCTGGCCCGCGCCGGCGACGGCTCGGCCAGCGAGACGCTGCGTGAATACGACGGCCATGCGATGATGCTGTCGGTCCGGCTGCGCAGTGGTATCGCGGAGTTCCACGAGCGCTTTGCCGACTTGTTCATCGTGCTGGATGGCAAGGCAACGCTGGTGACGGGCGGATCGATGGTTGGTGCGCACGAGGTTGGGCCCGGCGAGGTTCGCGGCAAAGAGATCGAAGGCGGCATGTGCCGTGAACTGCGCGCCGGCGACGTGGCGCATGTTCCGGCCGCCACTCCGCACCAGATGCTGCTCTCCGGCGACAAGGGGTTTGCCGCGCTGGTGATGAAGATTGGGCAGTAACACGGGCTCACCGGAACCACCTGCATGGCCGCGATTGGCAATCCCTCGTCTCAACTGCCATAGGCGCGGTCGCCAGCGCAGCGACAGCTCTCCATGCCATCTGGCTGACGCAGCTCTATTCTTCCAAACGCATCAACTGCGATCCGAGTGAGACAACTCACGTCTGCGTCCCGGCATCTTGTGAGTATGTTTTGCAGGGCTGATTCTTCAACACGCGGGCTCTCGCTACGCTGATCCGCGACTCCGATTGATAAGAAGGCCGGCCAATGACCCCCAGCACGACGCAGACAATAAGTCGCCTCACGACATTGTGGGAAACACCGAAGACGCTCTATGGGGAGCTGTCGACGGTCGATCACAAGAAGCTTGGGTTGCGGTACATCGTCACGGCCTTCGCGTTCCTGATCATCGGGGGCGTGGAAGCGCTGATCATGCGCCTTCAGCTTGCTCACTCCAATCTCGCGATCCTGACGCCGGAGGAGTACAACCAGATCTTCACGCTGCACGGCATGACCATGATCTTCTGGTATGCGTCGCCGATCCTCTCGGGGTTCGCCGTGTACTTGATCCCGCTGATGATCGGGGCGCGCGACCTGGCATTTCCGCGGTTGAACTCATTCACCTACTGGACATTTCTGCTGTCGGGCGTGCTGCTCTACATCTCGCCATTCATGGGGCAGGCGCCGCACGCCGGGTGGTTTGCCTACGCGCCGTATACCCTGACGCCGTATTCACCGGGCATGGGGATGGACTGGTACGTCGTATCGCTGATCCTTCTCACCATCTCGACCACCGCCAATGCGATCAACCTGCTGATTACGATTCTGCGCATGCGCGCGCCCGGCATGGCGATCAGCCGCATGCCGCTGTTTGCGTACAGCACCGGCACCATTTCGGCCGTCATCTTGTTTGCGCTGCCATCGTTGACGGCGGACCTGATTTTTCTTGAACTGGACCGTCGCTGGGGATTCCACTTCTTCGATGTTTCGAGCGGCGGCAGCACATTTCTATGGCAGCAGCTCTTCTGGTTCTTCGGCCATCCCTGGGTGTACGTGGTCTTTCTGCCTGCCACGGGGATGGTCTCGATGATCTTCCCGGTGTTCTGCCGCCGTCCCATCATCGGCTATCCGTATGTGGCGCTGGCGACGGTGCTGACGGGCCTGGTGGGATTCGGCGTATGGCTGCATCACATGTTCACGACGGGCATGTCGGACATCGCCATGAGCATCTTTTCCGCGGGCAGCATGACGGTGTCGATCTTCACGACCATCCAGGTGTTTGCATGGCTCGCCACGCTCTGGCGAGGTCGAGCAGTGGCAACTACGGCGATGTATTACGCGCTGGCCACCATCGTGCTTCTCGTCATCGGCGGGTTGAGCGGCGTGTTCACCGGCATCATCCCGGTGGACTGGCAGGCGCATAACACCTATTTCGTGGTCGCGCACATTCACTATGTGCTGATCGGTTCCAATGTGTTCCCGGTGCTGGCGGCCTTTTATTACTGGCTGCCCAAGATGACGGGCCGCATGATGAACGAGAAGTTCGGAAAGATCAGTTTCTGGGTTACATTCATCGGTTTCAACGTCGGGTTCTTCCCGATGCACAACATCGGCCTGCTTGGGTTTCCGCGCCGCATCTTCACCTACATGCCGAATCTGGGATTCGACGGGCTGAACATGCTGATCACGGTGGGCGCGTTCATCTTCGGGGTGGGCATCCTGATGAACATCATCAACTGGTTCGTGAGCATGCGCACGGGAGCGCTGGCGGGCAAGAACCCGTGGAATGCCGACAGCCTGGAGTGGTCGACGGATTCGCCGCCGAAGCCGTATGGATCGGTTCACATTCCCCAGGTGGCGTCGCGGCATCCGCTTTGGGACGACTTCGATGAAGAGGAGGATCCGGAGAACGATCGCGTGCTCGACTGGGGCCGGCTGACGCCGACCACCACGGTGCTGGATGCAGTGCCTGTGGGGCTGGCCACGATTCCCGAAGACTCCATTGTGCCGCTGTTCTTCAGCATTGCGATGTTCGCATTCTTCGTGTTCATCGTTTACCAGATGATGTGGTGGTCCTTGTCCTCGTTGATTGTGACGTTTGTGTTCGGGTGCTGGTGGATGTGGCCGCGGACGGAAAAGGAGATTGCGTGAGCTCCACTGTCCAGATTCCTCCGCCGCGGACCAGCCTGGCGACGCTGCCGCTCGATCAGCGGCGCGGCATCCATGCGATGTGGTGCACCATCATCACCGAGGCCATGCTGTTCATGGCGATGTTCGGTGCGTATTACTATCTGGGCTCGAACAAGGACCGTTGGGCGGACGAGACTGCGCCGCTGTGGTACTTCGCCCTTATTCTTCTCGCGATCCTGCTCAGCAGCAGCGTGGTGCTGGCGTGGGGCGAGCACCAGGTGAAGAAGGAGAGATTCCTAGCCGGGCGCATCGCGCTGTGGATCACCGTGGTGATGGGGCTCTGCTTTCTGGGATTGCAGTGCTACGAGTACCTGGTGGAGTGGAAGAACATTACGCCCTACAGCGACTCGTACGGTTCCATCTTCTTCACCATCACCAGCCTGCATGCGGCCCACGTAATTGCGGGGCTGGCCATGCTGATGTACATCGGCATCTTTCCGCGCTACGGGGACACTCGTCGCTCTCCGCACAAGCCGTACAAGACAGTCGCGTACTACTGGCACTTTGTCGATGGAATGTGGGTCATCATCGTGACGTTTCTCTACCTGATCCCGACCCTGCAGAGGTATCTCCATGTCCACCACTAAACCAGATCCCGCGCCGGACAAGCCCCTGCGCCCGAAGCGGTTGTGGTTTGGCGCCATCACCGGGGCCATCACCTGGACGCTGCTGGGCTGTGCGGACATCGTGATCACCTGGCGGGCCTGCATGCAGCAGGAGGACTACGGAATTCCGACCCCGCGGCCGGAGGTGCGGATTCTCTACTTTGCCCTGGCAGTTGCGCTGCTGGTGCTGACGTCCATCGCGGGCTGGATTTCGTATCGCAACTGGCGCGAAATCTCGCGGGACAACGAACTGCTTCATTCGCAGGCTGTGGAGCGACGCGAGTTCATGGCGCTGGGCGGAATCATCATCAGCATCACGCTGGGAATGGGCATTCTGTGGCTGGCGCTTCCACCTCTGTTCCTCGACCTCTGCTGGAGGGCGCGATGATGCGCAGCATGGGGTGTGCCGCTGTGGCGTGTCTGGTTGTGTGCTTTGCACTCACTGCGTGCACCGGCGGAAAAGCCAAGGGCTCGTACAGCGTCGGCGATTTGGGCGATGCCCACGCCGGCAAGCAACTCATTCGCTCCTATGGGTGCGGGGCCTGCCACATCATTCCCGGCGTGAATGGAGCCCGGGGTCTGGTGGGGCCGCCTTTGTATTACTTCGCCGACCGCACCATGATCGCCGGCGAACTGGCAAACACTCCGCCGAATCTGACGCGTTGGATCGAGCACCCCAAGCAGGTTGAGCCCAACACGGCCATGCCGGATCTTGGAGTGACGGCAGATCAGGCCAAGGACATTGCAGCGTATCTCTACACATTGAGGGGACGGGAAGGCGCACCATGGACCGAGTAGCTCGTTTGTTCGTTCGCCACGCGGCCGTAACGATGATGGCCGCGGCAGCCTGCCTGGCAATGGCGCAGAAGAATACCGGCAACGGCATGACGATGGACGTTCCCGGCGCGCTGCCGAACATCCATTTTGTCTCGCCGCTGGCCAATGGCCAATGGACGATGCCGGCGGGCGACTACGGCAATCTTCGCTTCAGCCCGCTCTCCGAGATCAACACGGGAAACGTGAGCAAGCTGCACGTGGTGGGCACCATGACCACGGGCATTCCGCATGGACACGAGGGCGGCCCGCTCTTTGTGGGCAGCACGATGTATGTCGTTACGCCGTTCCCTGACAACCTGATCGCCTACGACATGTCGGATCCAAGCAAGGGCTTTCCGATGAAGTGGATCTACAAGCCCAATCCAAACGTTGAGGCGGAAGGCGTTGCGTGTTGCGATGTGGTGAACCGCGGCGCGAGCTACGCCGATGGAAAGATTGTCTACGCGACGCTGGATAACCAGGTGGTCGCCGTGGATGCGCAATCCGGAAAAGAAGACTGGAAGACGCAGGTGGGCGACATCCACTATGGCGAGACCACGACGATGGCGCCGGTGGTGGTGAAGGGTATTGTGCTGGTGGGCAACAGCGGCGGTGAACTCGGCGTGCGCGGCAAGCTCACGGCACTGGATCTGAATACCGGAAAGATCAAGTGGATCGCGTACAGCACGGGGTCGGATCAGGATGTCCGCATTGGCTCCGATTTCAAACCCTACTACGCCAAAGACCAGGGGAAGGACCTCGGAATCAAGACGTGGAATCCAGGGCAGTGGAAGATTGGCGGCGGCACGATCTGGGGATGGATCTCGTACGATCCCGAGCTCAACTTGATTTACTACGGCACCGGCAATCCGGGTGTTTGGAACCCGGACATGCGCCCCGGCGATAACAAGTGGTCATGCACCATCTGGGCGCGCGATCCGGAAACAGGCATGGCCAAGTGGGCCTATCAGATCGGCCCCCATGACGAATGGGATTTCGACAGTGTGATGGAAAACATCCTCGTGGACATGCCCTGGAAGGGGCAGATGCGCAAGCTGCTTCTGCATCCGGGACGTAACGGATTCATGTTTGTGATGGATCGCTCCACCGGTGAAGTGCTCTCTGCCTCGCAATTCGAGCCCACCAACTGGGCCACCGGCTACGACCTTAAAACCGGCAATCCGCTCACGGTGAAGGAAAAGGAGACGCACTTCGGCAAATACACGCTCGACATTTGTCCGTCGTCTACGGGCGCAAAAGACTTCATTCCTTCGTCCTTCGATCCGCGCACCGGCTACCTGTACATTCCGGCACACAACACCTGCATGGATTACATGGGTACCTCAGTGAACTACATCGCGGGCACGCCCTACCTGGGGGCAAGCGTGCGCATGTATCCGGGCCCCGGCGGCTACCAGGGCGAACTGATTGCATGGGACGTGGCGAATGGCAAGAAGGTGTGGAGCATCAAGGAACCCGACTTTCCTGTTTACAGCGGTGTGCTCTCCACGGGCGGCGATGTCGTCTTCTACGGCACCATGGACGGCTGGTTCCGCGCGGTGGATGCGCACAGCGGGAAGGTGCTGTGGCAGTTCAGGACGGCTTCAGGGATCATCGGCGATCCCGTGACGTTTACAGGACCCGATGGCAAGCAATATGTCGCCGTGTATTCGGGCATTGGCGGATGGATGGGTGCGGCCGATCTGCCGAGTATTTCAACCGACGATCCGTACGCGGCCCTGGGTGTGGTGGGCGCGATGCGCAAGATCAAAGCAGCAACTTCGCCGGGAGATGTGGTGTATGTGTTCAGCCTTTAAGATCGCGGCGATCTGCGCACTGGCAGGCTCAATGGCGATGTACGCGTCGGCGGCAAAGCTTCGCGTCTGCTCCGATCCGAACAATCTGCCGTACTCGAACGCGCAGAAGCAGGGATTCGAAAACCAGATCGCCAAGCTCATCGCAAGCGATCTGGGTATGCAGGTGGACTACTTCTGGTTTCCGCAGCGGAGCAAGTTTTTTGAAAAGACGCTGCAACGCGGAGTGTGCGATGTGGTGATGGGCGTGCCGGTGGGCCTGGAGGGAGCGGCGACAACCGCACCCTACTATCGCTCGTCGTATGTGTTCATCAGCCAGAGCGCCCGGCATCTTGGGATCAAGTCCTTCGACGATCCGCGGCTGCGGAAGCTGAAGATTGGGGTGCAGGTGTTAGGCGAGCAGGATGACACGCTGCCGCCGGTGCATTCGCTGGTTGCGCGCGGGCTGGTGCACAACATGGTTGGCTACAGCATCTTCGGCAACCTGAATGAACGGGATCCAGCGGCTGACGTGGTGCGCGCCGTCGAAAAGGGCGAAGTGGATATTGCGGTGGTGTGGGGACCGCTGGGCGGATACTTCAGCCGGCATTCCAGCGTTCCGCTCACGATTACGCCAACGAACGACGATCGCCTCTATCCGAGCCTTCCTTTTCATTACGACATCGCGATCGGGGTGCGGCCGGGCGACACCGCGCTGAAGCAGGCGTTGAATCGCGAGCTGACGCGGCGTCATGCGGACATTGAACAGATACTTCGCGCGTATGGAGTTCCACAGATGGAACTGCCGGTTGAAACCGCGCGCGCGACGGAGGAGTGAATGAAAAGCATCGGCATACTGCTGTTGGCTGGGTCGCTGGCGGTATTGACGGCGGGCTGTCGCCACTCCTCGACCACCAACTCGGTGGCGCTGAACGGTCCGGGCATAACGGAGAACCCGGTGGGGCCCGTCCCGGGGGGCATCCAGGATGTGCATACCACCACCAATCCTCTTGGGACTGACCCGGTGGCGCTGCAGGATGGGCGGCGGCTCTTCAACTGGTACAACTGCTCGGGCTGCCACGGCGGCCACGCGGGCGGCGGCATGGGGCCGAGCCTGCGCGACCCTGTGTGGATTTACGGCAACCGCGACGATCAGATCTTCGACACCATTGCCAAGGGCCGCTCGAAGGGCATGCCGGCCTGGGGCACGCGGATTCCGCAGCAGCAGATCTGGGAACTGGTGGCCTACATCAAGTCGTTGAACACGCCGCTCGAGCCTGACCCGCCACAGGAACCGGCGCACGAGAAGGTGGCCAATCCAGAGCAGAACCTGAAGCCTAACGTTGGGACCCAGACCAAGCCGGCCGGGAGGCATCCGTAATGATGCGCCGCACGCGCAGTGCACGAATTGTAAGTGCGCTTTCCCTGTCGAGCCTGACGGCGCTGACGGGATGCTGGACGGCGCAATCGACCTTCGACGCGCATGGTTCGGCGGCCGCGCGCATCAGCCACCTTGAGTGGCTCATGACGATACTGTTTATCGTCATCACGGTCATCATGTGGGGTCTGTTCGGGTTTGCGTTCTATCGCCGGCGTGGCACGCTGGCTGAGCACGAACCGATCGACTCCAGCGGCGGGGAGGCGTGGATTGCGATCGGCGGCCTGGCGATTCCGCTGATCATATTGACGGTTCTGTTTGTGATGGGCCTGGGACTGCTGCGCGAGTTTCCGCTGCACGGCCTGCATGGCGCGAACATGCAAGGCCCGATGGCCCGCAGCATGAAGCCAAACATTCTGATCGTCGGACACCAGTGGTGGTGGGAGATCCACTATCTGAATGACGATCCCTCGAAGATTGTCATCACCGCCAACGAACTTCATCTGCCGGCAGGCAAGCCGGTGAACATCCGGCTGGAGACGCGCGATGTAATGCACTCGTTCTGGATTCCGGCGTTGCACGGCAAGGTGGATCTGATTCCCGGCATGCCGAATTACATCCGCATCGTGGCGTCGCAGCCGGGCGAATATACCGGCCAGTGTGCAGAGTTCTGCGGTGAAGAGCACGCGCGGATGAGGCTGCTGGCGGTGGTGCAGACTCCCGAGGATTACGAGGCGTGGCTGGATGCACAGCGCAAGCCGGCTGCGGAGCCTTCTTCTGACGCGGCCAAGGCGGGCGAAAAGCTGTTCCTCGCGGGACCGTGCTCGAACTGTCACCAGGTGCGCGGGACAACCGCCGGCGGCAGCGTTGCGCCTGACCTTACGCACATTGGCAGCCGCCAGTACATCGCGGCAAATGTGTATCGCAACAACGATGCCTATCTCGAAGCGTGGATCACGCACGCCCAGTCGCTCAAACCCGGCTGTGAGATGCCCAACATTACGCAGTTCAGCGGGCCGCAGCTCCAGGATCTAATTGCATATCTGCGGCAACTCCAATGAGCTTTCCATCGAGGAGATTCAACATGTTTCCGTCTACGCTTCAGAGGTGGTTCCTCCGCTCTTTCTTCACGGGTCTTGCGGGCTGCGCCGCATTGCCGCTGGCGGCGCAGACAAAGCCGAACTGCGCCGGCCTGCCCGACGCCGCGCGTTTGCGTGCGGTGGTGCAGAGCGTGGTGAAGGAAGGCGCATCGAAGAACGGCGGCATGGGCAACCAGGAATGGGCTGCGGTGGTCAATCGCGATGGAATTGTATGTGCCATTGTCTTCAGTGGAACCACGCGATCGGACGAGTGGCCCGGAAGCCGCGTGATTGCCGCCGAAAAAGCCAACACGGCGAATGCCCTCAGCAGCCGGGATTACGCACTATCCACCGCCAATGTCTATGCGGCGGCGCAGCCCGGAGAGAGTCTCTACAGCCTCGCCACCTCAGCACCGCCGAATCCACTTGCCGTGTTTGGGAATCCAACCAGCTTCGGCACCCCGAACGATCCCATGGTCGGTAAGGCGATTGGCGGTGTGATTGTATTTGCCGGCGGGCTGCCGCTCTACTCCAGCACCGGGAAGATCGTCGGCGGCCTGGGCTTGAGCGGCGACACCTCGTGCACGGATCATGTGATCGCGTGGAAGGTCCGTCATCAGTTGAGGCTCGACGTGGTTCCGATGGGCCCCAGTCCCGATCACAATGACAACATGATTCTCGATTTTAAAAACGGGAAGAGCGTGAGCGGCTTCGGGCATCCGGATTGCAAGGGCGGCAACGACAACTCCGCGATCATCGCGGGCCTGTCGAAGAACTATCCAACCGGTCCGAAAGGCAGATAGCGCATCGCTTCCGAACACTGGATTCCAAAGAGTTGGCGCTTTTGGGGCCGAGGAATCGCCCCCGGGAAACAGACGTCCGGACGGTTCGCGCGTCGCAAATCAGCAAGGGCCGAAGCAACACCAAACCGATAGAAATGGAATCAGGACGGAGATGAAGATATGGAGCGGGAGACCGGGATCGAACCGGCGACATTCAGCTTGGGAAGCTGACGTTCTACCACTGAACTACTCCCGCTTCTTATTGCGAACCACCTAAGGAATTAACTGTCGTCCAGAAGCTCATTCTACTGAACATCTTTCATCTGTAGATGCTGAACAAGACGTTCCAACGACCCGATTCAATTTCCTTCGCCCATGAGTTGCTGATTGAGCAGCAGATCATGAACCGTAAAACCAGGCGAAAGAATCATCCTCAAGAAGTATCTCCCACACAAAGGGAATTGGCAATTGTTCCCGGCCGCCATGGCCAATGGGCGGCTGCAATCCTGAGGATCTTCAGGATCGGTAACACGCCGCGGTGCGGCACTGCTGCTGACTTCGCTTACCAATTGCCCGCCTGGGTAACGCTGTCAGTCAACTGGCGGCAACCGTCGGCGCGCGAGTCGCTCTTCATCGCAAGCCATCGCCAGCGCGGATGAGTTAAACCTGCCACTCAAATGAAACGCCGCCCGTTTATGAGCAGGGCGCCGCTTCGAGCCGCCCTTGCGATAGCATTCTCATCGGAGGGTTCGACTTGGCTCCAGAGCGTTTGACTGCGTGCATTCGCGGGATCACCTGCTTCCTTCTTTGCATTGGCTCGCTTGCCGTCGCGCAGGGGCCGAAGCACTCTTCCGCGCCGGCGGATGCAATGAGATCCCCAATCACGATTCAGGTGGATCTTTCCCGCAGCGAGGGCGCCTTCAGACCCCTCACCAACTGGTTTGGCTTTGATGAATCGAACTACGCCTCCATGCCCTCTGGGCAGGAACTGTTGCGCGAGCTGCATGACCTGAGCCCTGAACCCGTCTACATCCGCTCACATCACCTGCTCACCACCGGCAACGGCATACCGGAACTCAAATGGAGTTCTTCGAACGTCTTCCGAATCGGCCCGGACGGCAAGCCAGTCTACGACTTCACCATTACCGATCGCACCTTCGACGCCTACAAACGAGCCGGCGTGCGGCCCTTCGTCGAACTCGGGTTTATGCCCAGGGATCTCGCGGCGGACGTGCCGGGCATCAGCGAGTACCAGCTCCACTATCCCAAGCCCACCATGGGCGGATCGGTGAACAATCCACCCCGCGATTACAGAATGTGGCGGGATCTCATTCACGCTTACGTCGCGCATCTGGTATCGCGCTACGGCGCTGACGAGGTTCGCAGCTGGTACTTTGAGGTTTGGAACGAACCGGACATCATCTATTGGCACGGCACCCGGCAGGAATACTTCAAGCTCTACGACTACACGGTGGATGGCGTGCTCTCAGCGTTACCTGGTGCTCGCGTGGGCGGACCTGCCACCACCGGACCGGCCTCTCCGAAAGCCGCCGCATACCTGCGATCCTTTTTGGATCACTGCATGCATGACCGCAGTGCCGCAAATGGCAAGCCGGTGCCGCTCGATTTCATCTCTTACCACCCCAAAGGCCGCACGCAGATCGTAAATGGCCATGCGGAGATGGGCCTCGCGGATGAACTGCAGTCGGTCGAGGCCGGCTTCCGCATCGTTGCCGGCTATCCGCGCTTTCGCAGCCTGCCCATCATTTTGAGCGAGGCTGATCCTGAGGGATGCGCGGCTTGCTCTGCCCGCACCCATCCTGCCAACGCTTATCGCAACACGCCGCAGTACGCGTCTTATACCGCAGCGGCTCTCAAGGCGATGCTCGATCTGGCTGCCGAGCAGCAGGTGAATCTGCGCGGAATGGTGACCTGGGCATTCGAGTTCGAAGACGGTGCATTCTATGAAGGCCTGCGTGCCCTCTCAACTCGCGGCGTTGATAAGCCGATCCTGAACTTCTTTCGGATGGTCGGGCTCATGCAGGGCAACAGAGTGTGGACCGACAGCTCGGGCAGCCTCCCTTTGAAACAGTTGATCAGCCAGCACACTGCTTCCGATGTCGATGCGCTGGCAACTCTCTCGACGCATGGCGCCACCGTTCTTCTTTGGAACTACGCAGACGCCGACGTGTCTGGCCCGCCAGCGCCCATCGAGACCACGATCACCGGACTGCCTGCCGGCGTGAAGCGAATTCTCCTGGAGCGGTATCGCATCGACGCGACACACAGCAATTCCTACACTGCCTGGAAGAGAATGGGATCGCCAGAATCTCCAACGCCGGAACAGTACGCGGAGCTGAAGGCCGCAGGCGAACTGCAGACCTTCACATCACCGCAGTGGCTCGACGTGCACGACCGAAAAATCGTCATCTCCAGTGACCTTCCGCGCCAGGCCGTCGGCTTGCTGCGGATCTCATGGTTGGCCCCGCGCCCCGCCGGCCGCCTGGAAAGGGCGGCAAAACCAACGTCGGATTGACGCACCATGCGCGTCCAGGCTTGGCGCACTCCGCCGCACAAGCTGCCGGAACCTCTGCCCTGCATGCGTTTCGTTTTCCCCCAGCATAAAGCGATTTATTCGCTTGTCCACCTCGCCAAATCCCGGGTAGTATGGGTAGGCCTAAAAGCAGGGACTGAACAGGCGAGCATGAAATGCCTGCCTGCGCACCCGCGCCAAGCGGCATGGATGACGCTGAGATGGCGAGCATGGGCTGCGGCAACCTGATACGGAGACAACGGAGGGGAAGAGGGAGATGAACATACGCGTTGCAGTCCTGACCATGGCGCTTTGCGTCGGTTGCACGGCAGCAGCCCAGAGCGGCGAGGCGCCCGCGCCGCAACCCATCGCGGCGAATATCGATGCGGCACAGACTGCCCAGCCCGTTTCAAAGTACGTGTTCGGCATGTTCATCGAGCACATTGGCAAGACGATGTATGGCCCTCTCTGGGCAGAGATGCTCGACGATCGTAAGTTCTACTTCCCCATCAATTCCAACGAAGAACCCAAACCACAGCGGCGCGGGTTCCCGGGCATGCAGATGCGCAAGTGGCGTCCTGTAGGTCCTGATAGCGCGATTTCTTTGGACCCCGAGAAACCGTTTTCCGGCGACCACAGCCCGCGTGTTCAACTCGATCCCGCAACTCCGCATGGCATTCGGCAGTCCGGCCTCGCACTCGTTAAAGGCAAACAGTATGTCGGCCACGTCTGGTTGCGCGGAACGCCGGGGAGCAAGGTCAAGGTAGCGTTGATCTGGGGTGCCGACAACAAGGATCGCCAGACGGTCTCCATCCCCGCGCTCACCTCCGCCTATCGGAAGTATGCCCTCCATTTCACTGCTCCTGCGGATGCCGGCGATGCCGCTCTTGAGATCGCCGGCACCGGCAGCGGCGCCTTCCATATCGGCGCGGTCTCCCTCATGCCTGCCGACAATATCGATGGCTTCCGGCCCGACACCATCGCACTGCTGCGCCAGATCAAGTCGGGCTTCTGGAGATTCGGCGGCAACTACACCTCCAACTATTCCTGGTACGACGCGGTAGGCGATCGCGACCGGCGTCCTTCCGACTGGGACTACGCATGGAATCAGATGCAGACCAACGACATCGGCCCGGACGAGTTCGCGGAGTTCTGCAAACTGATCGGCGTGGAGCCTTACATCAGCGTCAACGCCGGACTTGGCGATGCTCATTCCGCTGCCCAGGAAGTGGAGTATATGAATGGCGCAGTTACTACTCCCATGGGCGCACTGCGCGCAAAGAACGGGCATCCCGCGCCCTATCGCGTCCGCTACTGGAACATTGGAAATGAGCCGTGGGGCTCGTGGCAGATTGGCCGCACCGATCTGAAGTACTTCATGCTCAAGCACAATGACTTTGCCAAGGCCATGCGCAAGGTCGATCCTTCCATCATCCTCATTGCTTCGGGCGAGATGCTGGAAGACGGGCAGGTTCCCGGCGCGCTCCGCTCAAAGTACGTTGGCAACCTTGCCGGCGCGTACGGCAGCGACTTTGATTGGACCGGTCGCTTCCTCAAAGATTGCTGGGGTAACTTCGACGGCATCGCCGAGCACTGGTATGCACGGCCGGGTCAGCGCTACAACGTGCAGAAGGCGAAGAATCTGCCGCCCGACAAGCCCAACGACGACGCGTTCGATAAGGTCGATCAGACAACGCTGGAGTATGCGCGCTATCCCGCCAACATTGTGCGTTCCAAAGCGGAAGAGTGGCAGGGCTATCAGCAGCGCTTTCCGGCGATGCTACAGAAGAAGACGTTTCTCTCCATCGACGAGTACGCGTATTTCGGAGCCAACTTCGGCCGCGCGGCTGACCTGAAGCAGGCTCTCGCATACAGCATGCTGTTCAACGAGATGCTTCGCCACACCGACTTCCTCACCATGGCCGCGCACACCATGGGCACATCGACTCTCGACTTCAACCGCACCGCGTCCACGTTGAACACGCTTGGGCTCGTTTTCAAGATGTACAGCAATCACTTTCCGGGATCGATTCCGGTTGAGGTATCGGGGAACTCTCCGCAGCCGACGCCGAAGTATCCGCCGGCGCCGGACCAGCCCAAGGTCAACTCCGGAAGCCCCACCTATCCGCTCGACGTCTTTGCGGCGCTGTCTCCGGATCGCAAGTTTCTCAACGTCGCCGTGGTCAATGCGACAGATGCGCAGCAGAATCTCGAATTGAATGTCGCGGGGGTGCACCTTTCGGGACCTTCGACAATGTGGCAGTTGACTGGCAAGAGCCTCGACGCAGTGGATCGGGTTGGTCAGGCTCCGCAAGTCAACATCCAGCAAATGGCGCTGGGCAATGCCGGGCATACGCTCGCGGTCGCTCCCATCAGCGTCAACATCTACCGCTTCCCGGTGAGCACAACAGCGCAATAGGATCTCCGGCTCGCAGCCGGCCCCAGTTCGAATCACAACAACGTGCTTTCAAAACCCGCAAAGGATACCGCGATGTCGAAATCCAACCACGAGAATCAAGCTCTTTTGAGCCGGCGCGACGCATTGAAACTTTCGGCGGGGGCAGGTGTTGCCGCGGCGCTCGCCAGCCCGGCGCACGCATCCGACAGCATCAAGACCGGAGTCCACCAGCAGCAGCCACCATTCTGCTCCACGCCCCACTCAGCCGTGGCCAACACGAAATACGGCAAGGTGCGCGGCTTCGTCTCAGGCGATGTCTATACCTTCAAGGGCGTTCCCTACGGTCAGGACACAGGCGGAGCGAATCGCTGGCTGCCCGCCAAACCTCCCGTTCCCTGGGAGGGCGAATACCCCGCGCTCATCTACGGAGCGAACTGTCCGCAGCGCCTGCACGACTGGCACAGCCAGGAGCAGGTGTTTCTGCAGGACTGGGATGACGGCTGGCAGAGCGAGGACATGCTCAAGCTGAATATCTGGACGCCGTCTCTCTCCGGCAGCCGGCCCGTCATGTTCTACATCCACGGCGGCGGCTATGAGTTCGGATCTTCGTACGAGTTGCCATCGCACGAAGGCGCCAACATGGCTCGCTACCACGATGTCGTGCAGGTCTCGGTCAACCATCGGCTCAACGCATTGGGATTCCTCGATGTCTCCGAGGTTGGAGGCGCAGGCTACGAGGATTCCTCCAACGTCGGCATGACGGACCTGGTTGCCGCCCTGAAGTGGGTACAGGAAAACATCGCGAACTTTGGCGGCGATCCCAATCGCGTCATGATCTACGGCCAGTCCGGCGGCGGAGGCAAGGTCGCCACTCTCATGGGCATGCCATCGGCGCAGGGACTCTTCCACTCCGCGGCCATCCAGTCGGGCGGCGCCTTCTTCGGGTCTGCGGATGAGGCCAGGCAATTGACGCGACAAATGATCAAGGACCTTGGCATCGGTCCCCACGATATCGGCGCTCTGCAGAAGATGGACTGGAAAGACCTGATGGCCGCCGCCGACACGGCGCAGGGCAAGCTGCCGCCCAATCCCCACATGCCCTTCAAAATGCATGGGCCGCCGCGTCGTTTCTGGATGCCGATCTTCGATGGCCGCGTGATGCCGACGAGATCGTTTCAGGATGCCGCACCTGAGATCTCAAAGAACATTCCTCTGATGGTCGGCTCCGTCAGCGAAGAGGGCAACATCATGGCTTCGCGGCCCACCGAGGAACAGTGGCGCGCCAACCTCATCAAGGCCTATGGCGCGGAAAAGGGCAAGGCTCTTGCCGATGCCATGCGCAAGGCATATCCGCAAAAGAGCGTGCGTACACTCTCATACATGTGCGGCGGCGGCGGCTTCCTGAACGCGCTCACCATGCGCAACGGCGTGGTCCGTATGGCGAAAATGAAACACGATTTGCACGCCGCGCCGGTCTACACCTACTACTTCACGTGGCAGACCAAGATGCTCGATGGAGTACCGGGGGCGTGGCATACGTCCGATCTCCAATTCTGTTTCGACAACACTCTGCGCTGCGAACAGGGAACTGGAAACACCCCCGAAGCGCAGGCCCTGGCGAAGAAGATGGCCAGAGCCTGGGCGAACTTTGCCCGCACCGGCAATCCAAGTCAGCCGGGCCTCACATGGGAACCGACAGACCCCGTCACCAACAAGACCATGGTCTGGGATAACCACTCGCGCATGGTCGACGACCCAGATGGTGAACTGCGCAAGATCATTCTCTGATTGGTCAACAACTCCCCAGCCCCAAGCGAAACGCCACAGGCCTGGCTGCATTGGAATTGCAGTCAGGCCTGTGATGTTTCGGTTTCCAGATTCCGCGTGTAAGCGGCTGCGGTAAACCAACCGCGCATTCAAGCTCCATGCCGGCAACGCTCATTCAAGCGCTCCGGCACGGGATGACCGAACCGCTACGCCACTTTCCTGCGCGTCGATTGCGGTGTGGCAACGGCCTTGTTCCAGCGCTTCAGGAAAGCGCGCAGGCCGGAGGGCGGACGCAGCCAGACCATTGCGTTGGTGGGGCGCGGATCCGGGCGCATGAGCACGCTCAGGTGTGGCGCATTCACGCGATTCACCGCAGCGAACGCGGCCTCGTCGGTAATGTCGTCTCCCAGGTAGGCAACGGGTGTGCCCGCGGGAAGCTCGGCGAGGATCGCTTCGGCAGCGCCGCCCTTGTCGCGGCCGGCGCGCAGTTCCAACCCCCCTTCGAACTCCAGCAATCTCAATCCGTCGAGCTTTGCCAGCGGTTCGAAGATCTCGCGCGTGCGCACCTCAATGAACTTGGCCGTACGCGGGGATGCGCCGCGCCAGTGCATGACGGCGGCGTTGGGCTTGTCTTCAAACTCGCCGCCCAGATTGTTATGGCGCAGGTACTCGCGAATCTCGTCGAGCTTGCGCTGGGTGGCAGCGGGCGGCTGCTCCAGTTCGCGGCGGCCGTCAACGTAGAGCCGCTCGGCGCCGTGCAGGCCCCACACTTCAACCGGCTCCTGCAGCACCGCGGGATAGCCGCGCAGAAGCGGCGCGATCTCGTGCGCGGGACGTCCGCTGATGACCACCATGTGCGTGCGGCCGCTCTTCTGGATGCGCGCAAGGGCTTCGCGCACGCCGGTATAGGGACGTGCTCTGTGCCGGTCCACCCGGAACGGCGCAAGCGTACCGTCATAATCAAGCAATAACAACGGCGTTGGCCCCGAACTAATTGCGTTAAAAAAATCGTTTAAGGTTTTAGTCGATTCTTCAGTCACACGTATCTCGCATTCTAGGCCCAGCGGCGATGCGATCCGCCTTTGTGCTGCACGAGCAGCGGCTCGACGCGCCCTGCACTGGATATCTCAAGAGGTTCGATGCGCAATTCCCGAAGGTCGCCGAGGATCGAGGCAGCCCATCGGTACACATTGTGTTCCATTACCTGACGGCGCATGCGCTGCATGCGCAGGCGCCTTTCCTGCGGTCGCATCTCAAGGCCGCGGTGGATAGCTTCCGCAACGCCGTCGATGTCGTAGGGGTTGACGATCAGCGCGTCGCGCAACTCCACGGCCGCGCCGGTGAACTTGCTGAGCACCAGCACACCATCTTCATCGTCGCGCGCGGCAAGGTACTCCTTCGCCACCAGGTTCATGCCGTCGTGCAGCGAGGTGACGAGGCAGACGTCCGCGACCCGATACCAGCGCGCCACCTCCTGGTGACTGCATTGCCGCTCGATCAGGATGACGGGCTTCCACGCGGGAGTTTCGAACCGGCTGTTGATCTGCTCGACCATGGCCTCGACGTGGCGCCGCAGCTCCACATAGCTGGGAATGCGAGTACGGCTGGGCGCCGCGATCTGCACGAAGGTCGTGCGCTCGCGATGCCAGGGATGTTCTTCGAGCAGTCGCTCGAAGGCCATCAGCCGCTCCACGATGCCCTTGGTGTAATCGAGGCGATCCACGCCGACGATGATGCTCTCCGCCGTGACGCCGAACTCCTGCAGCATCTCCTCGCGGGTCTCCAGAGCGATGGTGCGGCGGAGCGCGAAGGGATTGATGGCCACGCTGACGGGATAGGGGCGAACCAGGCTCGTGTGTCCGTGGCGGCGCACCGCCATGTGCTCGCGGTCGGTGCGCGATTCCAGCACGCGATCGACGGTGGCAAGAAAATTATTGCAGTGCAGGGGAATGTGGAAGCCAATGAGATCGGCGCCCAGAATGCCCTCGATCAGTTCGGCCTGCCAGGGGCAGATGCCGAAAGCTTCCGGATTCGGCCACGGTATGTGCCAGAAGATGGCGACACGCGCATCGGGCCGCGCCGCCTTGATAAGGCGCGGAAGAAGTGCGAAGTGATAGTCCTGCACGAAGACGATGGGGCTCTCGCTGCCCTCCATCTCTTCCAGCAGAGCATGCGCGAACTTCTGGTTGACGCGCTGATAGCTCTCCCAGTCCGAGGCGCGGAAGATGGGGCGCGTGTGCGCGATGTGGCACAGAGGCCAGAGGCCTTCATTCGCGAACCCGTCGTAGTACCCTGCTTCTTCTTCCGCGGAGAGCCACACGCGGCGCAGCGTATACCGAGGGTCGTCAGGCGGGACGCGAAGGCGATCGTGCTCGTCGACATTGAAGCGATCTTCGCTGCCATTGCCGTGCGCAACCCACACGCCGTCGCAGGCGCGCAGGATGGGCTCGATGGCCGTGACCAGGCCGCTGGGCGGAACCACGCAGACGGTCTCCTTGCCCTGGCGAATGTGCGCATAAGGCTCGCGATTGGAGACGACGAAGATCCGGCTGGAGCCGGTTCGCTGGCTCACGTGCACGGTAAGCCGCTCGGCGGTCCACAGATCGTTGCCCAGTTCGCGCAGGCGCGCCTCCGCCGCAGCAGCGGCGCGGGCTTCGCGCAGGCTCCGGGTAATGCTTTCGAGTTCGCGCGCCAGGGGCGCAAAGAGAGAAAGCTCCGGCGTGCGAGGTTCGATTCCGAACGGCTGCCCCGTGCGCACCAGGCGCAGCCGCTCCGCAAGCCGCGTGACCGGCTGCATCAGAAACCAGCGCACCATGAGGAACGTTACGCCGACGATGAGCACAACCGAGGCCGCGATGCGCCAGAAACTCTGCCGCCACACCGTAGCGGCTTCCGCGCGAATGTAGCCTGCGTCTTCAATGAGCACAAGCGCGCCCGCCGGGCGGCCGTTCACATGCAGAGGCACGGCTTCTTCAAGCCACTGTGCTCGTTCGTTATGCGAAAAGGCGCTGGCATTGGCGCCGTGCTTGATCGCCAGCTTGACCGGTCCGGGAGACAGGGCGCGGGTGATGTCGGGCGGGCCATCGGCCGCCACCAGCCGGCCCGTCGCGTCGTAGACCGCGAGTCCGAGAGCCTCGTCGTGGGAGCGCAGCTCGGCGGCGAGCGCGGTGATGGCGGGGATTTGGCCGGCGGCCAGCGATTGCTCAATGTATGGCTGAATGCCGGTGCCGAGCCAACCGGTCCTGCGCTCCAACTCAGTCCGCAACACGTGCTTGTGGGCCAGGACCTCGAAGTAAGTTGACGCCAGCGAAATCAGGGTAATGCCGGCGACCAGCACAACAATCAACCGGAGATGAAAATGTCGCATCAGTCCCCCTGGAGGGGCAAACTCCGCCCCTGCCGTCGCTTGCGCGCGTTTCGCCATTAACTAAGATGCGGAAAGAAGCGTCTATGCTGTTTTGGCGATCATTCGCGCGAATTACGGTCCCTGGCCAAGGCAAAAAATGCGAAATCCTGCAGATAACTAAGGCATCCTCGTGGATGCGCTATCCTGTCGAGAAGAGTTTCGCTGCGGCCCGAACCTGGTCCGGAAAACGGCAACTCCGGTGTCCGATGGCGCTAGAAAGAATCGACAGGACTCTCAAAGAGCTTGTTCTGACCGTTCAGGAATATACCCTGTTCGCCGGACGGGCCCTGCTGAATCTATTTACTCCGCCGGTCTACTGGTCGGATTTTGTTCTCCAAGCTGACATTATAGGCTTTGGGTCGACGACCATCGTCCTCTTCGCCGGGTTTTTTACCGGCGGGGTGCTGGCGATTCAGTCGGCAGCGACTCTTGCGGCCTTCGGCGCCACGGCAGTTACAGGGCGATTTGTGGCCATGTCCATGATTCGCGAACTGGGCGCCGTGCTCACCGGCATCATGGTCTCGGGCCGCAATGCTTCTTCCATGGCGAGCGAACTGGGATCGATGGTGGTGACCGAGCAGATTGATGCGATGCGCGCGCTGGGAGTGGATCCCATGCGCAAGCTGGTTACGCCGCGCGTCTATGCCACCGTCGTAATGCTGTTCTTTCTCACCATCCTGGCGGACTTCTGCGGCATTCTCGGAGGCGCCGCGGTAACCGTCTTCATGAACCACCAGAACGGCACGCAGTACTTCTCTGAGGCGTACCAGTATCTGCGCTACCCTGACATCTTGCAGGGCCTGGTCAAGCCGCTGTGCTTCGGGTTCATCATCGCGTCCATCGGCTGCTTTTACGGCATGCGCACCAAGGGCGGCACGCAGGGCGTGGGCCGTTCCACAATCTCCGCGGTGGTCTTTGCTTCCGTGCTCATTATCTTTGTGGATCTTCTCATCAGCACGGTCATGGTCTCCATCTTCAGTCGATGAGCGAGGCATCTTCATCCACGGTGCTTGCGGCAGCCGGAGCGGCGGAGCCGGTGGTTGCTTTCCGCGACGTGACCATCGCCTTCGATGGCCCGCCGGTGCTCGAGGACATCAGCTTCTCAGTCGCGCCGGGTGAGACGCGCATTCTGCTGGGACCGGCGGGCGTTGGCAAAAGCGTACTGCTGAAGGCGGCAAATGGCCTCATTCGCCCCGTCGCCGGAAGCATCTTTCTCTTCGGCGAGGAGATCTCGCACCGCAAGGAGCACGAGCTGTTTCCGCTGCGCTCGCGGACCGGGATGGTGTTCCAGGAGGGAGCGCTCTTCGATTCGCTCTCTGTTCGGGACAACGTGGCTTACCAGTTGATCCAGGAAGAGGTGCCGGATCAGGAGATCGACGAGCGCGTGCAGGAATCGCTGCGCTTTGTGGGACTGGAACACACCTTCAGTCTGTTTCCGGGAAGCCTTTCCGGCGGAATGCGCCGCCGCGTAGCCATTGCACGGGCGCTGATCCGGCAACCAGAGCTGCTGCTCTACGACTCGCCCACCGGCGGCCTGGACCCGGTAACCTCGACCACGATTATCGAACTCATCGTGAAGCAACGCGATGTTTATAAAACGCCGTCGCTGCTCGTGACGCACCGGCTGCAGGATGCGTTTGTTCTGTGCAGGCACCGGTTCGATACGGCAAAAAACACCATGGAGCCACTGCCAAAAGGGATGACGGACCCCGGAACCACGTTTCTGATGCTGAACGAGGGGCGGTTGATCTTCGATGGTTCGCTCGGCGATCTGCTGCAGAGCACAGACCCCTTCGTGCGCGAGTTCCTGGAATAGCGCGAGAATTTGAGCGTGCTCCAGCCATTCGGCATCTGGGCGCATCTGTCTCGACGTGGCCCATTACAGGAGTGGTTCGACTTCCATTCAGATCGATCAGTCTGAGCCCGCGACCGGCAGGCACGCGGCCCTGCTTATGCTGCACGGGTCGGGCGGCGCGGCGCAGTACTGGCTCAGCCAGTTTGCCCCGATGGTGGCGCAGACGGGGCTGGCTATCTATGCGCCGCACTACTTCGAAAAGACGGCAACCGATCGGCCCACCATCGCCGACATTCTGGATGGGCGGCATTTCGGCGAGTGGCTGTCGGCGATCAAGGATGCGGTGACATATGTTGCCGCGCGACCTTCAGTGGACCCGAACCGTATCGGTGTCCTGGGCATCTCGCTGGGCGGCTACTTGGCAGTAGCGCTGGGCGCGGAGGATGCGCGCGTGAGGGTGCTGGCGGAGATCTCCGGCGGCGTGCCGCTGGGTTGGGAAGACCGCATCAGTTCGCTCATGCCGCCAACGCTGATCCTGCACGGCGAAGCCGACGATGTGGTGCCTGTTGCCGAAGCTTACAAACTGGAAGCGCTGCTCAAGGGAGCCGCCGCCAAGTACCAGATGGAGATTTTTCCGGGGCAGACGCATTGGTTCGACGGCAGCGGACAGTTTGCGTTGCTGATGCGTTGCGCGGGCTTCTTGCAGCGCTACCTGCTGAACGCAACGTCTCTGCGCAAGGCCGGGTAAGAATCCCGCAGACGCACCCGCTCCCATCTGCCGGAGACCTCAGCGCATCCAACCGGAACAGAAAGTAGTTTCGGGTCCCAGGTGGATGACTAACTTAGAGGTGTTAACCGATCCGGTGCACTCGTCGCGCATGGCGGGATTGCGCTACGTAACGGACGACAAGCCGGGAATCGGACGCAAGCGCCGCGGCAAGAGCTTTCGCTACTTCAGCGCCGATGGTAAGCCGGTTCAAGACGAGACCGTGCTGGGGCGCATCAAGTCGCTTGCCATTCCGCCGGCGTGGACCGATGTGTGGATCTGTCCGCTGGCGAACGGACATCTGCAAGCGACGGGGCGCGACGCGCGGGGCCGCAAGCAGAGCCGCTATCATCCGCGCTGGCGCGAGGTGCGCGACGAGACAAAATACGAGCGGATGAAATTATTTGGCGAGGCGCTGCCGCGCATTCGCGAGCGCGTGGAGCAAGATATTACGCTGCCGGGGCTGCCGCGCGAGAAGGTGCTGGCCACCATTGTGCGGCTGCTGGAGACGACATTCGAGCGCGTAGGCAATGAAGAGTACGCGCGGGAGAATCACTCCTACGGCCTGACCACGCTGCGCGACAAGCATGTGGAGGTGGATGGCGCGAGGGTTCATTTTCATTTCAAGGGCAAGAGCGGCAAGATGCACTCGATCGACGTGCATGACCGCCAGTTGGCGCGCATTGTGAAGAAGTGCCAGGACCTGCCCGGCTACGAACTGTTCCAGTATGTCGATGCCGAAGGCAATCCCCGCTCGGTGGACTCGGCCGACGTGAATGAGTACCTGCAGGCAATCACGGGCGAGCCGTTCACGGCCAAGGATTTTCGCACCTGGGCGGGGACGGTGCTGGCATGCGCCATGCTGCGCGAATTCGACGCGTGCGAGACGCAAACGCAGGCGAAAAAGAACGTGGTGCAGGCGATTGCATCGGTGGCGGAGCGGCTGGGCAACACGCCCGCCGTGTGCCGAAAGTGCTACGTGCATCCCGCTGTGATTGAAAGCTACATGAGCGGCGCGATGGCGAAGGCATTCGAGCGCGAGGTAAAGAAGGAGATTCAGCGAGAGCGGCACGCATTGCGAAACGAGGAAATGAACCTGCTGCGGCTGCTGGATCGGACCGAGAAGCTGGCGGCCTGAGCCAGCGTTCTCCTGCGCTTTCACAATCGGGATTTCCAGCCGCTGTTGCATCGCCGCGCCGGCGATGCTCGCAAAATCCTAACAAATTGCCGGCTTTTGCAGGGCTTGCCGCACCTGCTGAATCGGCGGTCAAGTTGCGCCCTCCTTTGCCGATGAGCAAGGTTGGAGGGGTTGGATGACGGACCGCGCCGAATTAGTGGAGGCCGCGCTGGAGGTCTATCCCGAAGGGCTGGCGCTGGTGGACCGCGACGACCGTGTTGTGCTGTGGAACCGCACCGCAGAGCTGCTCACCGGCCATGCCTGCGCGCAGCTTGTGGGGCGCGCCTTTCCCGGCTCGCTGGAAGCGCTGCTGTGCGGCCGCATGTCCGAGGGCGAGTCCGGCATGGACGATCGCATTCTCCTGCACCTGCGGCACCTTCGCGGACACGATGTGCCGGTCCTCGTGAAGCGGGTGGTTTTGCGCGACGATCTTGGCGCGCGTATCGGCACGGCCGCGGTCTTCCATGCGGCGGATCGTGTCGAGGCGCTCCCGCACGGGGAAACCGGAGAGGGCTCGGAGGTGTTGGCCAGCCAGGCCCAGATGCGCGAGCGGTTGAAGAGCGCGCATCGCGAGTTCCTCGACGAGGGCACTCCGTTCGGCGTGTTGTGGGTGATGGTAGATCAGGCGCACGACATGCGCCGCACTCACGGCGCGCGCGCCTGCGAAGCCATGCTCGAAAGCGTGGAGCGCACGCTGGCCAATGCGCTGCGCCCCGGTGAAGAAGTAGGCCGCTGGGGCGACGCTGAGTTCCTCATTCTGTCCCATGAGTTCGACGCCGAGGTCCTGGGAAATCACGGCCGCGTGCTCGCCGGTCGCGCGCGCACCGCAGAGTTTTTCTGGTGGGGCGATCGCGCGTCGCTCAGCGTGAGCATGGGCGCCGCCGTGGTCGAGCCCGGCGAAACGCTATCGCAACTGCTCGATCGCGCGCAGGAAGCCATGTCCGAGAGCATGCAACTGGGCGGCAACCGCGTCAAAGTGGCGCAAAGGAGGATTGAATGTTCGCCATCATCGGCATCCTGATCGTGTTTGGCGCGGTGATCGGCGGCTTTCTCATGGAGAAGGGCCATCTGGAGGTGCTGGTACAGCCCGCGGAGTTGCTCATCATCGCCGGCGCCGCAACCGGCACGCTGCTCGTCGCCAACCCCATCCACATCCTCAAGGGGCTCGTCGGCGGAATGCTCGGCGCGGTCAAGGGCTCCAAGTTCGGCAAGGCCCGCTACCTGGACACCCTGAAGATGATGTACCAGTTCCTGACCAAGGTGCGCAAAGAAGGCATGCTCAGCGTAGAGCAGGATGTGGAGAAGCCGGAGGCCAGCGAGATCTTCAAGAAGTTTCCGGCGTTTCTCGCCGACCATCACGCGCGCGACTTTGTCTGCGATACGCTGCGCATGGCCATCACCGGTGGCGTGGAGCCGTTCGACATGGACCAGATGATGGAACTCGACATGGACGTTCATCACCACGAGGCATCGCAGCCGGTGAACGCCCTGCAGACCACAGCCGACGCCCTGCCGGGCCTGGGCATTGTCGCCGCAGTGCTGGGCGTGGTCATTACCATGGGAGCGCTCGGCGGCCCTCCGGAGGCCATCGGCCACAAGGTGGCCGCAGCGCTGGTGGGCACGTTTCTCGGCATCCTGCTGTGTTACGGCGTGGCCGGCCCGCTGAGCTCGAACATGGCCAAGCTCGCGGAGGAGCACAACGGCTACCTCCATGTGCTGCGTGTGCTCCTGCTCTCGTTTCTGAAAGGCGCGCCGCCGATGATTGCAATCGAGATGGGACGCCGCGCCATTCCCGCGCATGTCCGGCCAGGCTTTAACGAGATGGAGAAGGCCTGCAAACCGCAGCGGGCGGATGAGCCCGCGGCAGCCACCGCGGCTGCCTGACACCGAGGTCGCTCATGCAGCCAGTCACAGTCAACAAGCCGCAGCCCATCATTGTCATCAAGCGCAAGGGCGGCCACGCCGCGCACCACGGCGGTGCCTGGAAGGTCGCCTACGCCGATTTCGTGACGGCGATGATGTCGCTGTTTATCGTGCTCTGGCTGATGAATTCGAGCGAGCAGGTGCGCAAAGCGGTCGCCGGCTACTTCAACGATCCCAAAGGCACCGGCCAACTGATGGGCACCACCATGACCGGCAACGGTCCCTCCGCGGTCAAGTCCGATGCAGAGATGCAGAAGCTGAAAGAGAAGCTCGAGAAGCAGATTCAGGGGAAGGCCGAGTTGCAGAAACTCTCCAAGCAGATCGAGATCACGGTGACCCCGGAGGGCTTGCGGATTGAGATGCTCGAAGGCAAAGAAGGCACCTTCTACCAGAGCGGGAGTCCGCAACTGAGCGAGTCCGGACAGGAGTTGCTGGGGCTGCTCGCCGGAGAACTGAAAACCATCTCCAATCCGCTGTCGATCGAGGGCCACACCGATGCCACGCCCTACGCGGGTAACACCGGTTACAGCAATTGGGAGTTGTCTGCCGATCGTGCCAACGCGGCGCGGCGGCTGCTGCAGCAGAACGGTGTCCGCCCCGACCAGGTCACGCAGATTCGCGGCTACGCGGACCAGATGCTGCGTGTCAAATCGAATCCCTACGATCCCACCAATCGCAGAATCTCAATCTTGGTGAAAAACGGTGGAGCGTCCATCGCTCTTCCGGGGAAGGGCTTCAGCACCACGCGATAGGAGCGCCCGCGCCTATCGTTGTGGCTGCTGATTCTGTGCCTGTCCCTGGGGCACGCGGGGGCCTCCGGCCATGTGGTTTCGCTGCCCCGGCTGCGCATAGTAGCCGCTCTTCGTACGCACGGTGAGCTGCTTGTAGCCGCGCGCCTGCGCCTCCACATGCACTCTGCGGAACCCTCCGAGACTGGATGGCTTTGTGGAGTGATAACCCACCAGATACTGATTGCGAATGTCGCGCGCCACCTCTGAGGCGATGCGGCCGACCTCGTCAATGGAACGGGGGAAATACGCTAATCCACCGGTGTCCGCGGAAAGCGTTTCAAGATCGTCGTGCGCCTTCTGGTATTCCTTGGGGTCGTCATCGTACAGCAGGCCAATGGTATACACCACCGGACCGGCCAGGCCCTGCACGCGCCGAACCGCATCCTGCAGCGAGAGATGCGAGGCGTTATCCGCGCCGTCGGTGATGATCAGCAGCACCTGGCGTGTCTCCTTGGCGTGATGCGCCAGTTCATCCGCCGATGCGGCAACGGCGTCATACATTGCCGTGGTGCCGTGTGAATCGAAGTGGTTGATGCCGCGATTAAGCGCCACCAGATCGGTCGTAAAGCCCTGGTCCAGGTAGGCATGATCGTTGAAGTTCACGACGAAGGCGGAGTCCTGCCGGTTGGAATCCTGCAGCAGGCGCATGGCCGCGTCATTCACCGCGCCGCGCTTGTCGCGCATTGAGCCCGAGTTATCGATGAGAATGCCCATGGAAACGGGCAGATCCTGGTGCTGGAACGAGGTGAGCGTCTGCGGTACGCCGTCTTCCCAAATCCTGAAGTTCTGGCGGCCAAGGTTCATCACCGGGTGGCCCTTTTCATCCACCACCGCGCAGCTCATCAGCACTTCGTCCACGTCCACATTCATGGTGTAGACGCCTTGCTTCTTCTCGCGGATCTGGCCGCTGGCCGCCGGCGCGGACGACGATGAATTTGCGGTCTCTTTCGGCTGCACCTCCACGTCAGGGGAGGGAATTGGATCGCGGTCTTCTTCAAGACTCGGCTGGACTTCAGGCTGCGTAGGGTTGTTCAAAGCCGGTGGTGGCTGGGTCCCGGGCGTCACAGCCTGTGCGTGCACACGGGCTGACGCGCCGCCGAAAAGCACGGTGCAAGCCAAGGCAACGATACCAGGAAGCGAAGAGCGCAAACGTAAATGAGCAGGCATATTTCGGGCAATCGACTTTGTGTCGTTTACTTGGATGCAGAAAATGGAATCGAACGGTGCCTGCCGTGTCCCTATGCCGCGTTGAAAATCCTTGCAAGCTCTTCCGGCGGAGTGACTTCGAGTTGCGCAAAGGTACAGTCGCGGGGGCGCTTATCCCTGCGCCAGCGCCGAAAATGGGCCATATGGCGGAACCGCCCGGATTGCATGTGCTCGTAGGCCACTTCCACCACCAGTTCCGGCCGCAGCGGCACCCATGACAGGTCCTTCCCCCGGCTCCAACGGCTTTGCGCGCCGGGCATGCGCTGCTCGCCGGCCGCGTTTTCAGCCCAGGATTTCCACGGGTGATCAGCCAGAGCGTTTTTCCGGTAGGGAGCCAGCAGTTTGGTCAGCTCGCGCCGCTGCGGCGCCCCAAAGCTGGCGCAAACACCCACATGCTGCAACGCGCCGCTATCGTCGTACAAGCCCAGCAGGAGCGATCCCACCTCCCGCTCCTCCGCATCCTTGTACCAGCGGAACCCCGCGACCACGCAATCGCAATCTCGTTCGTGCTTGATCTTGAGCATCACCCGCTTGTCCGGCTCGTAGCTGTCCTTCAGCGCCTTTGCCACCACGCCGTCCAGCCCCGCGCCCTCAAACCGCTGGAACCAGTCCACCGCCGTAGCTCGATCGCGAGTGGCGGGAGTCAGGTGGATCGGGGGCTCGGCGTCGTGGAGCAGGGATTCCAGCAAAGCACGGCGCTTTGCGAACGGCTCGCGGCGGAGGTCGCGATTCCGGGCGAAGAGCACGTCGAAGAAAACGATCGACGCCGGGCTCTCCCGCGCCAGCATCTTCACCCGCGAAGCCGCCGGATGGATGCGGAGTTGCAGCGCATCGAAATCCAGCCGCCCGCCGCGTGACACCACCAGTTCGCCATCGAGCACGCAGCGCGCCGGCAACTGTGCCCGCAGCGGCTCCAGCACCTCGGGAAAGTAGCGATTCAGGCTCTTCTCATCCCGGCTCTGCAGCATGATTTCGTCGCCGTCGCGGAAGACGAGCACGCGAAACCCATCCCACTTGGGCTCGAAGATCCACTCGCCGTCTTCGGGTATGGTCTCCACCCGCTTGGCCAGCATGGGCAGAATCGGTGGTTGGACGGGAAGCTCCATGCGCTCTGCCCCAAAGCGATGCAGGAATGCGTCTGCCTTGTTGCTTCCCCTGCGTGCCCGCCTGCTCGAATAGAATCCAACACAGAATGGATACGCTTTCGCACATTGACGCGCTCAACCGCCGCTTCGGGAAAAAAGGTCTGGCAGAAATCGTCGCCGGCAAGGGCGCCCTGCCCCTGCTTCGCATCAACTGCCAGGCGGGATCGGCGGAGATATATCTGCACGGCGCGCACATCACAAGCTGGCGTCCCGCCGGCGCTGAGGAGGTGCTATTCCTCAGCCGCCTGTCCGAGTGGGCGCCGGGCAAGCCCATCCGCGGGGGCATCCCCATCTGTTTTCCTTGGTTTGGCGAGAAAGCCGACGATCCCTCCGCGCCCAAGCATGGCTTCGCACGTTTGCGCCAATGGCGGCTGGACTCGCTTACCCCTCTCGACGACGGCGGCGTTACGCTCGTCTGCGTGCTCGAGAGCGATGATGCCACCCGCGCTCTGTGGCCGCATCAGTTCTGCACGGCCTATCGCATTACACTCGGCAAAACGCTGCGCCTGGAACTGAGCGTCATCAACACGGGCACGGACCCGCTGCGCTTTGAGGAAGCCCTGCACACCTATTTCCATGTCGGCGAAGTGAAAGAAATCTCAATCCCGGGCCTCGACCTCGTCCGCTACCTCGACAAGAACGACGCGTATCGCCAAAAGCAGCAGGACGGCGATCTGCGGTTCGATGGTCCCGTCGATCGCGTCTTCCTGAATACGGCGGGGCCGGTGGAAGTGACTGACCCCGTTCTACATCGAAGGCTGCGCACTGAGAAGCTACACTCCGAAACCACCGTGGTCTGGAATCCCTGGGAGCAGGGGGCTGCGGGGTTGAGCGATTTTGGGGACGAAGAGTGGCACTCGATGGTCTGCGTTGAAGGCAGCAACGTGATGCACGAGGCGCTCGTGTTGGGGCCCGGCGAAGAGCACATGCTGCGCGTTACGCTTTCCGTCGAACCCGAGTAGAAGGCTTCTTTGTTTCAAATCGTGGTATGCACCCTCTTCTATGCGATTGCATCTCAGCACCAGGAGGTGGAATGCCCAATCTGGTGATTCTGATGATTGAAGAGGAGCAGCCGGAAGGTTTGTCGTCGCGTAAGCTGATCGTCGAGACTGCCAAGCACAACGTGCTCACCGCCTACTCCGCGGACACAGGGGTCGAGTTGATCAGGCGATTCCCGAATGTCGATGCCGTCCTGGTTCACGCCGCAATTCTGGAACGCCATCCCAACCTGATCGCGAAAGTCCGCGAGCACCTGGATGGGGTTCCCGTAATTCTCACCACGCCCCATCGCTTCGCGAAGGACGTTGGCGCGGACTTTGCCGTGGACAGCTACAATCCGCAGGAACTGCTCACACTCCTCAAGGAGAAGATTCTGCCGCGGCAGCGCGGCTAGATCTGTCTCAGCTCAATCTCGCGAAAGAGAAAGGGCCCGCTCCCTGGTGGCAGCGATCCCTCTGTCTGCACAGTTCGCGATCAGATTCCCTTGGGTGACGGCTTTGCCGTGAGCTTCTCCGCGACGCTCTTGGCCTGCGTGAACAGATACAGATAGTCCGGGCCGCCGGCCTTCGAATCCGTGCCGCTCATATTAAAGCCACCGAATGGATGCGCGCCCACCATGGCCCCCGTGCACTTGCGGTTGAAATAGAGATTGCCGACATGGAACTCGTGGCGCGCCACGTTGAGTTTGCTGCGGTCTCCGCTGTAAATCGCGCCGGTGAGGCCGTATTCCGTGTTGTTCGCAACCGCAAGGCCTTCTTCAAAGCTGTTCACCTTGATGATCGCGAGCACCGGACCAAAGATCTCCTCCTGCGAAATCACAGCCTTCGGCGCGATATCCGCGAACACCGTCGGCGCCAGGAAGTAGCCGCCATCGTCAGTCGCGATTGTCTTTCCACCGGCGATCAGACGGCCTTCTTTCTTGCCGGTCTCAATGTATTCCAGCATCGAGTCCAGCGCGCCCTTGTTGATCACCGGGCCCATGTTGTGGTTCTCCGCCGGGTCACCAACGGTCAGCTGCGCAACACGCTCGCGCACACGCTCGACGAAGATCTCATAGACCGGCGCCTCCACAATCGCGCGCGAGCACGCCGAACACTTCTGCCCGCTGAAGCCGAAGGCCGAGGCCACAACGCCATCCACTGCGGCGTCAAGATCTGCGTCGGCGCAGACCAGGATTGAATCCTTGCCGCCCATCTCCAGAATCGTGCGCTTGATCCAGATCTGGCCCGGTTGCGTCTTGGCCGCGCGTTCGTGAATATCAAGCCCGACAGCCTTCGAACCCGTGAAGGCGATGAAGCGCGTCTTTGGATGCGCCACAATCGCATTGCCGAACGTCGCACCGGAGCCCGGGCAGAAATTCACCACACCGCCCGGCATGCCGGCTTCTTCAAGCACTTCGACAAATTTCGCTGCAATCGTCGGCGAGTCGCTCGACGGCTTCAGGATCACTGTGTTGCCCGTGACGATCGACGCAGCCGTCATTCCCGCCATGATCGCGAACGGGAAGTTCCATGGCGGAATCACCGCGCCCACGCCCAGCGGAATGTACAGCAATTCGTTATGCTCTCCGGGATACTGGATCGGCGTAGTGGCCGCCGCCAGGCGCAGCGCCTCGCGCGCGTAGAACTCCAGAAAGTCGATGGTCTCGCCCACGTCCGCATCCGCTTCGGCCCAGTTCTTGCCCACCTCATATGTGAGCCACGCGCAAAACTCGAACTTGCGATTGCGGATGATCTCCGCCGCGTTCAGCAGCAGGGAAGTGCGCTCTTCCACCGTCGTGCGGCTCCACGTCTCGTATGCCGCGAGCGCTGCCTGCATTGCGCGCTCCGCGTGCTCCGCGCCCGCCTTCTGGTGAATGCCCACCACCTCAGCCGGCTTCGCCGGATTGATGGAGCGAATCTTGCCTTCGGTGCGCGAGCGCTCGCCGCCGATGATCAGGTCATACTCGCGGCCGAGCTGCGCTTTCACTACGTGCAGGGCCTCGCGCATCGCGCGCGCAGTCTCCGCGGATTTGAAATCGGTGAACGGTTCGTTGCGGAACTCGCCCTTGGGCGAGCGAGCCTGGATTGCGGTCGAAAGTGTTACAGTCGCCATAACCATTCGATTGTAGTCCAGCGCCGAAGGGCTCGTCCCCGCGCCGAAAAGGTCGGCAACGTGGCCGGCAAGCCTATACGGAGGTCCCTCGGCGGCGGCCCTCAGCCGCCAGTACCCGTTGATCGCCGGCGTAGATCACGAATCGTTCGCCGCGCAAAAAGCCGATCAGGGTCAGACCCAGCTCGCGCGCCATGCGTACGGCCAGGCTGGACGGCGCCGATACCGATGCGAGCACCGGGATGCGCGCCGCGAGCGTCTTCTGGACAATCTCAAAACCGCCGCGTCCGCTGACCAGAAGAACATGGCGCGAGAGCGGCAGCCTGCCCTCGAGAGCCGCCCAGCCAATCACCTTGTCCACGGCATTGTGCCGGCCGATGTCTTCACGCAAGACAAGCAACTTCCCCAGCTCATCGAACAGCGCCGCCGCATGCAAACCGCCGGTGCGCTCGAAGATCGCCTGCTGGCTGCGTATCGCTTCCGGCAATTCACAAAGCACCTCGGGCGCGATGCTGAATCCGTGATCGAGCATGCGGAGCCCGCGGCGGCGGATCGATTCAATCGCGGCCTTGCCGCAGATGCCGCACCCCGATGCCGCGAAGAAGTTGCGGCGAAGGTCCTCCGGTTTGAAATTCCCATTGCGAAGAACCACGGCGATCCGATTCTCCCGCGGTCCAACGGCCGGCGGATCGTTGATGCAATCGATCTCCGCAGGGTCTTCGACAAGCCCTTCCGTGAACAGGAAACCGGCCGCAAGCTCGCGATCATGTCCCGGAGTACGCATCGTCACGGCCACAGGGGTTTCGCCGATCCGGATTTCCAGAGGTTCTTCGCCGGCAAGTGAATCCAGATGTGGACGGACCCGGCCCGCATTCCACTCCGTGACGTTTGTAAATTCCAGGCTCGCTGTTCTCGGCCGCATTCAATTTCCGCCCTCTTCGGCCATATGCAGATCATTGCACACGGGTTGGCTGGGGAAGAGCTGAAATCGAGGCTGGCTGGAGGATGGGCGCTGGTCTGGAGGAATTAGCCCTGCGGATGGGCCGCGGGAGTCACCCGGGACGGGCTCAAGAGGGGTCTAGACAATCTGCCCGAGAGCTCGTGCAGAAAAGCTCCGTCTACGTTCTTATTCCGGATGCGAAGCCATCGCGTTCTGCGAGGGCAGCAGAACCGTGCTGTGATGCGGAACATCCAGCCGGACCACGGAGCTTCGGCTTCCTGCGGGCACCGCAACCGAAGGCAGAAGATCGCTCAGCTTGAGATCTTCCCAGCGGCGGAACAGGCTCTGCGCAATCAGCTTCAAATCCGATCCGAAGGTGGCCTTGGCCATGTAATCGTCATCCAGGATTTGCTTCAGCGGAAGCACGACGCCGTGATAATAAGTGTCCAGCTGCGCAAGCGGAATATTGGCGAGCGTTACTTCTTCCCGGGCGAACACAACCGTGGCCCTGCCGGTGATGCCAGGGCGGCACGGGAGGCCTGTAGCCTGATGACTTGGCACCTTGGGCCGCGGTCCCACCAGACTCATATCGCCCCGCAGCACATTGAACAGCTGCGGCAGTTCGTCCAGCTTCCAGCGGCGCAAAAACGGCCCTACCGGTGTAAATCGCTGGTTGATTGCGGTAGTGACCACCGGCCGGGAGCCCGACCTGCGATGCACCGGCATGGTACGGAACTTGTAAATCGTGAACGTCTCGCCGTGGCATCCCATCCGCTGCTGGCGAAACAGCACCGGCCCACGCGAGCTGACACGCACGGCCAAGCCGGCAATCAGAAGAATCGGCAGGGTCACCGGCAGCGAAAGCAGCACGCACCCAATATCGAAAAGCCGCTTGGAAACCGATGCAGACCACTTACTTAATGGACGAGGACCCCGATGGGAGGCTTCATCAATCACTGTGCACAACTGGAATCGCGCGTTCACACCATTACGGGAGGATTTATCCGGAACAGTTCGCGCGCCACTTGAGGACTTCAGGTCATCTGGCGCAGTGCGCATCTCCGGATGGGAAACCATCTACTCCTCCGTTCAAAAATCCTGACCTGCGCGACGATTACGGTGTCGGCCAGGAGGTCATGCACGCTTGCATCGTGCCCAAGAGCAGCGCGTCGTTCCTATTGATGGAGCGTCGAAAAAGAACCTTACCACCGTTTTGAGGAGTGCTCGATGACACGAAGGTTGCATTTCCGCCCTGTGGCTAAACGTGTATGAATTCGCGTTCCATCCCTCACATGCGGTCTCGTTGAGAGGACTCGCGTTCTGGTGCTTCCTAATTCAAACTCCATTGCGGACTACAAATTTCTGAGGACCAATTGCAGTTAGGATACTGGCTAGGTCGTTAATTGACAAGATAGGAAAGTCATATTCTTCCGTGTTCTGGCTCACTTTTCCCGTTCCGTTCAGGTGCGGCGAATCGAGACCCAAATCGGATCAGATAGCGTCCGCCTCTGAAGCTTTCGTTGACATAGCTCCACAACCCCACGGCAGTTTGCGCAACTTAACCGCAATCAGAGAGTTATCCGCCAATGTGATCCTCGCCAATCGCGCCGTGAGGCCCATGCTAGACTCGTGTCATATGAAATTCTCGAAGTTCCCAGGGAGGCTGATTCAATTCCCAGGGAACCGCTCTGGTTACCTGTCTGTGTTTCGCGCTTCTGCCCGGATGTTGTGCATGGGCTGTTTGGGCCTCACCCTCTCGATTTCGCCTGCCGCGATCGCTCAGCAGGGGTTAGGCAATTCGAGCCAGAGCGTCGATTGTTCCGATCCGCTCAATGCGGCCACCTCGGCTTGCCAGGCTGGCAGCTCCACCCAATTGCCACTCACGGGCGGTCAACCCACGAACCCACTGGCTGGGCAGAACGGGATACAACCACAGAACAATGGCACTTACACCGATAATGAAAACCTCTCGCGTTCCCTGCAGCGAGGGCTGCTTCGTCAACAGCGTCTTGCTCCAGAACCGCTGACGGAGTTCCAGAAGTTCGTGGCATCGACTACGGGCATGGTCCTGCCCATCTACGGCGCCAACCTGTTCCAGACGGTCCCGTCGACCTTCGCTCCCGTTGACATGGCCCCCGTGCCTTCCAATTACGTGATCGGCCCGGGAGACGAACTGCGCATCCGTGTCTGGGGCCAGGTGTCCTTTCAGGCCGACGTCCGCGTCGATCGCTCCGGAGCCGTCTATCTGCCCCACGTCGGACCCGTGCAAGTGGCGGGATTAAAATTTTCCGAACTTGACAGCCATCTGCGCGCCGCCGTCGGACGTGTGTATCGCAACTTCGATCTGATCGCCGATATGGGCCAGATCCGCTCCATCCAGGTGTACGTCGCGGGCCAGGCGCGGCGTCCAGGCGTGTATACGGTGAGCTCCCTCAGCACGCTTGTGGATGCGCTCTTTGCCAGCGGCGGTCCCTCCGTGCACGGGTCCCTTCGGCATATCGAATTGCGGCGCGGTGGATCGGTGGTAACGGTCTTCGATCTTTACGATCTGATTGCGCACGGAGATAAGACCAAAGACGCGAAGCTCCTGCCCGAAGATGTAATTTATATTCCCCCGGTGGGCGCCGAAGTTGCCGTCACCGGCAGCGTGCGCCTGCCCGCGATCTACGAACTTCGTCCCAATGAGTCGCTCGGGGACTTATTGAAGGATGCCGGCGGCATTACAGCCGTGGCATCGTCAGCGCGCGTTTCCATCGAGCGCATCGAGAATCATCGCGATCGCGAAGCCATGGAGATAGCCTATGACGTGCCGGGCCTGGCGACCCCGTTGGCCGATGGCGATGTGATCCACGTCAACTCGATCATCCCGCGCTACCAGAAGACCGTTACGTTGCGTGGCAATATCGCCAACCCCGGGCGCTTCGCCTGGCACAAAGGCATGCGCGTGAGCGAATTGATCCCGGACAAGGATTCGCTGGTCACGCGCAATTACTGGTGGCGTCGAACCCAGCAGGGCTTGCCGGCTCCCGAGTTTGAGCCGTCGGCCGATCTTTCCGCAATCACTCAGCCGTCCAATCCGGTTCCGCTTGCCCGCGCGAATGCGCAGAACCAGAACCAGATGCAGATGCAGATGCAGAGGAACACTGGACGGTCCGGCGGGCAGCCGGAGAATGGAATGATCCCCAACTCAAGCATGGGTGCTGCGGCTGCAACTGAAAACCAGCAGATGCAGGATCAAGGCCAGCCGTACCCGCCCGACTCGCAGAGCGGACAGCAGCTCCCGCCGTATGGAACTTCGCAGCCCGAGCAGCGGCAGGCAGTTGGCGTGAACACCACATCCACGTTGGCCACGCAGCAGGAAAGCCGCTATACCGGCCTTCGCGGCGCAACGCAGCGGACGCAGGTGAGCATCGTGGCGCCGGAGATTGATTGGGACTACGCGACCATTGAGCGCCTCGATCCGGAGACCCTGAAGACGAAGTTGCTGCCGTTCGACTTGGGCAGACTGGTTCTGAACCATGATCAGACCCAGAACCTCGAACTCCAGCCGGGTGACGTGGTCACCATCTTCTCTGAGGCGGACATCCGCCTGCCGCGGGCGCAGCAGACGAAGCTGATCAAGCTCGAAGGCGAGTTCGTTCATGCCGGTGTCTACACGGCCACACCCGGCGAAAGGCTGCGCGACCTTGTCGAACGCGCCGGCGGACTTACACCTGGCGCCTATCTGTATGGCTCAGAGTTCTCGCGCGAATCCACACGCGTACTCCAGCAGGCGCGCATCGACGAATACGTGCAGAGCGTGGAGATGGAGATGCAGCGCGGCAGCATGGCGCTGATTGCGGCGGGCGCAGGCAATAATGTGGATCAGAACGGCAGGACGGCGGAGAGCGTGGCAGTGCAGCAACTGGTTGCTCGCCTGCGTCAGATTCGGGCCACCGGCCGCATCGTCCTGGAGTTCAAACCCGGCGCTCGCGGCATTGACGCCATCCCGGATATCGCCCTCGAGGACGGCGACGTCTTCGTGGTTCCCGCCGTGCCCTCAAGCATCAACGTGGTCGGCGCGGTCTACAACCAGAATTCATTCCTGTATGACCGGGCGCGCCGCGTCTCCGCCTATCTGCGGCTTGCTGGCGGCCCCAACCGGAATGCCGATGTGCACCACGCATTCATCATCCGTGCGGACGGGGAAGTGATCAGCCGCGCTGCGATGAACAATCTATGGGGCGATTCGTTTGAGAGTCTGCGCCTGAACCCCGGCGATACCATCGTCGTGCCCGATAAGGCAATCAAGGTCCCGGCCCTGCGCAACATTATGGATTGGTCAACGATGTTCTCACAGCTCGCGCTGGGAGCAGCCTATCTGACCGTCCTGCCGTAATCTTCAGGAACGCGCAAAAAAGGGAAGCCGCTCTGGCTTCCCTTTTTTTGTTGCTTGCGGAATCTGCGCTTCTCAGTGCAGGTGGAAATCGACGTCAATGATGATCTGAACCGCGACCGGATGGCCCTGGTACATCGCCGGCTTGAACCGGTATTGGTGCACCGCCTCCACTGCCTTCTCGTCGAGTCCCATGCCCAGATGGCGGGTCACGTGGACGTTCTGCGGATTGCCCTGCGAGTCGACGATCAGTTGGATGGCAACGCTGCCCTGGAAACCGGCCTGACGCGCCTGCTCCGTGAACTCAGGCTCCACCGAGTGAAGCAGCACCGGCGCACTGACGCCGCCGCCCACGCTCATGATGCCGCCGCCATAGCCGCCGCCGGTGCCCGGTCCGGAGCCGATGCCGTGGCCCATGCCGATTCCTCCGCCCAGGCCCGCCCCGAAGCCCGAACCGCTACCCTTGCCTTGCGATGCCAGGGCGATCTGCGGTGAGTTCGACATGCCGAGATTCTGCAGAGTTGTGTTCTGCGGCATCTTCACCATCTCAGACGGTTCCACAGCGAGCTTCGGGTTGTTGATGCGCAGAATCTGCGGCGCATCTACCGGACGCGGTGCCACGATCCGCGGCGGATTGCCGCGCACCGGGGGAGGCGTCTGGTGCGCGCCGCCGCCGCCGCCGCCGCCCATCTTCGGCGCCACCGGAAGAACCTTAGGCGGCGGAGGTGGAGCGTACAGCGTGATATCGACAGGCGTCGTGATGGGCGCAATCACCGTCTTTGCCTTGAAGCCAAGCCAAAGCAGACCGGCGATCGCCACCACGTGAATTACGGCCGACGTCCACTTGGCCGCCGGGTCCCGGCGATACGTCGCTTGATCCAGCCCGACAAAGCTCGGCGTGCCGGCCATCACCGCCGCCGTCACCGGCCGCGGCACCAGTTGCGGAAGCGGCTGCCAGGTTGGAGAAGATTGTGTAGCCAGATCAACCGCAAGCGACGAGCGATTGTATGCGGCGTGGGATTGAGGCGCTCGGGTGCCCTCGTCTGTGACGAACCTGCCCCGGGCCGTCAGCCTTCGCGTCGTGGAGACTTCGTTGCCCATATGACTTCTGCGAGAGCCGACCTCTCGCTTCCCCCTCTCTCACAGCAATAACGTGTGTGTCTTTCCACTCTCCGGCGCGTGCTGCCGGAGGGCCTTCCTCTACCAGATGCCTTTATCGCTTCCCGTAATTTTCATTCCCACCGCGGCAGCGGTGGCGAGCCAAGGCAACAGGCTGAGTCTTGCACCGGCGTGCAGCTGACCCTTTCCGAGCACGCCGGCAAGTTGCGAACCATAAAGTCGTGCAGACTGGGGCAAAATCGGAACGCGGATAAATCCGCGGCCATAGTAGACCGCTTCGCCTCCGAATCGGGCGGAGCGGGTCACTGCATCCGGCAGGGCCAGGCCCTCGCCGCGATAACTCTTCACGTAATCGGACACAATCGCCAGATAGGTCGCCACGCCTTCCCAGATTCCGGCCCGGGTAGCGGAGGCTTGCAGATCGATAAAATCCACTCCCTCTGTCTCCACCAGCGCCGCTGAGTCGAGCATGTCGCACAGGCGGAAATAGAAGTGCCGGTACATCCGCTGCAGCGTTGAAATCAGCAGGCGGTCGGACTTGGACGGTACAGCGAACGTCCGCCCACTCACCTCCACCGTGCGCGCCCGCGCAATCAACGACGATGCAATCGAGATCTGCTCGCCGGTCTGGCCCAGCCGGCCCACATGAATCTCCACCAGCTCCGGCAGGCCGGGGATAGCAAAGTTCCACTTGCCCGCAAGGCGGTCGCCCCAGCTCCGCTCCTCGATCTTCGCCTGGAAGCGCCGCTGCATCAGCTTCACCACCGCGGTGGGCTCGGCATCCGTGTACATGTCCAGGTCGCTGCCCAGATCCGGCCAGTGATCCAGCGACTTGATTACGATCGCCTTCAATCCCTCTTCGGCAAACGCTGCGTTGATCTCCGAGAGAAAGCCCACTGCACACGCAATGCGGGACCGCTCCGCCTGCAGAGCCTCCCGGGCCCATTCGCCGCGCGTCCCGTCGCCGTCCTTCGCCGCCATCTGCAGCATCACGTCCATGGCGCGGATCACTACATGATTCAAATCGGCAAGGCGCAGGAGGTCGTCGAACTGCTTGCGCGAAATCTCCAGCAGATCGCGCCTCAGCGCGTCGAACTTCCACGCAGCTTCGCCGGTCTGCGGCGTCAGCAGGATCCGCGAGAGCAGATCGAGAGATTTATAGGTGGGATATAGATTCGCATTCTCTTGGGTCATGGGTCCGTAGGCCTCTATAAGAGTTATTGGGGATTCTGCTGCGGCTGCGCGCCGGGCTGAGTCTGGTTCTGCTCTTCCTGCTGTGCACCCGGTCCTCGCGGAGTAAGTCCTACCGGCGCGCCTTGCTGCCGGCGCTGCTGGCTGTAAACATCCAGTGCCGTATCTACTTTGTCGTTGCTGTCGGTGGCCACCACGGTCAGGGGCTGTCCCTCCGCGGCCATCGTCGTGGCAAGTCCTACGCGCGCCGCCGCATCTTGCGCTTTGCGCGCCTTGGCATAAAAGAACTGCGCAGTCTCCAGGTCGCCGTCGTGTTCGGCCACGTAGCCGCGGTTGTTGATGCAGAACGCGCTCGACGGATCCAGCGCGTAAGCGTGCAGGAATGCCGCGCGCGCCGCGGGCCAGTCGTTCTGATTCACCGCGTGGACTCCCTGCAACGTGAACATCACGGCCTTGGCCTCCGCCGGATCGAGCGACCGCCGGCGGCGCTCCAGCCGCTTCGCGCTCTCGCGCGCCATGCTGCTGATCGACCTGCCCCGGTAACTGCGGTCCAGGGTAACCGCGGCAGGCGCCGATGAGTGCAGCGCGGCCGCCTTGTCGTAATCCCGCAGCGCGCTGTCCAGATCGCCGATCGCCTCATTCGCGACGCCGAGATTGTTGAGCGTGAACGCGTTTTGCGGCTCCAGAGTCAGTGCGCTCTGCAGCAGCGCCACCGCTTCAAAGCCGCGGTTCTTGCTGAGCAGCCGCATGGCATCCAGGTTCATGCGGTTTACCCGCATCGGCACATCCTTCAGATCGATCAGCGCCGCCTTCATGGGCTGACCCTCAAGGTGCTTTTCGTTGCTCAGGTCGATGTCCGCGTTGCTTCCCTGTTCCGCCGCCAGGTCGTAGAACTTCTGCGCCCGCTCCAGTTGTCCTTCCACTTCGGAGATGTATCCCAGATTGTTCAGCGTGAACGGGTCTGCCGGATCGTACAGATACGCCTTGTAGAACAGCCGCTCTGCCTTCTCGTAGTCGTGCTTCCTTACTGCCTCAACGCCTTCGCGATTGAGGCGCTGCACCGGAGTGAGCTGGCTGCGCCGCGGCCAGTAGAGCACGTGTGCGTCTTTGCCGTATGCCGCCGTGGACACCACCATGAGTGCGGTAAGAGCTAGCGTGTTGGCAACGTCTTTCAGCATTTGTGCTCTAGTTTCCTTCCGGCCAGGTCCCGCAGAACTTCATATAAGTGGACACATTCGGTTAGATGCGGTTTGCCTGCCTGTGTTGCTCCCGGTGCTCGAACGCAACATGTTTCAGGCCACCGGCTTGGGACCTCTGCCATCCAACACAGTGTTGGAGATTTCAAGCTCAGTAAAGGTGTGTTGAATGGAAAGACGCTGGACACGTCTCGTCCTGGGGGGAATGGCGCTGCTTCCGCTCACCCTGGCAAATGCCCAAACCGGCCAGCTCGCGGCCGCAGGCAACAGCAGCAAGGCCGCCCCGATGGCGGCTCTTCCCGATATTCCGCAGGTCCCTGCCGGCAAAAGCACCATCATGGGCGGCGCCATTCGCAATCTCGATCCGGTGCGCGACCAGTTCACCCTCAACGTTTATGGCATCAAGCCGTTAAAGGTCCTCTTCGACGCACGCACCCAGGTCTATCGAGACGGCAAGCGCATTCCGCTCCGCGATCTTGGCCCGGCGCAGCATGCTTCCGTTGAAACCACGCTCGCCGACGGCCAGGTATTCGCGCTCAGCATTCACATCCTCTCCCATCTCGTTCAGGGCGACTATCAGGGACAGGTGGTGAGTTACAACCCGGGTGACGGCCAGTTGGTGCTCTCCAGCGCCCAGGGCGGCCAGCCCTTCCGTCTTTCTGTCGCGCAGGACACCACCATCAAGCGTCAGGGCCAGTCGGCCTTTGCCTCCGCCTCGTCCGGCGCTACGGATCTCGTCCCCGGCACGCTCGTCGCGGTAAAGTTCGATACCGATCGCGGGAAGGGAACCGCCCGCGAAATTACCGTGCTCGCAACGCCGGGCTCCACCTTCCTGTTTGCGGGAACCATTACCTCGCTCGATCTGCCTTCGGGATCCCTCGTCGTCCTCGATCCCCGCTACAACATGAGCTACCAGATCTCGTTCGACCCGCACACCTCCAGCACCGCGAATCTGCGTGTTGGCCAGCATGTCCGCATCGCGGCCGACTACGACGGCCACCGCTACGTCGCCACCAGCGTCCAGCCCGAGTAAGCCCTCCAACTCCGGCGCCCATTCATCCCGCGGCCTCATCGCGGGGTGAGTGGGAGGGCTCAGCCCCGCACCACCCCCCCGGCAGTGAAACCGAACGACTCGGTGCCTGTTTTCTCAAGCATTTTCATCGCGGAATCAGTTGAAAATCGCCGCCCCTGCTCTTCGTTCGGGGCGCGAAGGCCGCACCTTGGGACGACCCGGCTCAAAGGCGCTCGCCCAAAACGCGCCGTCAACCCGCAATCTGTGGAAAACTCCCGTAAGTCCAATCCCATCAACGAAAAATATTTTTGAAAACATTGCGTATTAATTATTCGGCCTCGTCATACTGGATATATATGCGATCCACCGTGAGGGCCGGCACTCCGGCCCTTTTCTTTTGTGCGCCGCCCAGTAGTTTACTGAAAGGTAAACACCATGTTAACCAGAAAAATAATATTTAATTTTCATGTACAGTACCCCCGTTGGGTATCAACGCCACTCGGCCCCTGCGCCATCCCGCTGCGCCGATTCCACCCCCAGAGCGCGCACGCTGTCTCCGGAATTTCTGCAGAAGTCCTTCCAAGTGACTGAAGAAACTGGCGTTACCATCCGTTGGCGAGGTGCGCAAAAAAGACGCGAAACTATGAAGTCCGCCCCAAAAGCAAGAGGCTCCGGCGCCATCTTCCGCGCCGGAGCCCTCGCTTCTCTCGCTCTCGCCAGACGTTACGGACCCATGCTGGCCGGCGTGCAGCTCGCCCCGCCGTCGGTATACGGAGTCGGCGGGCTGGGCGGCGTTGCCCAGGGCACATTGGTGAAGTCGAAGAAGTCCAGCAGGTTCGGCTGCGCGGCATCGCGCGCCGTCAGGTGCGCCGAGCTTCCGATGAATCGGTTCTCCACGAACTTGATAACCGCCGTGTGATCCATCGGAATATGCGAGACGTAGTGCTTCTTGGTGAACGGCGAAATCACCATGTTCGGAACGCGGAAACCAAGTTGCGCCGCGAATCCCTGCTGCGCCGGCGCGTCGGCCGGATTCGCGCCGGGATCGGTGGTCGTCAGATCGCAGTGCGTCGTCGGCGTGCCCGGTGTGGGCGGCACGCAGGGGAAGTAGCTGTCAGGATTCACCGCGATCGACGAAATATCCGGAATGGTCCCCAGCGATGGGTCCGTATTGTCGTTCGAGTGGTTGGGCACGGGCGGCACGTGGTCGTAAGGTCCGCCGCCTTCGTCGTAGCTCAGAAAGAATACCGAGTTACTCCACGACGTGCTCGACATCAGCGAGTTGATGATGTTGGCCACCTGGGCCTGGCCGAAGAGAACCGATTGTCCCGAGCCCGGATGCTCATCGTTGTTGCCGTATCCAGCTTCAATGAATGCGAAGCTGGGAAGCGTTCCGTTTGCCAGATCGGTGAAGTACTGCGACAGCGGCGCAATGTGATTGGGATCGATGCAGAACGAGTTGCTGCTGTCGTTGATCGGCGGATTCGACGAGCCGATGGTCGGCGCCGTGCAGGCAGCGCCCGTGGGATTGTTGTAGAGATAATGCGTCGAGTACGAGAAACTCGAGAAATCCGTCGCCGGATACCGCGCGTTCCCCGTCGCCGGGCAGTCGTCTTCGGTCTGGCAGAAGCCCTGCGTGACGGAGTAATAGATCTTCCACGAAACACCGGCGGTGTCGAGTTCCTTGAAGATCGTCTCGATATCGAGCTGCGGCAGATGATCGTTGCCGGGATCCTTCGTGAGGCCCTGGGTGGTGCCGCCGGAGAACGTCGCAATGCGATTGTCGATGCTCTTGCTCGACATCGGAGAGAACCAGCGATCGTCTACCGCGAACTGCGAGGCCATGTAGTAGTAGTAGTTGAGAAACGAATCGTCGTAGTAACCCATGGCCCGCTGCCCTGTGGTGTCGGTGAACTGGCCGGAACAGGTTGCGCCGGCTAGGTTACAGCTCTTGGCATAGCCTTCCGCCGTATGGACGAAGCCATTCATGTCAATGGGGCGCGTGGCAAGGAAGTTGTAGCGGTTCACATCGCCGTAGCTTGCCAGCCAGTCCGATGAGTCATCATCGATGCAGGTGCTCTTCAACTTGAACAGGGAATAACTTGTTCCTTCATCGTCCGGGTTGGAGACGGTCAGAGTCTTGTCGTAGGTCTTCGTGTCGCAGTTGGGCGCTCCCGCGGCGCAGCCCACCAGCCCATCGATGTCGTACTCGTTCCCATCTTCGCTCGTGAACATGTTGTTGTCGTGCCTGTACACGTTCAACATGCCGAAGTAGTTATCGAAGGTGTGATTCTCCTGCAGCATGAAGACGACGTGCTGGATCGATTGCAGGGTCGCGGCCGGCTGCACGGTAACGGTTGCTGTTGCCGTCGCATTCGTCGAGGCGCCCGTCGCCGTGGCGGTATAGGTCGTCGTGCTCGCGGGGGTTACCGACTGCGTTCCGCCGCTGGGCTGCAGCGTATACGAGCTGCCGTCTGATCCCGTCACGGTCACCTGGTTCGCATTGGTCGCCGCCACCGTCAGCGTTGAAGATGAGCCCGCGGTGATGGTCGTGGGATTGGCGGTGATGGTGATCGTCGGCGCCGCGGCATTCACCGTCACCGTAACCGACTGCTTTGCCGTCCCACCGGTTCCTGTGGCCGTAGCGGTGTAGGTGGTCGTGGAGGTTGGGCTCACCTTCTGCGTTCCGCCGGTGGGCGCGAGTGTGTAGGAGCTGCCATCCGTGCCCGTGACCGTAACTTGGGTCGCATTGGTGGCAGTCACCGTCAGCGTAGACGAAGATCCCGCACTGATCGTGGTCGGATTCGCCGTGATCGACACCGCGGGCGCAGCCGGAGGTGGAGGCGGGGGATTGACCGTCACAGTCACCGATTGCTTTGCTGATCCGGCGCTGCCCGTTGCCGTGGCCGTGTAGGTGGTGGTAGACGCGGGCGTGACCGTCTGCGTGCCACCGGTGGGCGCAAGCGTGTAGGAGCTGCCATCCGTGCCGGTCACCGTGACCTGCGTCGCATTGGTGGCAGTCACGGTAAGCGTGGACGAAGATCCCTGCGCAATCGTGCTTGGATTTGCGGCGATGGAGACGGTCGGGGCATTCGGCGGTGGCGCGGTCGCACTCACCGTCACCGTGACGGATTGCTTTGCCGACCCGCCGCTTCCGGTGGCCGTAGCAGTGTAGGTGGTGGTGGAGCTTGGGCTCACCGACTGCGTTCCGCCCGTCGGCTGCAGCGTGTACGAGCTTCCATCCGTGCCGGTGACCGTAACCTGCGTCGCGTTGGTGGCAGTCACCGTCAGCGTCGACGAAGACCCCTGTCCAATCGTCGTGGGGTTCGCACTGATGTTGACGGTTGGTGCACCGGGCGGCGGGGTGGCGCTGACTGTCACCGTCGCTGAAGCGATTGCCTTGCCGCCGGTGCCGCTCGCTGTTGCCGTATACGTAGTGGTGGAAGTGGGGCTCACAGTTTGCGTGCCGCCGTTGGGCTGCAACGTGTACGAACTTCCGTCGGTGCCGCTCACCGTCACCTGAGTGGCATTCGTCGCGGTGATCGTGAGGGTGGATGAGCTCCCCGAAGCAATTGTCGTGGGATTAGCGGTAATGCTTACGGTGGGCGGCGGAGGCGCATTGACCGTTACCATTGCGGTCGCCTGTGTCTGTCCGCCCGTGCCGGTGGCTGTCGCCGTGTAGGTGGTGGTTTGCGTGGGAGTAACAGATTGCGTTCCGCCGGCGGCATTCAACGTGTAGGAACTGCCATCGGTGCCGCTGACCGTAACTTGCGTGGCATCGGTTGCCGTTACCGTCAGGGTTGCCGTTCCGCCCGCGTCCACCGATGTCGGATTGGCCGTAATGCTCACCGTCGGCGGCGTAGAAGTGCCGTTGACATGGAACATGCTGCAACCGCTTGCCAGGGCAACCAGAGCCCCGGCAAACGTGACATACAGGAAGCGGCGCACCGCGCGTGAATCGGACAACTTCCGCAAGCTGTTCTCCTTTTCGGGCCGGCTGCTCTGTGCGAAGAAACCAATTGCCGGATTGCAGAGAAGGGTGAGACACACCTCGGCGCACGCACCGTGTGCGTCAGGTTGCTGGACTTTCTTTTAGTCCTATTGAGCCGGAGATACTCCCCAGCACCGGCTCCATCAACTTAGATGTGAAGCATCCGGCGCGTGGATGCTTCACCGTCAGAATGGCCTACTTGCGAGGAAAAGATCGGCGCAGCTCTCCCGCGCGGCGCCCCACCCCAGGAGAGCCACTCGCGGAATTTTCTGTTGCACCTCAGCGCTTGATTCGCGATGGAGGGAACGGCGGTTGAACCTCGCGCAGTCCGCGAGTCTCGCCTGGCTCAGCGCCCTCGGCCCGTTCCGAGACCAGCGCCGGCTGAAGCCGCCAATCGGATTGCCCGCTTCGGGGCCGCAGGGGTGCGAGTCCCGGGTGGGGGCCGTCCGGCAGCAGGTTGCCGGATCGCAACGCACGCTTCGCCTTGTTCAGTCGGAACCAGCGCAGATAGTTGTTCACCACGTTGGTCATGGTCATCTCCATGCCCGCGGCAAAGTTTTGCTCCGCCATCTCGCGTTCCAGCTCCGGCGATTTCAAGATGGCAATCAGTTGATCTGCCAGATCGTCCGCATTACCGATCTGATAGAAGCGGATCGCCATATCTTCGTCGTCGGCCATACCGCGAAAGTCCGGCAGGTCGGCGCTCACAATGGGCACGCCGTACTCGCAGGCCTGGTGCGCCGGCCCACTCGAACCCGTCGCGGAATCGTAAGGGAGAGCAAGCACTGAAGTGGATTGAAACAACTCTGGAATGTCGTCCTCGGGCACATAACCGAGAAACTCAATCGGCAGATGCGCCGGCTGCGCCGCGCGAATCGACTCCCAGTAGCCCGGCTTGGTGTGATGATTCGCGCCGGCTACCACCAGGCGCGCATTGGGCACCTTCTTCACCACCTTGGGAAATGCTTCCATCAGCGTCTCCAGACGCTTGTAAGTGCCCCAGTGCCCGATGGCGAGGATCCGCTTGTGAGGATTGCCGCGCTTGCGAAAATCGGGCGGAGTCGGCGCGGCGGCAAAGGTGCCGTGCGTTCCCAGCAGAACATTCTTTGCGTGATACTTTTCAAGCAGCGTGCGATGGTATCCGGGCAGCAGGACGGAGACCGAGTTTGCCTGGAGCAGCGCGCGGGTTGCCATTTCGCTTCCGATGCGGAAGAGGTTGCCGTGCTTTACGCCGGCCGCGCCAAAATCCACGTGCTCCAGAATGTGGTGCAGCGTAATGTGCGTGTAGAAGCCCGCCGCCCGCGTAAGGGCTGGCGCGGAAAGTCCCGCGAACGCCGCTACGGGGTTTTCCGGAGTGGCGAAGCTGGAAAAAACCAGGTTGTACCACACCACGTCGGGCTTGATGCGCCGGATCTGCTTCAGCAGCCGCGCCGGGTTCATCATGCTGCCAAACTTCCAGCAGCGAACCACGTTGTAGCCAGGCAGTTCGCCTTGCTCGTCAATGGGCAGTGGTCTTCCTTCTGCATCCGTGGCAAATTCGCAACTGGTCAGCTCGTCCGCCAGAATCGTCAACTCCACGTCTGAATGGCGTGAGAGTTCGCGAGCAATGTGGAACGAGTACTCGTTGAGCTGCCGGCCGCTCGGAGGAAATGTACCGACAAGGCAGATTTTCATAACGTTTTTAGCATCGCCTCAGTTCGTCAAAATATCGTGATGCCGAAGTACGGTCGTAGCTGGGTGCTCTGGTTCCCGGGAAAGTTCATGAACTTCTCCACCTGCATGCCGGCCGAGAAACGGATAGGATACGCAAACGTGATCGGGCCGCCGGCTTCGCCGTCGTTGATCTTGCGCCGGATCGGCTTGGCATAGGAGACGGAGAAGCCGTCCTGAGTTGCGTCGTAGATGTGGAAGCTCCGCGTACTGGAATAGGAAGAAGACGCCTGAACCATCCAGTTGCGATACGGCGTGTAGCTGATCATGCCCGCCGGCCGCAAGTTCTGCGCGATGCCCGAGGCGTTGCCGAACACACGCCATCCCCGCAGATCTTCCAGCATGGCGCGAACATTGAGCTTTTGGCCGAAGCGATGCTCCAGGCCGATGTAGGAAGAGGTCAGGTAATCCTCATAACGCATCCCCGTAAAGCGGAGATCCGTCGAGCCCCAGCCCGTCACCAGCGCGGTGCGGCCCCACGGCGAGCCGACCCGGAAGTCGACCGCGCCCGTCAGCGCACTGGAGTGCAGGGGCGCTTCCGTAAAAGGTCCGGACTCACGGATGATGTACCCGCTGAACGACAGCGCGTTGAAGAATGTGCTCGAACTCACGAAGGTAAACATGCGAAACAGGTTCTGGTTCATCTGCGTCGGCACCAGCGCATCCCGGCGAAGGGTGCCCTGGATGCCGCTGTCGAAGGTGAGGGTGCTGGTTCCCAGCCGTACCGTCGGGTTCAGGCCGAAGTTGAAGTTGTAGTCCGTCGTGTCGCGATTCACAATCGCATTGTTCGCCGGCACCGAGATCACGCCGCGAGCGTTGCGAATCTGGAAAAATCCGCTCGCAGTCTGCAGATACTTCAGATGCAGATGGTAAGCATCCGTCCACTGCGTCTGCAGCGAAGATCGCGGCGGCGGCAACAGGCTGGGATTGTTGGGTCCAATGGGAAACGCAGCGTCGGTCTTGGCGTCGAGCACGTACACGGTCGTGTCTTCGTAGATCGGCGCAATCGAAAGATCGGAGAGCAGGCTCACGGTGTTGTTCACCCGCCAGCCTTCCTCGCCGCCCGTCTCCAGGAGTCCCTGCTGCGCGGTTTCGTCCTCGCCCTCGGCGTCTGTCGCCTGTGCAAATGAGGTCAAGGCCTGCGCTCCCTCGTGTTCCTGCCGGAACAGATTGGCCCGCGCCAGCAGATACTGGTAATCCGCATCGCCGGCCGCGGTGGCATTCACGGCCGCCAGCTCCGCTTTGGCGCGTGTGGTATCGCCCACTGCCAGGTAATTGTTGGCCAGGCCAACGCGCACCTGCGCGTCCGGCGCTCCGGCCTGCTTGGCGCGCTCCAGGAAATCCTGCGACAGCCGGTAATCATGCAAGCCCCGCAGAACGTCCGCCGCTGCGATGAACTGCGTCGGCGAGGGGCGAGGCGTATCGCCCGTCTGGGCCTCCATCATCGCCAGCGCCACCTGGCGCTCCGCATCTTCTTCGTGGCCCTGTTGCGACCACAGCTGCGCAATCGCCAGCCGAACGCTCACCCGATTGCTGCGCGGAGTCTCCAGCGCCTTGGTGAAACGCCCCATGGCAGCCTTGTCGTCGCCAATCGTGCTCAGCGCCTCGCCGGTATCCAGATAGATGACGCTCTGCAGCGGTTCCTCGAACGGATTGGCCGGCGGCGGGGCGGACTGGGCGCGCTGTTCGGCGAGCTTCACGTAGCGCCAGGTGTCATCGCGATTGTCGAGCTCAGCATAGGCCCGCGCCATGATGGCATAGATCTCAGCGTTTCCAGGCAGATACTTCTGCGCTACGTGGAGTTCGTCGATCGCAGGGTGATACCGCCGTTCAGAGAACAAGGCATTGCCCAGGCCGAAGTGCAGCGCGCCATCATTGGGCGTGAACTTCAGCGCCGCGCGATATTCGGTGGCCGCTTTGCCGTACATGTCTTCGCGCCCGTAGGCTGTGGCGCGGATGACGTGCACGTCGCGAATGTCGCCCATATCGCGCTCTGCAAGTGTCGCCTCTCGCAGCGCCGCGTGCGGCTTGTGCATGTCAAGGCTCGCATACGCGAGTCCCAGATGCGCCTGGCCGTCCTTGGGATCGAGCTTCAGTGCGGCCTCAAAGTCGCGCGCCGCGGCGTCCGGCTGATGCAGATCGTTCAGCATGTAGCCGCGGTTCACGTATGCGGTCTCCACCTGCGGATCGCGCTTGATCGTCTCAGTAAAATCCTCCGTGGCCTTTTGGCTCTCCTTGTAGTGCTTGTGCACATAGCCTGCCAGCAGCGGAATGTCCGGCTCCTTGGGCAGCACGTTCCAATACTGCGAGGTGAGCTTGAGCAGATCGTCGTAGCGCTCCAGGTGCAGCAGGTCGTATCCGAGATAGACCACCACATCGCGATCGTGCGGCAGAACCTTAAGCGCGCGCTGGGCCACTTCGGCCGACTTCGTGTAATTGCCCGTGAAGCTCAGGTAGCGCTCTTCCTCCCGCATCACCTGCGGATCGTCGAGCATGCTGCCCTTGGCGCGGCCGAGCCACTCCCCGGCCAGGTGCAGGTTGTGAGCCTCAATCGCCGCGTTCATGCCGCCCGCCACCAGCAGCGGGCGCTTGGGCGAAAGCGCGTAGCCCTTCGTGTAGGAGGCCTGCGCTCGCGTGAAATGACGCATGGACGTGTACAGATCGCCCAAAGCCAGATACGGCACGTAGGACTTCGGATCCGCCTGCGCCAGCCGTTTGAAGTACATCTCCGCGTCGCTATTGCGGCCCGCCGCGCGCGATGCATAGCCGAGCGACGTAAGCGCAAAACGGTCCTTCGGATCGATCGCCAGGATGCGTTTGTAGGTCGCGATCGCCTCCTCGGTCTGTCCCATCTTCATCAGGATGTCGCCGTCGAGCTGCAGGTCGTCGCGATCGTTCCGGTTGGCGGCCAGCGCTGTATGGATATCGTTCAACGCTCCATTCAGGTCCCCTGCGCTCAATCGGATCAACGCACGCAGGCGCAGAAACGATCCCTGATTGACCGCCTGCTGGTTCACGGCATCGATCTGCTGCTGGGCAAGCGCGAGCTGCTGGTGCGCTTCCGCATCGCGGTTCAGCGACTGATCGGTCTGCATCAGGTCCATGTGCAGTTGAATGCCGTAGAGCGGGCCTTCCGCCGGTTCTGCAGGCAGATGATCAATGGCCGCGGCGTATTCTTTCGCCGCGTCTTCGTTGCGCTCCTGCATGCGCGCGATCTCACCGCGAATGGCGTGCAGCCGGTAGTAGTTGGGGTCGATCCCTTCGGCGCGATGCAGAAACGGGTCGGCTTGCGCCGCGGAACCCGCCGCCACCTCAGCCTGCGCCGCCGATAATTGCAGCGCCAGGTCCTTCGGCAGCGCATCCGCGGCTTGCGCGTACACGCGCGCCGAGTCGTCCATCTTTCCGTCCAGCTGATAGGTGTAAGCGAGCTCGCCAAGAATGTCGGGATTGGGATGCCGGATCGATTTCAGCGCTGTGATTGCAGCAGGGTAGTTTCCCACTTCGCGGTAATAGCCCGCGAGCGAGCGCTGCACGTCGGGATTGTTGGGATCGCGGTGCTTGGCCAGCTCAAGATAGTGATTGGCCATGTCCATCTGCTTCAACTGCTGATACGAGAGCGCCAGCAGCAGCTCGGCGCGGGCGTCCGGCCGGCTGGCCTCTGCGCGCTTCAGCCAGGTCAGCGCGGTGTTGTAATCCTTCTGCCGCATGTAGAGCTCGCCCAGCAGGACAACCTCATCGTGGCGGCGCGGATCGGCGGCAATCACCTCTTTGAGCATCTTCTCTGCTTCATCGGTGCGGCCCATCACGCTGTAGTCCTGCGCCAGGCCAGAGATGCCGTCAACGGCGCCGGGATGGAGCTGCAGGCCGTGCTTGTATGCCTGCACGGACTCGCTGTACCGGCTGTTGAGACGAGCCGCATAGCCCAGCAGAAACCAGAGCTGAGGATCGTTCGGCGCGGCATGCACCGCGCGGCGCGCATAATCCAGCGCCTGCGCCTTGTCGCCCTTTTGGAGCGCAAGCTGCGCGGCGCGCGCAATGCGCGCATTCTGGATATTCGAGCCCCAGCCGAGCTCCTGGCTGCCTTGGCTTTGGGCGTTCGATTGCTTTGCCGGCTTTCCGTTGTCGTTAGCCGGTTTTCCGCTGTCGGGCTGGATTTGATACGTCTGTGCGCGAAGCGTGCAGCAACTGGCGGCGAGCGCAATTGTGCAGGCAATCTTCAAAAGTGCAAGTCTGACTTTCAAAATGGAAACCCCAGTGAGGCGGAACTCTCTTTCAGGAGTTTGATTCGAAATTCGCTCGCAATGTTGGCTTTCCCTCCGTCTTCGCCACCCGGGCGGCGAATCTCATCGTGGTACGCGCAGGGAAGGGAATTGCTTCGCAAAGCAACCGCTCGCCGCCCTCCAGCAATCGAAGAAAGTGCGCGTTCGCTGCAATTTTCACAATTCGTGGGCGTACCGAAACGTCTCGGTGTGGAATGGCGCGGCGCGACTTACCTTGGGAGCATTCTTGCCTGGGGCGCAATTCTAATGCTCTCTCGCGAGGCTATTGTGCGGAATTCAGAGACCATGTTGCCGTCACAGCGGCCTATCCCTGTCGGCATGCTGCTTCTGGCTGCGCTGGCGGTGCATCTGCCGCTTCTGATCATGAAGCTGCCGTTGAAATCCTACGACACGAATCTGCACATCTTTTTCGCGTCGCATTACCTGCACCACTGGTTTAATCCCTGGAACACCAAGTGGTACGCGGGCTTCTCGCAGACCACCTATCCGCCGCTCCAGCAGCAGTGGGTCGCGGTCTTCTCCCACATCTTCGGGCTCGACCTCGCCTACATGGCCGTGCAGATGATCGCAATTCTGCTGCTGGCCGTGGGCGTGTACCGGTTCGCGGCCTTGTGGGTCAATCCGCGGGCTGCATCGTATGCCGCGCTGGCCAGCATCTTCCTCGGCGCGGAGAGCTTCCTCGTCTACAACGCCGGCCAGCTCAGCACCACCTGCGCGGCTCCCATCTACCTGAACGCGCTACCCTTCATGTTTGAGTGGGTCCGCTTCGGCCGCGGGCGCTCGTTCCTCAAAGCCACGCTGCTGTTCGCCGCCGCCGCTGCCGCGCACCACGCTACGTTGATCTTCGGATCGTTTCTCTTCGTCGCGCCCGTACTAGCACTCGCCTTCTGGGACACCGAGGGCGGCGAGCGCGTCTCCGGCAGCGCCTTTACTTTCCGCACCATCACCATGGCGGTGGTGGTCATCGCGGCCATCATCGTGGTCCTACTGCCGTTCTGGATCGCGCTGATTCACTATCCCGTCACCCAGACGCCGATTCCGCATCCCAGCCGTGCCAACTACATCCTCAGTCCGGAATGGGGCCTGAATTATTTCCTCGTGCCCTACGGCGCCCTGGTTCTCGCGTTCCCGTTCATCTTTATCCGCGGCGCAGCCGTTCCGCGGCTGCGTCCCTTGCTCCTGGGCTTCTGGGTTGCCTTCCTGCTCGGCTTGGGCGGCACCACTCCGGTCGGCCCTGTTCTGCTGGGACGCGGCTTCGAAGTCATCACCATGGAGCGCTTCAGCTACTGGGCCAGCCTGCTGGCGCTGCCCTTCGTCGGCCTGCTGGTCACGGAGATGATTGACCGGTTCCGTATGAAGGCCGTGGTTTCGCTGGCCATATTGGCTGCCGCCACCTGCGCCTTTGCCGTGGGCTGGACCACCTATCACCCTGCCGACGCGGAAGACCTCAACGTCGATTCCGCCGCCGCCTGGCTCAATCGCGACGGCCACGATAAGTACCGCTACGTCACCCTCGGCTTCGGCAACAAGCTCTCCCGCCTCGCCATGGAAACCGACGCAAGCAGCGTCGATGGCGAGTGGAACTCGGGACGTATGCTGCCGGAACTGCAGAAGTACGGCGCCGGCGCCCTCACAAGCTCCAAGGGCTTCGGTCAGGCCGGTCTCGATGCGCTGCGCGCCATCCTCAATCACGCCGATCATTACGGGTTGAAGTGGGTCCTCGTCCGCGATCACTACTACGATCCGTTGCTGGCATTCGCGGGATGGCGTCCGGTGGACAGCCTGAATGAGGGCACCATTGTGATCTGGAGCAAGGACGGAGTGCCGCCCGCCACGCCGCTGAACGCACCGCAGATCCCGCCGCACTGGCAGGGTCTCATGTGGGGCATCCTGCCGTTCGGCAGCAGCATTCTCGCCATCCTTGCACTCTTTATCCCCGAAGAACGCCGTGAAGAGCGTTCGGAGGAAGTAACTTATTCGAGCGATGAGACGCTCGTCCCCGGGAGGCTTGCCTCGTGAAAAACGGTCGCCTGCTTGCACTCATCCTTGGCGTTGCAACAATTGTTCTGATCGTCATCGGCACCATCTGGCCTGTAAAGGCTGCACGGGTCTACGCCGGTGGCCACAAGCTCGTGCCCACCTCGGATACGCCCCGCGCGGCGGTCACGAATCTCGGGAACGACATTCGCGACCACGCGTGGCAAAGAGCCTACGACAGCCTCGCGAATAAGGCGCAGTTCTCGCAGTCCGATTTCATGCACGACCTCACCGGCTACTACATGAATCTGCGCACCTATTCCAATCTGGCGGGCTTTGATGCCCAGCCGCTTCACGCCTCTTCCGACGAAGCCGAATATCGCATGCGCTTTCATTGGGCAACCGTCGTAGGCGACCAGGTGACCACGCGCGATGTGCGCGTTACTCGCAACGGCGATCGCTGGCAGGTGGATTGGCCCGTGGAAAAGGAAACGGTTGTTCCGCCACAGGTCATCCCCGTGAATTATCTGCGCTGGGATGTCATCTATCGCGGCGCCGGCGACGATTGGGGCGCGCAGGATGTGGAAGCCCCGCACGTGCGCATCATCGACATGCATCCGGTGCAGCGCGCGGATGGCACGGTGATCCTGGGTGAGCTCTTGAATGAAGACGTAGTGCCCGCATACGTTTCCGTGGACGCCACGCTTCTCAACAAGCAGCAGAAGCCGATTGCAAGCGAAGGCAGCTTCGACATGATCCAGCATCTGCTGCTGCCCAAGGCGGTCACGCCGTTTCTCATCCGCTTCCCCAACGTGCAGCTCTCGCAAGTGGCTGCAGTCAACATGCATCCGTTCTCCAATCTGATTCCGGCCTCCGCGGATCCCGTGATTGAACTCCAGAACGTCAAGCTGAATCCCGCGCCCGACGCCTCGGTCAGCGGCGAACTTGTGAACCAAAGCGGCGAGATCGCCAACGTGGCCCACGTGCTGAGCACCTTCTACGACCAGTCAGGCAATGTGGTCTGGGTCGCTGACTCCTACGTGCAGCGCGCGCTCTTGCCGCAGACGCCGATTCCGTTCACCGTGCATATCCCTGAAGATCTGGCGCACAAAATCAGCACCCAGCGCACCGTGGTCTCCACCTTCAAGTTCGGAGGTCTGGCGTGAGGCACGGATCGGTGATTTTGACTGCCTTAGCGCTGGCGAGCGCGACGGGCATTGCGCGCGCGCAGGATCTTGGCCTGCCCGACAAGATCGTCGCCGGTAGCGCATTCACAGTCCAAACCAGCGGGAGCGGCCAGGGAACGCTGCTGATCGTAGGCCCCGGCCAGGTGATCAGCAAAAGTGTGCAGCTCGGGCACGCCGTCTCCATCGCTCCAGGCACTCTCTACAATGCTGGTCACTATACCGTGATCCTCTCGGGCGCGGGCGCCGCCCAAACGGGATCGCTGGATGTGACTCCGGAGTCCGAGCCCGCGAAGGTCAGCTTCCTCGCGCGCCCCTCACGGCTTCCGGTCGGGCTGCGTGATGGCATCACCGGCGCGGTGTATGTCTTTGACTCCTATCGGAATCTCATCACCTCGCCGACACCCGTCTCCTTCCAGCTTTCCGCTCCGAATAGCGCGCCTGTCAGCCGCACCGCCACCACGCGGGACGGCTCGGCCTGGATCGCCATGGATTCCTCGCCGAAGGAGGGCGCGGCGCATTTTGTGGCGCGCGCCGGCGATGCCTCCACTACGCGCATCATTGCGCAGGTGCCCGGCGATCCATGCGGGCTCAAGATGACGGCAAAGCCGGCCGGCAAGGACCTCGACATTGAAACCGACCCGGTGCGCGACTGTAGCGGCAACGCCGTTCCCGATGGAACCATCGTGACGTTTACGGAGAACTACAACGGCGAAGAATCCACCGTCGACGTTCCTCTCAAACGGGGAATCGCGAAAGTTGAGCTGCCTGCCCATCCGGGCGCCACCATCTCGGTCGCCAGCGGCGTCGTGCTTGGCAATCAGATTCGCTGGGGAGGCAAGTGATGCTGCGATCGTTTCTTACTCTCTTCGCCTCTCTTGGAGTTGCCGCTCTCGCGGTCGCCCAGCAGCCATCCGTCACCGTGGAGCCATACCACCTGGATGGCCCGCGCACCCTTGAGCAACAAACCGCGAACGCCGTCGTGCGGGATTATCTCGAGTCCTGGCAAAGCATGCGGACAGCGCTGAATCAAAACAGTGCAGCCGCTTTGGGGCGCGACTTTACCGGTCAAGCAATGGAAAAGCTCGCCAAGACCGTTGAGCAGCAGGCAAAGCTCGGGATTCACACGCAGTACACCGATACCGCGCACGATGTGCAAATCGTCTTTTATTCGCCTGAGGGCCTCTCCGTGGAGCTGATAGACAAGGTCGAGTACGACGTCCGCGTCTTCGATCACGACAAGCCTGCGGGAACTCAGCACGTCAGTGCTCGCTATGTTGTGGTGCTCACCCCCAGCGAAGTTCGCTGGAGAGTGCGTGTATTTCAGGCAATTCCCCGGTAGTTTAGTGCATCTAATTTGTCGAGGGCTGCCAGAACGCGCCTCGCCTTAGAAAGATTATGCAAGCGAGAAAGTGCAATAAGAAAAAATATCAGGAGCTTGAATTATGGTTTCGGTAGTGGTCCCCATCTATAACGAAGAAGAGCTCGTTGTTCGTTTCCATGAGGCAGTGGCCCGGGCTTTGAAGGGTGTCGTTGACGATTGGGAAGTGGTGTATGTCAACGACGGATCGACCGACTCCTCTCTCGAGCTGCTGAAAGGTCTGCAAAGCATCGACTCCCACGTGGTGGTCGTGGAACTGTCGCGCAACTGGGGTCATATGGGCGCCATCAACGCCGGCCTCCAGACAGCCCGCGGGCGCGCCATCATTCTGATGGACGGCGACTTCCAGGATCCTCCAGAAGTGATTCCGCAATTCATCAACGCCTGGCGCGAAGGCGCCGAGGTGGTGGTCGGCGTGCGCCGCAGCCGCCAGGAGAGCCGCAAGCTGCTCGCCGCATTGTTCCCGATGTTCTACCGCGTTCTCGGCGCGCTCTCGGATTATCCGATTCCGCTCAACGCCGGCATCTTCAGCCTGATGGACCGCAAGGCGCTCGATTCCGTCCTGTCCTTGCGCGAGAAGAATCGCTATCTCCCCGGCCTGCGCGCGTGGGTGGGATACAAGAACGCCATCGTCTACTACGATCGCCAGGATCGTGCCGGCGGCGACGGCAAGCTGTCGTTCATCAGCCGCATCAAGTACGCCATGGATGCGATCACCAGCTTCAGCTACAAGCCGCTTCGCCTGTCGTTCGGCCTGTTCGGCTTCTGCGCCTCTACGGCCCTGATGCTGGCGCTCTGCATGGCGCTTCCCCTGGCCCCCATCGCTGTCGTGGGCTTCGGCGTGGCTAGCTCCGTGTTCTTCACGGGTGGCTTGCTGCTGCTCACGCTCGGCATCCTGGGCGAATATATCGGGCGTGTCTACGACGAGATCCGCGATCGTCCCCTGTCGCTCATCAGCACCGTGCACCGTTCGCAGGTGCGCATTGCAACCCAGCCGGGCATGGTCGCCGTGCCCACAAGCAATTACGCTGTGCCGACCGAAGCGTTCCTCGTGCCGGCCCAGACGTTCGCAGATCAGGACATCAGCCAGGCTGCATAACGGTCAACCAAACCGTCGCAGCAGAACATCCCTCGGCTCTGCCGAGGGATGTTCTGCTTTGGAGCCCGAAAGCTTTCCTCTCTCTTCTCTCGAGCTATAGCTGGAACGGGGCGGGTTAGCTGTCGAAATGCTGCCAGGATCCCGGCCCGCCTGCCAATCACGGCTTCGAACGTACTTCCGATGAGTGCAGGATGCCAGGGCGCACAGATTCGCCCCACGATCGTTTCGTAGACGATCGATTCGTCCGCCGATCAGATGTGGAATCCGCAAGGTGGCTCCGCCGGTTCGGCGCGCGGCTTCTATTTCCCCGCGGAGCCTGCTTGAGCAGTTGGCGATTCGGAGGACAACGTGAGGGGAACGAGCGCGCCCGAGGGATTGCAGCCAGGCACGCCGTGTTCAACGGCGGTTCCTTCCTCGTAGTCGTTCCACGTCTCCACCAGCATGAACGGTGGAACATCCTGCGCCGGGAACACGCGCCGCCAATAGTTGAACGTGTCCTTGAAGGTTTGGCCGCAACGTGCGGAGATGTGGCGATTCAGGCCCCACGAAGCTCGCTTGTCGTCAAAGACCGCCCAGGCGCCGCCCACCACAATCTTGTCCGGGTACTTCGTCCCCATCGTGCGATAGAAATTCTGCAGGTACTGCTCGCCCCAGTTGCTGCCATCCGCGGTCCAGCCCTTCGGCCCGGGATTGACCCACGCATAAAAACCATCGAAGTCGTTGGCGTACTTGTCTGGCAGGTTCTCCTGGATCAGCAGAGGCGCGGGATTCCAGGTATTGAGCCGCGCCCGCACCTGATCCCAGTTCGTGTGTCCGCCTTTGGGGAAGATGAAGATCACCGGCCGCCCGTCGTAGGTCAGGTAGGCATTGTGACCAGCCGCCGAGGACGACAGATAGGTCTCGCGGAACATGGTGAAATCCGCGATCGCCTCGTCGGTCGCGCCATCCTCGGCGTCTGTCTCGTCGTACATCATGGCGATCTTGAAGTGATTCTTCTCCGCCAGCTTCTGCAGCAGCGCATAGCTCTGGTCGATGAATGGCTCGCGATCGCCGTACCAGTCCACCACAAATCCCGAGATTCCCATTGCCTTGGCTTCGCGGATCTGCCGCGTGATCACGTCGGGATCATGCGAGGAGTAGCCAATCGAAATATGCTGCGGGTGCCCCCACCACGCCTCGTACACGGCGAGCACCTCCGGCGCGCTGCCGGTGGCTTTGTATTTGAGAGGCTGCACCTGCGCAGGCTCGGAATTAAAACAGCCGTGAGGCAGAAGGAGAGCGCAAAGAAAGAAGATAGGCACGCGGGAAAGCATGGGCACCTGGTTAGAAGGTCTGCGGCCGCTCCCAGGTTGTAGACAGGCGCCCGATCCTCCTGAAATGAGCCACCGGAGCAGCCGCTATTGTCGTTTTCGCATCCGAATAGATTGAAGCCTAAGAAGAACTTAAAGGCAATCCTGATTCGCCCATCTCTCGCAGTTAAATTCGGAGTGCAGCACAGGTGAACCGCGCCCCTCATAGGACCAAATCTCTCCAGGCCCGCATTGTGTCCGGCAGCGTTGTTCTGCTGTCCGGCTCCGGCCTCACCATGTTCATCAACCTGGCTTACAACGTGGCCGTGGCCAGGTACTTGGGGACGCGCGGCTACGGGCATGCCACCGTCGTTTATACGATCCTGACTCTCTTGTCCGCCGTCACCCTCGCGTTCCAGATCGTTTCAACCAAGGTCGTGGCGCAGCAGACCAAAGACGAGGACAAGACCGCCGCCTACCGGTTTTTCCATCGCGGCGCATGGGTCTGTGGCATCGTTGTGGCGCTCGCGCTGTTGGCCGCTGCCAAGCCGGTCTCCGAGTATCTGAACCTGCCGACCTCCAATCTCATCGCCATCATCTCCATCGGAGCAGGCTTTTATATTCCGCTGGGCGCGCGCCGCGGATACATCCAGGGCACCTGCGGATTTCGCAGCCTGGCATTGAACATGGTGTTGGAACAGACGGTGCGCCTGGTCGGATCCATGGGGCTCATCCTCGCCGGAGCCGGTGTGGAAGGCGTCATCGTGGCCAACTCGGCCGCCATCGCCATCGCCTACTACGCGATTCGCGTGCATCCCATCGGACACGCCGCCAGCCCGCTCTCCCTTTCCGACGCCTCCCGCGAAACCATGCAGGCCGCCGTCTTCTTTGCCGGCCAGATGCTCATAAACAACAGTGGCATCGTCCTGGTGGACCATTTCTTTGTGGCCGAGCGCGCGGGCATCTACGCTGCCGTAGCCATGGTGGGACGCGTGATCTTCTCGTTCTCCCAGGCCGTGGTCAACAGCACGTTTCCGCTGGTCGCCGGCGGCCGCGAGGAAGACCGGCGCGACCTGCGCGTGATTGCTACCTCGCTGATGCTGGTCCTGGGCGTCGGCGCGGCCATCTGCCTCGGACTCTGCATTGCCCCCGCGGCTCTCTGGGTCCATCTCTTCGGCAAAGGATTCGAACTCACCGGGCGCTACAACGTTCCCTATCTGCTGGCTCTTTACGCGCTGTCGACAGTGATCTATTCACTGGGCGCGGTCATCATCACCTTCGAAATGTCCTACAAGATCGCCAACACGAGCTGGGTGCAACTGGGCTTCAGCTTTGTCTTGATCGCCGCCATCTTCAAATTCCACAACTCGCTTCGCGAAGTGGTGCTCGTCCAGCTCGCATTAATGGTGATCCTCTTCGTTCTGGTTGCCATTCCATTCCTGGTCAACTCGCTCACGGATCCCAAGGGCATCGAATCGGGCTCCATCGCGCGCCCCTTTCGCCTCATTCGCCGCGTCTCCGAGGACGAGGTCATTGCCGAGTTCCTGAAAAGCGACTTCCCCCGCCACGAGTTCCACGACTACCGCAAGCATCTTCGTGAGATCGTTGTTAACCCCAACCTGGAGAGCCCGGAAGAAAACTCGAAACGGCGCGCGCTCCTCTTTCTCCGGCATATGTCGCTTTGGAAAGAGCTTCCCACCGACACAGAGTGGTATGAGGCCAGCATCGGCGAGCCGGACCTCGGCGGAATCCGCATCTTCCCCCGCGCGCAATGGCGCAAAGTGGCCAAAGGCAGCTTCTCTGCCCACCACATCGCGGAAGGGATGCGCAGCCGGCAGAAGTTGCTTGAGCCTGCCTTCGTGCAGAAAGTGAACGCCATTAGCGAAAAAATCAAGTACGGCGATCCCAACTTTGCCGCCGTGATTCTCATCGGAGTAAATGAGAACGAACCGATGACCGTGCTGGACGGAAACCACCGTCTCATCGCGGCCATGCTGGCTTCGCCGGAGCATGTCGGTAAGCTCCGCTTTTTGTGTGGATTGTCTCCGCGCATGACGGAGTGCTGCTGGTACAACAGCAATCTCATGACGTTGTTCCGCTATGGCAAGAACGTTCTCACCCACGCCATCCGCAATCCCGAGGCGGAACTGGCACAGCTTTTGGAAGACCCGCGTGGAAAAGCCGCGGCCTAGCACGACCCGCGCAGCCTGGCTGCCGGCGAAAACTGAATCTTGAGGTGGGCTGGACAATGACACGTCGAACCCGAATGGTTGCAGTCAAGCAATTGCCTGCGAAATTGGACACCAGAGCCGCGAAGCGCTGGCTCCGCGAACTTCAGAGCAGCCTGGACGGGGACCGCCCGGCAATGGTCCTGGACTGCTCCGAGATCCATGAGATGGACAGCACGGCGCTGCACCTGCTCCTTTGCTCCCTGGAACACGCAATGCAGCGCAACGGCGATGTGCGGCTGAGCGGCGTTGGCTCCAGAGCGCGTTTGAACCTGGTGCTCGCCGGCATTGATCGCCTGTTTCGCATCTTTCCCACAAGCCAGGATGCAGTGGAAAGTTTCCAGCGCCCATCCATCGCATACCGGTCCGTCGGCGAGATGCAACTGGCCGGCGAAGCCGCGGCGTGAATTCACATTCATGCTCGGTATGCGCAAGAACGGGGGAATATGAAGACCTGGGAACGAGTGCTCTTCGCAAGGCAGATCGCATGCTGCCTGGTACTTTCGGTGGCTGCTGCTCAACTCAGCTATGGCGCCCAACAGCCGGCCGGGTGGTCTGCCCAGCAGAACTCGAAAACCGTACAGGTGGCGGAAAACACGGGCGTCGGCGCCCCTTTGCCTGAGGCGCCGACGCCTCAGCAGCAGGCGCCCGCCCCGCAGAATCAACAGGACAATGGCCAAAAGCCCGCGGGCACCGCGGTCGCGCCCGTGACTCATCCGGCCGGCATCGCCGGATCGAGCCCATCGGGAGCAGCCATCGCGCCCGCCAAACAGCGCCGCGTGCGCAGAATCATGATCCGCCTCGGCATCGTGCTCGGTGCCGCGGCCGCAGTGGGTACGGTGGCGGCGCTCTCGCACGCCAGTTCGAGCCGGCCATGAAAAGAGGAGGAGCAATGCAGGAATCCACCACAATTTCCGGGCCGCTGCTGGTGAGCTTCTCCGGCGTGGATGGCGCGGGTAAGAGCACGCAGATCGCGGCGCTGAAGACGCGGCTTGAGCAGGAAGGCCTGCGCGTCCGCATTACGACGTTCTGGGACAACATCGCTTGCCTCACCGGAGTCCGCGAGGGAGCAGGGCATCACGTATTCAAGGGCGAGAAGGGCGTAGGCAGCCCCGAAAAGCCCGTCAACCGCCGCGACAAGAACGTCCAGTCCTGGCCCATGTCCTGCGTCCGCCTGTGCCTGTATCTGCTTGACGCCTTCGCCACGCGCGCCGCTGTCCGCCAGGCCAGACAATCCACCCAGGAAGATGTCGTGATCTTCGATCGCTACATCTACGACGAATTGGCGAACCTGAATCTGCGCAACCCTTTGATTCGCCTTTACGTGCGCATCCTCATGAAGTTGGTGCCGCGTCCGGAGGTGAGTTATCTGCTCGACGCGAACCCAGTCGAGGCACGCCTGCGCAAACCCGAGTACCCGCTGGACTTCATCTACCAGAACCGCCAGGCGTACCGGAGCTTGGCCGCCCTCATCGGCGGAATCGCAATTGTCGCTCCCGGCCCGCTGGAAGCAGTGCGGCGCGAAGTCCTGCGCCATGCCTTCACCGCGCTGGCCCTCTTTCGGCCGGTGCCGGAGAGCAGCGGCCACGTGCTGCAGCGCGCAAGTTGACGCGCGCGAGCTGGCCGGACAGCATCTTACATTTCAGGGGCTCTCCCGTGCTCTTCGCGAGGGAACATTCAATGTCTATCCGATGCTTTAAGCATGCTTCGCGCGCTGTTCTGTACGTCTTGCCGGTTTTATGCCTTGGCTTGCCTGGTCTTCCCGTTCACGCCGCCAACTGCCTCACGCAATCGCAAATGACGCCCGCCGATCGGCAAGCCATGGTCTCTGCCGCACGCACCCTGATGACGCAGGTGCAGGCCGGCAATGTGAATGCGGTGCAGGCAGGCACCCTTCCGGCCGTCGCCTCCGATTTCAGCGGCATTGCCAGTTCCATCCAGGCACTCGCGCCTATGATTCAGGGCGCGACCATCACCGTGGATGACGTCTACGATCTCGATGCCTCCATGGATCAGGCCGGCGCGCAGCGCACCGATTTCTATTGCGGTTCGCCGGTAGTCGTTCTCGATTTCACCAACCTGCCGCCCGGCCACTACGGCCTCGCCATTCTGCATGCCACCGGGGTGCAGAAGCCGCAACAGACCGCGCTCATTCTGGCGCAGGGGCCTGACAAGCGCTGGCTTCTTGCCGGCTTTTTCGCCAAGCCCATGACTGAGGAAGGGCACGACGGACTCTGGTACTGGGTAGCGGCACGAAAATATGCCCAGCAGAACGGCAAATGGTCGGCGTGGTTCTACTACCACATCGCCGCCAACCTGCTCGATCCGATGGATAATCTTTCCAGCCCGAACCTCACCAAGCTGATGAACGAAACCAATGCGGCCAAGCCGGCAAACCTTCCCACCGGAAACCAGCCGGTAACGCTCGACGCCGACGGATCGGCGTACCAGTTGAGCAACGTTGACATCACCACTGCATTTGGAGCGCTCGACCTGGATGTTCATTACACACCGGATGCCACGCAGGTCGCCCAGCTCCGCGATCCACCGCAGGCGCGCAAGCAGGTGCTGGCAATCATGACCGCCCTCGTGGCGCAGCATCCGGAATTGCACACCGCGTTTCACGGCATGTGGGTGCATGCCGACCAACCCAATGGGTCCCTGTTCGCCCTGGAACTGCCCATGGATCAGATCACGGGTGGAACACCGGCTGCCAGCCGCTGAGCCATCCAGTTTCTCCGGCGGCCCACGCCGGAGTTCCGGTCCCCGGCAACTTCCCCCTCCGGGGACCGGAAAACCCCATTCTCAATCGCACAAAAAAGCGCCGGAATCAGAATTCCGGCGCTTTCGAAAAGCCAGCCTAGATCTTGACGCCCTGCGAGGCATTGTTCAGCAGCACCGCGACCGCACAACTGGTCAGCCGTGTCTCCGCCGAGTCTGCGCGGCTGGTCAGGATGGTCGGCACCTTTGCGCCGAGCACGATGCCGGCCAGTTGCGCGCCGCCCAGGTACTCAAGCTGCTTGGCCAGCATGTTGCCGCTTTCAAGGTCCGGCACCACCAGGATGTCGGCCTGGCCTACGACCGGCGACTCGAGGTGCTTGATCGCCGCGGCACGCGCACTCACGGCCGTGTCAAAGGCCAGAGGCCCGTCGAGAATCCCGCCCGTAATCTGGCCGCGATCCGCCATCTTGCACAGCGCAGCGGCATCCAGCGTGGATTTGATCTTGGGGTTGACTGTCTCGATCGCCGAGAGCAGCGCCACTTTCGGTTCCGGAATTCCGAGCGCGTGCGCCAGGTCAATGGCGTTCTGCACAATGTGAACTTTGTCTTCCAACTCCGGCTCAATGTTGATGGCGGCGTCGGTGATCAGAAGCGTCCGCGCATAAGCCGGCGTGTCCATCACAAACACATGACTGATGCGCCGCGACGTGCGCAGTCCCGTATCGTTCTTCATCGCGGGTTTCAGCAACTCATCGGTATGCAGGCTGCCCTTCATCAAGGCGTTGGCCTTTGCCGCCCGGCACATCGTTACGGCCGTCTCGGCCGCCTGCCGCTCCGTGTCCGCTTGAACGAGCGGGTATTTTGAGATGTCCACCCTCAGCCTTGCGGCGAGCGCTTTGATCTCCGGCCCATCGCCGATCAGGATCGGCTCAATCAGACCGGCTTCCGCGGCTTCCACGGCTCCGGTCAGCGCGACATCCGATTGCGGCCACACCACTGCGGTCGTAATCGCTGGCAGGTCCTTGCAGCGTTCAATGAACTGATGAAATACGTGGTAATCCGGTGGGTGGCCAACCAGCGGGTCAAGGGCAACGGCTTCCGCCAAAGGGGCTAAATCACTCATCTGATGACAATCTCCTGGCCGGACGTCGTTCCATCCGGCCCACGAATAGATTGTCACCGTCCGCCCCGCCCGTTGCCTGTGCCTTAAATCACACCACGGGCCGCAGTGCCAAAGGACGGGATCGCCATCACTCTTGCAAGTGCAGGATCCCGTGTCACTTGATGCCCACCACCATCGAATCCGGTCCCACCAGGTGCTCCACACGCGTCTCCCGGAATCCCGCTTCCTTCATCCATTGCATGCAGTCGGCGCCGGTGTAATCGAAACCGCCATTCGTCTCCACCAGCATGTTCAGGCTCATCAGCAGCCCGAATGCATTCTTGTTGCGATCGTCGTCGATGATCGCGTCATAGGCGACGAGCGCGCCGCCTTCTGGCAGCGCCTCGTAGGCTTTGCGCAGCAGCATTTTCTTCTCTTCCAGATTCCAATCGTGCAGGATGTGGCCCATGAGGACCACGTCGGCAGACGGCAGCGGATCTTTGAAGAAGTTGCCGGGCACAAACCGCACACGCTCGGAGAGCCCGTGCGCCTCCAGGTATTCCTCGAAGATCGGAGCGACCTCCGGCAGATCGAATCCGATGCCGGCAAGGTGCGGATTTTTGAGCAGCACCTGCGTCAGCAGATCGCCCTGCGCCGGCCCCGCGTCCGCGACCACCTTGTATTTGTCCCATGGAAAGCGGGCGGCGATTGCCATGTTCGCGCCGCGGCTCACGCCGGTCATGGCGTGCAGGAAACCCTTCAGCCGCTCCGGGTCCGCGTAAAGAGCCGCAAACACATCGGGGCCGCCATGCGCAGCCTCATTTTGGGGCAAACCTGTGCGCAGTCCGGTCGTCAGATGACCCCAATGGTGGAAGAGGCGCCGATTTGCCATCTCCAGGATGCCGCCCATATAGGAGGGCTTGTGTTTGTCGAGGAAGAGATCTGTTGCCGGCGTGTTGGAGTACCTTCCGTCCTCACGATGGAGAAAGCCGAGCGCAACCAGGGCATCCAGAAAATCGTGCGCCGAGCGCGGGTGCAGGCCAAGCCTGCCCGAAAGCGCCTTCAGGTCCTCAGGCCCCTTGGCCAGTTCGGTGAAGACTTCCATTTCGACTGCGCTGAGAAGCGTCTTCGAAGCCCAAAAGGCAAGGCCGGTCTGCAAAATATGATCGGGCGTGGCAGCAGTGTTGCTCACGTATAAAACCTCCTGGGGATATTCCTCAACCCATGCGGACGCGCAAAAACTTCGCAGTCCCGCTGCGAACGGTTCCAGGGAAGTAGGGTTGAGGCTATGTCACCCTAACTGCGCGTGGGGCAGCCGGTCAAATGGTTTTTGTGCGAATACAGCCTCTTGGTGCCCCCACTCCAAAGCTGATATGCTTCGATGGCCAAGAAAACCGATTTAGGAGTACGGAATATGTGGTTCCTGGGAATGGATGTGGGCACGGGCGGCACCCGCGCCGTGATCGTCGACGAGCACGGAAAGCTGATCAGCGGCGCCAGCAGCGAGCATGCGCCATTTCGCACCCCGCATGCCGGCTGGGCCGAGCAGGATCCTGACGACTGGTGGCGCGCCGCGCAGGAGGCGATCCGCGCAGCCATTGCCGCCGCTCCCGAACCGAAGCAGAAGATTGCAGCAATGGGCCTCACCGGTCAGATGCACGGCGCGGTCATGCTGGATGAGAACGGCGCGGTCCTGCGCCCTTCGCTCATCTGGTGCGACACCCGCACCCAGCCCGAGTGCGACTGGCTCCACGAGAAGATCGGCTACGAGAAGCTCATCGAACTCACCTGCAATCCGGCCCTGCCGAACTTCACCCTGACCAAGCTCCTGTGGGTCAAGACGCACGAGCCGGAGATCTTCGCGAAGATCCGCCACATTATGTGTCCCAAGGACTACGTGCGCTACCGCCTTACCGGCGAGTTTGCCATCGACGTGCAGGAGGCATCGGGGACGCTGCTTCTGGATGTGACGCATCGCCGCTGGTCGCGCGAAGTGGCCGAGGCCGCGGGGATTCCCGAGAGCTGGCTGCCCAAGGTCTACGAGTCGCCCGAGGTCTGCGCGCGCGTCAGCGAAAAAGCGGCAGGTGCGACGGGCCTCACTGCGGGAACGCCGGTGGTCGCGGGTGCAGGCGACCAAGGCGCCGGCGCAGTCGGCATGGGCATTCTGCAGCCCGGCTCGGTTTCCGCCACCATTGGTACCTCCGGTGTAGTATTCGCGGCCACCGCGCAGCCCACAAAAGATCCCCACGGCCGCATGCACACGTTTTGTCATGCGGTCCCCGGCGTGTGGCACGTGATGGGCGTAACGCAATCGGCGGGGCTCAGCTTTAACTGGCTGCGCAATACATTCTTCGCAAGTCAAAGCTACGACAAGCTGACAGCCGACGCTGCCAAGGTCCCGGCCGGCAGCGAGGGCCTGGAGTGGGCGCCGTATCTGCTGGGCGAGCGCACGCCCCATCTCGACCCTGAGGTGCGCGCGGCCTTTGCCGGCATCAGTACCATCCACACCGCGGCGCATTTTGTCCGTGCGGTGTTGGAGGGCGTGGCCTACTCGCTGCAGGACACATTTACCCTCTTCGCGGAACTTGGAATCCCGGTGCGTGGCATTCGCCTCGGCGGCGGCGGCGCGCGCGGCCCCCTGTGGCGGCAGATTCAGGCCGACATTTACGGTCACGCCGTGGAAGTGCTCACCGCCGAAGAAGGCGGCGCGTTCGGATGCGCGCTCATGGCCGGCGTAGGCGTGGGCCACTGGGCCAATCTCGATGCAGCCTGCGCTCAGGCCATTGAAGTGGCGCAACGCATCGAACCCATTCCCGCGAATGTCGAGGCGTACAAAAAAGGGTATGCCGCGTGGCGCAAGCTGTATCCGGCACTGCGCACCCTCCGCTAGCCCCTTGATTCAAGTCGTTCCCTTCGGGCCCGGCGCAGTTTAGCCGGGCCCACTTGCGCAAGGTGGCTTCGACGCTTCGCGCTAATCCGCCGCTGTGGCATGCCCCGTCGGCGGCGTCTGCTCCGCCGGTCCAGCGTTGACCTGTTCGCGCCACCCCGGCAACTGCTGGCTGCCGGTAATGAGCCGTGCGCCGCTGCGAAACGTAAAGTAGGTCCACACCCACGAGGCCAGCACCGCGAGCCGATTGCGGAAGCCGATGAGGAAATAGATGTGCACCACCAGCCACGTGAGCCACGCCGGCCAGCCGCTCAGGTGGCCTTTGAAGGGCCACTTCACGTCGGCAACCGCGGCGCTGCGTCCGATCGTCGCCATATCGCCCTTGTCGAAGTAGCGGAACGCCGGGCGGTTCTGGCCCTTCAGATCGGCCAGAATCATGCGCGCGACATGATCTCCCATCTGCATCGCCGGTTGCGCTACGCCGGGCACCTGCTTGCCATCCTGCTCGAAATGCGCCAGGTCGCCGATCACGAAGACGTTGGCCATCGCCGGCGGATTGAGCTGTGCGTCGACCATCACGCAGCCGCGGTGATCCGTAGGCGCGCCGAGCAGCTTGCCCAGCGGCGACGCCTGCACCCCCGCCGCCCATAGCGTGACTGCGGCTTCCACGCGCCCGATAGGATTCGGGCCGCCCGTCTCAATCCAGCCCGGCTGCACACCGGTCACATGGCAGCCCAGATGCACCTCCACATTCAGCTGCTCGAGTTGCTGCTGCGCCTTGCTGGAAAGGTCCTCAGGATACGCGGCCAGCAGCCGCTTACCGCCGTCGAGCAGGATCACCTTGCTATGCGCGGGATTAATGTGGCGGAAGTCGTGCGTCAGAAAGTGGCGCGCGATGTCGCTGATGGCCCCGGCCAGTTCCACTCCGGTGGGGCCGCCGCCGATCACCACGAAATTCAGCGGCGGATGCCATCCGTGTTCCTGCTTGTGCCGCTCGGCCAGCTCGAAGGCCAGCAGCACGCGGCGGCGAATCTCCGTCGCGTCCTCCACCGTCTTCAACCCCGGCGCAAGCGGCGCCCACTCGTCGTGGCCGAAATACGAATGCGTGGATCCGGTCGCCAGCACCAGATAGTCGTAGCTTACCTGCGATCCGCTTTTCAGGATGACGCTCTGCACGTTCGTGTCGACGCCGACCACCTCGTCCATCAGAACTTGTGTGTTCTGTTGGCTGCGCAGAATGCCGCGGATCGGTTCCGCAATATCGGCCGGCGAAAGCACCGCCAGCGCCACCTGGTAAAGCAGCGGTTGAAACGTGTGATGATTCTTGCGGTCGATCACCGTAACGTCAACCGGCAGCTTGCCCAGGCTGCGCGCGGCGTGAATTCCGCCGAACCCGCCGCCCACGATGACCACGCGCGGCCGGCGGCCCGTAACTCGATGATTTGCTGCGATGATCTGGCTCACTCGCGGCCTCTCTCATGTATGGAGATGCACAAGATCGCCGAAAAGGTGGTGTTTTTCGCAAAACCGAAGGTTCCCTTAGTCCCTGGTTCCCTCGCTTGCTTGTTCCCTTGTTCCCTGATCCCTGTTCCCTTGTTCCCTGATCCCTGTTCCCTCGTTCCCTGCCTCTACGCTCCCTGCAGCACGTGCAGGCGCGGTGCCCGCTCCGGCGTCAATTCCGGCACTGTGTAGCCTATGGGAATGTACGCACAGCAGGGTTCTTCTCCATGAGTGTTTCCGGTCAGCGCATACGCGCGCGATCTCGATCCACCGCAGATCTGCTTGAACTCGCAGGCCCCGCATTTGCCCTCCAGCTTTTCCGCATCGCGCAGCGCGACAAAGACCGGCGACTCGCGATAGATGGTGGCCAGAGACTGCCGGCGTATGTTGCCTCCGGCCTGCGGCAGAAATCCGCTGGGATACACGTCGCCAATGTGCGAGACGAAAAGAAAACCTTTGCCGTCATTCAACCCCTGCGGCGCCCTGCCGATCTCGTCGGCAATTTTTTCCGCCACCGGCGAAACCGCACCCGACTGCCGCTCGCGCACCTTCTGCTGCAGTACAAAGCGCCGGTAGTGCTGCGCCTCGGTGGTCTTGATATCGAAGCTCGACTTTTTCGAGAGGTCGTAAATCTTCGCGAACACCGCTTCGAATTCGTCCGCGTTGAGCAAATCGTTCAGCTTGCCCCGCCCGGTGGGCACCAGGAAGAACACGCTCCACAGCGTCAGCTTCAGCGTCTCCATCAGGGCAACCATCGCATCGATCTCGCCGATGTTGCGCCGGCTGAAGGTGGTATTGATCTGCACCGGCAAGCCTACTTCGCCGGCCCAGCGCACGGCGTCGAGCGTCCTCGCAAACGATCCGGACATGCCGCGAAAGGCGTCATGCGTCTCGGCGCAGGCCCCGTCCATGCTGACGGCGAGCCGCGCCAACCCTGCTTCCTTCAAACGCACAATCACGTCTCGCGTCAACAGCGGCGTGGCGCTGGGGGTGAGCGACACCCTCACGCCCACCGAGCGCGCATGCGCAATCAGCTCGAACAGGTCGGGCCGCTTGATCGGATCGCCGCCGGTGAGCACAAATACAGGCACCTTCATGGCGGCGATCTGGTCGACCAGCGCCTTGCCTTCCTCCGTGCTCAGTTCGCGCGGATCGCGGTTGGGCTGGGCCGATGCGCGGCAGTGCACGCATGCCAGGTCGCAGGCCTGGGTCACTTCCCAGATGGCGATGAAGGGGCGCTCGTTGAAATCCACGGTGCGGATCTGCGGGTTCATGGTTCCATCAGATTCGATTGCCGCCACAACTGCAGTGACGAAAGTCTCTCGTGTGGTGGAGTGACATAAGTCGCTGATCGCGCCCCGCCGCCGCCGTAGTGTTGCAGTTGGAGAGCATCCCATGGCCACCCCAACTCAAACCATCCGCGAAATCGTTGAAGCCGAACCATCCGCAGCCGCTGTATTACAGCGCTTTGACATCGACCTGTGCGCTGAGGCCGGCGCATCGCTCCAGCAACTCTGCGCCGATCTGCAGATCTCTCTCGACCAGGTGCTGGAAAAGCTCTCCGACGCGGAAGCGGGCGGGCGTCCCGGCTTGCTTCCGAATCCGGCCGACGCATCCTTATCCCGCCTCATGCAACACATCGTGCGCAACCACCATCTCTACCTGCGCCGCGAACTGCCACCGGCAGCCGAAATGGCGAGCAGGGTTGCGCTCAGGTACGGCACCCGCGAGCCTGCGTTCCATCGCCTGGCGGAGATCGTGGAGGCGCTGCGCATCGACCTGCTCGCCCATCTCGAGCGCGAAGAGCAGGTCATCTTTCCATACATCGCGCAGCTCGATCAGCAGGCCATGCTCGCATACGTTCCGCCGCAGACCTTCCGCACCCTGGCCATGCCGATCTTCGCCATGGTGCAGGAGCATGAATCGGCGCAGCGCGCGCTCGAGGAGGCCGCGCAGCTTACCAACGGCTTTCAACCGGCTCGCCACGCCTGCGCCACGCAGATCGCGCTTCTGGGCACGTTGCGCGGCTTTCATCTCGACCTGCGGCGGCACCTGGCGCTCGAAGACAACGAACTGTTTCCCCGCGCCATGGCACTGGACGCGAACCTGCACACGAGGAATTGATCATGGCCCAACCCATCTCCATCGGCGACTCACAGCATTACCAGATGATCGTTGCGCGCGAGCGCCGGAAAAGCCTGATGCTGCGCGCGTGGATTCTGAGCGGCTTGTTCTTTATGGCTCTTCCCGGCACGCTCCTTGGCTTTACAAATCTCATGGCGATTGCAACGCACCACGGCCTGGGCGCCATGCCGGCTGCGTGGATCCAGGGCCACGGGCATGCGCAGGTCTTCGGCTGGATCGGCAGCTTCATCCTGGGCATCGGCTTCTACTCGCAACCCGCGCACGGCCGCTCCGTGTTGCGCATTCCGCTCACCTGCTTCCTGCTGTGGACGCCCGCCGTGCTGCTGCGCTGGATCGCCGGCATCTACGCATGGCAGTGGCGCGCCCTGTTCGTCCTCTCCGCGAGTATGGAACTTGCAGCCGTGTTGCTGTTTCTGTATGCCGCCAGCCATCACAAGATGCCGGACAGCGGCAAAGAAAAATCAAAGCCGCGCATTGAGCTTTGGATGATCTCCGTCTTCGTCGGCACGGCCGGCCTGCTCGCCGCGCTCATCTTCAACTTCGTGGAGTGCATTCGCCTGGCTGCGCAGGGCACGTCGCTGGCATTTCCCCACGAACTCGACCAGCGTTACCTGGTTCTGCTTGCATGGGCATTCATCACCCCAACGGTGTGGGGATTCTCCGCGCGCTGGCTGCCGGCATTTCTCGCCATCGCGCGCCCCAGCGGACGGCTCTTCAAATCCGCGCTGGTGCTGCTCGCTGCTGGCGTTCTCGCCGGTGTGGCGGGATTCGGGAAGACCGCGACCATTCTCCTCTTCCTCAGTTCCATCGCCATCCTGTTCGCGCTGCAGCTCACGCGCAAGCCGCACGGCCACGCCAAAGTGCAGGGGATTCACCCCAGTTTCCCGGTATTCGTGCGCCTCACCTATGTGTGGCTGATCATCGCATCGGCGCTTGGCATCTGGGCGGCGTTCGCCGATGTCCACGGCGGCATCTGGGGCGCATCGCGGCACGCGCTCACCGTGGGCTTTGCGGCGACAATGGTCTTCGCCATCGGCCCGCGCATTCTGCCGCACTTTGGAGGAATCGAACGCATCTACAGCAGGCGCCTCATGTTCCTTGCGCTGCTGATTCTCCAACTGGGCTGCACCCTGCGCGTCAGCTCCGAGCCGCTCGCGTATGAAGGCATCGCGCCGTTCGCATGGCATGTACTGCCCATCTCCGGCGTGCTCGAACTCACCGGTGTGCTCATCTTCGCCGTCAATCTGGCGCTCACCATGACGCGGGGCAAATCTGCGTTTGCCGCGCAGGCGGTCAGTTCCGCGGCGTAGCGCAGAATCACAAATCGCGGTCGGCGCGGGAAGAGCACTGCTTTCTCCCGCGCTCTCGCGTCGCTCGTTCAGTCCGTCATCACATCCGCCGGCGCGCAATCTCCTGACAACTTTGTTGCAACCCGAGTGACATAAGTCATAGGGATTTGTATTCACCATCACATACCTTCTGCTTAGGCATTCATCCCGCACGCATCGTGCGATACGAGGCAAGCAATGAGTTACAAACGTTATTGGTTGGCTTTATCTGTAGTGATTCTCGGGTCCTTCGCCGTGCTTGGCGTTATCGGACGCAAGATGATCAGCCAGGCGCCACCTATCCCCGACGTGTACTCCGCCGATGGGCAGCTTTTGTTCACCGGCTCCACAATCACCGATGGGCAGGGCGTGTGGCAATCCATTGGCGGCCAGGAGATCGGCACCGTCTGGGGCCACGGCGCGTACGTGGCTCCCGACTGGAGCGCCGACTGGCTGCATCGCGAATCGGAGTTCCTGCTCGACACCTGGGCAAAGCGCGACGGCGCAGCGAACTTCGATGCATTAAATCCCGATCAGCAGGCCGTATTGAAGGCACGCCTGGTCAGGGCGATGCGCACCAACACTTACGACGCTGCGGCGAATCGCGTGGTTCTCTCCGCCGATCGCGCGGCTGCCTATCGTCAACTTTCCGCATACTATGCCGGCATCTTCTCCAACGGCAAAAGCGCGTATGCCATTCCGCAGGGAGCGCTGACGAATCCCGCCAAGCAGCAGCAGCTTGCCGCGTTCTTCTGGTGGAGCGCCTGGGCTACCGGCACCAATCGCCCCGGCTCTGACGTGAGCTACACCAACAACTGGCCCCACGAGCCCCTGGTCGGCAACAATCCCACGGCGGGCGCAATCCTGTGGAGCATCGTCAGCTTTGTCGCACTGCTTGCCGGCATCGGCGGCCTGGTGTGGTGGTACGGCTCGCAGGAGAAAGAGCACACGCACGCAGCTTATCCAAAGGCCGATCCATTCCTCGGGGCCGTTGCCACGCCTTCGCAGCGCGCCACCGTCAAGTACTTCGTCGTGGTGATCGCGTTGTGGGCCGTGCAGATCCTGATGGGTATTCTCACCGCGCACTACGGAGTTGAAGGCCAGTCGTTCTTTGGCTTCCCGCTGGCAAAGTATTTGCCCTACGCCGTCACCCGCACCTGGCACCTGCAGCTTGCCATCTTCTGGATTGCAACCTCATGGCTTGCCACCGGCCTCTTTGTCGGTCCCGCAGTCAGCGGCCATGAGCCCAAGTATCAGCGCCTCGGCGTCAACGTGCTCTTCGCCGCGCTGGTGCTGGTCGTCGGCGGTTCGCTGGCCGGTGAGTGGATGGGCATCCAGCAGAAGCTCGGCAACCTCTGGTTCTGGTTCGGATCGCAGGGATATGAGTACGTCGACCTGGGACGCTTCTGGCAAATCCTGCTCTTCATCGGCCTGGTGCTCTGGCTGGTGTTGATGGTCCGCTCGCTCAAGCCCGCATTCAAAAAGAATCCGGAAGACAAATCGCTGCTCGCGCTCTTCCTTGTCTCCAGCATCGCCATTCCCACGTTCTACGCGGCGGGCCTGATGTACGGGCAGCGCAGCCAGCTCGTCACCGCCGAGTACTGGCGCTGGTGGGTGGTTCACCTCTGGGTGGAAGGCTTCTTCGAAGTGTTCGCCACGGTGGTGATCGCGTTCCTCTTCACCCGCCTGCGGCTGCTTGAGATTCGCAGCGCTACCCGCGCGGTGATGTTCTCGACCACGGTGTTCCTGTCCGGCGGCATCATCGGCACCTTCCATCACCTCTACTTCGCCGGCTCCGGCGCGGCGGTCATTGCCCTCGGCGCGGTCTTCAGCGCGCTCGAGGTAGTGCCGCTCACGCTCATCGGCTACGAGGCATGGGAGAACATGCGCCTGGCCCGTCCCACGGAGAAAGCGCCGTGGATCGCCAACTACAAATGGCCCATCTACTTCTTCGTCGCCGTCGCCTTCTGGAACCTGCTGGGCGCGGGCGTCTTCGGATTCCTCATCAACCCGCCCATCTCGCTCTACTATGTGCAGGGCCTCAACCTGACGCCGGTCCACGGCCACACCGCGCTGTTCGGCGTGTATGGAATGCTCGGCCTCGGGCTCACGCTCTTCTGCTTGCGCGTGCTGCAGCCGGCGCGCCGCTGGAAGGAAGGCACGCTGAAGTCCGCGTTCTGGTGCATCAACGTGGGGCTCATCTTCATGGTGGTGCTCAGCATGCTGCCCATCGGCATTCTGCAGGCCATGGCCTCCATCCAGCACGGCACATGGTACGCGCGTTCGGCGGAGTTCATGCAGACGCCGGCCATGCAGACGCTGCGCTGGTTCCGCGTCCCGGGCGACGTGCTGTTCTCCATCGGCGCAGTGCAGTTCGGTTGGTTCATCCTCGGCCTGCTCACCGGCCACTCCTACCAGCCGGGGTCCGCGAAGCCGCAGCAGGAGTTGGAAACCCAGTACCGCTAAACAAGCCTGTTAAGCCAATTCAGAAGCCCGGCGATGTGATTTCGCCGGGCTCTTTTTTTGCTGCGCGGCGCGAATTAGTTCTTCGTCTCCGGTCTCTTGTACGTTCCCGGCTCAACACGCGACGAGATCGCCAGCCGGTTCCAAGCGTTGATGGTGGTGATGGCAAACGTCAGGTCGCAAAGTTCCTTCTCGCTCAAGTGGGCGCGCGCTTCGTTGTAGACGGCGTCGGACGCATGGCCCTGCGTGATCTGCGTCAGCGCCTCCGTCCATGCCAGCGCCGCGCGCTCGCGATCCGTGTAGTACGGACACTCGCGCCATGCATCCAGCGAGTATAAACGCTGCTCGGTTTCGCCCAGCGCGCGCGCATCCTTCCAGTGCATGTCCAGGCAATAGGCGCAACCGTTGATCTGCGACGCGCGCAGCTTGATCATGTGCAGCAGCGGTTCCTCGAGCCCGCAGCCGTGCAGATAGCGCTCCATGTCGAGCATCGCCTTCACGGCGCCCGGGCTCAACTTCGCATAGTTAAAACGCGGTTCCATCGCGACCTCCTCTGAATCTTCAACAGAAATCTGTCGGCAAAACTCGAACGGCACTGCGTTCGATGAACCGGCAGAAGGAAAAGCTCCACGAAGATTGACATCGCGGCTGAATACCAACCTTAGCACCGGTAGACAAAGAAAATACCCCGCGGAATCCGCGGGGTCGTTGAGTTCGAATTGTTGCGGCGCTACGCTTCCACGCCGTGGCACTTCTTGTATTTCTTGCCGGAGCCGCAGGGGCAGGGATCGTTGCGGCCCACCTTCTGGCCCACATGCCGTTGTGCGGGCTGGCTCGCGGTGTTGCCGCCGGCCATCGTGGCGGCCTTCAACTCGCGCTCCTTCTTGCGGGCGAACTCGCGCTCCAGTTGATCGATGGTGGTTTGCGGCGCGCGCGTTGGTACGGCGATCTCGCGCGGCGCGGCTGCATCCATGCGGCGAGCGCCGCCCCCTGCGCCCACCAGAACCGGCTGCTCGGCGCTGGCCACCGGCGGCGCCGGCGGCACCACGCGCTTGGGCTGCGGCGAAGTGCTGATCGGCTGGCCGTCGGGACCCACAATCTGCATCCGGAAGAGGAACCGCACGGTGTCTTCCTGGAACTTGTTCATCATCGCTTCGAACATGTCGAAGGATTCCTTCTTGTAGGCCACCAGCGGGTCCTGCTGCGCATAACCGCGCAGGCCGATGCCTTCCTTCAGGTGATCCATCGCCAGCAGATGATCTTTCCACAGACCGTCAATCACGCTGAGCATCACCATGCGTTCGTGGTAACGCATGGTAGCTCCGCTCAAAATATTCTCTTTGGCTTCGTACTCCGCCTTCAGGCGCTCGAAGATGCTATCGCCAAGTTCGTGGCGCGCGAGCTTGCCGGGCTCGCTCTCTTCTTCGGTGAGATGAATGCCGAACTGCCCGAAGAGCCGCTCGTCCAGGCCTTTAAAGTCCCACACATCGGCGTGCTTGTCTTCCGGCGTGAACTCGTCGAGCGCGGCGGAGAGGATGCCGCCCACGTAGTCCTCAAGAATCAGCTCGCGCTGTTCCACCCCTTCCAGAAGCTGGCGGCGCAGGCCGTAGACCGCCTCGCGCTGCTTGTTCATCACATCGTCGTACTCCAGGATGTGTTTGCGCGATTCGAAGTTCTGCGCCTCCACCGCCTGCTGCGCCGCCTCAATGCGCTTGGAGATCATCCTCGACTCGATCGGCACGCCCTCTTCCATCCCCAGCCGCTGCAGCAGGGTCGAAACCCACTGCTTGGCGAAGATGCGCATGAGGTCGTCTTCCAGCGAGAGGAAAAAGCGCGATGCGCCGGGATCGCCCTGGCGGCCGGCGCGGCCGCGGAGCTGATTGTCCACGCGCCGCGACTCGTGGCGCTCGGTGCCCAGGATGAACAGACCGCCCGCCTCGATGACGCGCGCGTGTTCCTTGTCGGCAGCTTCGGCGTGGACCTTGTTCACAGCCTGCCAGTCGGACTCGGCGACTTCGAACTCCTGCCCCTGGTAGTAGAAGCGCATAAAGCCCGAGGGCGCAACGGGATTAATCGCGCCTTCAGCCGCGCCCAGCGCGCGCGCCTGCCCCCTCTTCACCAGTTCCTGCCGCGTGGTGAATTCGTGGTTGCCGCCGAGCAGAATATCGGTGCCGCGGCCTGCCATGTTGGTCGCGATCGTGACCATGCCCAGGCGGCCGGCCTGCGCCACGATCTCAGCTTCGCGCTCGTGGAACTTGGCGTTCAGCACAACGTGGCGGATGCCCTTGCGCTGCAGCAGCGCGGACAGCCGCTCCGATTTCTCAATCGACGTGGTGCCGACGAGTACCGGCTGCCCGGTCTCGTGGATCTCCGCGATGCTGTCGGCCACCGCGTTGAACTTTTCCTTCTCCGTTCGATACACAACGTCGGAGTTCTCGATGCGCAGCAACGGCTTGTTCGTGGGAATCACGACGATGTCGAGGTTGTAGATCTTGCCGAACTCGGCGGCCTCGGTCTCGGCCGTGCCGGTCATGCCGCTCAGTTTCTTATAGAGGCGGAAGTAATTCTGGAACGTGATGGTGGCAAGCGTCTGGTCTTCCTTGCGGACCACCACGCCTTCCTTCGCCTCGATGGATTGGTGCAGGCCATCGGACCAGCGGCGGCCGGGCATCAGTCGGCCGGTGAAGGTGTCCACGATGATGACCTCGCCCTCCTTCACCACATAATCCACATCGCGCTTGTACAGAGCGTGCGCCTTGATGCCGGTTTCGACAAAGTGCTTCAGGTCCCAGTTTTCGGGATCGGCGATGTTGTCGATGCCAAGCAGGCTTTCGATGGTGACCCAGCCCTCATCCGTCACGCCGATGGTGCGATGCTTTTCGTCCACCACGTAATCGCCGGTGAAGGTCTTGCCTTCCAGCGTCTCGGTCTCTTCGCCCATGACCAGCTTGGGAATGATCTGGCGGACGCGCACGTACTTGTCGGTGGTCTGGTCCGTCGGGCCGGAGATGATCAGCGGCGTACGCGCTTCATCGATGAGGATCGAGTCCACTTCGTCGACGATGCCGTAGTGGTGCCCGCGCTGCACGCAGTCCTTGATGTCGAACTTCATGTTGTCGCGCAGGTAGTCGAAGCCGAATTCGTTGTTGGTGCCGTAGGTGATGTCGGCCCCGTAGGCCGCCCGGCGCTCGTCGTCGGAGAGATCGTGCACGATCACGCCTACCGTCAGGCCGAGAAACTCGTAGATCTTGCCCATCCACTCGGCGTCGCGCTTGGCCAGGTAGTCGTTCACCGTCACCACGTGCACGCCTTTGCCGGCCAGCGCGTTCAGATAGCAGGCCAGCGTTGCAACCAGCGTCTTGCCTTCGCCGGTCTTCATCTCGGCAATCTTGCCCTGGTGCAGCACCATGCCGCCGATCAGCTGCACGTCGAAGTGCCGCATCTTCAGCACCCGCCAGCCCGCTTCGCGCACCACGGCGAAGGCCTCGGGAAGGATCTCGTCCAGAGCATCGCGCTCGGCTTTCTTGATCTCTTCGGCGTCGGTGATTCCTTCCAGGCGAGCGGCAACCTGAGCCTTGAACTCCGCCGTCTTGGCGCGCAGCTGCTCGTCCGAGAGCCCCTGCATAGTCGGTTCGAGTGCGTTGATGGAGGCGACCACGGGCAGCAGGCGCTTCACTGCGCGCTCGTTCGCGGTGCCGAAAACCTTTGCAAATGCCTTGTCGATGAACACAAACTTCTCCGTTTACCAGTTTAAATGCTCTAAGGTTGGCGCGGGCAGCGCAGGTTGAAGCGGCAACAGGCGCATCATTCCAGCCTCCAGATCAGCCGATCGACTGCCTCGCCGCGGCGGATGCGCCGAAGCTGGCGAAGAAGATGGCGGATCGGGGACTCCGGATCGCCCTGGTCGTCCTCGTCGTCCTGCTCCTCCTGCTGGACCTGCGCCGCCGTCGCGAGCTCCAGGCGCGGGTGATAGAAAACCGAAAAGCAAAGGAATGCCGCGCCGAGCGCGTAGCTGGCGCCCATCCCCCGCAACGGCCTCCGCGGCGAAACTCTTCCGGTCAAGCGCGCGCGCAGCCCCTGCGCCCACGAGATGACCACCAGCACCACCATGCATACAAAGGGCGCGCTAAGAAGAACGGTTGCGATCCAGAACATGGGAACTCCTCCAATGAGAAAAGGTTCGCGGACCTCTGAGTGCGCGACGGAAAATCCGTGAGGGCGCTGCTCAGAAAGCGAAGCGGCTTAGAGGAGTTGTGCGGGCGGAGGACGCTGGAAGCGGAAGGGAAGTGCGGGCGCCGGAGACGGCCGGCCCAGAGAAAGTGTTGAGCCCGTGAGGCTCAGGCAGAGCGGCGCTACCAGTCCTATAAAGAAAACCGGCAGCAGTGCCAGCAGCGGCGCAGGCGTGGAGTCGTGCGAAGAGCGCGCAGCAGCGTTGCGAAACGCCGGCACCCCGCGCGCCACGGTTGCCGTTTCATTCTGCGCGGCCGCAATGTACGCCAGCACCGAGTGCGCATAGCCGCGAACCGGCGCGATGCCCGACTGCAGCCGCGCCACCGACACCACCGCGACGGCGGCCAGGGCCAGCCAGACAAGTGCGCGCTTTGGACGAGACGATTGCATGCGCTGTCTCATATTGTGCCATAAATGAGGACGTCAGCCGGCAATGGGGCGCCTCCAGACAGGAACGCGCCGTGCGCCGCCTGCGTAGTATGCTGGGAATCCAGATCACGGCAGGCTGTTTTGCGTTGGCGTTTTTTGCGGGAGCCTTTGTGCGCAATGAGACGCCGAACTCACTGAAAGGAAGCTCTCATGCCCCTCCGGAAAGTTTTGCCCTGCATCGCTGCGGCAGCCTTATGCTGCACGTTTGCCTCGGCCGTCTTTGCCGCGCCCGACACCAACGGCGCCGAGAACACGCGCAAAGGCTACTACCGCGACCCCGCGGTGCACGGCAACACCATCGTGTTTACCTCGGAGGGCGACCTCTGGACCGTGAGCCTGCAGGGCGGCACGGCGCAGCGGCTCACCACGGCGCCCGGTAATGAGTCGATGGCCACCATCTCGCCCGACGGCAAAACGGTCGCATTCCTCGCCGACTACGAAGGACCCAGCGAGGTCTACACCATGCCCGTGCACGGCGGCCTCCCGGAGCGGCGTACCTGGGAAGGCGACGTCTTCCCCGCGGGATGGACGCCCGACGGCCGCCTGATGGTCGCCACCGAGCGCTACTCCACGCTCCCCGGCTACAAGCTCACCCTCATTGACGCGCACGGCAAGCGCGACATCGTCCCGCTCGCCGAAGCCGCCGAAGGCGTCTACTCCGACGACGGCAAGACGCTCTTCTTCACCCGCTGGACCAAGCAGTGGAGCGAGACCAAGCGCTACAGGGGCGGATGGGCGGAGAACCTCTGGAAGTTCGACGGCGTCCACGAAGCCGTGCCGCTCACCGGCGATTTCACCGGCACCTCCGCGCACCCCATGTTCTGGAAGGACCGCGTCTACTTCCTCAGTGACCGCGACGGCATCATGAACGTCTGGTCGATGGACGCGAACGGCAAAAACGTCAAGGAAGAGAGCCATCAGACCCTCTACGACGTCTCGGCCGCATCGCTGTCCGACGGCAAGATCGTCTACGCGTCGGGCGCGGACCTCTGGCTGCTCGACCTCGCAACCGGCCACGACGCCGTCATTCCCGTCACGCTGCAGTCTGACTTCGATCAGATGCGCGACCACTGGGTCAAGAAGCCCATGCAGTATCTCACCGCGGCGCACATTGCGCCGGACGGATCCGGAGCCGTCTTCACGGCGCGCGGAGAAGTCTTCACCATGCCCGCGAAGACGGGTCGCATCGTCACCGTCGCGGCGGACTCCGGCGTGCGCTTCCGCGAGGCGCGCTACCTCCCTGACGGCAAATCCGTCCTGGCGCTCTCCACCAAGAGCGGCGAAACCGAGTTCTGGAAGTTTCCCGCCAACGGCGTAGGCAAGCCCGAGCAGTGGACCAACGACGCCAAGGTCCTGCGCTGGGACGGCTTCGTCTCCCCCGACGGCAACTGGCTGGCGCACACAAACAAAGACCAGGAACTGTGGCTCTACGACATCAAGACCAGGCAGGACAAGCGCATCGCACAGTCCATGAACGGTGACTTCGGCGATCTGAACTGGTCGCCTGACTCCAAGTGGCTCGCCTACTCTGAGACCGCAAACAACTCGTTCCAGCAGGTCAAGATTCTCAACGCCGCAAGCGGCAACATCGAAACCGTCACCGACGATCGCTTCAACAGCGGCAACCCGGTATGGAGCTCCGACGGCAAGTTCCTCTACTTCCTCTCTGACCGTGCGCTGAACACCACGGTGATGTCGCCGTGGGGCCCGCGCGAGCCGCAGCCGCACTTCGACAAGACCGTGAAGATCTACCAGCTTGCCCTGGCCGATGGCTTGCGTTCGCCCTTCCTGCCGCCGGACGAACTCCATCCTGACAACGCGAACGAGAAGAAGCCCGAGGAAAAGAAGCCCGACGAAACAAAACCCGAAGAGAAGAAGCCCGAGGAGGGCAAGGCGGGCAAGGCTGCCGGACAAAAAGACGCGAAGGCCGATGAAACGGCCGCCGCCGAAAAGAAGGATGAGTCCAAGCCCAGCGAAAAGAAGGACGAGAAGAAGCCGCCGGAGGTAAAGATCAACTTCGCCGATCTCGCTTCCCGCGTAACTGAAGTCCCCGCGCCGCCGGGCAACTACGGCAACCTGCAGATCACTGACAAGCGCCTCTGCTGGATGAACGGAAACGACGAGCGCTTCCAGCACATCTCGCTGCAGTGTCTCGATATCGCCAACAAGGGCGATGGCGTTGACACCGTGACCGGCGATATCAAGGGCTTCGAAATCTCCGCCGACCGCAAGAAGATGCTCATCGCCAAGGGCGACAACTTCTACATCTACGACGCCGAGGTCAAGAGCGCCAACGATCCCAAGGCTGCCGGCAAGGCGGCCATCAACATGTCGCGTTGGATGATGCACACCAACCCCCGCGAGGAGTTCCGCGGCATCTTCCTCGATGCGTGGCGGCTGGAGCGCGACTACTACTGGGACCGCCACATGGTGGGCGTGAACTGGGAGAAGATGCGGGATCGCTACCTGCCCATGGTCGATCGCGTGGCCGATCGCGACGAGCTGAACGACGTGATCGCGCAGATGGTGGGCGAGCTCTCCACGCTGCACACCTTTGTGCAGGGCGGTGACGACCGCAAGCCCGACGACCACATCGACGTGGCCACGCTCGGCGCAATCCTGCAGCGCGACCAGAAGGCCGGCGGCTACGTGGTCAAGCACGTCTACGCGCACGATCCCGACCTGCCGAACCAGGCGCCGCCGCTCGCCCGTCCGGAATCCACGGTGAAAGAGGGCGAAACCATCACCAGCATCGACGGCGTGGATGTGCTCAGCGTGCCCGATGAGGCGGAACTGCTGCGCGGCAAGGCCGGCACGCAGGTGCTGCTGCATGTGAAGGCCGCCGACGGCAAGGAGCGCGACGTGCTGGTGAAGCCCATCAGCGAGCGCGACGACGCCAACCTGCGCTACAACGAGTGGGAGTACACGCGCCGCATCGAAGTGGACAAGGCATCGCACGGCACCATCGGCTACGTGCACCTGCGCGCCATGGGGCCGAACGACATCAACCAGTGGGCGCGCGACTTCTACCCGGTCTACGACCGCCAGGGACTCATCATCGACGTGCGCCACAACCACGGCGGCAACATCGATTCGTGGCTGCTCGGCAACCTGCTGCGTCAGGCGTGGTTCTACTTCCAGCCGCGCGTCGGCAATCCAAGCTGGAACATGCAGTACGCCTTCCGCGGGCACATCGTGGTGCTGTGCGATCACGAGACCGCCTCGGATGGCGAGGCCTTCAGCGAGGGCTTCAAGCGGCTCAAGCTGGGCAAGCTCATCGGCATGCGCACCTGGGGCGGCGAAATCTGGCTGAGCGGCAGCAACGTGCAGGCGGATAACGGCGTCGCCACGGCCGCCGAGACAGGTGTCTACGCCGACGGCAAGTGGCTCATCGAAGGCCACGGCGTCGATCCGGACATGGTGGTCGACAACATGCCGCATGCCACCTACGACGGCACGGACACACAGCTTCAGGCGGGCATCGACGAATTGGAGAAGGAGATCAAGGCCGATCCGCGCCCCGTGCCGCAGCATCCGCAGTATCCGGACAAGTCGTTCAAGGACAACCGGTAAACATTGGGGCTAGCAAGACATGGGGCGCGGCTTCGGCTGCGCCCCTTTTCGTTTTGCATGTCTTGCACAAAAGGCATCTTTCGAGTTGCCGCGCGAATCCCTGTAAAGGAACAAAGTTCAACCGTAAGGAGACACGTCGCGCGATGGACAAGGACCAGGCACTGCGGCAGCAACTCGTCGAACTGCTCAAGGGCGGCCACGCCCACACCGGCTTCCAGGAGGCAATCGCGGACTTTCCCGCCGAGGCCCGCGGCAAGCGGCCCAAGGGCGCGCCGCACTCGCCGTGGGAGGAGCTCGAGCACATGCGCATCGCGCAGTGGGACATCCTCGAGTTCTCGCGCGGCGCAGATCACACGTCGCCCAAGTGGCCGGAGGGCTACTGGCCCGAAACCCCCGAGCCGCCCGATGCAAAATCATGGGACCGCAGCGTAAACGGCTTCTGCGAGAACCTGCACGCCTTCTGCGCGCTGATCTCCGACGAAGGCGCGGACCTCTACGCGCGCATTCCTCACGGGGAAGGCCAGACGCTTCTCCGCGAGGCCCTCACCCTCGCCGATCACAACGCCTATCACCTCGGCCAGCTGCTGTTGCTGCGCAGAATGCTGGGCGCGTGGAATGTGAAGTAGCGCTCTCGCCGGCGAATCGCGAAAGCCGGCAATCTCCGAAATCGGCAAACCGCGCAGCCGGCAAAACCGGCTACCTGCGGTGCTTCGCAGCGCCCTTCCTGGATTCCTTTTTCCTCTCGCCGGCCTCGTGCAGCGGCGTAATCGGAGCGGTGTCGGCGCCCGTGCGCTTCACAACCGTGTCGATCATCTCGTATTCGATCGTGCGCGGATTCACCGGCTTCACCACCCCGGTCCTCGCATCGGCAGTCACGTCGCTGGTCCCGAGCAGAAAGCTGAATCCAGGAACGGTGGTGCCGTTCGGCCCGGGATACTGCCCGATCTTCAGCGGCAGGAAACCAGCGATCGGATGCAGGCGGAATGCCGTCTCATAGCGGTGATGGTTCCGGCTCCACGTGAACACGCGCACCTGGTCGAAGTCATAGGGCAGCGCCGCCTTGTAGGGCTCCAGAAGCATCACGTACTCGGGCACCTCGTGATTCGGCGCATCCGATTGCTCGTCGTGCACTGTCGTCAGAACGTAGGCGCCCACAATCCGCTGGCCCTCCGCGTATTGCGCAACCGCATCCGGCACATCCACATCCATGCGGTTGCCCAGCAGCCACCCGTAGTGGCCGTTGGCATCACGCACCAGCCACCAGTCTTCCATCGCCGGCGGCTCCGGCGCGGCGCCTTCTGCCCCCGGCTTTTCCCCCGGTTTTGCAGGGCGGGGTGCGGCATGTGCTGCCGGTTTCACCTTGGCCACAGAGGCCCGAACCAGCATCTGCACCTTGGCATTTCCCGGTAGAAGATAGAACCGCTGCGTATCGCGGCCCGGCAACAGGTGCATGTACAGGTCGTCGCGCAGCACCGCCGTTGCCACCACCGGATCGTTCTTGTGCTGCTCGGCCAGTTGCATGAACTGGTCGTAGATCTGTTGGCTGATCACGTAGTGATCATCCGTCCAGCCGATCTGGTTCTGCGCCGTCTTCACCTTTAGAAAGCGCCGGTCGTGCGCCAGCACCTGCAAGGCGTCGCCGTTCTTTACCTTGGCAACGCGATTGGCGACCGCCGCCAGCCGATCGCGCAGGGAGATTTCGCGCGCTGAGACATACACCATCTCGCTTTTTTGTTTATGGAGATGGCTGCATCCGCACGCGAGGCCGATGGCAGCAGCCAGAAGAAGGAAAACCAGTGCCCTGGAAACGCTCGCGCGCAATTGCCGAAAAGAAGATGGAGAAAACAGTGTCACAGCCGGGTTCTTTTTGAGAATAGCACCGTCCCGGTTGACGCTTTTGCCAGGGAACTCAGGAAGTAATACCCGGCCCGCGGCGCGGAGCAAGCGCCGACGCGATCGCGCACAGGCCCAGGATGACGCCGATGATCGCCAGCGAAATCGTGATCGGCACGTCGAGCCAATCCGCGGCAAGAATCTTGAACGCCATGAAGGCCAGCAGAGCGCCAAGCCCATAGTGCAGGTAGCGCAGGCGCTCCAGCGCTCCCGCCAGAACAAAGTAAAGCGAGCGCAGCCCCAGCACCGCCGCGATGTTCGACGTGTAAACGATGAATGGATCGCGAGAGATGGCGAGCACCGCGGGAATCGAGTCGAACGCGAACAGCAGGTCCGTGAGTTCCACCGCCACGATGACCGGCAACAGTGATCCGCTCGACGGGTGCAGCCTGCGAAACCAGCCCGGGATGGCGTCCCGCGCCCCGCCGCCTGACAGTAGCCGCCACGCCGCATAGGCCAGCGCAGCGCCGAACACGTACGTAATCCAATGAAAATGGTGCAGCAGCGCCACGCCGGCGGCAATAAACGCCGCGCGCAGCACGATGGCCCCGCCGATGCCCCAGGCGAGCGCGGTGTGCTGCCTGCGCGCGGAGATCTGGAAACTCTGAAACAGCAGCAGAAAGACGAAGAGATTGTCGATGCTCAGCGACGCCTCAACCGTGTAGCCGGCGATGAACTGCAGCGCCGACACACGCCCCTGGTGGACGGCGATCCACCCGGCAAACACCAGCGCAGCCACCGCCAAAAAAACCGTCCACAACCAGCTCACCGCATGGGAGGGACGCCCGGAGTGCCGACCCGGCAGGAAGGAATCGATCAGCAGCAGCGCAATGACTGCAACGTGAAACCCAATCCACCACGTCCAGGACGCGCCGCCGATCATGCTCTGATGCTACAGGATTTCGCCCCGCGTTCACTGGCCGGCTGCCCGTTCAATTGTGCAGAACAAAATGACAGTACTGAAACTGCTGTGCAGTTGCGAACGGCGTCTCGTGCAGCTCCATCGCGCTTTCCACCAGCTCGAACCGCGGCCCCAGTTGCTCCTGCAGAGCCGCGGCGTCATAGCGCATCGTGTCCAGGCCGCTGCATCGATTCGGTCCCTCCGGGCCGAAGGTCGCCAGGATTGCGTGCCCGCCGCGCCGCAGTATCCGCTCCATCTGTCCCGCGTACTTCGCCCGCTCTTCAGGCTGCGTCAGGAAATGAAACACCGCCCGATCGTGCCAGATGTCGTACGAATGGCTGCGCAGGCCGCAGTGCAGCAAATCCGCGCATACGAATTGCACGTTCTCCGTGACCTCGCCCAGCCTGGTTCGCGTCGCGTTCAGGGCGTCCTCTGCGATATCGAGCACGGTCACGCGGCGGTAGCCCAGCACCAGCAGATCGTCCACGAGAGTGGATGCGCCGCCCCCCACATCCACGATCGACATCCCCCGCTCCCCGCCGGAAGCGTGCTCGATCATGGCAATCGACCGCTCCAGGTGCGGGCGGTACCAGCTCACCTGGTGGGGCAATTTGGATCGATACACATCATCCCAATGCTGCTTCATAGCGCGATTCTAGCTCTCAAATCGCTTTCACAGACGCCGCGCGGTAGCCGGGACTTCGATGCGCGCCGCGCAATCGGATATCATCAACCCTCGATGCCCTCTGGATCCCCACTCTCCGGCCGCTGGGCCCTGGTTACCGGCGCAAGTGCCGGCATCGGCGTTGCGCTGGCGCGCGAGCTCGCCCGCCGCGGCGTGCACCTTGTCCTCACCGCCCGGCGTCAGTCCCGCCTGGAGGCGCTGGCCGCGGAACTCGAGCCCGCCGGCGTTCAGGTGCGCACCATCTCGGCCGACCTGAATGATGCCGCGGCGCCCCAACACATCTTCGATACCGTGAGCGCCTGGGGAATCGCCATCGATGTCCTCATCGACAACGCCGGCCTCGGCCTGTTCGGCCCCTTCCACACCAATTCCGCGGAGCAGGAGCTGAGCCAGGTCCGCGTGAACTGCGAGGCGGTGGTGCGCCTGGCCCGCCTGTTTGTCCCGCCCATGGTCGAGCGCCGCCGCGGCTGGGTTCTCATCACGGCCTCCACCGCGAGCTTTCAGCCGCTGCCGTATCTCGCCACCTATGCTGCCACCAAGGCTTTCGACCGCTTCTTCGCATTGGGGTTGGCAGAGGAGGTGGGGCGCTACGGCGTCCACGTCACCGCGCTCTGTCCCGGCCCCACGGAGAGCGAGTTCTTCGACATCGCAGGCGCCGGCATCCTGCGCAAACGCGGGGTGCAATCCGCTGAAGCCGTGGCGCGCGCCGGCATCCTCGCATTGGAGCGCGGAAAGCGCACCGTGCTGCCGCACTGGACCGGCCGCATGACTGCCGGGGTAGTCCGGTTTCTGCCCGTCGGATTGGTGACCGGGCTCGTGGAACGGTTCGCGCGGCGTGGGCTGCCGCAATAGTAGCCGAGTCCCGCATTCAGCAACGTGCGGATTCCGCCCCCCAACACCTAGTGCGTCGGGGCTGCGGCCTCCGGCAGCGCCGTGCCGGGCTCCTGCGACGCGGCGAACGACCCAAAGAAGCGCGTCACATCTTCCTGGCGTCGCGACCCGGAGTTCGGAAACACCGCAATCATCGTGTACAGCCGGTCGCCCGTATAGATGAGCCGCGCATCCAGCAGCCCGCCCTCGGTGTTGTGCGCCGTGATGTCGCGGGCCGGGTGTCCTGCCACCGTGTCGTCTTTTTCGTTCACCAGGGTCGTCTGGGTCCGCGAGAGCATCCCGTCGCGCGCCATGTCGAGCGTCTTCTTCGGGTCGCGATCATTCACTCGCGCCACGGGCGGGTTGTCCTCCCAGGAGATGGCGAAGGTGGTATCCGCGTCGGGCCGACAGATCAGCATGTGCACCGGCTCGGTGGTGCCGGTTTCGTTATACGCGGGTACCTGGAAGTCGGTGGGGGCCGCGGGCATGGACACCTTGAATCCGTCGTCAGGGCGGTTGATGGTCTGCCAATCCATGTGTGCCGGCCGGCCCGTGGTTGCACTGGAAGCTGGGGGCCCGGGCGCCGCGTGCTTTTCTCCGGTCCATCGGCTGAAGCTGCCCGTTACCCAAAGGTAGGCCGCTGCCGCCGCCACGACCGTTCCAACCGCAATCATCTGCCATGGCTTGGGCTTCATTGTTTATCCAGAGTGCCAAGTTGGCGGAGTTTGTGCAACTTCATTCGACGCAGCAGCCGATCCGAAAAAAATGTACCCGTATCGCATTTCGAGAAGAACTCGTGCAACCAATGGGGGTGAACCGGCGTCCAATCAGTTAACAAGCAGAGGCTTCCCCGATTTAAGGCCTTCCAATGGTAGGTATTCCATCCATTTCGACGGTTCCATGAAATTGGAACTGCTTCTCTCAAACCCCTCCAGGACCCCCTCCAACTGAATGCCTCTCGAGCGGGCCTGCCGGAAGGCAGGCCCATTTGCTCTTTTGGGTCGAATTTTCCCGCCACAAACCAGATTGTTCGTCCGGCTACAATCGAATTGGATGACCCCGCCGCGCACTCCAAAAAAGAATCCTCCTCCGCCGAAACCATCCTCGTCTGAGTCCGAGCTTCGCGAACTCGATGCCGTGCTGGCGGCAGGCGGCCTCGTCCGCAGCCGCCGCGACAAGCCCGCCGGCATCCGCCGCCGCGCGCGCTACCAGCCCAAGGCCCCGGAAGAGCTTCGCCCCCGGCCTGCGGTCACCCGTCGCGTCCCAAATGCTGTGGAAATTGTGACAGCCCCCGCGTGGGGAAAGCTTCCCTGGCTCTGGCATGGCTTCAGCACCCGCCGGGTAGGCGTCAGCCGGGCCTACGCCTTCCGCGCCTACGCCTTCCAGGACCAGCCCGGCGAGCTGAACCTCGGCTTCACCCCGGAAGACGATCGCGACAACGTGATTGCCAACCGCCGGTTGCTCGCCCAGGCGGTCACCGGAGATCCCGCTACCCCCATCGTCACCCTCCGCCAGGTCCACTCCAACGTGCTGGTGATCGCCGCCGCCGGTCCTGAAGGACCGCTCTGCAAAGGCGACGGCCTGATGACCGACGATCCCGGCCTGTTGCTGGGGATTCAGACAGCCGATTGCGTTCCGGTGCTGGTCGCGGATCGCCGCCGCAGGGTAGTGGCTGCCTTTCATGCCGGCTGGCGCGGCACGGTGCGCCGCATCGTAGAGGCCGGCATCGGACGCATGCGGCTGGAGTTTGGCTGCCGCCCGGAAGATCTGACCGCGGCCATCGGCCCCGCCATCGGCCCCTGCTGCTACGCCGTCGGCGAAGAGGTTCTGGCGGAGTTCGAGTCGCAGTTCTCCTACGCCCGAGAGCTCTTCCACGAGGTCTACGACACCGACCCGGTGCGCACCAAATATCCCATGCTCTTTCTCACCCAGCGCGCCCCCGGCCACTCGCCCATCGGGCCCAGCCTCCATCTGGACGTGCCGGAAGCCAATCGCCGGCAACTACTTGCGGCCGGGCTCAAGCCGTCGGCCATCCACGCTGTCGGAGGCTGCACCAGTTGCCAGCGCGAGCTGTTCTTCTCGCATCGTGCCTCGCAGGGCCGCTGCGGGCGCATGCTGAGCGTCATTGGGGTTCGCCCGGAGTGAGCAGAGGAAAGGCGCGGTCGCCCCGCGCCTCAGCTTCTGAACTAATTCCACTTTGAAAGGGCGCGGGTTGATCCGTGCAGCAATGCCGGCAAACGGACCAGGGCTTTAGCCCCCGAGGGAGGTTTTCTGCCTTTTCAGCAGCCCGTGGGCACAACTTGATTCGTTCCGAACAAGCGCAACCGAATGACTCGGGGCTTCAGCCCCTGACACGCAGGTTTCTTACATCCACTTCATCACCAGCCTGGGCGCGGCCGAGCCACCGCATCAGCTCGCCGTTTCCTCCGCTGCCGCCGCGGTCGCCTCTCCGGGATTGACCAGATCGCGCAGCTCCTTGGATGGCTTGAAGTAGGGCACCCGCTTGGCGGGAACTTCCACGCGCTCGCCGGTCTTGGGGTTGCGGCCGATGCGCGGGTTCCGCTGCCGGATGCGGAACGAACCGAATCCGCGAATCTCGATCTTGTCGCCGCTCTGCAACGCCCCGATCACAGATTCAAAGATGGTTTCGACGATGACCTCGCCATCCCGGCGCGTCAGGTCGCCGAGGTTGGTTACTCTCTCCACCAGGTCTGCCTTGGTCATACCCTGTCAACCTCCGCTCTCCAGCATAAACAAAATCGCGCGTCATGGGGATGAAAAACCGGCAGATACCGCTCTTTTGGCCGTTTCAGATCAGTAATTTGCCCGAAATCCCGCCCAGGCGCCCCGCACTGCCGCCGGCGCGGTATCATGTTCAGAGCCTCCCACGGTTTTCCCAGCATCCATTCACTAGACGTTTCGCGAACCCAAGAACATGCCTTATCCGAAGTACAGCATCGTGATTCCCGCCTTTAACGAGCGCCACCGCATCCTCGCCACGCTCGAGTCGGTCGTCGCCACAGTACGGGAACACGGCTGGTCCGTCGAGGTGATCGTCGTCAACGACGGCTCCACCGACAACACCGCTGATCTGGTTCGCACCTTTGCTCTCAACGCGCCTGAAGTCCGCCTGCTGCAGAACCCCCGCAATTGCGGCAAAGGCTACAGCGTCCGCTCCGGCATCCTTCACGCCCAGGGCGACATCGTGATGTTCACCGACGCCGATCTCTCCGCGCCCATGGACGAGGCCGAGCGGCTCTTCGCGGCCATCGCGGGCGGGGCCGATATCGCCATCGGCTCGCGCTGGCTTGAGACCAGCCGCCAGACTCACCGCCAGCCCTTGTACCGCCAGTTCTTCGGCCGCTGCTTCAATCTCCTCACGCGCATGATCATGCGCCTCCCCTTCGCCGATACACAGTGCGGCTTCAAGGCCTTTACGCGCAGCGCCGCCCAGACGGTGTTTCAATTGCAGACCATCGAGCGCTGGGGCTTCGATCCGGAGATCCTCTTCATCGCCCGCAAGCGCGGCTACACCATTCAGGAAGTCCCCGTCAGTTGGGCTCACGACGAGCGCACCCGCATCAGCTATCTGCGCGACGGCATCCAGATGCTGAAGGAACTCGCAATCGTGCGCTGGAACGCGCTGCTCGGGCGCTACGGCCGAATCATCCAGCCGGTGCGGCGTCTCGGCGAAACCAAGTAGCCGCTCTCAGACGCAACCGGCCCTGCCCGCTCGCCGCCCGCATCTCACAACCCGCTGCCGGCCTGCCGCCCCTTCCACAGCAGATACAGCCCCCACGCCGCCAGCGTGCACCCATCGCGCACCCGCCCGTCCAGCATCATCTCTTCAAACTCCGCCACCGGCACGCAGCGCACCGCAATGTCGTGCTCTTCCTCATCCGGATCTCTTTCCTTTTGCGTCAATCCGGTCGCCAGAAACACATGCTGCTTCTGCCGCGTAAACCCGTACGCAATCCACTGGTGCCCCAGGCACGTCATGCGCTCCGCGTGCAGCCCCGTCTCCTCCCGCAGCTCCCCCCGCGCCAGCTCCTCCGGATCCTCAATCGCCATCTCCCAGCCGCCCTGCGGCAGTTCCGTCACCTGTTCCTCGATCGTGTAGCGATACTGCTCCACCAGCCAAATCCGATCGCCTTCAATCGGCAAAATAATCGCGGCCTCGTCCTTCTCCACCACGCCGTAGATGCCGCGTTTCCCGTTCGAACGCAGAATCTCGTCTTCGCGCAACCGCATCCATGGGTTGCGATAAATCTCCCGGCTCGCCAGCGTCGTAATCGATCGCGGCTGCAACTTCGTCTCCGTCGGCTCGCTCACAGCACTAGTGTGCCACGGCATCCAACACAGTTATGCGAATCCGCGCTGCATCGCGGACAGAATCGCCTCATCTGTTCCATTCAATTTGCCTCCGCATCGATCACGACGCAGGCGCAGCGTTCGTTCGCACCGCGCTTCAAGTTGGGGAACTCCCAAATCCAAATCGAAATCCGAAGCTTTTAGCTCACCAACAAACCCGCGCCGGAGGCGCAGTGGTTGTCAGCCCCGCGCTTCCCGGGGCCCCCACGGACAGGTCTTCGTCCGTGGGGTGGAGAGCGTGGGGTACCAGCCCCCACCATCTCCCCGGAGCCCCGTAGGGGCGGCGCAATGCGCTCCCCAATATGCAAGCCGAGGCAGCGCAAAGTCGAAACACCGCGCAATGTTGTATCCTTGCCCACATTCGCTCTTGCTATGCGCCAACTGGTCCTTGTCTCGGTCTGCCTTTTCACAACCGGTCTTCTCGGCCTCGCCGCCCTCGCCGCATCCGTCGATGACAAGCCCGCGCCTTCCCCCATTCGCTTCGAACTCAAAACCATGCCCTTCCAGGTCGACAGCGACCTCAGCTCTGCCTTGAATGCGCCAGAATCCATGGCTGGCGGCGTGGCTGTCTTTGACTACAACGGCGACGGCCGCCCCGACATCTTCTTCACCAACGGCGCCGACCTCGCCACCCTCAAAAAAGACTCACCCAAATACTTCAACCACCTCTTCCGCAACAACGGCGACGGCACCTTCACCGATGTCACCAAACAGGCCGGCCTCGAAGGCCGCGGTTTCGACGTCGGCGTCGCCGTCGGCGACTACGACAACGACGGCCATCCCGATCTCTTCGTCGCCGGCGTCTACGGCAACACCCTCTACCACAACAACGGCGACGGCACCTTTACCGATGTCACCAAAAAAGCCGGCCTCGATCGCTACGCCGATCCCGAGTACGGCCCGCTCTGGTCGGAAGGCGCTGCATGGGTCGACGTCAACAACGATGGCCTGCTCGATCTCTTCGTCGTCAACTACCTGCAGTGGTCCTACACCACCAAGCCCATCTGCCCCGACTACTGCCATCCCCGCAACTACAAGGGCACTCCCAACCAGCTCTTTCTCAATCAGGGCAACGGCATCTTCAAGGACGTGTCAAAGGCGTGGGGCATCCGCGACTCCGTCGGCAAAGGCATGGCCGTCGGCGTAGCCGATTACGACCTCGACGGCAAGCCCGATCTGTTCGTGACGAACGATGCCGAGGCGAATTTCCTGTTCCACAATCTCGGCAACAAGTTCGAAGAGGTCGGCTTCCAGACCGACACCGCGCTCTCTGAGAACGGCCAGTTCATCTCCGGCATGGGCGTCGAATTCCGCGACTACAACAACGACGGCTACCCCGACATCGCCTACGTCGCCCTCAACGGCCAAACCTTTCCCCTGCTCAAAAACACCGGCAAGGGAACCTTTGAAGAGACCACCGCCCAGACCGGCCTGCGCGAGGAGAGCCTAGCCATGGCCGGCTACGGTCCCGCTCTCTACGACTTCGACAACGATGGCTGGAAAGACCTCTTCGTCTCCCGCGGACATGTAGAATCCAATCCGGATCGCCAGACCATTCAACAGCCCAACGTTGTCTTTCACAATCCCGGGCCGCACGGCCAATGGCAGGCGCTCGTCGCCCAGGCCGGCTTCACTGACGCCACCAAGGCTCGCCATCGCGGCTGCGCATTCGGCGACTTCGACGGCGACGGCCGCACCGACATCATCGTCACCGCCCTCGACGCTCCCGCCGAACTATGGATGAACCGCAGTCCCGGCAACCATCACTGGCTCGACATCAGGTTGCGTGGTGTCAAAAGCAATCGCGACGGCATCGGCGCGCGCATCAAGGTGGTCACAAAGGAAGGCGTCCAGTACAACCACCAGACCTCAGCCGTCTGCTACGCATCCTCCAGCCTCGGCCCCGTCCACTTCGGCCTCGACAACGAATCCGTCGCCCAGAAAGTCGAGATCGTCTGGCCCAGCGGCATCAAGCAGGAACTCGACAACGTCAAGGCCGACCGCGTCCTCGACGTAACCGAACCCGTCCCCACCCCAACTCACTAGCCCGAACTCCCTACTGCCTACTCCCTACTCCCTACTGCCTACTCCCTACTGCCTACTCCCTACTCCCTGCGTCTCCGATACTCCCGCAGCCGCCCCAGCAGCGACGCCGGCCCGCTCACCGCAAGATGCACCAGGTTCCCTTCGTAGCTGCGGCTATGCACCACCGTGCCCGCCTCAATCGCCGCCAGCACCGCACCCTCGTGCTGCGGAACGCGCAGCTCCGCATCCACCACCGGGTCCGACCGCAGCGCCTCATCGATCGCCGCGAACAGCTCTTCCACCCCTTCGCCGGTCCGCGCCGACAACGCCACTCGCGCTGCCGCCGGCTCCGCCTCCAGCCGGTGATGCAGCGCGGCGCGCGCATCCTCATCCAGCAGGTCAATCTTGTTCAGCACTTCGATCCGCGGCTTGGCCAGTGCTTCCAACTCTCCCAGCACCTTTTCCACCTGCGTCTTCTGCTCTTCGCCATACGTCGATGACGCATCCCGCACATGCAGCAGAATCTCCGCCTGCTCCACCTCTTCCAGCGTCGCCCGGAAGCTCGTCACCAGCGTGTGCGGCAAGTTGCGGATAAATCCCACCGTGTCGCTCAGCAGCACCTTGCGCCGGCTCGGCAGCTCCACCGCACGCAGCTTCGGGTCCAGCGTCGCGAACATGCGCGACGACTGCAGCACCTGCGCTCCCGTGATGCGGTTGAACAGCGTGCTCTTGCCCGCGTTCGTGTAGCCCACCAGCGCCACCGTGGGCACCGGCACGGCCTCGCGCCGCTGCCGCTGCTGCCGCCGCACCCGCCGCACTGAATCCAAATCCTGCTTCAACTGGTGAATGCGCCGCTGAATCCGCCGCCGGTCGGTCTCGAGCTTGGTCTCGCCCGGTCCGCGCGTCCCAATCCCGCCGCCCAGTTGCGACATCGCCTTGCCGCGTCCCGTCAACCGCGGCAGCATGTATTCAAGCTGCGCCAGCTCCACCTGCAACTGGCCCTCGCGCGTCCGCGCATGCCGCGCAAAAATATCCAGAATCAGTTGCGTCCGGTCCAGCACACGGCAGGGAAGCGCCTCTTCCAGGTTCCGCAACTGCGTCGGCGAAAGATCGTGATCGAACAGCACCAGGTCGGCCTGCGATGAAGCGGCAACACCTGCCACCTCCTCCACCTTGCCTCCGCCAATCAAGGTCGCCGGATCCGGCCGTGGCCTCCGCTGCAGCAGCTCCGCCGCAATCTCCGCACCCGCGCTCGTCACCAGCTCCCGAAACTCCGCCAGCGACTCCTCCGCCGACAATGCCGTAACCCCGGCTCCGCGCACGTCCGCGGAGCCGCGCAGCGCTTCGGCTGCCGGTGTCTCTTCCTCTGCATTGTCGCGAAGTTGTGCGCTGGAGCGCGCACCTGCAGCGCCCGCGCGGTTCAGGCGCGTGCGGACGCTGAAATCCACCCCCACAAGCACTGCACGCTCGTGCGGAGCTTCGCGGCCGTTCACCGGCCGCGAACTCCCCATATCAGTGCTGGCAATTCCGTTCCTGTCTTGCTCAACCGCCAATCGATACCGCTCCTCGCGCGTTCTCCCCGGCGCCCGATGCGGGGGAAGCCGAAGATACGCTTACGGGAGCGGGGCCCAGTCCGGTGTGCATGCCCGGCGCCCGATGCTCGCCGTGCAATACGCTCCGGTTGCTCACTACGGTGGAGATGGCGTGCTTGAAGATCAACTGTTCCTGGCTGTTGTTCTCCAGCAGCACCGAGTACTTGTCAAACGAGCGGATCTTGCCGGTGAGCTTGACGCCGCTGACCAGGTAAATGGTGATGGGAGTCTTGTCCTTCCGAACCGTATTCAGAAACGTATCCTGAATATTTTGTGCCGGCTTGTTTTCCATTGTGCCGATCTCCTTGTTTCTCACTTAGGTTATGGTGACGCTCAATGCCGTCAACGTACAGACAAATCGGCGGGTACGGCTCCGGAAATCCCGGTTAACCGCCACATCCCCGCAATGTGACAACAATAGCCCGGTTGCCAAGCCTTTTTCAACTCGCACACTGGCGCTCTATGCATGGATGCCGCCCAAGGCGTATCCGCTGGCCCGCCATTCTTGCCGGCAGCCACGCCCGCCCGACCCGGGGGCCGCCTTGGACAACTCCCAACCTGCATCTCCCCTCCAAACGCCCAGCGGAGGACGAGATTCTGATGAACCTGAAAACAATGGCGCTCGCCACGGCCCTCATCGCCGCCACCGGCCTGGCCGCCCACGCCGCCGATGTGCGCACTGATTACGACCATCACGTCAACTTTTCCAAGCTCCACACCTACTGCTGGGGCCAGGTCAGCGCCGCCGATCCCCTCTATGTCCGGCGCATCAAGCGCCAGGTGAACAAAGACCTGCAATCCAAAGGCTTCCAGCAGGTCCCCTCCGGTTGCGACGTCACCCTCTTTGCCAAGGGCAACGTCCACAATCAGAAGGAACTCCAGACCTACTACAACGGCCTCGGCGGCGGCTGGGGCGGCGGCTGGGGTTGGGGTGGATGGGGCTGGGGTGGCTGGGGCGGATGGGGCGACGGCATGGGTGAGTCCACCACCGACACCGTCAACCGGCCCGTCGGCAGCCTCGTCCTCGACATGTTCGACACTGGCAACAAAAAGCTCGTCTGGCGCGGCGTCTCCCAGGCCAACCTCCACAAAAAAGCCGAAAAGAACACCAAAAAGCTCGATCAGGACATCGACAAGATGTTCAAGGACTTCCCGCCCAAAAAGTAACGGCGCAGGGCAGGGAACAGGGACAGGAGGAGTCAGGAAAACCCCTCGACACAGTCATCCCCGGGACGGGCGCACCCCCACCCCGTCCCTCTGTCCCTGGCTCCTCGACCCCGAAAATCCAGTCAACTCCTCACCCTGTGGAAAACTCGGAAAATATCGCGCAAACCGCTGATTCCACTACGAAAAATATTTTTCAAAAACTTGCGTATTAATTATTTCAACCTGCCAAACTTAAAGTATCAGCAGAAAATTCAGGGATTCGCCTCCGCCTCAAGAACCGACCCTGGGTGCCCCAGGTCCCTGGTATGGGGACCTGGGACAGCAAGAACCCCAACCGGCCTCTTGCAACCCGACCCACAAACCCAAAGTGCCCATCCATCGAGCGGCAAAGCCGCGCAATGGGTAAGAAACCGCAGCACCTGGATCGACAACTGTCATCTCCACCGGAGTCCGCCGCAGTGCACGGAGTGGAGAGATCTGCGGTTGCATTCTTCTAACCTCCGCAATGCCCAGGGTGCCCCATCCATTGAGCGGCGCAGCCGCGCAATGGGTGGGATAGCACTGTCACACACGAACCACTGCCATCCCGACGACCCTTCGCGCAGCGAAGGCGAGGAGGGATCTGCATTTCCATGGTGCGTTCTCGAACCACCAGCGGGCCACCCATCCTTTGAGCGGCAAAGCCGCGCAAAGGATGGGAAGCCAAACACCAAATATCATGCTCGTCAACACACCCAGAACCGCCCCGGAAGGGCCGCAGACCCCATCCCTTTTTCCCGCAGGTACATATGCAGATGCACCAAAATCTCGTTCCCTTGTTCCCTGTTCCCTCGGTCCCTTGTTCCCTCGTTCCCTTGTTCCCTCGTTCCCTGTTCCCTGTCCGTCGCCCCCTGCTTCTACAATGGAATCAACATGAAATGCCCCTATTGCGGCTTTGCCCAGGACCGCGTCGTCGACTCGCGCGAAAGCAAGGAAGCCGACTCCATCCGGCGCCGCCGCGAGTGCGAAAAATGCGAGCGGCGCTTCACCACCTACGAGCGCATCGACGAGATCCCGTACATGGTGGTGAAGAAGGACGGCCGCCGCGAGCGCTTCGACCGCCAGAAGGTGTTGAGCGGCCTGCTCCGCGCCTGCGAAAAGCGCCCCGTTTCGTCTACTCAGCTTGAAAAGGTAGTCGACGCCACCGAGCAGTACCTGATGGACGCGCAGGAACGCGAGCGCTCCACCCGCGAAATCGGCGAGCTGATCATGGGCCACCTCAAAGGCCTAGACACCGTCGCGTACATCCGCTTCGCCAGCGTCTACCGCGACTTCAAGGATGTGCGTGAATTCAAAGAAGAACTGGAAGGGCTGCTGGAGGGCAATCGGGGGAACAAAGGCAAAAGATAGGGCCACAAAATCGGGTGGCAATCTGTGGTTCTAAGAGCTACACTTGTTTCAGATGGCAGGCATACCTGGCACGGTACGGGTCTTCGCCACCAGGCCGTTTATGCGTTTTGCGCGCATAATTCAGCATCGGCAATTCCGAACTGTGGCAAGCGGTAAACGGAAAATGGGATGCCGATCTCGGCGGCGGTGTCTTCAAGTACCGGCTCGCGAGGCGGGGTGAAGGAACCAGCGGAGGCGCCCGCGCCATCGTGGCGATGAAGATCGGCCGCCGAATCGTGCTGATGTTCGGATTCGAAAAGAAGGATCAGGCAAACATCAAAACCGATGAGCTGCGCGCTTTTCGCGAAGCGGCGCGGGTCTACCTCGGCTACAGCGAAGACGAAATGTCGGCCATCGTACGGGAAGGCTCTCTGTCGGAAATTGTGGAACCGAAAATTGCGAAAGGAGAACGTCGTGGCAAAGAAGTATAAGAGTGAAGCCCTCGCCGCTGTGCATCAGAGCATGTCGGACCTGCACAAGATTGGAATGCTCGATGCAAGAACGATGCGGCAATTCGATCGCGCGTGCCTGACTCCGGTCCTGGAACTCTCGCCTGCCGCGATTCGCCGCATTCGCACCAAGGCAGCAGTCAGCCAGGCGGTCTTTGCCGCGCACCTCAACGTGACCACCGGAGTGGTGAGCAAGTGGGAGCGCGGGGAAAAGCAGCCGCGTGGTCCCGCGGCAAAGCTGCTCACACTGGCCGCCAGACACGGCCTCGCCGCCATTGCGTGACTGGAAGCAGAATGTAGGAGAATCGAGCGAAGTGTTCGCCTGTATCCCCTTTGCGAGCCCCTACCGCGACTTCAAAGACGTCCGCGAATTCAAGGAAGAACTGGAAGGCCTGCTCGAAGGCAATCGCGCAAACAAAGGCAAGAAATAGCAGCAACCAACCCCGCGCCGGAGGCGCAGTGTTTGTTAGCCCCGCGCTTCAGCGTGGGGAAGGCTGCCAAGCATGTTCCCGAGTCCCGTAGGGACGGCGCTCCCTTAGATCAAGTCTTGTTGACTAAGTTTGGATCGCCTTCTAACCTTTGGTTCATTCAGAGGAGGATAAGTGAAAGGCATTGCGGCGTTCCTTGCGATTTCTTGTCTATGCGTAGCGCAAATCCTGCACGGACAGGCCGCGCCTCAGAACAATGGTTACTATCCGCATGGCGGCCCCGATAATGGTCCGCAGGACGTAAGCATGATCCAACTGATCGCGAATCCACAGAGGTACGACGGTAAAAGGGTGCGCATCATTGGTTTCCTTCACCTTGAGTTCGAAGGAGATTCCATCTACCTGCATCGCGAAGATTTCGAGTTCGGTATTACGAAGAATGCACTGTGGATTGACGTTCCGAGAGATATGACGCCAGACCAGATCAAATCGGTCAACGACAATTACGTCATTTGTACAGGAACATTCGCGGCGGGAATGCACGGCCATATGGGCCTCAATAGCGGCGAAGTTGCGAAGATCACGAGACTGCAATTGTGGACTGACAAACCTCGGAGTGCGATCCCGAGAAGATTTGCGCCTCCACTGCCGCCAAATCCGCCGGGCAAGGAACGCGACCAATAAGGGTCCAGAGTTCCACATGGACGGCGTTGCTGCTGTCCGCCCTCCCGGCATGCTTCTTTGCTTTTGCCAGAATGTAAAGCGAGGTGATTCGCATGGAATCCACGCTCGGCAGCGACGGGCAGGCCACCATCCCCAAGGCAGTTCGCGAGCGGCTCCAGATCCAACCGGGAGATCGTTTCAAGTTCTTTTTCCATCCCGACGGCGTCATCATCCTGCCCAAAATTCCGACCAGGCGCCTCAAGGGCAGCGTTCCCAAACCGGCCCGGCCCGTTTCGCTTAAGCAGATCGACGACGCCATCGAGGCCCGTGCCACCGAGAGATTCCGGCGCAAGAAAACGCTGTCCGGCAGTCTTCAATCCACCCGCGCCACAAATGACGCGAATGGATCCAGCACAATGTGATCCGGGCCGGTTGCAGCGAACTTCGGCGAGTAGTAAAGCGGCACGAGCTTCGATCCATGGACGCCGGCGCTCTTCAGGTCCAGCTTGATTACCTGCGACTGGGCGCTCATGTTCAGCGCCACCACCACTGTTTCGCTGCCTGTCTTGCGCACGAACGCAAAGACATTCGGATCATCGTTGTTGATCGTCACCTGTTCGCCGTCGCGCAGGGCATTGTCGGATTTGCGTAGCCCGAGCAGTTGCTTGTAGCAGTTCAGAATCGAGTTAGGGTCTTTGCTCTCCGCCTCGACGTTATACTGCTTGGCGCTCGGCGGAACCTTGAGCCATGGCTTGCCCGTGGTGAACCCGGCGTTTGTCGAGTCGTTCCACTGCATCGGCGTGCGCTCGCCGTCGCGGCCTTTCTCTTTTGGCCAACCGAGGCGCCCAATGGGATCGTGCACATCTTCAATACGCGTGGGGTCAGTCGTGCGCATGCCCAGCTCTTCGCCGTAGTACATCTGCGGCGTGCCGCGCGTTGTTAGCTCCAGCACCGCCATCAGCTTGGCGATCTGGTCATTGTGTTTGCCGTCGCCGTAGCGATCCCACTGCCGCGGCTGGTCGTGGTTGGAGAAGAAGTACTCCGGCTGCCCGTGGGCGGCGTTGTTTTCAATCTGGTTGAACAGGCGGCGGAACTTCGCCGCATTGAGCTGGTTCACGTCGGCGATCTGGAAGTCCATCGGCAACTGCACCTCGTCGCCATTGCCGTACATCTTCGTCAGCGCGGCGATGTTGGGCTCGTCGGCCTCCGTGACTAGCACAGGATTGCCGGGATACTTGTCGACCACCGAGCGCACCTCTCGCAGCACGCCGTGGACTTCGGGAAGATCGTCGGTGTGCAGGTGCTTGATATTGCGGTCACCGTAGACGTTGTAGCCGGGCAGGTACGGATCGTCGCGCATTGCGGGGTCTTCAAAGAGCCGCGAAACGGCGTCGATACGGAAGCCGGAGACGCCCTTCTGCATCCAGAAGTCGAGTACGCCATCCATCGCTTTGTGCACTGCGGGGTTGCGCCAGTTCAGGTCCGGCTGCTGCACATAGAAGTAGTGGTAGTAGTACTGGCGTGTCTTGGCGTCCCACTGCCATGCCGAGTGGCCAAACCACGACTGCCAGTTATTGGGCGGCGTGCCCTGGCTGGTCGCCGTCTCGCCTTTGCCGTCGCGCCAGATGTACCAGTCGCGCTTGGGATTGGTACGCGAGGAGCGGGACTCCTTGAACCACGGATGCTGGTCCGACGTGTGGTTGATGACGTAATCCATGAGGATATGGATATGCCGCTTGTTGGCTTCCGCCACCAGCGTGTCGAAGTCGGCCATGGTGCCGTACTTGGGATCGATCGCGGTGTAGTCGGAGATGTCGTAGCCGTTGTCCACACCGGGCGAGGGGTAGATGGGCGTGATCCAGATGGCGTTGATGCCGAGATCCTTCAGGTAATCCAGCCGCGACGTGATGCCCTTCAGATCGCCCACTCCGTCGCCGTTGGAGTCCTGGAAGCTCTGCGGATAGATCTCGTAGATCACCGCGTGTTTCCACCACGGGTCGCTTGCTTTTTGCGGCGATTGCGCGGCGGCGCCGAGCAGAGACAGAGAGATGGCAGTGCTCGCCACAAGCCTTGTGGCAATTCCGGTCCATTGCATTGTGCGGTTCCTTCAAAAGTGGGGCCACGGCGTTGGCCGCGCGTCCCCGGCATTCCCGCTGCTCATTCTTCCGGCAACGGTGATCGTAGCCAAACTACCATATCGCGGATCGGTTCGGCAGTCGATTGCATCCATCGGCGCATCGCCGAGCCCTGGGATACGGGATGCCTCCGCGGGGGCCGCGATACCCTAGAACCTGAGAGCTAGGAGCTAAAAGCGAATCATGTCCGACCAGAAAACGCACAAAATCACCCTCATTCCCGGCGACGGCATCGGCCCCGAAGTCACCCAGGCGGTCGTCCGCATCCTTGAAGCCACCGGCGTCAAGTTCGACTGGGAGCAGTACGCCGCCGGCGCCGAGGCCTTCGAGATCTTCGGCGAGTACATCCCGCAGGAGCTGTACGACTCCATCGAGCGCAACAAGGTCGCCCTCAAAGGGCCGGTGACGACGCCGATTGGCGGCGGCTTCAAGAGCATCAACGTCACCCTGCGCAAGAAATTCGACCTCTTCGCCAACTTCCGCCCCATCAAGAACCTGCCCGGCCTGGAATCCAAGTACCCCAACGTCGACCTCATCATCGTCCGCGAAAACACTGAGGGTGAGTACGTCGGCCTGGAGCACGAGGTCGTTCCCGGCGTGGTGGAATCCATCAAGGTCATCACGGAAAAAGGATCCACCCGTATCGCCCGCTTTGCATTCGAGTACGCCCGCAAGCACGGCCGCAAAAAAATCCACTCCATCCACAAAGCCAACATCATGAAGCTCTCCGACGGCCTCTTCCTGCGCTGCGCCCGCAAAGTCGCCGAAGAGTTTCACGACATCCAGTACGGCGAGCACATCATCGACAACACCTGCATGCAGCTCGTCATGAACCCGTACCAGTACGACACCCTGCTGCTTGAAAACCTCTACGGCGACATCGTCAGCGATCTCTGCGCGGCCTTCGTCGGCGGCCTGGGCCTCGTCCCCGGCGCCAATCTCGGCCACAACTGCGCCATCTTTGAAGCCGTCCACGGCTCCGCTCCAGACATCGCAGGCAAAGACATCGCCAATCCGACAGCGCTGCTGCAATCGGCGGTCCTCATGCTCCATCACCTCGACGAAGAGGCTGCGGCCAACAAAGTGCAAAAGGCCCTCGAAGCCGTCTATGCAGAAGGCAAGCACCTCACCCGCGACGTAGGCGGCCACTGCGGCACAACCGAATTCGCCGACGCCGTCCTCGCCGCAATGGCCTAAACCCAGGGATTTGGCAGTGCCATGCGTAGAGTAGCGCCGGTCTCCTGACCGGCTGTCGTGCGGGTTTCCAAACCCGCACTCCAACGCGATTCACGCCGGCCACACCGGAAATTGGAGACAAAATCCATGCACTACTTACTCATCTACGAACTAGCCGACGACTACCTCGACCGCCGCGCCCAGTTCCGCAACGAACATCTCGCCAAAGGCTGGGCCGCGCAGGAAAACGGCGACCTCGTGCTCGGCGGAGCCCTCGCCAACCCCACCGACCAGGCGATTCTGCTCTTCAAGGGCGACAGCCCCGCCGTCGCGGAGGCCTTCGCCAAGTCCGATCCTTACGTCCTGAATGGCATCGTCAAACACTGGCGCGTGCGCGAGTGGACCACGGTCATCGGCGAAGGCTGCGCCAATCCTGTGCGGCCCGTCTGACTCGACACTGCACACTTCTTCTCTAGTACACTGAAGTGTGCACACCAAATACCCCATAGGCATACTTGGTGCGACCGGCATGGTCGGCCAGCGCTTCATCCAACTGCTGGAAAACCACCCGTGGTTTGAGATCACCTGGCTTGCGGCCAGCGACCGGTCGAGCGGCAAAAAGTACGGCGATGCGGCGAAGTGGCGCTTGGAATTTCCGCTGCCCGAGCGCATCGCCAACATGACCGTCTCCCCGGCCGATCCGGCAGGCGCGCCGAAGATCATCTTCGCGGCGCTCGACTCGGATATCGCCAAAGAGATGGAGCCGAAGTTCGCCGCCGCCGGATGCGCAGTCGTCTCGAATTCGAGCGCCTTCCGCATGCACGCCAATGTGCCGCTGGTGATTCCCGAAGTCAACGCCGACCACCTGCACCTCATCGAGGAGCAGCCCTGGCGCAAGGAGTCGGGCGGCTACATGGTCACCAATCCCAACTGCTCGGCCATCGGCCTGGTGGTTGCGCTCAAGCCGCTGGAAGAGCGCTTCGGTATCGAGCAGATCTTTGTCACCACCATGCAGGCGGTAAGCGGCGCGGGTTATCCCGGGGTGCCGTCGATGGACATTCTCGGCAACGTCGTGCCCTACATCAAGAGCGAAGAAGAAAAGATGGAAGCCGAGACGCTGAAGCTTCTTGGCAAGTTGACGGGCTCAACCGTAACACCGCTTGCCGCAGGCATGAGCGCGCATTGCAATCGCGTGGCCGTGGAAGACGGCCACACGGAGAGCGTCTCCATCAAGCTGAAGCGGAAGGCCACGCGCGAAGAGATCCTTGCGGCGTGGGCGGAGTTCAAGCCGCTCGCCGGGCAGCATCTGCCCATGGCCCCCGAGCAGCCGGTGGAGTTTGCGCCACAGGACGATCGCCCGCAGCCGCGGCTCGATCGCAATCGCGGGCGCGGCATGGGCGTCACGGTGGGCCGTCTGCGTCCTTGCGGTCTGCTCGACTGGAAATTCACCGTGCTCTCGCACAACACCATTCGCGGCGCGGCTGGCGCGGCCATCCTGAATGCGGAGCTGTTGGCGAGCCTGGGCAAGCTGGAGCCCATTGCAGCCGCCGCCCATGCCTAGAACGGCAAAAGCGCCGGAGGCGCAGTGGTCGTTAGCCCCGCGCTTCAGCGTGGGGAAGGTTGTCGTATCGAGTTTCAGTCCCGTAGGGACGGCGCAAGAGAATTCAATTCCCCTTGCCGCCAATTCGAGGTTGAGAATCGCATGAATCTTGTGGTCATGAAGTTTGGCGGCACCTCCGTCGAAGATCCGGCGGCGATCAACCGCACGGCATCCATCGTCGCGGGCCGCGTGGCCGCCGGCAAGTCGCCGGTCGTCGTGGTCAGCGCCATGGCCAAGGTCACGGATCAGCTGCTGCGCTGCGGCGCCGCCGCCTCGCAGGGCGATCGCACCGGCGCTCTCGCCATCAGTTCGCGCCTGCGCTCGCGCCACCGCGACACTGCCGCCGCGCTGGTGAAAGATCACAAAGATGCCGCCGAACTCATCACCTGGATCGACCAGAAGTTCGATCAGCTCGATGAAGTTCTGCGCGGGCTCGCCGCAATTCTCGAACTCACCCCGCGTATCTCCGACCTCATCGTCAGCTACGGCGAGCGGCTCTCCAGCCGCATGATCGCAGCGGCGTTCCGCGAGCGCGGCATCAACGCCGCCCACGTGGACTCGCGCGAGGTGGTCATTACCGACTCGCAGTTCCAAAAAGCCGTTCCGCTCGATGACCTCATCGAGAAACGGGCGGCTGAGAAGATTCGCCCATTGATCGATGCAGGCAAGGTTGCCGTCATGGGCGGATTCATCGGGTCTAACGAAGCCGGCATTACCACCACGCTCGGCCGCGGCGGCTCCGACTTCACCGGCGCCCTCATCGGCGGCGCCATGCAGGCTGAAGCCATCGAGATTTGGACCGACGTCGACGGCATCATGACGACCGACCCGCGCGTCTGCCCCGATGCCCTGCGCGTGAAGGTCATCAGCTTTGAAGAAGCGGCTGAGTTGGCCTACTTCGGCGCCAAGGTCCTGCACCCCGCCACCATTCTGCCGGCGGTCAAGCGCAATATCCCGGTGCTGGTGCTGAACAGCAAGAACCCCGCAAATGAGGGCACCCGCATCATTTCGCTGGCGCCGCACTGCAAGAGTCCGTTCAAATCCATCGCCGTCAAGAAAAAGCTGAGCATCATCGACGTCGTCGCCAGCCGCATGCTCATGACCCACGGCTACCTCAAGGAGATCTTCACCATCTTCGACAAGCACCAGACCGCAGTCGACATGGTCTCCACCAGCGAAGTTTCCGTCTCGCTCACAGTGGATTCGAATGACAAGCTCCCCGCCATCGCCGCTGACCTGAGCCAGTTGGCCGACGTGAAGTACGAGGGCAAAAAGGCGCTGGTCTGCCTGGTGGGCGAGGACATTCGCGGACAGAACGGCATGGCGGCGCAGGTCTTCTCCGCCATCCGCCACATCAACGTCCGCATGATCTCGCAGGGCGCCAGCGAAATCAACATGAGCTTCATGATCGACGAGGAGGATGCCGACGAGGCGGTACGCTCGCTTCACGCCGCGTTCTTCCAGAGTCCCGATCCGGAGATCTTCGACGTGGAAGCGCGCAAGCAGCTTGTGGAGAAGGCCTGATCGTCAGCACTACCCTTATCCGGGGAGCCCCGCATGAACGCCGCCGATTTCAAACGCGTCGCGCTCAGCTTTGACGGCGCTGAAGAGGGCTCGCACATGGGCGCCGTGGATTTCCGGGTGGGTGGCCGCGTCTTTGCTACCCTGGCAGCTGTAAAGCAGGCATACGGCAACTTGATGCTCACACCGCATCAGCAGGCGGAGTTCGTGCAAGAGCGGCCAGACCTGTTTCTACCCGTCCCCGGTGGCTGGGGCCGCATGGGGATCACCCACATCCGGCTCTCTGCCGCCGACGAAGACTCACTCCACGGCGCGCTGTTCACAGCCTGGAAGCTGCGCGTAGAGAAGAACAAGAAAGCCGGCCGAAAGCGGTTCCCGGCGCCCCGGAAACCGCGAACGCAAAAGAGACCGAAGGGGGATTAGCCATGTTGTTTCTGGTACTGGGCAGGGGGAAAACCGGATCGTTGGTGGCCGAAGTGGCAAGCGAGCGCGGCCATGGCGTCCGCACGCTGGACGTGGGTGAGAACCGTGGCGCTTCGGCCCTTACGGCGCCGACACTCGCCGGCGTGGATGCCGTCATCGACTTCACCAATGCTGATGCTGCCATCGAAAACATGCGCGCGGTCCTGGCTCTGGGCGGTCGCATCGTCGTCGGCACCACCGGCTGGTACGCGCATCTGGATGCGATGCGAGACCTGGCAGTAAAACGTGGTGGCGCTCTGCTCTACGGGACCAACTTCTCCATCGGCGTGCAGAAACTCTTTCGCATGACGGCGGAACTGGCCAAGCTCGATGGCTACTCGTTTTCGATCGCCGAGACGCACCACACGTCCAAGCTTGATGCCCCCTCCGGCACCGCCCTTACGCTCAAAGAAATCATCCAGGCCGCGCATCCGGGCGTCGAGATCCCCGTCACATCGCATCGCGTCGGCGACGCCAAGGGTGAGCACGTTGTGGTTGCCAAGAGCGATGTGGACGAACTGGAACTGCGCCACGACGCCGCCAGCCGCCGCGGCTTTGCGCTGGGCGCGGTGCGCGGTGCGGAGTGGCTCGCGCAGCAAAAGCAAGCCGGTGCCTGGGACTTCCGCGACATCTTCGATCAGCTCTGATCGCCGATAACAAAGATTGACAAAGTTTGACATCGGGGGCGACGATGGTTTCCAAGGAGCCTTCCCCGATGAATGTATCGCTTACACCCGAACTCGAAAAATTCGTCAACAACAAGGTCAAATCGGGCCGGTACACCTCGGCCAGCGAAGTGGTGCGTGAGGCGCTGCGCCTGCTGGAGCGTGAGGAAAAGTCGCGCAAGGAGCAGATCGAGGAGTTCAATCGCGAACTCAAGGCGCGGATCGATGCACTCGATCGCGGCGAACACGTGACTGCCGAGGAAGTCCGCGAGCATTTTCGGCGGAAATCGGAAGAACGCAGAAAGCGAATTGCATGAGTTCGTACGTCCTGAGTAACGAAGCGCTTCGGGAACTCGATGGAATTTGGGAGTACATCGCTCGGGACGATATCGAAGCGGCGAACCGCTGGATCGCGAAACTTCTCGATGCCTGCGAAATGCTGGCGCAGAATCCGGGCGTAGGGCATGTCCGCAAAGAAGTTGCCGATAGGTCCATACAGTTTTGGGCGGTTGGCAAGTATCTCATCGTATATCGCCTGTTTGACGAGCACATTGAGATTGTCGCCTTTACCCAAGGCGCCCGCGACATTCCCTCTTTTCTGCGCCGCCACTCCTGAACACATTTCCGCAAGAAGAAATCGTTATAAACTAGCCTGTCATGGAAACAACTGGATGCGGCACCGCGATCGTCACGCCCTTTCGGCCCGACGGCGCAATCGACGAGCAGGCCCTTTGGGCGCTGGTGAACTGGCAGATCGAATGTGGAATTGATTTCATCGTGGCCTGCGGCTCCACCGGCGAAGCCGCGACCCTCGATGAAGATGAGTGGCTGAATGCGGTTCGCATCGTGGTGGAGGCGGCCATGGGCCGCGTGCCAGTCTGGGCCGGCTGCACGCATAACTCCACGCGGACATTGCTGCACATGGCGGGCAGGCTGCGCCAGGTCAAAGGCGTCAGCGCCGTGCTCTCCGCCAGTCCTTACTACAACAAGCCCACGCAGGAGGGGCAGTACCAGCACTTTCTCGCGCTGGCCAAGGCGGTCGATCCGCTGCCGATTTGCCTCTACAACGTGCCCGGTCGCACCGCCGCCAACCTCGAGCCGGAAACCGTCCGGCGGCTCATCCATGGCGCGGCGAACATTCAGGCCATCAAGGAAGCCAGTGGCAAGCTGCCGCAGATTGCGCAGCTCGTGCACACCACTCCGCGCGGATTCAAGATCTTCTCGGGCGACGATAACTTGGCCCTGGCGGCGATCGGCGTCGGTGCGCACGGCTTAATCAGCGTAGCCTCCAATGAAGTTCCACTGGAGGTCGGCCGCATGATTCGCGCAGCGCTCGATAACCAGTGGGATGCGGCCCGCGAACTCGAGGCGCGTTACGCCACTCTCTTTGAGGCGAACTTCTGGGAGTCGAACCCCGCGCCGGTGAAGACCGTCCTGAGCATGATGGGCAAGTGCTCGGAGACAGTCAGGCTGCCGCTGGTCCCCCCAGCAGCGGCCACACGCGCGCGGCTGGAGCGCATGGCGGAAGGAGCAGGCCTTCTCAAAGCTGCACCCGCCGCTCGTGCCAGCTGACGATAATCTCACCTTCACAAAGACGAGGCCCGCCGAAGCATCTCGGCGGGCCTCATCTTTTCATGCTTCTCGGCTACTTGCCTGCCGGCGCGGGCTGCGTCGCAGGTTTCCAGGGATGATGTGGCCGCGCCACTGCCCACATCTGCGCGCCGATTTCGTCGAACAGGCCCATGCGATCCTTGCCCACCACGTATAGATCGAAATGGGTGCGATTCGGGATATAGGTGAAGTGCGGGTCGGCGCCCAGCTTGTTCAGCCTCGCTTCGAACTTGTGCGCCGCACCATCCAGATAAAACGTGTCTGCAGTGCCCACGTAGAGGTGGATGCGGCCCTTCAAGTCTTTACCACGTTCCGCCCAGTGCGCCTCTACGTCATGCGCCAGATCGTAGTGGTCGTGCCAGTAAGCGACCACGTCGGGATGGATATCGCCGGTGACGTGATCGAACATCTGTTCTGGTGCGCCGCTCTTGCCCTTGGGCGAGAAGACCCAGTCGAACGAAGCCACCTGCCCACCGTAGGGGCCGAGCACGTCTTCCAAATGCGTGAACTGCTCGAAGGTGGCGAGCACCTTTCCGTGATCGCGCTCAATCGGATACGGCGTGCCATCCGGCTTGTGAAATGCATTCGCATGTGGCGCGTAGAGGTCGATCCCGGTGAAGTCGTGGAAGTCGCTGGGATCGGGCGAGGTGGACCAGGTTCCGCCGAACACCTTCGGATAGTTCACCTCAAGCTGCAGCGACGCCCAGCCGCCACTGGAGTGGCCCTGCACGAACCGCCCGTCGCGGCGCGCATCCATGCGGTACTTCGATTCGAGATAAGGAATGAACTCGGTGGTCAAGGCCGCGCCCCACGGGCCGTTGTTCACGCTGTCGGCGAACTCGTGCGTGCCTTCGGGGATGGACTCGTCCAGCATGACCCAGATCATCGGCGGCATCTCGCCCTTCTTCATGCGCTCGTGAATGGCCATGCCGGTGAACAGCGAATATGGAAGGTTGCCGCCGAAGCCGTGAGTCCAATAGACGGTTGGGTAGGTCTTCTTGCTGTGGTCGGAGTAGCCGGGGGGCAGAATTACCCAGGCGCGAATCTTCATCGGCCTGCCCCAGAACTGAGTGAGCAGCGGGCTTTGAAACTCTTCGCGCCGCGCCACGTCAGGTGTGGCCTCCTGCTTCACCTTGGCCAGCATTCCGGCGCGAGCGGGATTTTCCTGCGCGTGCTGTGCGAGCGTGAGCACCGGTTCGTCGCCGGTTCCAGGATGCCAGTTCGCGAGATTCACCACACTGCTGACCCAGTCATCCGGCGAGCGGCCGCCGTAGTTGTAGGAGTGATTGACGTCGAGCACGGCCTGCGCCTCGTAGTTGCCGGCCGGCAGAGTGGAGAACTGCTTGGGGTAGGAGATTTCGTTCGCGTCCACCTCGACCGATGCACCCGGCGCAAGGTCGCGGATCTCGCGCGCGCAGACCCATGTTTCCGTTGGGCGGAACTCGCTGATCGTCACTTCCTTGTCGCCGGAGCCGGGCTTGAGGAAGATGAGCAGCCGGCCGCTCACCGGCGCACTCAGGGATGAACCGGCTGTCACACGAAAGAAGACGTGCTGCCCGTTGGGCGCGTCCTGCGCGTGAGCCAGGCCTGCAATGCAGAAAGTGAAAAAGAGCGCAGCGGCAACGCGCGCGATTACTCGGCGACAGAACATGCGTGACCTCGTTGGAAGGAAGTAGAAGCCGGAATGATTTTAACTGGCTAGAGCGGTTTTCACTGCTTCGCTGACCACGCGGCCCTCCGCGCGCTTCCCCGTCTCCTGAATCCGGGCCTGCACGCGCTTCATCACCTGCCCCATCTCCTTTTGCGTGGGGCGCTGCCCGGTTTCGGAGGTGTGAACAGCAATCTCCTCATCCACAATCACGCTCAATTCGGCAGCATCAAGCGTCTTGGGCAGGAACTCTTCGATCAACGTGATCTCGGCGGCTTCCTTGGCGGCCAGTTCCGGGCGATTGCCTTTGGTGAACTGCTCGATGGAGTCGCGGCGCTGCTTGATCATGGTGGCGAGCGTCTGCTGCTCCTCGGCTGGCGTGAGCGGCCCCCGCTTCTCGATGGACTTGTTTTTGAGAGCGGTCTTGATCATGCGCAGCGTGCCGGTGCGCTCCGCGTTGTGCGCCTTCATTGAGGCCACGATCTGCTGGCTGATCTGAGCTTCGAGGGCTCCTGCTTCGGTCATATCCTTCTCCGTTCGAACGGGCTTGCGGAACGGCTCCTCGGCCGGCGCAGCGGAACTGTTCAGTGTATCGCCTGGTGGGAAAAGTCGCCCCTCCGCAACTTTTCCGCGGGATCGGTGTTGCGCGATTAACCGCATAAATACAGGCGCTGCGGCAGTTTGGGTACCGCGACTTTTCGCAGATATTCCCATCTAACGAAGTGAGGTATTTGAGGGTATGAAAAGCCGATGGATGATGATTCCGCTGCTTGCGCTGGGAATGACGGCTGGCCCGATGGTGGCACAGTCAGACGACTCCAGTGCGCCGCCGGCAGGCCCGGGAACGGTGAACTATATTGAAGGCGCGGTCGCCATAAACGGGCAGAGAATCTCCCGTAACGACATTGGGAACGCAGCTCTCGATGAGGGACAGGAGCTTACGACAGGCGTAGGCCGTGCGGAAGTGCTGCTCACGCCGGGCGTGTTTCTGCGCGTCGGCAAAAACAGCGAAGTGAAGATGGTTTCGCCGTTGATGAATGAAACCGAGGTGCAGCTCGTCCGGGGCAAGGCAGCTGTTGAGGTGGATGAGATCCACGACGAGAACAATTTGCAGATGCTGGATGCAGGTGTTGTCACACGCCTGCAGAAGACCGGCTACTACGAGTTCGACGCGAGCCATCCGGAAGTGATGGTGTTCAAGGGCAAGGCGGATGTGGAATTGCCCGACGAACGCGGCAGGGAAGTCAAAGGTAACCATGAATTCCTGCTGGCGAGCGCTGAGACTGGCAAGCCTCTGGATAAGGAAAAGGCGCAGTACCTGGAGGACAACCGTTCGACCGACGGCCTCTTCAACTGGAGCAAGTTGCGCTCCAAGTACTTGGCCGAGGCCAACAACCAAATGGCGGACGAGTACGCCGATGCGGCTTACCCCGGCTGGTTCTGGGATCCGTACATGATGGGCTACACGTTCATTGGCCCGGGACCCATGTATAGCCCGTTCGGATGGGGCTTTGCTCCCTTCGGCTGGGGCGGCATGGGCATGGGCTGGGGCTGGGGCGGCGGTTGGGGCGGCTGGTACGGCGGTGAAGGCTACTACGGCCACGGACGCTACACCGCTCCGCGCGGTCATATCGGCGGCTATCGCGGTGGCGGCTATGGGCACGTTGGTGGCTTCCGCGGCGGCGGCTTCCATGGCGGTGGCGGTGGGTTCCATGGTGGTGGTGGTTTCCACGGCCGCTAAGCATGTGAGTACCTCAGCATTTGAGCCCGCTTCGATTCTGGAGCGGGCTCTCGCTTTCCCAGAAGGCGATGTGGCGTTGAGCCAGCCATAGCCCTGCAGGGCTAAAATGCTCCCCGTGACGACGAGTCTCTTTGATCTCTACAAAATCGGTGTTGGTCCTTCCAGTTCGCATACGATGGGCCCGATGCGCGCCGCATTCCGTTTTGCTGCCGGTCTTGACGATGCGGGGCTGCTGGAGCGCGTCCAAGGTGTGCAGGTGGGTCTGTATGGTTCACTGGCGCTCACCGGCAAAGGCCATGCCACCGATCGCGCGGTCCTCCTCGGACTGGCGGGAAATGAACCTGCCGCTGTGAACCCGGAGAACATCGAATCCGTGCTGAAGCAGATTCGCGCGCAACGCGAAATTCATCTGGCGGCCAGTAAGAAGATCGGGTTTGAAGAAGAGCGCGATCTGATCTTTCACACTTCGGAGATGTATCCGCCCGGCGCGAAGATGCAGCATCCCAATGGCCTGCGATTTTCGGCGTTCGACGCCGCCGGTTCAGAACTGGTGCAGCGCACGTTCTTTTCAATTGGTGGCGGGTTTATCACGGAAGATCTTCCGGGCTCGTCTGGCGAGCAGGTGAGCGAAAGGCAACAGGACGAAGTGCCGCTCCCGTTTCATAGCGCAGCCGAGATGCTTGCGCTCGCGCGGGAGCACAACCTGACCATAAGCGAGTTAATGCTCCGGAATGAATGTGCACTGGCAGAAGCGCGCGGTGCTCGCGACCCGGAGCAGGAGGTTCGGGACGGCGTCGAGCGCATCTGGAGCGCGATGCGGTCGTGCATGGATCGCGGTATCGCCACCGAAGGCATATTGCCCGGAGGGTTGAACGTGCGACGGCGCGCGCACCGTCTGGTGGAACGGCTCATTGAGAAGGAGGCGGCTGGTAAGGCAACGGATCCTCTGGCGCCACTCGATTGGCTGACGGTGTACGCCATCGCCGTGAACGAGGAGAATGCTGCCGGCGGCCGGGTAGTGACCGCACCGACGAACGGCGCTGCCGGCGTGGTGCCGGCAGTCGCGCGCTACTACGAACGATTCCTCGGCGGAAACGGAGATGGCATGATGCGCTACTTCCTCACCTCCGCTGCAATCGGCGTGCTGTACAAGGAGAATGCTTCGATCAGCGGCGCAGAGGTCGGTTGCCAGGGCGAGGTAGGAGTGGCGTGCTCCATGGCGGCAGGCGGGTTGACTGCTGCCCTGGGCGGCAGCAACGGCCAGGTGGAGCACGCCGCCGAGATCGGCATGGAGCACAACTTGGGTATGACTTGCGACCCCATCGGCGGCCTGGTGCAGATTCCCTGCATTGAGCGCAACGCCATGGGTGCGGTCAAGGCGGTACAGGCCTCGCGGATCGCGCTCAATGAAACCGAAGCTCACAAGGTCTCCCTCGACCAGGTCATCCACACGATGTACCAGACCGGACTCGATATGCAATCGCGGTACAAAGAAACCAGCCTTGCCGGCCTGGCGCTCAATGTCATCGAATGTTGAGGCATAATCGGGGTGACCACTCAACTCAAGCCGCACCCGAAAGGACACACATGCCGGACACGGAGAATGTCCAGATCGAAGTCTCACCGCCTGAGCACTCACCTTTAGTTCCGGCAGCGGAAGGTCCCATCGCCCCCGTGTGGCACACCATTCTTCTGATTGCCGGGATCGGACTGCTCTCCTTGGAAGGAGCGCGGCAAATGTCCGGAACCGCCGGCGCCGCCGCCCATGAGAATCGGCTCTTCACCTATGCCAGCACCGTCTTCTCGGAAGTGCTGATGCTTGCCTGGGTGTACCTCGGCCTGCGCCTGCGCAAGGTTCCCTTTCGTTCCTTGTTCGGCAATCTGTCGGGTGGCACTCGGTCCTTCTTTCTCGATCTTGGCATCGCGGGATTGTTCTGGATTGGCAGCCTGATCGTGCTGGGAACGATCAACGTCACCTGGTTCGTGATCGACGCCGCCGTGCACCACCATTCCTTCTTCGGGCCACACGGCAAACCGATGCCTCCCAATCCGGGGCAACAGCACCTGCTCCACACACTCGGCTCGCTCGCGCCTTCCAACGGGCGTGAGGTACTGGCCTGGGCTGTGGTCTGCGCGATGGCCGGCCTCATTGAAGAGCTTGTATTTCGCGGCTATTTCCAGCGGCAGTTCACAGCGTGGGGTCGCGGCGCAATCGTGTGGGGCGTAGTTTTGTCCGCATCGATGTTCGGCTTGGCACACGGTTACCAGGGCATTCACAACATGGTGCTGCTGTCGACCTTCGGCGTGCTCTTCAGTCTGGTGGTCGTGCTCCGCGGAAACCTGCGGCCGGCAATTTTCGCGCATGCATGGAATGACTTCATCATGGGTTTGTTGCTCATGGTGGCGCGAGCGCGCCACCTCATCTGAGAGGCGACGCCGACAACGGGCTATTCAGGTTTGAAAAAATTGTTGCCACTTTTTCCACGTACCCTACGTTTTTTTCTTGACACTTGCGATGCGTGAATCTATACATTCCTCAACTGCAAATCAAATTGCAGTCTCGATGCGAAGCATCGAAAAGGGAGAATAGGCAAATGGCAACGAAAAAGGCAGCCAAGAAAGCACCTGCGAAGAAGGCCGCGAAGAAGGCAGCGAAGAAGAAGTAGTAGCGGACCAACTCAACAGGCAACACTCTTAGGGGGCGCGGCAAGCGCCCCCTTAGTGTTTCTGGGGATAGCACCACTGGCGGCGACAGAGCCGAGCAGCTAAGATTTCTGCCAAGGACACTTGATGACACGCCGCCGCTGGATTGCCGAAGAATGGGATGAAGCCACTGCAGTTTTAACCGGTGCGCAGGCCGAGCACCTGGCGCGCGTCCTACGTGCGCAGACCGGAACTGAAGCCGAGATCGTAGCCGGTGGGCATGTTTACCATGCGGAAATCGCAGCGGTGACGCCCACCGAAGTCCGCTTCAACCTGCTTGCCGAAGTTCAGGCTGAACCGGCGTTGCCCATTACTCTCGTTATCTCGATCTTCAAGTTCGATCACCTGGAGTGGGGCATCGAGAAGGCGACGGAACTCGGAGTGGCGGCCATAGCGCCGGTCATCGCGCGGCGAACCGAAAAGCACCTAGCCATGGCGGCTGGAAAACGTGTGGACCGCTGGCGGCGCATCGCTCATGAAGCGGCGCAGCAGTGCCGCAGGTCGGATGTGCCTCTCATCCACGAGCCGAGTCCGCTACCCAATCGAGTGCGCGCCGAATCCGACGCTACCCGCATCGTACTGGCGGAGCAAGAGCGCAGCACCACCCTGCGCGCACGTGTGGAGAATGCCATGCGCGAGGCGGGAAATCAGATCCCGGTTCTGGAACTCGCCTTTGGACCGGAAGGCGGCTGGGCTCCGGAGGAAGAAGCTCTCTTCGATGCCAATGGCTGGCAACCGGCTTCGCTGGGCCCGCGCATCCTGCGCGCGGAGACTGCGGCGATCGCGGCGCTGGCAGTGGTGGGTTCGTATCTTGAGTAGTATCCGATGAGCTAGAGCGAGACGCCGCGCTTCCACGGGATGAAGTCGTTCTGTCCCAGCAGCTCGGCTTTGGTGAGCCTGTTGCCGTTTGCCACTTCAATACAGAAATCGAGCAGTTTCGCGGCGCAATGAGGGATTGTCGTAGCGCCCGTGACGATACCGCCCGCGTCGAAGTCGATGATGTCGGGCATGCGCTCGGCCAGCGCGCTGTTGGTTGAAATCTTCACGACGGGGGCAACCGGGTTGCCGGTGGGCGTGCCCAGTCCGGTGGTAAAGAGGACGAGGTTGGCGCCTGCGCCAGCCTGCGCAGTCACGCACTCCACGTCGTTGCCTGGCGTGCACAGCAGGTTCAATCCTGGCGTTGTGGCGTACTGCGGAAAATCGAGCACGCCGCGGATGGGCCCCACTCCACCTTTGCGAGCAGCCCCGGCGGATTTAATGGCGTCGGTCGTGAGGCCATCTTCGATGTTGCCGGGCGATGGATTCATCTCGAATCCGGAGTGCACCGCCTTGGCGCGCGCCGAATATGCCTGCATCAGGTCGTAGAAACGTTGCGCAAGCTCGTCGGTGGCGCAGCGGTCGATCATTTCCTGCTCCACGCCGTGCAATTCGGGAAACTCCGAGAGGAGGGTGGTGCTGCCCAACTCACCGAGCAGATCGGACAAGTAGCCGAGCGTTGGATTGGCGGAGACTCCGCTGAAGCCGTCGGAGCCGCCGCACTTGAGGCCGACGGTGAGCGCGGAGAGCGGAGCCGGTGCGCGCTGGGCGCGATTGGCTTCGGCGAGTGCTGAAAAAGTCTCATCGAGCGCGGCCGTCATGAGCGCGGACTCGCGCCCGGTGCGTTGCTGATCGAAGACAAGGACCGGCTTGGTCATCTTGGGATCGCGCGCGCGCAGCTCGTCCATCAGCATGCGGACTTCGGCGTTCTGGCAGCCCAGGCTGAGAACTGTGGCGCCAGCCACGTTGGGATGATGGATGTAACCGGCGAGCAAGCCGCAGAGCGCCTGCGCGTCCTGGCGCGTGCCGCCGCAACCGCCTTGATGGGTGAGGAAGCGGATGCCGTCAACATTCGGAAAGACCCGGCCGGCGCGGCGCGATTCGATGGTGTCGCCCGTGGCTGAGGTGAGCGGACCAGCGGGTGCATGTCGCTTCTCAACGAGCGCGCGCACGTGCTGACGATAGTTGCCGCGTTCGCGTCCATAGCCCAGCTCTTCTTCGAGCGCCTCCCGCATCGTCTCCACGTTGCGGTTTTCGCAGAAGACCATCGGCAGAACCAGCCAGTAATTGCGCGTGCCTACCTGGCCATCGGCGCGGTGGTACCCCATGAAGGTGCGAGCAGCCCAAGGCGCCGGATCGGGCAATGCGAAGGGAACGGGACGGCGCTGGGGCCTGTAAGCGTCCGCCCGATGGCGAATATTGCTTGTGGTGATGCGCCCGCCCCGAACGATTGGCTGGGTGGCTTCACCTACCACCATGCCGTACATGCGGATCAGATCCCCGGGCTCAAGGTCCGCAATCGCCATTTTGTGTTTGGCGGGAACCGCCTCAGCCACCACGCATTTGCGTGTGGGCTCTCCATAGCCGACTTCCGATCCGGGCTCCAGCGGCGCCAGCGCCACCACAACGTTATCGCGAGGATCGATTTGCAGCACAGAACCCATCATGCGGCGCAGAGACCTTCCTAAAGCAGCGATCAACCAGCACCGCCAGAATACAACTCAGGGCCTCTTTACGGGTTGGGTTGCATATGATCGTACCGGGGGGCGGAACAAGACGGATGAAAGCGATTGTGCTGCGCGAAGCGCGTTGTGCCGAACTGGTGGAGGTGGCGGAACCGTCGACGCATGAAGATGAGATTCTCCTCCGGGTGCGGAAGGTAGGCCTTTGCGGAAGCGATCTGAACTCCTTCCGCGGGCTGAACCAGCTGGTGACCTATCCGCGCGTTCCTGGGCATGAGATTGCCGCCACCGTGGCCGAACTGAATCCGCGGCACTCGGAGTGGCAGCCGGGAACCAACGTTACACTCTCTCCTTACTCAGCGTGCGGACAGTGTGCCTCCTGCCTGCGGGGCAGGCCCAATGCGTGTCAGAACAATCAGACACTCGGCGTGCAGCGGGATGGGGCGCTGGCGGAGTTCGTCGCCGTGCCCGCGGACCGGCTGTATCGCGCTGAGCTGTCGCTCAAGGAACTCTGTCTGGTCGAACCGCTCACCGTTGGCTTCCACGCCGCATCGCGGGGGCGAGTTGCCTCAGGAGACATTGTGGCAGTGATCGGGTGCGGCGGCGTGGGTCTGGGCGCGGTGGCCGGCGCTGCCTTTCGCGGCGCAACCGTCATTGCCGTTGACGTGGAGGAATCCAAGCTGGCGACAGCCCGGAAAGCGGGCGCGCACCACGCAATCAACTCTGCCGCCATGGATCTGCATACTGCTCTTGCGGACCTCACCGGCGGCCGCGGTCCCGATGTGATCATCGAGGCCATCGGTTTGCCGAAGACGTTTCGCACCGCCGTCGAGGAAGTCGCGTTCACCGGTCGAGTGGTCTATATCGGCTACGCCAAGCAGGACGTGGCCTACGAGACTCGGCTATTTGTGCAAAAGGAGTTGGACATTCTGGGTTCCCGTAATGCGCAGCCGGAGGATTTTCGCGCCGTGATTCGCATGCTGGAAGAGAGGCGGTTCCCGGTGGACGAGGCGGTGACCCACACGATCCCCATTGAGCAGACGCCAGAGATTTTGGCCGCATGGGATCGGGAGCCGGGTCGCTTCGGCAAGATCCTGATCGAGGTTGCTTGATCTCCTGTCGTCGCGGCACAAGTTAGCCGCCGCAGGTGCCTCTTCCAGAAGTCGCTACCATGGATGCGCGGCGCGCAGCAGTACGCCCGCCAACAACCCGCCGAGAAGCGGACCGATGACTGGAACGGGCGCGTAGCCCCAGTTGGAACTGCCCTTGCCCGGAATGGGCAACAGAAAGTGCGCAATGCGCGGACCGAGATCGCGCGCCGGATTGATGGCATATCCGGTGGTGCCCCCCAACGAGAGCCCGATGCCCCACACGAGGCTCCCGACCAGCCATGGCCCGATGCCGGCAGCAGGTCCGTGCTCGGCCACGCCGGGTGAAAAAATTGCGCCTGCCACAATGACCAGCACGGCAGTCCCGAGGATTTCGCTGAAGAGATTGGCCCAGACCCGTGGGATCGCCGGGGCGGTGCAGAAGACGCCGAGCTTCGCGGCTGGATCGGGGGTGACGCCCCAGTGCGGGGCGTAATGCAGCGCCATCAGGGATGCGCCGCAGATGCCGCCGAGCAGTTGCGCGGACCACAGCCAAACCACCTGCGCATAATGCCCGCTTACCACCGCGGCCGCCAATGTGATGGCCGGGTTCAACGCCGCATCGTGGCTCCCAAATCCCTGTGCCACCATCACGCCGCACATGACCGCGAGGGCCCATCCCGTCGCGACGACCATCCAGCCGGCATCGGCCGCGTAGGATTTGCGAAGTGTCACCGCCGCGCAAACGCCGTTGCCGAGCAACACCAGCATCATCGTGCCCATAAACTCGCCCAGCCAGGGTGAATGCATCCGGACTCCTCGTTTCGCGCTCAATCCGCGCGAGTCGATTGCACTGCAGGGATTCAAGCCATTCTGCACTGCCGCACGCCTGTTCGCCAACTGCAAACCCATCGGAGACGTACCTGGCGATACCATCAGGGAGTGCCGGCATTTCCCGGTGAATCGAAACGGGTGGAGCCAATGGCCCTCAAATTCACCACATCGTATCTCGACGACGCAGTCGAACTCTTCCGCTACTACAAACGGCAGGCTGAACGCGCCCTGGCGCAGGTGAGCGACGAACAACTGTTCATGGCGTTGGATGAGGAATCGAACTCCATTGCTCTTATCGTCAAGCACATGGCCGGTAACATGCGCTCCCGCTGGACCGACTTTCTGACCAGCGACGGGGAGAAACCGGATCGAGATCGCGACAGTGAGTTCGTGGAGCCGCCCCCGACGCGAGCAGCGTTAATGGAGTCCTGGGAGCAGGGCTGGAACTGTATCTTCACTGCCCTTGAGGCGCTGACACAGTCTGACCTCGCGCGGCCGGTTACCATTCGCGGTGAAGCCCACTCCGTGATCCAGGCGATCAACCGTCAGCTTGCCCATTATCCGTATCACATCGGTCAAATCGTGTTTTTGGCCAAGCACCTTGCCGGTCCGCAATGGCCGTCGCTCACGGTTCCCCGCAATGGCTCAGCGGAATTCAACCGCAGCGTTATGGCGGGCGAAATCAGCCAGCGTTAACGGCTCGGTCTAGCGGACACGTTCAAAGCGGCTCCATGCGCAGTGGCAGACGCCGCACATCTCCATCTCATCCTCGCCGTGGCGTACCACTCCGCAGATTGGGCAGACGCAGAACTCCTTCTGGCTATGCGGCCATGAATCTGGATCCTGGCTTTCCATGCACTCGATCGCATCGAGAAAGATGCGCGCATGAGACTTCTCCGCCTCGTAGGCCCACATGAACGCGCGGATAGCGGTTACGTCGCGGCATTCCCGTGCCTGTTGCAGGAACTCGGGATAGAACGTCTCAACTTCAGAACGCTCGTTCCCGAGCGCAAACCGGAGATTCTCAATGGTTGTACCAATTTCGACCGGCGGCACGATGCACAGCGCTTCGCCACCCAATTGCCGTAGGATGCGGGCATGGTTGGCTGAATGAATCTGCTCAGCCCGGGCAGCCGCGCGGAAAAGGCTCGCAATCCCGTGCCAAGATTCTTCGTCTGCCTTGCGGGCAAACTCCAGGTACCGGGCTTGCGCGTTGGATTCGCCTTCGAACGCGCTCTGCAGGTTTTCAATCAGGATTGCACTTTCAGAGGCTGAGGGCTCCATGGCAAACACTCCCGATTTCCGCGAGCGTAAGCCGATTGCGTCGCGCGCCGCTGTGATGGGCGCCACCAAGGGCTGTGCAGACCACAAATGACAGGGGACGGGCCGACAGCCCGTCCCTTGTCCAACGATCAATTACCTTACTGCTGCTGGGATGCGACGCCCTGCGCGGCAGCATTTCTCGCCTGCGCCTTCTCGGCTAGTACTTTGTGGGCGTGATCTTCGAGGGCCTGCGCTTCAGGCAGATAGGTGACGGCCTTCTGAATCATCGGATCCCACTGCGCCAGCGTCAGCAATTTCTGCAGTTGCCCAAACTGATTGCCCACCAGTTCCGCCTTGATGTTCACCTTCAGCCACTCCAGGTTGTCGGTGATGTCCTTGTCTGTAAAGGGAACGTTCTGCGCGGTCAGATACTGCTTGAAATCCGACATTACGGCGTCGTTGACCTCAAAGTCTTTACCCACCGTATGATTCGCAAGGTAATGCGGCGCAAAGTGGAAGAAGGTCCCGCGATAGAGCAGGTCGTCCTGGAAGTGATTCGATTTGGGCGTGGGAATCTTTTCATCCGGCGTGATACCGCCGCCGCCGTAGACGGTACGGCCTGAATCGGTCAGCTTCACGTCGCGGTTTTCGTTGTCCGGGGCTTCGGCGCCGGCGTGATTGTAGTAGTAGTCGTACAGGGAAACGCCGTTGTAATTTCGCTGAATCAATCGGCCGGACGGCGTGTAGTAGTGATACGTCGTCAGCGCCAGCCCGGTATTGTCGCTCAGGTTATACACAGTCTGCACCAGACCCTTGCCGAATGTGGTTTCACCCACGATCAGAGCGCGATCATGGTCCTGCAGCGCGCCGGAGACGATCTCCGCCGCAGAAGCCGTGTTGCGATTCACCAGCACCACAATGGGGAAAGTCTTGCCGCCGTTGCCGTGCGTCGCCACGTAGTTCTGATCCGGATAGGCGCGGCCGCGCTGGGAGACGATCGTCTGCCCTTTGGCCAGCAGGTGATCGCAGACGTCCACTGCTTGGCTCAACAGACCGCCCGGGTTGCCGCGCAGATCAAGAACCAGACCCTTGAGGTTGCTGAAGCTGGCGATGGCATCCTGCACTTCCTGGCCGGTGGTTTCCTGAAATTGCGTCACATGGATGTAGGCCACGCCGGGTCTGATCTCATATTTGAGGTCGACGGAGGGATGTGGAATCTCGTCGCGCACAAGGTCGAAGACCAACGGCTTGGGCTGACCGTCCCGCTGCATGCTCACCTGAACGTGCGTACCCTTAGGCCCCTTGAGGGCCTTGGCCACCATGTCCGATGAATTGAGCGCTCCATCGCTCTGATTGGCCACCTCAACCGGCTTGCCATCGACGGCGACGATGACATCACCCGGGCGGATGCCGGCGCGGAACGAAGGGGTTCCTTCATAAGGGGTTATGACATAAATCTTGTTACCCTGCTGCTGAATCACCATCCCAACGCCGTAATAGTGGCCGCGCTGGTCTTCGCGCATCTTGGCGTAAGCTTTGGGATCGTAGAAGTTCGAGTGGGGATCGAGGGTGCGCAGCATTCCCGGGATCGCTCCGTCATAGATCACCGAATCGATCTTGTCGCCGGTAATGGGCTCCGCGTAGTTTTGCTCCACCAGGGCGTACACGTTGGTGAACGCCTTCAGATTGTCGCGAAGCTGGCTTTCATCCTCGGATGACTGTGCCCCCACTTTGCGTTGCAGAATGGTGCCGGTGACTGCGCAGGCGGCGAAAAAGAGGATGAGGGTAAAAAGAGCCCGGCGGGCGCGGGGTGTCATAAGCGGAAGGAACCTCCGGCGGCAGTTGCGGCAGGCATGGACAATTTAGGCCCGGCAGCGCAGCCTTGTGCTTGAGTATATAGCACTTCCTTATTGGACGCCCTTGCATAGCCGCAGGTAGCTGTTATTTCACCATTCCCTTTTCCGGGGTGTATAAGCGCCGAATATTGCTCATCACATGGAAGAAGGCGATTCCAACCCCCTTCGCTCTCCTGGGATTTACAATAGCGTCTATAACCCAGGTGGAGATTTTCCGACCGGCTCGCCTGCTGTTAAACAACCTATGAACCTGAGATTCCTTGGCAATTCCGCGGTATCCGTGCTGGGCACGATGCTGCTTGCATCCGCCGCCCTGGCGCAAACGCGTCCCGCCGAACCGGCCAGCCCCTATGGCGGCGTCACCGTCGAAGAGATCATCGCCCGCGTGAATGATCAGATCATCACCAGTTCTGACTACAATCGCGCCATGAAGGAGCTGGACGACGAGGCCCATCAGCACGGAGCCTCGATGCAGCAGATCTCCGAAGCCCACAAGGACCTGCTGCGCAACCTGATCGACCAGCAGCTGTGGCTCTCCAAGGGCAAGGAACTCGGAATCACCGGCGAGACCGAGCTGATCAACCAGCTGAACGACATCCGAAAGCAGTACCACCTGGGCTCTCTCGAGGACCTGCAAAAGGCCGCCGAAGAGCAGGGCGTCTCATTCGAGGATTTCAAGGCCAATATTCGCAATCAGATCATCACACGCGAAGTGATGCGGGATGAGGTTGGTGCGCATATTCAGATCACTCCGGGCGAGGTGGAGCGTTACTTCGAAGCGCACAAGGACCAGTACATCCAGCCGGAGAGCATTCGCCTAAGCGAGATCCTGGTATCTACGGGTACTCCTTCGGCAACCGGTGAGGACGACCCGGCCAAGGTGGCTGCAGCCAAAGCTAAAGCTGAAGACATCGAGGCCAAGCTGAAGGCAGGCGCCGATTTTGCGCAGCTTGCGAGGACTTCGAGCGACGGGCAAACGGCAGCGCAAGGCGGCGATCTGGGAACCTACAAGCGCGGTCAACTCGCAAAAGTTTTTGAGGATGCCACATTCGATCTGCCCTCAGGTGGGGTGAGCGCCCCCATCCGGACGCGGCAGGGATATGTGATTTTCAAGGTGGTGGAGCACATCCCCGGCGGCGTCCCGGCATTCAAGGATGTTCAGGAGCAGGCCACCGAGGCATATTACGAATCGAAGATGGAGCCGGCCATCCGCGCCTATCTGACCAAGATGCGCGAGGACGCCTACATTGAAATCAAGCCGGGGTATGTGGATACGGGGGCAAGCCCGAATGCCCGGGTAGTGCCAATCTCCTATGCTGCTTACACGCCCCCAGCGCCGAAGAAAAAGAAAAAGGTAGAGCGCACCCGGTTCCGCGAGACGCCGCACTTCCGGCAGAAGTCCGCGCCCAAGCTGGAATTGGCCAACACTGAAAAGCCCACCAAGGCAGACAAGCGCAAGAAGGGCAAGACGAAGGACGAACTGGCCCAAGAGAAGCCGGGGAAGAAGGAAAAGATCCGTTACGGCAGAGCGCCTACCAAGACGCTGCCTTCAGAGCCTCAGGGCGCCACCGAAGACGCCGGCGCAGGCAGCGAGCAGGCCCAGGCTCCCGAGCCGGAGAATCCGTTTGAGCAGGCGCCACCGCAGCACAAGACGCGCTTTGCGGATCGGGCGCGGCTGGAAAAGAAACACAAGAAAAGCGCCAGCACCAACGGCGTGCCCGCCCCGGATCCGTATGCGACTCCGGCACCCGACGCGGCCGAAGTGGCTGCTCGCCAGACGCAGTCCGCGGCGCTGGGTCTCGGCGGAAATACATCCAAAAAGAAAAAGAAGCACGAAACAACGACCGGGCAGAAGACACGGCTGAGCCAGAAGAAGAAAGACAAGAAGAACGAAGGGCCGCTGGAGCCTACGCCTATTCCGCAGGTGCAGGGCGCGCCGGCTCCGCAGGCTGCGCCGTCGACTCAGGCTCCTGCTCCGCAGCAGTAGCCCGGGACGGAACCAAAGACCGGATCAGAGCTCAGCCTCTGATCCGGTTTGTTTTTCTAGAGAACTTTCTCAAATACCATCGAAGTCTTGATAGATTCGTAGCCGTCGCGCAGGTAAAAGCGGTGCGCATCGGTACGCGTGCTGCGCGAGGTAACGCGTAGCACGCCCAGGCCGCGGCCCCGGGCCCATTCCTCGCCGGCCCGGCACAGCAAGCGCCCGATACCGCGGCCGCGCATACCATCGGCCACCACAAGGCCGCCGATCAAAGCAAACGGCTCGCTCTGCAGACGGCGCTCGATGGAGACCTCAATCCAGCCGACCACGACCCCGTCTATGCAGCCGACCAGAGCGGTCTGGGCGACGCCGCCGTCCAGGCTCTTGATCCAGGACGCAACTTCGCCGGCGGTACGACGGTAACCGAGTTGATCGATCAAACCAGAAATTGATTCCGCATCGCCAGCTTCCATTGTTCGAATCACGACTGAGCGTGCGTCGTGCTCCTGCATTTTGATTTCTCCCCCCGCTTCCCGCTCTCCCTGGTCTCCGCAATTCTGGTAATCTTCCCGCAGCATGAAAGACATTTATATTGCGGACCTTGCATCCTGGGAGGAAGGGAAGCTGTTCGACAGCTTCTTCCTGGTGCTCACGCGCCAACAGCGTACCACGCAGGCCAATAAACCATATCTAAACCTCGTTCTTTGCGATAAGACTGGGCAGTTGGAGGGTCGCGCCTGGGATCCTGCCGATCCGCGCATTGCAAAGGATTTCGATCGTGGCGACGTGGTAAAGGTGCGCGGTTGTGTCTCGCGGTTTAATGATCGCTTGCAGATCAAGGTGGAGCAACTCCGGATCGCTCAAGCCGGAGAGCTCGACAAGTCTGACCTGATGCCCGCCACTGCCTATGACGTCGGCATGCTCTGGTCAAAGCTCACCAGCTTTGTCGATTCATTCACCGATCCTCACCTCAAGATGCTGATCACCACGGTCCTGAACGATCCGGAGTTGGGGGAGAAGTTTCGCGAGGCACCGGCCGCCAAGCAGCTGCACCACGCGTGGCTGGGCGGGCTGCTGGAGCACGTGGTCAGCCTGCTTACGCTGGCCGATCGCGTGGCGCCACTCTATCTCCTGGTTCACCGCGATCTGCTGATGACGGGCGTGATCCTGCACGACATCGGCAAAGTGCGCGAACTTTCCTGGGATATCGGATTCGAATACACGCTGGAAGGCGTTCTGCTGGGGCACATCTCCATGGGCGCGTCGCTCGCCGAACGAATCATGGATTCGCTCCCCGGCTTTCCACCGAAGCTCAAGACACTCGTGCTGCACTTGATCCTGTCGCACCACGGAAAGCTTGAGTTCGGTTCTCCCAAGCTGCCGATGACTCCGGAAGCGCTGGCGCTCAGCTTCATCGACGACCTGGATGCCAAGATGCAAGCGATGAAGAGTGAGTTCGAAAAGTGTGAGCGGGAAGGAAAAGGCGCCGACGAACTGACAGGAAAGGTCTGGGCGCTGGATCAGCGGCAGTTGCTGAATACGCGTCGGTGGCTGGGCGAAGCACCGGAGAAGGTGCAAGGAAAGCGGGAGCAGGAAGCGCTGTTTGACATCTGAGTGCTGTCGAAGGTTGTATGGGAGTCGCGATCGGATCCGGAAGCGATGCTGCATCGAGAATCAGACTTGCATTTGGCGGAATCTGTCTCATAATGGACTCGGCTTCGTAAGGGAGCACAATGAACATTCGAGTGAATCCGGTAATCGCCCGTCGCGTCGGTGTCGCGCTCCTCATCGTTGGGATTCTCGGTATGCTTGCGAGAAACTACCTCGCGGCTTTCAAAGCGCTCTCTCACGGCAATGTCGTGGACTTCAGCTTCGGCTTATTCCTTGGACTCGGCATTGCGCTCTCCCTCGTGAGGGATTGGCACGGGCGGGAAGGTGAATGCCTGTCGATCAGGCAAGAGTAGGGAATTGACCTCTTCTGGTCAGCCGATCCGATGAATTAAAACTGGTTAACCGAGCAACCACTCCCATTGCGCCGCCGTGAGTGGCACCACACTCAGGCGTCCGATCTTCACCAGCGGCGAATCGACGAACAGCTTATGCGCCTTGATTTCATCTAGCGTCTTTGGCGTCTTAAGCTTTTTGCCAACTTTCACCCTCACAACCGGCACTTTGGGATCGCTCGCATCCACGCTGGTAACCGTCCCTGTTCCTACGGCGCGGCGCTCATCGCCGGTGTGGTAGAAGATCCACTTGGTCCCCGGCTTCATTTCGCGGAGGTGCTTTACAGCAGTCGGGTTCGTCACTCCATCCCATACCGTCTCCTTGTCACGCAGGAAATCATCAAAGGAGTAGACGTCGGGTTCGGTTTTGAAGAGGAAGTAGGCAGCCATGCCGAAATGCTAAATGCATCGGGATAGAGTGGCAAAGTGATGGAGAGAAGGATCCGGCGCAGCCATCCGACTTCCAGCGACTGCTTCACTCCATCCCTCTGTGATTCTGTCCTTGCTTCATTTGGCTGGTAGAGGCCTGTCCGTCCACAAAGCTTTGTCCGCGATGTCCTGCACGTGATACAAGCGGCCGGCGAGCAGCTTCTCCACCTTGGGCTGGTTGGCATCCTGCGCGAAGATCCACTTCCGGTTCCCCGTTCCCCACATGGCTGAAACCTGTTCAGGGCTGAGGAAGATCTTGGGCGCGTCGGGCCAGCACGATCCCCACACCATGGATGACCCAATCCCTTGGGGCGAGCATGGAGGCATCACGATGTACGCGGGCTTGCGCAAGAAATTGTGCGTGTAGAAAACAACGCTCGACGCATCCGACTGATCGCCGTAGATGATGAATGAGTCAGACGGTGCGCCCTTGGCCAGAATGGTGTCCGCCAACTGCTTCGAACTCAACATGGGATCGAAGCGCGCGAAAGCAATGTGGGCGGCGACGAGAAAAACTGCGGAAGTAAAGGCGAGGCTGATGGTTGCCGCAATGTGCTTCTGTCGCAGACGCAGAAACCAGCTAGCCGCAGGCCCTACGAGAAGCGTTATCGCGGCGAGAACGGCGGGAAGGCGCAGCGCGGCAAAGCTGGGACCTGTGAGATCGAAGAAGTGAGACATCGAGAGCGTGTAGCCTCCCACGTTGCGATGCGCAAGCAGGGTCCCGATATCCGACACGTAGGGCAGGTTACGCGATTCCCAAAGCGCCCATCCGAGCGCCGCCGCGATGATGAGCCCCGCCATGGCAAAGAATGCCTGGGCGCCGGTCAGCCATGCGAAGGAGAGATGGGCCTGGCCAGCGTCTGAGCGCTGTTCTTCCGTGTTCGCCAGCACTCCGGCGATCAGGATGAGGATGGCCGGCCACGCCGGGAAGGTGTAGTACTCCTGATTGGTGGAAATGGAAAAGAACAGGAGCACAAAGGCGGAGTAGAGGCCGAGCAGCCACACCGTGCGAACACGGAACTCGAACCACTCCGCGTGACCGTCTATTCTTTCTGCTGCTGCAGTATCGGCGTAAACCCCTCCAGTCTGGCCTGTGCCGCTGCGCAAGAGCTGTACCCAGCTGTGCCGCGTCCTCCAAGCCACCATTGCAAGCGCCGGCAGGAAAAGACTCCAGGGAAAAAGCCACACGAGATGCGCGAGCCAATACCAGGCAACCGGCATGCGGTTGTAGTCGTGCGGAAAGCGCGTGCCGAGGAAGCGCAAAACATGCTCGTTGATGAAGTAGAAGTACCAGAAGCCGTGCACATTTCCGGGTGTGGGATGATTGCCCACCGGGTGCCCCTGGTCGGGATTAGCCAAGCCGCACAGGATATGCCAGGGGGCGGCGATGGCTAGAAAAAGCAGGCTGCCGCTGAACGGTTTCAAATCGCGCCATCGGCGCCACATGCCGCTCAACATGAGGAAAGGCACGGCCGCGGCGATAAAGAAGACCGGCGCGATCAGGCCTTTAGTCAACAAGGCCAGCGCCACCGCGGTCCACATACCATAGATGCGAATCGGCCTGGAGCTTTCAAGGCCAGTGAGGAAACAGTAAAGCGCCAGCAGAAAGAGGAACGATAGCAATGCCTCGGGAATGGAGAACCTGGTGAAGAGGAATGGTCCTATCGAGGTAAGCATGGCAAGTGCTGCATAGAAACCTGCACGCCTATCCCATGCTCGGCCGGCCCACAGCCACATCAACCAGGCGCAACCCAGAATTGCCAGCGCATTCACTAAATGAGTGGAGAAGACGTTCTCCCCAAAAACTTTGTAGAGGCCGGCATCCAGCCAGTACGGCAGCGGGGGCTTCTCCAAATAGCGCACCCCGTTCACATACAAGGTGACCAGGTTTCCGGTCTGGGCCATGTGCTGGGCTGCTTCAGCGTGGGTGGCATCCACATCGTCGAGCAACGGCGGCGTGAACAATGACGCAAACTGCACTGCGCCAAAGATGGCGAGAAGAATCAACCAGGCAAGAGCAGCAGAAGGCCCGCTCTGCGAGCGAGCTTGGGCCACAGTAGATCGAGTCATTGTGGGAGAATGCGGCACATTTTAAGAATATCAGCCGGATCATTGCAACCTTTGACATTGCGGGTACCACGAGTGCGCTGCATTCCGAGCGCCCGGGGTCGATTCATGTATCTTGACCGAGAGCTTCTTTTTCGGCCCGAGAGGGGTTCACGCCAGCGACTTATGCCCACATTTGCCGCTATCGACATCGGTTCCAATTCCTGCCGACTTAAGATCGCACGGATTGTGCAGCATCGACTCAAGACCCTTCATGAAGATCGCGAGGTCACTCGCCTTGGAGGGAGCGTGTTTGAATCCGGGCTGATTTCCCCAGAAGCCATGGCGGCCACACTGCGGGCGCTTAAACGGTTCCAGCGCGCGGTGCAGAGGCACGCAGTCGATCAGATTCGCGTGGTGGCCACGGCGGCGATGCGCGATGCGCGCAATGCGTCTGCGTTCCAGGCATGGGTGAAAGCCGAGACCGGCTGGAACATGGAGATCATCTCCGGCCTTGAAGAGGGACGCCTGATTCACCAGGGACTGATGAGCAGTGAGAGCGGAGTCGGAGGCCGCGTGTTGCTCATTGATCTGGGCGGCGGAAGCTGTGAGATTACGCTGAGCGAAAGCAAGCGCATCAAGGAGACAGTCAGTGTTCCGCTGGGCGCGGTGCGTCTCACGGAGGAGTTTTTGGCAGATGATCCGCCTCGCGCGGAAGATCTGGCCCGCATGCGACAACTCATCGGCCGCGAACTGCGCCGCGCTCGGCGGCGTTTGCATGCGGAACGCGTTTCCACTGTGATAGCGACCTCTGGAACTGCTGCGGCTCTTTCTGAAGCCTGCGTCGCCATGGCGAAGTCTGGCAAAACGGGGACGACCGCCGCGAAAAAGGCGGCGCGCCGTAACTCGCGTCTGACGAACCGCGGTCACCATCTCCCTGGGAGATCCGGCATCGCCCCGGCGCCTGTCATCCGCAAGCTCGCGAGTCGAATCGCAAAACTCTCGCTGCCGGAACGAGAGGCCGTGCCAGGCATCGGACCCCGCCGTGCCGAGATTATTGTGGCCGGCGCGCAGGTGTTCGCGGAGCTTCTCGAATCGTTTGACCTGCCTGGATTCCGCTACTCACCTCTTGGATTGCGCGACGGCATCCTGGTGCAGATGCTCGCGTCCGCAGATATGCGTGCCAGAGGGCATCGTGCATTCGAACAAGAGCGGTGGGAGAGCGTGCTGGCAACGGCGCGCCGTTACGGCGTCGACCTGCACCAGGCCGAGCCGGTGCGCACCCACGCCATGCAGCTCTTTGCGGAATTGAGGAGCCTGCATCAGCTTCCACCGGAATACGAAAACTGGCTGGCTGCTGCCGCGGTGCTGCGCGATACCGGTAAGTTCATCAATCACCAGGGCCACCATCGGCACACGCAATACATCATTTCCAGTTCGGAGCTGTACGGATACACACCGGTGCAGCGCACCATCGTCTCGGCCATCGCCCGCTACCTGGGCAAGAGCCGCCCCCAGCCCGGCGACCGCGCCATGCGCAATATCCCCGGTGACGAGCATGCGTACGTCCATCGCGCCGTTGTTCTTTTGCGGCTTGCCGTTGCTCTCAATCAGGATCGCGCCAGCGACGTGCTGCGCATGTCCGCGCGGGTGTATCCCAAGCGCGTCTACATCGAGATCAAGCCCGGGCGCACAGGTGCAGAACTGGAGCTGTGGTCATTACGGAAAGAGGCTGCTTACTTCCGTGAGGTCTTTGGCCGGGACCTCTTGTCCACGCTGGCGTAAACGGCGCGGGCGCTTCGGGGATCGATAAGCCACTGCAGCCGCGGCGGATGATGTTCCAGGTCCACCTTGGCGATGGAAGCCTTGCGCAGCCGTATGGCGGCGCCGCCATTGCCTGTGATCATCTTGCCGAGGAACTGGAAAAGATTGGGATTGTGCCCTACCACCAGAATGCCTTCGCGATCCTGATATTTTGCGAGCAAATCCTGGAAGGTGCGGTAATCGGCGCCAGGTGCGAGCGATTCACTGATCTCGACTTTCGAATCGTAACCGAGTTCGGTCCCCACGAATTGTGCTGTCTGCAGCGCGCGTTTCAGCGGGCTGGAGACGATTACGTCAATCTGAGCACCTACCGCGCTCAAGACCCGCGCCATCAGCATGCACTGGTCTTTGCCTTCTTTCACCAACCCTCGCTTGCGGTCGACTACAGGATTGTCGCGGCGTAAACCCGCGTTGGCATGGCGCATGAGGTAGAGGATCATGGGTTCTTCCGGCGAGATCAGGGACTGGTGCGGAACCTTGCTTTTCTTTTCGATTTTAACATGGCTGTAACAATCAGGACGGGAGCGTGGCCGGGCGAAGAGCGCATCAGGTCGGGTCTTGGCGCGTCCAGCACTCACTTACCAGCACGCCCAGGAGCCATTTCCGCTGTGCACCGAGCGAGAAACCGGCGTTAACCAGCGCAGCGTGATGGTCCGGAAGCCGACGGACGGATAGCCCGGTAAGAAGCCCGAAGGCGCGATAGAGGAGCGCCACCAGCGGATGTCCAATGAAACGACCGGGGCCGGAGGCCGGAACCGCAAACTCGGATACCAACCACATGGCGCCGGGGGGCAAACTCCTGGCGACCCTCCGGACAAGCTCGCACACCTCTGCATCGCTCAGACAATCGAGGAAAAAGTGCGTGTAGACAAGATCGAAAGATTCTCCGGCGTGAGGTTTCCAAGTGCGGGCATCGGCAACTACGGTGCGCACCCGAAGCCGATTTGCCCCGGCATTCTTTTCGAGCCGCGCGAGCATCGCCGGGCTTCCGTCGATGGCTTCAATGCAAATGTGCGGATTGAGCGCGAGCAGTTGTGCCGTGAACCGTCCGTCCCCATCGCCGAAGGTAAGTGCATGGGACGATTGTGCCGTTTTCGGAAGAAATGCCGTGCGGCACCAACCCAGCCACGGTCCAAAACTCAACCATTCCATCCAGCGGTAGGCGCGAGCCAGGTGGTCAAAGCGCGGAGGTCGGAGGCGAGTACTGCCATCCACGGCGCCCTCCATCAAGAGATGATCCGCTGGAAGACCAAAAGCAGCGGGATAAGCAGTACCGCATCTGCGGCGATGCGCAAGGCCAGCTGCGTGAAGCGCCGACGAGAGCGATCGAGTAAGGCAAGGAGGAGTGTGCTTGCCACGCCAGAAAGCGAAAGCGCAGCTATTCGCGGCGACAGGGGAATCAGCCCAATCGCCAGGACAATCCCACAGACTGCCAGAATCCACGCGATTTTTTGCACTTGGTTAGAGAGGGAGAATGATTCCCAATCGCCGATGGCGCGGACGTTCAGCCACGCCAGAAAGGCAAAGAATAGCCCTGCAGGGATCAGGAATGCCGCCACCGGCCGGACCTGATGGCCGGTTGCTGCGATGGTGACCACCGGCAGGATGCACCCCGCACTGAAGATCGCTCCGACCACAAACTCCCGCGAAACAATGCGCTTGGCGATGCGCGTGGCCAACCCAGGCGCGCCGCGGCGGGTATGCACGCCGGAGAAGTAAGCCATGGCAGCTGCTGCAACCACCGAGTCCTGGCCCATGGCTATGCGGGTCATATGCGCGCCAACCAGCCATAGCGCGGTGGCGGCGGAAGCCGCCGCGAGGGAAAGCAGGATTCGGCGGTGACGCCAATGGAAATAGTGCCGCTCCTGCAGAGGCTGACCTTTGCCGTTCTGTTGAAAGCGCCGCGCGTCCAATAGGCGGTCGCCGATATAGATGGCCCAGACCACGAGTCCCAGCGATAGCAGAATCCAGGCGGGAAGATGCACATGGGAAGCCCATGCAAAGGCCCAGGCCCATGTCACCGCGACGGTTGGAGCGTCGAGGCTGGCCAGATGCCAGAGGCGCAGCAGCGCTGGAGCATCCCATGAGGTTGGGATGGAAGACTTGCGTTCATGCCGCGCCGGATTGGCGAGAATCAGACCCACTGCCTCCAATTTTAGAAGAATGCGCTCGAAATGCTCAGCCGCGCGCGCGTGGCTTGCCCATTTTGAGATTCAGGCGTTTGCCGGACCTGCACAACGGCCAGGTGAACTCAATGGACGGCGGCGCCGTGCTCCTCGGAGAGATCGATTTTATGGAATGCCCAGCCGAGGACGGCGGCGATGGCGGCGACCACCGCCGACCAGCGGAAGATGTCAATGAAGGAGAGCAGCATGGCCTGCTGCTGCAGGAGTCGATAGATTGCGGCGAGGCCGGCCGGGATTCCGTGCGCAGGCCCCAGGTGGATTCCGAAGTGGAAGGCGAACCTGGCCAGCGTTTGCTGCAGTTCCGCATCGCTTGGGGGCAGGGCTGCGACCAGCCTGACCTGGTGGAAGGCTGCACGGCGAATGAGCTCGGTTTGCGCCAGCGCGATACCGACAGATCCGCCGATGTTGCGCAGGAGATTGAAAATCCCGGTGGCGTTCCCCATCTGCGGATTCGGGACGGTGCTGGTTCCCAAGTTCCCAATGGGCACGAACAGGAAACTCATGCCGAATCCGGCGGCGATGATGGAGCCGAGCAGCGTGAGCGGTCCGATGGTGAGGTTGACGCGGGCGAACATAAGCGAGGAGACAGTGAAGATGACGAAGCCGGCGAACAAGATCAAACGATTATCAATTTTGTGGCTGAGTGCGCCCACGATGGGCAGGCCCATCATCGCGCCGAGGCCGCGCGGCGCGACAACGATTCCGGCGGTGAGGGCGGTATAGCCCAGCACTTCCTGATAGAAGAGCGGCAGCATTGCCACCTGGATGTAAAGCACGAACCCGAGCAGGAAGATCAGGATGCAGGAGATACCGAAGTTCCAGTTTTGAAGGATGATGTGCAGGTCAACGAGAGGCGCTTTGGCGCGCCACGAGTGCGCCACGAACCAGATGAATGAGATGGCCAGCAGCACTGCGGCCCAGCGCATCCACCCGGCGGAGAACCAATCCACTTCCTGACCTTTGTCGAGGATGATTTGAAGCGAGCCGGTCCACAGGCACAGCAGCGCAAAGCCCAGGTTGTCGAATGGGCCGGCCTTGGCGTGGCGAATATATTCGGGATCGTGAACGTTGCGGCCGATCATGAGGAGTGCCAGCAGCCCGATGGGAATGTTGATATAGAACGCATAACGCCAGCTATGCGCGTCGGTGAGCCAGCCACCGAGCGTGGGTCCCAGCACCGGCGCCACTACGACGCCAAACCCATATACGGCCATGGCTGCGCCGCGTTGTTTGACGGGGAAGCTTTCGAGCAGGATGGCCTGGGCGGTGGGCTGAAGCGCGCCGCCGCCCGCCCCTTGCAGCACGCGCGCGAGCAGCAGAAGCGGCAGGGAGGGCGCCGCCCCGCAGAAGAACGAGGCGACGATGAAGATCGAGACGCAGGCCATGAGGAAGCGCTTGCGCCCGAAGCGCAGGCCGAACCAGTTGCTTGCGGGGAGCACGACGGCGTTGGCGATGAGATAGGTGGTGAGGACCCAAGTGGCTTCGGAGTTCGACGCGGCCATCGAGCCGGCGATGTAGGGCAGCGCGACGGAGGCGATGGTGGTGTCGAGTACTTCCATGAACGTGGCCAACATGACGGAGACGGCAACGATCCATGGATTCGCGGCAGGAACTGCTTCGCCGTGAACGGGCCCGGCGATTGGAGGCACGGGTGGCACTGCAGCAGATGCTGCTAACGCGCGCGGCGCTTCCACGATGGATCCCATCGCAGCCGGAACTCCCATGCAGGAGCGTTCTGAAGCGACTTCTCAGGCTACGGCGCGGGCTATGGGGCGTCTGTATTGCGGGTCACAAAGGGGCAATCGGAACTGACAGTTCTTAGATCCCGTTCCCCCAGGCGGAGCTTCGACGGAGGCATCCAATGCCAAATGGCGCTGATGGCGAGCCTAGTCGGCCGCTTGCGCCTTGCTTGCGGAGCGGCGGCGAGGCGGCTTGCGCGCGAGCATGTTTGGGCCGGGAATTGCGTCAGCCGTGACTTTGCCTTCGGCCAGTTGCATCAGGAACTCCTGCGCCGAGAACGGCGCGTTCCTGGTCCCCTTGGATGCTCGAACATAAGTGCCGTCCGGTTGCTGCAGGCGGGCCTTGGTGGTGTCAGCCAGCAAAGCGGGCAGGATTTCATCATGAATGCGCGCTCTGGCTGCCGGATCGCGCACGGGAAAGACTACTTCGCAGCGCTCGAAGAGGTTGCGCGGCATCCAGTCCGCGGATCCGATGTAGACCTCGTCGTCGCCACCATTGGCGAAGTGGAAGATCCGCGAGTGTTCCAGGAACCGGCCCACGATGGAGCGGACGCGAATGCGTTCGGAGAGACCCTTTACACCCGGCCGGATGGTGCTTACGCCGCGGACGATCAGGTCAACTTCCACCCCGGCCTGGGAGGCCTGGTAGAGCGCTTCAATTACGCTCGGCTCCAGAAGGGCATTCATTTTGGCCACAATGTGGGCTGGCCGTCCCGCTTTGGCGTGGTCCTGTTCGCGGCGAATCAGGCGCAGAAAGCTCTCCGCCATGGTGAGTGGCGCGACCAGCAGCGGGCGGTAATCGTCCACCTCGGCGTGCGCCGTGAGGTAGTTGAACACCATGTGCACGCGCTCGCTGATCTGCGGATCGCAGGTGAGCAGGCTCAGGTCGGTGTAGAAGCGCGCCGTCACCGGGTTGTAGTTTCCTGTGCCCAGGTGGCAGTAGCGGCGCGTCACGCCATCTTCGTCGCGGCGCACCAGCAGCGCCAGCTTGCAATGCGTCTTGAGTCCTACCACTCCGTGAAAGACCTGCACGCCGGCGTCTTCCATGCTGCGCGCCCAACGGATGTTGGAGGCCTCGTCGAAGCGCGCCATCAGCTCGACCACCAGAGTCGCTTCTTTAGTTGCTGCGGCTTCCGTCAGCGCCTTGAACATGGGCGAATCCTGGCTGGTGCGGTACAGGGTTTGCTTGATGCTGACGACTCGCTCATCGGTTGCGCCGAGCTCGATGAAGTTCACGACCGGGTCGTATGAGTCGTAGGGGTGGTGGAGCAGGATGTCGCGCGTGCGGAGGTCTTCAAAGATGTTTGCCGCTTTGCGGCTGAGCACCAGCGGGCGCGGAGTGAATGGCGGAAATTTCAGATCGGGCCGCTGAACATCGTTGTAGAGGAACATGATGCGCGACAGGTTGACAGGCCCGTCGCCGGGAAATACCTGGTCTTCTTCGAGTTCGAAGTTGACACGCAAGCGTTCCACGATCTCCGGGTGCGCGCCGGTTTCGATCTCCAGGCGCACGGCGTCGCCCTTGCGGCGGTTGTGCAGCTCCACACGGATGGATTCGAGCAGCGAGCGCGCCTCTTCCTCTTCGAAGTAGAGATTGGAGTTGCGCGTGACACGAAAGGCCGTGAACGCCTGGATCTCATAGCCGCGATACATGCCGGCGAGATTTCTGGCAATCAAATCCTGCAGCAGCAGGTAGTCGAATCGGCCGTCGGAGTTTGGGAGACGAACAAAGCGGGGCAGCGCGCGCGGCACGGTGACGACGCCCAGCACGAGCGGCCCTGAGCTGCGCCGCTTGGGCCGCAGCAGCAGCGCCAGGCAGAGCGCCTTGTTCAGCACCCGCGGAAATGGATGCGCCGGATCGATGGCAATCGGCGTGAGCAGGGGGTCCACTTCGCGCTGAAAGTAACTTTGCGCATAGCCCTGCTGATCTTCCGTGAGTTCATCCCAGTCGAGCAGGCGCACCCCGGCCTTGCGGAGTTCGGGTAGCAGGAGGCCGTTCCAGCAGGCGTACTGGGCATCGACGAACTTGTGAATTTCGGCAGTGAGTGCGATCAGCGATTCATCGGGCCGAAGACCGTCGTAGCCGGGCTCGCGGTAGCCGTCCTCAATGCGTTGCATCAGGCCCGCCTGGCGAATTTCGACGTACTCATCGAGGTTCGAGCAGGTGATCGCCAGGAATTTTACCCGTTCCAGCAAGGGATTGGTGGGGTCCTCCGCCTCTTCAAGCACACGGCGGTTGAATTGCATCCAGGATTCGTCGCGTCCGTTGAAGAGCTTTGGTCTTTTTGTGCTTCTGGCCATCGGTTCAGGTCCACAGCGCCGTGTTGGCAGTCTATCGCGTAACCGCCGGGGAAAGCGAAATCACTCCATGCATACAGGATGAGCCCTCCTTCATCGTTAAAGGACGGCGAAAACAGCGAGCCGGGAACCCGCGACGGTCTCGGCGCTCTCTAAGGCCAGATCATCGTCCTGTTTCAGGACGCCATTTTGATCGCGGCCAGCTTCCTTATGGACGTGAGATCGTCCGGGGTGCGGATGGTCAGCCGTACGCCGTTGCCTTCCGGATATTTTGGAGCATGCGCGAGCGCCGCTTTCACCGGTTTGGGAAGGGCGGCCTTTTGGGCGGCTTGCAGCGCACGATCGCTCAGGATGAAAGCGGCGCGAAAGCAACCCTGGCATGGGCTGAGGTAGAGGATGTTGCGCGCTTTCTGTTTCAGGCGAAATGTCCAGCCGTACTTGTTTGGATAGACGCCCGTCCACTCCTCCGCCGTGATGCCGTCGTGTTCAAGTTCCCGCACAATCTGGTGCCAGCAGAGTGCGGAGTCTCCCAGAACCTGGTCGAGTTCCATGCGTGTGGGAGCCGTAGCCCTGCCGATGAATGCGTTAGGGATCTCGGCCGGCTTCAGATGAGGGGCAGATGTCTTGAGAGCTTCACTGCGGTTCATTCTGTGCTTCCTCCAGCGTGACGGCCTCCGCGCTGCAGATCTGGTCGATGGGCTGTCCCGGCTTGTACTCCAGTTTTTTCGGTGGCGCGCACCCTTCTTCTTTGGTCATCATCAGGCTCGGCTTCTCTTTTTCTTCCTTTTGCGCTGCCTGGATGATCGGCGCCAGGTCCTTCTTCATCTGCATGAACTCCGAGGTCTGCACGACCTGCTCTTTCTGCTGCGGCATGAACATGATTTCGCGCTGCGCCTGCAGCATCCGCTGGTAGAAAGGCGGGTGCGTGCGGAACCAACTTACGCCATTGACGTACCCGACTCGCGTCGCCATCTTGTCGAAGAAGCGGATGTAGCCGGTTGTGTCATAGCCCGTGTTCCACGCGTATTGAATGCCGAGCTGATCGGCTTCCAACTCATAATCGCGCGAGACCCCGAGCAATTTGAGATCAAGCACCATTCCCAGGCCGTAGAAGCCGTACTGGAGCGCATAGTACATCCCGATACCCGCAACGCCGCCGGTCAAAACCACAGCGGCCACCTGAGCAGCCTGGAAGAAGATTCCGGCGATGGTGGCCCGTTTCATCATCTTGGCGCTGTGCCGTGCGGTGTCGTGCGCAATTTCGTGCGCGATAACGCCGGCGAGCTGTGCCTCGTCATCGACTTCTTCGAGGAGGCCGCGCTCGATGAAGAGATAGCCCCCCGGCAGGGCGAAGGCGTTGATCTCGCGCGACTGGAGCACGGTAACGTGCAGCGGCACCGCAAGATCGGAGTGCCTTGCCACGCGGTCGGCCACGCCTTTCACATATTCCTGTACGGCCTTGCTCTCCACCTCGGGCGGCAACATGCCGAGGCGCTTCATCTCATCGACGGCTTCCTTGCCGCGCTTGATGTCGTCTTTCTGTCCGGAAGCAATTTCGCGGAAGCCAATGTCTTTGACATCGGCCCAGCGACGCTGGTGGTGCGCCCCGGTGTCGATCATCATCTGCGTTTCGCGGAACTGCGCGGGCCACTGGACGATCAGATCGAGCTTGGCATTGAGGTTGTCATAGGCATTGGGGATTGCCTGGCTGGAGAGCACGTCGGCCTCGCTGCGCAGTAATTCGAAATTCTGGATGGTGCAGTGCAGCGCGTGGCGTTCCGAATCGGCAAGGTTGGGGCCACCTTTTTTGAGTGACTGCCGTGCTGAGTTGAGGTTGCGAGTGTATTGCTTTGCGTGCCCTTTGAACTTGTTGCGGCAGCTCTCCTCACTCTTCTTCAACGTGTCGCGTTCTTCTTGAACTTTGGCGGCACTGAAGCTCAGGCCTGGCGCGAGTTCAAACAAATCGGCGTAGGACTTCTGCAGGTAGCTGTGCAGAGTGAGGGGCTCCGGCTGCGGCGGAGCTTGCTGCGCGAAGGCTGGAAAGATTGGAAACGGGACGAGCACTACGATGCCGGCAATGGCTGTCCATCCACGCAATCGATCGTTCAAGGGGCGCCTCTTTTCTATGAGCTGCGGTCAATCTATTGTTTTGCTTCTGTAGCGGGCCTGGCGGCGATGTAGCCATCGCGGGCGTATACCTTCACATCGCGTCGCTTGGCCTTTTCGTTGGTGACCTTCAATCGCTTGCCTTCGTCGTCGATTACTTCGATCTTCAACTTGTGGAACCGCCCGTCGCGGCGTTGCGGGTCGGGTTTGAACGTAAGACTGTATTCGCTTCGCAGAAAGCCAAGCACGCCATCGAAGATGCCAGGTAACTCTCCGTCAAACCGGGGGAACATGGCTACACCGCCGGTCTGTTTTGCGAACTGATCCAACCATGTGCGCGCCTGGATGTAGGTTGTGCCCACACTATTGGTGCGGAGGTACTCCTGCTCCGCGAGACCGATGCAGAAGATTTTGACGTCGGTTCGTTTGAGGCGATCGAGCACATTATCGAGCGTGTTGGCGCTGAAGCTGTTACTCCCGGTTGCGATGAGCAGGATGGATTTCTTGCCGCGGACGCGCTCCAGCTTGTCGAGGGTTTCAACCAGTGCGTCGAAGAGGTTGGCTTCGTGGAAGAAAGGAGGGCCGAGCGTGCGGAGGGTGTCCTGCACTTCCATCCGGTTATGCGTGAAGTCGATCCTGACTTTGGAATTCAGGTCAAAGGTGACGAGTGCGATCCAGTCATGCGGCTCGACGTGATTCACAAAGCCTGCGGTCCAATCCGCGGCCTTTCCCGCGAAATAGCCGTAGTAGGAGGAGCTGTATTCCATGAGCACCGCGATCGTGACGGGCTCCGAAGCGGGCGCGAAATCCACCAGCGGCTGAGGATCTCCATCATCGTTGAGCAAAAAATTGCCCCGCTTCAGGCCCGTTACGGCATAGCCGTCTTCATCGATGACGGCCACGTTTACGGTGACCAGGGAAGGATCGGGTTTGTTGGCCGGCGGTGCGGCATCGGCGGGAGCCTGAGGGGGTTCGGTTGACCGGAGAGACTGCGTTTGACGGGGAGCAGTTCCGGGGACGGCGGGGCACTCCAGGAGCGGCGGCAGCGCGCCGATGGCCCATGCCATCGCGAGCATCTGGATAAGCGCTCTCACGCTCTCACCCACGGCGGAGGCCGGGCTCAAGGCGGCCCGGCGCCGCCCTTTCTACGCGCCGACAAAGTAGCTCCGTTTCCGGATTGCTTCAGTGACTCGAATCACAAGCGCCTGTTTAGATTGGCGACATCAATTCTTTGGGCCTGGCCCAGGCCTAACGTTCGGGCCGGTGAAGCCCTATCCTAGAGGTATGGCCGTTTCATCCCCATCGCGCCCTTCATTTCGCATTTCTTCCGGCGATCGCGCCGCTTTGCTGGAGCACACTCTGCGGGCAGCGCTCAGCTATCTGGCTGAAGAAGATACGCGCTCCGTGGCGCCGAGCCCGGAGGCTCTGGCAGCGCTCAGCATCTTCCGCGAGCCGCTGCCGGAGTTGCCGTCCGATCCCGATGCCGTGCTGTCGTTGCTGGACAGTTACGGATCTCCCGCTACGATCGCCAAGACGGGCGGGCGGAACTTCGGTTTTGTGAACGGCGGCTGCCTGCCTGCTGCGCTGGCCGCGGCATGGCTGGTGAGCGCGTGGGACCAGAACGCATCGTTTTTCGCGCAGTCTCCTGCTGCCGTGACGCTGGAGGAGATTGCGCTGGGCTGGGCACGGGAACTGCTTGGTTTGCCGGAAGGAACTGGCGGAGCCGTTGTGACAGGCGCGACCATGGCTAACTTCTCCGCGCTGGCGGCCGCGCGGCATGCGCTGCTGGCTCGCGCGGGTTGGAACGTTGATGCCGACGGATTGTTCGGCGCGCCGCCGATTACGGTGGTGGTTGGAGCGGAGGCGCATGTGTCGGTGTTCAAGGCGCTGAGCCTGCTGGGATTGGGGCGCGATCGCGTGGTGCGGGTGCCCGTGGATGGGCAGGGACGCATGCGTGCCGATGCGCTGCCGCATCTGGATGCGAACACGATGCTGTGCCTGCAGGCGGGGAACGTGAACACTGGCGCCTTCGATCCCGCGGCGGCGATCTGCCCGGAGGCACGGAATGCCGGAGCGTGGATTCACGTGGATGGCGCGTTCGGGTTGTGGGCCGCCACGTCGCCGCTGTATCGCCACCTGACACGCGGGTTTGAGCAGGCCGACTCGTGGGCAACCGATGGGCACAAGTGGCCCAACATCGGCTACGACTGCGGGATTGCGCTGGTGCGCGAGCCGGAGCATCTGCGCGCGGCCATGTCGATGGCGGCGTCGTACCTGGCGCTGGGCGAACACCGCGAGCCCTCCGACTACAACCCTGAGCTCTCGCGGCGAGCCCGCGGCGTGGAGCTGTGGGCGGGGCTTCGGTCGCTGGGGCGCAGCGGCATTGCGGAGATTGTGGAGCGCACATCGGCGCACGCGCGGCGCTTTGCCGAGGGCCTGCGCGCCGCGGGCTATCGGGTGCTGAACGACGTGGTGATCAATCAAGTGCTGGTGGAGTTCGGCTCGCCGGAAAAGACGCTCGCGACGATTGCGCGGATCCAGAAGGACGGCACCTGCTGGGCCGGATCGACGGTCTGGCAGGGGCATACGGCGATGCGCATCAGCGTGTCGAGCTGGGCGACGACGGACGAGGATGTGGAGCGGAGCCTGGCGGCGATGATCAGAGCGGCAGCAGGCGTTTAGATCCCCTTTTGATGTATGATGATTGATGCGTGATGCGCGTGACTGAGGCGAAAGATGCGGACGACACTTGCCATTGACGACGACGTTCTGGCGGCGGCAAAGGAACTTGCAGCCACCGAGCAGAAGAGCGTGGGAGAGGTCATCTCCGCGCTTGCGAGGAGAGCACTGCGCCCCGCCGCCCCGGCCGGCAAGACGAGGAATGGGATACCCTTGCTTCCAGTCGGGCCGGATACGCCGCGCGTCACGTCCGAGCTGGTGCAGCAACTGCGCGAGGAACTGCTGTGAGGCGGTATCTGCTCGATGTGAACGTGTTGATCGCGCTGATTGACCCGGCGCACGTTCAGCACGAGCGAGCGCATGCATGGTTCGGAACTGCCGGTAACACAGCGTGGGCTACCTGCCCGCTGACGCAGAATGGCGTGCTGCGGATTGTAGGGCACCCGCGGTATCCCAACTCCGCAGGAACGCCTGCGGCTGTTGCGGAGTTGCTGACGGGAATGCTGGCGCTTCCAGGCCATGAGTTCTGGCCGGACGATGTGACGCTGATGGACAGCAAGCGGGTCGATCGTGCGCGGCTGCTCGACTCGGCGCAGGTGACGGACAGCTATCTTCTGGCGCTGGCGGTTGCGCACGGAGGACAACTGGCTACATTCGATCAGAACCTGGTTACGCAAGCGGTTATCGAGGGACATGGGTCTTTGTGCCTGATACGGTAGGAATCGCAGTTTTGGGTGATGAAGGCGGCGACCGGAGTCTGTTGGCGATGATTGAGGCGGCGGAAAAAGCAGGGAGTAGAGAGTAGGGAGTAGGGAGTAGAGGCGCGGCGAGTGGGGATGACTCCGCATCGCCGCGCATTTGCTCGCCAAATCCCACCGCGCTATTAGTCCATGGGAATCGTGGGGGTCCAGATTCCGGGGCTGGCTTCTTGCATCGCTTCGCTGCCGATGAAGGCGGTGTCTTTCATGTTTGGATTCAAGTCAGTCGGTTTGAAGTTCGGCCGATGCAGAACCCAGACATGTTGGGCACGCGTGACCGGAGCACCAGTGAGCAACACGTATTTATGGCCGTCCTCTTGGAACGAGATTCGGTTCAGGTTGACGTAAGCCTCTGTGGCGCCCTGGATTTTGGAATTCGCGATCACGAAGCCCCCCTGCTTAGGGAAATAGAGGCGAACGGCCCAATCTGGTTTATCTTCCGTGGCTGAGCCGCCCTCCAAATCTCCGACGACCTGCTCATCTCTCAGTAAGAGGGGCGAGGCGATGCGGATTTCGTCTGGTCCCGGGTCCATTTGACTGGCGCCCACGAAGGAAGGCACGTGGTCCATCCAGGCGCCGGTTGCGGTCAAGGTTGGTAATCCGGGGTTTTCGATCCTGAGCTTCTCGCCGGGTGAAAACCAATAGTCCTGCTCTGGCTGGTTTTCGACGTCATTCAGTCCGTAGTCGGTCGAGGTTCCCAGAGTAACGGGCCACTGACGCATGCGCACGCCAAGCTCGATGCGGCCATCCTCATGGGAAAGCAGATGGACGGTATAGCCGAGAACCTTGTCTCCCACATTGGGGAAGGCGCCGCACTGTTGGATCTTCTTGTCGACTAGAGAGAGCGGGCACTCCACCGGCTGCCCCGAACCCGCACTGATGCTCAGCAATACAACCGTTCCGCTGCTGCGGGCGCGGACCTTGACCACTGCCAGGCTGGATGCGAGCGCGACGACGGAGGCGATGAGAACGGCGAAGGCGAGGCGGGGAATTCTCATGGATGCGAATCCTTTCTGCCACCACGTGATGAGGCGGTTTTGCGGTTTTGCGAATACGAGCGGAGGAACGGAGGCGGAGCATTCGAGGCTTGCGGCACGGCGCAGCTCAGCCCCCATCGCCAGATAATCGCGAAGCTGCGCCTGGCACGCCGGGCAGTTGCCAATGTGCTGGGCTGCCGAGGAGGGAATCATCTCGCCATCGCAGAGTGCGGATACGTGTTCGGAGAAATCAGCGCAGTTCATTGGAACCTCCTGCGGGGCGTTGTGTGCTGTGCCAGACGGCGCGAAGTGCTTCGCGCGCGTTGTGGAGGCGGGAGCGCACGGTGCCGATGGGAATGTTGAGCATGGCGGCAAGCTCCGCGTAGGAGTGGCCTTCGACTTCGCGCAGCCAGAGGATGGTTCGGTCGTCGAGTTCGAGACGACTGAGGGCGTCGGCGACGATCGAATTGCCTTCTACGGGATCGGTAAGCACTGGCTCGGTCTGAAGCTCATCGGAGGGTTTCTGCTTTCGAAGCCAACCTGCTGCGAGGTTGCGCGCCGTGCCGAAGAGGTAGGCGCGTGGCGAGCCGCGTTCGGGGTCGAATCCCTGCGGACGCCGCCATATCTGGATGAAGGTTTCTTGCATGAGGTCCTCTGCCGCTTGTTCGTTTCCGACGAGGCGCCGGAGAAACAAGCGCAACCGGGGTGCGTCGGCGCGGTACCACTGCGCGAACGCCTGGGTGTTGCCGGATGCGATCTTGTTTGAGAGTTCCCGTTCGTCGAACAATTTGCTCTCCACCTTGTACTTCGCGTGCCTTAGCGAAAAAGTTCAGAGTCACACCGATTTTCTTTTACCGAGGTGTGGCGGTCTACCGCGACCCCGGATGGCAGGCTGTCTGGCGTTAGCAACGAACTGGAATGAGATAGCCCTTTTCATTGACATGTGCGGAGCATGCAACTATGCTCGCAGCATGGCCGTGATGATCCAGGTTCGCAATGTTCCGGAGGCCCTGCATCGCAGTTTGAAGGCTCGCGCCGCCAAGGCCGGCATGTCTCTTTCCGACTATCTGCTTGGCGAACTGCGCGAGATTGCGGAGCGGCCCACGCTGGCGGAGTTCCGCGAGCGTTTGCACGCGCGCAGGCCGGTGCAGGCGGCGTTTGATGCTGCCGCGTTGTTGCGCGAGGAACGCGCGGCGCGATGATCGTGCTGGATGCGTCGGCTGCCGTGGAATGGCTGCTGCAAACTCCGGCGGGACAGCGCATCGAGGAACGGATTTATTCCCGCCCCGAAACGCTCCACAGCGTTCATCTGCTCGACGTCGAAGTTGCTCAGGTTCTGCGGCGCTTGGCGCGAGAACGGACCGTGGCTCCGGCAAGGGCAGAGCAGGCGATCGAGGATCTGGCTGCCCTTCGCATCACGCGCTACGCGCCTATGCTGCTGCTGCCAAGAATCTGGCGGTTGCGGCAGAATTTCAGCGCGTATGACGCGGCTTACGTCGCGCTGGCCGAAGAGCTGCAGGCTCCGCTGATCACGCGCGATCGACGTTTGGCAGCGGCTCCCGGCCACGCCGCTGCCGTCGAAGTATTCTAAAGATCGGCAACGGCACGGCTGTTTCTGCGCTCGAATCGCCGGCGATACTACCATGGCGGTGGACCCTCACCAACCCGTTTCCCGCGATGAGAGCGAAGCGCTGATTGCGGCGATTGAGGGGCGCACGGCCGAGGCTAATGACGGCATCTTTGGGCCGGGGAGTTTGACTTGGCGCATCAATCGCGAGTCGGCGCTGTTTCTGGGCGCGGGGCGGGCGGCGCTTTTGCAGCTTGCGCATCCGTGGGTGGCGGTGGCGCTGGAGCAGCACTCGCATGTGATGAGCCGGCCGATCGAGCGCTTTCACAATACATTTCGCATCGTCTTCACGATGATCTTCGGCACGCTGGAGCAGGCGAAGCGCGCGGCGCGGCATCTGTACGAGCTGCACACGCACATCGAGGGCGAGATGCCGGAGGCGGTGGCGCAGTGGGAGCGCGGATCGCACTACCAGGCGAACGAGATTGCCGCGCTGCGCTGGGTGTACGCCACGCTGGTGGAGAGCGCGGTGATGGCGTATGAGTTTGTGTTTCCGCCGCTGAGCGTGGGCGATCTGGAGGCCTACTATGCGGAGAGCCGGGTGATGGCCGCGCTGTTTGGACTTCCGGGCGACGCGCTGCCGGCGAATTGGAACTCCTTTCTTGGTTATTGCCGCTCGATGGAGGCATCGAGCGAGTTGGGCGTGAGCGACAAGGCTCGCGCGATGGGGCACGGGCTGCTGCGTGGTGCGGGTTCGTGGATCAAGCCGCCGCGGTGGTATCGCGCGCTGACGGCGGAGTGGCTGCCGGCGCGGTTTCGCGCGGAGTTTGGGTTGGCGAACGCGCCGGCGGATGAGGCGGCACTGGCGCGGGCGCGGCGATGGTTTCCGCGGGTGTATGGGACGCTGCCGCGGGCGTTGCGTTTTGTGGGGCCGTACCAGGAGGCGAGGGCGCGGCTGGCGGGCAGGCGGCCGGGGCTGGTGGCGCGGGCTGGAAATCGGTTCTGGATTGGTGAGTGGGTGATGCCGTTTGGCGAGATCTGAGGTTTCAGGTGCCAGGTGTCAGGTGTCAGGTGACAGGTTTCAGGTGTCAGGTTGCAGGCGTCAGGTGTCAGGTTTCGGCATCGGTGGTGTCTCACCCACTGCGAGAGAAGGCTGCGCAATGGGTGGGGCACTCGAGGGTGCGGGTCTGGAGACCCGCACTACAGCCGGCTAGTAAGCCGGCGCTACGCTCGGATGACCGGCGCTACACTCGGAGTGAGCATGGGCGAGTTGGAGCAGATTACGGGGGCGTTTCGCGAGCAGTTGCTGGCGTGTCTGGAGGAGTGCGCGCGGGGGCGGCGCGGGCTGTTTTCAGAGTACGAGCATCTGGGCGGCGAGGATGCCGACGGCTGGCCGGAGGCGTCGCGGCTGAGGGAACTGGCGGCGGCGCTGCAGCCGATTCTGGCGCAGCAGGAAGAGCGGGAGCCGCTGGTGGATGAGTTTCTGGATCTGTGCACGATGCATGGGGAGAGCCATCCCGGCGAGGCGCGGCTGGCGCGGGAGTTTCTGAAGCGCATTGAGCGGGGCGAGGTGGGGACGCCGACGCAGCCGGCGCGGCTGGCGCAGAAGGACGTGCCGTGGAGGTCTTGAGAGCGTTTGTAGCTCTGCTGGCGGGGTTTGCCACGATGGAGCTGCTGATTGCGGGCGTTACGGCTGCGTTTGCGCGCAGGGGCGGCGCAGGGGCTGGGATGGTGGCGGCGAACATGGTCTGCTCCTTTGTGGCTGCCGCGGCGGGCGGGTTTGTGACGGCGTGGCTGGCGGCTACTCGGCCGCTGCATACGGTGCTGGTGCTGGCGGTGGTGGTGCTGGTGTTTGGCGCTATTTCGACGGTACAGACGCGCGGGAGGCGGCCGGCATGGCAGCCGGTGGCGCTGATGGTGGTGTGCGCGCTGGGCGTGATGGCGGGGGGACTGCTGCGGCTGAAGGCGACGGGGCTGTTGTGATGCGTGGCAGGCGATGGGGCCGAAGCGGGCTCACCTGGGCAGGGAACGAGGGTCAGCATTTGACGGCGGGCTTTTATGTTGCCTGATTTCAGGTGGTTGATGGGTGTCTGTTGGCGCATTGTTTAATAGGCCTTTGGAAAAAGGATGGGGAGCGTTGCTTCCTGCGCCCCTCCGGGGCTTGGCAATTGGATGGGCTTCGGACCCCACGCTGAAGCGCGGGGCTACTGACCGCTGCGCCTCCGGCGCAAGCTCTGCAATTCCGTTGGCTTCTGATGCTGAAGCTGGGGGTGCTGGCCGTTGCGCCTCCGGCGCAAGGTCTGCAATTCCGTTGGCTTCTGATGCTTAAGCTGGGGGTGCTCACCGTTGCGCCTCCGGCGCAAGGTCTGCACTTCCGTTGGCTTTCCATGCTGAAGCGCGGGGCTACTGACCGTTGCGCCTCCGGCGCAAGCTCTGCAATTCCGTTGGCTTGCCACGCTGAAGCTGGGGGTGCTGACCGTTGCGCCTGCGGCGGAAGGTCTACTATCCCGTTGGTTTGCCATGCTGAAGCTGGGGCTACTGACCGTTGCGCCGCTCGACGTTGCTCGGGGCAGGCTCTCCGGCGCGATGCGTGGTTCGTGCTGCGATGGAGCGGATGATGCGGCGGTGCATACCCCTACCCCCTATGGGTAGGAAAAAAGATCTATTATTTTTCTGGTTAACGGGTTGTTAACCATTGAGTAAACATAGCAACAGGCCGGTCAACGATGAGGAGAGGGCCGCCTTTTGTTCCCATACTTCTAGTTTGGCAGTGGGAAATAATTAATACGCAAGAATTTGAAAAATATTTTTCGTTGAGGGGATTGGAGTTACGGGAGTTTTCCACAGATGGGGAGTTGACGGGAACAGGGAACAGGGAACAGGGAACAGGGAACAGGGAGTAGGGAGTAGGGAGTAGGGAGTAGGGAGCAGGGAGTAGGGAACTAGGACGAAGGCCGACTTGTGGTGCTTTGGTTTCCCACCCATTTCACGGTGAGGCCGTGAAATGGATGGGAAACCCTCGATTCGTGGATCACCGATCGTGAATCATCGACCTGCTTTACGGGCCGGGGTTAGAAGCGGAAGCCGAAGTTGATGGGGATGACCTTGGTGCCGGCGGCTACGGCGGCGGTACCGAGACCGTTTGGCGATTGATCGACCGACGGCGTGAGGATGTCGAGGTAGCGGACCTCAGCGAAGATGGCTGTGTGGCCTTCGCCGTACATGCCCTGGAACTTATGCTGGAAGCCGCCGCCGATGCTGAATCCGCCCTGGTTGGAGGAGAAGTGGCCGACGGTTTGCGGAGCATAGCCGGTGCCGCAGTAGAAGTAGCTGCAGAACTGGGTGGGCTGGAGGTCAGTGAAGTTGGTGACCTTGCGGTAGAAGCCGCCGCCGCCGGTCACGTATACGGAGTTCGAGCTCTTGGGCATGAGATCGAAGACCGGGTTCAGGGTGAGCGACCAGATGTGGGCGTTGCCGCCGGTGGCGCCGGTCTCATTGACCAGCGAGCTGGGCAGGCCGTCGCGCATGAACTGGTAGTCGATGAGCAACTGCAGCGCCTTGCTCAGGCGGAGGCCGCCGCCGATGGTGAACTGGCCGCCCCAGGTCAAGTAGTTGGAGGTGTTGCTGACGGGCACGTTGAAGCCGCCGCCGACTTCGAAGGCCAGCTTGCTGCGGAGGCCGGAAGCGCCACCGCCGCCGCCGCTGTTGTCGTATTGGCCGGCTGGCGTGGGCGCCGCAGGCTCGGCGGGAGATGGATCGGATACCAGCGCGAGGTAATCGGTAGAGCTGGATTCGCCGGATGAGACGGAGTGGGAGGATTCAGGAGCAGAAGCGAGTTGAGCGTTTGCGATACCCGCTGCCAGCAGGACTACGGAGGCGAGCATCGCGGTGCGACCCACCAGAGACAAGCAACGTGCAGATGGCATTTCTGGACCTCGGAAGTTGGATTTGCCAAAAGTGCGTGAATGAATTGCGAAGGTCCGCGGGAAGACGCGCTTCTCCGACATTCGCCAGTCGATGGTATATCCCCAGTGCCCTTCGCTAACACCTTAGACACAATTCTCGAATGAGGGTTGCGTCTAACTCGTTCAAAAATAAAACGGGCTGGGAAGGAATTCCCGGCCCATTGAGTGTACTCCAGTTACAGCCCATTTTTCCTGAGAGGGCCTGATTTGCAGACATATGGTGGGATTTGGCGGTGAGGGACGAGTGGGGGTCGGGAGACCCCCACTACAGCCGGCTGGGAAGCCGGCGCTACTTGTTTCCAGTTTTAGCCCTGGATGTCGAACTGCTCGGGGTGGAGAGCCGGATCGCTCTTGACCAGGATGTTTTTGCCGGTGAGGTCCTCGTACTCGGTGAGCCAGCGGGCGTTGTTGGCTTTGAGCACCTTGACGGTCTCCGGATTGACGCGGAGGAGCACATCGGAGTTTTCGAAGTGCTTGCGCATCTTGCGAAGCTCGATGTAGATCTCGTTGGCCACGGTGGCCGGGCTCTTAACCATGCCGGTGGCCTGGCAGGTGGGGCAGGGAATGCTGAGGGTGCGCTCGAGCGACTGCTTGACGCGCTTGCGGGTGATTGCAACCAGTCCAAAGTCGTTGAACTGCAGAACCTTGGTGGGGGCGCGATCGTTCTTGAGGGCCTCTTCAAGCGCGGCCATGACCTTGAAGCGGTTCTTGCGCTCGTCCATGTCGATGAAGTCGATGATGATGATGCCGCCGAGGTCGCGGAGGCGAATCTGGCGCACGATTTCGGGGATGGCATCGAGGTTGGTCTTGACGATGGTGTCTTCGAGGCGCGCGGTCTTGCCGACGTATTTGCCGGTGTTGATGTCGATGGCGACCAGAGCCTCAGTCTGGTTGATGACGATGGAGCCGCCCGACTTGAGCCAGACCTTGGAGCGCAGGGCCTTGGAGATCTCTTCCTGAATGCCGAAGTGCTCGAAGAGTGGGGTCTCCTTGGTGTAGAGCTTGACGCGGCGCACCATGGTGGGCGCGAAGCGGTTGAGGAAGCGCACGATGCGCTCGTAGTCGTCCTGCGAGTCGACCCAGATGGAGGAGAAGTCGGCGCTGACCTGGTCGCGGAGGATGCGCTCGATCAGCGAGAGATCGTGATAGATGAGCGCGGGCGCCTTGGATTTCTCGGAGCGCGTCTTGATCTCGTCCCAGAGATGAATGAGGAAGCGGAGGTCGGCGCGGAGCTCGTCTTCCGATGCGCCTTCCGCGGCGGTGCGGACGATGAAGCCGCCGGAGGTTTCGCCGCGCTCGCTGATGAGGATGCGCTTGAGGCGCTGGCGCTCTTCATCGGAGGCGATTTTGCGGCTGACGCCGACGTGGCTGACGGTGGGCATGAAGACCAGGAAGCGGCCGGGGAGCGCGATGTGACTGGTGATGCGCGCGCCCTTCTTGGCGATGGGCTCCTTGGCGATCTGGACGAGGATTTCCTGGCCGGGCTTCAGCAGGTCGCTGATGATGGGCAGGTCGGAGGTCTGCGCGGAGCGGCGGGAGGGACGGCGTCCGTTGCCTCCGCCGGATTGCGCGCCGCGCGGGCTGCGACGGCCGCGGCCGCCGCGTTCGCGACGGGGATGCGCTGCAGGAGCGCCGGCTGCGGGCTGCTCCTCTTCGCCTTCTTCTTCGCTCTCGTCCTCGTCTTCGCCTTCGGCGAGGGCCTTGTCGTCAAAGTTGAGCTGGATGCGGTGGTCGAGGTGGGCTTCCTGCAGCATCTCGCCGAGGTCGCCGGAGCGAATCTGCTTCTGGACCTTTTCTTCGACTTCGTAGTCGTCGAATTCGCCGTCCTCTGACTTGTGGTGGGCGTGGCGGGGCGTCTCGTACTCTTCGCCTTCAACGACTTCTTCTTCGACGAGGCCGGCGCCGGGCGAGAAGCTGGAGACGGCCGACGCGGCGGCTTTGGATGCGGTGCGCTCAGCGGCGGGCGCGGGAGCATCGTGCGCTTCGTCCTTCTTCTTTTTGCCGCCGAGGCCGAAGAGGCGGAACTCGCTCGGGGGTAGCGGATCGACGCGGTGCGATGCGGAGCGGTTTTCGTCGGGCTGGGTGCCGCCAGAGTCCTGATGGGGCTGGTCGGGATCGCCCTTTTGCGGGGTGATCCAGTCGGCTACGACTTCAGTGGAAGGCTCGGGGATGGGAGCGTGGCCGATGTGGTCGTCGCCTGCGGGCTTGCCCTGGGGCTGGCCGGAGTGCTCTTCCTGCGCGTAGTTTTCGGCGGCGCCGGAGAAGAACGGATCGGAGGCGAAGGGATCGGAGTGGCTGCCTTCGGCGGCGATCTCAGCATGCGCACCGGGGAGCGGTTCCTGAGCCTGCTCTTCGCGGACGAGCTCTTCCTCGACGAGATCTTCGGAGTGGAGGGCAGAGGAGGTTTCCGGAGTGACGTAATCGGATTCCAGCGTGTCTTCGTTGACCTGCTCTTCCTCTTCGATCTGGAGGGCATCGGCGAAGACGCCCTGCGGCTCGGCATCGACCTGGCGGGAGGGTTCGTCGCCGCGATTGCGATGGCGGGCGAGCGACTCGCCGGGCAGGAGGCCGACGCCGTCCCAGGAGAGGGGCGCGTCAATCAGCGTGGAGGGCTTGGAGGTGGTGCGTGGGCGGGCCGGAGCCGCGGGCTTTTCAGGCGCAGCGGTTGCGGATGGTTCGCCGCCGTATTTGGAGAGCGACTCGCCGGGCAGGACGAAGGGAGCGGGCTCGCGATCGGCGCGGGGGGCGCGGGATTCGCGCGGTTCGCGGGCTTCACGAATGGGCGCGGGGCGCTGCTCGGGTTCGGCGGCGGGCGTTTCTTCGGCGGTGAGGCTGACTTCCGCGCCGGGCTCGAGGAAGGTCTCGGCGGAGGCTTCAGTCTCGACGGGGTCGGAGACGTGGGGCGCGCCACCACGGCCGCCGCGGCGGCGACGGCGTCCGCGCCAGCGCTTTGCGCCGGCTTCTTCGGACTCTTCGTGCTGGGATTCGGGTTCGGCCGCGGGCTCCTGGGCCTGGACGGGCTCGGCTTCAATGACCGGCTCGGCGGCGGGGCGGCGTTCGCGGCGTTCGTGGTCGCGGCGGCTGGGGCGGTGTTCCTGTTCGCCGCGGTCTTCGCGGTGGCGGACTTCGCGGGGCGGGATGTTGCCGCTGCTGACGGCGGCGCGCTCGATCTCGTCGCTCTCTTCCGGCTCTTCCATTTCGAGGAAGTCGGTTACGTAGAGGAAGGCGTCGCGTTCGAGGCCGAGGTCCACAAATGCGGACTGCATGCCGGGGAGAACGCGGGTGACGCGCCCGTTATAGATGGAGCCTGCGAGGGTGTACTCGTTTTCGCGTTCGTAGTAGATTTCCGCGAGCTGATCGTCTTCGAGTATCGCTAGCCGCGTTTCATGCGGCGTGGAGGAAATACAAATCTCTTTTGCCATCGTACCTTTCCGCCCGGCGCTCAAGAGCGGCCGGGGCCTGCGGCAGGATCCGATGGAGACGCGCTAAGCCGGAAGGGAAGGGAATGGGCGGAAGGGACGAGCGGGGAGACGCTGGAGCGCCGAAGGCCGCGAGCCGGCGCGCCGCATTGCGACATGCCGGAGGGGGAGGCGAACCAGAAAGTTCGGCGACAACAAGGGGCCGAACAGAGTATCCACGAAGTTGATCCGCAAGCAGAAATTTTGTGGCCGTCCAGGCCCAGATCGACAGCAAAGCCGACCAGAGCGGGGCCGTTCCGTAGCCGGCGGTTGCGCAGACAAACCGCGCCAGGGGAGCAGAGGCTCCCGCGCGATCTGAGCAAGTTGGCCGGCGCTGCCGGAGGCTCGTGCGGCTGATCTGCGCCGCCGGAGCTGTCCGGCTTTCCCGTTTCTGCGTACTCATGAACCCAATCCTGCCGGGCGCGGCTCCTGTGTGCGGATGCCTGGCCGGCGTAGTGATTGATCAATCTTGTTTCCGGGGCCGAATCGTTCGTGCTCCGGAGCTAAGCCCTTGGATGCAACTCAATTAACGAACCGGCGCATGCGGACATTCATAGCCACGCCGAGCGCGAGGAACGTAAACAACACCGAAGACCCGCCGTAACTCATTAACGGTAGAGGAATTCCGGTGACAGGCATAAAGCCTATGACCATGCCAACGTTGACCATGATCTGGAAGGTCAACACAGCCACGGCCCCCATGATAACGAGGGAACCGGACAGGTCGGCGGCTGTTTGAGCGTTTTGAATCAAACGCATCAATATGAGGAAGTATAGCAGCAGGACGAAGATCGCGCCGACGAAGCCGTGTTCCTCACTGAAGGCGGCGAAGATGAAGTCGGCGTGGGGGATAGGGATGAAGGCGCCCTGGGTCTGGGTGCCTTTTTCCGCGCCCTTGCCCCAGATGCCGCCGGCTCCGACGGCGATTTTGGCCTGGAGGACCTGGTATCCGGCGCCGCGGGGGTCGTTGCTGGGGTTGATGAAGCCGGTGAGGCGGGCCTTCTGATAGGGCTTGAGGAGCTTGCCGCTGGTCCAGCCGCCGACCACGACGACGGAGGCCGCCACGATGAGGATGGCGGCCTGTTTCCAGTTGATGCCGCCGAGGAAGAGGCCGATGACGAGCACCGGGATATAGGTGAGGGAGGTGCCGAGGTCGGGCTGCTTGAGGATGAGCAGCATGGGGACGCCGACGAGGGCGAAGGCCTTGAATATCTCACGCCAGGAGAGGGAGCGGCCGCCGAGGTTGGCGAAGTAGCGGGAGACGGCGAGGATCATGACCAGCTTCATCCACTCGGATGGCTGGAAGAGGATGGGCCCGAGCTTGATCCAGCGGCGCGCTCCGAGGGCCTTGTGGCCAATGTGAGGGACGAGGACGGCGGCGAGGGCGAGGACGAAGAAGCCGTAGAACCAGGGAGCGAAGTCGATGAGCTTGTGGTAGTCGATTTTGGCGAAGACGAACATGCAGGCGAGGCCGCCGAGGACCCATAGGACCTGCTTTTTGTCGAAGCCGATGTACTTGGTGTGGAGGGTGGCGGAGTGGATCTCCAGCACCGAGATGGTGCAGAGGAGAAGAACCATCAGCAATAGCCCCCAGTCGAAGTCGCGGAAGCTCAGCATGCGGCGCATCTAGGGGTGCCTTTCACGCCAGCGGAGCGGGAAGGAGCCGAGGAGGCCAGCCAATCCGGTGGGCTTGCCGGGGAGAATTCCGGCGGTCTCTTTGGGATTCACGAAGAAATGGCCAGTGTGGAGGCTGTCGCCCTGCGGCTGCCCGGGATGTTTGGGGTCGGGCGGGTTGGGCGCGGACCAGAATTCGCCGACTTCGACGGGCTTGGTGGTTCCGGCCTGCAGGAGGTTGTGATCCATCTGGCGCTGCTTGTTCACGTAGGCGATGACGATGGCCTGTGCGATCTTGGCCGAGCCGGATCCCCAGTCGCCGTGCTCCTGCAGCACCACGACGGCAAACTCGGGGTTGCGGCGCGGCACCATGCCCACAAACCAGGCGTTGGGAGTTCTGGCGCCGCCCTTGTTGTGGGTGTCGCCGCCGCCTACGACCTGGGCGGTGCCGGTTTTGCCGGCGAAGTCGACGCCCTGGATATGTGCGCCTTCGGCGGTGTGATAGAGCCCGGGGGTGGTGGCGGCGGCCATGCCATCGGTGATGGTGGTCCAGGTGTCCTGGCGGAGCGGGACGTACTTGTCGCCGGAGCCGGGGAACTGGTCGAGGATGGCCTGGCGCATGTCGGCCGGAATCTCGTTGGGATTGACCACGTGGGGCCGGACGAGGTGGCCGTCGGAGGCGATGCCGCTGAGGGCGCGGAGGAGCTGGATGGGCGTGACCTGGGTTTCGCCCTGGCCGATGCCGACCGAGATGGTGTTGCCGGGATAGTACTTCTGGTGATAGTTCTTCCACTCCCACTCGGTGGAGGGGACGATGCCTTTCATCTCATTGGGCAGATCGATGCCGGTCTTCTGGGCGAGGCCGAATTCCTTGGCGTATTTGGCGATGGTGTCAATGCCGAGCTTCTGCGCGAGCGCATAGAAGAAGGTGTCGCAGGACATTGGAATGGCTTCGTGAATGCTGAGCAGGCCGTGGTGCTTGTCGCAGTGGAAGAAGCGTCCGTAGAAGGTTCCGCCGCCGGCGCAGTTCACCTTCATATCCTCGGCGACGCCTTCCTGGAGGCCGGCGGCGGACATGATGATCTTGAAGGTTGAGCCGGGGGCGAGCTGGTCCTGGATGGCCTTGTTCATCAGGGGGTGGCGGGGATCGCTGATGAGCTGATTCCACTCGTCGCGCTTGATTTTGACGGCGAAGTCGTTGGGATCGAAGTTGGGGTGGGAGACGAGCGCGAGGATCTCGCCGTTGCGCGGGTCCATGGCGATGACGGCGCCGTTGGCGTCGCCGAGTTCCTGCTCGGCCACGCGCTGCAGGTCGAGGTCGATGGTGAGTTTGAGGTCCTGGCCGGGGATGGCGTGCTGGGTGCCGAGGACTCCGACTTCGCGGCCGTGGCTGTCGACGATGACGTCGCGCGAGCCGTCTTCGCCGCGCAGAATGGCGTCGTAGGACTCTTCGACGCCGGCTTTGCCGACGACGTCGCCGGGCTGATAGAAGGCGTAGCGCGGATTGTTGTTGAGATCGTCTTCACTGATCTCGCCGACGTAGCCGATGAGGTGCGAGGCGAAGCCGTCGCTGGGATAGAGTCGGCGCTCTTCGTCGATGGTTTCAAGCTCGGGCAGCTCGTTGCGGTGAGCTTCGATGAAGGCCTGCTCGTCGGCGGAGATGTCCTGCTTGATGGGGATGGGCTGATAGCCGGGCGAGTAACGATAGTGGCGGAGCGTGGCGCGGAGCTGGTCGAGATCGAGATGCATGCCCTGCGCGATCATGGGCAGGTCGGCGTCGAGGTTCTTGTTCTGCTCGCGGACGAGGAAGCAGGAGACGGAGGGGTAGTTATCGACGAGGAGGCGGCCGTAGCGGTCGAAGAGCTTGCCGCGGGGGGCGAGGATGGGGACCTTGCGAATGCGGTTCTGCTCGGCGAGCTCGCGGAAGTTGCTGGCGCCGAGGACCTGCAGACGCCAAAGGCCCGCGGCCAGGGCGAGCATCATGAGCAATATGCCGTACTGCACCGCCGTGGACTTACCGGAGGAGAGTTTTTCGCCGCGGTTACTTCTGTCGGAAAACATCTGCTTTTATCTTAAGATAGCGCGAATTTACTATGGATTCCGGGCTTCTGGGCCAAAGGTTGTAGGCGCGTATCGGGGATCTACATAGTAGACGCGGCATCGGGGCCCAGGGCTCATAAATTGTGATTTGGGCGGGAATAGAGTGGACCGGCAGGCGGCGCGGTGACGGGCGGGTGCGCTCATTTTGGGCGGTGTGGCCACGCTGAATGACCGCTGCGCTTCCGGCGTTTCGAATCTTTCGCGGTTGGCCGCGTCCGGTCCCGCAGAAATGGGCGAGGGTTCGTGGTTTCCCAGGTCCCAAAAACGGGGACCTAGGGCACCCATGGTTATTTGGTGAGTTGGCATCCCGGGGCCGGGTGAGCGCCCATGATTCAAGCACCCTGCCGATCTCGGCGATCGAGGTTTTTTCCGCCGTCCCTACGGGACTCCGTCATTTTTTCTGGCATCTTTCCCCACGCTGAAGCGCGGGGCTAACGAACGCTGCGCCTCCGGCGCGGGGTTCGAGGCATCCCCTCAGCAATTCATGTCGAATGCACCGCGGTTGGGCGGCGTCCCCGGTCGCCAAATGCGAGGGACCGGGGGCACCCTCATCGTGACAATTCTTTTTTCGGGATCGGCGCAAGGGTGTATCTCAGATTGCGGTGCGGAGGCCGCAATCCGGCGCGGGGTTTCGTCTCACAGGTTGCGCATTGTGGGGGGAACGGGGTGGGGATGGCGGTTCAGGCGGGTTCGCGTCTCAAAATGCGAAAGAATCCCACCCAGTGTCCGTACTAGACGCCTTCGTCAACAAGATCGTCTGTGATGCCGAACACATGCAAGCAATGGCGTGGAGACGCATTGTGGATGCGGATTTGTACTACCCGCATCGCAGTTCTGGAAGCCAAGGCTCGCACGCCGCTCAGTCCGATCCGTCCACCCCGTTGAACGCTGAGCCCCGCCCGAAGTACTCGCATCCGCTCTGTGATGCGGCATCTCAGCACGGAGGCATCATTCCCATGACGCAGGGCGTGGTGGATCAGCAGCTCGCCGGCAAAGCGGGCGTGTCGTCAACTACCGTAACCAAGTACGTTTACTTCTTCGGCGGCGGCCAGGCCGATGGCAACGGCCGCATGAAGGACACACTGGGCGGCAAGGGCTCGGGGCTTGCCGAAATGACCAACGCAGGATTGCCCGTGCCTCCTGGATTCACGATCCAGACCGAGGCGTGCCGCGAGTACATGCGGGGGCACCTGAATCCCAAGATGGACGAAGAGATGCACGCCGCGCTGGAGCGCCTGGAGCGGCTGCAGGGGCAGAAGCTGGGCACGGGCGAAAATCCGCTGCTGGTGAGCGTGCGCTCGGGCGCAAAGTTCTCCATGCCCGGCATGATGGACACGATTCTGAACCTGGGCCTGAACGATCAGGCCGTGGAAGCGCTGGCGAAGCGCAGCAACAATCCGCGGTTTGCGTATGACTCGTATCGCCGGCTGATCCAGATGTTCGGCGATGTGGTGCTGGATATTCCGAAGAAGAAGTTTGAGCACATCTTCGACGGCATCAAGGAACGCGAGGGCGCGCAGTACGACTATCAGCTTCAGCCGCCGGCGTTGAAGGACATTATTGCCGAGTACAAGAAGCTGGTGAAGAAAGAGACGGGCAAGGACTTTCCGCAGAACCCGATCGACCAGCTGATCGCCGCGCGCGACGCCGTGTTCCGCAGCTGGAACAACGAGCGCGCCAAGACGTATCGCCGCATTAACCACATCGACGACTGGCTGGGCACGGCGGTGAACGTGCAGTGCATGGTCTTCGGCAACCTGGGCGATAACTCGGGAACGGGCGTGGGATTCACGCGGAATCCGGCGACGGGCGAGCGCCATTTCTTTGGCGAATATCTGATGAACGCGCAGGGCGAAGACGTGGTGAGCGGCGTGCGCACGCCGATGCCGATCAGCGAGCTGGAGAAGGCGATGCCCAAGGTTTACGACCAACTCCGCACCATCACGTGGAAGATGGAGAAGCACTATCGCGACATGCAGGATTTCGAGTTCACCATCCAGGATGGCAAGCTCTACATGCTGCAGACGCGCAATGGCAAGCGCACGGGCCTGGCGGCAGTGCGTGTGGCCATCGACATGGTGCGCGAAGGGCTGATCACGCAGGAAGAGGCGATCTTCCGCGTGGAGCCGAACCAGTTGTACGACTTCCTGGTTCCGCGTCTCGACGAGAAGGGCGCGAAGGTGGAGGTGCTTGCGACTGGACTGCCGGCGTCGCCGGGCGCGGCGGTGGGACAGATCGTCTTCACGGCGGAAGATGCGGTGAAGCATCACCACAAGGGCGATTATCACTCCATCATTCTGGTGCGCGGCGAGACGACGCCTGAGGATATCGGCGGCATGGAAGTGGCGGCCGGCATTCTGACGTCGCGCGGCGGCATGACGAGCCATGCGGCTGTGGTTACGCGCGGCATGGGCAAGTGCTGCGTGGCGGGCGCGGGCGAGTGCACCGTGGATGAGAATCGCAAGGAACTGCGCGTGAAGGGCAAGACCTTCCGGCAGGGCGATTGGATCTCGCTGGACGGCACGACCGGCCGCGTGATCGAAGGCAAGCTGAAGACGCTGCCTGCACAACCGGACGATCCGGATCTGGTGCGCTTCATGAGCTGGGCGGACCCGATCCGCAAGCTGCGTGTGCGCGCCAATGCGGATGTGCCGCGCGATGCAAAGCAGGCGCGGACGTTCGGCGCCGAAGGCATTGGGCTGTGCCGCACCGAGCACATGTTCTTTGCGGAAGGCCGCATTGAGCACGTGCGCGCCATGATCCTGGCGAGCGACGAGAAGGCACGCCGCGAGGCGCTGAAGCACCTGCTGCCGCTGCAGCGTCAGGACTTCGTCGGATTGTTCAAGGCGATGGAGTCGCTGCCGGTGACGATTCGTCTGCTGGATCCGCCGCTGCATGAGTTTCTGCCGCAGCGGGAAGAGCTGCTGGTGGAGATCCAGCATCTTGAGGACACGAAGCCGCGTTCGCCCAAGCTGAAGGAACTGCGCACACTGCTGGAGCGCGTGCAGGAACTGCATGAAGTAAATCCGATGCTCGGGTTGCGCGGATGCCGTCTGGGCATTGCGTTCCCGGAGATCACGGAGATGCAGGCGAGGGCGATCATCGAAGCCGCGGTATCGGTGAAGAAGGCCGGCGGCGAACCGCACCTGGAGATCATGGTGCCGCTGATCGGATCGATCGAGGAGATGCGCAACCAATCGGCGATCATCCGCCGAATTGCGGAGCAGGTCTTCAAGGAGAAGGGCACTACGGTCGATTACATGGTGGGGACCATGATCGAGTTGCCGCGCGCGGCGCTGACGGCCGATCAGGTTGCCGAAGAGGCCGAGTTCTTCTCGTTTGGAACGAACGACCTGACGCAGACGACGTTCGGCATCTCGCGCGATGACATCAACCACTTCCTGCCTGCGTACCTGAAGGCCGGCATCTTCAAGCAGGATCCTTTCGCCACGCTCGATCAGGCTGGCGTGGGAGCGCTGGTGAAGACGGCGACAGCGAAGGGACGCAATACTCGTCCGACCTTGAAGGTGGGCATCTGCGGCGAACACGGCGGCGATCCTGAGTCCGTGAAGTTCTGCCACAAGATCGGGCTCAACTATGTATCCTGCTCGCCTTTCCGGTTGCTGACGGCACGGCTAGCAGCAGCGCAGGCGGCACTCCAGGAACGCCAGACGGGGCCAGACCTGCACAACGGCACCTGCTGATCGGCAACCGGTGCAACGGCGGGGCGCGGCGAAGAGCTGCGCCCCTGCCGTGTTCCGGAAATGATGGCAATGTTGCGGGTGGTGTGGGGTTTGACCGGCTCCGCCGAATCCCCGTATGATGAACAAGTTGGCTGCTGTGTGCCCGGCGCCTGCCGAGCCCGCGCCAATGGCTGCGAGTGGTGTTTATCGCGCTTGTTGCCCCCTCGTTCAATGGTAGGACAGCTGACTCTGGATCAGCATATCGGGGTTCGAATCCCTGGGGGGCAGCCAATTGAATCAATTACTTACCCCTGACATAAGCCCGCATGGAAGCACTCGTTCCAGGTGCTGCGAAGTCCTTTCAAGGCGCATATGAGCGCACCGGGTACGGCACACTTTACGGCGCACCTCGACACCTTCGAGAGCATGTAGATTCCGCGCACTGAATGTCACAGGTTCGTCTCCAGCCCTTCCGTTTTCGCCAATGATGTCCTCCAGTACAATTCGCGAACGAGTGTCTTTGACCCGATCGTTAGCGCTGAAGGAAAACAGTTCATGCGTCCTCTGACACGCCGCCGCTTTCTTCTTGCCGCCTCTACCGTCGCTGGAACACTTCCTTTCGCGCGGCGATTCGGCCTGGCGGAAGCCGCCCATGCCGAACCGGACGGCCTGACGCTCTGGTATAGCCAGCCGGCATCTGAATGGATTGACGCGCTCCCCATCGGCAACGGCCATCTTGGCGCCATGGTTTATGGTGGCGGTGCTGCCAGCCGCACATCTGATCCCATCGGCGCCAGAGATCCCAAAGGCCAGGAGCCGTCCGGCCCGCTGCCCACTGATCCGTCCAAAGAAACGCTCCAACTCAACGAAGACAGCCTCTGGTCAGGCATGCCCGTCGACGGCAACAATCTTGACGCCCCTAAGTGGCTTGCTCCGATTCGCAAAGCCGTGCTGCAGCAAGAGGATTACCATCTCGCCGACAACCTCTGTCACAAGATGCAGGGCCTTTTCGCCGAGGCCTTTCAACCTCTCGGCAATCTTCATGTGGACTGCAATCACGCGGGCCAAATCGCCAATTATTGCCGCGAACTCAGTCTTCGGAATGCAATTGCCGCTGTGCGTTACACCGCTGGCGGCATCGATTTTGAGCGCACCGTCTTTGCATCCGCGCCCGACCAGGCAGTCGTGCTGCGCCTTTCCGCCAGCAGGCCCGGAGCGTTGAATGCCACCATCTGGTTTGATGGGCCACTCACCAAGGCGGTTGAGCCTGCCGGCGCCAATCGCCTGCTGCTCACCGGCAAAGCCCCAAAGCACATCGCCGGCGCCGGCCATCCACAAGGTGAAACACCTGTAGTCCTCTCCGATATCCCTGGCGAAGGCATGTATCTGGCGGCCCTGGTTGAAGCCAGGCCCGAAGGTGGTAGCGTTGCCAACAGCGGAAATAAGCTCATTCTGAGCGACGCCACTGCCTGTACTCTTATCCTCACCGCCGCCACCGGCTACCGGGGATATGACCAGAAACCTGACACACCGCAGAAGGACGTGAATGCTCGCGCGGCCGGCCAGCTTGAGGCCACCGGCAAGCTTTCGTTCGCCAGTCTGCGTGAACGCCACATCGCCGACCACCGCCGTCTCTTCGATCGCGTCAGTCTCACCCTGGGCCCCAACCCGGACCAGACCACCAACCAGCGAGTGACGAATTTCCCCACCTCGCCCGACCCCTCCCTGATTGCGCTCTACTTCCAATTTGGGCGCTACCTGCTCATCGCCAGTTCGCGCCCCGGCTCGCAGCCCGCCAACCTGCAGGGCATCTGGAATTACCAGACTCAGCCGCCGTGGAGTTCCAACTGGACTTCGAACATCAACCTCCAGATGAACTACTGGCCCGCGGAAACCTGCAATCTCAGCGAGTGTGCCGAGCCGCTCTTCGATCTCATTGGCGACCTGAGCCACACCGGAGCGCGCGCAGCCCGTGAAACCTACAATCTGCCCGGCTGGGTCACGCACCATAACATCGATCTCTGGCGCGCCGCCAATCCTGTCGGCATGGGTGTAGGCCAGCCAACATGGGCCAACTGGTGCATGAGCGGTCCCTGGTTGTGCGCTCACCTTTACGAGCACTACCGCTTCACCCGCGACCGAGAATTTCTGCGCACCCGCGCCTATCCGTTGATGAAGGGATCCGCCGAGTTCTGCCTTGCATGGCTCATTCCTGACGGACAGGGCCGCCTGACTACGTGTCCATCCGAGTCGACTGAAAACAACTTCATGGCACCAGACGGGAAGCCTGCCATGACCAGCGCCGGCTGCACCATGGATATGGCGCTGATCCGGGAGCTCTTCACCAACTGCATCGAGTCTTCAAAAGAGCTAGGCATCGACTCCGACTTCGCCGCCAAGCTCGCCGCCGCACGCGAGCGCCTCATCCCCTACCAGATCGGACGCTGGGGTCAGTTGCAGGAGTGGTCCATCGACTTAGAAGAAGCCACCCCGGGCCAGCGCCATATGTCTCACATGTATCCGCTCTATCCCGGCGGCGAAATCACTCCGCGGGGCACGTCCAAGCTTGCCAAAGCAGCACAGGTCTCTCTTGAACGACGCCTAGCGCATGGTGGCGCCTACACAGGTTGGAGCCGCGCCTGGGCCATCTGCTTCTGGGCACGCCTTGGACATGGGGACAAGGCGGCCGAGTCCCTGAACATGCTCATGAGGGTGAGCACCAACGGCAACCTCATGGATATTTACGAGGGCCGTGCACACATCTTCCAAATCGACGGCAATTTCGGCGGCACTGCGGCCGTGGCTGAAATGCTTCTCCAGAGTCACACCGATTCGATCGACTTGCTCCCCGCGCTGCCAAGATCCTGGCCCTCGGGTGAAGTCAAGGGTCTCCGCGCTCGCGGCGCCGTCACTGTCGATATCCGCTGGGACAACGGCAAAGCTACCTCTGCCACTCTCCATCCCGATTTTGCCGCCACCTACCGGCTGCGAGCCCCTGTCGGCCAGCAGATCCATTCGGTTGGCTCGGTCCCCCTCCACCGCCAGCCTGATGGCAGCGTAGAAATAGCCCTCGAATCCAGAGGTCTTTATCCTGTCCGCTTCGCCTGAGCTCAAAGCCCTCCGTAGTGGGTCGGCACCGCCATTGACCACGAGTACACATGGCCGAATCACTGGCGGGTGGCTGCGGCTTCCTTCATAGTGGAATCGCATTTGAGGCTGATGACGTTCCCGACCATAACATCTCGCAAATTGCTTGCCGGCTCGGCCATCAGCAGTTCCTCAATATCAATCACGCCGATCAGCTTCTCGTTCTCATCGACGACGTAGAAGTACATCACCACATCCATGCCTCGGGCGTCATTGCGGAAGAGCCGCAGAGCTTCTTCGATGGTGAGACCGCCGCCGTATTTGAGGAACTTCACGGTCGTGAAGTTCAGAATATTCGTTTCCTGTTGTTCGATGATGTCCCCGATCTTGAGGCATAACTTCGGATCGAGAAAGCGCAGGATCGTTCTTTTCTCGTCGGCTGGGAGAACGGAGAGAATATCAGCTGCCTGTCCAGGTGTCATTTCCGCGATCCATTGCGCCACGCGTTCCTTGTTCAGCGCGAAGACAATATCGCGCTGAACGGCGGGATCGATCTCCTCGAACGTATCGGAAGCCTGGGATGGTTCGAGGCCCTCAAGCAGAGTCACACGCTGATCGCTATCCAGTTCCTCGACAATATCCGCGAGATCGGCAGGGTGAATATCCGAAAGTGCTTCTTTCAAGATGTTCAATTTGATCTCACCCTGTAGCGAGCCCAGACGGGAGCCAAGCGCCTGTACGAAGGACCACGGGATCAGCCGCTTTTTCTCAACTCCCGCGCGCTCGTAGAGCGTCTTTGCGAGCGAAGTCATGCCGATCCGCCGCAGCAGACCATTGCGGCTGATGTCCACGTCGGCCAGATAGAGCTTCCCATTCCGCATGAGCATGCGAAGGTCGTAAACAACTTCCACTTCGTTGTCCTCGATATCGAGGACCTTCTTGTCGAAGAGAAAATCTTTGACCAAAACCTCATCGGCGGCAGGCTCGCGTATGTAATTCCTTGGTTCGGCCAGTTCAATCACCACGTGTGTTGGCTGAGTGAACTGACCGCTGTATATGGGATCAGCATCGCTGGGTCTCCGAAAGGAGGCTTGATCTGCAATTGGGTGATCTCGGCGAGCTTGCCTTGGTCCACAGCAATGACATCCGCGAGTTTGCCGAGCTTGCGTCCCTTGCAGAGTACGCGTGCGCCGATGATCTCCGACAGGAAGAAAACTTCGTCCGAAAGTCCCGGAGTCGCAGCCATTTGGTTCATCTCACGCACCTCTATCTGTGCAGCATCGAGAAAACTTCCATACCAGGAGCCCAACGAGAAAGAGCAGATAGAACCGCAGCAGTCCCAGAGAGAACAGGACCGCGGGAGTCATTTTGATGTGCGGCTTCTTGTATTTGGGGTTGATATCTCACACAGAGTCCCATGCAGTGCCAAGAAATTGGACGAACATGCCTCAGCCTCTTTTCATTTCAGGATGTTGGGAAACACCGCACTGATCCCGTACAACGTCGATACGACGATGATCAGTGTCACCATGCCCACGTTGGCGAAGTTTTGGAACCAAGTCTTCTTGTACTTACCCATGGTTTCCCGATCATTCAGAAGAATGATGAGGAATACCAACGCCGCCGGCAGCTAGGTTACAGCAATCACCTGCACAAACAGGGTAATCAGCACAAGCGGCGCGCCCGGAATGAGTACAACCACCCCTGCGAAAACGAGTGTGAAGAAGTAGTAGGCATAAAACCAAGGCGCCTGTTTGACGTTTTGGTTGAGAGAGTGCGCCCAGCCAAATACCTCTCCAAAGGCCCACGAACTTGCCAGGGAGATGCAGATCGCGCCGAGAAAGCCTGCATCGAACAGGCCGATGGCGAGGAGCGCTCCGACATATTTGTTGATTCCCATGAAGAGATGGGCAGCGGTCGCGGCATCGCTGATCGGCAGTCCGGGGATAAGTGTGGCCGTGAGGATGATGCAACCCGCCGCCACCACCAATGTAAGGAGCGCGCCGAAACCGGTGTCGAGTTTGCCCAGGCGCATGTCCTTTTCCTGCATCCCTTTGTCCACCACGGCACTTTGCTGAAAGAAGATCATCCAGGGAGCGGGCGGGGGCTAGATCGTCATCCGCAGAGGAACTATGTAGACTTAATTCCGTGCAAGATAGAAAGAGGCGCAGAATCATCGACGGAGATTAGGTGCCGCTAACCAATGCGGGTACGTCTCCATGCCGCCCCATGCAATCGTCCGGACTCACATCCCGTGCTCCCCGAATCACCGACTGATCAGCGTTCCCACAGGCTCCCCGGCCAGCGCGCGCGTTAGGTTCCCCGGCTGCAGGCCGTTGATGATGCGAATGCTCTTCGCGAGCTTGGCTCTGGTTAATAGTTCAAGCACGGCCGGTTCCACCGGAAGGCTCGCAAGCTGTCTGCCGATGAGCTCCTGAGCTCCGATCTCGGGAATCAGCTCCGCGGCCGGATCGATGCGAGGATCCGCGGAATAGAGTCCATCCACATCTTTGATGAAGATCACGCTGCGCGCTCCAAAGACCTCGCCCACAAGGTACGACCCAGCATCGCTGCCGTGGGGCGGCAGCTTTCCTATCGACGGCGGATGCTCCCACAGCGCGTAAGGAGGAATGCCGTTAAATACGGCGCCACGCGCCGCAGCCAGCATGGCGGGAAGCAGTTGCACCACAAAGGGTGCTTCAAGATAAACGAATCCGTGCTGCGCCAGCAGACATGAAACCATGTAGGCGTTTTGGGCCGCATCTTTGGCGCTCAAAGTAGCCAGCGCACCGGTTGGAAGTCCCAGATCGAGCCCAACGGAGAAGATGTGGCGAGAGCGCACGCCGGCTCCGACGCCGATGATCATTCTGTGCCGCGGCTGGTTGGCGATGATTTCGTCCAGCAACGGCAGCAACGCGGATCGGCCGCGGTCCATAATCGAGCGCCCGCCGATCTGGATCACGTTTACGTCCGGCAAGATGGAGAAGACAGGCCCCTCGGTGCGCGCGATGACGCCCTTGTCCATCAACGATTCGCGCATCAGGATCGATTGCACATGCCTGGCGCCGGTGCTTTGATTGTTCATCTCTCGTACCCGTCTTTGTAGATGATGGTTCCCACCGGCTCGCCCTCGAGGGCTGCGGTGAGCTGACCTGGAACAAGGCCGTTGACGAATTGAATCTCGTGAATGTTGCGCGCGCGCTGCAGGAATTCGAGAACCGCTCGCTCCACGACCAGGTCCTCCAGATCGAGAGCCAGCACCTCATCGACGCCGATGCGCGGAATGTGCCGCGCGCCGGGGTTCTTCTTGGGGTCCGCGGTGTAAAGGCCGTCTTCGTCTTTGACGTAAATCATCTTGCGGGCCGCAAAAACCTCCGCCATCAGAAAACACCCTGTATCGGTTCGCTGCGGCGGGATACGCCCGCTGGAGGGATTCTGCTCCCAGAGTTTGTAGGGCGGCATCCCCTGGCAAATGACGGCGCTGCGCTCCATCAGGTAGTGGGGCAGAGTGCTGAACCCCTCCGGCTCCACGAATGGAATGCCGTATTGGGCCAGCAGGTAATGCAGCATCTGCGCGTTCTGCCATGCAACCGCCGTTCCGAGGACGGTGAGGACGCCAATCGGAAGGCCGAGGTCGATCGCCAGGCTGTAGATGTGACGGGCTCGCGTCCCGGCGCCGGTTCCCAGGATCATCTTGTGCCGCCCGAGGTTCTGGACAATCTCCTCGACCAGCGGGTATACAGCGCTGCGTCCGCGATCCATGATGCTCTGGCCGCCGATCTTCACCACGTTCACCCAGGGAAGAATGGCGAAATCGGGAGCATTACTCGAAGCGCGAAGTAGAGCTTCGTCGGTAAGTACGCCCGGCACGGCTTGATTGCCGAGCGAAGTCGTTGCGGTCTTCTGCTCCGCCGCGTTCTGCCGCAATCCGTCTTGCGGGGAGACTTGGGTTTGCCGATTGTCAGAATTCAAAGATATCCACCTCGAAGTTGCGCGTCTCCGGATGAGCCGCATCGAGTGAGCCGAACCGGACCCCCGCCCACTCGCGCAGCTTGTTCAACGCCTGTTCCTGCATCTCGTGTGGCAATTCCGCGAATCTCGCGCCGGTGCGATGCCGCCGAAGAAAGTTCTCCGCCGCGACCTCCACGGCCCAAGAAGCTGCGATGCGATGCACGTGGCGCGCAGCCCGCGACCGCAGATATTCGATCGCAAGCCGCCGCGCTTCCTGGGGGCGACCGGACGGTACATGCATCTCCTCGAGGATGCGCCTTAGCTGCTGCTTCAGGAGTGAATCGACGCCGCCTTCCGGGCCTGCGGTATGGCCAACGGCGATGCAGCCGCCCGGCCGCACAACGCGCTGCGCTTCGGCCACTACGCCACGCCAATCTTCGGCGCCGCTCAGCACTTGCATTAGCAGAACCGCGTCAAAAGTTGCATCCGCGAACGGCAGGGTCTTGCCATCCACGTGCATGAGAGTGCAGTTCGGCGCGTCCACGCCAAACTCCAGCAACATTGCAGTCGAAGTGTCGACGCCGACGTACGAATCGCCGGCTTCAACGAAGGCTCGGCCGATACGCCCTGTCCCCGCTCCAATGTCGAGAACGAGCGCCTGCTCGCTAAAGGCCGCCACGGACCAGATCGCCGCGCGTATCGCCTCCGGAACTCCCGGAGGAAGCGCGCGGTGGCGCTCAAAAGCCGGGGCATTTGCATCGAACGCGGAGCCTCTCGATTCCTTCACCGTGCGGCCTCTCATCCAGAATTGAAACCGCGTTCGCACGTGACTCTGCGCGCCGGTTTGTTACTGCTTATCGGATTGTGAAACTCAGCCTAAAGAAGACGACTCATGGGCATGGAGCTTCCTACGCCGGAAGAATCGCCAAACTTAGTCGAACAGGCACATCGGGGACGAAAGAAGGCAAGCGGGTGCAGGGTAGCGTTGATCTCTGATCGAGTCAAATTCAGTCAAGGAAGTCAGGGGTAGGTGCTTTCCGAAGATAGAACGACAGCGCATTCATGTCAATACAGGACCAAAGCTACGCGGGAAGTTAGTCATTCGTAACTCGATATTGCCATCATTTCACAAGAAACCTCTTGACACTGCGCTGCCTGTGCCCCACAATCGGCCTTACTGAAACAAATCACTGCTGTTCCTGCTGTGCCTCCCTTCAGATCTTGCTCAGCATTCAGGGTCGATTGCGAATTCCGCAGTCGATAAGTCCCCGAGGTCCCATTTAGAGGACGGTGAATCGGTGATGCTCCGCGCTGTTGCGCGCGAGTGTCGCTTTGCGCTGCTTGCCGCTGCAAGCCAGCGCCCGTGTGCCTGTTTCGCAGGCCCAGAGCAAGAAAGGGATTGGACCAGAAAGATGGCGCTTCCCCACGGCGAGCTAGAGAAACTCCGCAGTCAACTTACAGGCAGGCTGCTCCAGGCGGGCGATCCGGGCTACGATCAGTCCCTCGTCATCGACAACGGCCGAATCGATCTTCGACCCGGCGCGGTGGTCAAGTGCGCAAACGTGCAGGACGTCATCGCCGCATACAAGTTCGCGGTCTCGAAAAAGGTGCCGTTCACGGTGCGCGGCGGCGGACACAGCGCCGCCGGTTATTGCCTCAATCAGGGCGGCCTGGTGATCGACCTCAGCAACATGAACGCCAAGCGCCTCGATGCCGACCGCCAGGTGTGCTGGGCGCAGACCGGCAATCGCTGGCGCGACATCTACATCTACCTGCAAAACACAAACACCGGCTTCATCCCCATCGGCGGCGGATGCCCAACCGTCGGCATTCCGGGCTTCATGCTCGGCGGCGGCTTGAGTTTCGTCTCGCGCTCGTACGGGCTGAGCGTGGACAATCTCGTCTCCATCGACATCGTTACGCCGGACGGCGAGTTACGAACCATCTCCGCCGATTCCAAATCGAAGGAGGAGCAGGACCTCTGGTGGGCCTGCCGCGGTGGAGGCGGCGGAAACTTCGGCATAGCGGTAGCCTTCGAGCTGCGGGTGCACAGGCCGCCGACGCCGAAGATGCTGGTGGGGCAGATTCGCTATCCCGCGGAAGCTGCCCAGGACGTCTACGGCTTTTACAACGAATGGATCGAGACCGTTCCGGATCGCCTGGCCGTATACGGGTTCATGGGCAAGGTTCCTCTGCCTGCGCATCCCGATCTCTTCGTCAACTCCATCGGACTCACTCCCATCTTCAATGGCGATCCTCGTGAGGGAATGGATCTGATTGCCCCCATCCTGAAGTTCCCGAACATCTTCATCAATCTTTACGAGATGACCTTGCCCGATTTCGAGATCTTCAACGGGTTGCTGACCAACGTCGGCGGAAACCAGGCATACATCCGGTCGGGATTCATGCCGCCGAAGGCGTTTACCCCGCAGGCCATTTCCACGCTTATAGACGCGATGAGCAGCGCTCCGTCGGAGAGGAGCCTCCTGGTGTGGACCCACATGGGCGGCAAGATCGAGCAGGTGCCACCCGAAGGAACTTCGTTCTGGCACCGCAAGGCGCGCTTCCTGTGGGAGGTGAAGGCGATCTGGGCCAACCAGGATGCAATGCTCCAAAACGTGGACTGGGGCTATGCACTGGGCGAAGCCATGAGGCCGCACGACGTGGGCGCTTACGTCAACTACATCGATCCCCTGCTGGCCGATTGGCCGCAGCAGTTCTATGGCGGAAATTACGACAGGCTGGTTCGCATCAAGAAGCAGTGGGATCCCACCAGCAATTTCAACTTCCAGCAAGCGATCGGCTCGCCGTTCGAGCCGACGCCCGGCAATTATGCCCCCTTGTTCCGCACATTTGCAGACTAAAGCCGATCTCGAGGAGCCATGAAAAAGCTGATCTTTGTACTTGCGGCATTCGCCCTGCACGCCACCGCACAAAGCCCGGCGCCGCCGCCCATCGTCCTCAGCCCCGCCATACCCGGCGACGTCACCATCACCGCGAAGGAGGTGTCGATCGATGCCTTTCAGCCCGATTTCGACGTGTACTCGTGGAACACCTTTATCGCACTGAACTGGCCCGTGGGGCCGGATGGCAACGCCGATCCCAACCAGAAGATCGGCGCCAAGGGTGACAACGATACGGTGTGGGAACACTATCGGGATGTGCGCGACGTGTTCCTGCCCGGCGGCAAGCGGCCGACCTGGAACGGCCCTGCGGTCATGCCCCCGGTTCCGGTGAAGGGATACAGGAAGGGAATGCCGGTGCTCTCGCAGATAGCCAAAACCCCGCATGTCCTCACCGACTCCAGCCAGCCATTCAACACCGGCCCGCTCATCGATCAGAACGGCTACTATACGCGCTTCCAGATTCTGATCAATAAAACAATGTTTGACTACATCCTCAACAACTCGCTTTATTCAAAGGCGGGGCAGAAGGTCTTTACGCCGCCCGTGAACTTCACCTGCGGCTCGCTCGCTTCGGGCACCAAGCCGGAGGTGGAAGGCGCGATCATGGTGAAGTCCTCCTGGAAGGTCATCAAGCCGTCGGAGAAGTCGCGCTTTCACTCAGAAGAGGCCGTGGTTTGCTCGCCGCCAGAAAAAGAGGGGGAAAAGCCGATCTGTCAGATCAAGCTGATGGGCTTGGTCGGCCTGCACATCGCGCACAAAACCCAGGACGCTTCGCAGTGGCTCTGGTCCACTTTCGAGCATGTGGATAATGCCCCCACTGCCGAGGATGTGAAAAGCGGAAACCTGAAGGCGAAGTACAACTACTACAACCCGAAATGCGGCCCCAAAATTTGTCCGGCCAATCAGATTCCGCCGCGGCCCTGGATTCCGGCCGAAGTCAGCTCGTTCCACAGCCAGGTGGTACGGAACAACTTGTTCAATCTACCCATCTATGCGGCCAGCGCGGCGGCGCGCAACTCGGATGCCCGCGCACTGTTTGTCGGCGTCAACCCGCATTCGGTGTGGCAGAACTACGAATTGATCAGCACTATGTGGCCTACCAATCCCGGCAACTGCGCCGCGGTGCCCGGCGATCCTCTCGGCACCCCGGCGCCCACGTTTATGGCCAACACCACGCTGGAAACCTATCTGCAGAAGAACCCGCCGCAACCCAACGTTACGTCGCAGTGCATCGAGTGCCACAACAACGCCACCATGACGGTGCCCGTGCCGAGCGACTTCACTTACATCCTGCAGCGCGCGCAGTAGAAAGGGCTGAAACCATGGCAATCGCTCCAGAGAGCCTTCCCGCACAAGTCCCCGCACCCGCCCCTGAATCGGATGTTCAGGACTTCGCCGATATGTCCGCGGCACTCACCGGATTCCTGTCCAGCGTGCTTAAACCCAAGCTCGATCCCGTGGGGCTCGCCCGCACATACTATGAGTTCGCTCTGGGCCAGGTGGGTGCGTCGGCCATGTCCGCGCTCCTCAATGCATTCCGCTCCATCGCCACCCAGCCGCCGCAGACGATCGCCGACACGCTGCTGGAGACAAGCGCGGCGAGTCCCTCTCCGCAAGCGCAGATCGCGCAGAGCATCGTTGCCATGTGGTATCTGGGCGCGTGGTACAAGCCCGGCAAGCCTTTTCCGCTGCAGATCATCACGTCGGAGGCCTATACCAACGGGCTGGTTTGGAAGGCGATGCAATCGCATCCGATGGGATTCAGCCCCTTCACGTTCGGCTACTGGAGCCAGCAACCCGGGCCGCTGTCGACCTTCGGCGTGAACACCGGCAAGGGGGGTGGACAATGAGCTCACCCTCTCCGCAGTACGACGTGATCATCGTGGGCGCCGGCGTCTCCGGCAATACTATTGCGTGGCAGCTCGGACAGGCCGGCAAGAAAGTCCTCATCCTCGAAGCGGGAGTCGCCGTGCCCGACAGCCGCGAGGACTACATGGAGAACTTCTACCTCGCCCTGGCAAAGACCCCGGAGTCTCCTTATCCCGCGGTAGCCGGCCAGAAATCTCCCGATGGCGAGCTTCACCTGCCCGATCCCGCCAAGCTTCCCACGCCCCGCGCCACGGTTCTGTCCATCGGCAAAGGACCGAATGAGAGTTATCTCGTGCAGTTGTCACCAACAGGAAGCAATGCCAAGCCCGATCCCAATGGCAACGTGCGCGGCCTGCAGTTCTCCAGCACTTACGAACGCATCGGCGGCGGCACCTCGTGGCATTGGCTGGGCACCTCCCTGCGCGAACTCGAAAACGACCTCCAGATGAAGACGAAGTATGGCGTCTTCCAGGATTGGCCCGTGTCCTACACGGAGATGCAGGGGCTCTGGGCACAGGCCGAGAAAGCCATTGGCGTGGCCGCGAGCACCGCGCAGCAGGAACCGCTGGAGGTCGTCGGCCTCAAGTACCCGGCGGGATACCAATACCCGATGGGGCCCATTCCCATGAGCATCGTCGACCAGACTGTGAGCACCGCGGTCGCCGGGATGCAGGTCCCCGGCATGCTCGATGGCGAAGACCCGACCATGTACGACGTGTTCGTCTCGCCCACCCCCCAGGGGCGCAACTCCGAGCCCTACCAGGATCGGCGCGTTTGCGCGGGCAACACCAACTGCATACCCATCTGTCCCATCCAGGCCAAATGGGATCCGACCGTCACCCTCGGCCAGGCCCTCGACACCGGCAACGTCACGGTCAGCTATCAATCCGTCGTTGTGAATGTGGCGGTGGAAGGAAACAATGCCACGCGCATCGACTACCTCGTGTGGGCGAGCGATGGCAATGGCTCCGTCACCAGCGAACAGAAGTCGGTCACGGGGAAGATCTACGTCCTGGCGGCTCACGCCATGGAGAACGCAAAGCTCCTGCTTCTCTCCAACAACAAGCAGGGCATTTGCAACAGCAGCGATCAGGTGGGCCGCAACCTGATGGATCACGTGCTCTACCTCACGTGGGCCCTCATCGACGAAGGCGCCAATCCCATCTGGGGATATCGCGGTCCACTGGCCACTTCCGGCATCGAGTCGTTACGCGACGGGGCGTTCCGCAAGTACCGCTCGTCATTCCGCATGGAGATCGGCAACGAGGGATGGAACTTCTCCTCTGGCGATCCTTACACCACCACCATGGATTTCATTCAGGGGACAAACAACGCGGCGTTGAACCAGGACAGCCAGCGGCTGGGCGGCCTGGCTCTGGCGCAGCAGCTCAACTCAGTTCTGACACGGCAGTTCCGCATCGGCGTCATGTTCGATCAGGCGCCCCTGCCCGAGAACCGCGTCACGCTCGACCCAACCTATACGGATGCCCTCGGCATTCCCCGGCCGCACATCGACTACGGTCTGGACCCGTACACCATGGAAGGTTTTCGCGTCGCCGCGGACGTCTGCACCAAAATCTACGCACGCATGGGCGCGCAAGAGTTCACGAAGGTTGGCAGAGGCGGCGCCGGCGACTTCACCTACAAGGGGCAGGATTACCACTACTACGGCGCCGGCCACATCATGGGCACGCATCGCATGGGCAACGATCCCAAGACGTCCGTCGTCGACGCCAGCCAGCGCTCGCACGACGTGCCGAATCTCTGGATCGTCGGCAGCGGCAGCTTCCCCACGGCCTGCACCGCAAACCCCACGCTGACCCTGATGGGCCTGGCATTCAAGTCCGCACAAAGCATCCTCGCCGCGCTGGCCGCGTAAGGAGAACCGGCATGTATATCGTCAATGCGTTCTGGTCAATTCTTCCGGGCAACGAAGCCAAAGCCTACGCCGCGCTCAATGTTCTGGCCGGCGAGATTCTGCGCTCGGAGCCCAATACCTGGCTCTACCTGGTCCACAAGCCCAACTTCGATCCCGGCATCAACATTTTCCCCCCACCCGCCCCGGTGCAGGTCGCGTTTGTCGAGGGGTACAAGGATCGCGATTCCTTCGCTGCCCATCACCATGGGCCCATCCTGCAGAAGTTCATCGCCACTTACGGCAATCTGTTTCTCAATATGTACGGAAACACTTCTCCGTTCGTGATCGTGCAGACCATGGAATTGGCCGTGGGATTCATTCGTCCCGAGCAACTGGATCCGAACGTCTTTCAGGTGGAAGCGCGCTGGGTGATGAAGCCCGGGAACCGCCAGAGGGTCGCCGACGCGCTGGTGGACTACGTGAAAACGGTGAAGCAGATCGAGCCCGAGACCTACATGTACACGGTCAGTTTCGTCGATCCCTCGCCCGATTCGCTGGCGATCCCGCCCATGCAGCTCGACCAGGTGACCTATAACTCGGCCTGGAAGAACCACGATGCGTTCGTCACTCACACCAAGGAGCCGGTCTATCAGAACTTCCTGAAGGCGCACGGCGATCTCTTCGTTCAGGCAGTCCCAGGATCCACGACGCATCCGTACATGACCACGTCGGTTCTCAAGCGCATTGCGGGATTCCTGCGCCCGGAGGCATTCGTCGGATGAGCACCCCTAAGCTCCCGCCCGCGCCCCACGGCGTGATCTCCGCTGCGGTGGTGGAGCAGTTTCTGCGCTCCTCGGGAATGACCATCGAGCAGTTCATGCTCGCGCTGATTCCCGAAGCGCAACAGTACGCCCGCCCGCCCATCTCCAACTTTCTGGTGGGCGCCGTCGCCCTCGGTGCAAGCGGCAGCATCTACTTCGGTGCCAACTACGAATTCGTCGGGCAGGCGTTGAGCTTTACGGTGCATGGCGAGCAGGCGGCCACCGCACATGCCATCTCCTGCGGCGAAACTGGCATGCAGATGCTGGCAGTCTCCGCGGCGCCGTGCGGTTATTGCCGCCAGTTTCTCTACGAGCTCACCACCGCATCGACACTGCAGATTCTTTTGCCCAATACGCCGGCGACACTCCTGACCTCGCTCCTGCCCGACGCCTTCGGACCCCAGGATCTTGGCGTGACCGCCGCGCTGATGTCGCCCCAGGCTCATGCAATGAAGCTCGCCGCGCCCGCCGACCCCGTGGTCGATGCGGCGCTGGCCGCGGCAAACAGTTCCTATGCGCCCTACACATCCAGTTACGCCGGCGTGGCCCTGAAGACTCGCGACGGCGGCATCTTCAGCGGCTCGGTGGCGGAGAACGCCGCGTTCAATCCCAGCATGTCGCCGCTGGAAGCAGCCGTCGTCAGCCTGATCATCCAGGGCGGCAAATCGTACAGCGACATCGTAGACGCGGTTCTGGTGGAGGCGGCGCATGCAAAAGCCAGCCAGGTTGCAGCGACCCGCGCCGTTCTCGCCGCCATCACATCTGTTCCACTCCGCATTCACGTAGCGCACGTCCCCAGCACGAAGGAGGAGAAACACCATGCCTGACTTTTCCATCAAGATCGTTCCCGGCGCGGGAGGCCTGGCGGCGTTTCAGCCCGATCTGCCCGGCTCCCGCCCCGGCGAGCCGTTCAACGCTCCTCCCAGCGCACTGTTCTCGTGGGACAACCAGACCGGCGAGACCCACCAGGTGGCACTGGACGATGGCAGCTTCACGTCCAACGAGATACTTCCCCAGTTCTCGTCCAAGCCCGACTACATTGCGCCCGCGAATCCCGGGCCTGTGAATTATCACTGCAAAAAACACCCCGGCGAGAAGGGACAGATCGTGATCCAGCAGGTCTCTCCCATGCCTCCCCTGGGCGTGTTGTTGCTCGCTCTCGCTTTTGCCGGATTGGCGGGCCAATCCGCGCGCGCGCAACACAACGGCGCCCATGGAGCCCAGGCCGGCATGAGCAACGCCAGCCAGGTGCCTTGCCTGCCTGCGCAGCAAGCGCTGGTGCGGATTCCGGAGATCGTCTCCAAGGACGGTCGGCTGCGCGCAACACTGATTACCGGCACGGAGCAGGACCGCATTCCCATGCGTTATCCATTGCGGTTTGAGGATGGCAAGCAGCCTTCGCAGCCCGGCGATCCCGCTACCTTCCAGGCGTGCTTCCCCGAGTGGGTGCGCACCTTTCGCAGCCCTGATACCACTACGCCGTATCCGCCGCCGGTGAACGGCCTCGCGGATCCTCTGCCCGGACCAACCCTGCGGGCGCGTGTCGGCGATTTTATCGAGCTGACATTCGTCAACCAGATCGACCCAACCAAGTTCGGGCAGTCCATCGACCTTGGCGACGTGGGCGCCTGCGATAGCACCTCGGCAGGTTATCCGGTAAAAGCCCAGGACAGCTTTCCCGATTGTTTTCACGGGTCGACAACGGCGAATATCCACTTCCACGGCACCCACACAAACCCCACTTCCACCGGCGACAACGTGTTTCTTGAGATTCTCTCCTCCAAGCGCCTGATCGGCGAACCTGCCCCGCCCACGCCGAACTTCGACAGCTTCTTCGATAAGTGCGAAATGGAGCTCTCCAAGGGATCGCACATCGAATGGCCGGTAAGCTGGAGCGATCTGCCCAGCGACTACACCAAAATGCAAAAGGAGCTGCTGCAACGTTTCGACAAGCAGCCCAATGGCGGCAAGCCACTCTGGCCAGTAAACCAGCAGGCGCTCGATCATGGTCAGTGGCCGCAGTACTACATCGGCAGCTACCCGTATTGTTTTCGCCTGCCCAAATATCCTGAGACAACCCAGTTGCCGCCCTCGCCTCACGGTGCCGGAAGCGCCGAGATGGAAGCCCACGAGGGCATGGAGACCTCGGCGATGCTGGAACAGGGCGGCACGCTCAAGATGGGGCAGTCGCCCGGCACACACTGGTATCACGCGCACAAGCACGGCTCGACGGCCATCGATGTCGCCAACGGCTTTATCGGGGCGCTCATCATCGAAGGACAGTACGACGACGAGATCAACGAGTTCTACAAGGCCTATGGACCGGAGTGGACCCGCACTCAGCCGGTGCTGGTCATCAATCAGTTCGGCACCTCGCCCAATCTGAAAGGCGGCGCATCGCAGGACAAGGGGCCAGATTTTTCAGTCAACGGACGCACCGATCCCGTCATCGCGATGAAGCCGGGCGAAGTGCAGATGTGGCGCATCCTCAACGCCTCTGGCCGTGCGGGCGCGCAATTCCTGGCCCCTCCGGCGGGGCTGCATTGGAAGGTGCTCGCGCGCGATGGCGTCCAGTTCTATACCGATAACTACACGGCCAGCGCGGACAAGCCGTTCCTCCTCGCCTCGGGCAATCGCATCGATCTGCTGGTGCAGGCAGAGTGCGCAAGTCAGGAGGGATGCACCTATCCCGTCGCGGTGGAGAACACAGTCGACCCGAGCGATCTGAAGCCGGGCTCAAATCCCCATGCCGGACCCTTCCCGATCAGCCTCGCCACCATCAAAGTGGCTGGAACTGCCGTGAACATGCCCTTTCCCGATGCTTCTCCGGCAAAGACCTTTCCCGCAGATTTGAGCGACATCACCGACGATCAGATCCAGGGAACCCAGCTCATCCAGTTCGGAACAGTTCCGCAGCAGTTCAACAACGGCGCACCGCCCCGCTCGGCGGCTGCCGTGCACACCATCAACGGCAAAAAGTTCGATGGCGAAGTCGGCGTCTCGGTTCTGTTGAACAAAGTGGAAGAGTGGAAGGTGACGAATAACTCTACCTTCATCTCGCACCCATTCCACATTCACATCAATCCGTTCCAGATTTCGGAGATATTCGCGCCGAACTCAACATTGCCGGACGGCACGCCAAAGTATGTCTTTGATGGCTCGGATCCCAAACCGGGGCAGTGCCCGGTGAATCCCGTCGATCCCACTACATGGAAGCCCTGCAAGCCAACGGAACCGGCGGCACACAGGATATGGTGGGACGTGTTTCCCATCCCCTCGGGCAATGGCGTGACGTTGCCGGCGACTGTCTGCACGGAACTCGACAAATGCCCCGAGCAGATTCGCAAGTACACTGCGTGTGCTTCTTCAGCGGGCGGCCAGTCCAGTTGCACGGTCACCATTCCCGGCTACTTCAAAATGCGCAGCCGCTTTGTCGATTATCCGGGATGGTTCGTCATTCACTGCCACATCCTGGCGCACGAGGATCGCGGAATGATGACGGTGGTTGAAGTGACTCCGCTCATGCCACCGTATTCGCACCATTGATCCATCACGCCGTTGTGTCTTGAAGCCACAGCGGCGACCTGCGCGACGGTTTCAAGCCTCTTGCCCGAGACCGTCGCTTGAGTTACATCAACCGCAACCGTGCCGGCTAATGCCGACACAGACCGAACCATGCAGGCCGAAGTCTCCAACGCGGAGTTTTCCAGGGCGGGTAACAAAATAGAGACTCTGATTCTGGCTGAGAAAAGCGGGGCGGCTCGACGTCTTCTCCCTTTGGGTGGCGGCGACGAGCTGTCCACAGGGGAGTTCAACCGGATCATGGCCGAGTTCAGCGCCGGCGAGGCGCGTTTCGACGACTGTTATCGACACGATTCCGCAATGAACTTGGGATAACGTCTAGGTGCGTGTGGAACCGTCGCCAAAGCCCGAGTCTGCCTTTAAGCCAATTCATCTTTTTGCGTGTTCGTGAGTTAGCGCCACAATCGCAGCTCCCCTGGTGATGCAATCATGTAGGTCGAAGTTGGAGCAAGATTATAAGCTCTGGGAGCACAACCCGGAGACTGGCCGCTGGCTGGGGAACCAATCGGAACGGTTATTCGAAAGTAGGCTCTGGCGGCAACTCCTTTGCTGGCAGACGATAGCGGGACATTTCTGTGAGAACACCAAGTGCAGCCATCACGCCCAGAAACACTATTTTTCAGGCCCTATGTTGTTCGATAAATCACGAAGTCTCTCTGGGCGGGTCGGGCATGAAGATGGTCGTAATTGGTGGAGTGACGTCATTCTGCCACTCCGTGTGAAGTAAGACGCTAGCACCAATGTGCTATGCAGACGAATTGTTGTCCTGCGCGGAGTTACAAGACTTTCCCCAAAAAACCTCTTGCCTTCTTCAATTTCCTCGCGTATAGATTGAGGAGCTTTCCATTTTCCCCATCGTAAGAGTTGTGGATTAATCGCCAATGTGCCGGCTGATCGCGGCTCATAGGCGCGTCCTTTCCTTCGTTAGTTAGCGGACTCTTTGGGTCCGTGCAGCGGGCCTTTGTTTCCGGGCCCTATCGATCTTCCTCAGGAGATTCGGCATGAGCCAGCGCGGCTGGAAAAGTCTTCTTTCGTTTGGGTTGTGTGTGTTTTCATGCCTTGGAGCGGCGCACGCAACGCAGGCCACAGTTTCGGGCGACACGTACGTCAACGCGGCGCTGCCGGCGGTCAATTTCGGCGGGTTGTCGAACATGTATGTGAACGCGAACGGGATAGCGCTGATTCAGTACGATCTGTCTTCGCTGCCGGCGGGGACCACCGCGGCGCAGATCGGCAAGGCGACGCTGACTGTTTACGTGAACCGTCTTAACGCGTCGGGGCCGATCTCGGTGCAGCCGGTTCTGGGCGCATGGAGCGAGTCGTCGGTGACCTACTCGACACTCCCTTCGCTGGGAACCGCGATCGCGACGTTTACGCCGACGGCGGAGCAGCAGTTTGTGACCGTCGATATTACGTCGCTGGTGCAGAGCTGGCTGACGACCCCGACGAGTAACTTCGGCATTGCGCTGACATCAAGTTTGGGCAATGTGGTGCTGGATGCGAAGGAGAACGATGAGACGTCTCATCAGTCGGCGCTGAACATCACGGTGGTGTCGCAGGGACCGCAGGGAATTCAAGGCATACAGGGTCCGCAGGGCCCGACGGGCGCGACTGGGGCGCAAGGGCCGGCAGGTGCGACGGGACTGGTGGGTCCGCAGGGTCCGCAGGGTCCGCAGGGCGCGACGGGGACGATTGGGGTGGTGACGAACTACTCGAGTTCCGCGACTTACAGTCTGGGGAACGTGGTGTATTGTCCGTCGGCGGGAGCGTGCAGCGCTGGGGATCAGGGCTCGAGCTTTGTTTATATCAACGCGGCGAGCGGCTCGGGGAAGGATCCGTCGAACACTGCTTACTGGCAGGAGATCGCTTCAGTCGGGGCGCAGGGACCGCAAGGGATTCAGGGTGTGACGGGCGTAACCGGTCCGCAGGGTCCGACGGGCGCAACTGGAGCAACGGGAGCAACCGGGGCGGCGGGGCCACAAGGCCCGCAGGGTGCGACCGGAACGATTGGGGTGGTGACGGGCTACGAGAGCGGCACGAGTTATGGTGTTGGGGCCGTGGTTTACTGCCCGGCGGCCGGCGCGTGCAGCGCGAATGCGCAGGGTTCGTCGTGGATCTCGCTGATCGCCAATAACCAGGGCCACGATCCGTATGCCACCAACGGAGCGGACTGGCAACAGATCGCCTCCGTTGGAGCACAGGGTCCGCAGGGGATTCAGGGCTTGATTGGTCCCGCGGGGCCGGCTGGTCCGACGGGAGCGACCGGGGCCACGGGGCCGACGGGAGCTACGGGCGCGACGGGGCCGCAAGGTCCGCAAGGCGCGACGGGAACGATTGGCGCAGTGACGAACTACGCGAGCGGCACGAGTTACGGTGTTGGCGCTGTGGTTTATTGCCCCACCAGCGGCGCGTGCAGCGCGAGTGCGCAGGGGTCTTCGTGGGTTTCGCTGGTTGCCAATAATCAGGGCCACGATCCGTTCACCACCAACGGTACGGACTGGCAACAGATTGCTTCAGTTGGAGCGCAGGGCGCGACAGGTCTCCAGGGTCCGGCCGGCCCGACGGGTGCGACCGGCGCTACGGGCGCGACGGGGTCACAGGGCCCGACTGGTCCACAGGGTCCGGCAGGACCGACCGGCGCAACGGGTGCGACCGGCGCTGCGGGAACGATCGGCGCGGTGACGAACTATGCGAGCGGCACGAGTTACGGTGTTGGGGCTGTGGTTTACTGCCCGACGAGCGGCGCGTGCACCACGAATGCGCAGGGGTCTTCGTGGATCTCGCTGATCGCGAATAATATCGGTCACGATCCGTTCACGACCAGCGGGACAGATTGGCAGGAGATCGCTTCGGTTGGAGCGCAGGGACCGCAGGGACTTCAGGGCTTGACGGGCGCGACGGGTGCGACGGGCCTGCAGGGTGCGCAGGGTCCGGTTGGTCCTCAGGGACCGGTGGGACCTCAGGGACCGAATGGCACGAATGGCACGAATGGGACGAACGGTGCTGGTTATTCTGCCACGTCATCCTCTTCCCTCACGATCGGCACTGGATCTACGACGTTCGTTACGCAGGCGGGTCTGGCCTATGTGCCCGGGGCGCTGTCTTATGTGAGCGTGTGCAGTTCCGGCACTTCGTCGGCTTGCTTCTTCGGGAACATCACGTCCTACTCGGGAACCAACCTGGTGGTGAATGTCACGTCGACATCGGGCACAGGGACGCATTCGGACTGGTTGATCTCGGCGTCGGGTGCTACGGGGCCGCAGGGGCCGCAGGGGGCCAGCCTGAGCGCCGGCACGACGTCTGGCGAGGTCTATCTGACCGGTAGCGGCGGCGCGATACCGACAACTCCGGTGAGCATGTCGGGCGACGTGACCATTTCCTCCGGCGGAGTGACGACGATTGGCACGGGTACGGTAACGGGGAGCAAAATCGCCACATCAACGATCGCTGGATCGAATATCGCAGTCGGCACCATCACCGGTTCAAACGTTGCGTCCGGGACCGTCACCGGAAGCAACATTGCCACGGGCAGCAACGGTATCACGGCAGCGAACCTGAACGCTTCCGGAACACCGTCCTCCAGCACGTTCCTCAACGGAAACTTCCAGTGGGCGGCGCCGCCTGCGGCCAATATCGCTGTGGATATCTCGCCGATATCGAATGGCAGCACTCTTCCGGCGGGGACATCGTCCATTTACTTCATCACAGATGCGGCGACGGTGACATTGCCTGCGGCAACGACTGCTGGCCAGCACCTGATCTTGATCAACGCCACACTTTCGGGAACGAGTACTGGGATCTCAGCCATGCCGAATTCGAGCGATGTGCTCTGGACGGTCCCAGGGGAGGCGTCGGTCACATCTGTTAATGCGCTGGACTCTCTGGAGTTTTACTCGGCCGGTAACGGCACTTGGTATTTACTCAACCAGAACTAGAAATAAACGCCAGGTACAGGGGAAATGTCTCGAACGGGCTAGGAGATAAAGGAGATCGTAGTGCAGAGCGGACGGTGGTCATTCAAGCACTTGGGCAAATTGGCCGGGAGCCTTTGCTTCTTAGCATCAGTTATGCTCCCGGCTCAGACCGCAGTTCCTACGGTCCCGGCGGTTGCACCTCAAGCCGTGAAGCCGAAGCTTATCCAGCTTGTCTCCGATACCTGTCCGGTCGTGCACGGGCGGGATTCGCTGACGCTCGATTGGAATCCGGAATTCGATTACGACCGACTGGTAGAGGGTTTGCGGACGTTCACGCTGACGTTCAGTCCGGTAGGAGAGGACGGCGTAAATGTCAACGACCACCAGCGGTTCACATTGGGTGGGGGAGCGTTCAGGAGCAGCGCCGTTCCGACGGAGAACGGATACTTCCACATCGAGATTCCCGTGCTGCGAGGCATGCCGCCGGGCACCTATCACCTCGTGGATGCCAGCTCGACCCCCGTGCTTCCGCGAGAGGCTCGAAATCTGTCTCTCAAGATGTGGAATTCTCCCGTCGACAGCAGGTTCTGCATCACGGTGGTGAGTGGCAGGAATGCAGCGCAGCAACCGGCCAATAACGCTGGCCAGTAAATCGCTCAGGGTGGCAATGTTGCGTCTGAGTAGAAGCTTTGTCCGTACGGACCAATGGCGGTAATGAGAGTTCGACGGGATGGGTTCGAATCAAGTTTTTGCCCCAGGGAAGCGCGGATCCTCCGCTGTGCGGTTGTTCTCGCGGCGGAGGATGAAGTTCACCTTCTAAGCAAGGAGATCAGATGGACGCGTTTATTGGCGAAATCAGGACGACGGGCTTCAACTTTGCTCCGACGGGTTGGTTCCTGTGTCAGGGGCAGTTGCTTCCCATCAATGCCTACCAGGCACTTTTTGCCTTGCTGGGCACGGTTTTTGGTGGGAACGGCACATCGAACTTCCAGCTACCAGACCTGCAGGGGCGCGTGCCCATTCACCAGGGGCAGGGTTATGCCATGGGCGAATTGGGAGGCAACGCAAAGGTAACGCTCAATGAGCAGCAGATGCCGCTGCACACGCATTTGGCAACTTTTGCGCCTGCAGGTGGGGGCGCGCCGGCCGTGAACGTGACGGTCAACGGATCCAACGCGACTGGCGGAACGAATGCACCGGCTGGCAATTATCTGGCAGGGCAGTCTTCAGCAGCGATCGGCAGAAACGGCGCGCTTTATGTCTCTAATCCGGCGCGGGGCACACTCGGAGCGATTGCAGGCGTGTCGGCAACCGTGAGTGGTTTGCCAACGGGCGGAACCGTTACGAACGCGGTGGCCGGAAGCAGTGAGCCGGTGAACATCCAGCCGCCGTTTCAGGTTGTGAACTTCATCATCTGCTACAACGGGATCTTTCCAACACGCGAGTAGCGCTGCCAAGAAAGAGAGGAATTCATGAGCGAACCATATTTGGGCGAAATTCGCATGACGGGCTTCAAATTTGCCCCTTACGGCTGGGCACTTTGCAATGGGCAATTGATCGCAATCTCGCAGAACGCGGCGCTGTTCTCGCTGTTGGGCACAGCCTTCGGCGGTGATGGAGTGCAGACCTTCGGGCTGCCGAATCTGCAAGGGCGCATGCCCATTAACCAGGGGCAGGGTCCGGGTCTCCCAATGTATGTCATGGGCGAAGTGGGGGGCAACACATCGGTAACGCTCAACCAGCAGCAGATGCCGCAGCATACGCATCCGGCGACGTTCACGCCCACGGGCGGGGGCACGCCGACCGTGAATGTGACGGTCAACGGATCCAACGCGACTGGCGGAACGAATGCACCGGCCGGCAATTATCTGGCAGGGCAGGGTTCAGCAGCGACTGGCAGAAGCGGCGAGCTTTATGTCTCTAACCCGGCGTCGGGAACGCTAGGGGCGATTGCCGGTGTCTCAGCCACAATCAGCGGTGGAATTACTGGCGGGACGGTCACCAATGCACTTGCGGGAGGCAACCTGCCGGTGCAGATTCAATCGCCCTACCTGGTGGTGAATTTCATCATTGCACTCCTGGGAATCTTCCCAACACGGTCGTAGCGGGCTCTTTATGCGGGCCTGCTCACAAAGCGGGCCCGCAGGTTATCGAGATTGGACAAACGGATCACAATGCGGAGAGCGACAGCAGCGGATGAGCCGTTGCTCTTCGCGCTGTTTGCGGCGGAGAAGGCGCGGGAGTTTGCGCCGCTGGGTCTGGCAGCGGAGCAGCTTGAGCCTCTGCTGGAGATGCAGTTTCGAGCGCGGCAGACGGGATATGCGCAGACGTTTCCCGCGGCGACGGATTTTATTCTTTGCCGCGAAGATGGAACGGCGGTGGGGCGGCACCTGGTGGAGCGTCAGGCGGACTGCTATCGCTGCATCGATATCGCGGTGCTGGATGAGGACCGCAATCGCGGCATCGGCACGTGGGCGCTGCGGCAGCTGCAGCAGATCGCTTCGATTGAGGGAGTGCCGTTTCGTTTGAGGGTGATGAAGAACAATCCTGCGCAGCGGCTCTATGAGCGGCTGGGATTCATCAAGGTTTCGGGCGACGAACTTGCGTACGAGATGGAGTGGCAGGCGCCGCGTTCGGCTCGTGTTGGAGGAAGGCCGGAGACGCCGTGCGCGATGGAGTCCGCGCATGGAGTTGAGTTCGATCGCGAAGAGGTTACGGATCGCATTGTTGCGTTCCTTCGCGAGATTGGGCTAGAGGTGCAACTGGGGCTGGTTCCTTCGAACAGCTTTTTGCCGGGAATTCAAGTGGTGCGGAACGGGCTGCGGGTGGACAGGGATGCGCTGAAGTATCCCGGGGACCTGTTGCATGAGGCCGGACACCTGGCGGTGATGACGCGCGAGCGCCGCAATGAGGAGTTTCCGCATTCGAACGACGCAGCGGAGGAGATGGCAGCCATGGCTTGGTCGTATGCAGCGGCGCTGCACATTGGGATTGCGCCGGAGATTGTGTTTCACGAGGCGGGTTATCGCGGGCAATCGGCATCGCTTCTGGATGGATACCGGCGGGGCACGTTGAACGGCCAGCCAATCCTGTGGTGGCTGGGTTTGACCACTCCGGAGCTTCCCGGGAATCCGACGATCTACCCGAAGATGTTGCGGTGGGTGAGAGAAGCTGAGGCGGAAACCCAAATGGACGGTTCCGGAATCGGAGCTGAGTTGGCGCTGAGCACAGCGGAGTCGCAAGGATGAGGTGCAGCGTCGGTATTCAATCGCTGCGAGGCGGAGACGTCGAGACCGCGACGAAAATGGGGACGTTAAGGAGTACATGGTGACTAGGACAGCCAAGCCAGCGCCAATATTCGCACGGCGCCTTGTGGCTTTTGCCGGCGCAGGAGTGTTGTGTGCGGCGCCATGGGCTGCGGCTCAAAATGCGGCGCAGCGCGCTGCCCTGGGCCAACTGGGGCGCGGACGGGCGGAATACGCGAGCGGAGTGGAGGCGACGACTGTTCCCCTGGCTCAGCCGGGCGGCCTCGCGTTCGATTCCGCGGGTAATCTCTACATCGCCGATACTGACCATGAGATCATCCGCAAGGTCAACCTTGCAGGCATCATCACCACGGTTGCAGGGAACGGTGCGCAGGGCTTCAGCGGCGACGGCGGCGCGGCGACCAGCGCCACTCTCGATTCGCCGGTGGGCGTCGCCGTGGATGCCAGCAACAATATCTATATTGCCGACACCCACAATCAGCGCATCCGCATGGTGGCCGCTTCCAGCGGCATCATCGGCACCATCGCGGGTACGGGCGTCGCGGGCTTCAGCGGCGACGGCAGCGCAGCGACGGCGGCGGAACTAGATCTGCCGACAGCCATTGCGGTCGATTCGAAGGGCAACGTCTTCATCGCCGACACCAACAACAATCGCATTCGCGAGATCAGCGGTGGAAAGATTTCGACCGTAGCCGGCGACGGCAGCCAGACGTTCTCCGGCGACGGGGGGCCGGCTACAGCGGCGGGGCTTGATTCCCCGGATGGGGTTGCGGTCGACAGCGCATTCAACCTCTACATTGGCGACACCCACAACCAGCGCGTTCGCATGGTTGCGGCCGCAACCGGGATCATCACCACCATCGCTGGTACCGGGTCCAAAACCTTCACCGGTGACGGAACTGCGACATCCTCTGCACTGGCGCGTCCTCGCGGCGTAGCGGTGGATAGCACAGGCACGGTCTATGTGGCGGACAGCGACAACAATAGGATTCGAAAGATTACCGGCACGACGATTGCGACTGTCGCGGGGGATGGGATCGAAGGCTTCAGCGGCGACAAGAACGCGTCCACCAGCGCTTCCATCGATACGCCGCGAGCCGTCGCTGCTTCGCCATCGGCCGTCATGTTTGCCGACACGCAGAATGACCGGGTGCGCGCGGTCACCAACAACACCCTGAACACCGTCGCAGGCTTGGCGCCGCCATCGACCGAACAGATTGGGTTCAGCGGCCCCACCTACGGTGTATATGGAACCGGTTCGCTTGTGGTCACGTTCTCGAATGGCGGATCGACCGGCACGGGAACGGTGACGTTCTTCGATGGCGTGGGAGCCAGCCCGAGCACTGTCGGCACATCCACGCTCTCTTCCAATAAGGCAACCCTCGACACCTCGCACCTTTCCGCCGGGACGCATTATTTGATAGCCGCGTATGCGGGCGATGCGACCAACGCCGCGATCACCAGCGGCGTCTACGTCTACATCGTTACGCCGGCTCCGCTGGTGGCTGTGGCCAACAGCGTGCACATGCTCTTTGGGCAGGCGGTGCCATCCTTGGCCGGAACACTGACCGGCGTACTGGCGCAAGACAGCGGGAACGTTAGCGCGGCGTTTACAACCACCGCTACGATGACTTCGAATCCCGGGAGCTACCCGATTGCGGTGGCGCTGACCGGCAGCGCTTCGGGGAACTACACCGTCTCATTGGGAGCCACCTCCGGTTCGGTCACCGTTGCACAAGCCCCCTCCACAACTACGCTGACCGACAGCGCGGCAAATCCCATCGGGGGCGCAGCGCTCACGTTGACAGCCACGGTCGCCTCCACCACCAGCGGCACGCCCACGGGAACCGTGAACTTCTTCAATGGTTCCACCATGCTCAACACGTCGCCGGTTGCATTGACCGGAGGCGTCGCAAACCTCAGCATCAGCTCGCTTCCCGTGGGGGCCGTGGCGCTGAATGTGGTCTACAGCGGCGATATCGATTTCCAGCCGAGCACGTCCAGCAATCTGCCCGCTACCGTGCTCTCACCTGATTTCTCCGTAAACGGGTCGCCGGCAACGCAGAGCGTGCTGCCATCGCAATCGGTGAACTACACCATCACTCTGACGCCGGTAAATCCGACATTTGTGTATCCCGTGACTCTCTCCGCCAGTGGCCTCCCCGACGGTGTGACGGCCACATTCAATCCAGCTTCGGTAACTGCGGGAAGCGCCGCCGCGAGCACGGTGCTCACACTCAGCGCGAGCCCGTTGGCTCATACGCAGAAGCATGCGCTCCCCTGGGAGACGGGCGGAGCCTCGGCGCTCGCCCTGCTGCTGCTGCCTTTCGCGACAAGCAGGCGAACTCGACGAACCGCGCGAAGAATCTCGCGCATCGCCGTGGTTCTCCTTGCTCTGGGCGCAATCGGGGCGCTGTCGGGGTGCGGCGCTGGAGGATTCTTTAGCCACGCGACAGGCACTTACACCGTAACCGTGACGGCAACGGGCGGCAACATCTCTCACACGACCAACGTTACGTTACAGGTGCAATAGGGAGCACGCATGCGGAACCTTGTGAAACTTGCAGTGGTCATCCTGGGTTGCGCTCTGCCTGCCGCCGCCCAGATGAAAGCCCTCACGCCCGTTGATGCCAACATTCGATTCAGCGAGCAGATCTCCAACGGCCCCGCCGGCAACTGCGGCTGCTTCGCCATGGAGGGATTTGCGGGCGGCGCGGCGTGGACCATTCACAGCTATGGCGTCGAACATAACCGGGCCTTCGGCGCCGTCGCCGATTTCAGCTGGGAACGCACTCACAAGGTCAGCAATGCTCCCTATGGTCTGACGCTTACGACCGCAGCCTTCGGCCCGCGATTTTCCACCCCGGCGTTCAAATCCACCAGAATCTTTGCGCAGTCCCTCTTCGGCTTCACGCACGGATCGAATTCGGCGTTTCCCGTGCACAACTCTCTCGAGCCGTCTGCAAATTCCTTCGCCCTGGTCCTGGGCGGCGGCATGGACCACCCCGTGAGTCAGCACCTCTCAATCCGCATATTTCAACTGCAATACCTGCGCACAGCTCTTCCCAACAACACCAGCAACTGGCAAAACAATCTACAGATAAGTACAGGATTGAAGTTCTCTTTGAGCCGCTGACTGCCATTTCGCGGGCAGCCGGCCGGGGTACTGTTGCGCGCGCCGCGCTGTTCATCATTGGCCCTCTGTGACGTGGACGACTGCCGAATGCGCAATCGCTCCCGAGCTCGCGGTCACAGTAACATCGAACCCCGGAACACTCTGGGATGATGGACTCTCCCTGCCGCAGCTTGTGAAAGCAAGCAGAACCATCGCAATCGCAAGCCTCCGAAACAACTGCCTCCGCCTTCGCCGTGGAATGAAGAGACAGATGAACGCGGCATATAATCCCGTGCTCTGCAGGTTGTTCAAGCACGCGGAGATCGTCACTGGAATCACGGTGGAACCCGAAACATCGAGCTGATTCGGTACAAGACAGATGGCGGAGGGCGACGAAGCCGAACAGGTCAACTTCACAGTCCCATCGAACCCGTTCACTGGTTGAATTGTCATCGACACCGTCGCTGTCCCACTGGCCAATAGTGCGACCGAAGGCGGTCCGCTCAATGCAAAATCGGGCGGGTTGACCGCAGGCCCGAGTGAAAACTCCGCCGAATGCGACGGCGCAATGTAGCAGTTCCCCGAATACCCCACATTGAACGAGTTTGTGCCTGCACCCAGTGGACTTGTGACCAGGCTTGCCATCCCGCTCGAATCGACCGGGACGGGCTCACCTTGAATCGAACCATCCGTTCCGTAGAGCGTAACGGTTCCCATCGGGCACGAAAGGCCATCGGCAGGTCCGCTGAGAGAAGCACCTGCCGCGGCAGTTACCCGCACCGCGAGATCTACGCTCTGGTCGATGGCAACTGTGCCTTGCGGCGCCGTTACCGCTACCCCACTCGCGATCCCCGCCGTTTGAATGGTAGCCACTGCCGGAGGTGCCTGGCTCACTGAGGTCGTTCCGGTCGCGATGGCCTCGATAGTGTTCTCTCCCGACGGCAGAGCATCGGTTTCGAATCGGGCTATGCCATTCGCGTCCGTCGCAACCGTAGCCAGCAGAACCTGATTCGGCTGCCAAACCGCATTCGTAAGATAGAACTGCACGGGGCTCTGCGCGAGAGGCAATCCATCGGATGTCACGAGCGCGTTGACTTGTGCGGGTTGGCCGGCCTGCCCCGCACTGCTCCCTGGGCTTAGAGTCAGTTCCGCGGTTTCAAAGGTAGCGGCCGCCCAATTGTCGGCAAGCGCCGTCCCATCCACGCTGCCCAGCCCCGTTGCCAGATCGTAGCCGGAGAGCGCCGGATAACCAAGCAAGCCACTCGCGCAATCCACAGAGGCAACCGCGCAAGGCACATCGTTGCTGCCGGTCGTAATGTCGTGAAACACGCCCGGTCTAATCTCACGCAGCCGGTAAAGAATCGGATTGATTGCTCCCAACCCCGGCGCGAGAGCACCGTTGGCGGAGAGCGATTCATTCACCAGCGCCACCATGCCTGCAAATAAGGGAGCTGCCAACGAGGTACCGCCCGCCAGCAGCGGTTGTCCCTGGAAGATCAATGCATATGGCGATATTTGGGGCGAAGCCGCAAAAGCGACATCGGGCAGCATTCGCCCATTATCCGGGGTGAGCGCAAAATCCGATTGATATCCCGGCATGCCGAACACCGCACTCGCGCCGCCACCGCCAGCTTCCACCGTCTGCGAAGAACTCCACGCCGTTTCTGTCGTGGCCGTAAGAGTCGTACCGCCCACGGCAACGATCCCCGGCGTGCTCGCCGGCGCGGTCGTCCGCAATCCATTCGCCGCCGCCTCAGCGCCGGGCGTATCGCATCCCGCAGCCCCCGAATCCCCGGCCGCGCTAATCCAGGTGATGCCCTCGGCGGCGGCTTGCATGGCCAGCGTCTGGTAAAGCACGTCTCCGGAATTTTCGCACCCTGCATAACTCTCGCTCAGGATCGTGGCAAGCCTGTTGTCGATGACCCACTCCGCCGCTGTATCCACCGTCGAACCCCAAACGTACAGCAGGCTCGCCGCCGGCGCTACTCCCGCCAGAATCTCCAGATCGAAGGTTCCCTCCTGCTCATCCGCCACCGCACCCGTTCCCGCACTGTGCGGCACCGCCACGCTCTGGAAATCGTTCTGGCTGATCCCAAATTCGCTGCGATAGGTCTGCACATCGGCTTCGCCAACGGGGGTACGTCCCGCAACAGCAATCGTGATCCCAGCCCCCAACAGGCCGCGGGCATGGAGTCCGCCCAAGCCGTAGGCGTTCGCCAGATCGGCAGGTCCAATCCCATCGGCCTGCGCTGTCGAGAGCGACGAGTGCACCGTCTGCGGCGCAGGGCTCAGATTATCCAGTCCGACTACGCCGGCGATCACGCCCGTCAACTCCGGCGGAATCTCAGCCGGCTTGGCGTTCGCATACCGTTCCCCATCCCCGGTCGCCAGCCGACGCATCTCTACGTGAAAAATCGATTCCACAACACCCGCGGGCGCGGAAAATCGCACCCACAGCCCGCTTCGCGCCACGCTTGCTTCCGATACGCCCCCGGAGCGAAGCCAGGACTCCACCTGCGCCAGCGACGAACGAGACGCTCCAAACCTGGCTCCGAATTGTTTCGGAGTCAGCCAGCGATGATAGCGAGACGAACGAGGATTCTGTACCTCCGATAGGAACTGCTGCAAGCCCGCCGGCGAAGCGGACCGCAGGACAACCGTCACATCGCGCAGCGGAGTCGAAGCTGGCAGGGGGCCCGCGTCGAACCGCAGGTTGCGTCTCCAGGCGTCGGCGTGCCCAATCGGAACCAACTGCTGCGCGGAAGATGGCCCTGAGCCCACCGCCGCAAACACTCCCCAGGCACAAATGGCTGCCGATCGCAACAGGAAGCATGCCGCCTTGCGGCGCGCGCCTGCTTTTCCAGGCAGCGCGATCATCGGTCTGTGCGCCATCGCGGGAATGCACGCACAGAGGAGACCAATGGGCTGCGTAGCAGATTGGAATCATCTTAGAGAATGCACAAACGAAAAAGTTGGCGCGGCTTGAATCGCCCGGATGTACCTCTCCGAGGGAAATTGCTTTGCGATGGGTTTGGGATTGACGTGTGGCACAGACGGTGAAGACCAGGGCCAGCCAAGCTGTACCAACTGGGAAACCGCGCGACAGGACTCGAGCTTCCCGTCTTCGAGCTCATGCAGATGCGTCGATTTGGCTCGCGTACGCCCGCAAAACGCCGCAGCCATTGCCGAGCGGCTCATACGCAACTGCTCTGAGGTGTCGAGTTCGTTGCGCCGGCATCGCAAAGATCGTGCGCATACCCCCAGTCGAGTGGAACTAATCAATATTCCGCAGGGGGGTCTGCGCAGCAGGTGCAGCCGAGCTGTTGTGTAGCCGATCGAGGTGAGCACAGTGCTCATGCCAGGGACCCTGAAAAGCGCGGCGGCTTCTCCTCCCGGGCTAATTGACCGTCACAGTAAACGTAGTTGTCGCTGTTGTTTTGGCAGTGTCGTCGCCCGTCCCCGTCACGGGCAATTCGACAACTCTGACCGTGGCAGCGAGTGCCCTGGTGACTGGCAGCAACACCATCACAGTCAGTGCGACAGATGGCACGAACACGCAGTCCGCCAGCGCGACCATTTCCGTCGGTGCGGCGCCGGATTTAAGTTTGTCGGCATCACCGACCGCGGTTACGGTAAGCCCAGGACAGAGCGCTACCTACACCCTGACCGTCAGCCCATCCAACGGTTTCAATTCCGCCGTCACCTTAGCCTGCAGCGGTGCGCCTTCGGCAGCATCATGCTCCTTGGCGCCAACCAGCGTCACCCCTTCCGGTGGCAGCGTTACTTCTACCCTTACCATCCTCACTGCCGCTCCTTCGGCTGTAGGGGGCGGTCTCATGAGATCGCAATCCGCAACGCCGCCACTGCCGCCTTCCCGCAACACTCCATGGCGTTTGGCAACACTCTCCGCCGGCTTGCTGCCCTTCCTGCTGTCGCGGAAGCGCCGTGACTGGCTGACACGCACCCTGATGCTTGGCGTTCTGGTGTTGATCGTCGGCGTGGTTGCTTCATGCGGTGGTGGCAGC
>JBKICT010000010.1:0-174870 GCA_046566985.1 Acidobacteriota bacterium | reverse complement strand
GTGGCTCATGACCACAGAGGCTAACTTCCCTCCGTGGTAGCTCTGCCTTAAGCCTTCTCTCTATGGCCGCTTTTCACTTGATCATCTATGGCCGCTTTTGGGTGATCACCGAGGGTCAGTTCGTTTGCTGCGACCGCTCGGAGCGTATAAACGCGAGAGGCGCGAGAACAGTGCCGTCGAGTGCATCATCGGCCCAACCCCATGGCTCTTTAGATCGAGGACTCTCTGCTGAAATGGCGCAACCTGTCGATAACGTCATTGAACAATCGCCAGTTCTGTGCTGGTCCAGGTCCGCGGCTACCTGTCTGCGGATCGAGCGGTTCAGTCTGTGGACGGGGTATTCATCCGGCCTCGGGCGAGGATGCGGGATCGCATCGGTCCAGATCAGCGACCCATTGGGAGATACGCATGGGAAATCGGGGGCAACTGAATCTGTTTAACCCCCTATGTTCATCCCTCGCGCCCCCGGGCGCGAAGAGCCCGGAGGAACGTAAGCAAGAGTTCGCGGAACTCGAAATGGATGCCAAAGGGAAGGCCGAAAAGCTGCAATACGTCGGCAAAGCTCACGAGAACGCGTGGGCCGAACTCCTTCCTGTGTTGGACAAGATTCAGGATTGTCTGTCTATCCGCGGGAAGGATCACAAATGGCACAGATGCGAGGGGTTGCCGTCGTGGACCGAGTGGTGGACCAAGTTCCAGAAGGACCACGATTTCGATGCCAGCTTGCGACGCGTGCAGAAAAAGCTCAAGCAGTTCCGTGATCGCACGAAGGCTCGTGAAGATCAGCCGGAGATCACTGAGGAGCAAAAAGCTTACTTTAGGGCGCTCCGAACTCAGCTAACGAGGGGTGAAAAGAGGGGCAAGAATTTTTCTGACGTGGTGGTTGCGTTTATCCTCCGCCGCATTTCGGCGCCCCCCATCCAGCAGATCGTAGCGCGCCTCACAACGGACGACAAGGCCGGTTCAACGGAGGACAAGGGCGGTTCAAGGCGGAAGGCTCCGCAGACCTCTTCTCCCTCTGAGGAGGTGCCTGTTGCAAAAGCGACGGGTTAGGTGTGCTGACAGATTTGCCCGAAGTGGTGGACCGTTGGATGCCATTGAGTACATCCGGCAGACTTCCAATCGCCTCCGCCGCTTGCTGTTTTGAGGTCCTGCCAAATGAAAGCTGCACCGCATACGTGGAACTAGGCTTTGGTTTGTTAGCGACTGACGCAACCCGCTGGCAACATGGCGAGGTCCAGCAACCAGGGGGCTCATTGTGGTGCTCCGCCCCGGGGAGCCAAAAGGGGAATTCCGATGGGCTTGCAAATCTGTTCTTCCGCTTCAATTTCTAAGAGCGCGTACGGCGGCAGGGTATACCCGGAATTTATCTTGTCCGATCCCGAGAATTGGCACAGCACATGCCGCAGCCTTTTGGAGCGGCATACTCGCGGGGGCCAAGATCTGGACAGGGTGGCTCGGGACCTGGGAGTGGATGCCGCGACGTCGGAGTATATTGTGGCGGCGGCGGATCGCCTTGTTCCACTGAACTCGGGCAATACGAGAGTTCGAAGCATCTTGCTGCCCCGGACCAAGCGCGTCCGATTGAGAGCCAACCGGATTGGCCGGGCAATCTACCTCCGATCGCGGGAAGGCATCTCGGCACGAATGTTCGTGCGCAATGCTGTACTGCTCCATGCATCGCGCTGCATGGACCGGTCACTACTTGAGATCGCCCCCCACTCAGGTGATATGAATTGCAGCAGGCGCGCATGGGATGAAGCGAAGACATTGGCCTTCTTTGTCAAGGCTCTTGAGATCGCAGATCTCACGATCGGGCTTGTCTGCGACGACACCAGCTCAGCGGTAACGGCGGGTGTTGCCCAGGTGCTTGATGTGCTCGAGTTGCCCGGGAATACCCCTGTTAGGTTCCGAGAGGTGCGCAAGGCGCATTTGCGATCAACTCCAAAGATTGGCATTGAGGTGCTTTGGCGGATCGCGGAGTGCGAGGGCGAGCTTGACGGCGCATTCCAGTCCAGCGTGGCGCTGGCCAAAGTAGTCGAACCATGGCTTTTTTCTGCTTCGGCGCCGGACAGCCCCAGACCGGCTGTCTCAGAGGATGCGGATCGGAGTAGGCCCAGCCCAGCGCCGCAGCCGGCGTGATTCGGGAAATCCCGGGCCCTTGCCGCGCCCACCAGTTTCGTTGCGGTTCGCGTGCGCCCGATGGATGCCCGGGAATCTCTGGCTTCATTTTACCTGGCCCGCCGAATCATCGCAGCTTCGTGCGGCGATCTTCGCGATTGGATGCATCAGCCTGGATAATGCTGGAAGGGAAGGACAACGATGAAGATTCCGTTGCTCGATCTGAAGGTCCAGCACGCATTCATTCGCGAAGAGGTGCTGCGCGCCGTCAGCGAGGTGCTCGATTCGCAGGTATGCATCTTGGGGCCCAAGGTAGAAGAGCTTGAGAAGAAGGTGGCGGAGCTGTCAGACTGCCACTTTGCCGTGGGCATGTCCAGCGGGACGGACGCGCTGCTTGCGGCGCTGATGGCGCTTGAAATCGGTCCCGGCGATGAAGTCGTCACTACGCCCTTTACGTTCTTTGCCACGGCCGGATGCATCGCCCGTGTGGGCGCGCTTCCGGTGTTCGTCGATATCGATCCGCGCACTTTCAACATCGATCCCGCCCGGATTGAAGATGCCATCACTCCGCGGACCAAGGCGATCATGCCAGTCCACCTCTTTGGCCAGATGTGTGACATGGATCCCATCATGGAGGTCGCCAACCGGCACGGGATTCCGGTGATCGAGGACGCCGCGCAGGCCATCTCGGCAACTTACAAGGGGCGCAAGGCAGGCAGCATCGGAGCGATCGGGTGCTTCAGCTTCTACCCCTCGAAAAACCTTGGCGCCGCCGGCGATGGCGGCATGTGCGTGACCAACGACCCCAAGCTGCACGAAATGCTGCAGCTCATGCGCTCGCATGGGTCGAAGCAGAAGTACTACCACAAATACGTGGGCGGCAACTTCCGCCTCGATCCCATCCAGGCGGCGGTGCTGTTGGTAAAACTGCCGCACCTGGAGGCCTGGTCGGAGGCGCGCCGACGCAATGCAGCAATCTACGATAAGGCGTTCGAAGGCAGCTCCGTGGTCACGCCGTTTATCCACCCCGGCTGCGTCAGCATCTACAACCAGTACTCCATTCGCGCATCCGGTCGCGACGCGCTGCGCAAGGGGCTTACCGACGCAGGCATCGGAACTGAGATCTACTATCCCGTCCCCATGCATTTGCAGGAGTGCTTCCACGGAAGGTGCCGCGTGGTCGGATCGCTGCATCATTCGGAAGCCGCAGCTCTTGAAGTATTGGCGCTGCCCATCTATCCGGAACTCGCATCGGAGCAAATCCGTGAAGTAGCGGAGACGGTACTCGCAATTGCCTAGAAGGCGCTAGTCTAAGATCGAATTCACTGGCGCACCGAGGTGACCGTGTGGTGATCGAGCGGTATACGCTGCCATGCAGCGCCCGCTCGATTCGTTGCGGATCACCTTCGGTTGCCCTCCTCGGTCCGCCCCAGGTCGCCATTGCATTCTCTTTGCACCGCCCGGCGCCGGATCAGCAAGAAGAAGACCGGCACCAGGATCAGCACATGGATGGTTGAGGTGATCATGCCACCCACGATGGGAGCGGCGATCGGCTTCATCACGTCTGACCCGATGCCCGTCTCCCACAGTAGCGGCGCAAGGCTCAGGATGACGGCAGTCACGGTCATCAGCTTGGGCCGCAGGCGTTGCACGGCGCCTTCAATCACAGCTTCTTCCAGCACGTTTTCGGTAAGCGGCGTGTTTGCAGCAATGCGGCGCTGCCAGGCTTCGTCGAGATAGACGACCATCACCACGCCTGTTTCCACCGCAATTCCGAACAGCGCAATGTAGCCCACCCACACCGCGACGCTGAAGTTGTAGCCGAGGATCCATTGCAACAGCAGGCCGCCCGACATGGCGTAGAGCGTTGGGAAGATGAGAACGGCGGCTTCCAGCGCCGACTTGAAGACCAAATACAGCAGCAGAAAGATGACGAAGAAGACGACCGGGAGGATGATCTTCAGGCGCTCCTTTGCGCGGAGCTGGAACTCGTACTCGCCTGCCCAGTGCCATGCGTAGCCCGCAGGTAGCGCGAGTCGCTGCTGAAGAGCTTGTTGCGCTCGGTTGACGTAGCCCCCATAATCGCTGGTCTTCAAGTTGAGATAGACATAGCCGGTGAGCAGACCCTCCTCGTCGCGGATCATGGCCGGCCCGCGCGAGAAGAAGACGCGAGCCACCTCGCCGATGGGGATTTGTTCACCGGTGGGCGTCGGGATCAGGGCTTGTGCGATGGATGCGGGATCGTCGCGGAAACTACGTTGATAGCGCACGGCAATGGGGAAACGCTCGCGTCCTTGCACATTGTCGGCGATGTCCGCTCCGCCAATCTCCGAGGTTACGACTCGCTGCACATCAGCGACTGTCAGGCCGTAGCGCGCCGCCACAGCGCGGTTCACATCCACATTCAGATAAAAGCCCTGCGAGACCCGCTCCGCGAAGACGGAACTTGTCTCCGGCAGTGCAGAGAGAATCTGCTGCATTTGCGCGCCGATGTCCTGGATGCGCGCCAGGTCCGGGCCCTGGATTTTGATGCCGACCGGTGTTTTGATGCCCGTCAGTTCCATATCCAGCCGGTTCTCCACGGGCATGGTCCAGGTATTGGTGAGGCCGGGGAACTGAAGTTTCTCGTCCATCTGCTGGATGAGCTTCTCGTAAGTCATGCCGGCGCGCCACTGTTGGCGCGGCTTCAGCATGATGGTGGTGTCGTACATGTCGAGGGGCGCGTTATCGGTGGCGCTGTCGGAACGGCCCACCGTGCCGAAGACGGTGGAAACTTCGGGGAACGTGCGGATGATGCGGTCCTGCTCCTGCATCAGCGCCACCGCTTGCGTGATGGAGATCCCAGGCAGCGCGCTCGGCATATAGAGTGAAGAGCCCTCATAGAGCGCGGGCATGAACTGGCTGCCCAAACGGAAGTAGAGTGGAACCGTGACGGCGAGAAATGCAAGGTTGATTGCGATCACAACTTTCCAGTGGCGCAGCGACCAGCGCAGCACGGGAAGATAGATCGCCTGGGTAATGCGCGCGGCCGGGTTCTGCGACTCGGGGCGAAGCTTGCCGCGCAGAAAGTAAGGCATCAGCGCCGGAACCAGCGAAATGGAGAGCAGGGAAGAGAAGACCAGCGCCAGGGTCTTTGTCCATGCCAGCGGCCGGAACATGCGGCCCTCCTGCGCCTCCAGAAGAAACACCGGCAGAAACGACACCACGATGATGATGAGCGAGAAGAAGAGCGCCGGCCCAACCTGCTGCGCCGCCTTCACCAGGATTGTTTTGCGTTCTTCTGCATTCGGCTGATCAGTGCGCTCGGCCAGATGCCGGTACCCGTTCTCGACGATGACGATCGCCGCATCGATGAGCACGCCGATAGCCAGCGCCAGGCCGCCCAGCGACATGATGTTGGAGCTGACGTGCAGGTAGTACATGGGGATAAACGCTGCGAGGACCGCGATGGGCACCGTAAGGATGGGCACCAGTGCAGACCGGAAATGAAATAGAAAGACGATGCTGACAAAGCTGACGATGATGGCTTCAAGGATGAGGTCCCGCTTCAATGTGCGGATGGATTGATTGATCAGCCAGGAGCGATCGTAACCCGTGACGATCTCTACCCCCGGCGGCAACGAGGGTCCGAGGGAGTGGAGTTTGGCCTTCACCGAGTCGATGACGTTCAGCGCGTTCATGCCGTAGCGCATCACCACGATTCCGCCTACAGCCTCACCTTCGCCCTGCCAGTCAGCGGCGCCGCGGCGAACATCCGGGCCGAAGGTGACGGTGCCGAGATCCTTCACCAGAACAGGAACGCCATTCTTGGTCGCGACGGGAACGCTCTCGAGGTCGGAGAGTGACTTAAGATATCCGAGCCCGCGAATCATGTACTCGGCGCCGCTCATCTCCAGCACATCGCCGCCGACTTCATTGGTGCTCTGGCGAACTCTGTCGATGACTGTGGACGCCGGAATGCCGTAGGAGAAGAGTTTGCCGGGGTCGAGATTCACCTGGTACTGGCGCACGAAGCCGCCGATGGTTGCCACCTCTGCCACACCGGGAACGGTCTCAAGCTGATAGCGCAGGTACCAGTCCTGCAGCGCGCGCAAATCGGCGAGGCTGTGCGTGTGCGTGCGGTCCACGACGGCATATTCGTAGACCCAACCCGCCCCAGTCGCGTCGGGTCCGATCGCCGGATGCACATCCGCCGGCAGCTTGCCTGCGATCTGCTGCAGGTACTCGAGAACACGCGAACGGGCCCAGTACAAGTCGGTGCCGTCTTCAAAAACCACAAACACATAGGAGTCACCGAACATGGTCTGCGCGCGCACGTTCTTGACGTGCGGTGCGGAAAGCAAAGCGGTGACGATGGGGTATGTCACCTGATCTTCGATGACGTTGGGCGGCTCGCCTGCCCAGGGCGTGTGAATGATCACTTGCACGTCGCTGATATCGGGCAGGGCATCAAGCGGCGCATGCTGCATCGACCAGAAGCCGGCGGCGATCAGCAGGATGGCGCCTGTAAAGACGAGGAAGGGATTGCGTGCACACCATGCAATAATTTTGGCGATCATCCCATGCCTCCCGCGGCAGCGATGGTGAGCTGCTTTGTGGCCACTGCTTTTCCGCCACGCTGCACCGTAATCGTCACCTGAAAGGTGCCGCCTGACGGCAGGGTCACGGGTCCCTGGTAGAGACCGCCGGCTTTTTCTGCGAGATTCGCCGCGGCCCGTTCCGCTGCCATTCCCATCGCCGGCATGGCCGGCATAAAGAAGGTCGCGGACACCTGTGCTCCCGTCACAGGTTTGCCATCGCTGCCGGCGAGTTGCACGCGGACCATGTTCGCTCCCTTGTGCGGCGGATCGGGCTGCGTGGTCAGGGAGATCTCCATCTGCTCAGCGGGTGCGCTCGCGGAAGCGGCGGACGGCTGCGGAGGTGGAGCGAATCCACTCAGTGCCGCCTGAAGCTGTGCTTCAGAGTCCACAAGGAAGTTGGCCGAACTGACAACCTTGTCGCCTGGTTTGAGCCCGCTCAGAACAACGATGGAATCATCCAGCCGCAACCCGGTTTGGATGGTGCGCGGTTCGAGGTATCCCTGACCATGATCGACGAATGCGATCGATTGCTGGCCGGATGCCAGCACTGCCGACGCGGGTATTACCATTTGCCGGCCCAGCGGGACGTGGATATTTACGTTGACGTACATGCCCGGCTTGAGTGCAAGCCCAGGGTTCCTGAAGATGAGTCGCACGCGCACAGTGCGCGTCGTGGCATCCACCTGCGGAAGTATCTGATCAATACGTCCGTAGAAGGTGCGGCCCGGATATGCATTCACGGTGACCTTGGCGGTATCGCCGGGCCGCAGCCGTCCTACCGCATCCTGAAAGACTTCTGCATAGACCCATACAGTCGATAGATCCGCGATGGTGTACAGCTTCGTATCGGGCTGAACGTACGCATTCGGCAGCGCGTTGCGTTCGGTGATGTAGCCCGAGGCGGGCGATTCGATCGAGATATTCCGCTGCACCTTCCCGGTTCGTTCCAGCTCCGCGAGCGCCTGCGCAGGCACGCCGAACTGCCGAATGCGTTCTTCGGCAGCCTGCAGCAGCCACCCCCCTTCCTTCGCGGCCATATTCATTCCGCTTTTTGAATCCGTCTGCGACGCCACCACCTTCTGGTTTTGGCGCGCGAGCAGATACTCCTGCTCGCTGCTAACCAGGTCCGGGCTGTAGATCGTGAAGAGCGGCTGTCCCCTGCGCACATACTGATAGGTGGCATTCGCGTAGACATCCTGAATCCAGCCGGGAAATCGGGTCTGCACATAGGCCAGCTTTTCCTCATCGATGTCCACGTTGCCGGGCACATTCAACTCGTTGTCCACATTCTTGAAAGCCACCGTGGCGGTCGTAACGCCAATCTCCTGCAACCGCTGCGGCGACAGTTGCACTGGTGCCAGCGGTGTAGCCTCCCCGCTGCCGGTCGCATTCGGTGCGGCAGGCTGCGTTGAGGCCACGGGACCGCGTGCGACCACCGGATCGCCTTCCGGAGCCGCGGCCGAAGCGCTGTGGCCGCGCTGCAGCAGCACATACCCAAGCGCGGCGCCGAGAACCAGGCAAATAGAAATAGTCACGCCCAACATCGCTTGATAGGTTCTCGTCTTCACGGTCTCACCTCCGGTGCGGCTTGTTTCATCTCATCGAGAGAAGCCCCGGTTGCCAACTCGACATCCGCCATGCGTGCGTCGAGATCGGCCACGGCTTGAGCCCAGGACAGGTCGACATCGATCACCGTCATTTGGCTGTCGAGCAGATTCAAAAAGTCCGTCTTGTCGTTTTCATAAGCAATGACGCTCGATTGCAGCGTAGCTTCCGCTTGAGGCAGCAGCTTGTTCTGGTAAAGGCGTGCAAGCTTCTGTGCCGCCTCCGCCTGTACCCGCGCATCCTGAATCTGCCCGAAGGCGGCGATGCGCAGATCCGCGAGTTCCGCATCCTGCTCCGTGGCGCGAGCTTGCGCTTCGGCAATCTCCGCACTGTGTTTGCGGCGGTTCAACCAGGGCAAAGTCATCGAGCCCTCAATCATGTAGTTGTTGCGGAAACTGGATCCGGGAGGCATGAGCATGTATCCGCCGGAGACGGTGAAGTCGGGAGCGTAGGCTCTTTTTGCCAGCGCCTGTTCCTTGTGGCTGCGCTCGACGGCGTTGCGTGCGGCGATCAGATCGGGGCGCGCCTGCAGAGCAAACTTCTCAAGTACTGCCGCGGGCGGCAGTTCGGCGAGCGCCGCAAACTGGCCTCGAACGGCGAGCGGCGCATCCGCATCGCGGCCCATGAGCGTGTTCAAGCGCGCCCGTGCCGTGCCGGCATCGCGATCGAAGCGGATCATGTGCTCGGCAAGCGCGGTCAACTCCACTTGTGCTTTCAGAATGTCCTGCTGCGAAACTTTGCCGACCGTGTATTTGATGCGCGCGGCCTCGATTGCCTGGCGGGCTATGCCGACGTGCTCATTGTGAATGCGCGTCTCCTCGTCCGCCAGCAGCAGATCGCCGAATGCCTTACGAACACGCACCCGAATCTCCAGCCGTACCTGGGCCAACTGCGCTTTGGCCACATCCACGTCCGACTGCGCAATGCTGGTCCGCAGGGCACGCTTTCCCGTCCCCGGCAATGACTGGCTCAGGCTGAACATGTTTTGTGCCTGATTGAAGTCCCATGGCTTCGACAACGGCACAGCCCACCCTCGATACATCGCTGCAGGGTCGTCGAGCGCGCCGGCCGCAGGAACATGGGCCTCGGCCACGGCAACGCGGCGTGCGGCAACGGCTATCTCGGGGTTGGCGGCCATTGCGGCGCGTTCCACTTCATCGAGCGTCATCGCGGCGCCGCCTGCGTCCGGCTTCGGTTCCGCGGCGAACAATTCCTCAAATCGTGCCAGGCCTGCGGATGATTCCGGCGTCTGCGCCCATAGGGCACACGCAAGCTGCAACCAAAGCGCAGCGGAAAGTAAAAGAAAGCGAGGCTTCATAGCTCCCTCCAGCGAAGAAAAGGCATGTGGGCGCGAGATTGCCGGGCGCTTGTTTGCGCAGCGGCACACTACGGCCCTCACACAGCCAGCAAAGGAAGGAGTTTTCTAGATGCGGAGAATCGATCTCGCGCCGGGAGAAGGGTCAGGAGGAGGTGCATCCGCAGCCTTAACACCGCTCGTGTACCTGATGGCCGGAACCAGAGCGTCGGCTGGATGCAGAAGCAAAGCGGATGTCTGATCGGCTTTGGGCAGAATGGGCGAATCGGCAACGACGGCCGATTGGCTTCCCTGCAGCGTGCAGCAGGCGCCGCTCATGTCTGCGCCCTGCATGGGGCAATCCGGTGCCATCGCCCTGCAACAGGCCTGCCGGTCCATCGAGTGGCTTTTGAGCAGACAGGCGGCGCTCGGCAATGCGGACCACAACACCGCAATTACCAAGAGCAATATCGCGCCTTTTCTGCCTTCACGCATGATCGACTGACCTTCAGCTTCAATTCTAACAATCAAGCTTCCCGCTGCCTGCAGACAGTGATTTGGGTCACAACCATCAAAGGCAGGCGGAGGTTCTCGGCATTGAATCTGGCAGGGGCTCAGGACTCTCCTCAATCAGTAGCGCCATGCCGGAGTTCAATCCGCTTGGAGTCAGTCGCAGCTGAAAGATAAAATGAACATTCTGTTGTTCGTTGTGCCCCGGCGCCTTTGCGGGCTTTTTCAATGAATGGTGTGCGCTTCCCCTATCACTCTTGCATCAATTTGAAATACGCGTTTGCCCTTTGGAGAATGAATGGTGAAATATCTAGTCACAGGTGCAGCGGGTTTTATCGGCCGCTCCATCGCCGCAGCGCTCATCGCGCGCGGAGATTCGGTGCGCGGCATTGACAACCTCAGCACCGGCAACCGGGCAAATCTTGCCGGACTCGAAGCGATGGAGTTCATCGAGGGTGACCTCGCCGACCCGGGCACCTGTGCGCGTGCCTGCCAGGGAATTGAGGTCATCTTTCACGAAGCGGCGCTTCCTTCGGTGCCGCGCTCGGTCAAGAACCCGCTCGAGACCCACCTGCATTGCGCCACTGCCACTCTGAATCTTCTCAATGCGGCCCGGGAAAAGGGGGTACGCCGTGTTGTTTACGCGGGATCATCCTCTGTTTACGGTGACACGCCCACCCTTCCCAAGCATGAAGGCATGGCCCCCAATCCGATCTCGCCCTACGCCGTGGCAAAGCTGGCCGGCGAGTACTACATGAAGTCGTTTGCGCGCGTCTACGGCCTGGAGACTGTGACGCTCAGGTACTTCAACGTCTTCGGCCCCTACCAGGACCCAACTTCGCACTACTCCGGGGTGCTTGCCATCTTCTCGCGAAAATTGTTGGCGGGAGAACAGCCGACGATCCATGGCGATGGGGAGCAGAGCAGGGATTTCACCTTCATTGACAACGTTGTCCACGCCAACTTGCTGGCTGCTGCGGCGCCTGCGGAACAAGCCTCCGGAAAAGTATTGAATGCGGCCACAGGAAGCCGAATCACGCTCAACCAGGTGTATCAGCTCATGTGCGAACTCACCGGGTATTCCGGTAAGCCCGCATACGGTCCGCCCCGGTCCGGTGACATTCGCGATTCTCTCGCCGACATTCGCGCGGCCGAGGAGTTCATCGGTTATCGTCCACAGGTCGATCTGCGCGAGGGGCTGCGGCGAACTCTCGATTGGTATCGCACGGCGTCCTGATCGCGGATATTTCTTCCTCGTCGATCACGCAGCGAGAGGTCAGCGGCCGAACAGGCGAGAGAAACTCCAGCGCTTTTGTGCGCGCCCATCGCGGTACTCCGGTTCGGGCTGGAATTCAAGTGCCTCTCCCTGAACGACCGCGCGGGGATTCCGCACACAAAGACGCTCCGCGAGATCATCCCCGTACCGATCCCGCAGAATTTGATACGCCTCGCCCATGCGGGGCCAGCGGCCCTTCATATAATGGGCATCACTTGCCACTAGATGGACCCAAGTTTTCTTAATCAGGGTGTGAGCGAACGCCTGACACCTGGATCCGAATTGTCCTGACAAGGATGCAGCCGTGATCTGCACCAGGCAGCCGACCTCAAGCCAGCTCGCCATCAGGTCCGGATTTGCCAGCAAGATAGGATTGCGTTCGGGGTGCGTCAGGATGGGAACCACGCCCGCGCATTGCATCTGGTAAAACGTATTCGCGATGGCCGGGGGGATTCCATGGTCAGGGAATTCCACCAGCAGATACTGCTTGCCATTGATCGTGTACTTGGAAGGCTGGCGAAACAGATCTTCGAGGTTGTCGTAGGAGAGATGAAAATCGCAGCCGAAACCGAGCGTGAGACGACCTTCGAGGCGCTGCATCAGCGCATCCAGCCGCTCTTTGTTGATCTCCGGCTGAAAGGGGTAGCGGTAGTTGGCGTGCGGGGTGGCGACCACGTAGTTTACGCCCTCGGCGATGGAAGCCTCCGCCAGTTCGAGGGATTGCTCCAGGGTAGCGGGACCATCGTCTACGCCATAAATCAAGTGGTAGTGAATGTCGTACACGGCAGACAGTCCCTTTAGATCAATTCAGAGGCCAATTTTCTAACTGTCGGCCTGCGGCGTAGTTCAAGGCACTCCGCGGGGCCTTGTACCACCGCCCGTGACGATCTTTTCTCATCATCACGCAGCGGCGTTCAACCAGGAATTCAAATCACGGTTTTACCGGCAGTCGAACCCGACCCTGTTCGATTTGGCTGGGTCGAGTATAGCGCATGGAAGGCAAAGCCGTGGGAGCATGCAGATCTCGGTGTGAGTGATTCCAGAGACTAAATCGCTTTCGCGCTTCCCGGGGGCCCCGCATTGGACGCCATCGATTTGGAACGCGCGCCCAGATGCAAAACAGCAATCATCCACATGAACCCGAAATTCGCCGAATAGCTGCCGCAGGTTCGCCCGAGCTGCCGCAGTCGGCTGGTGAAGGTACACTGTCTTCCGGCAGCAGTTCAGTTGAGATTCCGGCGCTGTGAAACGCGACGGATTAAGCAGGAGGAGCGCGTGCGTGTTTGGGTTCGACAACTTGTCATCGGTCTTTTTATTGGATGTGGAACGATCTCGGTAGCTCTTGCGCAATCGGCGCAAGACGCTGATTTGCCGTTGATGCCCTTGCCGGCGAGACTAACCCGTGGCACCGGACAATTCATCGTCGACGGCAACTTTGATGTGAAGATCGAGGGCTACACGGAGCCCCGCCTGGTGCTTGCGCGCAAGCGGATGCTGGCCACGCTGCACCGCGAAACCGGCATCCCATTCCTTGAGAACAGGCCTCCGCATCCCGAGGCCTTCACCATCGTCACGCGCGGTCCAAGCGCGCCCATCCTGCACCTAGGCGAGGACGAGTCGTATCACCTTGAAGTCTCGCCCTCCGGCGTAAAGCTCACGGCGCCCAATCCACTGGGCGTGTTGCATGGCATCCAGACGTTTCTCCAACTCGTCCACGTCACGCCGCAGGGATTTGCCGTTCCATCGGTGACCATCGACGATGCGCCGCGCTTCCCCTGGCGTGGTCTCATGATCGACAGTTCCCGGCACTTCATGCCCGTCGACGTGATCGAGCGCAACCTCGACGGCATGGAAGCCGTAAAGCTGAACGTCTTCCATTGGCACCTGTCGGATGACCAGGGCTTCCGCGCAGAAAGCCACACCTATCCCTTGCTCGTGGATAAGGGCTCAGCCGGCCTGTATTACACGCGCAAGCAGATGCAGGCGGTAATCGAGTACGCTGCCGAGCGCGGCATCCGCGTGGTGCCGGAGTTCGACATGCCGTGCCATACGACGTCGTGGTTTGTCGGGTATCCCGACCTGGCCAGCGCTGCGGGCCCGTTCCATATCGAGACCAAATGGGGCATCTTCGATCCGGCCATGGACCCGAGCCGCGAATCGACATTTCATTTTCTCGATCGTTTCATCGGCGAGATGACCGACCTGTTCCCCGATGCGTACTTCCACATCGGCGGCGACGAATGCGACGGAAAAGAGTGGAATGCCAACCCGCGCATTCAGGCCTTTATGAAAGCCCATGGCTTAAAAAGCAATGCGGAACTGCAGGCCTATTTCACGGGGCGCGTGGAGAAGATTGTGACCGCTCATCACAAGATTGCGGAAGGCTGGGATGAGGTGCTGCAGCCCGATACGGCGAAGGATGTTGTGATCCAATCATGGCGCGGTCCAACCGGGCTGGCTGCGGCTGCTCGCCACGGAAATCCGGTTGTGCTTTCGAACGGCTATTACATTGATCTGAACCAACCGGCGGAGCAGCACTACCTGGTAGACCCGCTGGGCGGCGATGCGGCATCGCTGACTCCGGATCAAAAGGCGCGCATCCTCGGCGGAGAAGCTGCGATGTGGAGTGAGTTCGTAACTCCGGAGATCGTCGACAGCCGCATCTGGCCGCGAACGGCGGCGATCGCGGAGCGGCTCTGGTCGCCGGAGTCGGTGCGCGACGTGGACTCGATGTACCGGCGTCTTGCGATGGTGTCGGATCACCTGGAGTACTACGGCCTAAAGCACCAGTCGTTCACGCAAGTGATGCTGCAGCGTATGAGCGGCGAATCGGAACCAAAGTCGCTGGCAGTGCTCGCGTCGGTGGTGCAGCCGCCCATGGGATATCAGCGCGAGTCGCTGGGCCACTTCGATGTGTTCAGTCCGCTCAATCATCTTGTGGACGCGGTTCCGCCGGAGAGCGAGACGGCGCGCGAGTTCAATCTGCTGGCGCAGCGCATCGCCGCAGGGCAGGCCTCGCCCGAGGATTGGCAGCAGGCGCGCAAGTGCTTGACGCGTTGGCAGAATAACGATGCCATTCTGCAGCCGCAGCTGGGGAATTCGGCCATCACCGCGGAGTTGGAGCCGGTGTCCCGGGAAGTATCATCCGTTGCGGGAATAGGGCTGGAGGCGCTCGACGATCTGCAGGCCCATCGCACGATGCCCGCGCAAACGATGCAGCAGCATCTTCAGGAACTGAAGACCGCAAAGAAGCCGAAAGCTGTGCTGCGCGATATGATTGCCGGCCCGGTGGAAGTGCTGGTGAACGCGGCGGGTGGAGTGAACGCAACGGCCCACTGAGAAGCTGTTTTGAATCCTAAGCAAAAAGTCCGGTGGCCTGGTTGAAGTAGGCCGCCGGACTTTTTGTGTCTCTGGAACTGCTCAGTGCAATGCTACGGCCGCAGCGCCACCGTCTGGAACGGAAGACCGGTTACCGGCCAGTGGCTGGGGTCTGCGTCGATGTTCGGCGTAATGGACACTCCGGCCGCCGTTGCGGGGTCCACCGTCACATTCCAGCCGTCTACTTGGATCTGTGCCGCTTCGCCGTGCAGGTCTTTCAGGTCGGCCTCCAGCGTGATGGTTCGCGTTTCGCCGGGCACGAGCGAGATGTAATTGTCTTCGTAGAAGACCGGCAGAACACGTTCGCCCGACTTGGCGCGATGCAGTTGCACGTGCGTCATCAGCGCCACGTCCTTGGTCGGATTGGTGAGCGTGACGGTGATGTGCGTCTTGCCGGCGAAATCGCGCCGCGCCAGCTTCGCCTTCAGCATCACCTGCGGAAGCTTGTTGAGGTCGGTCAGATCGTCGGATTGGAGCGTTGGTCCCACCCAGTAGAAGTTGGTGGAGAGCAGTTTGCCCGCGCCGTTCATCAGATCGAGCTTCAGGAATCGCACATCGGACTTTGCCGCGGAGAAATCGACCGTCCCAAGATTGGTCGCAACATCCGGCTGCGCCGTCACGGGCAGAGTCTTTTCCGATGCCAAAGTGCCGTCGAGGTTATAGATCGAAACATGCGCGGAAGCATGCTCCAGCGGCTGGGGCAGATTGTTGATGACCTGCAGATCGCCATCGGCCTGGTTGTACTGGATGTGCTGCATCTCACCCGCGCTGCGCACCGCGAAGAGCGACGCGTTGGGCTCCATGTCGTAGTGGTAGAGCTGCCACACAAAGCTCGGCTGCGCCGGATGGCTCATCCACGTGATCACCGCGGTTGTGGGATGGAAGAGTTGCGCGTTGCGGCCCTCATACATGGCGCGGAACGCCTCGTAGTTCATCAGCTGCGCCTTGCGCACGAAGTCGGCGAGGTTGGCGACTTTGCCGTAGCGCGCGGCGAGTTCGCCCGGATACTTGTCGCCCTGCTGCGCGCCTTTGGCAAGATCGTGCTCGGCCCAGTCGTCGCCTATCAGTTCCCAATCCTTTTGCGGCATCATGCCGTGAATCGATTCGATCGTCGGAATGGAGACGCTGCCGGTCTCGGTCTTGAAGTAGTCGTCGTAGATCTTGTAGAACTTCCGCGGCTCGCGCCAGAAGTACGGGCCGCCGGAGCGGACACCTGCGCCGGAGGTCGAGCTGGGCTGGTAGCGGCGCGTCGGCTCAAGCTGAGCCAGCAGCACGCGCAGGCGGTCGTCGATCTCCTTGGGCGGGAAGCCCTCGTTGCGCGCGCACCACAGCATGATGGACGGGTGATTGCGATAGCGCAGAATTTTATCGCGCACGTTGGCCATGTAGGTGTCGAGATCGTCAGGGTTCGGGCCATCGCTCGGGTTGGGCTGGAAGAACTCGTCCCAAACCATAATGCCGTACTTGTCGCAGAGCTCGTAGAAGTCCTCGCTGGTGCTCTGGCCCACCCAGTTGCGGATCAGGTTCAGGTTGGCGAGCTGATGCAGATGAATCTCCGCATCGAGCCGCTCGCGGGGAATGCGCTTCAGCGCTTCGTCGAGACCCCAGTCGCCGCCGCGGATAAACACACGCACGCCGTTCACGCTGATGGTCAGGTTTTCGGAATCGGGAACTGAATACGTGATCTTGCGAACGCCGAAGGTCACGTCTTTTTCGTCCGAGGGATGCACTCCTTGCACAAAGCTCAGCTGCAGCTTGTAGAGGTTCTGCGGACCGTAGCCGTTGGGCCACCACAGGCGTGGATGCTCCACGTGCAGTGCCGGCGTGGTGGATTTATCGAACTTGACGACCTGCGTGCTGTGCGCCGGAATCTCAACTGCCTTTTGGAAAACAATATTCTCGATCCGGCCCTTCAGCACACCCTTCTGCGGCTGGTCGGTGACGTTCTCAACCGTCGCCTGCACGGCCACATCGCTGGAATCGGTGCGCGGTAACGGCAGGTCGGTGGTGACGAGCGGCTCCTTAATGAGAACCGGCCCGCTGGCGGAGAGATAGACCTTCTGCCAGATGCCCGTATCGCGGTCGCGAATCGCCGGGATCCAGTCCCAACCAATCGTGCACAGGAAGGTCGGCCCGTCGATCGCGGTGATGCCGCCGTTTTTGCCCAGGCCGCTCTGCAATGTGTGTTCATGACTGATTCCGGGATGCGGCTGCGGCCACACATGCACGGCGATCACGGCCTGCTGTCCCGGCTTTACCTGATCGGTGATGTCGAATCTTCCGCGGATGAACGCGCCCTCCGTGGTGCCCACCTGCTTGCTATTCACCCACACTTCTGACCGAAAGTTGATGCCGTCGAAGTTGAGCCAGATGTGGCGGCCTGTATAGGACGCAGGCACCTTCACCACTGTGCGATACCAGTACGATGTTTGGTTCAGGCTCTCGGGGATCGACTCGGGACGGTTGTTTTCGCCGTAGATCGGATCGGCGTAGATACGATCGTTCACCAGGGACGTGAGCACGGTGCCCGGCACGGTGGCTGCGTACCAGCCCTTGGTCACAAAGCCGTCCGTGGCCACCATTGCGCCCGCTTCCGGTACTTTGGCCACATCCTGCAGTTGCCAACCGGAGGAGATGACGCTGGGCGCGGGCAAACTGGATTGAGAGGTTGCGGCCTGGGAGAATGCGGCAGATATCGCGATCAGCGCCAAAGCAAATGTGCGAAAAAGTTTCGACAAGGGACACCCCGAATTGATGGTTTGCGGCGGACAGCAGCCTGAAAATGGAACGTTGTCATTGTATCCGGCGCGCGAGGGCATGGGTGTCTCCGTTGTCACTTTCGGCGGTGGCCCGCGAAGCCTCCCGCTGGCAGCGCGCATCGGATAATACTGTCATGGAATTTCTCCGCTCCTCTGGGGTCCTGCTGCATGTGAGCTCCCTGCCTTCCTGCGGCGGCATCGGCGACCTCGGCCCGGCCGCGCACGAATTCATAGCTTTTCTGGCCGCAGCCAAGCAGCACGTATGGCAGGTGTTGCCGCTCTGTCCCACGGGCTACGGCAGCTCGCCCTATGCGGGTACGTCGGCGTTCGCCGGGAATCCATATCTGATCAGCCTCGAATTTCTTTCCGATTGGGGATGGATCGAAGGAGAGCGGATCGGCGGCCTCCCTGGCGCCGGGGGCCCTGTCAGCTTCGAAGATGCGGAGCAACGCAAGCTGCCTCTCCTGCACCAGGCCGCTGAAAACTTTCTGGCGCGCGGGCCCCAGGAACTGCGGGAGCAGTGGAACGAGTATGAAGAGTTCTGCCGAAAAGAGGCCTACTGGCTGAACGACTATGCCCTGTACGCGGTCCTGCGCCTGCGCCACCAGACCGGCGCCTGGACGGAGTGGCCCAGTGATGTGAGAAAGCGCGAGCCGCAGGCCCTGGAACGCGTCATCCGCGAGGAAGCGGACGCACTGGCCCGGCAGAAAGTGCTGCAGTTCGCCTTTGCGCGGCAGTGGGACGATCTGCGTAAAGCTGCTGGACGTCACTCGATCCGGATTCTGGGCGACATTGCGATCTTTGTGAACATGGATTCGGCGGACGTCTGGGTGCATCCGGAGATCTTCGAGCTGGATGAGGATCTCAATCCCATTCGCGTGGCAGGCGTGCCGCCGGACTACTTTTCCGCGACGGGGCAACGCTGGGGAAATCCGCTGTATCGCTGGGATGTGCTGGAGCGGCAGGGCTTCGATTGGTGGGTGCAGCGCATGCGGCGCGCGCGCGAGGTATACGACATCGCACGCCTTGACCATTTCCGCGGATTCGAAGCCTACTGGGCCATTCCCGCCGAGGAAGAGACCGCAATCAACGGCGAATGGGTCAAAGCGCCCGGACTGAAGCTGTTTCAATCGCTGGAGCATGCCTTGGGGCCGCTCCCGCTGGTTGCAGAGGATCTAGGCCTGATCACAAAGGAAGTAGACGAGCTTCGCGTTCAGGCGGGATTTCCGGGCATGCGCGTCATCCAGTTCGGCTTCAGCGATAAAGGTGCCCACATGCACCTGCCGCATAGCTACGAGCCTGCCACCGTGGCCTACACCGGCACCCACGATAACGACACCACGCAGGGGTGGTGGGAAAACGCCGATGAGGTCCAGCGGCAGGCGGCAACTACCTATATCGGCCGGCCATCCGGGACGGAAGACATCCGGAGCGCCGTGTGGCCCTTGATACGCGCCGTGGAAACCAGCGTGGCCCAACTGGCCATCGTGCCGGTGCAGGATCTGCTGGAACTGGGCTCGGAGGGACGCATGAACACTCCGGCGGTGCCGCACGGCAATTGGAGCTGGCGCGCGCCGGAGGGTGCCTGGACGCCGGAGCTTGCGGCCAGGCTGGCCGCACTGGTGGAGGTCACGGATCGGGATAACGATCCGCTGATGAAACCGGAAACGGATGCTGCCAGCTAAAGAATTAGACTTCCAAGCCGACGCGAGGGCACGGGATTGAAGCGTCGACCCCGAGGATACTCACCCGGTTCCGCGTGATCGGTTGGTTCATTCCTAAGTCTCGGAGTTGCTACGCCCCCAGTCACTAACTGAGGGGATGGCCGCTTAGTCACTAGTCGCTTAGCTTCTTATTTGCTATCCTTGCGCCACATGGAAATCCCCGCGATTCAAACCCATGGGCTTACGCGCCGGTTCGGCGCCCTGACTGCCGTCGATGACGTTTCTTTCAGCGTCGCCCCCGGCCAGTTCTTCGGCTTCCTTGGGCCCAACGGGGCCGGCAAATCCACCACCATCAAAATGCTCACCGGACTGCTGGAGCCAACCGCCGGCTCCGTCGAGATCCTGGGCAAGCCCTTCACGGCAGGCGCGCTCGATCTGAAGCGCCAGATTGGGGTGGTTCCCGAGGGCATGGCGTTGCTGGGGCGCCTGACCGCTCCGGAGTATCTGCGCTTCGTCGGCCGCATGTACGGCCTTGATCGCGAAACCACCAACCGCCGCACAGAAGAACTGCTTGAGTTCATGCAGCTCGCGCACGAAAGCAAGAAGCTCGTCACCGACTTCTCCCACGGTATGCAGAAGAAGCTGGCGCTTGCGGCCGCGGTGATTCACGCGCCCAGGGTGTTGTTCCTCGATGAACCGTTCGAAGGTGTCGACGCCGTGGCCGCGGGCATGCTGAAGACCATGCTGCAGGGGATGATCCAGCGCGGCGCAACCATCTTTCTCACCACCCACGTGCTGGAAATCGTCGAACGCCTGTGCAGCCACGTCGCCATCATCAGCCAGGGGCGGCTGGTGGCGAACGGATCGCTCGAGGAGCTGCGCGCTGGCGTGGCCAGTACTCTGCCCGGAGCCGAAAGCGGTCAACGCCTCACCCTCGAGGAGATATTCCTGTCCATCGTGGGCGGCGGGAACTTGGAGCCCGCACAGGAGCTCTCATGGCTGGCGTAGCGGATCCCATCGCCATTCCGGTGCAGGGAAGCGGGCCATTCGGCCTCCGCGCGCGGCAGCAATACGCGGCCCTCGCAACCATGCGCTGGAGCATATTCCGGAACAGCGTCCGAACCACCAAGGGCGCCATCGAATTCGGCGCGCGCACGGTCAGCACGCTATTTCTTGGCGTCATGGCTCTGGGCATCGCCTTCGGGATGGGCGCCATGTCTTTCGCCGCCGTGCACCAGGGACATTGGGATCTGTTGCCCCTGCCGGTCTGGGTAGTCTTCCTCCTTTGGCAAGTAGTGCCCATTTCGATCGCCTCGTTTCAGCAGCAGTTCGATATGAGCAGCCTGCTGCGCTTTCCAATGGGCTTCAGTTCATTCGTCGTTCTGCACCTGATCTTCGGTCTGGTCGACATTTCTACGCTGCTGGGCGGCCTGTGCTGCCTGGCCATGTGGATCGGCATCACGGTGGCGCGGCCCTCCATGGCTCTGGTTGCGGCCGTTGCACTTCTGGCGTTCGCGGCCTTCAATGTCCTGCTGGTGCGCGCCATCTTTGCCTGGATCGATCGCTGGCTGGCGAAGCGCCGCACCCGCGAAATGGTCATGGCGCTCTTCTTCATCGGGATTCTATGCCTGAACATCCTTAACCCGGCCTTTCATCAGGGCGGTCACTACGGCAAGCAGTCGCAGGCCGAGATGACGCAATGGCTGCAAAAGATCGAACGCGTTCAGGTGTGGTTCCCCGCCGGGGCAGCGGCGCAGTCCATAGCAGGTGCGGCACAAGGGCGCCCGACGGAGTGGGTCGAGTTCCTGGCTCTCTTATGCATCTACGGCGCCGCGGCAGGCGGCGCGCTGGGCTTCCGGTTGGGCGCGGAGTTCCGCGGCGAGAGCTTCGGCGAAGCGCCCGCCCGTGCGAATGCGGAGGTGCACAGCGGCAAGTGGCTCCTCGACGGCTCCGGCCCCATCGCCGCGGTCCTGGAAAAAGAGTTGCGCACGCTCTTTCGAGCCATCCCGCTTCTCTATGGAGTCGGCGCGCCGCTGGTGATGGTGTTCTTGTTCGCAGGCATGTTTCGTCACGGAGGGCATGGGCATTTCAACATCGCGTGGGGCCTGCCCATCAGCGTAGGCTACGTCATGATCGGGTTTACGCAGTTGATCTACAACAATCTGGGTACGGAGGCAACAGGCATCCAGATCCTCTTCCTTTCACCCACGCCGATTCGCCGGTTCATCCTCGGCAAAAACCTCTTCCACGCCGCCCTCTTCATCGTCGATGCCGCGCTGGTAACGGTGCTGGCCATATTTCGTTTCGGCACTGTCTCCCCGCTCATGATGGGTATCACCTGGGCGTGGATACTCTTCGCGCTTCCCGTGCACCTCTCTGCCGGCAACCTGTTTTCGCTGCTCATGCCTTACCGCATCAACATGGCCCGGATGGGCCGCCAGAGCGGCGCGCAGGCCAATGCCTTGCTCAGCATCCTGGTGCAGGTGACCGTCTTCGGCCTGGGCGCGGCCGTCTTCTTTCTCTGCACGCTCTACGGTCGCCAGTGGCTCGCCATCCCGGTTTTGCTGGCGCTTTCATTGGCCGCCGTTGTCGCCTGGGTCCGCGTGCTGGCGTTCACTGATGTGCTCGCCAATCGCCGCCGCGAAGATCTGATTGCAACGCTGGTGCGTGCGGAGTGAACTGTCAGGTGTCTCTTCAAATAAGGGGGAGTTGAAGATGAGAAGGCTGTTCGTCGTGATCTTCGGGGTGACGTTTGGGATGTGTTTAACCGCGGGTGCAGTTCTTCTGGCCGAAAGTCTTCATCGCGGCGACGGCGCCCCTCTTCAGGCAAGCTCAACGGGCAAGGCGGGCCAGCCCATTTCCATGCCCGTCTCGGTACGTGACGCTTCAGGAAATCCAATCCCCAATCTAAAGAAGCAGGATTTCACCTTAGCGGACAATCAGCACGCGCAGGCGATCACCGGCTTCAACGAAGTCTCCGGTGGAGCGCTTGGCGCCACCGCGCATGCGGTCGTGGTTGTGGATGCCATCAACGATACATCTTCCGGTGCTCTCAACAAGCAGGTGAAGGACATTGAGACGTTCTTCTCGGCGGGCGCGAACCGCCTCCCATTCCCGCTGACCATTGCGGTGCTCTCCAACACCGGATTTATGGAGACAGATCCTTCTCGTGACCCCTCCAACCTTGGGCACCAGCTTCAGAACCTTACGTCGGGCGTGCGCGCTGTCGATTGCGCTACTGACAGTTCCGCGAATAATGCCGACGACGCAGCCCAGGCCCCCACGGTCACAGAAACTATGGGACAGTCGCTCGATCACATGGAGGGCGTTGAAGGGTCGGGAACGGAAGCTTGTCGGCAACGCCATCTGAAAGCGTCGCTGTCCGCGTTGCGGCGAGTTGCCAACGAACAAGCATCCCTCGCGGGTCGGGCGGTCATTGTATGGGTCGGGCCAGGATGGATATTGGGTTCGGACAGGGGCAAGCAGGCGGACTGGTTCGCGCAAGTTGTGCGCATCACCGACGCTCTGCGCGATGCCCAGGCTACGCTGGATTTCGTCTCCACAGCGGACTTTGAACGCGCGAAGGAGTTCCGGCATGTGAACTGGAACTCAGGCGAGCCCGTCGCGGCCAGCGCCAAAAAACTGTCCCCTGCCAGCCTGACGTTACCGGTGATCGCCCGCCAAAGCGGAGGTCTTGTCTTCAACAAGAGTAAGGATCTCGCGCAGGATATCGGCGCGTGCCTTTCGGGAGCCGATCACTATTACATGTTGCAGTTCGCACCGTCGCCGGCCCCGGCCAAGAACGAGTTGCACTCTCTCAGTCTGACGGTCAATCATCCCGGAGCCGCAGTGAGCGCGCCGGTTTTCTATTACGGCGAGCAGTAAGCGCCGCAAAGGTGCAACTCGCCGGCGACACGCAGCCTCCAACGCGGAGAGGCAGACGGCATGCATCTTTTGCGCCGCTGGTTCGATTGGCAGCAGGGCGCGCGTAACTCCATCCTCGCGCGCTGGGTGTTTCTGCGCGCCCTCGCGCTCATCTACTTCTCGGCGTTCTATGCGCTGTTGTTCCAGATCAAGGGCCTCAACGGGCCGCAGGGTATCGAACCTGCCGGCCGCTTCCTCAACGCCGTTTCGAAGTACTACGGCAGCTCCGCGTGGTGGCACGCGCCATCGCTCTTCTGGATTTCATCGAGTTCCGCGGCTTTGCTGGCTGTGATGTGGATCGGCATTGCCGCGTCCCTGCTTGCGCTGGCAAACGTCTGGCCCCGTGTCACCTTCTTCGTCTGCTTCGTCTGCTTTCTATCGTTGGTATCCACCGCGGGCGATTTTTCCGGCTACCAATCCGACGGCATGTTGCTCGAAGCCGGATTCATCGCGCTGTTCTTCGCGCCGCCGGGCGTCTGGCCCCGCTTGGCCGCGCCGCATCCGCCATCGAATGCCAGCCTCTGGCTGCTGCGCTGGGAGTGGTTCCGCATCTACTTCGAATCGGGTCTCGTAAAGGAGCTCAGCGGCGATCCGCAGTGGCGGCACCTGACCGCGATGGACCAGTACTACCAGAACGGCCCGCTGCCCACCTGGATCGGCTACTACGTGCAGCACCTGCCGCATTGGTTCCAGGCCGCAACAGCGGCTGGCACGCTGGTCATGGAACTGTTCCTCGCCTTCATGCTGTTCTTCCCGCGGCGCGTGCGCCTCATTCTCTTCTTCATCGTCACGCCATGGGAGATCGGCGTCATTCTCACCGGGAACTATGCCTTCCTCAACTACATTGTGCTATCGCTCGGCTTCCTCCTGGTCGACGACAGATACTGGATACGGATGGTTCCCGCGCGCTGGCGGGTCCGCATCTCAATCGGCGACCCCGGCGAAATTCCCGCACCCAGCGGTACCATTCGCAAGGCGCTGCACGTTGCCGGTGTAGCAACCGCCGCCGTCCTCCTCACCTGGATCGCCTACGCCACCACCGCAGAACTGACGAACATGTTTCTGCCGCGAACCCTTCCGATGCAACCTGCAGAAGTCATCGATCAGTTCCGCGTTGCCAACCAGTACGGACTGTTCGCCGTGATGACGCGCGGCCGCTATGAGATCGAGTTCCAGGGCTCCGACGACGGCCAGAACTGGAAGCCGTACCTCTTCACGCACAAACCGCAGCTCGTGAATCAAGCGCCCGGCATCTACGCGCCCTATCAGCCGCGCTTCGACTGGAACCTCTGGTTCGCTTCGCTGGGCGACTGGCAGCAGAACGACATGGTGCCCATCACCGAAGAGAAACTCCTGCTGAACGACCGCGATGTCATCGGCCTGTTCCGCAGTGATCCGTTCGCCGGCCGCGCGCCCCGCTACGTACGCGCGGTGTTATACCAGTACTGGTTCACCACGCTTGCCGAGAAGCGCCGCACCGGCGACTGGTGGACGCGCAAGTTGCTCGGCTTGTATGCTCCGGCTATCGAGCGCATGCCGGACGGCCGATTTGAGATCGCGGCCCCGGCGGACGAGCTTCCGGCGCACGACTAACGCGGAGACGCATGGCGGAGATCAGACGCGCGTACGTGATCGGAGCAGGCCCCAACGGCCTGTCTGCCGCCGTTGTGCTCGCGCAGGCGGGCCTCGAAGTCGAGGTCTTCGAGGCTGAGGCGCAGCCCGGCGGCGCGGCGCGCACCATGGAACTCACGCTGCCCGGCTTTCATCACGACTTCGGCTCGTCGGTGTATCCGCTCGGCGCCGGGTCGCCATTCTTTCGGAGCCTGCCCCTCTACGATCTCGGCCTCGAATGGATCTTCGGCGACGTCGCCGCCGCGCACCCGCTAGAGGATGGAACCGCCGTCACACTCGAGCAGAATCTGGCCGATCAGGCGCGCGTGCTCGGCGTCGACGGCCACGCATGGAATGCGGTCATAGGCCCCGCAGCCGAACGCTGGCTGGATTTTGCGCACGAAGTGCTGCGCCCGCCCTTGCACGTTCCGGCGCATCCGTTTCTCATGGCCGGCTTCGGCATGCGCGCCTTGCTATCCTCCAATGCCTTCGTGCGCCGATTCCACACAACTCGGGCTCGCGCCCTCTTTGCCGGCCTGGTCGGCCATGGCCTCATCGCGTTCGACCAACTCGCCAGCGCCGCCGTGGGCCTGATGTTCGCCGTCAGCGGCCCCGCCGTGGGCTGGCCTGTAGCCAAAGGCGGTGCGCAGGCAATCCCAAACGCGTTAATGCGCCGCCTGCAACAATTCGGCGGAGTCGTCCATACAGGACATCCCATTCGCAGCCTCGACGAACTCGACACCGCGCGCGCAATCACGTTGTGCGACCTTACGCCGCGCGCGTTGCTTTCAATTGCTGGATCGAGACTCAATGCTTCCTATCGGCGTAGCCTGCAGAATTTCCGCATGGGCCCCGGCGCATTCAAGATCGACTACGCGCTGTCGCAGCCCATTCCCTGGACCGCGCCCGAGTGTCATCGCGCCATGAGCGTACACGTCGGCGGAAGCTATGAGGAGGTAGCCGCGGCGGAAGAGGCGGTTGCCAAAGGCCGCCAGGCAGACAAGCCATTTCTGATTGTCACGCAACCGTCGCTGTACGACCCCACACGCGCTCCCGCCGGCAGGCACACGGCATGGGCCTATTGCCACGTGCCCAATGGCGCCACGGAAGACCGCACGCACGCTATGGAGGAACAGATTGAGCAGTTCGCGCCGGGGTTCCGCGATTGCGTGCTGGCGCGGCGTGTGCTGTCTCCCGCCGATCTCGAACAGATGGATGCGAATCTCATCGGTGGCGATGTGAATGGAGGCGCATTCAATCTTGCCCAGCTTGCGCGCCGCCCCACGCTGCGCGCCTACCGCACCGGCACGCCGGGCCTCTATCTCTGTTCGTCATCAACCCCGCCGGGCGGCGGCGTGCATGGTATGTGCGGTTACAACGCAGCGCAAGCCGCGCTGCGCGATCTTGGGCTGCGCGCCTGATCCCTCCGGCTAGAAGGGAATATCGTCGTCGGAGATCTCGGCAGACTGCGCGTACTCGTCCTGCTGCGCAGGCTGACGCTGATCGAAGCTCGCGCTCGATCCCGAACCGCGGCTGTAACCTCCCGCGCCGCCGCCCCCGTCTTCGCGCCCTGAGAGCAGCGAAAGATCGTTCACGATGATCTCCGTCCGATAGCGCTTCTGGCCGGACTCCTTGTCGTCCCAACTCCGCGTCTGAATCTTGCCTTCCACGTACAGCTTGCTGCCTTTTTTCACGTAATCGCGAATGATCTCCGCGGTCCGCTTAAAGGCGACGAGATTGTGCCACTCGGTGCGATCCTGCCAGTTGCCCTGCGCATCCTGGAAGCGGTCGCTGGTGGCCAGCGTCAGGTTGGCCACCATGGTGCCGCCACCTGTCGAACGGATCTCGGGATCCTTCCCTACATTGCCCAAAAGGATTACTTTGTTGACGCTCTTTGCCATGTTTCTGCTCTCACTCTCCTGCCGCCACACGGTGGATGGATTAATGGAAAAGAATAGCAGAAACGTCAGCGTTCTCGGCCCAGCCGCCACCTGCCGCTTGCGGAATCCTTCAGCACGGGTTCACACTGTGAGTGCTCGCTGGGAGACGCCATGCGGACATCGTTAGCTTCCACATTCCCCAAAATTGTGTTTGTGCTGTTCGTGTCGGCCCCCGGACACGCTCAGACCGCCAGTTCCGCACAGTTGTTCCAGCAGCTTTCGCATTGGTACGGGCTCGTCACCGGTCATCCTTATTCCGGTCTGGTCACGACGACGATGGTGAGCACCGCTCCCAATGGGACCAACTTCCGCCACGTGGATCGCATGAAGGAGGCGCGCACCTCCGATGGGCGCACCTATTCTGAGCTGTTTTCTCCGCCGGATTGAACCTACCGGTGCGGCAACCTTATCACCATCGTGGATTTTGCTCGGCACGCCACCACCAGTTGGGATACCTACAGCAAGGTCGTCATCGTGCGCGAGGAGCCCTGGCGGGCAGTTCCTCTCAACGGTGGGCACGACGACCCCTCGCAGGCCGTTCCTTCCAACCCTGTGGCCGTTCCTCCTCGCGGAGTCATCATTACCAAGCCCGCCAGCATTGCTTATGAGGACCTTGGCTGGCGCACAATTGAAAATGTCTCTGCGCATGGAGCGCGGCGCACGGTGGTCTATCCGGCTGGATCCTTCGGCAGCGACCGCCCCGTGACCACGACTGAGGAGGTTTGGTATGCTCCCGATCCTGGGGTACAGGTCCGGTGGATCTTGACCAATGAAACGGGCGCCACCACGACCCGGGCCCTGACCGATATTCATGCCGGCGATCCCGACCCCGCGCTATTCGAAATTCCGAAATCCGGGCAGGCGCCGGAGTAGGTCGGCTTAAAGCCCGCGGCGCAGTTTACGATTGCGCAGCCACTTGGCCACGCCCAGCGTCAGCAGCAGCGAGCCGAACGGGATGCACATCAGCGCCACGATGAAAGCCAGCCAGCCGGTGTTGGTGCTGGCCCCCGTGCGGGAGATGCCGCCGAGCAGAGTTTCAAGCAGCAGCATGGCGAGAACGCCGACGCCCACCGTCGATCCGCCCCACCGCAGCAGCTCGCGGGTGCCGTCGTTGCCTTCGATTGCTGCGGGTTGTCGCGGCGTCGTTTTCATGGCTAGCTCCGGCTCAGGGCAAGGTGCAGCATCACGTAGGTGACGACACCGGTGACACCAACATAGAGCCAGATGGGAAACGTCCAGCGCGCGAGCTTGCGATGCTGCGGAAAGCGCGCGGTCAGAGAAAAGAAGAACGTGACCAGGATCATGGGCAGTGCAATCGTCGCCAGCACAATGTGACTCGCCAGGATCGCGAGGTAAGGCGTACGCAATGCCGCATGCAATGGATAGCGAACGTCGCCGTGCAGCGCGTGATGCGCAATGTAGCCCACCAGAAACAGGCAGGAGAAGAGAAACGCGGTGATCATCGAGCGCCGATGTGCGCCGATGCGGCGCGCGCGAATGAACGTGAATCCGATAACCAGCGCCACCGCGCTCAGCCCATTGAATACCGCATTCAGCGCCGGCAGAAACGTCATGCGCTCGCCGCCCGCATCCGCCGCGGGATGCACGTAGATCAGCCAGAACAGGAACGCGGAAGCCACTGCGCTGACGACCAGGATCGCGGCCACCGCCGTGCGTGTGCCGGAGGGGCGAGTCGCTTGAGCTACCGTCGTCATGGGTTCCTTAGCGCCGCGCAATGGCGCACAGCATCAGCGCCGTCATCAACAGCGGCAGGTAAATCACGCTCACTTTGAGCAGATCGCGCGCCAGCATGCGGCTGCGCGTTTTAGAAGCCGTGCGCAGGATTCCGCCGAAGCGGATGGTGTACGCCAGATAAAACAATCCAAGCACCGCCGCCACGATTGCGTACACGCCGCCCGTCATGCCCAGCTTCCACGGCGCCAGGCTCACCGGGATCATCAGCACGGCGTAAAACAGCGCTTCGATAAAGGTGGACCAGCCATCGGGCCGCACCACCGGCAGCATCTTGATGCCCGCCTTGCCGTAGTCCTCGCGATACATCCACGAGATGGCCATGAAGTGTGGAAACTGCCACACGAACAGAATGGCAAACAGCGCCACCGCCGGCCACTCGATACGGCCGCGCGCCGCCGTCCAGCCAAGCATGGGCCCCATCGCGCCGGGAAACGCGCCGATGAACGTGGCCATGGTGGTCATGCGCTTCAGCGGCGTGTAGACAGCCACGTAAGTGAACGCCGTAAGCAGCGCCAGCGATACCGTAAGCAGATTGGTGCGCAGCAGCAGGCCCCACCCGCCCAGCGCGATGGCGGCAATCCCGGCCAGAATTCCAATGCCCAGCGGAAAACGTCCCGCCGCCAGCGGCCTGTCTGCCGTGCGCGTCATCAGCGCGTCGGTGCGCCGTTCCAGGCACTGATTCAGCGCGCCCGATCCCGCCGATACAAGCCCAATGCCGATCAGCGTGTCCAGCAGTCCCACCTGCACGCTGGAGATGCCCGACTGCATCGAGCCAAGATAAAAGCCCGCCCACCCGGTGATGACCACCAGGCCCGTCACGCGTACCTTGAACAACTCGCGAAGATCGGAGATGAGCTGCGCAGTCTTTCCCGGCGCCGGCACATGCAGCGCAACGTGCGCATGCTCAGCGCGAGAGGAGCCGATTTCAGCGGGAACCGCGGCCTGCGACAACGGAGCCATTCGGATGGAAACGTACCTCGCGGGGAAAGCCCCGGCAACTCAGGGGCGCTCTCCTCATCATAGCAGCGGCGACGACCGCGCACGCCGCCGCATCAGTCGGCAAACGGATTTTCAATCCGGACGCCGGCGATCGTCTGCCCGTGATGCAGGTCCTCGGTCAGGATTCTCTTGGCTCCGGCTTTTACCGCCGCCGCCACAATCAGCGCGTCCCAGAAACTGATGCGCGCCGCGTCTTCGATGGCAAATGCCGCATCGAGCTCGGCCGGTCCGGTCGGAATGCACCACAGAGCATATCGCTTCACAACCCGCCTTGCGATCTCTCGCGGCAGGGGCGTGGCAATTTTCCGGGTGGTTACGTAATAGAACTCCTGTAGAACCTGCATGCTCAAGACGCCGGACTTTTCGCTCCACAGCTCTTCGAGCGCACGTTTCGCCGACTCGTGCCGCGCTCCAGCTTGGGCATCCATGCCGTAGATCAGGACGTTCGAATCCACGAAGGTCTTAGCGGCGATCATGAAGCTCGTCTCGATTGAACTTGTGCACGCCGCCCAGATGGAATCCCTTTTCCATTAAGGCGATCGCGTCCGCCATCGCCTTCTCGTACTCGTCGTCTGATTTCGAAATCTGCTCAATCTGCTCCGCCACAAGGGCGCTGATCGACGTGGCCCGCTTGGCGGCCAAAACCCGCGCTTTTTGAATCGTTTGCCGGCTCAGGCGCACGGTCAGGTTCTGCATGTCCTTGGCTGCGGGCATGGCAAATCACCTCTCCTTACGAGCGTAGCACGATTTTACGTGCAGCACGTGTGGCACGTAAATTCGTGCAATCAGCAGACTGAAACCAGTCGAACGATCTCCGCCACAACCTCAACCGGGCTGAGCGAATTCACATCCAGCGACACATGCGCCTCCCGATACAGCGGCAGCCGGCGCTCGTAGCGCGCGCGCAGGTTGGCCTCGTCGGCCAGCACCGGCCGCGTGTGCTCCGTGCCGCGGCAGCGCGCCAGAGTTGTCGCCAGCGTTACTTCCAGGTGCACCAGCAGCGTGCCGGGTGTGTTCAGCAGCAGCTCGCGTGTGCCGGCATCCTCAATGGCGCCGCCGCCCAGCGCCAGCACCAGCCCCGGTTCACCGGCGATGAGGCGTGCAATCGTCTCCCGCTCGCGCTGCCGGAACGCCGGCTCGCCATGCCGCGCGAAGAACTCGCTGATCGGCATGCCGGTTTCGGCCACGAGCACGTCATCCGCGTCGAGAAACCTCCAGCCCAGCCGCTCGGCCAGCAAGGGCCCAACCGTGCTCTTGCCTGAACCCATAAAGCCGGTGAGCACGACGCGCCGCACCGCTGCGTCCCTCGCCCTCATCTCCGTGTTGTCTTCGCGTTCCGCCATACCTCTACGATCCATAACGTCTCTGTTCCCTGATCCCTGTTCCCTACTCGTCACCCCAGCACCATCACAATGGCTCCCGCAGTGATCAAAATCCCTCCTACAATCGCCGGACCATTCAGCTTTTCGCCCAGCAGCAGCCACGCAAACACCATCACCAGCGGCACGCTCAGCTTGTCCAGCGGCGCCACGCGCGAAGCCGGCCCCAACTGCAACGCGCGAAAGTAGCACAGCCACGACAGCCCCGTCGCCAGCCCGCTTAGCGTAAGAAACATCACCGTGCGGCGATCCAGGTCGCGAATCTCGCCGTGCTTGCCCAGCGCAATCGCGATGCCCCACGCGAAGAACACCACCACGGTGGTGCGGATCGCCGTGGCCAGATTTGAGTCCACATGCGCCACGCCCACCTTGGCCAGCAGCGCCGTGGCGGCCGCAAACACCGCGGCCAGAAGCGCCCATCCTACCCAACTCATAGACACATGCTATCCGGCCCGCCCGCCGGAACTCTCAACCATCTAGGGCCTGCTAACACTACCTGAGCGGTGGCGACGGGATCCAATTTTTCTCAGGTCAAGGAGTGAGGAGCGACGCATACCGGGTGTCTGCTAGCGACGATCGACGATGAGATGAGGAAAATTGGCCCGTCCCGCAGGGTTGCGGCGAAAAACCTGGCCATACTTCGTTGTCGCCCTCGAATGTTGACCCGCCACACCCGTCGGACTCCGCCTCGTCTGGCCAGGTTTTCGCTCGCAACGCCATCCGCCCAGGTAGGGTTAACAGGCCCTAAACTGCAATAAGAGATGCAGACAGGCACACCCAGCCGCACCGCCTTGCGCGTGGCCATTCGCCGCGCCGCGCACCAGCTCGCCGACCCGCCGCCGGTCCTCGACGATCCCATCGCCGTGCGCCTCATCGGCCCCGGCTATGCGAACGACATGGAGCGCGCCATGCACACCGTGGGCCGCGACTTCCGCGCCTTCATGGCCGCGCGCAGCCGCTACGCCGAAGACCGCCTGGCCGAAAGCCTCGCCGCGGGCGTGCGCCAATACGTCCTCCTCGGCGCGGGCCTGGACACCTTCGCCTACCGCAATCCCCATCCCGGCCTGCGCGTCTTCGAGGTGGACTTTCCCGCCACGCAGGCGTGGAAGCATGAGCTGCTCGCCGCCGCCGCAATCGCCATCCCGCCCAGCGTCACTTATGTGCCGCTCGACCTGGAGCATCACACCCTGGCCGAGTGCCTCTTCGACGCCGGTTTCAACGCCGCCGCCCCGGCCTGCGTCAGTTGGCTCGGCGTGGTTCCGTATCTCACACTGCCGGCCTTTCGCTCCACGCTGCGCGCCCTGGGCAGCCTGCCCCCGGGCACCTCGCTTACCTTCGATTTTTGCTTTCCGCCGGAGACGCTTTCGCCCGCGCGCCGCGTCATCTTCAATCGGCTGGCGGGGCGCGTGGCGGCGGCCGGCGAGCCGTTCCAGCTCTTCTTCCAGCCCCAGCAAGTCGAGCAGGAACTGCGCGCCGCGGGCTTCCACCGCGTGCAGCAGGTGGACCACGACGGCCTGAACGCGCGCTACTTCGCCGGCCGCGCCGACGGGCTCAAGCTCTCGCCGGTGGGCATCGGCATGCTCGCCACGGGATGGGTGTGATGCGGCAGTGAGTGGGAAGCGGCAAAAGCGTTGATGGTTCCTGGAACTGGTCTCATAAATGGCTTTGTGAAAGGGCACGACTTTAGTCGTGCCGAAAACAGCCATGAATTTCCCAGGGCTTTAGCCCCTGAGGGATGCTGTCTTTTCATTGATGAGACCGGTTCTGAGCATCCACCCCAAAGGTGCTCTAACATGAAAGCTATGCGAACTACGCTTGCGGCCTGCCTTGGTGCGCTCTTGCTGTGCGCCTCCGGATGCGGCTATCACACGCTGGGCTCGGCCACGCACCTGCCGCCAGATGTGAAAACGCTGGCCGTCCCGGAGTTCGCCACCCGCACCGTCCACCCCGGCACGGAAAGGCTGATGACGCAGGCCGTCATCCGCGAGTTCGCCGCCCGCACCCGCATGCGCATCACGCCGGACACCGCCGCCGATGCCGACGCCGTGCTCAAGGGCACCATCCTGCAGCAGGCGGTCACGCCGCTCACCTACAACACCACCACCCAGCAGTCGTCCAGCTACCTGGTCACGGTGGTGGCCGCGGTCACGCTCACCGATCGCGACGGCAAGGTGCTCTACAGCAACGATCGGTACGTCTTCCGCCAGCAGTACCAGTCCACTACCAACCTGCCCACATTCCTTGACGAAAGCCCGGCAGCAGAGGAGCGCCTCTCCCGCGACTTCGCCCGCGCCCTGGTGGCCGATGTGCTGGAGAGTTTCTGAACCGAAGGACTGGGGACTGGGGCCGAGGGAATCTAAAGCCTCCGCTCTCTTTGTGGCCTGTCATCCTGAGCGAAGCGCAGCGGAGTCGAAGGTATCTGCGGTACCTCCGCGCGTCAGCTACGAGCAAGGGCTAAAGCGGCAACCGCCCTGCTAAGAAGAAGCGCCCGCGCAAAACGCCGAGGGTCAACGCGGAGCTACGTAGCCCGCGGCGTGTATCGTTATGCAAACTCCAAAGGAATCAGTGTTATGGAATTCGCAGTGGTCCACCTGAGTGACATTCATTTGCGCATCAAGAACTGATGGATCCCCGCTTTTCTGAGCCACAATGAATGTTTGTCTTCGGCCAGAACCGAGCCTGGGAAGGCTGAGGAATTAGCCGGTGGAGAAGAAGCGATACGTGGGCCTGGAGTCGGATCAGATCCGGGAGATGAAGCAACTGCAAGACGAGAATAGCCGCTTGAAGCAGTTCGTCGCAGAGCTGAGCTTGGATAGGACGATGCTTCAGGATGTGCTGCGAAAAAAGTGGTTAAGCGGCGCGGCGGCGGCCACTGATCCAGTATCTTTGCGACCAGTACCGTGCCAGTGAACGGCATGCCTGTCGAGTTCTGCATAACAGGCGCGGCACCTATCGCTAGAGTAGCCACGGAATGAGCGGACAGAATTGCGAGCCCGCACCTGTGAGATCGCGCAGGGCCGGGTTTGCTGCGGGTATCGGAAGGTCCTAACGTGCACTGGTTCGAAACTCTTGCTGAGGCAAAACAGCTAATCGATGCCTGGCGGCAGGAATACAATGAGAGTCGTCCTCGCAGGGCTCTCGAGGATCGAACGCCGAGCGAATTTGCCAGCGAGTACGCGGCTAGCCGCGTACTCACTGCAACATAAACCAGCCGAAGACTAACTCTACGGTTGGTACAGAAATCCCGGGCGGATTCTTCACCAAACTAGAAACTCCGTTATGGCTTGTTAAGAAAAACGGGGCAGGCTCCGATAACCTCGGAGCAAAAGGTCACTCGCTCCAATAGGCGCCACGCTTCCACCGTGGCTCAATGTCAGCCGCGACGTAATTGGAGTAGATCTTGGGGGTATGTTTCCAGCCGATTATTTGGCTATCCCCTGTAAATACGAACCTGACATGCGAAATGGTAGCGTCCCTGGCCACCACTCTTGAATTCCAAATCTTTCCAGTTCGCGCCAGGATTTCGCCCGTGGGATCACGCTCTCAAGTTGCGGATTCCTTCAGGCCATATAGCGCGGCGCATTTGGGTATACCATTTCTACAAGCTTCTTAACGAGGGCCGTTAAAAATAGATCGCCCCTCCCGGGGCTCAACTGATGTAGCCGCAGAGTTGCGACGATCGTGGGCTGTGTCAGCAACGTATGAAGGACACCAATCGCAAAGCCGTGCACCTGCAGACGCTGGGCCGGCTTGTGCTCATCCTGGGTGTTCTGGTGAGTCTCGGTGTTTCTATGTTGCTTTTCGCTCGAATGGCCGAGCAGAGAGCCCATTGGGTACAGCAGGCGCTGAAGGTGCAAGTAGCGATTCAGCATCTGGTCGCCGAGATAAGAACTGCGGAAGACAGCGAGCGGGGATTCCTGCTGACGGACGACGGGCGGTTCCTAGCGTCGTTTCAAACCGCCGAGCGCAGTTCGCGCGAGCAAATCGCGTCGCTTACCAAGATGACTGCCGACAATCCCCGGCAGAGGGAGAATCTCCTTCGCCTTGAGCCACTTGTGGATGCCCGATTCTCATTTCTGCAGTCGCGGATTGAATTCGATGGCAAGCGCCATCTCGATCCGGCTGCCAATCGGGCGGCCATGGAACAGCAGCAGGTTCCTGTTGGTCTTATACAGGGCATTCTCGATTCCATGAATTCGGAGGAGGAGCGGCTTTTGGCTTGGCGCGAGGCGGCTCTGGCCCGCGCCAAGAACCGGTTTCTTTGGGTGTTCTGCATCGGATATGGGTTGATCGTCTTAGTCGCTTCTTCTTTGTATCTGGGTGTTCGCCGGTATGGCCGGCAATCCGAGGCCGCCGAGGCGCAGCTTTCTCATTTGAATGAGAAGCTCGAGGAGCGAGTGCGAGAGCGCACGGCTCTTCTCAAAGCGCGGGAGGAGTTGCTCCACACCTTTGTGCAGTATGCTCCCGCAGCGGTGGCGATGCTCGACCGCGAGATGCGCTATTTGCAGGTGAGCGACCGGTTCTGCGCCGAGCAGGGGGTATCGCGCGCCGAAGTTTTGGGAGCCTCACATTATGAGGTGTTTCCCGATAGCCCCGACCGCTGGCGCAAGGCGTATCTGCGCTGCCTAGACGGAGAGACGCTTCGGGCTGAAGAGGACCGCTGGGTCCGGCAGGACGGGCGGGTTGTCTGGCTACGCTGGGAGATTCGTCCGTGGGGATTGGCCGGCGGACGGCCAGAGGGAATCCTGGTCTTTGGGGAGGACATCACAGAGCGCAAACAGGCGGAAGAGACGCTTCGCGAAAGTGAGGCTACCATTCGTACTCTGCTTGATACCGCATCGCAGGCAATTCTTGCGGTTGATTCCGGTGGGCTGATCGTCATTGCGAATCGCATGGTGGGAGAGATGTTTGGGTATTCACCGGAAGAACTCAAGGGCAAACCGCTGGAGATGCTCATTCCGGAACGAATTCGTGAGCGCCATCGGAAGGACCGGGAAGCGTTCGCCGCTGCCCCCAAAGCGCGTGCTATGGGAATGGGCCAGGATCTCGCGGGGCTACGCAGCAACGGGAAGGAATTCCCAATTGAGGCGAGCCTGAGCAGCCTGGAGACTAAGCGGGGACGATTGGCGGTCAGCTTTGTGTCCGATATCACGGTACGGAAGAATGCCGAGTCCGATCTTCGGGAGAATGAGCAGAAACTGCGTTCTCTGGCCGCCAGTCTCTTCACCGCGCATGAGGACGAACGCCGAACTCTGGCTCGGGAGCTTCACGACGATGTGACGCAGTGGCTTGCCTTCTTTTCCATCGAGCTCGGCCGCCTCGCGAGCGACTGTGCAGACAAGGTTCACGGGCGGGAACGCCTGCAGGTTCTGCAACGCCAGGCGCAGAACGTGTCCTCTGAAGTACGGCGGCTCTCCCACGGACTGCATCCATCCGTAATTACCGATTTTGGCCTGAGTATCGCCCTGGAAGAGTTCTGCGAGGAGTTTGAAAAGAGTCGAGGAATTCAAGTGCATTTTGAAGGGCCATCCGACGGCGCCCGTCTGAAGGGCATGGTTGCAACATGCCTTTACCGAGTAGCACAGGAGAGCCTGCGCAACGCCGTTGTGCACGGGCACGCGACCGAGATTCGTGTCGATCTCGATATCGCATCGGACAAGGTTCAATTGACGGTGAAAGACAATGGCATGGGTTTCAGCGGCGACCCGTTCCAAACGCGAACGGGACTCGGAATGGTGAGCATGAGGGAGCGCGTCGGACTTCTCAATGGCGCTCTTTCCATTACATCGCAGCCCGGAAAAGGGTGCCAGATAAGTGCAACGGTGCCGCTCGCGGGAGTCGATCATGATGAGATCTAAGATCCTGCTGGCGGATGATCATTCGCTGATCCTGCAGGGTATCCGGAACCTGCTGGAGAACCATCACGACGTGGTTGGTTCGGTAAGCGACGGCGCGAGCCTGGTCAAGGAGGCATTGCGCCTTTGCCCAGAGATCATCGTGCTGGATGTGACGATGCCGGTCCTGAATGGAATTGACGCGGCACGGGAGATCCGCAGATCCCTGCCCCGAGTCAAGTTTCTCTTCATCAGCATGCACGCGAACGCTAGTTATGTGCGGAAGGCTATCGACGCCGGAGGCTCCGGGTATGTACTCAAATCGGGAGCCGCAGAAGAACTGCTGAAGGCACTCGCGGAAGTGCGGAGGGGAGCAAAATACTTCTCCCCGGGCCTGGACCCAAGTGTAGCCCACGAAGCAGCGTTGCACGCCAGTCAAACGCCACGGCACAATTTTGAATTGACCACCAGGCAGCGGCAGATTCTGCAGTTGATCGCCGAAGGGAAACAGAATAAGGAAATCGCTCAGCTATTGTTTGTCTCCGTAAGAACCGTCGAGTTTCACCGCGGACGGTTGATGGCGCGGCTCGGGGCTCGAACGGTAGCGGAACTGACGCGATGCGCCATCCAGGAGGGCCTGATCGGGCCGCCACATCTCATCGCACAGCCCTAGAAAAACTAGTAGTGGTACGAGATGTGTCCAAGCCGGCCCTGATGGGATGATTCCATTAATGGCAGCGGGCTGGAGCATATCTCTATATATGAGAGTCATAAATTACATCCCAGTCCGCTGTGATTGAAGCCGGGCCCACGAGATCCCAAGGTTGCTTCCCTGTTTCCAGGTCCATTCAGGAAACCCAATCATCCATCGAGGAGTCTAGACTCATGCTCTCTGTTGTATCTGATTGCACCCACACTGTTCCGTTTCCCCTAGAAAGCAAGAGAAGTTTGGTTGACCAAGAAAACAAGCGTTGGGGAATCCTGCTCGCAGGAGGCGATGGCACGAGGCTGCGCAGGCTTACCCGCTTCATCAGTGGCGACGACCGGCCGAAGCAGTTTTGCCGAGTCCTTGGTCCTCAGACCCTGTTCAGGGAAGCGCAAATTCGTGCGGAACGAAGCATCGCCCCCGAACAAACCATCCTTGCGCTGAGCCGCGCGCACGAATATTTCTATACGCCGGATATTCGATCGGCACAGTCGTGGAGACTGATCCAACCCTCGAATCGCGGCACTGCCCCGGCCATCATCCTCAGCCTCTTTCAGATTGTTGATCGAGATCCCGATGCGGTCGTGGCGGTCCTTCCATGCGACCACTACTACTCCAATGAGACCGCCTTCACCATGTCACTTCAGTCGGCGTTTGTTGCCGCCGAGAGCGCCCCTGACTGCGTAGTGCTGCTGGGCGCGCACGCGAGCGGACCGGAAGTCGAGTTCGGGTGGATCCAATTGGGCGCCACCAAAGGACGAGATCTTTTCCGCGTGAGAGGATTCGAGGAGAAGCCCATGCTGAGCACGGCGCAACGACTCTTCCGGGAGGGCGCGTTATGGAACACCTTTGTGATGGTGGGGCGCGCTGTCACGTTCCTCTGGATGTCGCTCGCCAGCGTTCCCGAACTTTACGCTGAGCTCAGAGAAGCCTCGATCCCATGTAACGGCGCAGTTAGCTTCAATGTTCCCGCGTCACTTTACTCGGCGATTGCCCCGACTGACTTTTCACGTCAGGTGCTGACACCCAATTCGTTCCGGCTCCTGACGATGCCGCTCCGTGGGCTGGAATGGCACGACCTGGGCCATGAGGATCGCGTGCTGTCGGTGGCGCAATCTCATGAGCATAGGGTGCCCGTTTGGGTGCAGGAGTGGAAAGCGGCGCGCAACGCGACGCGCGGGCCCGTACCACAACATTGAACATCGGCCCATTGGTGATGCACGTGAACCGATGTAGGAACACGGCTTGGGAAACTGGGCCGTGTTCCCCAGATCCGCCGTTGAAACTCCAAACAGGATCCTTTTTGTGGCGGCCACGCCAAACCGCGGCTGTATTCACAACCGAGCGTGATGCAGACCACGCCGATAGCAAGCGATTTCTGCTAAGCCTCTATCATGAGCCCCGTTTTGGTGTCCGCTTTAACAGTGCTGTCGGCAATTGTGCCAGCACAAGTATCTCAGGCCAGCCAAACTCCGCGCAGTACAGTTACCGCCGATCCGCCAGGTTTAGGGCTGTCTCATAAGCCCACGGCGGCAACACCGATCGCAGATCAGGATCCGGGGCTCGTACGCATTGGGGCGCTGGTGAAGCTTACGAGTCCAACTGCGGGCGCAACCGTTTCCTTCACGACCGACGGAACAACTCCAAGCTGCGTATCTGGACATGTTTACGCCGGCAATGTCGTCGTCGCTTCCGACTTGATTCTCAAGGCTGTGGGCTGTAAAGCCGGCTACAACGATTCGCCGGTTCTGAGCATTGCTTTCTCAGCGCGGGCGCCCGTGACGCGCTACATCAGTTCGTCGGGAACGGACTCGAACGATGGCGCGACAGCGTTAACCCCCTGGCTCCATATGCCGGGACAGACCGGGTGCGCTTCTCGCTGCAGTGCATTGGGCTCAGTCGTGGGAGGCGATCAATATCTCTTCAGACGAGGGGATAGGTGGGCGGACACCTCAATAGCGATTAGTCATCCGGGCGACTCCGGAGCAAATGTCACCGTAGGCACCTATGGAAGCGGCGAGAAACCCTCGCTATCCGCGCCGGAGAACGAACCGCTCTTCCATTCGATTGGCGTGAACCGTGGTTACTGGACCATCGATGGATTGGATTTGCATGCAACCGGACACGTGCACTACATGCATGGGGCCATCACAATCTTCAACGACTGGTTTACCGCGGGGGCGGCATCCGACGCTCCGCAGCCCGGTTGGGTCATTCAGAACTGTCACTCGGATGGGCAATTCTTTTTGGCCGGCAACCCGGTGGTACGCAAGAACATGATGAACGGGACACGCAATCACGGCACAGAGCACGGCAATGGAGCCGATGCGAGAGGGGGCGGAAATGGAGCGGCTTCCGGAGCCATTATCGTCAGCGGCAGCGGCTCAGCGGGCGCAGAGATATACCAGAACACAGTCTTTAACTGGACCGGGCGCGGTGTATGGATCGCCGACGGCGCGCACAATGCGATCGTCCACGACAACCTCATTTACGATATTTACAGCTGGGAACGCCCGGATAAATGCTGGTGCGCAATGGGGATTGACCTGGACGGCGCCGGCACACCGGAGGACGGCAACATCGCATACAACAATGACCTATCGAGCTTTTTTGGGCAGGGTATCGCGCTTGAAAATCAGACTCACGCCATCGTCTTCGGCAACAGAATTCGCAACACTCGTGGTGCAGCAATCGGCTCAGTCCACTACGACGGGAGGGATGGAACATACACCCTCGCCGGAGTTCCTGCCTACAATTTGATCTATGCCAACGTGATGTGGGATGTGTGGTCGTGTGGTGGAACGGGCGGAGAGCCTTATACCAGTTGGGTACATAACACCTGTGTTGCAGGTTCTAACACCTTCGGAGGGATCGGCGACTCTAGATATCACGGCGCTCCAGACACCTCCGGATGGTCCGTAAGTAACGTTGATCATCATGAGGTGTTCGTGGACAACATCATAACTGGTTTCAAGTGCCCGGTAAGTGCGCCCGCGAATACCACCGCATGGACACACTTTGACTACAACGATCTTTTCGGGACATCGACTTCCATCTACTGTCAGGGAAAAAGAGGCAAAACTCTCACCGAAACGCGGGCATCAGGACTGATGAGCCACGGTGTATCATCGGAACCGCGCTTTAATAATCCGGCGGGACATGATTTCACGTTGCGGAGCGGATCCCCCGCTGCTCGAGCGGGCATTGCATTGCCGCCCCCTTTGGACAAAGTGCTGGCCCCCTCCACACAATTTCCGTGGAAGCTGCAGCCGCAAGGTGCCGAACCAAATATCGGTGCTTTTGGATCGCCTTAACAACGGATCCATTCCCAGGCCGCCAGAGACGTTGTGTACGAAGCCTGGGGTCATTCCTTTTCAGTACGAACGTCGATTTCAGCGGTCACGACAAAGAGGCGCAGATAAGACACGGATAAAACTGTGCCTCAGCTGCGCCTCTTCCTTTTTGCGCCGATTTTCGCCCAATCACGATCGAATGCTTTCACACTCAGCAGATTCCTTCGAAGTGTATCTAGATGGCAGGGGCGAACCCGGCGAGCTTCGCTCCAGCCATGCCTCTCGCCAAAATAAGATAGCGCTCCGAGGACAAGACAAGCGGCAACGACTGTATCTGCCCTGACACATAACTCCGTCCAACGCTACCGTTGGACTGTTTATCTGCACCAACCGTCCGCTTCCCTCGTCTACAATTCGTTCGATTCGATGAGATACCGAGTATTCCTCTCCCATATAGGTAACCTGCTCTGGATCAAACGTGAGTCCACGGTTTCTTCCAGCGCTGTCAAGCGTATCGATGATCTCGCCGTAAGGTCTGATATAGACCTTATCGTGAGCCGCCAACGCCAGAGATTGAGAAGGGGTACGAATGCCCTTCGGAACAGATCCGGTGAGAAAGGGAAACGGCCTTCGTTCGTCGAACAATACAAGTGCGCGATAGAACAAGCGGAATAGACGGCCTACGAGAAACGGCACGGTTCCTGCCCTGATCAAAGTCAGTCGCGCGATACCGAGCACTTCTTGCCGCATTGTCACGTTTCCGGATCGAATGTCCTCCAGGTATTGGCGCAGATCCCACCACGCCATAGGAGTGGTGGCTTCGCGGATTTGCGTTGCCTGGCAGTGGTATCGAAATGAGGCATCCGCCAGTTGACTCCAAGTAGCCGATTCAACATGCGCTCGAGTACATGCCGGTCGCGCTATCGCTGAAGGCTCCTCTGAGACGGAGCGCGGCAACTCATCTGAACTAGTTATCGGCCTGAGCCACGCTGCCTTCCAGAACAGTAGGCATCGTGCCTGACATCCCCCGTGCGTTTCTCCTGAGCACCGGGTTGTTAAATGAAAGGTGTTCTGAAGTCGTCGGGTCTTTTGAGAGACGGGGTCGCAGGTCTTGTGGGCGACCTTGAATATCTGAAACCGCTTTCCGCAGAAAGCGAACATTTCGGGCATAAATGGCATGCCTTCGAACTGGCCATGTTGATCGAGAGTGCGGAGTATCTCCCGCTCGCTCCGCACTTCGACCCAGTCGCCCACTTTTAGATGTGACATCCGCATATGGTCGCAGGTAATTGGTAATGACCCCGTGTCAACGTCGCAGATCACATGGCGCGCATGTGTGATGATGTGTCCGGACAACGCTAGTGCAATTGGAGTTCAGTCCATTGCTAGCCCGGGCGTACTAGAAGTGTAGGTGTGTGTCCTATGTACAAGTCTCCGATAACGCCTGAGACAGTCGACTAGGCGGCATCCTATCGGTGACGGTGCATATGTTATGAGTATTCGACGTGCGTAAGTGGAGATATAGAGTGTCACTGTTCCTGTCTTTCCTGACAGGTAACACGCAGGTGCAATTGCATAGACGATTGGGCTCATTTTTGTGCTATCACCGCAGATATGGCACCACACGGTGCCATATATCTGCTAGGCTATGCGCAATTAAGGCCCGTTTCGGGACAGTTGTTTTCAACACAAGAAACATTATTGCTGAAAGGATATCAGTGTGGTAAAAAACACTCCCCCACATAAGCTCTCTGACTGCTGCGCACCATTACAGTCTCACCCTTTTCCCTCTCCCTTTCCCCACCGTCGACCTATGTTGAAGAGCTCATCTGCTCCGGCGCAATCGAAACTCCGGTTAGCAGGCACAGTTCTTGGAATGGCGTTCCTTTTAGTCCTACCCTTGAGCGGCTTATCCGGGTGCGGAGCGCAGTTGGTTGGTGACATTTCTCCCGTGCCAACCACACTGTCCTGCAGCCAGTCGTCTTTAGCTGCGTCTGACTCCGACACATGCACTGTAGCTTTGAGTGGGCCAGCCCCCAGTGGAGGGGTCGGTGTAGATCTCTCCAGTAGCAGCAAGGACGTGTCGTTACCAGCCTCTGCGACGATCCCAGCGAGCGCGACGAGTGCCGACTTCACACTCAAGGTGTCTCCCGCGGCCTCTTCCGGCACCGTTACGCTAACCGCTTCCGCGAACGGGGAGAGGAAGTCATTTTGGGTACATATCCTTGACGGTCCCCCGCCTTCTGGCAGCCTGTCGGGGATTGTCTGTAGTCCAAGCTCGGTGACGGCGCCCGGTGCTTCCACCTGCTCTGTTACTTTGACTGGACCGGCCCCGTCTGGTGGATCCGGCGTGAAGATTACAAGTTCTGAAGCGGGCGTGACGGTTCCCACCTGGGTGGTGGTTGCCGCAGGGGCTACCAATGCCAGCTTTACTGCGAGTGTCGGTTCGACCGCTGCAGCAGGAACTGCCACTCTTACAGCGGCCTTCAACGGCATCACCAAATCTACCGCACTGCAGATCGAAGCAGCACCCGCGGCATCTGCTGCTTTGAGTTCCTTGTCGTGTGCTCCGACTTCGGTGACGGCGCCTGGAGCTTCTACTTGTACAGTCAGTTTGAGTAGACCGGCACCGTCGGGCGGATCCGGCGTGAAAATTACGAGTTCCGAAGCCGGGGTGACGGTTCCAACCTGGGCGGTGGTTGCCGCAGGCGCGACCAATGCCAGCTTCACTGCTAGCGTGGCTTCGACGGCTGCAGCAGGTACTGCGACTCTTACGGCCGCGTTCAATGGTGTCAGCAAATCCACGGCCCTGCAGATTGAAGCCGCACCCACAGTCGTAACTGCTCTGAAGTCTCTGTCTTGTGCTCAGGCTTCACTCATGGCGCCCGGCTCTTCGATCTGTACCGTCACCTTGAGTGGACCCGCTCCAGCCACCGGATCAGGGGTGAAGATAACAAGCTCCGAAGCCGGTGTTACGGTTCCCACCTGGGTGGTGGTTGCTGCGGGTGCCACCAGTGCCAGCTTTACTACGAGTGTCAGTTCCACTGCCACTGCAGGAACTGCGACTCTCACAGCCGCGTTCAACGGCGTTACAAAGTCCACGACGCTGCAGATCGTAGCTGCGAGCTCGACACCTGCCCTCAGCTATTTATCCTGTACCCAACCGTCCGTAAGTCCTGGAGGCAACGATACCTGTGCGGTTGGGCTCTCCAGTGCTGCAGCCACAGGAGGGGCCGTCATCCAGCTGAAGAGCAGCAGCACCGGTCTAACTCTCCCGTCCTCAGTGAGCGTAGCCGCGAACGCGACGAGCGCGACCTTCGTCGTCAACGTCGGGTCATCTGCAACCGCCGGCACGGTTACACTCACCGCTACCCTCGGTACCTCGAGCAAAGCGACATCTTTGCAGGTGGTGTCTGCCTCGCCTACGCTATCTGTGAATCCCACAAGCATGTCGTTTGGCAGCGTAACGAACGGAACGACATCGACGAAAACAGTTACCCTGACACCTGGTGGCAGTAGCACAGTGACGATCAACTCTGCGTCTGTTACCGGCACTGGCTTCTCGCTTGCGCCCGTAACCGTGCCGGTCACGCTGACCACCGGGCAGACGCTCTCACTCAGTGTCCGCTTTGCTCCTTCCACTGCTGGAACGGCCACTGGAACGCTGCAAATAAGCAGCAATTCCTCAACCGCTCCGAATCTATCCGTGCCCCTTACCGGCACAGGTGTTGCACCCACCTCGGTTGCAATCACCTTAACGCCGACATCGGTCTCCACTGCTGTGGGTTCGACCCAGCAATTCACGGCGTCGGTTACGGGGACTACCAACACAGCCGTTAATTGGTCCGTTTCGGGTTCGGGTTGCAGCGGATCGGCTTGCGGGACGATCTCGGCAAGCGGACTCTATACCGCACCGAGCACAGTTCCTTCGCCCGCCTCTGTTACCGTGACGGCAACGAGCCAGCAGGATACAACCAAAACAGCCTCCGCCGCCGTCCAGATTCTCAGCGGTACCACTGCAAGCAGCGGAAAAACCTACTATATCGCTCCGGCTTCAGCGGGCGGGAGTGATTCCAACAGCGGTGCGTCGGCAGGCTCTCCCTGGCTCACTCCGCTGCATTCCGTCAACTGCGGTGATGTGTTGCTTGCTGCACCTGGGACCTACTCCGCCGCGAGCTTCAATAATGGCCAGTGGGGCACGGTAAGCTGCCCAGCCGGAAATAACGTGGCATGGGTGAAGTGTGCCACTCCTTTCGGCTGCACCGTCTCCAGCACCATCTACATCAGCGCAAGCTACTGGGGGCTGCAAGGCTTCCGACTCTCATCGAGCAGTGGCAGCTGCCTCAATATAGCGCCGAACTTCAATGGAAACAGGGCTGAGGTTCATCATATTCTGGTGGCAAACAATGTAGTGGGTCCCTGCGGGTTCGACGGTGTTAGTTCGGTGAGCGGGTATGCGACAAATCCGACGATTGGCGCGGACTATCTAGCCTACCTTGGGAACATCGCTTACGATACCGGGGGCAATTCATCTACTTGCGCCGCGGCTCTGAGCTTCTGGGTTCCCATCCCCTATGACACCCAGCCTGGAACACACCTTTATATGGCAGGCAACTTCTCATGGGGAAATACCAGTAACTGCGGCGACGCTGAGGGCATCATCTTCGACACCTTTGATGGCGTAGAAGGATCGTCAACGCAACCTCCCTACGCCTATCAGGCCGTGGCGGAGAATAACCTGACTGTCTTCAACAATGGGCCCGGGATCCAGGTTGATCTGAATGAAAATGGATCTGGAGCGCATGCCCCGATCTATTTCATGCATAACACCAGTGCGTATAACTGTCTGGGGCCATCGCAGGCAGGCTATTGCGCGCAGATCGTGCTGGGAACAACAGACGACGCGAATGCCAACCACAACCTGGTGGTCTCGCCAACGCAGTACGCGTTCGGCGGAGGCAGCGTGCCGGAATACGGGACTGCGGTAATGTACGCCTCGGGCAACACCAATCAGATCTCCAACGAGTTCGCCTATAGCGCATTTGGCTATGGAGTGGGCGGCGTAGGCAGTTCGGGATTTGTGCTTGGTCCGGGGAATATCACATCCACGAACCCTGGTCTGGCAAACCCGACAGATCCAGGAACTCCGAACTGCAGCGGTTATGCAACCACTACAGCGTGCATGGCGAATGTGATCTCCAACTTCTCTCCAACCGATTCTGCTGCCAGCAGCTATGGGTATCAGCAGCCTAGCAGTACGCCGGTTGTCAACGCGTATTACCCTCAGTGGCTCTGCGGCGTCAGTGATCTGCCCACGGGCATCATCACTCCGGGCTGCGCTCCATAGCTCCATTGACAACAGATGGGCCGGTCTTCACACCTCGTGTGAAGGCCGGCCGCATCATAATTCCGCCAAGCCTCATACCCGTGATCCTGCTGCATTCCTTGTATTAAGAGCGCGGGCAGTGGCAGTGATCCCGTCACAGTGAACGTAGTTGTGAGTGAAAGGTCGCTTCGATCTGCTGCGATACATATCCGGCATGTAGCCCCAATCCAGCTCCAATTGCATATTTCAGCAAGGCTGCCGCGCTGGCAATTACTCTGCGCTGTCTCCACAGGTATTTGGCGTCTGTCACATTAATAGAAGCCATCGCAGCCCGGAGACTTCTGCTGCTGTGAAAATTCTTGTTCGCAACCTGGATGCAGCACTCCCTCATTCGCACATGGTCGCGGTGAATTTGTTGTGGATGCTGCCGATAAAGAGCGACAGGGCCGGGCAGATAGGCGAGCCGTGCAACTTTCGCGCAGCGAATCCAGTAGTCCCAATCCTCGCCCACGGCGATGTCCTCATCGAATTGCCCCACCTGCTCCACCACTTCTCTTCGAACCAACGTTACCACGGGATTGAACCAGTTGCGGTAACAGAGAGCCTCCAGTGGAGCAAGGCCGCGCGGCATCTCCGCCGAGAAGAGCGCAATGGGATGCAGATCTTCCCTGGCCAGGAGATAATCGCCATACACCAACCCTACACCCGGATGTTCTTGAAGGAAGTGTACTTGACGTTCGATCTTGTCAGGGAGCAGCACATCATCGGCATCGAGAAATGAGACCATGCCCCCGGAGCACGACTTTAGCCCAAGGTTTCGTGCTGACGAAGGGCCACCGTTTGTCTTTCTGAGAATCTTCAACCGAGGGTACCGCTCTTTAAGTTTCACGAGCACAGCTGTGGTGTCGTCGGTCGACCCGTCATCGACAACCAGACATTCGATATCAGGATACGTCTGAACAAATGCACTCCGGACCGCATCCGAAAGGAAGCGCCCGCTGTTGAACGACGGGATGACAATAGATACGAGTGGAGGCATGGTTCTCTTACTCTCTGGCCTTGGTGCGATTCCAGCCGTGGTCGCGAACCCCGGATTGCCAGAGGGAACTAGTTCTGAATTGGATGCAACAGCGTAGGGCGAATCCCATATTGGCAGCTGCAGATCGCGATAGGTGTCGTGGCACTAACACCACTCCAGCGATGACCAGAGAACACACTCCGACACAGATGCGACCGAGGCTGGGCTGCACGCTGATAAGCGCCACGAATCCGGGGATCATCGCGCTCAGTCCGATCCTTCCGAGTTCGGCCCTGGAGGTTCCAATGTGCATCCAGCCGGAGCAGACGGTGACGCAGATGAGGAGAAGGAACAGCTGCCCGAGGAGGAAGGCCACCGGAATGGCTTGCGCTCCGATGAGAGGTAAGAGGAGGGCAACGGCGCCAATTCGTAACAAAGCGTCGAGCAATTGCATTGCCAGCCAGGTCTTGATCCATCCGTACCCCAGAAGAGGAGCGCCTGCCACCCAGCACGCAGCCTGTAATGAATTTGCAATCAGAAGGGCCGGCAGAAATCTTGCGCTGGATGCGAACTGTGACGAGAAGAGAATGTGGAGGGCAGGGCGAGCCAACAGGCCGAGCACTCCTAAGCCGATGGCAGACACTGGCAGGACAACTTCGTACATCGTCTTGAGCTTCTGTGCTATGACGGCAGGTTCGACTGACCTGCTGATTGCAGCGAGGGATACAACTCCAATGCTGCCGAGCACGATTTGAGTCACTTGTGAAGAAAGCAGGTACCCTGCCTGATAGACACCCGCTTCAGCCAGGCCGGACCAACGAATCAGCTGCGATCGGTTTACGACATCGACGACGCCGTACGAGAACGTCGCAATCAGGGTTGCACCGCCAAGCATAGTCAGGCTGCGTGCGGATGAATTGTCCCATGCAAAGCTAAGGGGCTTATATCCGAGTTCATGACATCGATTTCCGAGGAGCAGCGCAAGCAGTATGGATGCTAAAGCGAACTGTATACACGCGCCGGCTATTCCAAAGCACCTTACCAGGGGAATGGCTGCGATGGTGGCGACGACGACTGCAATCCCCCGCTTGGTGGCGACACCGCGAATATCCAGTGCTCCCTGCAGAAAGCTAAGAAAGTTGTTGCGCAGACCCTCGATTGGCGCAAGGGTACAAATGAGTACCAGAACTACGTTGACCTGCAGTACCGAGACTCCCAGATGCTGAAGGATTCTTTGGTGCGCAGGAAAAATGGAGAGAACGAGTGTCGACACGATCGCTGCAACTGCGAGGACGATTGTAAGGGTATTGGCGACGGACAGCTGACGCTGTCTCTCTTGCCGATCTTTCGCGGCGGCGATGTTTCGGCTCAACCCAACGACCATCCCGAATTGCACGATGGTGAAGACAGTGGTCGCAATTGCCAAGATTTGCGCCCACTCGCCCATGCCGGAGGTTTTTAGGTATACAGCGGCAACTTTGTTGCGGACCAACCCGCTGATGGCGAGGATGACCTGAAGGCCGCCAAGCTGAGCCATAGCACCAACGACCGCCCGTGGCCGGAGACTTCCTGTGCCCGCGAGTCCATGCGGTTCGATCAGTTCCACTTGGGCCATGATGTCGACGATTCATCTTTCTGCAGAGAGGGCGCGTTGACCAGCCCCAGACAACTCATCCAGGGAAAACTGGAGTTCTCTCGTAATGTGAAGGAGAGGACTTTGACGAAGAAAAGCCGGTTCACGGAAGAGCAGATCATCGGGATACTCAAGCAGCACGAAGCGGGGATGAAAACGGCGGATCTGTGGCGGGAGCATGAGATAAGCCCCATCACGTTCTAGGGCTGGAAGCCGAAGTACGGCGGCATGAAGGCGAGCGAGGCTCAACGGCTGCGCCACATGGAAGAGGAGAACCGGCGGCTGAAGCAACTGGTCGCCGATCTGGGCCTCGGTCGCGGAGTGCTGAAAGGCGTCATTCGAAAAAGCGGCTGGAGTTCGCCTGCCTGAGAGAGAATGTTGCCTTCGCTCAGACCAGGTACGCCGTGAGCGAACGCAGAGCCTGCAAGCTGTTGAGTGTGATCGGGCAAGCTATCGCCACGCGCCGGTTCCGCATTGCAACGCGGAGTTGCGCGAGCAACTGATGAAGTCGGCAACGCAGAAGCCGCGCTACGGCTATCGGCGGCTGCATGCGGTGCTGAAGCGGCGCGGTCAGGCAGTCAGCATGAAGCGGGTCTACCGCCTGTACGCAGAATAAGGTCCGGCGGTGCGCCGTCGAAGGCGCAAGGAGTTGGTGTGCGAGCGCGCAGTCGAGCCGCGGCTGATCCGCGCAAACAAGAGTGGGCGATGGACTTCATCATCGACGGGCTGGCAAAATCAACGCAAACTGGTTCCGCACGATGAATGATGTGCGGAGAACCCTCCATCGCTGGCGGCAGGAGTACAACTGCGAGTGCCCCACAGCGCGCTGGCGCATCGGACGCCAGCTGAGTTTAGACGCATCCTGGGCTATGCAGATGTGGAAAACCAAGAACGCTTCCCACATGTCCGCAGCCCCGACTACGACGGGCGAGATATACTCGTTCCAACAATTGAAACTCTGGTTATGGCTGGTTGAGAAAAACGGGGCAGGTCAGTGTTGTACTGAGGGTAAGTATCAAGATACCAAGCGATCGTCTGGCGAAGGCCGGCTTCAATAGATGTCTGAGCACGAAAGCCGAATTCCCGTTCCGCCCGACTCGTCTCGAGGCAGCGACGCGGTTGGCCATTTGGCAGCTCCGAATTCCAGAGGATCTGCCCCTCAAAACCGGTCATGGACGCGATTGTGCGGGCCAAGTCGCCGATTGATATCTCGATGCCGGTTCCCAAATTCACTGGTTCCGGCTTGTCGTACAGCATGGTTGCCAGGACAATCCCCTGTGCAGCATCGTCAACATACAAAAACTCCCGTGTCGGAGAGCCATCGCCCCAAAGAGTAATTTGATGGCGACCTTCGCGAGAAGCTTCGACGCATTTTCTTATGAGAGCCGGAATGACGTGCGAAGAATCGAGATCGAAGTTATCTCCGGGTCCGTAGAGGTTCACCGGCAGGAGATAGACGCAGTTGGTGCCGTATTGCTGCCGATACGCCTGGCATTGTACGAGCAGCATCTTTTTCGCAAGACCATATGGTGCGTTGGTCTCTTCGGGATAGCCATTCCACAAATCATCTTCGCGGAAGGGCACCGGCGTGAACTTGGGATAGGCGCAGATTGTTCCCACAACAATAGTCTTCTCAACTGAATACCGCCGCGCCGCTTCAATCAGCTGAATTCCCATCATTGCGTTTTCATAAAAGAAGCGGCCTGGATTGGCCCGATTAGCTCCGATGCCGCCTACCACGGCGGCTAAATGGATGACGATCTGCGGCTTCCAGGAAAACAAACGATCGATGGCTTCCTGCTGGGTGAGATCATATTCGGCCCGTCTGGGAATCAGGAGGTTATGGCATCCGATGCAGCGTAGCCGCTCAACGACTTGCTTACCCAAGAATCCAGCGCCCCCGGTAACGAGAATACGTTTCAAGGCAAGGGAACTCATGCATACCTCCGTTCGGCCACGCTCACAAGCTGCAGCGCCTGTTCTCCACCGCGGAAACGGCGTTCCAGTTCTTCCATATCGGCCCTGACCATCACCTCGACAAGTTCTGCAAAGGTGAGGGTGGGAGTCCACCCCAACATCAACTTCGCCTTCTCAGGACTCGCACAAAGGAAGTCCACTTCGGCGGGACGAAAGTAGCGGGGATCCACTCGCACGTATTCCTTCCAGTCGAGGCCGGCGGCGGCGAACGCTAACTCTGCAAACTCCCGAACCGTGTGAGCTTCGCCCGTTCCAATTACGTAGTCATCGGGAGCATCCTGCTGTAACATCAGCCACATTGCCCTTACGTAATCCGGCGCGTAGCCCCAGTCGCGAACAGCATCGAGGTTTCCAAGATAGAGAACCCTTTGAAGCCCCATCTTTATATTCGCCACGGCGCGCGTGATCTTCCGCGTTACAAAGGTTTCGCCTCTGCGTGGGGATTCATGATTGAAAAGGATTCCACACGAGGCGTGCAGACCATAACTTTCGCGATAGTTCACCACGATATTGTGAGCAAACACCTTCGCGCACGCGTACGGGCTGCGGGGATGAAACATAGTGCTCTCTGCTTGCGGTGACGGGCTGCTTCCGAACATCTCGCTGGAAGATGCCTGATAAAGGCGAGTGTGGATCCCGCTTCGCCGAATTGCTTCCAGGAGACGAAGCGTTCCGCAGCCAACCACATCGGCCGTGAACTCCGGGACATCGAAGCTGACCTTTACGTGGCTTTGTGCACCGAGATTGTAAATTTCGTCGGGGCGTATATCATGAATGATCCATCCCAGAGAGCCTCCGTCGGTAAGATCCGCATAGTGCAGGAAGAATCGCGCGTCTGCTTCATGGACATCTTCATAGATTTGATCGAGTCTCTCCGTGTTCAGACTGGAGGAGCGCCGTTTGATGCCGTGTACTTCGTATCCTTGTGCAAGCAACAGCTCAGCGAGATACGAACCGTCTTGACCCGTGCAGCCGGTAATCAATGCTCGTTTCATATTGTCGTGTCCTCATGAGGAGAGCCAGAGATGATCTCACAAACATGCATATATCGCTTCGGAACCCAAGCGCAGCTGAGGCAGAACATCGCTGTCATTTAGATAAGTACGACGTTGTCGGAGGTATAGTCCTTCATCGCATTTCGCGCATCGACGATCAACTCGGCAGTGTCACTGAGCCGTGCATAGTCGATGGCGCTATGGTTCGTGATAATCGCTACACAATCCACCGTTCCCGCTTTGTCGTGCAGATCACACGATAGTAGGCTGTGCCCGTTTAACTGGATGCGCGGAACATAAGGATCGGAATAGGTAACTGTCGCGCCCTTCTGCTCCAGGAGACGAATAATATCGAGGGCGGGCGATTCTCTGATATCTTCGATATCGCGCTTATAAGCGATCCCCACAACATGGATTTGCGCGCCGCGCAACGGTTTACCCCGCACATTGAGGGCGTCCTGTATTTTCTCGACCACGTGCCTCGGCATATAGCTATTCACTGCGCCCGCGAGTTCGATAAAGCGCGCCTCGACCCCGAGCTGCCGGCTCTTCCAAGCCAGGTAAAACGGATCTATTGGAATGCAATGACCACCTAGTCCCGGACCGGGATAAAACGGCATATAGCCAAACGGCTTCGTGGCCGCCGCGTCAATCACCTCCCAGACATTAATGCCCATGCGGTCGCATATAAGAGCGAGTTCATTTACCAGTCCGATATTTACCATGCGGAAGGTGTTCTCCAGGATCTTCACCATTTCCGCCGCGGAGGAGCTACTGACAGTTACCACGCGTTCCAACGCCGAGGCATAGAACAACTTTCCGACTTCCGTGCAGGAAGGGGTGACACCTCCAATTACTTTGGGAATATTGCGCGTTCGGAAGTCCGGGTTTCCTGGATCCACGCGCTCCGGGGAAAAGCATAGAAAGAAATCGGCCCCGACTTTCAACCCCGTAGATTCGAAGAGTGGCAGAAGAACCTCTTCGGTCGTTCCGGGATAGGTTGTCGATTCCAGGATGATTAACATGCCCGGGTGCAAGTGGCGCGCGACCTGCTCGGCGGCTGCGATCACAAAACTCATGTCTGGGTCCTTCGCCCTGTCCAAAGGCGTCGGAACAGCAATGCTAACGGCATCCAACTCGCTTATCGCAGCGAAATCTGCTGATGCCTGAAATCGGCCACCCTTTGTGTGGAGGCGCACCTGCTCGGAATCAACATCTCGAATGTAGGAGATCCCGCCGTTCAGCGAGCCAATCTTTTGCGGGTCTGTGTCGAACCCCAAGACAGAGAAGCCTGCCTCTGCAAGTTCCATTGCAAGTGGCAGTCCGACGTATCCCAGTCCGATTACGCCCGCCCGTGCTGTCCGCGTTCGAATCTTTTCCGCCAACGCGTCAGTTGATCCAATTGTGAGAGCTTCTGATGGGGAACACTGCATGGCCATCCTCTCCTGCTGTATGTATGTTGGCTTGTCGTGGAGCATCTAATCAGATAGAACGTTTAGTTCATTGCTTGCAGAGGCATTAGACGGCGCATTCTGGGGGGCGTGCCGACTCTTTAAATGCTGTGCGGTTAACAGCGCTGTGATTGTCGCGTAGCCCGATGCGATGATTGCGACCATGGTCGCTGTGAGCAGTGCGTGGCCGTGAGTCATCACGGCGAGAGCAGCCGGCACTAAGGCCAGCACCCAAATGACACGAGCGGCTTTCCTTTCAGACAGCCCGAGAGACACAAGTCGATGGGAACTGTGATCCCTCCCTCCGATGAATATGGATCTGCCAGCTTTCCATCGCGAGACCGCCACCAGAACGGTATCGAAGATCGGATAGGAGAGGAGCAAGAGAGGGGACAGGTTGGCAAGGAGCGGCCTGCCGGGGGAAACCGATGCGGTGGGAATGGAAAGCCACGCCATGGCAAAGCCATTAAACAAGCTGCCACAGTCTCCCATGAATATTCGTGCGGGCGAGTGGTTAAACACGAGGAATCCAATGTTTGCCCCAGCGATTAGCGCCAAGAGAATCGCATGCGGTCCGATTCCATCCTTCACTGCGATTACCGTCTCGGCACCTGCAACAAGTGTGGTTACTCCGGCGCACACACCGTCCATGTTGTCGATCAGATTGAATGCGTTGGTGATGCCAACGATCCACAACGCAGTGAGCGACGCATCCACGATGCTCACGCCGCTAACTCGCCATATGACGCCCTGGGAGATAAGTGCTACTGCGGCGGCGAATTGCAGGATGAGCTTAGTCGTCGGCGTCAGTTCACGCCTGTCATCCAAGAAGCCCGCAAGAGCCAGACCCAAAAGACACAACGCTCCCACGGAATCGGAATGGGACGGTATCAGAACCCAGGGAATCGCCACTCCGAGCAGAATGGCGACCCCTCCCGAGTTGGGCTTCACCTCTTGTTTCCATCGGTCGGCTCGGGGCACAGCCATCAGGCCAAGCTGTACGCTCCAGCGAACCAGTATCGCTGTGCATACGATGCTTATGAGCGCCGCTACTATAGTGCCGCCAAATAGTTGGTACATATCGCTGTCTCTTAGGCCCCCTGGGAGAGAGATGTGGGCACAGTGGCGACACCTCCCAAGATGGGGACCATCGTCTCACTCACCGGAGGATGGGCGACTCCCGTACGATCCATAGACTGTGCTACGGAAGTGATGATCTCTGAAAGAGATGTCGTCGGGCGGTAATTTATGAGGCGTTCCAACTTGCTCAACGAGGGGACGCGCCGCTGCATATCTTCAAACCCGGGCCCATACGCTTCTTCATATGACTGGAATACGATTGGCGAGTGTGACCGCAGTTGGCTACGGATCAGAGTCGCCAATGCTCCTATACTTATCTCTTCATCGTTACCGATATTGATTACTTCGCCGATTACGCGATCGCTCTTAGCCAAGCGGGTGAGAGCTTCGACTACATCGCCGACATAACTAAAGCAGCGGCGCTGCCGGCCATCCCCGTACACTGTCATCGGCTTATCAAAGAGCGCTTGGCGGACGAAGGTAGGGAGCACCATGCCATAGCGGGCGGTCTGGCGCGGGCCCACTGTATTGAAGAGCCGAACAACAGTTACAGGCACTCGTTTCTCGCTGTAATAGGACAGACCAAGAAACTCATCGAGAGCCTTCGAGCAGGCGTAACTCCAGCGACCGATACAGGTCGGCCCCATCACTAGGTCCGCGGTTTCCGTGAACGGAAGGTCGGTGCTTTTGCCGTAGACCTCCGACGTCGACGCAATCAGTACGCGCTTCTGCTTTTTGGCGGCGGCCTGCAGCACTACCTCGGTTCCATGCACGTTCGTCTCGATCGTGCGGACGGGGCTTTCCACGATCAATTTGACACCTACTGCGGCGGCAAGATGGAATACGATATCGCAGGTGTCGACGAGTTCGGCGACGACAGGAGTATTGGACACGCTTTCAATGATGTAGTCGAAGCCACGTACGGACTTTAGATGGGCGATATTGTCGAACGAGCCAGTGGAAAGATCGTCGATAACCGAAACCGTCCATCCTTCCTGCAAACATCGCTCGGCGAGATGAGAACCGATAAATCCTGCGCCTCCGGTGATTAGTACATGCATGGCAATACTCTCCTTTATCGCGGTCTAACGCGCCTCTGCTGTAGTTGTGCCGCATGGAAAGAACGGCTCTGCGCAGGAATCTGTAAAGCTGCGCGAGTTTGGCGGGCATGGGACGAGGGCCGTATCGAGTATTCGCGGCTGTATGCGCGACAACGAGTGAACACGGGTGTTGGGCTGGCCGGGGTATAAGGTGTTCCCGCATGAGCTTGATGAACGCGGAAAGAGGCTGAAGCTTTGGGTGCGGCGCAGACGCGCTAACAAGCAGTTGGTCTGCTCCGGCTGCGGCAAGCTGGTCAGCGAGATCGCCGCCAGCTATGGAGGTATGCGACCTGCCATGTTTTGAGTACTTGACCACAGTGGTCGTGGAGCTGTGCCGGGTGCGCTCCCTGGACTGCGGCGTGCGGTCGGAAAGGCTGCCGCTATTGACTTCCAAGGCGCCGTTCAGCAAGCGCTTCGAGGACGCGGTAGGGGTGGCTTGCGAGAGTGCAGCGGCCAGCCGGGTGGCGAAGCAGTTTGGTCTTTCGGCCAGCACGGTGCGGGCGATCGATCAACGCTATCTGGCGCGTTGGACTAGGACGCGGCGCAAGCCGGCGCTGCGGCAGAGGGGTGTCGACGATATCTTTCTGGGCAAGAAGCAGAAGTTCCTTACTGTGGTGAGCAACCTGAATACCGGCGAGCCGCTGTGGTTTGGAGCGGAACTGAGAAAGTAGACGCTGGGCGGGATTTGTCGGATGCAGTTGAGCGCATTCCAGCGGGGCACTGTACGGGCGACCTGTGTGGACATGTGGCAGCCGTTCCGGCAGAGCATCGAAGAGTGGCGGTCCCAATGTCGCATCGTTTATGACAAGTTCCACATTATGAAGCACGCCGGGGAGGCCATCGACGAGGTGCGCCGCCAGGAGTTCTTCCGCAAGGGCGGTCCGGCGCGAGAACTGGTCCGGGGCAAGCGCTGGCTGCTGTTGACGCGCTGGGTTCACTTGACGGCGCATAAGAAGCAACAACTAAATGCTCTGTTCGCTCTGAATCGCCGGCTGTTGAAGGCCTATCTGCTCAAAGAGAGCCTGGACCGGCTATGGAGTTACCGCTATGAAGGTGCGATGATGCGCTATCTCAATGCCGGGATCGATCAGTTGCGCTGGCAGCGGCTCAATCCCATGGAAAAGCTAGCCGACATGCTGATCAACCATCTCGATGGCATTCTGAATTACTGTCGCACCAAGGTTCAGCTGGGCATAGTAGAAGCCGTCAACGGCAATATCAAAGCCCTGCCGCGCCGCGGCAGAGGCTACAGAAACCTCAACTATCTGCTGCTGAAAGCCCAGCGCGTGGCCGCTACCAAAACCCAACTCGTCGCCTTTCAGAAAGCCGCGGAAAATGGCCCCTCTTACAGACTCCCGTCAAGAGCAGAAAGAACTTCCTGTCTTTCCGTTAGGTGTTGTTCAGGTTCTGCTTGGAGTTGAAAGCTGCTATCTACAAAGCGCGATTGCGCTACATTGCCCAGGGCATAGGCCCGATTGGCGCAAACGTTGTGCTCAGCGTGTGCGGGACACGTTCCCCTGCATTCATGGCGAGCGCAAGTTCTGTGACGTGGAGGGACCATTGCGCCGACATGCGGGGCTCGCGATTCTGATCCAGCGAATGCGCAAGTTCGGCGAGCCCCCTTGCGAAATCCATTCTCAGCCCCCGGCTCTCGTCGTGAAGAAAGCGCGCCGGCCGGACCAGAGGCACCTTTCTGCGCATACCCAACAACTCTGCACGATGCGGGTGCGAATCTCTCCACGATCTGGGCACGCGGTAGGTTAGGTAAACAGGTGAGGCATAGTCCCAGCAGTCTGGGGTGGAAAGAATTCCGTCGTCACCGAAGACCCGCAAGCTGTGATCCCCTGTGGTAAATGTGCTGCAGGTAATGCGCGCTGTGAGTCCGGACGCGAAGTCGATGGAGGCGGTCGCAAATGCAGGCGCGTATCCATTCTTCACCGGCCCTTGCGTGTCCGCATGGACACCGACCGAACTTGCAATGTGTCGGGCAGGACCAAAGAAGGCGGTCAGCCAGCCGAGATAGTAGCCGGCATGCTCAAGAGTACAGCCAACCTCAAACTCATCCTCAAACGGCCACGGAGATCCAGATCTGCTGCGCCAACGTCGATAGCCGAGAAACAGTTGGCCTTCATCTAACTCGGCATATGCCAGCCGTGGTGTTCCGATACTTCCGTCCCGCAATGCCTTCCAGAAGGTCTGAGCAGTTTCGCCGAGCAGGTTGCACGGCGCGCAGGATAATTTCAAACCTCGCTGTTCGGCGAGTGAGACAAGCTGCCGTGCCTCACCCATGGTCATGGCAAGAGGCTTTTCAGAATACACATGTTTGCCAGCCCTGAGAGCGTCCTGCGAAACCGCGAAATGGCTGCCGGGGTTTGTGAGGTTTGCGATCAGCTGAACACTAGAGTCATGGAACAGATCGGCCAGTGACGAATAGCTGCGTAACCCGTAGAAGTCTGCGAAGCGACGTAACCGTTCCGGGGCGCGATCGAAAACACCAGCTAGTTCAAGGCCGGGATGGTTCACAAGTGTTTGGACGTAGAGATCCGCGACGAAACCACACCCGACGATTGCAATCCGCATCTCTCCCCCACGATTTCTTCTATTAGTCGACTATCTAAGTGGTGTCATATCGCTGGTGTATGCTGCGTGCTCTCATCGAAAAGATGTACCCTTGCGCGCGCGAGTGGGCCTGTGCCTGGGGCGGATCCGGTCGTCACCCATATCGGTGGCGCCTACTTACGAAGGTTCGGCCTACTCCGTCTCTCGCGCAGGAGCATTGTGAAGGGGCGTGGAACAGGACGCCGCGACATCGCTGTCGTTCAGGTGAGAATGTTCTGCACCCATGCTCTCGGTGCTCATCGTTGCTTCTGGCTGGGCTTCCGTTCTGCCTCGAAGCGGAAGGATTCGCCGCATCACGGAATGCCAGAGCACCAGTACGGCTCTAAAGATAGGACCGAGAGGTCTTCCTCGCTGTGTCGCGAGCGCCAGTGAATGTAAAAGGCGATCATGAATGGTAGGAGGAATCGCGAGAGCGCGTAGACGTGCAAATTGCTCCTCTGCGCGATTGGCATCTCCAAGCATGGCTGACGCGCGAAGGAGCACTCGCGATGCTGCAGCCATGGCTGCTTTTGTGGCCCCCTCTCCGCGCCGCAAAGGGTAAAGGGATAGTACATCCCACTTGAACTCAGCCGCTCCTGCCACAAACCGGTACACGTTCATTATGTTCCGTGGCCGCGTGGCGGAGTTCGAGGATAAGCGGTAGCTCGCCAATTCATCCGAGAGGCAAAAGCACCGCCCCAATTGGCTCACCGCAACCCAGAGCGGTGCATCGCCGAAGGGATAGCGTCCCAGTTGGCACAGAGGCGAGTCCCGCAACACTCCCAAGAGCAAGTTGGCGCGCGCGCAGACCGATGCGGTTTTGATCTGCCCCGCCAAAATGTGGTCCAGGTCGAGAGGATGCACCTCCTGCGGAGGCAGGCAAAGGGCGTTCTGCGTAATAATCGTTCCATCATCTGCGATGGTGCGCCAGTTACTACACACCAAGGCTGCGTCCTTTCGGCTCTCAAGGATTCGCACTTCACTCGCGAGTTTGTCCGACCGATGCCAGCAATCATCGCCCTCGCAGAAGGCGATGTACCTTCCGCGCGCCGCTTTTAAGAGGTGATGGGCATTCTCGTGCATTCCCACGTTCTGCTGCCATCGCATTACACGAATGATTTCCGGAAAACGCGCAAGAAACCCAAGCGCAATACTCGCGGTGAGGTCGGGAGAGCAGTCGTCTCCGACAATTAACTCAATTGAAAACCCTGCATTCTGACCAACCACTCCCTCGATCGCATCGGCAATATACTTTTCGTGGTTATATGCCGGCATCACCACCGAAACAACAGGAGACTGCACCAGTGCATCGCGGTCAGAGTATTCCCGACACTCAATGGCCATTTCAGTCCTTGCTTCACGTTGTCTGCGTTGCCGGAGGGCAATTGTGTTACGGCTCTCCGCCATATGGCATCGAGGTGCTGAGCGTCGCGTGGCGGAAGCGTCATGTGTAGAGTAATTGAGAGCTTATAGTCCGGTCAGGCAGGCGCCAGATGAAATGCATCGAGGTGCGTCTTGATGGTGGCGGGCGTCGTCCACATCAACACGTCGAGGACGGAGAGGCGCGGCTGGTACAGGTAGCCTGGGCACTCGTATTCAAAATCGAAGTCGTTCTGAATCTGCAACTGAATACCTGCCGCTGCAAATCGAGCGGGGTCGTAGAGCGTGGCGCCTCCCGGCGGATTGAGGTACACATCTGCGCCGATGGCCTCCGCGATGCGAAGAGCCCAGTCCGCCGACTCGTCAACAGGTCCGAGCGTGATACCCATCTCTGACAAGATCTCGGGATGCCACTGGATGCCGAGGTAGGCACACACCTTTCCGAGCGCCCGTACATTAATTCTTGCCAGATTATTATCCGACCCTGTCAAACAGTCTTCGAGCAAAGCAATGGTTTCGCGATAGTATGGGGCCCGGCCGCGGTAATGAGTGAACTGGTTGACGATCTTCCGACGCCAGTCTGGAAACTCGACGGCTTCCACCTGATTTATCGGCGTGTCGCGATGGTGCTTCTTGAGAGGGACAACAATGTATTGCCATCCCTCCCGACTGTGAAGAACCCGGTTTCGATTGACCCATCCTTCTCGCATGTATTGCGGGGTATCGAAGACGATCCAGCGATCCGTGCGGTTGATCAAATCAAAATATCCGAGATAGGGAAAGAAGTACGGCTGCATTGCACCGAGTATCATATTGTTACTCCCTGCGACGCTTTCATAATCAGCAGCTCGGGTTCAAGTAGTGCGAGTCATAATACTTCGTCCCAAGCTTTAATACGGCTGGCCCTCATTGCGCTGTCACAGTGTTCTCTGGTGTTGGTGTAGGTAGGGCAAGACCAGCCACGACGGAACGGGAGTGTTCCTTGGCCTGGATGTAGAGGACCATATCGCAGATTCGATCAATGACAGACGGCTCAAGGTCGCTGTAAAGAGGCAGGGTAAGGATGCGATCTGCAATTCCGCGAGCCACGCTTAGGCCTGATGCTGGAAACAGACCCCGGTAACAAACAAGGTCCGGAATGAGCGGATAGAAGTAGCGCCGAGCCAATACATTGAATTTGCGCAGTCCATCGTAGACTGTATCGCGGCTGGCGCCGAACCTACTCGCATCAATCTCAACCGGCAAGTACGCATAGTTATACCGAACGCCTTCTGCTGGATGCGGCGGCAAACGCAGCCCTGGAATCGCGCGTAGCCGAGCGTGATAATGTTCAGCCGCAGCCTTGCGCTTTTCGATCATTGCTTCGAGCTGGCGCAGGAGGAGAACGCCCATCAGAGCCTGGAACTCGCTCATCTTCGCGTTGGTCCCAGGCATCACAACCTCGGTTTCACTTTCGAAGCCGAAGTTCTTCAGGTAGTCAACGCGGCGTATGAGATCAGGAGACTGCGACATCAGCATGCCGCCTTCGATCGAATGGAATACTTTCGTTGCGTGAAGGCTGAACATGCTTGCGTCGCCGAACTTCCCGATCGGAATCCCGTTGACCTCAACGCCAAAGGCATGAGCCGCATCGTAAATGAGTTTCAAACCGTGGCGCCGCGCAATTGCTGCCAATGCCTCAAGTTGGCATGGATACCCATATACGTGGACGGCAAGGATTGCGCTTGTCCATGGGGTGATTGCCGCCTCAACCTGTTCGGGATCGAGCGAATAATAGTGCGGCTCGATATCTACGAAAACGGGTCGGATCTTGTTCCAGAACAGGGCATGAGTGCTGGCGACGAACGTATAGGGCGTGGTGATCGCCTCGCCGGTTATTTCCAGTCCCTGGAGGGCAAGCTGCAAAGCAAGCGTGCCATTCGATATCAAAGAGATGTTGGTGCTCTTACATACCTCTGTAAGTTGGCGCCGAAACTGTTGGACGAGCGGACCATTGTTTGTCAGCCAAGCACGGTCCCATATTTCTTCAAGGCCCCTGGAAAAGTCCTTCAGAGAAGGAAGTGCAGGGTGAGCGACCGTCACTGGAGTCGAGAACGGCTTCGGGGCATTCATCGTATCCTCCGGATCTTCGATTGGAGTTCGGTAGAAGGAAATGTCGAAGGTGATGGAAGCGACCAGGCGAAAACGGTCCAGCTTCTACCGAATCGTGCGCAGGTCGTGATGCTTAGAGGGGAGAATCAGGGACTGCCCCAGGAAGATAAAGCTCCGGTAGTTACGAACCAGCATGCGCGGTTCGCAGATGACCCGATGCAGCCATTCAAAACCTGCACGCTGAATCCACAAGGGCGCGTGCCGCACGGTACCGGCGTGGTAATCAAACGCTGCTCCAACGCCAATCATCCAGGGGGCGCGTACCCTTCCGAGGTGTTCAGCGATCCAGCGCTCTTGCTTGAGCAAGCCAAGACCCACCCAGACAATATCCGGTTCAACGCGGTTGATGGCGTCAACGCAATCCTGATCTTCCCGCGCTGTAAGAGCACGAAAGGGGGGAGAGTACAGTCCTGCGGTGATCATGCCGGGATATGAAGTTCCGAGTCTATCCTTCAGCAGTTCTGGGACGCCGGGTCTCCCACCGTAGAAATAGTGACGCCAACCGCGTTTGACGCCGAAGTGGCACGCTTCCCTGAGCAGCGCCGATCCGTAGATGCGCGGAACCGATTGGCGTTGCGCCCTGCCCGCCAATACCACGCCAATTCCGTCGCAGCAGGAGTACGCTGCGCTTTCGATGAAACTCGCATGCTCCGGCAGCCTTTGCGCGAAATACATAGATTCAGTGTTGGTGATGACGATGTGCCGGGGTTCCCTGGCCCCGTGAATGTTCGCGTCCATTCCCGACAACACGTCGTCCGTGCCGCATCGGCTAACAGGAATGCCGGACACTCTCACGCGAGGTATCTCCTGGCAGTCGAGGTATTGTGTGCAACTCGTCGTCATAGCGTCCCTAAGCCATCACTGGTGCGGATTGCGTTTGGAAGAGTTGAACGGTTTCCCCAATGTGGTCTTTCGATGACGCTCCGAAAAGCACGCCGTCGATGTTGTCGAACCCGGCAACGTATTCAGAAGCCTCGCGGGGAGGCACTGCGCCGGAAGCGAAAACGGACATGGCAATGAACCGCTGCCTGCCCTCACGCACCGTCTGCTCGTAGGCCTGCTTCGAGGGGTTCATCAGGTAGCCTGCTTTGTTGAAGCTCGCGCAGAGGAGCGGCTCTTGTAGACCGGCGTGACGTAACGCGGCCGAGAGAGCGGGCAAATTCATGGTGATGAATCCTGCGTCTACGCTATGTCGATCTTTTGCATATTGCACAAAATCGAGCAGAGCATCCTGCGCCCCCATCCCAAATACGAGATCCGTGACAATGTTTTGTAGAAATACGGCCTCCACGCAAAGGCCGCGAAACATCTGCAATTCCGCGTCGATGAGCAGATGCATCATCGCGATGGGATCCTGCTGCATTGCCCCCACTCCTGCCCGTACGACCATGCGCAGTGCTCCGCTTCCTGAGCCGCTGCCCCGCAGGACCTCAATTAATGCTCCCAGGATGCCTTTGTCGGTTACCAAGTTGGCATATTTGTGGGCATAGGGCATTGCCGGATAGAGCTTTAGATCTGAATATTGTGCCGGAAAGCGGCGGAAGTGGTCGCATATCTCGGCCACACGATCATGAGTCGTAAACATGAAATCCCGGATCCCCGCCTCATATGCCTCGTCAATGACGCGGATCATTGCATCCACGGTGCAGAATCGCTCTGCGAGTACCTGCGCCTTATCCTCGGACATATGGTTGATGCCAAAGAATTGGTTATCGCCGAAGATCAACTTCATTGCGGCCTCACAATCTTCGCCGATCGGCGAATGCGTTCGATCACTTCATCGGTCTCCAGCGCGCTCTCCAGGGTATTCACCGGCTCCAAGCGGTCATCACCGAGGCTTGCGATGAAATGATCGAGCTGACGCGTGAACTCGTTGCCCCGTACGTACATGCGGACCGGCTGTGCGATGTCTGTGATGTATACCGTCTGCCACGAGTTGGCTTGGCGCCCCGCGACCGGGAATGTGCGGAAGACCTTGTATGCATGTTGATCGGCAATGATCCTTCCTCTCTGCGAGTCGATAACCAAGCGATAGGCGGGCTTGCGGCAGGACGGATCGCTCCAGTTGACATGAAGCGAGCCTGTAAAACCGCGATATCCGAATAGGACTTCAACCCGGTCTTCCACCTGCCGGGACACCATCGACTGCATGCTGCTCCCAATTACTTCCTGAGGGGGGCCTGCGATGTAGTTCAGCAGGTCAATCCCGTGGGCTGCGATGTCATGGAGCGATCCCCCGCCTTCGCTGTCCTTTGATCTCCAACTGCTGTCGGTCGTTTTCATCACCATCGGAGATCTGATCTCGCAAGACACGTGCGTCAATTGGCCCAGGTCGCCGGAACGAAGTAAGCTGCGCACTGCCACGAAGATTTCGTTGAAGCGATTCACGTATCCGACCTGCGCTACCACGTGTTGTTCGGCAGCGGCCCGAGCGAGCATCCGGCTTTCGTTCGGAGACAGGCTCAGAGGCTTCTCAATAAAGACGGGGATGCGATTCTCAAGGGCTGCGCTTGCCACCTGGTAGTGAAAGCGCGTAGGAGTGGCTACAACCAGAAAATCGGGACGGCCCCCTAGCAATAACTCCTCCATGGTGCTGTACCAGGACAGTCCTAACTGGGTACCCACTGCGCGTCCCAAGCAGGCGGACGCTTCCACCAGCGCCAGCTCCGCAACGTCGGGGTGGCTTCTGAGAATAGCCAAGTGTGTAAGCCCCATACGTCCGAGGCCGACAATCGCACCTCGCAATTTTCGTTCAGCTCCGTCCATTGGATTCTTGTCCTCTCCCGCCATTCGACCCCAGGGGATGACGGCTCCATCTGCTGGCAATAGGCCATCGCTGCCGTGAGGCCGCGCCGCATACAGCGAAGTACAGTTCCTCATAGGCAGCAGCGCATCTGTCCATGGAGTACCAGCCAATTGCCTCGCTGCGCTCCTGCTTAATCACATCGATTCCGATGGGAAAGTCGATGAGCGATTCCAACGCAGACGCGATGCTCAGTGCATCTTTTGACGCGAAGACGCATGCCGCCATATCTCCGGCGATCTCGTAGTGTTCTTCAATCGGCGACAAGACACAGGGAAGTCCCGCAGCCAGCGCCTCCAGTACCGTCAATGGCATCCCTTCGTAGTGGGAAGTGCTCAAGAAGATATCGCTGGCCCCAAAGAGCTGGGGTAGATCCGTGCGATTCCCAAGTAGGTGCACCACTTGCTGGAGCCGATTTGAATCCACGAGGGATTGCAGGAGTGCCCTCTGCGGCCCCTCTCCACAGATGAGGAACTTTACTGTCTTGCCCTGAAGTTGGCGGTGAAGTCGCACAGCCGACTCGATCACGAGCGCCATATTTTTCTGTATCACCAGTCGGCCGGCGGCAATCACAACCACGGCGTCCGCAGAGATTCCCAGTTGGCGCCGTGTTTCCATCCGAGCGCTGGCTGCCTGTCGGTATGCTTCGACATCAATGCCGTTGGGGATCACGGTGGCCCATTTCCCCTGTACCGGATTGCGTTTGCGAGCTGCGACTGAGCAATAAGCCACATTCGCTCCTCGGCTGAACGCCCCCAGGGGGAATAGCCGAGGTTCGTAGGTATTGTGCACAGTAATCACATGCGCGAAGCGGATGGGCCCAAGGCGCCGCAGCAAGCCCACCATCGCGTCCGGCATGGGAAGATGCGAATGGACGATGTCATAGCGGGAAGAAGCGATCTGCCATTCCAGCATGGCTGTGGCGCCTATTCCCGGGTGGTGCGGCCTGCGTCCCATGAAGAAGACGCCTACCTGCTCTTCGCACAACCGCGCACACGATCTCCGCTCGTGCTCACTTCCGGTTCTGCGGTCGGTACAGATCAGGTCGACCCGATGTCCCCGCCGGGCGAGATGGCAGGCCAAGTTGACCATCAAAGCCATGGAGCCGCCGCATTCGAGACTATGACTTACCTGTGCAATTCTCATTGCGTTGTCAACCTTGCCGCAATCGTCTGAAGCCCTTTGTACTGTATTCACTGCAATGTTGAATGTCGGACGGTGCGCAACGGCCAGCGCAGCTTGTTCCTCATTTCACTGTTGCACTTGCCTACCCAGGTACTGAAGGCGATATCGAGAGATGGGCCGAAGCGTGGTCGTCCGCGTCCAGCGCGACTTGCTCCATGAAAAGTAGATCCAGGGAGTCTTATGCCACTCCGCAAACCGCAGGGCATGTTTGGTTGCCCTCCTTGCACAAAGCCAGCGCCGCACTGGATCCAGCTTCGGAAGTCCTAACGAGATTTGATCAACCTCTGCGAGATAGTCTGATACTCCCAGCAGAGATCGATTGCGGCCGTGCCGGCGCCATGCCGCCAGCGGAACATCCAGAGCCTCGAGTGCGGCGTGCGCGGCGAAGCGGGTCCAGAGTTCGAAATCGGCGGCATGCTGATAGCGAAGATTCAAGCCGCCAGCGCGCTCGTAGAGCGATCGCCGCCAGAACATGCTCTCTTGCACCAGGTTTCCAAAAGCCCTCTCACTGAACCAGCCGTTACGAATATAGCGCCGCGGGTAGGACGCGAGGTTTGCCATCAACGTGCAGTGTCCGTTCCCATCCACAAACGCCGGCAAGCCCGTCAGCCATTGCAGATCGCTAAATTCCTCGAATAATCGCGCGACACACGAGATGGTCCACGGCAGGTAAAGATCATCGCCATTCAGCCAGGCTGCAACGTCACCAGTAGCCCGCCGCAGCGCCCAATCCAGAGCCACGTATTGTGGCGCACCCTCCAGGATCTCGAAACGGACTCTTGGATCTCTAAGTCCGTCGAGAAATTCCCGCGTTCCATCCTGCGAGCCAGCATCAACGATGAAGTACTCCAAGTCCGCGTAGGATGACTGCAGCACGGATCGCGTGGTTTCTTCCACAAACGGCAGGGCATTGTATGTCGTCGTGACGATGGAGACACGCATGGTTCCGAGCGCCTTACTAACTAATCGATAGGTGAGTCATTGAGGAAGGTAGGCCGGCGCTTCTGTTCGTGGTATGCGGTAGACTTCTGCGCTCACGCGATGCGCACTGCCGGCCGCGATCAAAAGAGCCAAGAAGTACCATGTCGCAGTGTCCACTTCCCAGCTCAAAGAAGCACTTCCGACGAACCATCCGAAAAATATGAATAGTGCTGCGAGACCCTCGCGGTGGTCCGCTTTCCAGGTGCCCCTTAGGCTGAATGCCCACGCCCCATAGAAAAGGAACACGCCAATGGCGCCACCCTCCATCATGAGTTCGAGAGGCGTGTTGTGGGCGGCGATCGACATCATTCCCTCGGCTGCGCCAACGCCAATGCCATTCACGGGGTGTTCCATCACCACCGCGCTTCCACGTTGCCAAAGCTCTGTGCGATCGGAGAAGCTGCCGTACCTTAGCTCGTCGGGAATCGCGGACATGCGTTCCATCACTTGACCCGGCAAAACGAAAGGCGCGGCGACGAGAAGGACAACCGTACCCAGCACCATCATCCGCACGCGTCCTCTGAGCATCAGCCCGGAAAGGAAGACGATCGCCAGCAATGTTACCCAAGCGCCGCGCGACCCAGTCAGCAAGAGCCCGGCGAAGCCGGCGGGCACATAGCTTAGCAATGCCCACTTGTGCCATCGCCGCTCGGCGTTGAGCGCTCGATAGAGCGCCAGTGGGATAGCGATCACCAGTGCGAGTGCAAGGTAGTTAGGATCGGTTCCGAAGGTATATCGTCCTTCAAACTCCAGTTCACCCTCGGCTAAATATGGAGTACCCATCATGAAATGAAAGAACACACCCATAACACCGAGCCAGCAGCCAGCGACGTAAGCATCCATAAGTCGCTGTCGTACGCCTTCCTGCCATGCAAATTGAATGAATACCGCAACGATGATGAACAATCTCCAGTATGCGATGATCTTATGCTCGGCAACGGTGGGGTACCGGGCCCACAACAATGTGCAGGACGACCAGAGCACGAATCCAAACAGGCACCAGAATCCGGCTGGGGGAACCTGTAAGGTGCGCCGCTTGAGTATCGCCACCATTCCCAGGAAAACGCATAGATAGCCGATCCGCATGGCCAGGGATTTGTCTCCGCCGAATCGAAGATCGGTAGGAAGGACGAACACAAAGGCGGTAAACAGCCAAACGGTGATCCCTTGCAAAGCTCGGGAAGATCGCGATCGGCTTTCTGCCGCCGCTCCAATCGTTGCATCCCCGCTGCTCGGTGGTAGGCCGTACCTTGTCATCGCTTGCCGCTCTTTCGGTTCCCCTTGCCAATCCCGGAGCGCATGAATGAAACAGTACGCATCCGGGTATTTCTAGAACGCTGACGCTCCGGTCAAAGCCACCGATAGAGCTTTTCGGGAACGGGCAGGGTGTGGTTGTGCAGCACCGTGCCAGCCACTACCACTCCCGCACGCGCCAGGAATCCCTTCGCCTCGGCAGCGACGGTGCGACGCGTTCTTCCAGCTTCGATTACCAAGATAGCTGCCTCTACAAGCTGGCCGAGTAATATGCAATCGTCGCTGACAGTGGGGCTGGGGCCGTCGATCACGATGAAGTCGAACTCTTTTTCCAATTGCGCGAACACTGAGCTCAGCTCAGTACCGGCGAGGGTTGAAGATCCCTGTGCCGTTAGACTCTCACTGCGAAGCAGATACAGATTTGGCTCAAGCTGGAGGCGCCCATCGGCAACGGCGGTTGTGTCCTGCGCGCCGCTGAAGGCTCCATTACCCAGGAGTACGGATAGACGACGCCAAGCCAGGTTTCCATCAATTACGCATACCTTCTTGTACGTCTGGCTCGCAAGAGTCCTGGCCACACGGGCACATACGATGCTGCTGCTGAGGTCTTCGGTCGCGCCGCAGAAAAGGACTCGATGCAATCCCTCACCCTTGACCGGAAGAAAGACGCGGCGCACCATGTGAAGAATCTCGTCGCTGCCCGGATAACTTGGCCGTGGGCTGCGCTCCAGCTCGCTTTCGATCGCACTCTCTTGTTGTGGCTGCGCATCGTGCTGGGCGGTGCTCAGGTCATCCTCGATTTGTGCCAGAAGCTCAAAGTTACGGCTCATTGCTGTATCCTCTCGTTCATTACCTTGGAACTCGCCTCACTGGAAACCTGCTCGGCTCGCCGGGGGAGTATTATCCTCTGCCCTGGCGTAATAAGGTTCGGATCTACGATATCTGGATTAAGACTCTGGATCTGCAGGAGAATGTCTTCGTTGAAGTATCCGAGGCGCGATACGGCGATTCCGCTCAAGGTCTGTTCCGCCTCAACGGTCACGACCAAGGGTGACATTCCGCTTCTCGTGTCGACCGAAACGTGTGGTGCCTCTGGTGGGGCAAGGGGCGGCGAGGATTGCTGTATGGATGTCGCTGGCTTCTCGGCCCTTACTCCAGAAGCACAATAGAACCCCCAGCCCATCGACGCTGCAAAGGCGGCAAGAACACTCATTAGCCAGCCGATCCTTTTCTTAACGCGTCTGCTCTCCTTGGCAAGATCCAATAGTTCCAATGGACGAGGTGGCTCGGGATGCTCGTTTTGCAGCTCACGATGAGGAACAGGCAACTCCAGGTCCCGTAGAGCTTCACCCACCATGGCAGCGTCGACCGACTTCCGTTGGAGAGCGCAGCAGAGCGAAAGAGTCTGAAAGCACAGCGTATTGATCACCCTTGGAATACCTTTGCTTTCAGTCGCGATGCGCCCTAAAGCCGCGTCGCCGAAGATGGGTGGACCGTCGTATCCAACTGCCTGCAGCCGATGTTGGACGTATTCGCAGGTCTCGGCATGTGACAAACGATCGAGCGTACAGATGGTGCCAATGCGTTGCCGCAATTGCAAGAGGGATGGACGGCTCAAGGTCTCGGATAGTTGCGGTTGACCCGCAAGAACGACCTGGATCAGTTTTGTGCGGGTGGTCTCGAAGTTGGTCAGGAGGCGAACTGCCTCCAGAGTCGCTTCCGGCAGGCTTTGCGCTTCATCCAGCAGCACAATCAACGGCCTGCCCTCACGAGCATTGGCTGTAACTGCCGAGTAGAGCTGCTCCTGCATTTCGACAATGCTCGGTCCAGGTGAAATGCCTATCTCCCGAAGAAGGGAACTAATCAGCTGCTCCGGCCCAAGGCGCGTGTTAAAGAGAAAGGCTGTGTGGGAGGATGCCTGGACTTGCTCCATGAACTTGAACAGCAGAGTAGTCTTTCCCATCCCAGGCTCGGCGATCAGAGCAACGAAACCCCGGTGTGCGAGAAAGCTATAGCGCAGGGACGCGAGAGCCTCACGATGGGTACGACTTGCGTAGAGCAGCCGTGGGTCGGGCGTCGCGCCGAAGGGGTCCTCGCGCATTCCAAAATAGCGGGCGATCATACTTAGCCTCTACCTCGCGGCAGGGCAGCCAGCACCGGTGTCTCCAGATAGCCAGCTAACTCATCAGGGGTTCTAAACGTCGGGTCGAACACGTCAACGGCTACAGCCGTTGAAAAACTTCCGAACGACACTAAAAGCACAGTTGCCACAAGAGCCACTAATGGAGTGGAGCGCGGCAGGCTCGGTAGCGTTGGCTCCTCTGCGACGGATACGTTGACGATGCCTCGCCGATCGAGCGCATCGCTTATGCCAGCCTCTTCACTCTTGCGCACATAAAGCAGATACGCATCCTCCTGCGTCTTTGCGTCACGAATCAGATTCTGCTGCTGAATGTCAGCTTCTCCCAGGCGAGCTGCGCGGTCACGGTAGCTGTTTGCTATCGCCGCGTCCGAAGCCGCGCGAGCTTTTAACCCACTCAGATCTACACGGGCCTTGTTCAGCGCATCCTGGAGAACGACGTAGTTGGGGTTACGATCCGTAGTTTCATCCCGAACCGGGGCCTTCTGTGCAGCGGCGATTGCTGCGGAGGCTTCCTTAATTTGCTGCTCGACTTCGGTAACCAGCGGATAGGTCGGAGCATATTTGGTGAGCAGCTCGGTACGCTTAAGTTGCAAAGTAAGCAGCGTTGATTTCAGTTGGCTCATCAACTGCGGGTCATCGGATTGGCGTATGGCGGTTGTCAAACGGGGCGGGACCGAGCGAAGCTGTGCTTCTAGACTCCCGATCTGCTCTTGCACTGCCACGGCCTGCGCCTGGCTCTCACGGGCATTGGATTCAAAATCGTTCGCCCTTTGCAATGCAGCATCGCGCTCGGCCAGGGCGGATACGACACCACGCTTTGCGTTGAAGGCCTCCAGACGCTGCTGAGCCTCTGTGAGACTCTGACGGAAGCGCGCCGCTTCCTGCTTGAAGAAGGCCGATTCACCATTGGAACGGTGGACTTCCGTGTGCTTCTGAATGTAGGCGTTTTCCAGGGCGGAAAGGACCTTCACGGCAACGTGAGGATCAGCCGCGGCGTAGCGAATGGAAATCACATGCGTGCGCCGGACGGCTTGAACGCGAAGGTCACGGCCCAGCCGGCGCACTGCCTTTGCAACCGATGCGTCGCTGGGCTGCTTGCCGGCGAGCTCGCTGGCGACCACTACTTTGCGCAGCAGATCCGCGCTTGTGAGCAGCTCGACCTCAGAGTTGAGATCCTCTTCGGTTACGATGTTGCCGCCCGTCTGGAGCAGCGGTGTTGATGCCGAACTGATCGTCGCGTCCGTGCGGCGGCTCTCCACTAGTATCTTCATGCCGGCCTCGTATCTTGGAGACCACAGTCCGATCGCCACGGTTCCGGCGACGATCAGCACGGCGACAAGCAGCATCACCACCCAATGGCGGAACATCAGCGTAACAATGTCACGACGGCTCGGCAGAGCATGCTGACGATAACGGCGAATCTCAATCTCTTCTGTCTTCATGATGAAAAACTCCCTTAGAACACGCCACCCGGCCCGTAATAGGCCCCCATACTTGTCGTCGGCATCAGAGCGTGCAAGCGCGACGATACGTTTCTCGGAACATAGAGAAGGTCGCCAGGCTGAATCAGCGGGTCTTCCGATAGGTCATGAGCGGCCATGAGGCGTTTGAGGTTGTATACCTTCCCCGAGAATGTTCCGTCGGGGGTCCGGCGATAGACGACCACCTTCGAAATCCGTGCGCGATCATTCGCTCCGCCCGCAATGGCCAACGCTTCCGAAAGCGTAACGTCGCTACGTATTTCGTACTTGCCGGGACGGCCCACCTGGCCTGATGCAATAAAGGACGGTTTGTCGAAGTCCTTGAGCGAGATCACCAGCAGCGGATCATGGAGTACGGCACCATATGCTTTGCGCACCGTCTCAGTTAGCTCAGGCAGCGTCTCTCCCTCGACATGAATCGTGCCGATGCCTTTCAGAGTCACGAATCCGTCGGGCTGAATCGTGATCGTCTGGTTGAATTCCGGCGATAGGGCGAAATCAAGATCGAGGACGTCCCCCTTGTGCACCTGGTAACGTGGATAGCGGTTTTCCAATGACACTCCACGAGAGAGCGCGCTTCCCGTCTTCTCGGGCGCCGGAGCGAACTGCTCTGCAGAGTCCTGCGCGCGGATGGGCAAAACCATGATGGCGAGGGTGGCCAGCCCAACGAAGACTCGTTTCATAACTAGGTACCTCACTTCCAGGATGTGTGAAATTGCGACCAATCAAGCCCGGCAGATACAACCTGCTTGCCGGCGTCAACTCTGCCGTCGCTTCGAGAGAGCAGCTTGTTCGGAAAGGCGCCGGAATCTGGTGGTGACGAGGAGCCGCCAGTAGGGGAGCATAGCTTCGCCCTGTGAGGAGCATCGCTCTTTGCGAATGAGAGAGTGCACACCAAGTGCGGCTCTCGCAATGAGGGGTAGGTGATCTGATGCGTGGCCCACGGTCAGACGATGCTGACCATTCCCGTCGTTGCAACCCTCTGCTGCGGCACTCGGGCTGTTCCCCCGAATAGCTCGGGTGCATCTCGTCCCTTAGTAGGATCAAACGATGAGACACGCTGACTGTAGCGCTGCTGCCCGGCTGACACAATAGGTCAGAGGTGCCACTCACCTCGGTCGCATTAGTGCCATCTTGGGTAGAGTAAGTAACACCTTCGTAAATGGGAGCATGAAAGACCCACGCCAAACGGAGCGCTGAGGCAACGAGTCCACGACTGCTCGTTGCACATGACTGCCCTGGCAGATGTGACCAATAAGAGTGGAAGGTAGAGACGGAGGCGCCGACTCAGGAGATCACCTGCTGTTCTCGAACAGGTGATGGTTCACGGCAAACAGCGCGAGTTCGAGCCTGCTGTAGACGCCCAGCTTATCGAAGATATGAGAGAGATGGTGCTTAACGGTCTGCTCACTTAGAGAGAACCGTTCCGCAATCTCGGGGTTCGTAAGCCCCTCCAGAACCGAAAGGATTACATCGCATTCTCGCTTGGTTAGGCCGTAGCGGTTCTTACCAGCGTGCGATTCGTTTTCCTGTTCGAAAATGGAGTGCACAAGGCTTTTTACGCCGTCGCTGCCGATCCAGTATTCACCGCCAGCCACCTTGCGGATCCCCTCAATCAAAGCCTTCACTTTGTCTGTCTTCAGAATGACGCCGCGTGCTCCATGTCGCAGCGCGTGCAGCCGCTCGGTGGCATCTTCCGATCTGCAGAGGACGATGACTTCAGGGTGAATTTCGGAGCTGCGAAGCTGCTTCAAAACCTCAAATCCGCCTTCTTGCCGAATAGCAAGATCAAGCAGCACCACATCGGGGCCAAGTTGGCGCACCGCTTCGAGAAGGTGTTGATCATCGGAGATCTCTCCTACGACACGCAGGCCTGGGGTGGCGCGAAGCAGGGTGACCACGCTGTCGCGGAAGATCCCGCTTTCGTGCGCGACCAGGATGTTGATAACGTGGGGAGCGTCGCGTATCTGGCTCTCAGTTCCGATTTTGTCTGAATCCCAATTTGGGAAAGGAAGATAACTAGATAGATAATCGGATGCGGAAGTAGGGCCTTCGTCTGTAGGGTGCATTTTAATATAGTTCCCTTCGTGCTGGGATAATAGGGCCAAACATAGCATGCATCCAGACCATAAGTCAATGTGTGTGGCACTGAAGGCGGCCATCCATGGTTACCCAAATCGAGCGATCAATGTTAAACAACAGTTCCAATATGGAACTGTGCCAGCTGGAGCGTTGGATCAATCAATCCGCGACAGTGGATGTTTCTCCGAAGTAAAAGACCGATGAGGGGCAGTGTGGCACCGGTTCGCTCCATGGAGGCGGCACTTAAGTCCACGAGGGGCATACCGGAGAGCCATTGAAGATCAGCCACGCGCGTTTTAGAGTCGGGGGCACGGTGTTCATTTTGTGAATACCCGAAATCTCTGACTCAGTCTCGGCTCCCGCTGTTCGAGAGTGGGAAGGGAGACGAAGGCGCATGACTGAATCTAGGAATGAGTCGCAGCCGATCCGATTTGATTTGCGAGTACCGGTTCGTTACCGCGTCAGTAGCGAAAGAATGTGGCACGAGGGAAACACGATCAATATAGGTAGAGCCGGTGTTCTCTTTGAAGGCGATGAGCAGTTTCCGCCAGGCACCCGTCTGGAGTTGAGCATCCTTCTTCCACTCGCCGTCGGGGGAAGGGCTTCTGCGCGCATTGCGTGCCATGCGACAGTTGTTCGCACCGTGGAACGACAGCTGATGGATGTTCGCATTTCCGGGACTAGAATTCGTCGCAATATGCCCGAAAAACCAGCAGCCTGAAGTGTGGTCTTTGTGGTTTGCCCGACCCCTAACCATCCAGGTTCAGACCTCCTGCCTCTACGGCGGGTTGCTGGGGAAAGCTTTAAGTGAGGAGGGGGAAGCATGAACAACATTCAGTCGGCAGTCGCCAGGGTGGAGGTTGACAGCCCGCAATGCGCAGACACCGCAGCTGCGCCCGCAAGAACGGGTTCTCTCTCAGGCCTGAATTCGTGCGAGCGAGGTTGGTGGGCCGTTTATACGAAGCACCAGCATGAGAAGCGCATAGCAGACGTGCTGATGCACCATGGAGCTGAAGTGTTTCTTGCCAGCTATCAGGAAACCCGCCTTTGGAACAAGCGCAAGGTTACGCTGAGCTTGCCTCTATTTCCGTCGTACCTGTTCGTACGAGAGGACTCCCGGCTGCGCTTGGCGGTGGTATCAACCCCAGGCGTCTACATGATCGTTTGCCAAGGCGGAAAACTTGCGGTGATTCCCGCCGCTGAGATCAACAATCTGCGCCGTGCCATGCAGTGCCCTCGGGGCATTCAGCCCCATTCATTCCTCAAGGCCGGCCAGAAGGTACGGATTGTGCGGGGAGTAATGGAAGGGGTCGAAGGTATCCTCCTTCGCCATAAAGGTCTGTGCCACGTCGTGCTGTCGATCAACATGCTGGCCCAGTCCGCTGTGGTTGAAGTTGCAGAGCGCGATGTAGCGCTTGCTCCCGTGGATTCAACTAGAGTCGTTCAAACCGCGCAGCCAGTCTGCACTTTCTCCGGAAGGACAGCGGTTCAGGAAGGATTTGGTCCCTTCTGTCCGGGCAAACCGCTCAATGCATGAGTTGAGATTCTTCATGGGTTAATCGGTGCCTGGCAGAGGCAGGTAGTGTGTGAGCAGGCGATGCAGCATGCGTGTCTTTTCCATCGAGACCTGCGCATAGGTCAGCGACAGCTTCTGGAAGTCGTGCGTATAGTTCACCAGTGGATGATGGTAGCGCTGGGGAAACCCGGTCCTGAGCACGTGCAACAGGACCTGCGCATCCTTGGGGTCGTTTTATCCCAGAAGTTGTGCATCGCCTCCCCAGTACCGTCTACCGCCATCCACGTGAAACTGTGATGCCGTCACGCGATGGACGGGACCAGCTTGCCGAAGTGGCTCCCAGGATTCCCCCCTGCTCTTCTCCCGCGGGACGGAAACCTGTCGGTGGGGAGCCCGGGTTCCGGCGGGCTGCATCGTGGGCTGCTGTCCTTCAGTCCCTGCGGGACGTTGCGCGGCTGATGCCGGCATTTTGAAGGCCGGCCTGTCTGTCTCGAAATGAGACAGGTCCTTGCAGAATCCTTAAACATTGGGCCTCGGCAGCCGATATCCATGACAAGCGAGGAGCGCGCATGGAGATCGGCGCAATTCCTGGGATTGGCGCGGTGCAGCCGGTTCGGGCGGAGCGGACGGCGAAGGACCTGGCCGGCGTGTTTCGCGTCGAATTTCAGCGCGAGCAGCAGGACAGCTATTCGCCGCATCGGGAGGGCGCCGATCGCGGGCTGGAAGAGGAGCAGGACGAGGCCGCCGAGACGTCCGGGATTCGGGCGGCCGCTGACTCCGGCGATGGCGCGGACCGCGTCAGCTTCTTCGCCTGAGAGCAGACACTCCGGAATCGAAATTCAGGCGAAAATAGAGGTGTGAAGCGTTCCGGCACTGCCGATCTGCCGTTGCATGGCGGGCGTGTTCCGCCGTGGCTGGCGGAGCGCATGACTTTGCTGGGCACGGCGGTGGTGGAGGCCATTGTGCAGGCGTACGGGCCGGGGGAGTTTCTGACGCGGCTGAGCGATCCGTTCTGGTTTCAGGCGCTGGGCGCGGTGATGGGGATGGACTGGCACTCGTCGGGGATTACGACGTCGGTGCTGGGGGCGCTGAAGCGGGGGCTCAATCCGCGGTTGGACGAGCTGGGGTTTGCCATCTGCGGCGGGCGGGGGCGGCATTCGAAGCGCACGCCGGATGAGTTGCGCGCGTTTGGGGAACAGGCCGGGCTGGACGGGGATGTGCTGGCGCGGACGAGCCGGCTGACGGCGCGGATCGACAACAACGCGATTGCCGATGGATTTCAGCTTTATCTGCATGCTTTCGTGGTTCACAAGGGCGGCGAGTGGGCCGTGGTGCAGCAGGGGATGAACGACGCGAGCGGGCTGGCGCGGCGGTATCACTGGCACTCGGCCACGGTGCGGGACTTCGTTTCCGATCCGCATACGGCGATTGTGGGCAAGCCGCAGGGGACGATTTTGAACCTGGTGGATGGGCGCGCGGCAGGGGCGCAGCGGGCGCTGCTGACGATTGCCGGGCAGCCAGTGGAGGCGTCGCTCGATGAGGCGCGGAGGCTCGCGATGCCGCGGCATCATGACGTGCGCGCGGAGGATGTGGATCTGAAGCGGCTGGGAGCGGTGCTGGCGGTGGCGCACGAGCAGGAACTGCGCGATTTCGCATCGCTGCTGTTGGTGGAAGGGCTGGGGCCGCGGACGCTGCAGTCGCTGGCGCTGATTGCGGAGGTGGTGCACGGGGAGCCGAGCCGGTTTGCCGATCCGGCGCGGTTTTCGTTCGCGCATGGCGGGAAGGATGGGCATCCGTTTCCCGTGCCGCTGAAGACGTACGACGAGTCGCTGGCGGTGCTGCGGCGGTCGCTGGATGCGGCGAAGGTGGGCGATACGGAGAAGATGGACGGGTTCCGGCGGCTGGACAAGTTGACGCGCGCGGTGGAGCAGAAGCGCGAGCCGCTGGCGGAGTTCAGTGCGGCGCTGGAACATGAGCGGCGGATATCGCCGGCGCTGGGCGGGCGGACCGTGTTGGATGACGCACGGGGGCGCGGGAAGAAGAAGGACGCGCAGCTCTCGTTGTTTGAGGAATAACGCCGGAGAAGATACGTCGGCCGTCCCCGGGCATAGACTGGAGGGGTGGAGCATGCGGAGATGAAGTCCGCGAATCCGGGGGCCGTGACGATTTCGGCGGGGCCGCGGCTGCGCATTGCGCTGCTGCTGGCGATTGTGGCGGACGCGCTGCAGATGGTGGTGTTCCCGCTGTTCATCGAAGGCGGCATCATGCCCTCCGATGACGTGCTGGATCTGTGCGTGGCCGGGGTAATGACGTGGCTGCTCGGCTGGCACTGGGAGTTTCTGCCGTCGTTTCTGGTGAAGCTGGTGCCGGGAGTGGATCTGGCGCCGCTGTGGACGCTGGCGGCGGCGAATGTGTACCGCAAGTCGAAGCAGCGCGCGATTGCGATGGAGGCCGCGCAGGGCGGCGGGGATGCGCGCGGTTGAGTTGAGGTCTCCGTAAGACGCGGTCGACATCGTATCCCCCGGCCGCTTTTTCCTCCGTCCCTACGGGACTCCAACGTTTCATTGGGCCGTTTTCCCCACGCTGAAGCGCGGGGCTGCTGACCTTTGCGCCCTTCGACTTCGCTCAGGGCGGGCTCTACGGCGCGATCGGGCGTCCATGGGATCTATTCGACGATGGGCTTGATACGGGCCACGCTGAACTGCGCGCCGGCGAAGAGGATGAGTCCGGAGATGTAGGCCCAGAAGAGCAGGCCCACGGAGATGAAGAACGGGCCGTAGAGCGCTTTGAGATCCATGTGCGGCAGAATCCAGACGAAGATGTAGCGCGATGCCAGCCAGACGAGGCCGGTGATGACGGATGCGCGCATGACGGGGCGTGCTGGGACCTTGCAGTTGGGCAGCAGCCAGTAGACGAAGAAGAAGAAGACGATGCAGGCCGCGCCGCTGCAGATTGCGAGCCAACCCTCGCTGACCACGCTGTAGATCCAGCCGAAGAATCCCTGATCGATGTGATGGAGGAAGAGAACGTCGAGAATTTTGCGCTGGCCGGCGCTGAGCACCATGGAGATCATGCCCAGCACGACCATGATGACGGCGAGGCCCAGGGCGACGGCCTGGTTCTTGAGGTAATTGCGGCTCTTGCGCACGCCCCAGGCCTGATTCAGCGCCACTTCCAAAGGCAGAAAGATACCGGTGCACGCAATCAGAATCATCACCAGCGAGATGGCCTGCACGCCATGGTGTGAGGCGTCCGAATAGATGAAGATGTTCTCCGCCAGCCAGTCTGGTCTGCTGGTTGTAGCAGGAAGGAAGTAGCTCACCATGTCTTTCACGACGTCCACCATGGCGTCGGAATGAAACACACGCCTCGCCAGGGTGTAGAGCATGACAACGAGAGGCACGAAGGAGAGGATGGCGTTGGCGGCGACGCTGAAGGCGAAGGTGTGGACCTCGCTGTCGAGGAGGTAGCGGATGAGGGCGGCGCCCTGGTGGCGGAGGATATACCACTTGGAGGTGGCGGGGGACGGGGCGTCGGAGACGTCGAGGACTGCGGCGGTTTCGGGCGCTGGCGGCTCAGTGGCAGGTTCGGGATTTGAGACGCTGGGCACGATGGCAACTCCCTGAGAGGCGAAAAGTTAACGTAAGGATCCCGCGGTCTATGGCCCTAGGATATTCCAAAATCCGGAAGGGCGTATGTTATTGCGGGATACGCAATGGATGGGTTGCTAACATTTTCTCCTTGCATAAGTAGCGAATTCCTGCCATAACTGGAGCACAGCGCGCCGGGCAAGTGAGTTAGACGGTACGTCTTCCCCGATGCAAGCCTCCGCTCCGCGAGACAAGGCAAAGAGCAACGAGCAGGGCGGCAATAGAGCTGTGCCGTAGCATTACAGGAGTTCAGTGCATGAAGGAACAGGGTGTAGTTAAGTGGTTCAACGGGGCCAAGGGTTATGGCTTCATTCAGCGCTCCACGGGCGAAGATGTGTTTGTTCACTTCTCCGCGATCCAGGAGAACGGTTACAAGACTTTGAACGAGGGCGAGTCGGTTGAGTTCGAGTGCCAGCAGGGGCCCAAAGGGCTGAACGCGGCCAATGTCCTCCGGGTTTCGTAGCGGCGTTTGCGGCTGATGTAGATGAGCCACGATGCTTTGAGCAGGGTCTCTCGCGGTGTTCCCCACGCCGCAAAGTTCCCACGCTGAATTTGAAAGACTACTCCGGTTCGCGCAGCCGTGCGAGCGCCCATTGTGCGGCGGTGCGCAGACCCTCGTCGGCTGCGTCGGCCCAGGCGCGGAGGGACGCGCGCCATCGTGCGGCGATGGCGGCGGAGGGAGTTCCATTCCCGATGGCGATGGCGATGTTGCGCCGCAGACCGTGGAAGCCGGCGCGCCGTACCGGTGAGCCGTTGAAGGTGGATTCAAAGGCCTGCTCGTCGAGAGAGGCGAGCCATTCCAACGCCGGATTTACGAGTTCGGGACGCGCGGCGAGTTCATCGTCTACAGCGATGGGTGCCTTGCGATTCCACGGGCAGACGTCCTGACAGATGTCGCAGCCGAAGACTTGGCGTCCCATCTGCGCCATCAGGTTGGGCTCGATGGGGCCGCGATGTTCGATAGTGAGATACGAGATGCAGAGGCGCGCATCGAGCTGATAGGGCGCGATGAGCGCGCCGGTGGGGCAGGCCTCAATGCAGCGCGTGCAGGAGCCGCAGCGATCGGGCACTTGTACCGTGGGCGCTTTTACATCCTGGACATCCAGTGATGTCAGCAGGACGCAGAGAAACGCGAATGAGCCGAGCTTGGGGTGAATGAGGCAGGTGTTCTTCGCGCTCCAGCCAAGACCCGCGGCGACGGCGAGAGAGCGCTCGACGATGGGGCCGGTGTCGACGTAGGCGCGCGATTCGAATGCGCCGTATTGCTCGCGCAGTTTTGCGTCGAGCGATTTTAGACGCTTGAGAAGAACCTTATGGTAGTCGCTGGGGACGCGTCCGCGTTGCGGATCGATGCGGCTGGACCAGGCGTAGCGCGCGATCCATGCGGCGTCTTCGCGAGCCGGATCCGTCGACCTGGGTTGGGCGCTGTTGTAGTTGGCCACGCAGACGATGGCGGAGCGGGCCCAGGGAAATGGAATGTCGGGGCGCGCGCGCACCAGCTTGTTTGCATGGTTGGTGCGCTCAAGGTAAGACATGGATCCTGCGCGGCGTTCGTGAATCCAATACTCGAAGCGTTCAGCGTCGCGGGCGGAGTTTGCGTGGGGCAGGGAAACGACGCCTGCCTCGGTGAACCCGGCGGTAAGCGCGAGCGGGCGCACGTCGTCCAACGAGATAAGAGGGGTGCCGGATTTTTGCGTATCTGTTAATCCGGCATTCATGGAACCGCGCGGCCTCCCGGAGCGTATCTGATCGCAACACCTGTTCGATAGTGGACAACGGCTGCGTACATCGGACAAGGGAACGAGCAGCAGGGGCAACCGCAACAAGGCAGAATCCCTGTAGTTTCAGCATATTCCCGGCGCGGAGATTTTGGCCCCGCGCATGCAGGATTAAGAGCAGCGGAAAGCGGAGAGAGTTGTGGAAGGGCAGCGCACAAGCAGGAGGTTGGTTATGAACACCATCAGGCAAAGCAATCCGACACGCGTGACCGTCCCGGCCGGCATGAGCGAGCTCGTGCGCGGCTCCGAAGCCATGCTCGTTGCGAAGCTGGCGCCGATGGTGCGCCAGCAGAATGTGGCGCTGGACCTGGCGCCGGTGAAGCGGATCGACGCCGCGGGCATTGCCGCGCTGATCTCGCTCTACCACTGCGCGCACGAGAGCGGGCACAACTTCAGCGTATACAACGTGCTGGAGCGGATCGATGAGATTCTGCGGCTGGTGGGACTGGAGGCGATCCTGGTGACCCACGAGGAAGTGGCCCCGGAGACGTGCGTGGAGTGCCCGGCGGCGTAGGGAATTCATAAAACCACATCGCCGGAACCCGGAACAAGCGGGTTAGGTTTCGTGCTATCCCAGGTCTCAAAACCGAGGATCCTTCGGCTTCGCTCAGTACACGCTCTGGGGCACCCATGGTTATTTGGTATCCCGAGGCCGGGTGAGCGCCCATTCGCCGTGCCTCGAGGCGAACTCGCCGCTCATTCGCTTTGCGCCGTCCCTGCGGGACTCCGTCAATTTTTCTGGCATCTTTCCCCACGCTGCAGCGCGGGGCTCACGAACGTTGCGCCTACCGCGCGGCTATTTGAGCTGCAGCGCAACGCGGCCAAGGATCGGTTATGAGCGTTGCGGCAAGCAACAGATGGGGTTCATGAAGGGCCGCCGATCACCGAGGCCAGGGGTAGCGAAGGATGTTCAATCCCGCGACTGGAAACGGTCGAGGAGGGGGAAGAACAGCAGGGCGATGACGGAGTTGCCGATGGCCTGGAGGAGAGTGTTCGTCCAGTTCCACTGGAGCTCCATGCCGAGCATCCCGCGGTAGATGAAGAGGTAAACGGCGGCGCAGAGCAGGGTGAGGACGAAGTTGAGCAGCACGCGGACGAGCCAGTTCTGGACGTCGATGCGGATGCCGACCGAGGCGGCGAGATAGCCGGCGATGGTTTTGGCGACGCCGTTGATGCCGAGAGGATGCTGGGTGAGCGCGTCCTCAAAGATGCCGAGGATGCAGCCGATGGTCATGCCCTGAATGGGGCTGCGGCGGCCGAGCGCGAAGAAGATGGTGACGACCAGCGGGAGATCGAAGAAGGAGAAGCGGCCGGTGATGCGCGGCAGCAGCGCCTGCAGCACCAAGGCGAGCACCGGCACAACCACGTAGAGGATTGCCGGGTAGCGATGTGTCTCGACGTCGTGCCGCGAGTTGGCCATCAGTACGGACATTATGGCTTCTCCTGCGGCGCGGTTGCCGGCGGATGGGGCGCGATGGGCGGCTTCTTATCGCCGGTTGCGGGATTGCGGGCGCCGGGCTTCTGCGATCTCTTTGCGGGCGCGGTTTCGGCCGGTCTGGACGGCTCGGTGGACTGTGGCTGGGCCTGTTCCGTTCCGGATTCATTGCCCGGCGTGAAGCGGTCAGGATGCGCGGGCGTGAGGAGCTTGGGAACGGGTGGCGGCGCCGGGGTGGCGCTGGGCGCGCCCTGTGCGGCGTTCGGCTGTCCGGGCGCGCCGGGCTGCTGGCCTTGCGCATTTTCGTAGATGGTGGGGAGACGCTCCGCCATGACCTGCGAGGCCTTCTGCTGATCGATCAAGGCCGCGGCGTCAGCGCCCTTCAACTGCTGGCTGGTGGCGAGGTCCTTCATCTGCTGCGGGTTGAAGCGGGGCTCAAGGGCGGTGATGACGAGCACCTCGTCGAGCTTGTTGAGGTTGGCGGCGGGCTTGACGATGACGTCGATGAATCCGTCGCGATCCGGATCGCGGACAATCTTCTGGACGACGCCCACGGGGAGGCCGCGCGGGAAGATCTCGTCGCCGCCGGCGGTGAGCACGGTTTCGCCGGGCTGGATGCGGTTGTCGGCGAGGATGCCCTCAACCTGCGGCTGGCCGGCCGCGTTGCCGCGGAGAATGCCGCGGATGCGCGTTTTAACGAGGATGACGCCGGCGCCGCTGGTCTGGTCGTTGATCATGAGGATCTGCGCGGAGTGGGGAAAGACCTCACGGATTTTGCCGACGATGCCGTCGGGGGTGATCACGGCCATGTCGCGGCGCAGGCCTGCGTCGCTGCCTTTGTCGAGATAGAAGACACGCGACTGCTCGGAGCCGCTGGTGCCGATGACCTGCGCGGCGACGGTCTTGTAGAGGTAGTGTTCCTGAAAGCCGAGCAAGGCCTGCAGGCGCTGGCCCTGGCGGGCGTCTTCAAGGAGTGCGGCCTGTTCGAGGCGGAGGCGGTCGACGGTCTCCTGCAGGTCTTTATTCTGCTGGCGGACGTGGCGCAGATCGAGATAGTTCTGCCACACGCCGCCCACGCCCATCTTGGACCACTCAACCATGCGCTCGGGCGGAGAGACGAGTCCGTTGGCCCAGAGGCGGATGAGGCGCACGCCGGAGCGGTCGGCGGGATCGTACGTTACACGTCCGGTTGCCGACCGCCGAACCTGCGTGGCAAGGCCGATGATCTGCGCCAGCAGCAGGGCCAGCAGCACGAGCAGGTTGCGGTAGCGGACGATGAACGGTTCCATAAGAGCAGGTTTCAGGTTTCAGGGATCAGGTGTCAGTGAGACGGTGCAATGCGGTTGCGCAGTCGGTTTCTGAACCTGACACCTGTCACCTGAAACCTGACACCTGCATCAGTCAATCTTGATTTTGCGCAGCAGGCGGAAGTCGGAGAGCATTTTGCCGGTGCCGAGGACCACCGATGCGAGCGGGTCGTCGGCCACCGAAACGGGCAGGCCGGTTTCTTCGCGGATGCGCTTGTCGAGGTTCTTGATGAGCGCGCCGCCGCCGGTGAGCACGATGCCGCGGTCGGAGATGTCGGCGGAGAGCTCGGGCGGGGTCCGCTCCAGGGCTACGCGAATGGCGTTCATGATGACGGCGATGCATTCGCCGAGGGCCTCGCGGATCTCGCTGTCGTCGATAGAGATGGTCTTGGGCACGCCTTCGATGAGGTTGCGGCCCTTGATCTCCATGGTGAGCGGCTTGTCGAGCGGGAACGCGGAGCCGATCTCCATTTTGATGTGCTCGGCGGTGCGCTCGCCGATGAGCAGGTTGTACTTGCGCTTGAGGTAGTTGGTGATGGCCTCGTCCATCTGATTGCCGGCCATGCGCACGGAGCGCGAGTAGACGATGCCGGAGAGCGAGATGACGGCGATATCGGTGGTGCCGCCGCCGATGTCGACGACCATGTTGCCGGAGGGCTCGGTGATGGGCAGGCCGGCGCCGATGGCGGCGACCATGGCCTGTTCGACGAGGTAGACTTCGCTGGCCTTGGCGCGGTAGGCGGAGTCCTCGACAGCGCGCTTTTCCACCTGCGTAATCTCAGAGGGCACGCCGATGACGATGCGGGGATGGACCAGCATCTTGCGGTTGTGCGCCTTCTGGATGAAGTAGTTGAGCATCTTCTCGGTGACCTTGAAGTCGGCGATGACGCCGTCCTTCATGGGCTTGATGGCGACGATGTTGCCGGGAGTGCGGCCGAGCATCTCCTTGGCTTCCTTGCCGACGGCTTCGACTTCGCCCGTGTTCTTGTTGATGGCGACGATGGAGGGCTCGTTGACGACGATGCCCTTGCCCGCGGCATACACCAGGGTGTTGGCGGTGCCCAGGTCGATGGCCAGGTCGCTCGAGAACATGCTGAACAGGGAGCGCAGGCTGTGCGAGCGCGAAGTGCGCGAAGGATAGCCGTTTAGAGACATTGGAGCTTGGTTCTACCTCAGGAGTATTGTACGGCGCGCATGCCGCGGCCACGCGGCGAGTGAAGGCAGGGGCGAGTGGTGCAGCCGGTGCGGTAAACTCAACTGTCTGCCGTGGCTTCAGGATATCGTAATCCGGGCCCGCGCGAGTGGCGTATGGCACTTCCGTTGCAGATGATTCTCAGACTTCCCGGGCTCTGGCTGGTTCCGTACCAGTAAATATTGACAACTGCTCTATCGAGGTAAGTCATGTCTCACAAGCAATACCTGAATCTGATCGGCGGGCGCTGGGTTGCGGCCCGCAGCGGCAAAACGTTTCTGAATGTGAACCCGGCGGACCACTCGGACGTCGTGGGTGAGTTTCCGGCTTCGGGCCCAGAGGATGTGGAGGCCGCTGTAGCCGCGGCGAAAAAGGCCTTTGCCACGTGGCGGCTGGTGCCGGCGCCGAAGCGCGCGGAGATCCTGTTCCGGGCCGGGCACCTGCTGAAGGATCGCAAGGAGCAGTTCGCGCGCGATATGACGCGGGAGATGGGCAAGGTGCTGGCGGAGACCCGCGGCGACGTGCAGGAAGCCATCGACGAGGCGTTTTATGTGGCCGGCGAGGGGCGGCGGCTGTTCGGCAAGACGACGCCGAGCGAGCTGCAGAATAAGTTTGCGATGAGCGTGCGCATGCCGATTGGCGTGGTGGGCATGATTACGCCGTGGAATTTTCCCATGGCAATCCCAAGTTGGAAGCTGTTTCCCGCTTTGGTAGCAGGCAACACCTGTGTGATCAAGCCGGCGACGGACACGCCGCTTTCGGTGCACAACCTGGTGGAGACGCTGGTGGATGCGGGCGTTCCGGAGGGCGTGCTGAACATTGTGAACGGTGGCGGCGGGTCCGTGGGCAATGCTCTGGTGGAGCATCCGGATGTGCGGGCGATCAGCTTTACGGGATCGAGCGAGGTGGGCTCGCATGTGGCGCAGCGCGCGGCAGCCACGTTCAAGCAGGTGTCGCTGGAGATGGGCGGCAAGAACGCCATGATCGTGATGGACGACGCCAACATGGACCTGGCGATTGACGGCGCGCTATGGGGAGCGTTTGGGACGACCGGGCAGCGGTGCACGGCAACGAGCCGCATCCTGCTGCAGAAAGGGATTGCCAAGACGTTCACGGAGCGGCTGGTGGACCGCGCGCAGAAGCTGCGGGTGGGCAACGGGCTGGACGAGAAGGTGGAAGTGGGGCCGCAGGTGAATGCGAGCCAGATTGAGACTTCGAAGAGCTACGTGGCGATTGCCAAGGCTGAGGGCGCGGCGCTGATGTGCGGCGGGCATCCGCTGACGGAGGGTGAGTTCGCGCACGGGACGTTCTTTGCGCCGACGGTGTTTGCGGCGGTGACGCCGACGATGCGGATTGCGCGGGAAGAGGTCTTTGGGCCGGTGCTCTCGATTCTGCAGTTCGACACGTTCGAGCAGGCGATTGAGATTGCGAACTCGGTGGACTACGGGCTTTCGACGGCGCTCTACACGCGCGATGTGAACCGGGCGTTTGCGGCGATGCGCGATCTGGAGGCGGGCATTACGTATATCAATGCGCCGACGATTGGCGCCGAGGTGCATCTGCCGTTTGGCGGCGTGAAGCATACCGGCAACGGGCACCGCGAGGGGTCTGAGGCGCTGGATTTTTTCACGACCTGGAAGGCGGTGTACGTGGATTACTCCGACAAGCTGCAGAGGGCGCAGATCGACAACGCGGAGTGATCGCCAGCCCCGGGTTTCTGAAAAGGGCCCGGGGTCAGCGGTTGGATGGCCGGGGCGTCGAGGCCGCAGGGTCGGCTGCCCTGGCGCGGTAGTGGCGGAGAAGATGCCGGGCAAAGCTTTCGGCTGCAGGCGAAAGCGCGGCATCCCGTCTCTGAAGCAGTTCAATTTGCCGCGTGGAGAACTTGTTGCGCAGGGGAATGCGCGCGTATCCGGCGCTGTCGCCACCGGCGGCTGATTCCGGCAGGATCGCGATGCCCAGGCCGGCGCGAACCAGGGCGAGGGCGGTGGGCATGAAGTTGGCATCGTAGCGCGCCTGCAGGGCCACGCGTTCCCGGTGCGCGATTGCCTCTACCGTCTCCCTCACACTGCTGTCCCGAGCGGGAAGAATCAGATCAAAGGCAGAAATCTCGCGCAGGGAGATTGCTTTTTGTGCCGCAAGGGGATGGCCTGCGGGGACAAAGACGGCCAGGCGATCCTGAAAGAGGGGCGTTGCGCGAAGGTCCGAATCGCGGCCGTGGCGGGTTCCGATTCCGAGGTCTGCGTGGCGCTTGAGCACGGATTCGCGAACGCGTTCCGCAACGACGTCCACGATTTGAATGCGAATGCCGGGATACGAAGCAGCGAAGCTCCGCACCAGTTGCGGAAGCACACCGGCGCAGACGGTGGGTAGAGCGGCGATGTGCACGTAGCCGGTGGATGCGGAGCCGAGTTCGCGCGCATGTTCCGCGATTGCCTGCGCATCATTGAACAGCCGCTGCAGGGGGCTGAAGATGTCCCTGCCCGCGGCGGTGAGCGTTGCTCCGCGCTTGTTGCGATCGAACAACTTTACGCCGAGGCTTTCTTCCAACTGCTGTATCTGGACGGTCAGCGCGGATTGCGAGACGTGCAGGTCTTTAGCGGCTCGTGTGAAGTTGCGGGTCTCCACAATCTTGAGGAAGGCACGGATATGGCGAATCTCGTGAATCATCGAGAAACAAGATTATAGGCTTCGCAATTATGCAATGTACATATGAGAGCTGTCCTCCTTATACTCGCCATGATTCGGGAAGGGACGGCGCGGCCAGGGGCTTAGAATGCTTGCGATCTGGGGCCTTATCACCATCGCTGGAATGATTGTGGCGATCCTGAGCCGCCGAGTGTCTCCGCTGATCGCCCTTTTTCTCTTCCCGGTGCTCACGTCGTTCGCCGCGGGGTTCGGAGGCAAGACTGCAACGTTCGCGATGCGCGGGCTGGAGTCCATTGCTCCGGTCGTGGCGATGTTTCTCTTTGCAATTCTGTTTTTCGGAATCCTGTCCGATGTCGGAATGATGGGCCCGCTGGTACGAGGGTTGCTGCGGCGTATCGGCAAGGATCCCGTGCTCATCGTGCCGGGCACGGCGCTTCTTGGGCTGTTGCTGCATCTGGATGGTTCGGGCGCCGTGGTGTTTCTGATTGCGGTGCCCACCCTGCTTCCTCTTTATGAGGAGCTAGGCATGGACCGCCGGGTTCTGGCGTGCGCGGTATCTCTGGCTGCCGGGGTGAACTTTTTGCCCTGGACGGGGCCGACCCTTCGGGCGGCGAGCGCTTTGCACACCACACCGATGGCATTATTCAAGCCGCTGATTCCGGTCCAGATTGTTGGGCTGGCGTATGTCCTGGCCATCACGCTCTATCTGGGATGGAAGGAGAAGAGGCGCATTGGTCCGGTGCAAACGGGCGCTCTCGCCTCGATCACCGCGCCTGCGGATGTCCTGCCGATCTCGAAGGTGCGGTTCAGCGGGAATCTCCTGCTCGCGCTGGCGGTGCTCGGATCAGTGATCAGCGGCAAGCTTGAACCCGCGATAGCATTCATGCTGGGCACAGCGGTGGCGCTACTCGCGAACTTCAAGACTGTGCGCGAGCAGGGAGCGGCACTGGACCGGCATGCCAAGGCGGCAGTATCGATGTGCGCCATTCTGTGCTCCGCCGGGGTATTTACCGGGATTCTGCGAGGGACGGGGATGCTGGCCGCGATGGCTCAGGCCTGCATCGCCCATATTCCCGCGGGTTTCGCTCCGCACATTCCCTTTACTCTTGGCCTAATCGCGATGCCGCTGAGTTTGCTGTTCGACCCCGATTCGTTCTATTTCGGGGTTCTTCCGGTGCTGGCGGCAGCCGTGCAGGGCTTTGGGATGCCGGCGACCAGCGTTGCCGAAGCCGCGCTGCTGGGGCAGATGACGACGGGATTCCCAGTCAGCCCGCTTACTCCGGCAACGTTTCTTGTTACGGGGCTGAGCGACGTGGAATTGAGCGCGCATCAACGGTTTGCCGGCCCTTATCTTTTCGGCGCCTCCATTGTGATGACCATGGCTGCCGTTCTTCTCCATGTAATCCCGATTTAGTTGAAGGTGCAGATCTCAAATGTGGAAGAGTTATGAGTAATCGGTTTGCAACGATGCAATGCGCAGGTCCAATCCGCGTTGGTATTCGCCAAGCAAAGATGGCGAGCCAGCCGGGCCGGGGAGGGCGCCGATGAAGAGTGTCAGGATTGGCGCGGGCGCGGGGTTCGCGGGCGATCGCATTGACCCGGCGGTGGAGCTTGCGGAGTTTGCGCAGCTTGATTTTCTGGTGTTTGAGTGCCTGGCGGAGAGGACCATCGCTTTAAGCCACATTCGTAAACGGCTCGATGCCGATGGCGGCTACGATCCCCTGCTTGCCGAGCGGATGAGCGCGGTGCTGCCCGCGTGCCGGCGCAATGGGACGCGCGTGATCTCAAACATGGGGGCGGCGAATCCGCGAGCGGCCGCGCGGAAGACGGTTGAGATAGCGCGGAGCCTGGGGCTGCATGGACTGCGTGTGGCGTGCGTAGAAGGAGATGACGTGTTGCATCACAGGCACGCATTCAAGCGATTCAACGACGAGCCACTGCCGGATCCGGAGACCTGTCTATCGGCGAACGCTTACCTGGGGGCCGATGCGGTGGCGAATGCGTTGAATTGCGGGGCCGACGTGGTGCTGACGGGGCGGGTGGCCGATCCGTCGCTGTTCCTGGGCGCGCTGGTACACGAGTTCGGCTGGGACTCAGCAGGGTGGGACCGGCTGGGGCAGGGCACGGTGATTGGGCATCTGCTGGAGTGTGCCGGGCAACTCACGGGAGGCTACTTCGCCGACCCCGGACACAAGGATGTCCCGGACCTTGAGCGCATCGGGTTCCCTTTTGCCGAGGTGAATGAAGAGGGCTGCGCGGTGCTGATGAAACTTGACGGAACGGGAGGCCTAATCAACCGCCAGACCTGCACGGAGCAGATTCTGTATGAAGTGACGGATCCGGCGCGCTATGTGACTCCCGACGTGGTCGCCGATTTCAGCGGGGTTCGTTTTGCGCAGGAGGGGCCGGACAAGATGCGCGTGTGGGGCGGCCGGGGACAGCCACAGCCGCGCGATTACAAGGTGTCGCTCGGTATGGACGATGGAGTCATTGCCGATGCGCAGATCTCCTATGCCGGGCGCGGCGCCGTGGAACGGGCGGAGCTGGCACGGACGATTCTGGAGCGGCGGCTGGCGCGGAGCAGCGCTGCGAACCTTCGCATTGACCTTATCGGCCTGAATGCGATGCATAGCGCTCCGGCGGACTGGGCCGCTCCCTATGAAGTGCGACTGCGAGCGGCGGCCCGCTTTGAGAGTGAAGCGGCGGCGAGCGTTCTGGCGCGCGAGGTGGAGAGCCTGTATCTCAACGGGCCGGCGGGTGGCGCTGGAGTCACCGCGGCCGTGCGCGAGAACATTGCGATTGTTCCGGCGCTGATCGCCCGGGAACTCGTAACCGCCAGTGTCTCGATCGAGGAGGTGTGATGCAACTCCGGGAGATTGCTCATTCGCGCGCGGGAGACAAGGGGAACCTGGTCAACATATCGGTGATCGCCTATCGCGAAGAAGACTTCAAGTTACTGCTCGACCGGGTGACCGAGGAACGAGTTACCGAGCTGTTTCGAGACATCGTGACCGGACCGGTGGTGCGGTATTGCGTTCCGAATCTTTGGGCGCTGAATTTCGTGCTGCGCCGCCCGGTTACGGACAGCGTAACGCGCTCGGTGCGGCTCGACGCGCACGGCAAAAGCCTGAGCTCGCTGATGCTGGCGCTGGAGATTTAAACGCAAGCAGGGAGCGGGTTCGCAGCGGCCCGGCGAGCGGGGATGGCCGTTCTGAAAAGCAATGCGCTGGCGATGGTCCGCAGATTCGAAGATGGGCTTGCGCGGCTTGCGCCGGTTTGACTCGGAGGTGCCAACCTCTTAGGATCGTCATGCTCACCACACTCTGAATCCGGCTGACTTGGCGAAAGAACGGGGTGCAAAACAGATGCTCTTCTCAATGCAATCAGGGCAAGACAGCAAAAGAGGGAGGTTCGTTGCGCTGGCTTGCATGACGGCGGTCCTGTCTGTGGGGACCGGATACGCGGTTGCCGCGCCGGCCGAACAGCCCAATCGAATTGAGATCGATCGCCCCAATCGCACCATCGTGCTGGAGCCCTACGGGCCGAATATTATCCGGGTCACGCTGAGTGTCGACAAAGCTCAAGCGGAAGCGGGCCCGGGCTACGGAATGGTTGGGGCGCCCTCGATCGCCGGCTGGACCCACGAGCGCGACGCCGCCGGGTACGATATTGTCCGCTCGGGACAAGTTGTCGTCCGCATTGGGCCGGAGAATCTGCCGGGGCCGCATCCCATGCCGCTCGATGCGTTGAACCAGCAACTGCGGCACGAGTATTTTTACGGTTATCCGCGCGGGGGCACGTACAACGACACGCTTACGGTGGAAACCGCCGCGGGGAAGCCGCTGCTTACGATGTGGCACTGGTCGATGTTTCCCAACCACAAAGCCGGCGAGGGGCAGGGAAACGCGGGATATCGCGTTGCCGCAACTTTCAATTCGCCCGCCGGCGAGCACTACTACGGGTTGGGCCAGCAGCAGCAGGGCGCTCTGGATCTGCGGGACCATCGTATCCGCTGCTGGCACGATTATTCGGCTGTCGGCGGTGAAAACGTTTGCGTACCGTTCATGGTGTCGAGCCGCGGGTATGGTTTGATCTGGGACAACCCATCGAAGACGACCATCGATCTCGGATTCAACCAGCAGAATGTGTGGCGATCCGACATCGGCGATCGTGTTTCGTTTTTTGTGATCGCCGGCGACACCTCGGACAAGATCTACGAGGGCTACCGCCAACTCACGGGGGTTGCGCACATGCTCCCGCGCGGCGTTTACGGGTATATCCAGAGCAAGGCGATCTATCCGACGCAGCAGCAGCTTCTGGATGTAGCGAAGGGCTATCGCGATCGGCACCTTCCCCTCGACGTTCTGGTGGTTGATTTTCTCAACATGACGAAGCAGGGGAATATGGATCTGGATCCGGCGCGCTGGCCGGATCCGGCAGCCATGAATCGACAGCTTCACTCGATGGGCATCCGGACGCTGCTCAGCGTATGGCCCCATTTCTCGGAAGGCACGCAGTTCTACGACATGCTTCTGAAGAAAGGCTGGCTCATCCATACGCCGGACGGCACACCGGATCGCGGAGGTTACACGAAGGAAGTAGGGCCGAACATCGATACGACGAACCCCGAGGCGGCGAAGTGGTGGTGGAATTCGATTCGCGATCGCTATGTGAAGCCTTACGGGTTCGACTATATCTGGCTGGATGAGACGGAGCCGGATGTCGATCCGGCGAAGGACGTGTTCTATATCGGCTCCGGCGCGCGCTATTACAACGTTTATCCGCTGTTCCACACAGCGTCGGTCTACGAAGGCTTTCGGCGCGATTTTGGCGACAGCCGGCGCGTGATGATCCTGGCGCGCGCAGCCTACCTGGGAGCGCAGCGCAACGGCACGGTGTTCTGGTCGAGCGATATCGTCTCAACGTGGGACATGCTGAAGCGCTCCATTCCGGCCGGGCTGAACTTTACAGCGAGCGGTATGCCTTACTGGGACACGGACATTGCGGGATTCTTCTCGCCGCCGATTTACGCCAACTATCATCCCGCGCATAAGCCGCTCGTCGATTCCTCCGATGTGCGCGGCAACGTGGACGGATATGCAGACTACCCCGAACTCTTCGTGCGGTGGTTTCAATGGGGTGTGTTTCAGCCGGTAATGCGCGCGCACGGCGAGCGGATGCACAACGAGGTGTGGTCATACGGCAAGCAGGCCGAGCCGATTCTCGAGAAGTATCTCCGCCTGCGTTATGAGCTCATGCCGTACATCTACTCGAGCGCGTACCGCACCTATCAGACAGGCGCTCCGTTCATGCGCGCGCTGTTTATGGACTTTCCCCGGGATCCAAACGTAGCGGACATTCGCGACGAATACATGTTCGGTCCAGCCTTCCTGGTTGCTCCCGTCACGGACCAGGGAGCCACAAGCCGCCGCGTGTATCTGCCTGCCGGTTGCGACTGGTACAACTACTGGACCAACGAGCGCTTGCACGGCGGCCAGACGATAACGGTGGCTGCGCCGATCGATACGATTCCGCTGTTTGTGCGCGCGGGCTCGATTGTGCCGCTCGGCACAGCGGTACTCAGCGGGGAGCAGAAGCAGGGCATCGCCTCTGTGCGCGTGTACCCAGGCGCGAATGGGGATTTTACGCTGTTCTCCGATGACGGGACGACGTATGCGTATGAGAAGGGCGCCGACTCCATCACGTATCTTCACTGGGACGAGGCGAAGCGCAGCCTGACTCATACGGGCGCCGCTGCATGGACTGGGCCGGACGCGCAGGTGGTCCGCGTTGTTCATTGAGAATGAGACTCGAGCCGCCTGCAAGAACCGTGGCGAAGAGAATTTTGCGAGGAGTGACAGGAAACGATGATCACAAAGAACAATCTTGGCTTTGTATTTGCGCTGACACTTGTTCTGCTTGGCGCCGCGGTTGGTCCGGCGCGCGCTGCGGGCGGTTCCAATGCCACTCCGAACAGGCCCAAGGGTCCGTGCGACGTGTATGCCGCGGCCGGGGACCCGTGCGTGGCTGCCCACAGCACGACGCGCGCTCTTTACGCCTCGTACAATGGACCGCTTTATCAGGTGATGCGCCAGTCTGACGGGAAGAAACTCGACATCGGCGTGGTGCAGCCTTCTGCCGAGCCTGTCGTGGATCCGGGCGGATATGCCGACGCGGCGGCCCAGGACAGATTCTGCGCCAACACTTACTGCTGGATCACCACCATCTATGACCAGTCAGGCAAGCACAACGACCTGACGCAAGCGCCGCGTGGAGGATTCAGCGGGCCTGCGCTGGGCGGATTCAACAATCTGCCGCTTGCCGACATGGCTCCGGCTACGGTGATGGGACATAAAGTCTATGGCGTGTTGATCGAGCCGGGCATGGGCCTGCGCAACGACAATCCCAAGGGCACGGCGGTTGACGACCAGGCCGAAGGGCAGTACTGGGTGATCAATGGGCTGCACTTCAATGACGGATGCTGCTTCGACTACGGCAATGCCGAGATCGACAGCCGCGATGACGACAACGGCACGATGGAGACTGCCTATTTCGGCGACGCGCCGTGGTGGTATCACGGCGATGCTCCCGGCCCCTGGATCATGACCGACCAGGAAAACAACCTTGTGGGCTGCGTGAATGCGGATGGATCAAATGAATGCCCTACTCTGCCGAACATTACTTGGCGCTTTGTCACCGCGGTGGCGAAGGGCGAGCCGCACCACTGGACTTCGATGGGAGGCAACGCGCAGGATGGCGCGTTGCGAGTGATGTTCGATGGGCCACGCGTGAATGCCACCTACGATCCAATGCGAAAACAGGGCGCCATCCTGCTGGGCAATGGCGGCGATAACAGCAATGGCTCGCAAGGCACGTTTTATGAAGGCGCAGTGACAGCGGCGGGAACGTTCCCCTCGGACGCGACCGACCAGCAGGTGCAGGCCAACGTTGTGGCAGCGGGTTATGCGGCGATGCCGTTGAGTGTCGCGCCGGCTAGGCAGACAGCAACTCCTCCAGGGCTGCAGACGTTTTCGCCGCATACGTCGCAGCAAACCACTGTGACTTTCACCAACACGACGGGCGCACCCGTCAAGAACCTGGCGCTGAGCCTCAAGGTTCCAGAGCATTGGTCCGCGGCGGTTGATGGCGGATCGGAGCAGGCGAAAAACTTCCCGGACCCGATCCAGCCGGGCGCCAGTGCGGCCGCGACGTTCAACGTCACCGCCGGGGCTGCAGATTTCAACGGCGACATTGTGGGCCAGGCGACCTGGACCGGTGGAAGCGGCGCAAAGCAATCCGCACACTTCGCCGAGAAGGTCCGCAGCGGCAGCCCCGTGAAGATCAACGAATTCCGCATCGGGTCCGGCGCCAACAGCACCGACTCGTTTATTGAGCTCTACAACGCCGGCGAGGCCAGTGTCGATCTCTCGCATTGGTCGCTGACGCTGCACCCCACGCAGCAGGCCATCTTCTCTGCGATAGAGGTCCCAGCGGGGACGCAGCTGAAAGCTCACGGCTTCTATCTGCTTGGTCTTTCCAACTCCGGCCTGGCCATCCCGGCGCGCACCGGCGATAAGGTGATACACATCAGGAGCACCGGCGGAATGTCTGCCGGCGACACCATCACGATCGGTTCGGGCGGTGACGCGGAGACGCGCAAGATCGCGCAGATCGGCTCGCCTGCGAGCAACCACACAACCGTGTGGCAGCCTCTTCCGGAAGGTCCAGTGATCACGATTCCCGCGGGATCCACGAACGTGCCTGTGATGAGCACCGCGGGGTTCAAGGTGGGAGAGAAGATCGCTCTCGGGTACGGCGCCACCTACCCGGATGTCGGACGCAATCGAGAGAAGTACGAGGTTGCGACGGTTACCGCGGTGGGCAAGCCCGGCGCGCAGGAGTATCTTGCCGTCGATGCACCTGCCGGTTCAACCAACCTGCAGGTGACCTCGACCAACGACATCTCGGCCGGCGATACGATTCGCCTCGACATCGACAGCATGGGCCATGGCATTGAGACCGTGACGGTGACGCATGTCGGAACTCCCGCAGGCCGCACCAATCTTGCGGCCGATGCGAGCGCGGGCGCGAGCAAGATCATGGTGCGGAATCCCCGCGGCTTCGCGGCGGGAGGCAAGATCACGATCGGCACTCCGGCAACACGCGAGGTCGTCACAGTGACCGCCGTCGGCCGCGGGGGGCCTGGCGGGGCGGAAGTTGAATTCACTCCGGCTCTGGCCAAATCGCACATCCGCGACGAGTGGGTGGTTGCGCCGGGCACCGGGGTGGAACTCGCAGCGCCGCTCAAGTTCAATCACGCGGCGAATCTTCCCTTCAGCGATCGCGGAACCGGAATCAGCTTTGCGCCGGCCACAGCATTCGCGCACTCCAGCAACGAGCCGGTTCAGGCGCTGGGGACGGGGATCACGCTGGATCGGCCGCTGTCTAACAATCACGCAATCGATGCCGTGGTGCGCGACTCCGCTGTGACGGGCGCGGGCTATCAGGGGGCGCCTAAGCCGGACCAGTGGTTCGGCGGCCCCGAACTCATTACCTACTCTCCTCTCTTTGGGCGTACGATTCCGGTGCGCGAAGGCAGCATGGTGCTGCGCGACGCCGCGGGCACGGTAATCGACAGCCTGAATTATGGCGGGCAGGTAGATCCCTGGGCGGCGGAGGGCTATGAAGGAAAATCGGGCCGCGGCGAGAGCGGCTGCCATGCGCCAGCGCCCGGGCAGGTTGTGGGCTTCGGTCCTGCGGCCACCGCAACCGACGCGAGCGCCGGCCGTTATCCCGATGGCGCTGACAGCGACAGCAACTGCGCCGACTTCCACACCCAGGCCACGGCAATGGTGGCTGCGGATTCGTCTGCCGGCGACACCAACCTGAAGGTGAGCAGTGTGCAGGGATTCGAAGCCGGGCAAAAGATTGTGATCGGCGCAGGCGCAGATCGCGACTCTGCCGTGATTGGCACGGTGGGCACCGCGGGAGCAACAACGTTGCGCATGGCGAGCGCCGCCAACGCAACCGCAATCGCTGTCGCGAACGTGTTTGAATTTCATGAAGGTCAAACCGTTACCGTGGACAGCGGCGCGCAGGCAGAGACCGCGGTGATCGCATCCATTCGACGCTTCGGTCCTGCGGAACTGATCTTTACTGCACCGCTGGCACGGGCTCACCAGGCCGGCGCACAGGTATCGGGCAGCGGGATTACGCTCAGCAACCCGTTGGCGCATGCGCATGCCAAAGGCACGCAGGTGGCGGATCATCTCCCGTCGCCCGGCGCTGCAAACGACTACTCTGGGACACCCCGCTAGGGTGTCTCAGAGCCAGCCGGCTGCAGACGGGATGGGGTCGCAGGCGCGTGCTTGCGCGTGCGCGCGCTAGATCACTTCAAGCGGGGAATCGAGCCCAAGCAGTTCGGCCAGGGCGCGCAGTTCAATGCTGGATGCGTCCAGGTTGCGGCAAACCAGATTGAACCGCACCTCCCGATTTGCTCCCGCGGCCAGATGCAGCGGAACCAGCTCGCCGCTCGCGAGTTGGGCTTGAATCTGATAGGAGGGAAGCCATCCAAAACAGAGGCCGCTGCGCACGGCTTCAATCGCTGCTTCAACGGTGTTGACGGCGAGGAATCGCTGGGACGGCATTCTTGGCTGGTGCCGCGACTCGCCGGAAACAACGCCTTCAATGTTGACCGCGAGGTGCTGAACCAGGTCCGCCAGGACCAGAGCGCGGCGCTTCTGGGTGAGAGGGTGACCGGAACGCGCGACGGCGAGCAGCCGGATCTCCAGAATCGGCTTGACGAAAAACTCGTGGGACACGATTCCCGAGACGCACAGATCGGCTTCATGGGTGAGGAATTCAGTGGATGAAGACAGGAACGTCGCCTGCCGAACCCGGGGATGTACGTATGGGAACCGCCGCACAAATTGAGTGAGTACCCCGAAGAGCCTCTCGTTGGGATACAAACTATCGACTGAGAGACGGATCTCCGACTCCGCGCCGGAGACGAGCGAGACGGCGCGCCGCTCCAGTTGTGCAAAACCTGATAGAAGCGGCTCGGCATCGGCGAGGAGCGCACGCGCAGCGGGAGTCAAGCGAGCCTTGCGGCCCTTCATTTCGAAGAGCTGGACGCCGAGCTGATCCTGCAGGCGGCCGATCGCGTAGCTGATGGTCGATTGTGACCGGTTCAGCTTTTTTGCCGCCGCCGCAAAGCCTCCCAGTTGGACGACGGAGTGCAGGATCTCCCATTGGTCGAGCGTAGTGTTCACGGCTGGAATTATATATCGAGAAAATAGATCACGTGAGGCCGAAAATCGGGCTTTCCATTCGATATTCCTCGCCTTTAGTATGCCTTGTGTTCTCGAAAATTTTGCCGCGCCAAGGCGTCGATCCTTTGTAAGAATCGATTTACTTAAACAGACCGGCAGTTCGGGAGCAGTTCTGCCGGTTCAGGGAGCCTCACGATGATGAATCGCACGATGATGGGAGCCGCGGCAGTGCTGTTTTTGGCCGCGGCACTGGGCGCCCACGCCCAGCAAACCGGCACCACGCCTCCGCCGGAATTGAAGGTCAGCATTGACACGGCGCAAGTCTCCCGCCCGGTTTCGCCCTACGAATACGGCATGTTCATCGAGCACATTGGTTCGCTGATCTATCGCAGCCTGTGGTCTGAGATGCTCGACGACCGCAAGTTCTATTTCCCGATCAAGCCGGAGGAGCCGCACGCGGCGCCGCCCGCCCAGGGTGGTCCCTTCCGCGGCATGCAACTGCGCAAGTGGCTGCCGGTGGGCGCGAGCGATGCCGTGACGATGGACAAGAGCCATCCTTTCGTGGGCGACCAGAGCCCGCGCATCGCGCTCAACGCGTCCACACCGACGGGCATCCGCCAATCGGGCTTTGCCCTCGTGAAGGGGAAAAGGTACGCCGGGCACATATGGCTTCGCGCTACGCCTGGCGCAAAGGTAAAAGCCGCTCTTATCTGGGGGCAAGGCGAAAAGGATCGGCAGACCGTGAATCTTCCCGCTCTGTCGAGCAGCTACAAATCGATTCCATTCAGCTTTACCGCGGGGGCCGAAAGCCAGTCCGGCACGCTGGAGATCACAGGCACGGGCACGGGCGATTTCCACATCGGCGCTGTCTCGCTGATGCCAGCGGACAATCTCGATGGCTTTCGCCCCGAGGTCATCGCCCAGCTCAAGCAGCTGCACTCGGGTTTCTGGCGACTGCCCGGCGGCAACTTTATCTCCGACTTCAACTGGTACCACTCGGTGGGGCCGCGCGATCAGCGTCCTCCGGATTTCGATTATGCGTGGAATGCCATGCAGACCAACGACGTGGGCATGGACGAGTTCATGACGTTCTGCAAACTGATCGGCGTGGAGCCCTACATCACGGTGAACGCCGGCTTCGGCGATGCGCACTCGGCCGGGCAGGAAGTGGAATACATGAACGGCGCAGTCACCACGCCGATGGGCGCCATGCGCGCACACAATGGGCATCCGCAGCCGTATCACGTGCGCTTCTGGGACATTGGCAACGAGCCCTACGGCCAGTGGCAGCTTGGCCGCACCGACCTGAAGTACTACCTGCTGAAGCACAACGAGTTTGCAAAGGCGATGCGTGAGGCTGACCCATCCATCACGCTGCTGGCCTCCGGCTCCATGCCGGAGGAAGCCATTCTCGAGGGTGTCGCTGCCGATTGGCACATTCCGTTGGACAAGGCCGGCATCTGCTCTCAGGCGGACTGGACCTGCGGCTTCCTGCAGCACGACTGGGGCAACTTCGACGGCGTGACGGAGCACTGGTACACGCGCGCCGGCGTGCGCTGGGATCGCGAGCGCGCGGAGAAGGGAATCAAGGTGGGACGCCTGGAAGCCGGCTACGTTCCCGACCAGGAGAGCGTGCTGGAGTGGGTGCGCCGCCCCTCGGATCGCGTGCACCTGAAAGGCGAAGAGTGGGAGGAGTACGAGAAGCGCTTTCCGGAGATGAAGACCAGGAAGATCTTCATGTCGAATGATGAGTACGCCTACACCGGCGGGCAGCCTGATTTGAAGCTCGCTCTCGCCTATGCCATGGTGTTCAACGAATTCCTTCGCGAATCCGATTATCTGCGCATGACGGCGTTCACCATGGGTATTTCCACGCTGGACTTTAACCAGAGCGCGGCAACACTCAACACCAACGGGCTGCTCTTCAAGCTCTATGGCGAGCACCTCGGAGCGGGTGCTATTCCAGTGGCGCTCACGGGCAACTCTCCGCAACCGGCTCCTACGCAACACATTGTGGACGACCTGCCGCCAACCAGCGCCGGCAGCCCGACGTATCCACTCGATATGTTCGCGGCCTTGAGCGCGGACCACAAGTTCCTCACGCTCGCGGTAGTCAACGCGACGGATACTGCGCAGAAGTTCGATCTCGCTGTGTCCGGCGCGCGCCTGGCAGGCGGTGGAGCTGTGTGGACAATGACCGGCAAGAGTCTGGATGCTGCGGATCACGTTGGGCAAGCGCCGCAAGTTGAAATCAAGCAGAGCGCGCTTGAGGGCACGCCAGCAAATCTGACCGCCGTGCCCATTAGCGTGGAAGTTTACCGCTTCCCCCTTGCGCAAGCCGCGCAGTAGCCGCTTGCGCCGGAGTCGAACGCGATCCACCACCGCTTTGCGAACACGAAGATTGAATCGGAGTGAACGAGAATGATGGGAAAGAAGATCTCAGCAGCTTTTTCTGTGTTGATATGCGTGGCCGTGGCGGGTTCGATTCCGGCATTCGCCCAGGTAAAGACGGAAGTGCCGCCGGTGATTCCCACCGCCAAGCCTGTGACCGTCGAGCACATCAAGGTGCACTCGGCTGCGATTGAAGGCAATCTGGAAGGCGAATCCGCGGATCGCGATGTCATCGTCTTTTTGCCGCCCAGCTACAACAAGGACAAGCATCGCCGCTATCCGGTGGTGTACGCGCTCCACGGTTATTCCATTGGGGCGGAACAGTGGACGCATGAGATTCACGTTCCGCAGACGATTGAAGGCGCATTTGCACAAGGCGCCAAGGAGATGATCGTCGTGCTTCCCGATTCGAAGACCATCTATCTTGGCTCGATGTACTCAAGCTCGGTGACGACGGGCGATTTTGAGAAATTCATTTACCACGATCTGGTTGCGTACATCGACGCGCATTACCGCACGATTCCGAATCGGCTGAGCCGCGGTCTCGTCGGCCACTCCATGGGCGGGTACGGCGCCACGCGCATCGGCATGAAGCACCCCGATGTCTTCGGCTCGCTCTACATCATGAGCCCCTGCTGCCTGTCTCCTATGACCGGCGGCGGACCGGGCCCCAGCGATCAGATGAAGGAGCGGATGATTGCCGGCGAGAAGAAGGCGGCGGAGGCGAAGTCGCCCGCCGAACTGGCTGCCGCATCGCCGGGCTTTGGCGCCGCGCAGTATGCAACCGCAGCGGCGTGGGCGCCGGATCCGAAGAACCCTCCGCTGTATTTCGATCTGCCGACGAAGGACGGTGTGCCGCAACCGGCGATCGAGGCCAAGTACATTGCCAATGCGCCGCTCGCGTTTGCCGACCAATATATCGACAATCTCAAGGAGTATCGGGCGATTGCGATGGATGTGGGCGACCAGGACGGGCTTCGCTTCGACGCCACCAAGCTGCACGACATTATGGACAGCTACGGAGTGGCGAACAGCTTTGAGGTTTATCACGGCACGCACACCAGCGCCGTAGCGGTTCGCATGCAGAACCATGTGATGCCGTTCTTCAGCAAGAATCTTTGCTTTACCGAGAAGTGCAAGTAGAGCAAAACAGCCTATCGTTGCGCCGCGGGAACGTTCCGCGGCGCACAAGGAAACGAGATCGATGATTCGTCGAATGTTCCTCGCCGCAATTCTAGCCGCATCGCTTTCCACCGTGGGAATGCGCGCTCAGGCGCCGGCATCCTGCGCCGATCTGAGCGGAATCAAGCTCGATCATGTCGAGATTACAAAGGCCGAGCTTGTTCCCGCCGGCACTACGATTCCGCCGGCGTATCCCGGCGCTGCGGCGATCGGACCTCTCTCCGCGCATTGTCTGGTTCACGGCGTTATCAATCGCCGCAAGGGCGTAGGCGGGCAGGAGTTCGGCATCGGCTTCGCTTTGGGGCTGCCGGAGCCGAATGCCTGGAACGGGGATTTTATGATGCAGGGCGGCGGCGGCGGGAACGGCTTCGTTGCATATCCGACGGGCGCGGGCTATGCCGGCGATAAGCCGGCGCTCTCCCGCGGGTTTGCGGTTGCCAGCACCGATACCGGCCATCAGGCGAAGACCGGAGCCTTCGACTTCTCCTTCATGCGCGACCAGCAGGCGTATCTCGATTTCGCCTTTCTGGCCAACGCTGAAGTTGCCGGAGTGGCCAAGAAGATCATTGCGCGGTACTACGCGAAATCTCCGGCATACTCTTACTTCATCGGCTGCTCCACCGGCGGCCGCGAAGGCATGATCCTCTCGCAGCGTTATCCCACCGTCTTCAACGGCATCGTCTCCGGCGACCCCGCGATGCGCACCGGCCTCTCGAACCTTGCGATCAGTCAATGGATGCCGATTGCCTACAACCAGGCTTCGCCAAAGGATGCCTCCGGCAAGCCGGAGTTGGAAAAGTTTCTCACCGACGACGACCGCAAGCTCTTTATGGATGCGCTGATGAAGCAGTGCGACGGCCGCGATGGCGTTGTGGATGGGATGATCTCCGATCCCATGGGCTGCGACTTCGATCCGGCGGTTCTCGCCTGCAAGGCGGGCCAAGCCGGCAGTTGCATCGCGCCTGAGAAGATCGCCGCCATCAAGAAGGCCTTTGCCGGGCCGAAGAACGCATATGGCACGCAGGTGTATCCAGGCTTTCTCTACGACGCCGGCATCACCACGAAGGGTGGAGTGCCGGGGCTGCTGGCGATGGGAAAGAACGGGCTCTTCGGACCCTACACCACGGCGACGGAACTCGACGTGGATAAGGCGGCGCTGCACGCATCCGATCCGTTGGTGGAGCCGGCCTCAACGAATCTGTCCACGTTCTCTTCCAGTGGCGGTAAGCTCATCTTCTTCCATGGAGACAGCGATCCGTGGTTTTCGCCGCTCGATACGCTCGGCTACTACAAGTCGCTCGCCGCTACCAATGGCGGCGCCGACAAGGTCGCCACATGGAGCCGTATTTTCCTGGTTCCGGGCATGGCTCACTGCGGCGGCGGCCCGTCGCTCGATCAATTCGACATGCTCAGCGCCGTTGTCAATTGGGTAGAGAAGGGCGAGGCGCCGGCGTCCGTCATCGCGACAGGCAAGGCATTCCCCGGCCGCAGCCGTCCGCTCTGCGCCTACCCCGCGCATGCGCAGTACACCGGCAAAGGCGACACGCAGGATGCCCGCAACTTTCGCTGCGAGTGACATCCACCGAATGGATGTTCCGGCGAGCGCCGGTAACGTTTATACAGGGAAAAGCGAGGAACGGCGGGCGATCTGGTATCCAGGCGCCCTCGTTTCCGTCTAAGAGAAGAGAGTCCGAAGTCTCCTGCGCAATAGCGGCTCGTGACTGGCTCAAGCCGTTCCATTCATCAGCACATCTTTGAGGATTATGAACCTACGATTTCTGTCGCCGGCCCTCGCCCTTGTCTTCGCATCCATGGTTGCGCCCGCTCAAACCAGCCGCTGGATTCCCGATCAGGCTCATAGCGAAGTCGACTTTTCCATCCTGCACATGAGCCTTTCGAATGTGCACGGACGATTTGGCGATGTTGCCGGCAGCATCGTGCTCAACAAGGCCGACATCGACCATTCCGCGGTTAAGATCACAATCGGCGTCGGGTCCATCGACACCGGTGTGAGCGCCCGCGATACGGTTCTCAAAAGCTCCAGCTTCTTCGATGTGGACAAGTATCCCACCGCAACGTTTACCAGCAGCAAGGTTGAAAAAGTTGCCGGCGGTTTGAACGTCACCGGCAACCTGGAGTTGCACGGTGTCACGCGGCCCGTTGTGCTGCACGTGGAGGGGCCCACCGGTCCGGTTACGGGCATGGATCACAAGCCCCACGACGGCTACTCGGCGGAGACCACCATCAACCGCAAAGACTTTGGCATCGGCCCCAGCTTCCCATCCAGCATCGTAGGGGACGATGTGAAGCTGACGATGGATCTGGAAGTGGTGGAGCAGTAGGTTCTTCAACGAAGATCTGTGCGTGCTGGCGACATGCGTTGGCCGCGCGGAGCGACGGATTCCCAGCCAGATCTGCGGCCTCTGCGATGCTCCACGAAGCCGTGCTCAGCAGCCCAGCCTGCTCATCACGCTCGCCACCAGCCGGTCGCAGCGCGCTGCAGCCGCAACTTCACGTTGGTCTCCGTCAGCCCCAGCGCGTCGGCTGTCTCCGCGGTGCTCATCTCCTCCAGTTCACGCAGCATCAGCACGGCCCGGTATCCCGCGGGCAGCGCCAGGATGGCACGTTCCAGCAGGCAGCACCGCTCGAGAAGAGCACAGAGAAGGACCATCTGCGCGTGAACGTCACGGGGACGCAGGAAGGCAACGTCATCCACGTGCAATCACTGTCGCTGCTTTGATCCCAGGGGATCGGCTGGCGCAGTTGCAGCCAGCCGGGGAGATCCATCGCTATCCCCGGGGGCCGAGGCGCTCTGAATGCCGGGAGTCGTGCATTCGCTACTGAGGGTTCTTGGCGCCTTGCGCGGCGCCTTTAGCGGCGTTTTTGGTGCGATTCCAGGTTTCTTTGGTGGCGTGCCTGGTATCGCGCGCCGCGACTTTGGTGTCGTGTCTGGCGTCGCGGGCGGCGACTTTGGTGTCGTGCCTGGTAGTGCGTGCGGCCACTCGGGTGTCGTGCCGGGTGGCTTTGGCGGCGGCCCTGGTGTCGTGACGGATGTCGCGGGCAGCGACTTTGCTGTCGTGCCTTGTGTCGCGGTATGCGGTTTTCGTGTCGTGCCTGGCGTCGCGGGCAGCGCGGTCTGCGGCTTTCCGGGTGTCATGACCGGCGGCCTTGAGGTCCTGGCCGATCGACTTGTCCTGACCGGACTGGCTGTGGCAAAGGGCAGGGGAGAAGGCGATGGCCGCGCCCAGAAGGAGCGCGGGAACGTGCAGAGATAGCCTCATGGGGGAAGGGATGCATTTCGGAGTTCCAAGGTTGCTTGTCCGCCCGAATTTATTTTTTTGATCGTTCTTAGACCGCGCCCCGAGCGGCAGTCGATTGTCACGGCAAGTGGTCCAGGTAGCAAGGTCCGTCCGTGTTCTGCGCCGGCGGGGTGGGCGGAGTCATCCAAGGCGGATTGTTGAAATCGAAGAACTCCGACATGTCCATTTGCGCTGCGTCGCGCTTGCTGAGGGGCGGAAGATTGAAGCGCGTTTCAATCAGCTTGAGGATCGCTGTGGTATCCGCAACGGTATGCGAGACATAGTGCTTCTTTGCGAACGGTGATACGACGATCAGCGGTATGCGATACCCGGTGTACACGAAGTCGCAGTTTGGCCCGGTTGTGGTGGTGCAAATATCGCCGGGCAAGAGGTCTGCGGGCTTGATCCCGTCCGGCCTGGGCTCCGGCTGCGGAGAAACGTGGTCGTAGAATCCGCCCGACTCGTCGTAGGTGAGGATGAACGCCGAATCCTTCCAGGACGCGCTCTGCATCAGCGCGTTGATCAGCGTGGAAACGTATTGCGCGCCGGCCTGCATGTTGATGGGCGCGGTGTCGCTGTCAGACGGATGCTCATCCAGCCCCGCATCGGAGGCGGGCTCGATTTGCGCCACCTGGGGAAGAGTGCCGTTCTTCACATCGGTAAAGTATTGCGAGATCGGCGCGATATTCTGCGGGTACTTTGCCGGGATCTCCTGTCCGAAGGCGAAGAACCGCACATAGCTCAGCCCCAGCAGGCATTTGGGATCGTAAGGTGGTCCCGAGCAACTACTGCCTTGCGGGTTCACGTAAATTTTCCAGGTGATGTTGGCATCCTGCAACTCCTCGAATATGGTCTTGGCGGTCAGAACCTTGTCGCTTACCGAATGGGGATAGGCGGTGCCCTGCGAAGTAGCGGCTATCAGGTACTCGCGATTGGGCTGGGTCCGCGTCATTGCCGGATGAAACCATCGATCCGAGGTGGCAAAGTTGGATGCCATGAAGTAGTAGTAGTTCAGATCGCTGCCATCGTAGTAGCCCATGGCGCGCAGGCCATTCGTGTCGAAGTAGGGTGGATTGATGGCGCGCGCGTCGTGAGCATTCGTCCACACGAACCCATTGAGCGCGGCCGCGTTGTTTCCCACCGGATCGTTGTAGTCCCAATCGACGTGCGCCTCGTTCCATGACGGGCTGGGATTCTCGGTGCACACCGTCTGAAAGTGATAGGAGGTCACCGGATTGGCAGGGTCATAGGAGCAGTCTGCCGGGGGTTGCGCGTTCGGATCGCATCCCGGCACCGACGGAGCGGGCGTCTGCAGCGGGGAGGCGCCGGAGGGCGGGTTGAACTGCGGCAGGCCATCGAACGCCTCGTCCGGATAACCGTTCTGGGCCCAATACTCGCGCAGTGCGCCGAAGTAGCTGTCGAAAGAGCGATTCTCCTCGGCGAGAAAGACGATGTGGTTGAGCGGTTGGGGTTGCGGTGTGGAAACCGGCGGCGGCCCTGGATTGAACAGACTGCATCCGGTGATGAGATGGACGATGCAGATCAGGGTGGTGTAGAAAGCGAAAGGTTTGAAACAACGCATCAACAGGAGGCACCTCGGGAGGCAGCACGCAGGTACGATGCCTCGCTCTGGCGGGCGGTTTGCAGGGAGGTCTCTGGCCTGACCGGGCGGATGACTGCGAAAATGAGAGGAGGACATTCGGCGCCGCCGGTTTTTCTGCTAGTTTTCGCCTTGGGTCCTCCTCCGGCTTGGCTGTATGCGATTGAAAACCAAACTCGTTCTCGCCATCACGGCGCTCGTGCTGCTTATCTCGGGCCTGCTGTCGCTCGTCTATGTCAGCCAGCTCATTCATGCCGCGGTGCAGCAGACCTACGACACCAATCGCATGATCGCCGACCAGGTCCGCTTTGCCGTGCAGAATGCCCTGGAGGCAGGCTTGCGCGATCGCACCTTCGATCCCAACCACCCCGAGCAGCTTCGCGGCCTGATGCGCGACGCCATCCGCAACAACCCGGATCTGAATGCCTTTGTCGAATCGATCAACCGCTACGCGCTCACGGTCTATGACATCGATGTTGCCGATTACGAGTCCAACATCATCCTCAGCAGCGATCCGCTCAATAACGACAAGCAATTGCCGGACCGCACCGACTACGCCTACCTGCTGAACGCAAACCCCATCATCTTGATGCACGAGGTATTCGGGAAGCCCCGAGTCTTCGACCTGAGTGTTCCCCTCGATCGCAACGGCGCTCCGTTCATTACTGTGCACGTGGGAGTCCGCACCACCTTCCTGCGCAATGTGTACGCACCGTGGCTGGAGGAAGCGATCACCCTGATGGGCTTTGCCCTGGCGGCCGCGCTGGTGGTGGCGCTGCTCCTGAGCAACCTTGCCCTTCGGCCTCTGGAAGAGATCAGCCTGCAGCTCGATTACTGGTCCCCGCCCACCGACGAACAGGCGCCGGTGGAGGAACCGCCCGCGCGCCAGGACACCGTGGTGCGCGTATCGCACCAGATTGAACGAATCGGCCAGCGCATGCGCAACGTCGAGGAGGTTTTTTCCGCTCTCAAGACCAACCTCGACCAGATTCTCAACAACCTGCAGGATGGGATTCTGCTTTTTACGAAAGACTCCCGGGCGGTGCTTGTTTCCGATGCGGCCCGCCGCTTCCTGCAGGTGGAGCGCGAACAGCTTCTGGGCCTTCACGCGTCGGAGATCTTTCACCGCACCACCACGCTGGGTCGCATTCTGCGTGAAGCATTCGACACCCGCACGGCGCTGATTCGCGAGGAGGTTCGCACCGAAAACGGCCACCGCATCGAAGCGTCTGTCGATTTTATCCATGACGATGCCGCGCGGCAGGGCCTGGGCGCGCTGGTAACGCTCCGCGATCTCGAATCGGTGCATGCCATCGAATCGGAACTCGAACTTTCTCGCCGCATGTCTTCAATCGGCCGTCTAACGTCCGGCGTAGCGCATGAAGTCAAGAATCCGATCAATGCGATCGTGGTGCATATCGAACTCTTGCGCAACAAGCTGGAAGGCGGCAGCCCGGCCGCCACTCGTCACATCGATATCATCGAAGCGGAGATCCGCCGTCTGGACCGGGTGGTCCAGACGCTGGTCGACTTCTCCCGTCCCGTGGAGTTGCAGCTTCGCGAACAGGATTTGCGCGGAATTCTCACCGATGTTCTGGCACTTTCCGCCGACGAGTTCTCCACGCGGAACGTAACCCTTCGCAGCGATCTGCCATCTAAGCCTGTTATGGTTCACGTAGATGCGGACCTGCTGAAGCAGGCCGCGCTGAACGTGATCCAGAACGGGGCTCAGGCGATGCCGGGTGGGGGCCGGCTCGATGTCCTCCTGGAGACGAACCGCAAACTTGCCGTTCTGCGTGTTCTCGACGAAGGGGGCGGCATTCCCGAAGAGCTGAAAGAAAAGATCTTCGACCTGTATTTCACCACCAAATCAGAGGGCAGCGGCATCGGTCTGGCGATGACTTACCGCATTCTTCAGCTGCATCACGGAAGTATCGAAGTAAAATCAAGAGAAGGCCGGGGCACGGAGTTCCGACTGTACATCCCACTGGCCAATACAGACTCGGCACGTAGTGGTCTTTCCGTGCCTGCCTTGGAAAACGAGAGGGAATGAGGAGGATCAAAGCCGACGTTCGGTGGCTCGCGCTGCTGCTTCCGCTGCTGCTGTCTTCGTGCGCCCATAAGAGGAATCAGGCGCAGGTGCAGCCGCCTCTCGCGCCGCCCATTGAGGACACACCGCCTCTTCCTCCGAACAACGCTCCTGCCAATCTTCCGCCGCCGGTCATCACGATCCCGCAGCAATCAAAGCAGCAGGAACAGCCTAAGACGGGAACATCCGCCGCCGGAAAGAAGACCGCCCCTAAACCCGCGGCCCACAAGCGCCACAAGCCAGCCGCCAAACCCGATCAGGCACCCGCCAATGGCGAGCACGCCGCCAATGGCAATCCTCCTGAGGTCAGTGCTATCGGTCAGCTTTCATCCGGCGAGCCCTCCGATGTGGGCAAGCAGGCCTCCGTCTCCATCGCATCCACGGAGCATAAGCTCGACCAAATTCACCGCAAGTTGAATGACCAGGAACAGAAGACCGCCGCGCAGATCCGCGAGTTCCTGAAGCAGGCTCGTGCCGCCCTCGCCTCGGGCGACACTGACGGCGCCTACACGCTTGCGCTCAAAGCCAAGGTTCTTCTCGCGGAACTGGTTCCCTAATCGATCCGCAGCCGGTTCCGTTTCGCACTGCGGGACTCTCTTTCCCTGAAACTCGAATATATGCCGAGAGGCAGCCGTTATCATACGGCTGGCCATCGATCCGCGCCGCGCGGTGCGCTGAAACCAGCACGAACGAAACCAATGTTTGTGGAAATGACAGCCGTCGGCCGGTGAACGATGCCTTCAGGAGACCCCTTTTGATCACTCGACGCGAATTCCTCGATACGCTTGCCACCTCTGCCGCCGGCGCCGCCATTGCTGCCAGCGCAAAAAGCTACGGCCAGATCCTTGGATCCAACGACCGCCTCAACTTCGCGGTGATCGGGCTCCACGGGCGCGCCGGAGCGCATCTCTCGTCGCTTAAGGCCAATAAGGCACACGCACGCATCTCCCATGTCTGCGACGTGGACTCTGTCACATTGCAGAAGTTCGCTGCCGACACCCAGCAGGAGATGGGAGAAGCGCCGGCCACCGACATGGATTTTCGCAACATCCTGGCCAAAAAAGACGTCGACGCCATCACCATCGCCACACCCGACCACTGGCACACACCGATGGCCATTCTCGGCCTGAAGGCAGGCAAACACGTCTACGTGGAAAAGCCCTGCAGCCACAATCCCGCGGAGGGCGCGCTCCTGCTGCAAGCCGTGGAGAAGTACGGCAAAAAGGTGCAAATGGGCACGCAGCAGCGTTCTTCGCCGCACACCATCGAGATCGTCGACAAGATTCACAACGGGCTGATCGGCAAGGCATACTACGCGTTTTGCTGGTACGACAACACGCGCACCTCCATCGGCCACGGCAAGCCCGCGCCTGTTCCCGCACAGCTCAACTGGGACCTGTGGCAGGGCCCCGCGCCGCGCCGTGAGTATCACGACAACTATCAACCGTATAACTGGCACTGGTTCAAGGTGTGGGGCACCGGCGAGACGCTCAACAACGGCACGCACGAAGTCGACGTGGCGCGCTGGGCGCTTGGCGTCGACTATCCGCATAGCGTGGCCGCACATGGCGGCCGGTACGCCTTCCACGACGACTGGCAGTTCTACGACACCCTCTCCACCAGCTTCAACTACCCCGAAGCCATGATCGTGTGGGAAGGCAAAAGCTGCTCCGGCATGCGCCACTACAACCGCGATCGCGGCACCGTTGTCATGGGCACCACCGGCAGCGTGCTTGTGGATCGTGACGGGTATGAGATTTACGACCTGAAGGGCCACAAGAAGAGCGAGTTCCGCGCGCAGAAGACGCAGACACTCTCCTCAGATCTGACCGGCCGCGATTCCATGACCGATCGCCACTTCGCCAACTTCATCGCCGCCATCAAGACCGGCGAAAAGCTGCACGCTCCCATCGCCATCGGCAACGTAGCGGTGACCATGCTGCAGCTCTCCAACGTCGCGTGGGAGGTGAACCGAGTCCTGAACCTCGACACGGCCGACGGCAAAATCCAGAACGACCCGGGAGCCATGAAGTACTGGACCCGCACCTACGAAAAAGGCTGGGAACCGACGCTCAGCTAGCCCCAGATCCCGGGTACTCCATCCATCGCGCAGTTGATTGCGCGATGGATGGACAGCACGAACCAATATCCACGGAGCAATCGTCCATGTCCATCTCCCGTCGCAACCTCCTCATCTCCTCGCTCGCTACAGCCGCAGCCACGACGTTGCCCGCGTTCGCCACGCCGACGCAGGAAACCGGCAAGCCGTCGCCCATCAAGCTGGGCATGTGCAGCTACACCTTCCGCGATTTTCCGCGCGACCAGATGATCGCGTTCCTTAAGCAACTTGCGATCGATCAGCTCAACGCCAAAGACGTGAAAGACCACCTGCCAAGCGATCCCACCGCCGAAGCGCAGGCCGTTGCAGATTACAGGGCGAACGGCATCAAGCTGCACGCCGCCGGGGCCATCTATTTTCGCCAGAACACGGAAGCCAATCTTCGCGCGCCGTTCGACTACGCGAAGCGTGCCGGAATTCCGGTGATTGTAGCCGGCGATCCCACGCTCGAAATGCTTCCCACTCTTGACAAGCTCGTGAAGGAGTACGACATCAAGGTAGCCATCCACAATCACGGACCCGAAGATAAGTTCTGGCAGAGCCCGCTTGATGTCTACAAATCCATTCGCGGCTACGACCACCGGATCGGCTGCTGCATCGACGTGGGACACACTGTCCGCGCCGGCACCGATGTGGTGCAGGCCATCCGCACCATCGGCCCGCGCGTGCACAACATTCACATGAAAGACCTGACCAGCTTCACGGACAAGGAGAGTCAGGTCGCCGTCGGCCAGGGCAAGATGCCGGTTCGCGAGATATTCCAGGCGCTCATCGCCATCCAGTACCCAGGCTTTGTCGATCTGGAATACGAGGTCCACGCCGACAACCCTATGCCCGGCGTCATCGCCAGCATCAGCTACATGCGCGGCGTGCTGACCGGCATGGGCTATCTACAATCCCAGACCTAGGATGGTCTTGCCGATGCTTCGTCGCCCCCGGGTCGCGGTTGCGAGACCCGGCTGAAGATTCTGGCATGCGCAGTAACAATCAGGCCGGCTGGCTGGCCTGGTTATATTCCTTGAGCTTGTTGTGGAGGGTCTTGAGGCTGACGCCGAGGATTTCCGCGGCGCGGGTTTTGTTCTGGCCGGTGGCTTCGAGCGTTTTGAGGATGAGCATGCGCTCGGCCTCGTCGACTGTGTTGCCCACGCGCACGGGCACGGCGCTGCTGTCATCGGGCAGCGCAGCGGCAGTCTGCGACTTGCCGAAGCCGGGAGGCAGATGGCCGGCGTCGAGAGGCATGCCGTCGGGGCAAAGAATGACGGCGCGCTCGATTGTGTTGCGCAGTTCGCGGGCGTTGCCGGGCCAGTTGTAGGCCATCATGCGATCGAGGATGGAGGGCGCGAGGCCGGATACTTTTCGGCTGTGCTTGGAGTTCATCTCCGTGAGCATGGCTTCCGTCATGGCGGGCAGGTCGTCCATGTGCGCACGCAGTGGCGGCAGATGGATGTGGAATACGTTGAGGCGATAGAAGAGGTCGGCGCGCAGATTGCCGGCGGAGATGGCTTCCTCCGGGTTGCGATTGGTGGCGGCGAGCACGCGCACGTCCACGTCCACTTCGCTGCGGGCGCCAAGGCGGCGCAGCTTGCGTTCTTCAAGCACGCGGAGCAGTTTGGCCTGCGTGCCGATGGGCATCTCGGCGAGTTCGTCGAGCAGGAGCGTGCCACCATTGGCGAGCTCGAAGCAGCCGATGCGGCGTTCGAGCGCGCCGGTGAATGAGCCCTTCTCGTGGCCGAAGATTTCGCTTTCGATCAGCGTCTCTGGAATGGCCGCGCAGTTGACGGCGACAAACGGGTGCGGCTTGCGCGGGCTCAGGTCATGCAGCGTGCGGGCGACGAGTTCCTTGCCGGTGCCGCTTTCGCCGGTGACGAGCACGGAGACGTTGGAGGGGGCGATCTGCTCGATGAGCGCGAAGATTTCGCGCATCATCTTGGAGTTGCCCACCATGGAGCCGAGGACGCCGGTCTCGCGGAGGCGGCGACGGGCCACTTCGAGCTCGATTTCGGTTTCGCGCTGGCGCGTTGCGTTGCCGAGTATGTTGCGCAGACGCGTGGCATCGACAGGCTTGAGCAGGAAGTCATAGGCGCCGAGCTTCATGGCTTCGACGGCGATAGGAATGCTGCCCTGCGCGGTGAGGAGCACCACGGCGGTGTTGGATTTGAAGTTTGGCCCTTCTTCCGAGAGGCGCGCGAGCAGACCGATTCCGTCAAGGCGGGGCATCTTGAGGTCGGTGACGACGATGGCAGGATTCCAGGCGAGAATCTTCTCCCAGCCTTCGATGCCGTCGCGGGCCGTTTCCGTGCGATAGCCCCAGCCGGAGATGAGTTCGGCGAGGCCGGCAAGGGCGTGCGGCTCGTCTTCGACGATCAGAACCTTGACCGAGTTTGCAGTGGGCGTTGTGGCCATGGCGTGCGGCAGGAGCCGTCCCTTTAGTTTCTATCACGTTCGTGGTGCGTGATTGTTGGGAGTGATGGAATCCCCGGTCCCCGAAAGCGAGGGGCCGGGGATTCCACATTATTGATGAGGGGTAGAGGCGACGTGGGGGTCGGCCAGGAGCGTGCGAAGGGCTGCGGTGTTGGCGCCGGGTTGATCGAGCACGAACCAGCACCACGACGACGGCGGAGCGAAGCTTGCGGCGGCCGGTATGCCATTGGTGAGTTCCACTCCAACGGGCTTGCCCACACCGATGGAGGTTAGGAGGCGATCGAGGGGCCAGCGGCCGTTGAGATGGCCTGTGCGGAGCTCGAGCGCGTCGACGTAAAGCAGGCCGGGGAAGAAGTCGCTGGGCTGCGCGGTTGGGCCGGGGCCGAAAGCGGGCGGGGCGATTTGCCAGGTCCAGAGCAGATTGTGCAGGCCTTGGTGAGCCGTGAGGCGGTCGAAGAGCATGCGGTAGAGCTCGGCTGAGCCGTGGATTCCTGTGCGGCCGGCCCACCAGTAATCCTTGCCGTTGGCATCGGGATAGGGAACGAAGAGGACGGGGATGTGCGCTTCCTGGAACTTGCGCAAGGATTGCGCGGCGGTGTCCACCTGATCGGCCCAGAGCTTGTTGAGATCGCTGCCGGGGGTGAGGAGTTCGTTCCACTCGAAGTCGGTGAGGTGCGATTTTGCGGCGCCGGTGCCGGTAGGCGAATTGGGCGCCCAGGACAGGCGGACCGCGGAGTGGCTCTTCTTCGCGCGCTGGATCAGGTCATCGAGTCGTGCCGCGGCTGCTGGAGTGGTGTCGAGATTGGCGGAGACGATGGCCGGTTGCGGAAGCTGTGCCGCGTCGGTGACCTGGCCGTTGACGGGAGCGGGTTCGGCTTCGGCGCTGAGAACGGCTTTCCCGGGTGCGTCCGCGAGCCGGTCGAGCAAGGCTTTGGCTTCCGAGTCCGCATCCGGACTTACGGGCTCCACAGCGGGCTTGCCGCCGGTTTGCGCCATCGTTGCTTTGCGGATGGCGGCGAGAGGCGCGGCGAGGCGGGGATCGTTGCGATTAAGCGCCTGCGGGGCGTTGTAGACGGCGTTCACTGCGTCCATGTGGTTGGGATCGACGAAGCCCGACCACTGCATGAAGTAGGTCCAGCGGGGCTGTTGGGCGAGCACGTCGAGGCTGGGCGGCGCGCCGACTTCGGCAAGGGCGATGGGCTTGGCATCAGGGCCCGTGCCGCCGGCGAGCTTGAGCATGGAATCGTAGTAGCTCTGTTCAAAGGCGCCGTAGATGTCCATGGTGACGACGTCGACGTATTTGTCGCCGGGGTAGTAGTCGTCTACCGGAGCCGCTGCGCCGCCGGGGGCGTTCACGTTCCAGACCCAGATAAGGTTGTCGAGGTGATGGACGTCGACGAAGCGGTGGTAGAGCTGCCGATAAAGCGCGGCGGAGCCGTTGGGGCCGGGACGGTAGCCCCACCAGAACCAGTTGCCATTCATTTCGTGGTAGGGGCGGAAGAGGACCGGAACGTGGGCGTCGCGCAGGGCGCGGAGATAGCCGGCGATCACGTCGACTTGTTGGCACCAGCGGTTGTAGAGCGGGGTGCCGGGCGTGAGCAACTCGTGCCATTCGTAGTCGGTCAGGCGGCCTTGCACGCTGTCGTGGAAGGTGACGGGCTCGTCGTCGGTGGGGCGCACGGCATGCCAGGTGAGGGCGATGACGTCGCCGTTGGCCCACTGGCGCTCGATCTCCTCCACGCTGGCGGGGCGGGAGAGCACGCTGTCCTTGTCTTCGCCGCCGGAGAAGCCGAAGTCCTTGCCGAAGAGGCCGGGGTATTTGCCGGTGAGGTCGTAGTCGAGATCGGTCCAGCGCGAGCCGTCATTGGGAAAGTTGTGCTGTCCGGTAATGATCGCTTTGCCGGAGATGGAGTCGAGGTAGGCGAGCAGGGCGCGGGCCTCGGGACTGGCGTGGGAATTAACGGGCGCGGGTGCGGCAAAGACGAGACCGGATGAGGCAATGAGGGAGACAAGAAGTGCAGCAAGCGAACGTAGAGTGCGCATGAAGAGAGGCTGATCCTTTCGCGGGGATTATAGCGAGCGCCGCTTGCCGGGGCCCGGAAGGGGGCGATTCCGGGGGCATTTCTCGCGTGGGCAGGTGTGGACAAAGCACAGACCTGCCCTCGCGATTGACTGTGAGGATGGGTCAGCGCCAGCGGCGGCCCTGGCCGGCCCAGAGCGGAATGCCGCTGCTGTTGCGCAGAGTGAGAGATTTGCCGTCCTTGCGGATTTCGCGTGCGATGAGCGCAGGGGCGTTGTTGAGAGTGACTTTGGAGCCAAGCACTTCAAGCTGATCGCCCGCGGCGAAGCTGAAGCCTTTGTCTGCGATGAAAGCGGACGGCCCGGCGTGGACGTCGTAGGTTTCTTCGCCGGATTTGAGGGTGAGATGGATGCCCTGCCAGTTGCCGCCGCGGTCGACAGTGGTGACCTTATCGACTGTGCCGGAGACGGTGGTTTCGGTAGCGGGATCATAGACTCGGCCACGCGGTCCGGGTCCCTGGCTGACCGCTGGAACAAGAAGCACTGCGAGAAGCGGAAGCGCGGCAAAGCGGAATGTAGGAGCTTGCATACGTGTCTCTCCTGTGGGTGGAAACGGCATTTAAATATGCGGCCGCGAACTGGCGCAGGAGCGCGCAACAGCCCGGGCCGGTCCACGGAAAACTACATGAGAGATGCAACAGGAGTGGGATGGCTGAAGAGATTTTGCGATCGAGGCGGAGCGCATCAGGGTGTCGGAGAAGGGCAGGGAAGCGGTCGATCGATTCGAGGGCCGCTCACGCTTTCGCTTTTTATTTGCCTTACATCCAGTTCACATTCCTTGCCAAGTCCCTCAAGTTCAAACAGAACCAAACCAGTAAACACAACATCTTGTGGTGACGCCCGGGTAATTACCCAATGGTCTAGTCTGAGCGCAATTCAACCGAAAGTTGGGGTAAACCGGCTGAAATTCCTGTTGGACAGGGAGTTGATGTGGGCTATGATCGTCTACGAAGTGGAACAAAAGGGAGCAAAGTGGAGCCTATAACCGGATTCCAAGGGGAAGAATACCCCGGATCGGCTCCCTATGCCACAGGTTTTGGGGTTTTGGCCGGCGGACGAATCCAGATGGTCGCTGCCGGAGTGTGAAGCGGGGGAATTCGGGAATGTTTCGGGGCAATCATCCAGCCAAGGTGGACGAGAAGGGCAGGCTGAAGCTGCCGTCCGCCTTCAAGCAACTGGTGGATGCCGGGAGCGTGACCCAGTTTTACGTGACTTCGACCGACGGCAAGAGCGCAGAGGTTTGGCCGCTGCCGGAGTGGGAGAAGCGCGAAGAGCAGTTGGCGGACGCCAGCGAGATGGATGAGGCGGTCCGGAAGTATTTGAGCCTGACCAGCTACTACGGCCAGCAGGTGGAGATGGACAGCCAGGGCCGGGTGCTGCTGCCGCAGATTTTGCGTAGCGCGGCGGGGTTGGACGATCAGGATGCGGTGGTGATCGGGATGCGGACCTATATCGAGGTTCACAACCGCAAGACGTTTGAAGCGAGTTTGACGGCCAACGCTCTGACCAGCGAGGACCGGGGGAAGATGGCGGAGATCCTTCGCCGGAAGAGCTAGGGACCGAGGGAACAAGGGTCCTGGGAGACACCCCTCAGGGGGAGCGCATGACGAGTGAGAGAGAACGCCATGTGCCGGTTCTTTTACAAGAAGCGATGCAGTATCTGGCGGTGCGGCCGGGCGCCACGGTTGTGGATTGCACGCTGGGGCTGGCCGGGCACAGCAGCGAGATTCTGCGGCGGCTGGGATCCAAGGGCAAGCTGATCGCGTTTGATCGCGATCCGCAGGCGATGGAGCTGGCGGCGGCAAAGCTCGATGCGGTTCGAGCTGAGTTGGGCGCCGAAGCGCCGCAGGTGGAGTTGATCGGCGAGCCGTTCAGCGCTGCTCCAAGATACATCGAGCAGGGATCGGTAGACGCGGTACTGGCGGATATCGGCGTAAGCAGCCTGCAGCTGGATGAGGCATCGCGAGGATTCAGTTTTATGGCGGACGGGCCCCTGGACATGCGCATGGATACGCGCCGGGGCGAGACCGCCGAACAGGTGGTAAATGAGGCGAGCGAGCGCGAGCTTGCAGACCTTATCTACGAATACGGAGAGGAAAGGAGGTCGCGGAGAATCGCCAGAGCCATTGTGCGCGGGCGGCCTGTGACGACAACAGGGCAGTTAGCCCAGATTGTCAGAGCAGCCGCCCCGGCAATGAAAGGAGACAGGATTCACCCGGCAACACGAACGTTTCAGGCATTACGCATTTATGTGAACCGTGAATTGGATGAGATCAAGGCGTTGATGGAGGCCGCACCAAAGTTGCTTAAGCCCTCGGGACGCCTGGTGGTGATTAGTTTTCACTCGCTGGAAGACCGGATTGTGAAGGACAGCTTGCGCGAGGGAGCGCGAAACGGGATCTGGACGGTCCTGACGAAGAAGCCGGTGACTGGAAGCGAGGAAGAGATTGAGCGGAATCCGCGGGCGAGAAGCGCGAAGATGAGGGCCGCGGAAAGACAGGCAGTAGGGAATAGGGAATAGGGAGTAGGAGACAGGTTCACGGGGCAGGGAAGTGCGTTTGTTATTCCCTACTCCCTACTGCCTACTCCCTGCATTCCGGAGGAATGCAATATGGCGGCAGCGGCGACAACATTTATCGGGGCGGGACGGAGCTGGGGCGCGCGGGTGGCCGAGCGCAACACGGAGGTGCTGGCGCTACAGCCGCAGCGGCGGCGCGGCGTACGCACGCCGGAGTTCTATTTTGCAAAGCACTTTGACAACACACGGCTGGTGAAGGCGCCGGATCCGGTGCGCGTGCGCGAGATGCGCGTCTTCGGCGCAGCCGTTACGGTGCTGTTCTCGCTCATCATGATCTATGGCCTGCAGCACTTCAGCGCTATCGAGAGCTCCTATCGCGTGGAGAGCGAGAAGCAGGTGCTGGAGCAGTTGAGGGAGCAGAACCGGCAGTTGCGGCTCAAGGAAGCGCAGTTGACGCAGCCGGAGCGCATCGACACGATGGCCCGCGAGATGGGCATGGCCGAGCCGCAGCCGGGACAGGTGGTGCATCCGAATGCACCGATGAATTCGAGCGCGCCGGTACTGGCGCAGGTGCAGGCGCCGGTCGAGCCGGCACAGTAGCGCGTCAGGCGCAGGATCTTATTCCCCATGCAACAGGCCGCCGCGATCCGCGCTTATCGAAACCCGAGCATGACACGCGCTGTGCCGATGCGGCGGGCGCGCTTCTGGCTCATCTGCCTGTTTTTTCTGTTCTGGACATGCGCCATTGCGGTGCGCCTGTTCTGGTTGCAGGTAGTGCGGCACCAGGAGTACATCGAGCGCGCGCAGAAGGAGCAGCAGCGCACGTTTGATGTGGCGCCGCGGCGGGGCGTGCTCTACGACCGCAATATGCGCGAGCTGGCCATGACGGTGCAGGTGCCGTCCATCTACGCCGTCCCCAGTGAAATTGAGGACAAGGACGCCGCGGCAAAGACGCTGGCGTCGATTGTGCACACCAATCCGGAAGACAGGCAGACGGCGGAGGCGGAGATTGCGAAGCGGCTGGCAGCGGGCCGTGAATTCGCCTGGGTTGCGCGGCGCGTGAACCCCGACGTGGCAGCGCAGGTGAAAGCGCTGAACATGAAGGGGATCTACTTCCAGAAGGAGTTCAAGCGCTTTTATCCAGACAACCAGATGGCTGCGCAGGTGCTGGGGTACGTGGGCATCGACGACACCGGGCTGGGCGGACTGGAGCGCAAGTTTGAGCCCGAGCTGCACGGCCAGCCGGGCAAGATGCTGACCGCGATGGATGCGCGGCGGCGGGTGCTGGTGTCGAGCGAGCGCGAGCCGCAGCCTGGCCAGAGCATGGAGCTGACGATCGACGAGAACGTTCAGTTCATCGCGGAGCGGGCGTTGGACCATGCGATGGAGACGACCCACGCCGACAACGGCACGGTGGTGGTGCAGGACGTATACACCGGCCAGATTCTGGCGCTGGCGATTCGGCCGACCTTCAATCCGAACGATTTTCGGCATGCCACGCCGGCGCTGCTGCGCGATCACGCGGTGAGCGATATCTACGAGCCGGGTTCGACGTTCAAGCTGGTTACGTATTCGGCAGCGCTGGACCAGAAGGTTACGACTCCGACAGACATGATCGACTGCCAGGGCGGGCAGATCACGCTGGCGGGCCGCGTGATTCACGACGATAAGTCCGATCGCGGACTTGGGGTGATTCCCGTGTCGACGGCGCTGGCGCGTTCCAGCGACGTGGCTGCGGTGAAGCTGGCGCTGAAGGTTGGGCCGGACAAGTTTTATCAGTACATGCGTGCGTTTGGATTTGGGCAGAAGCCGGGGATTGAGTTGCCGGGCGAAACACGCGGGCTGCTCCGGCCGCCGTCCAAGTGGAGCGGATCGTCGATTGGATCGCTGGCCATTGGCCAGGAAGTGGGTGTTACCCCGCTGCAGCTTGTCTCGATGGTGTCAACGATTGCGAACGGGGGCGTGTATCTTCCGCCGCACGTGCTCATCACGGGGGATACCCAGAAGGGTCTGGAGCCGCATCCCTTCAAGCCGGGTGGGGAGTTGCCCGATCCTCTGCCGGCGGGCGCGCATCGCGTGATCTCGGCCTACACCGCCGCGCAGATGCGGGAGATGATGGAAGGCGTGGTGCTGCATGGCACCGGCAAGCCGGCGATGCTGAACGGCTACTCGGCGGGCGGCAAGACAGGCACCGCGCAGAAGATCGATCCGCTCACCCATCGCTATTCGAAGACGATGCACGTGGCCTCGTTCGCGGGAATCGCGCCGATTCGGAATCCGGTGATTTCGGTGGCGGTGGTCATCGACAACCCGAAGGGCGGCAAGTATTACGGCACCGAAGTGTCGGCGCCGGTATTCGCCGAGGTGGCGCAGCAGGTGCTGGAGTACCTGAGCGTGCCGCACGACGAAGACGTGCGGCCGGAAAAGCAGCTTCTGGAAGCAAAGGCCGTAAAGCAGCCGGCGGAAGACGACGGCGACAATCAGGAAGACGTGAACGCTCTGTACGCGGCCGCCAATGACCTGCCCAGCGATGATGGCCTGCGGTCTTCGGTCGATGACTCGACGCAGCAACCGGTTGCGGTGGCCGACAAGAGCAGCGCGGCGCAGGCAGGCGGCAGGAAGGCAACGCCGCCAGCGGAAAGCAGCGCGCCAAACCAGAGTGCAAGCGAGGCGAAGGCGACCGCGCCGCCTCAGCGCAGCGTGATTCTGCAGACGAACAGTCAGGTGCGTGTGCCCTCGCTGATAGGGCTGCCCATGCGGCAGGTGATTGTGGCGGCGGCAAGTGCGGGACTGGATGTGGATGTGACGGGCAGCGGCAGCGTGCGCCAACAGGCTCCCGCGGCGGGAACGATGGTGAATCCCGGCACGCACATCGTGGTGCACTGCGGGCGATAAATCCTTCACAACTGAGCGACGGGCGGGCTGCTTCCAACTACAATCGAGCACGAGATGCAGTGGAAAGAACTCATTGCCGAAGTGGAAGCCGTGGGCGCGTCCGGGGATACCGCGAGCCCCATTGCCGGCGTGGAATATGACTCCCGTCGGGTGCGTCCGGGAGCAGTGTTTGTCGCGATGAAGGGCGGCACAACGGACGGCAATCGTTATGTGGAGAAGGCGATTGGGTCTGGCGCGGCCGGCATCATCACCGACTCCAGCCAGACCTTCGACCATCTGCTTGTCTACAACCCTGACACCCCGGTGCTCGAGGTGGAGCACGGGCGGCGCGCGCTGGCGCAGGCTTCGGCGGCGTTCTTCGGGCATCCGGAGAAGAAGCTGGCCGCGACAGGGATTACGGGCACGAATGGCAAAACCACGACGGCGTTCCTGGTTGAAAGCCTGCTGAACTTCGCGACCCGCAAGACGGTGCTGGTGGGCACGATCGAGTATCACGTGGCAGGCGAAGTGCGAAAGTCGGTGCACACGACACCGGAGTCGCGCGATCTGTTCGAGTTGATGGCGGAGGGTGTTGAGTGCGGCGCTACGGAACTGGTGACGGAGGTCTCAAGCCACGCCCTGGATCAGGGCCGGATGGCCGGCGTCAAGTTCGATGTGGCCGTGTTTACCAATCTCACCCGCGATCATCTGGATTATCACGAGACGATGGAAAAATACTTCGCGGCAAAGCGCCTTCTGTTCGATGGAAAGGTGTATCCGGCGCCGCGTGTGGCGGTCATTAACGCGCAGGATGAGCGGGCCAAGCAGTTGGCGGCTGCGGCGCGGCGGGCGGGCGCAGAGGTGCGGCTGTACGGGATTGGCGCAGCCGAATGGCGGGCTGAGAAGATTGAGCTCACGCCGGGCGGAGCGCGCATCCAACTGGAAACACCAGCGGGATCGGCTGAGGTCGTTTCGCAACTGGCCGGCGAGGTGAACGTGCTGAACTTGCTGGCGGCGTTGACAGCAGCACATGCGCGGGGAATCCCTTTCGCGCAACTCGCAAGCTTTGTTCCGCAACTGCGGCCGGTACCGGGACGCTTTCAGCCGGTCGATGCGGGCCAGCCGTTCACGGTGATCGTGGATTACGCCCATACCGATGACGCGCTGCGGAACCTTACGGCGCTGGCGCGGCAGATGGTGAAGGATCGCGGCGGGCGCGTGATTACGGTGTTTGGATGCGGCGGGGATCGGGATCGCACCAAGCGGCCGAAGATGGGGCAGGCGGCCGGGGAGGGCAGCGATTTTGTGGTGGCCACCAGCGACAATCCGCGCAGCGAAGATCCGCTGGCGATTCTGGCTGAGATCGAGCCTGGCCTGAAGACAACGGGTACACCGTATACGATCGAGCCGGATCGCATATCGGCGATTCAGGTAGCACTCGTCGATGCAAAGCCCGGAGATGTCGTGCTGATTGCAGGCAAAGGGCACGAGAAGGAACAGATCCTCGCCGATCGAACGATTCCGTTCGATGATGCGGAGGTTGCACGCGTAGCGTTGAAGGATATGGGCCATGGAGATCGTGCATGAAGCTGACATTGGCTGAGGCCGCGCTAGGTGCGGGTGCGGTGCTGGAGGCGCCGCCGACGCTGGCGAACGCTGGTACGCGTGTCGCGCAGGGTTACTCGATCGACTCGCGTACGATTGCGCCGGGTGAACTGTTCTTCGCGGTGCGCGGCGAGCGGTTTGACGGGCACGATTTCGTGGCCGCGGCTGTCGAGCGAGGGGCCGTGGGCGCGGTGGTTTCGCGGCACAAGGTCGACAAGCTGCCCGACGGAGCGTTAGCGGCTCCGCTGCTGCTGACCGACGATCCGCTGATTGCGCTGCAGGCGCTGGCCGGCCATGTGCGGCGACAGTGGGGCAAGCGGCTGGTGGCCATTACCGGCTCGGCGGGCAAGACCACCACGAAGGACGCAATCGCCGCCGCGCTCGGCGCGCGATATAAAGTGCACAAGTCGATGGGAAACCTCAACAATGCTTTCGGGCTTCCGCTGCAGTTGCTCCGCCTGGAGCCGGAGCACGAGTATGCCGTGGTTGAGATGGGCATGAACCACATCGGCGAGATCGCGGCGCTGGCGCGCATTGCCGCGCCCGATTGGGGCGTGGTGACAAACGTGGGTATGGCGCATGTGGAGAACTTCAACGACGGGCAGGCGGGGATTGCACGGGCCAAGTTCGAACTGGTGGCCTCATTGCCGGCTTCCGGCGTTGCATTTCTGAATTGCGACGATGCATTCGTATCGCAGTTCGGGCGCGATTTTGCCGGCAAGGCCGTCTACTTCGGCAATGGGCCGTGCGCCGATCCGCGAATTCTTGAGGCGCAGGAAGACCTGGAAGGCTTGCACGTTCGCTATCGCTCCGGCGAGTGCGAAGGCGGACTCACGATGCAGCTTTTGGGCGCGCACAATGCGCTGAACGCGATGGCGGCACTGGCTGTAGCGCGCGAGGCTGGGGTGGATCTGCCGGCGGCGGAAAAAGCTCTGGCGAGTCTCAGAGCGGGCGATAAGCGCGGGGAAGTTGTGGAGCTGAATGGCGCGACCATTCTGAACGACAGCTATAACTCGAACCCGGAGGCGCTGCGATCGATGATTCGCACGCTGGCCGCGCGGCCCGGCAAGCGGCGGATTCTGATTGCCGGGGAGATGCTGGAGCTGGGCGAGCATGGGCCCGCGCTGCACGCGGCCTGCGGCAAGGCGGCGGCAGAAGCGGGGCTGGATATGGTGGTGGGCGTGCGCGGGAATGCGGAGCATCTGGCCTCGGCTGCCTGTGCCGGCGGCGTGTCGTCGGTGTTCTTGCCGGATGCAAACGCCGCAGGCGCGTGGCTGAAGACGAATTTGCGCAGCGGCGATGTGGTGCTGGTGAAGGGCTCGCGCGGCGTTCGGCTGGAGCGGGCGATCGCCATTGCGCAGGGACAGGAAGAAAACGGAGCAGGCCATTGAGAAAGAGCTTTCTTGCGGTCCTCGCAGCCGCCTTACTGCTGGGAGTCGCCGCCCGCGCGGAGCAGCCGAAGGATTGGACCACGCCCTTTCCGCCGTTTCGAATCGCGGGCAATCTCTATTACGTGGGCAGCGCCGACCTGGCCTCGTACCTCGTCGTGACCCCCAAAGGCGACATCCTGATCAACAGCAATCTGGAATCCTCCCCGGCGCTGATCAGAAAGAGCGTCGAAAAGCTGGGATTCAAATTCAGTGACGTCAAGATTCTTCTTATAAGCCACGCGCACTTCGATCACGCCGCCGGGAGCGCGCTCATTAAAAAGATGACCGGCGCAAAGTACGAAGTAATGGACGCGGATGTGGCGACGGTTGAGTCGGGCGGGCGCGACGATTTTGCATTCGGCCACGACAGGACCATGTGGTTTCCGCCGACGAAGGTGGATAGGGTGCTCCACGACGGCGATACGGTCGAGCTTGGCGGGACGGTGCTGACCGCACATAAAACCGCGGGCCACACGAAAGGCGCCATCACCTGGACGATGGATGAGCAACAGGGCGGCAAAGTCCTCCACGTTGTCATCGTCGGCGGCCCGTATGCGCTCTCCAGCTACAAACTCGTGGGCAACAAACAATATCCCCAGATCGCGCAGGATTTCGAGCGGCAGTTCGCCGAACTTCGAGCCCTGCCCTGCGACGTATTTCTCGGCGCCCACGGAATCTACTTCGGGCTCAAGGAGAAGTACGCGCGCTTCCAGGCTGGCGACCGGAATGCATTCATCGATCCGGCCGGCTACCGGAAGTTTGTGGAGGATGCGCAGCGCAATTTTGAGGCCCAACTGAAGAAGCAGCGAGCCGCCGCCAGGTAGTCCCGATCCACTGTGGACGAGCTTGGCACCTGCCTCCAATTCCACAGTAGGGAATGCCGAGTGCCTGTAGAATCAAGCTGAATCCCGCATCAGGCCGGCTCTGGAGGCCACTTGCTTTACTGGCTGCTCTATCAAAAGCTGTATCCGTTCTTTCACCCCTTCCGCATCTTTCGCTATCTCACGTTCCGGACGGCGTTTGCGTCGTTGACGGCGCTGCTGATCGCGCTCCTGATCGGGCCGTACGTCATCCAGAAGCTGCGCGAGTTCCAGATTGGCCAGTACATCCGCGAGGAAGGCCCCAAGTCCCACCAGAAGAAATCGGGCACGCCCACCATGGGCGGGGTGCTGATCGCGATTGCCATTCTGCTGCCCACGGTTCTTTGGTCCGACCCCTCTAACCCACTGGTGTGGATCGTCGTGTTTGCAACGCTGGCCTTCGGCGCGGTGGGCTTCGCCGACGATTACATCAAGGTGGTCAAGAAGCGGAATCTCGGCCTCACGAGCCGTCAAAAGCTGCTGGGGCAGGGAATCGCCGCGGCGATTGTTGCCATTGCTCTGATCGTGCTGCAGCAGTTCGGGCGGTTTTCGACTTCAATGTCGGTCCCGTTCATCAAGGCGTGGCGGCCCACCCTGCTGTGGCACTGGCCCATGCACGTCCCGCATCTGGAATTTCTCGCATTTCTGCCGTTTGTGGCCTGGGTCGTGTTCGTCCTAATGGGCTCGTCGAATGCCGTGAACCTGACGGATGGCCTCGACGGCCTCGCCATCGGCTGCACCATCATCGCCGCCGGCGCGCTCACGGTGTTGACGTACGTGAGCGGCCACGTGGTCTTCGCAGACTACCTGGAGTTGCAGCGCATGCCCATGGTCAGCGAACTGACTGTCTTCTGCGGCTCGATGGTCGGGGCCTCAATCGGCTTCCTTTGGTACAACGCGCACCCGGCGGAGATCTTCATGGGAGACGTGGGCTCGCTGGCGCTTGGGGGGGCCATCGGCACCGTAGCCATCATCATCCGGCAGGAACTGCTGCTTCTGTTTATTGGCGGCGTGTTCATCATGGAGGCGGTCTCCGTGATGCTGCAGGTGGGCAGCTACAAGCTGCGCAAAAAGCGTATCTTCAAGATGGCGCCCATCCATCACCACTTCGAGCAGCTTGGCTGGAGCGAGTCGAAGGTGATTGCGCGCTTCTGGATCCTTGCGCTGGTGTTTGCGCTGTTTGCGCTGACGACGCTGAAGCTGAGATAGAAGAAGGTGGAGCGTGATGCGACCATATCTGGTCAATGACAAGCACCTCATCCCGGGGGTTGTGATCTGGTTCTTTTATTCAGTCGCTCTTTCGATTGCGGCTTTTACCATCGCGAGTGCGAGTCTTTCCATTTATGGTGCCTTCGCTCATTCACCCGGCATTAACTTGCTAGATTTGGTTCCCAAATTTGTCTCATATCTATTTGTCGGTTGGGGAGTTTACACCGGCGTCGGAGCGGTGTTCCTCTGGGGCGCAGCTTGGGTCTACTGGGTTGCCTTAGATCGGTCAAATGCGGGAATGCGCATCATGTGGTTCTTTCTTTTGCTCATCGGGATGTTTTACGGTGCGCTCTTTTACACGTTTTATCTGTGGGGAAGTGAGCGTATCAAGCGCGCCCCTTCCCAGGGAGCAGTCGGCCGAAGCACAATGGAAGAGCAGAGCGCTTAAGGGATCCGAATGATGGAGTTGAAGGGCAAGAAAGTTCTGGTCGTCGGGTTGGGCAAGTCGGGCCTGGCGGCGGCCCTGTTTTTGAGGCGTCAGGGCGCGCACGTCACCGTAAGCGACGTCCGCAGCGCCGAGGCGCTCGCCAAGGATATTCCCGCGCTGCTGGAAGAGGGCATCAACGTGGAGGCAGGCGGGCACGGCCTGCTCACCTTCCGCCGCCAGGACATGATCGTAGTCAGCCCGGGAGTACCGCTGGACACGCCGGAACTGGTGCAGGTCAAGCGGTTCGGCCTGCCCGTCATCGGCGAACTGGAGTTGGCGGCGCGCTTCCTGAAAGGGAAGACGCTGGCGATCACCGGCTCCAACGGCAAGACCACGACCACCACGCTGGTTGGCGAAATCCTGAAAGCCGCCGGCCTGCCCACGCTGGTGGGCGGCAACATCGGCCTGCCCGTAGTTGGCCTGATTGATGAGAGCACCGATGCCACCTGGTCAGTGCTGGAGGTGTCGAGCTTCCAACTGGAGACGACCGAAGAGTTTCATCCGGCGATTGCCGTGATCCTGAACATTACGCCCGATCACCTGGACCGCCACGGCACGTTTGAGAATTATGCGCTGGCCAAGGAGCGGATTTTTGCCCGGCAGCACGCACAGGATTGCCTGGTGCTGAACGCGGACAATCCTCGCACAGCGGATGCAGCCCCGCGGGCCAAATCGCGCGTTTACTGGTTCTCCATGGAGAAGGCGGTTGATCAGGGCGCATGGGTCGAGGGCGATCACATCGTCTTCCGCGAGAGGAAGAGCGAAGCGCCGGAGACAATCCTGCCGCTCAGCGCAATCCCGCTGAAAGGCGCGCACAACGTGGAGAACGTGCTGGCGGCAGTCTGCGCGGCGCGTCTCGCTGGCTGCCCTGCCGAGGTGGTGCGGCGCGCGGTCGAGAACTTCCGTGCAGTCGAGCATCGCCTGGAGTTCGTGGCCACCGTCAACGGCGTCGACTTCTACAACGACTCCAAGGCCACCAATGTGGACGCGACAGCGAAGGCGATTGCCGCATTCAAGGGCGGCATCCACCTCATCCTCGGCGGCAAGGACAAGAACTCCGACTACACCGAGATCTCCCAGCTTCTTCGCGAACGCGTCAAGGCCGTCTACACCATCGGCTCCGCGGCGGAAAAAATCGAAACCCATCTGCACGGCGTAGTTCCGCTGCGCCACTGCGAGACCCTCGAGAAGGCAGTAGCGGCTGCATCCCAGGCGGCTCACCCCGGCGATATCGTGCTCCTGGCGCCGGCCTGCTCCAGCTTCGACCAGTTCGAGAACTACGAACATCGCGGCCGCGTCTTCAAAGAACTCGTCCACGAGGGGCGCGGCTGGAAGGTCTGGCAGGACGCGTAGCAATGCGTTGTCAGGTTCTGTTTACCCGGTCTCAAGGTCGAGACCGGGCGCACCCGCATTCCGGTCTGAACTTGACCACTTTGATTCGCAGGCGCAGGCGAGCGTAATCGAAGAAGCCCGTTCATGAAAGCATGATTCTGGGCACCCGATGGCGAAACGCGTAGGCGTCGACAAATGGATCTTCTTCACCACGCTGCTGCTGGTCTCAGTGGGGCTGGCGATGGTCTTTTCCGCCTCCGCCGTGGTGAGCGAGGCGCGTTACCACTCCCCGTACATCGACGTGAGCCGCCAGGCGCTGTGGGCGCTGGCCGGCGTGTTCTCGATGATCGTGCTGATGCGCGTGGATTACGAGCACTACAACTCCCCGCGGTTCATCTATCCCGCGCTGTCGATCACGACGCTGCTGCTGGTATCGGTCTTCTTCTTCCGCAACTCGCACAATACGCACCGATGGATCCGGTTCGGCGGCTTCTTCACCTTCCAGCCGTCTGAGATCGCCAAGCCGGTGCTCATCCTGTTTCTGGCGTGGTTTTTGAGCACGCGCCTGGACCAGATGCAGGACTGGAAGAACACGCTGCTGCGCGCGGCCTTCATGCCGGTGGTGTTCATTCTGCTCGTCGTCAAGCAGCCGGATTTGGGCACGGCGCTGGTGCTCGCCGGCGTCACGGCCATGATGCTGATTCTGGCCGGCATGGAGTGGAAGTATCTCGCGCTGTCCGTGGCAGCGGCGTTGCCCGGGCTGGCCGCGCTGCTGTTTATGGTGGCATGGCGGCGTCAGCGCATGCTCGTTTTCCTGCACCCCGATTCCGACCCCATGGGCGCGGGCTTTCACATCAACCAGTCGCTGATTGCGGTTGGCGCGGGCGGGTTTACCGGGCGCGGCTTCATGGAGGGCATGCAGAAGCTCTTCTACCTGCCCGAAGCATCGACGGACTTCATCTTCGCCAACATCGCCGAGGAATTGGGATTTATCGGCGCCATGCTGATCGTGATTCTGTTTGTGACCTTCGCAGTCCGCGGGCTGCGCGTGGCGTTCAAGTGCCAGGATCCGTTCGGACGCCTGCTCGCCTTCGGCATCACCACGGCGTTTCTGCTGCAGGCATTCTTCAACATCAGCGTGGTGCTTTCACTGGTGCCGACCAAGGGCATTCCACTGCCGCTGATCTCGTCGGGTGGGACGTCGATTTTTGTGACGCTGTCGGCGATTGGGATTCTGCTGAATATTTCGCGCAAGGTGGATTAAGAGCCAGTGACGCCCCTCGCGGTGATTGGCACTGTGACTAATCGTGGACTCGGTGGAGGTTGCGAGCCTCCACAATGCACCCGGCCTGCATATGGCCTCGCTGGAAGGATTCAAGGGGCTTAACATCGAAGTCCCCGTACACAGAAAACTCAAACAACGGATTGGGAAGCATCATTAACTTGTCCAGATTGCTAGGTAGTGCTGTGTCCTCGTCCCCGAGCGCGTTGCAGGTACCTGCACGATTACATCTTAGGTCCCCTGCATCGCTATAAATGCCGAAGAGATGATGGCTACCTATCTGCCAGAGACGCAAATTTGGATAGCCGCCGTTATAGATGCTCAGGCGACCATGAATACGAATGATTTCGCCGTCTTTACTCCCTGCCTTGCAGGATTGATTCACAGCTCCGTGGAGCGCCGTGGAGCTCACAAGGAGAGCCACGAGATGAAGCATAGCGAGTCTCATGATGGCGAAATCATAGCGCCTCAAGTTAATGGCACGCTCGGGCAAATTAAGATCAATCCGAAAGGATTCTCTTGAGCCTTCGCATCCTCATCGCCGGCGGCGGCACCGGCGGCCACATCATTCCGGCGCTGGCGGTGGCGCGTGCCCTTGTCGAGCGGCACAATGCCGAGGTGCTCTTCGTCGGCACGCCACGCGGCCTTGAGTCCCGCATGGTCCCCGCCGCCGGCTTTGAAGTCCGCCTCATCCAGGTCGGCCAGCTCAAAAACGTCTCGCTCGCCACCAAGCTTCGCACCGCGCTGGATTTGCCCCGCGCCCTCCTCGCCTGCCGCGCGCTCATTCGCGAGTTCCATCCGGACGCGGTCTTCGGCGTCGGCGGATACGCATCCGGCCCCGGCATGGCGGCAGCCCTGCTGGCCGGCGTGCCCACCATGGCGTTTGAGCCCAACGCGATGCCGGGGCTGGCGAATCGCCTCGTAGGCAAACGCGTGCAGGCTGCGGCGCTGAACTTTCCTGCGGCGGCGCGGTGGTTTCGCAACGCGGAGGTGACTGGCATCCCGGTGCGGCCGGAGTTCTTCGCGCTGCCGTCTCCGCCGCCGGGTCCTCCGCACCTGCTCATCTTCGGGGGATCGCAAGGTGCGCGCATCCTCAACACCACCCTCCCGAAGATCGTGCCCGCACTGCTCGATGCAGTGCCAGGATTGACGATCTTGCACCAGGCCGGCGCGCGTCATGCCGAGACCACGCAGGCAGCCTACGCGGCCAGCGGCGCCGATCCGCAGCGCTGGACCGTGCAGGCGTTTCTCGACGACATGCCGGCCCGCTTTGCGCGCGCCAACCTCGTGATGGCCCGCAGCGGCGCGTCCACCGTTGCGGAGTTAGCCGCGGCCGGCAAGCCTTCGCTGCTGGTTCCGTTCGCGGCGGCTGCCGATGATCACCAGCGCCGCAACGCGGAAGAGCTTGTGAAGGCCGGCGCAGCGGAGATGCTGCTGGAGAGTGAACTGGAACCGGAACGGTTGCTGCAGGCTCTTATCGAGCTGTTGCGCACGCCGGAGCGGCTGGCGCAGATGGCCGCGGCTGCCAAAACCCAGGCCCACCCCGCCGCAGCCGAGCGAATCGCCGACACCCTTGCGAAACTAGGAACTCGGGCCTAAAGGCCAGCTATCGGAGACTGAAAGCAGACGCCACTGCCGAAGCGTCTTGGCTGAGACAGAAAAAAGCGGCCCGCCTGCACCGCAGACGAGCCGCCTTCTTGTTCCCTAGGTCCCTTGTTCCCTCGTCCCCGCTCTGGACTACCGGCGTCCGCCGCCGTGTCCGCCACCACCATGGAAGCCTCCACCACCGTGGAACCCGCCGCCACCGTGGAAGCCACCGCCGCCGAAGGAGCGACCTCCACCGAAAGCGTGTCCGCCACCGAAGCTGCGTCCACCGCCGAAGGCATGTCCGCCGCCGAAGTTGCCGCCGTGGAATCCGCCACCGCCGAATGCGCGCGCGCCGCCATAGGGATGGCCGCCGCCGTAGTTGCCACGGAATCCGTTGCTATAGGGGGCGCGGAAGCCGTTCCCGTACCCGCCGCCAATCCGTCCGCGGCCCAGGGGAGTTCTGCCGTAGCTGTTCCCGTTACTGGTGCGCAAGGTATTGCCGTAGCCGCCGGGGCGCCCCGGTCCGTATCCGCCGCCGTGATAGCCACCGCCGCGGTATCCGCCGCCACGATTCCAGCCGCCGCCGCGATATCCGTATCCGCGACCGCCCCAGCCGTGATCGCCCCAGCCGCCGCGACCCCATCTGCCGCCGCGCCAGCCGTCATCACCCCAGCCGCGGCCCCAACCCCAGCCGCCGCCCCAGCCCCAACCCCACCACGGGCCGACGCCGACGAACAGACCGTCGTCGAACCAGCTCGCTCCGTAGTAGCCGTAGGGGGCGCAGGAGTAAGGATAATAAGCGTAATAGCCCCATTGGCAATCCGGAGGCCCGTAGTAAGCGGGCGCTGCCACGACTGCGGGTCCCAGGCCGATACCGATGCCGAAGCTGACCTGGGCGTTGGCTTTGATGCTGAAGGGGAGCGCCACCAGGGCGGCGATGAGAAGCAGGCGTAAACTCCGCATAAACACCTCCGTGTGCCGTCCCGTTCCGCCGTGCTCGATCCGGGTCAGGAAGGCGGCCGGTTAGCCGCACTCCATCAGCACTGCCTGGCCCAGGAGCCTGTCCCGGGCCGGGCTTTCAACCTATTAAAACAGGATTGCGCCGAGAAAGTTGCGTCCTGGGGGTGAAATTGGAAGCTCCCCAGAGTCGCCCCACAGGGCGGGAAATCGAAACTCGCAGAAAAGAAAGGACCGGAAGCCGAAAGCAGCCACCCGCCGGATTCGGCAAGGACGCCGAGGACCGTTATGCCTTCTCGTTTCCGAATGGCTCGGTCTTGAACGAGCCGTCTCGCTGCTTGATCAGCAACTGCACCTTCCCCTCGGCGGCGTCGAGTTCCTGCTTGCAGCCGGCGGAGAGCTTCATGCCCTCCTCGAACAGGCGGAGCGATTCCTCGAGGGGCAGGTCGCCCTTCTCCAGCTTGTCGACGATGGTTTCGAGCTGCTTGAGTGATTCTTCAAAGGTTGCCATGCCTACTCCGCTGCTACCGTTTGGGGCGCGGGCAGCACGCCTGCGATGACCTCGGCCGCTGCCGTGTAGCGGCCGAACGGGGCGCTCACCTGCACGCCCTGCACATAGGGGCGCACGGCTTCCAACATCTCCTGCGCAATAACGATGCCTTCTTTGCGCGCGGCCTCGGCGCCGTCGGCCTGCGCCATGCGCAGCATGATCTCCTCGGGCATGGAGACGCGCAGATCGTTCTTCATGAATTCGGCGTTGCGGAGGCTGGTGAGCGGCCAGATGCCTGCGAAGATGGGAATGCGGAAGTCCCTGATCCGTTCGAGGAAGTCCTCGAGCAGCCGCAGGTCGAAGACCGGCTGGGTGATGGCGTACTCCGCGCCGGCTTCCACCTTGTAGCGGAAACGCCGCAACTCGTGCTCCATGTCCGGCGCGCCAGGATTGGCGGCCACGCCGATGGTGAAGTTGGCGCTCGCGCCGATGGCGTTGGATCCAATATCGAGGCCGTGATTCAGCCGCCGCACGATGTTCACCAGCCCGATGGCGTCGATGTCAAAGACGGCCGTGGCATCCGGATAGTTGCCCAGCTTGGGCGGATCGCCGGTGAGGCAGATGATATTCCGCAAGCCGATCGACGATGCTCCCAGCAGATCGGACTGAATGCTGAGCAGGTTGCGGTCGCGGCAGGTGTAATGCAGAACGGTATCGATGCTCACGTGCTGCTGAATCTGGATGCAGAGGCTCTGCGCGCTCATGCGCGCCGAAGCCCGCGGCGAATCGGGCACGTTGATGGCGTGCACGCCGGCCTTCGCCAGCATGCGCGCGCCTTCAATCTCGGCGTGGCAATCGATTCCGCGCGGCGGCACAACCTCAACCATCGTCACAAAGCTGCCGTGTTCGATGAGAGCGCCCACGCGGGAGCGCTCGCTCAGCGGGGCTGGAGGCGTCTCGCTGGTGATGGTGACCACTGGCTCGCCGTCGATCACCCGCGCCTGCGCATCCATGGCGCGCATGGCCGTCCGCATGGCCCGAATATGGTTGGGGGTGGTGCCGCAGCAGCCGCCTACGATCTGGGCGCCCGCTGCAATGGCTTTGCGGGCGAAGCTCGCCATGTACTCCGGTGAACAGAGATAGATGTTGCGTCCCTCAACCTCGCGCGGCAGCCCGGCGTTCGGCATGGCGGCGATGGGCAGCGACGTGGCCGGACGCATCGCTTCCACGGCGGTCAATACGGTTGTGGGTCCCGAGGAGCAATTCACGCCCACCGCATTCGCGCCCAGTTCCGTCAGCACAGCGGCGGCATGTTCCGGGGAGGCGCCATCCAGGCAGTTGCCCTCGTCGTCGACGGTGACCATCACTACGACGGGCAGGTGTGGTGCGGCCTCGCGCGCCGCCAGCAGCGCCTCGCGTGCTTCATTCAGGGCCGACATGGTCTCAATAATCAGCAGGTCGGCGCCAGCCTCGGCCAGGGCTGTGATCTGTTCCTCGAATGCCTGGCGAGCCTCATCCAGTCCAGTCTTGCCGAGCGGCTCCAGGCGCACGCCGAGGGGCCCCACCGATCCCGCCACCCAGGCCTCACCGGCCTGCTTCTCGCGGAAGTGCTCGACGGCCTGACGGGCAATCCGCACGCCTGCCGCGTTGATCTCTTTTACCTTTGCAGCCAGTCCGTGGCGGCCCAGGCGCATTCGATTGGCGCCGAAGGTGTTGGTCTCAAGGATCTCTGCGCCGGCCTGCAGGTATTCTTCGTGGACAGACAGGATCAGGTGCGGGTCCGACAGGTTCAGCTCGTCGTAGCAGCGGTTGATGAACACGCCGCGCGCGTACAGCACCGTCCCCATGGCGCCATCGGCCAGCACCGGGCGGTCACCGAACATGTCAGCAAAGTCACGCATCGTGCCTCAATGCTAACCCATTTCCCCGTTGCCGAGCCCCGTGCGCAGATCCACCGCGGGGCCTGCCTGGCCGGTTCGCCGCTTGTGCCCGGGATGGACGTTTTGGCTGCTCCGGACAACTTCTGCCGCGGGCACCAGTACTGGTTGCTTTGTTATACTTCGGGAGTCAAACGAAGTATTGGAGCCGGCAATTTTTTGACCAGGGATTCAGCGGATCCCCCGCCGACCGCGTGTCCGCGGCTGCCTTCCGCGGCCCCATGCTCCGCACATTCCGTCGAGGTATCTGATTTTGAAGAAGAGCAGTTTTTGGATGAGCGCTGTCGCAGCCTTGGGACTGTCTGCGATGCTGGCGGGATGTGGCCAAACCTACTATTTTGCTGGCCGTGTACTACCACCCAGCGGCCTGAGCTACCGGGTGATGGTGGCGATCCAAAATCCGGGTACGATCAGCCAGGGCGCGCTTGAGATCCTGGACGCCTATTATGACGTTCGTTTTGCGTACAACAATCCCAACATGACGTACTCCATTTCCGGCTACTCGGGCAATCTTCCGCTGACCATTCAGAACTTCCCGGAAGAGCAGTTCGGCGCGGTTTACAGCTCAGGCGATGGCGGCTTTACAGGGGTCAATTACCAGAAGGAAGCGACAGGCGGTTCGCTGGCTACGCTGCCCGGCGCCTCACAGAGCATCTTCGTCACGCGGGATCAAAGCTTCATCTTCGCGGCCAATCAGAACAACCACACTCTCACCGTTGTGGACAAGACGATTACCAGCGGCGAGTACACCCTCAATCTTCCCGGCGTGTACCGTGTGAGCGTAAACCCCGGCGGAACCGTTGCCCTCGCCTTCGTGCAGAATTCAAACTACATTTATTACGCACAGAGACTCAGTTCTGCGCAGACGCTGGCCTACTCCGGCGGCTCCGGCACGTGGCCCAAGGCTGCGGTGGATTGTGAGCCGCAGAATGCGCCCCAGTGGTGCCTGTATCAGGCGCAGAGCCCGGATCATGTTGACGCCACCGGCACACCGTACGGCGCGCCGCTCGCCTTTGACAGACCCGTCAAAGCGATCTTCTCCAACGATGGCGGGACGGCATACATCCTGAATTGCGGGCCGGAGTGCGGCGGCACCGCGTCGTCCGTATCGGTGATGCCGGTCGGTCCCATGATCTTCGAGCCGAACCAGGGATCCGGAAAGCTCCCCTCCACGGGCGCGGTCACCACCATCCCGGTTCCCGGCGGCGCCAGCAATGCGCTGATCAACAGCTCCACCATGTACGTTGTGGGCCAGCAGCTCAAGCCCGATGGCCTGTTTACCGGAAACCTGACCGTGATCAACCTCAGCACCAACACGGTGGCCGGCTCGATGGGCATCAGCGACGGGTCGCCGGGCGCACCCAGCCGCATGATTCTTGGGGACGACAACACTCTCTGGGTGGCAATGACCGGTTGCACGAATGGCGAGCGCTACGCAAAGGGACTTCCCTACGGCTGCCTCACCATGTTCAACACCTCAAGCAACACCGTCACCACCATTGAGCCGTACGAAGGCGATGCTACGGGTCTGGCTGCCGTCACCACGCTGCACAAGCTCTATGCGGCACAGGGCGGCCAGGTCTACATCTTTTCCACCAAGGACGGCACGGCGTACAACAACCAGTACGTCACCGTTACGGGTACGGCCTACGATCTGGCCTACATGGACGCGCCCAGCGACGCCGACAATACGGTGTACTGACGCGAGGTTTCAGGTTTCAGGCTGAGCTCGCCGATTCCTGTTCTTTCTCATCATCATGAGCGCTGAATCCACCGCTGACGTTCTCGCCATCGCCGCGCACCGCGACGATGTGGAGCAGACCTGCGGTGGCACTCTGCTGCGAAGCGCGGCGCGCGGCCTGCGCACCGCTATTCTCGACCTGACGCAGGGAGAAGCCGGCACGCGCGGAACCGCGGCCGATCGCGCCCGCGAAGCCGATGAGGCCGCACGCCTGCTCGGCGTCGCATGGCGGCAGGCACTCGATCTCCCTGACGGTGCAATCGCCAACACCTACGAGAACCGTCTCAAGATCGTCCGCGTGCTGCGCGAACTCCGTCCTCGCGTCGTCATCCTGCCATACTGGCAAGCGCGGCATCCCGATCATGCCATTGTGGCCTCGCTCGGTTACGAAGCTTGTTTTCTTTCCGGTCTCTCCAAAATCGACACTGGAACTGCACCCTTCCGTCCATTCAAGCTTGTGTACGCCAGCCTTTACGCGGACGTGCGGCCGAGCTTCGTCGTCGATATCACGCCTTTTATCGAGCAGCGCCACGCCGCGCTGATGGCCTACAAGTCGCAGTACGCAAACCAACAGCAGGGAAGCGGCCTCTTCGTCCCCGAAGAGGAGATCCGCGAGCGTACCTTCGCCGAGGCGCGCCATTATGGGCTCCTCGCCGGCGTCACGTATGGCGAACCCTTCGTGCAAAAGGAGGTCGGGCTGGTGGACGACCTCACGCTGCTGCCCGTTCAATCTCTCTGAACGCCGCCATTCCTTCGGCAACCTTCCCCAAAACTGCTGCCTCTTAGAGTCTGAGCGCGGCGGCTATGCGCTTTCAATCGCATTCAGGAGACGCAACTCCGCGTGGCAATCTACACCATCCTTCGCGCGGCATTCGGTTATCTATATCTCGTTTTTCTCGTTCGCATCGTAGGCCGCAGGCCAGGTAAACAGCTTACGCCGTTTGAATTCGTGCTCATCTTCTATCTGGGCGGTCTCACCCTCACAGGCGTCGTCGGCAAGGACGCATCCCTGACCAATGCAGTCTGCCAGATCCTCACCATCGCCTTGTGTCATTACGCCCTTTCGTGGCTGCGCCATCGCTTCGACTTCTTTTCCTGTCTGCTGGATGGAACCCCGCTTGTGCTGCTTTCCAACGGAAAATGGCGCAGCCGCACGATGAGCGAGATGCGCTTGCAGGACGACGATGTGATGGACATGGCGCGCGAGCAAGGCATTCGCGACCTGAGCGGCATCCGTCTTGCTGTTCTTGAGGTCTTCGGGCACATCAGCATTGTTCCCGCTGAAAAGGACGAGGAAAAGAGCACGGAACAATCCGGCAACGCGGGGTAATCGAATATGGCAGATATTCCATTCCAACAATCCGTTCACGATTCCGTCCCGCAGATTCACGATGAGATCGCCGTCGGGGAAGACATCGATTTCCAGCGCAAGTGGTGGCGCTTCGAAAAGATCATCTGGCCCATCCTGCTGCTCATCGTCCTTGCGGATGTGCTGGGGGCCTTCGGGCGCGGATGGCTGGCGAAAGCGCACGCCGCAACACCAGATCATGCGCTGACGCTCGACTACGAGCGCGTGGCGCGTGCCGGCACGCCCTCCATCATGACCTTCAAGTTCGGCCCGGCAGCGATTCAAAATCACCGCATCGTGCTCTTTGTAAGCGACTCCATTGTGAAGCCGCTCGGCGCGCAGCGCATCTCTCCGGAACCGGCGCTCTCCATCATCGGCAAGGACGGCATCACCTATATCTTTGCCTCGAGCGAAAGCCCCGCCAGCGCTCAGATCGAGCTGCAGCCGTCCTTTCCGGGGCCTCACAAATTTCGCGTTCAGGTGCAGGGAAGCGACTCCATCAACGGCTCCATCTTCGTCATGCCCTGAGTTCCCATGGCTACCATCGTTCACGCCATCGTCGGTTACTTCGTGCTCCTGCTGGTGGTGCGCATCCTCAAGCGCCGTGCGGGAGCGCAGATGACGATGTTTGAATTTGTGCTGATCTTCCTGATTGGCGGAACCATCATTCTCTCCACCGTCGGCAATGATCGCTCCGTGACCAACTGCACCTGCGCGGTGACGGTGGTTGGATTCCTGCATCGCTTTCTTGCATGGGCAAAGAGCAAGAGCCCACGCGTGGGCGCGCTGCTTGACGGCACGCCCGTGGTTCTCATCGATAAAGGCGAATGGAAGCACGACAATCTGCACGCCACCAGTCTGCGCAAGGACGACATCCAGGCCGCGGCGCGCGGCATGTCGATTCTCCACCTCGACGACCTCGAATACGCCATTCTTGAACGCAATGGGCACATCAGCGTCTTCAAGAAGGAGAGCTGAGCATGCCCGATCCCAGGCAGGGCGACAAGATCGAATCCGATATCCCCCAGCGGCTTGATCGATTGCCGTGGTCGAGCTGGCACGTGCGCATCCTCATCGCTCTCGGAACTTCATGGCTGCTCGATGGCCTTGAGGTGACGATGGTCGGTTCGCTCTCCGGCATCCTCGAAAGCAAGTCGGGGCTGCGGCTGACCGATCCGCAGGTTACGGGAGCCGCTACAACCTACCTTGCCGGAGCGGTTTTTGGCGCGCTGCTCTTCGGCTATCTCACGGATCGGCTGGGCCGGCGCAAACTCTTCCTGGTTACGCTTTCCACCTACTCGCTTGCGACCATCGCCAGTGCTTTCTCCTGGGGGTATGCCAGCTTCTCCCTCTTTCGATTCTTCACGGGCGTCGGCATCGGCGGCGAATATGCGGCCATCAACTCCGCGGTGGACGAACTGATTCCCGGCAAGGTGCGCGGCACCGTGGACCTGGTGGTGAATGGCACGTTCTGGATCGGCGCGACCCTCGGCTCGCTGACGGCGATGTTCCTGCTCGCCGGACATCTGCCGATGAACCGTGGCTGGCGGTACGCGTTTGGCGTGGGCGGAACGCTGGGAATCATCGTCTTCATTCTCCGTCTGTTTGTGCCGGAGAGCCCGCGGTGGCTGATGCTTCGCGGCCATGAAGAGCAGGCCGGGCGTGTCGTTGCCGATATCGAACGCCGCGCCAGCCACGGCAATGCCGGCAAGCTGAAGAAGCCGCAAGGCGAGCCGCTGAAGATCACGGTGCGCGATCATACTCCCCTGCGCGAGATCTTTCGCAACATGACGGGCGAGAATCGGAAGCGATCCATCTTAGCGCTGGTGCTGATGAGTTCTCAGTCGTTCTTTTTCAATGCGGTGTTTTTCTCCTATGCGCTGGTGGTGAAGAAGTTCTTTCACATTTCAAATCGCGATTTGCCGATTCACCTGCTGCCCTTCGCGGTGGCGAGTTTCCTGGGGCCTGTCTTTCTGGGGAAGCTGTATGACAGCGTCGGGCGCAAGCCGATGATCACGGCCAGCTACAGCGTATCCGGACTGCTGCTTGCCGGAGCGCTCTATCCGTTTGCCTCCGGCATGCTGGGCGCGCGCGGCATGGGCATCTGGTTCAGTTGCATCTTCTTTGTCGCGTCGTCGGCGGCCAGCGCCGCGTACCTTACGGTGAGCGAGATCTTTCCGCTGGAGATTCGGGCCTTCGCGATTGCGATCTTCTACGCCATCGGCACTCTCATTGGCGGCGTGGGCGCGCCGCTGCTGTTCGGCGAACTGATTGCGACCGGTTCGCGCGGGTGGGTCACGGTTGGCTATGGTCTGGGCGCTGCGCTGATGATTACCGGCGGCGTATTCGAGCACTTCATCGGCATCGAGGCCGCGGGCAAGAGCCTGGAGTCGATCTCGAAGCCGCTGCAGAGCAGTTGATACTAGCGCCGGATTTGCGCGTGCCCCCTGCGGTTTGCGGGAGGTGGGTCTTTCCCATAGATGTTTTCATCGCGCCCCGCTGGCAGGCGGGTCACCACCCGCTCATCGCGATGAGACCGCGATGAACGGGGCGCACGCACACGGGAGCAGAGGACCTCCTTGAGAGCAACGACCGCCACTGGAGTCAAACGCTTCACCATTCTGCTGCCCCTGTGATCTCTGCCTGCCGCCGGAAGCCTAACGGATAAACGATGGCTCGGGTGCTTTCGTATCGGCGAGCTCCGACGTCGACGCACCTGCGGCGCGCAGGGAACACGGAAGAACTCGGTTATCTGCCGCTTTTCCGGGACAGGCCACGCTTGGCTTTTCGTTTCTGGCTTTGACGCAGTACCTCGCCAGCAAGGCTTCGCTCCTCCTTGCTCCGCGAGTGCATTCCGCGCCCGGCTTCGCTCAAAACACGTTTCGATTCCCGCGCCATAACTTTGCCTCCTACGATCGGCGTTCGCCTTGGATACAATCTCTCACGTAACTTACCTGGATTCCATAGAATTCGAGGCACCGAACTCGAGCATCTAGCTCATGGCGAGTTGCGCGAATTTATACCTCCGCAGGTTTCCGATTCAAACGCAGCGAGGCGGTCCATCCTCCCACAAGGAATGGACCGCCTCGCTTGCTTTCCGGTTCACGTGACGCGCGCCGGAAGGTTAAAAACAGGGACGAGGGGCTAGGGACTAGGGAAAACTCAAACCTGAAAGCTGACACCTGATCCCTGACACCTTTCATCACAGCGTACGTTTAAACATCGGCGTCGCCACCAGCAGCGTGCCGAAGCCGAAGAGGAACAGGAACAGCAGATCGCGCTGGATGGAGACGAAGGTTCCGTCTTTGAGCAGGATGGATTGGAAGCCGTGAATGGCGTAGGTAAATGGGTCGACGATGGCGATGCCGCGCAGCCACTTGGGAAAAGCCGCGATGGGATAGATGGCGCCGGAGGGGAAGAAGAGCAGCGTGTTGAGCACGCCGAACATGGCGCGCGGCACCAGCGGATCGTCGACGCGCACCATCATGAGGAACATCATGCCGTTGAAGGCGATGGAGGTGCCGAGGATGAGGAGCAGCAAATTGAGCAGCGCGACGGGATGGAAGATGACGCCGAGGCCTGCCATGAGCGATCCGATGACGGTGAGGCAGATGCCGGAGAGCACCGCCTTGATGGCGCCGGCGACATTGAGGCCCATGACGAGTTCGAGCTTGCTGATGGGCGTGACGAGGTAGCCCTCGTGCACGCCGCGAGCCTTGTCGTCGATGTAGAGCATGCCGCCGCCGATCATGACGGAGATGTACATGGCGAGGGCGATGGAGCCGGAGAGCAGGAACTTCATGTACTCGACGTAGGGGTAGAGCTCAACGATCTGCAGGGCGATGTTCTGCACCAGGCGCGGCTGGATGACGGGCTGATTGAGCGCGTCGACGAGCGACTGCATCTCGCTCTCAATGGTGCTGCTGAGGAACTGGTCGGAGTTGTCGACGATGAGGCCGAGTTGGGGCGCGTCCTTGGCGTAAACGCGGCGGCTGAACTGCGGCGGAATCACGACGGCGGCGTCGACTTTGCCTTCGCGCACGGCCTCGGCGGCTTGCCGCTCGTTGTTGTAGGGAATGGTGTTGAAGGTGGCGACGTTGACGGCGACGGCCTGGAACGCTTCCTGAATCTTGGCCGACTCGGGGCCGCGGTCTTCGTCGACGACGGCGACGCGCGCGTTGCGGATGTGTCCGCCGAATGCGTTGCCGAGGATGACGAGCTGCACGAGGGGCAGCATCATGCTCATGATCATGAGCACCGGCGAGCGGAAGAACTTGCGCATCTCGCGCTCGATGATTGCGAACATCCGGTTCATGGCTGTCCTCCGGGGCGCGCCGGCATGCTCCACGTTGCCTTGACTTGCTCGTCGCGCAACTGGCGGCCGGTGTAGTGGACGAAGACGTCGTCGAGCGAGGTGTTTTGCACGCTCAGGGACGTGAGCTGCTCACCCATGCCCGCGGCCATCTCGACGATCTGGGTGGTGGTCTGCGAGCCGTTGGAGGTGAGCACGCGATAGAAGCCGGCGGATTGCGACTGCACCTCCGTCACGTTGGCCAGCGCCTGCAGCCGCGCCTGCCACTCGGGGTCTTCGCGATTGAACTGTACCTCGACGACGTTGGAGCCGGGCACGCTCTGCTTCAACTCCATGGGCGTGCCGAGCGCGACCAGGTTGCCATGATCGACGATGGCGATGCGATCGCAGAGGCGATCCGCCTCTTCCATGTAATGCGTGGTAAGGAGCATGGTGAGGTTGCGAGTTTTGCGCAGGTTGTTGAGCATCTCCCAGACGGCGATGCGCGAGACGGGATCGAGGCCGGTGGTGGGCTCGTCGAGGAAGAAGATGCGCGGATTGTGCACGAGGCCGCGGGCGATTTCGAGGCGGCGGCGCATGCCTCCGGAGAGGGTTTTGGTTTCGGCCTGACGCCACTTGGTCAGGTCCACTGCTTCGAGGACTTCGGCGATGTTCTTTTCGCGCTCGGCTTTGGGCACCGAGTAGAGCTTGGCGTAGATGCTGAGGTTCTCTTCGACGGTGAGGTCCTGATCGCTGGTGAGCGCCTGCGGGATAACGCCGATCATGTTGCGCACGGCGTTGGAGTCTTTGGAGACGTCGTGGCCGGCGACGAGGGCGCGGCCCGCGGTGACCGGAATGAGCGTGGTCATCATGCGGATGAGCGTGCTTTTGCCGGCGCCGTTGGGGCCCAGGAGGCCGAAGATCTCGCCATCCTTGACCTCGAACGTGACGCCTTTCACGGCTTCGAATGTGCCGTAGCGCTTGACGATTTTTTCCACGGCGATGGCCGCGGGCGGAGCTTCGCCCGCGTGTGCATCGCGCTGCGCTTTGCCGTGTTTCATCGCTTCACCAGCTTGCTTTTGGGGATGTAGACGTCAGCGGTCATGCCGGGCACGAACTCTTCGCCGGGATTCGGAATGAGCAACTTGATCTGCACGGTCTTGATGTCGCGCTTGCGGCCGCCGTTGATGTCGCGCTGTGTGGCGAAGTCGGCTTGTGCGGCTTTGGCGATCACTTTGCCCTGCACGGTTGCGCCGCTGGGCAGGACCACGCGGAGTTGATCGCCGAGCTTGACTGCGTCGGCTTGCGTTTCGGGAAGCGGTGCGTAGACCCAGGTCTGGCTGAGGTCGGTGATGGTGACGATGGGCTCGCCGATGGTGACGACTTCACCCTGGCGCGCGGCCCACACTGCTACTTTGCCGGTGACCGGCGAATAGATGTTGGCATAACCCAGCTCGACGGAGGCCTGGTCGGCGAGGGCCTTGGCATTCTGCACCTGCTGGCGCGTGGAGGCGACGGTGCGGGCGGCCGCCGAGGCTTGCAACTCGTTGGCGCGCGCCTGCGCTACCGCGGCTTTGGCTGCGGCGATTTGGTGCTTCGCGGAATCCACCGCGGCCTGGTCGGCATCGAGCGAGGCTTTGGCCTCGTCGCTCGCCTGCTGGCTCATGATGCCCTGCTTGGCCAGCGCAACGGTCCGCGTAGTGTCGGCCTGTTGGCGCTCGAGGTTTGCCTGCGCCTGGGCAAGCGCCGCCTGCGCCGCGGAAACCTGTGCCTCGGCGTTGAGGGTAGCGCTGGAAGTTGCGCCCTTGGTCTGCTTCTCCGTCTCCATCGTCTCGTGCAACTTTTGCTGATCGACGGCCACGTTGGCCTGGGCCGCGGCGCGGGCGGCTGCGAGGTCATCGGCTTCAATGACGGCGATAAGCTGACCCTGCTTGACGCTGTCGCCTTCCTGCACCGTCAGCTTGTCGATGCGCCCCGGGATCTTTGCGCTCACCATGACTTCATTGGCGTCGACCGTGCCGATGAGGTGCAGGTCGCTGGGCGGGCGCGCCGTGAGCAGGTACCAGATGAGCGATCCAACGGTCAGCAATCCCAAAATCAAAAAGACTCGATTACGAGCGTTCACACGTTCCTCCGAATGTCAGCCGGTCGCCATCGATTGCCGGCATCGGCGTATCGGCGAGCACCTTGGCAGCGATGCGCGCGCCGTGCTCCCGATCCTTGAAAATTGCCTGCCCCAGAAACTCCACCAGCGCCCTTCGCCGCGCTGCAATGTTCTCCACCGTCAGCGGGTCTTCTCCCAGCGCCAGTTTCCAGACGGGTGCGCTCAAAAAATAGAAGACGTTTGCGCCCAGGCCGGCGAGCATGAACTGCATCCACTCTGCCTCGATGACTTCGCCCGAAGCGATCCCATCCCGCACCGTGGAGCGGTAGAGAATCATCAGCGGCTCGAACACCTTCTTCACCAGCACCGGCAACATGCCTTCCTCGCCGCGGTGCAGGCGGACCATCTCCTGCTGCATCAGGCTCTGGAACTCGCGCTGCGACAGCACGCGGTCGAAGTGGTTGATCGCGGCGCGGACCAGCCGCTCGCCGGGGGTGGCTTCCCGCAGAAATGCCGCCATCGAGCTGTCGCGAATGCGGCCGGCGATCATCTCGAACGCCGCCGCATACAGCTTCTCCTTGCTGTCGAAGTAGTAGTAAAGCAGCGCCTTGTTGACGGCCGCCGCCGCTGCGATCCGCTCCGTGCGGGCGCCGGCGAGGCCATGCGCGGCAAACTCGCGCAAGGCCGCATCGAGAATGCGGGCACGGGTTTCGGCGGAGCGTTCTGACCCGGGATTTGTGTTCTGGGTTGGCATTTTGACTAACTGGTTAGTAAAGATAGCGCAGATGCCAAATCGGATGCAAGAAAATCTTCGGCTACAGCGGGGATCGGAACGGAAACTCGCGACTGCTAATTTTCTACTTGACCCGAATTGTTGCGTATAAGCAATATATCTGCAATGTCGGGAAATAATTCCAATGGCGGGGCGGGCGAAAGCGGACTTTATAACCGGATCGCGGTTCTGCGCGCGGAACGAGGCGTAAGCCGGCAGGACCTCGCCGAAGCCCTTGGGGTGAACTACCAGACGGTCGGGTTCCTGGAGCGCGGCGACTACGGCCCCAGCCTGAAGCTGGCGTTTTCAATCGCACAGTTCTTCGGCCTACCCATTGAAGCCATCTTCTCGACCGAGCCGTTCAGGCCCTTGAGCGAGCAGGTCTACGGCAAGGCAGGCATCAGGGAACGCGGACCGGAGGCGAGCGAAACCGGCACCACGGTCAGCGGTGATATCAAAGGAGGCGCACGATGATCGCCGACACGCGCAACAGTTGGGGATGGTCGATTAACAGCCGCAGTGCCCGGCGCAGGCTCGTGATCTTCTACTGGGTGGTGGCGGCGTTTTTTGTGGGGGCGGTTGTACGCTTCGGGGTGAGGCATAACGGGGTATTCGATACCCCATGGCTCATTTTCTGGCCGGTGCTGCTGCCCGGTCTCCTTGGGGGCGTGCGGGCCGGTGGAGCGGTGAAGCCGTTCCGGGGTTTGCATTGGGCTCCGCTCAATGACCGCGATGGAACGCAGACCATCTTCGGCAAGCCGCAGCCGATCATCTTAAATTCCATTGGCAGCGACTTCCGGCTAGACGAGCGGGAGACGCACGAACGCGACCGGGTTCACTTCATTGCCTACACGGCGGCGCGCTGGGGAGCGCTCCTCCTGATGGCGTTGACGGTCGTCGTGAGCGCCTGGCGGGCGCAATGGCTCGTATGGATGGCGCCGACCTTCCTGTTTCTTCTCGTGCTCACGCTGTGGAGCCTGCCGCAGAGCATCATTCTCTGGACCGAACCCGACGTGGAGGAACCCCGGTGAGAGCCGAACTCGTACTGCTGGGCAAACGAATCGACATGGCGCAGAGAACGCGGCGGCGCGCGCTGGTGGTCTTCCTCTATGCAGCGCTGGCGCTTCTCATCGCATGCACGTGGCGATGGACGGGCGCCACCAGCGCAACGACAGCCTGGGTCTTCTATGGCGCCATGGCGGTCTGCTACCTGTTTCTCGGCGGCGTTTACCGCACCGGGCTTGTGAAGCCGTTCAAGTACAGGCCGCCGCGCAATGGGGATGCCGCGCCTTCGCTGCTCGCGCTCAAGCTGAACCTCTATCGCCCTGTGCTGGACCTCAATCGCGACGAGGCGCGCAATGACGAACGCGAGCTGCGCCAGCGCGATCACGCGCACTACATTGCGTACCAGGCAATGGCGTTCTTCGTCATGATCCCCATGCTGTTCGGATCGCTGCGTATCGCTCAGCAGAGACTGCTTCCCTTGGCGGGGCTTACCACAGCACAGTTCTACTACGGCCTCTCGATGATTGCAGTCGTGCTGTTTCTCACCCTGCCCCAGGCGATCTTACTGTGGACCGAGCCGGACATGGACGAATAACGGTTGGGCGGAGTTCCGAATGGAAGATGGAGCGCCAGGAATCACGATACACATGGCCGCCAGCCTCCACGGGTTCATTGCCAGGCGCGATGGGCGAGTTGACCGGCTCGAGACGGCGGACACATTTGAACGGTGTACCTGGTGCAGTGGGGAGTGAGTGGGATCCGCACCAGGCGTGATTTTGCGCGCTATTGGCCGCGGGTGAAGGCGACCGGCGCGAGCTCTGCGGCCGATCCGGGATCAAGCTGCTCAAGGAGCTGAATGCTCTGCGCCACGGACCAATCCGCAGGCACGCGGGCAAAGCCGCCTCGGACTTCGTGCGTGTCGCGGGCTATGGTCTTGAAGATCACGGCGCGGCCGCTCATGTGAATATCGAGTTCCGCGGTCTTCCATTCGGTTGGGCTCACCTGGCGGCGCTGCATGCGGAACCAGCTTCCGTTGTTGACGCGGCCCAGCAGGCCAAACCCGAAGTTCAGGTCCTGATTGAGCCGGCCCTCGATGCGCGTCATGCGCTTCATGCGCGCGTCAATCCAAAGATCGCCGGTCAGCGCATGGAAGACACGGCCCTCGACGGTATGGGCAGAGTACGCGGGATTGGGATGGAAGCGCAGATGGCGAATGCCGTTCTGTTCGCCCAGGTCGTCGAAGCAGAACGCATCGGGAAGCATGCCCAGAATGCGGCGAACGCGATTTTCGTCCTGCGCGTAGGCCTGACGATGGCTTGCCTGCGCATCGGAGGAGTTGGCAAGGGCTTCGAGCTTGGCGAGTTCCACATCGCTGTTTTGCGGTGGACGGCCGTTGTTCAGCATCACGCGCTTGATAGGGCCGGCGTGAGTCTCGACCACTTCGGAGAGTTGTGCGCCGTCGGCCGCCGACGCGCGAATCCAGTAGCGCCAGTAGCCGTGCGCATCATGATCGTGGAGTTCGTTGTAGACGACTTCGCGAACGAGCTGCTGCGCGGGTTCGAGGGGCTGCGATGCCGGAGCAGCCGCTGCAGTTGCCGCGACGGCAAAGATGAGGGCCGGCGTGATGCGGGGAAGAACGCCGTGGGTCCCAAGGTTCGTAGCGATCGTTCCCATCCGCTGGCTCCAAATCTCGCCGTGCCGATGCGGCAGGGGAGACAGCAGAGATAGATGCAGCTTGCCCGCTGTGCGGTTGATCCGGTGTTCAGAAGCGGCGCCGGACCTTGCTACACTTGGGCCATGATGATGGACGAGCAGGAGTTTCGGCGCGCGGCTGAAGGCGCACTGGAGTCGCTGAAGCGGCACCTGATTGCGCGCGAGGAGGAAGAGGACGCGGGCTTTGAGGTCGAGGAGCAGAACGGAGTCCTCAATGTGCTCTTTGACGAGCCACCGGGGAAGTTCGTGATCACGCCGAACACGCCGGTGCGGCAGATTTGGATCTCCGCGCTTTCCACGAGCTTCAAGCTGGATTGGGACGGCAGCGCATTTGTGCTGGCTCGGACAGGCGAGAAGCTGGTGGATCTGGTGGACCGGCTGATTCAGGAACGGGGATGAGCAGGAACTGGGGACTATTGGCCAGGGACTGAGGAGTGGCCCGGTTTTCGGCTAAGCAAAAGGCCCGGCGTTTGCCGGGCCTTTTGCGTTCAAGTGAGTAGCAGGCTACTTCATGGAGTAGATCGCGTCGAGATCCTTCTGAGCCACATTCTGCGGCAACGGAGCATAATCCAAGGATGAAGACTCGCTCTGGCCGGACTTGACGCACCAGCTCAGCAGGTCCATCAGCACCTTGCCGTTGGCGCTGTTCGTGTCCTGCTGCGGCGCGATAATCCAGGAGAAGCTGGCGATCGGGTAGGCATCGTCGCCCGGAGGGTTGGTGATGGAGACGCGCAGATCCTTCGGCATCTCCTTGACGCTGGCCGCAGCCGCGGTGGTGCTGGCGATCGAGGCCGTCACCCACTTGCCGGCGGAATTCTTCACCGGAGCCACGCTGATGTGGTTCTGCAGCGCGTAGATCAGCTCGACGTAGCCGATAGAGCCGGGGAACTGGCTCACCTGCGCGGAGACGCCTTCACTGCCCTTGCCGCCAACGCCAACGGGCCAGCCGATGGCGGTGCCCTTGCCGGGGCCGCTTGCCCAGGCCTTGCTCACCTTGCTCAGGTAATCGGTCCAGATGAAGCTGGTGCCGCTTGCTTCGGAACGGTGGACCACGTTGATCTTCTGGTTGGGCAGCTTAACGCCCGGGTTATCGTCGGCGATCGCCTTGTCATCCCAGTTGGTGATCTTGCCAAGATAGATATTGGCAAGCGTTTCGCCACTGAAGCGCAGGTTCGTTACGCCGGGAACGTTATAGATGGGTGCAACCGCGCCGAGCACGATGGGAATGTGGATCAGCTTGACCTTGCACTTGGCGATCATGTCGTCGGTCAACGGCATATCCGACGCGCCGAAATCCACGAGCCCGTTGCAGAACTGCTGGATACCGCCGCCCGAGCCGATGGACTGATAGTTGATCTGCACTCCGGGATGAGCCGCGCTGTACTCGGCGAACCACTTCGCGAAGATGGGGTAATCGAACGTGGATCCGGCGCCAGTCAAATGCTGTGCCTGGGCAAAACCCACGAGGGACAAGATCATACCAACGGCCAATACCGTTCTTTTCACGAATCGCTCCTTGCAGTTGGACTGCCGAGTTCGATTGTCCATGGCGAATGTTACGGCTGTTTGAATCCGCAGGCCACAATGCAGATTTTTTTGATGCGGATCAGGGCCGATTGCGCCAGCGCTGTGCGACATCCTGATCCGCGAGCATCTTGATATACACGCCTCCCACGACGGAACGGGCCTGGAATGCCTCCTGTTTGCCGGTGATGGTGTCGTACCAGTCGGTGAGCGGCACCCGGGTAGGACCTTCGTTGATCCAGCGGCCGATGGGCGCCAGCAAGGTGTTCCAGTCGGCGGGTTTGCCGGCCAGGGTCGCGGTCCAGATCTCCCAGTCGAGCTTGGTGTAGGTGGCGCGGTTATCCAGCGGCAGGCCGTAGCGGTTCAGGTGCTGGAGATAGAAGGCGATCTCGGTTTGCCGGACGCTGGCCGGGAAGAGATGCAGTCCGAGAAGCTGATCCCAGACCAGGTTGTACTTCTGGCTCCAGGTGCCGGGCTTGTCGAACGCCAGCTTATAGTGGTCGCCATCGCGCGCCATGGTCTGCCACCTCGCGGCCATGTCATGCGCCGTGCGGTCGTAGTCGTTGGCGATATCAAGTTTGCCCAGGCCGCGGGCGATTTCGGCAAAGGCGGCGAGCCCCTCGATGGCCTTGATGGAGAGATTGGCGTTGTGGGCCAGGTGTCCGGCGAAGTCATCGGTCGAAAGCTGGTTTGCCGGATCGAGGCCTTTCTCGCGCAGGTACGCGGCCCATTCCTGATATTGCGGCCAGTATTGGCGGGCGAAGTCCCAGTTGCCCAGTTCACGCTCCATTGCGGCAGTCAGGATGAGCAGATTGCCGCTCTCTTCCACGGGCATCTGGTTTTCTTCCGTGCGCTCGCCGCCGCCGTAGACCTGGCCATCGGCCAGCGGGTAGGTGCCCAGGTCGTGCGGCGCGAAGGGCCACTTCCAGCGCGGCAGCGCGGCGTACTCCATCACCGGCTTGAGCTGCGCCTGCAGCAGCACGGGATTGAAGAAGAGGAAGAAGGGTCCCGAGGGATAGAGAACATCCACGGTGGAGATACAGCCGTTGGAAAAATTCTCCTTGGGGAAGAGCATCGGCGTGCCGTCAACATCGGCGGCAAAGCCATGCGCGGCGAGAGTCTGGCGATAGGCGAGAACGGCGAGCTGCGTGTACGCAGGTCCGCCGGCCTTTTCCAAATCTGCCGTGAGGTCGCGATCGAAGCTGACGCCGCGTCGATCGAGCGAGGCATAATCGCGCTCCGCGTCGGCGAGCATGTTGGCGACAGATTCGCCGTTGCGCTGCCAGTAGGGACGAAGTTTGCGGCCGAGATATTCGATCGCGTAGTTCTCGGTATAGGCGAGGAGAATGTGGCGCGAAACCGGTGCTGTAATGCTGCCGAAGGGAAGCACCGCCGCGAGATGGGCCGCGCCGGTGCGAGGCTCGCGCGGCATCTGCATGTCGTCGGAGACGGGCAGATTGCCGGTTTGCACAAAGCTGCGCATCGCACCGCGGGACTCGCTGGTCTGCGCGTTTGCGGCATCGGGCACAGCGAGATGGAAGTAGCCCCAGTCGATGCGCAGGTCGTCGCCGGCGCGATTGAGCACGCGCTGGTCGCGCGAGCCCACGTTGAGCACCGTAAGGCGGCCAGCGCGCGACCGGCCCCAGGTGACCGATTCATCCGCTGTGTTCACGGCGATGACGGGATCGACGTCAATCAACGCGGAGACGGTATGCGGCGCGGCGCTCTGCGCAGTCAGGGTGAGATACGTGACCGGCCGGGAGAGCACATTAAGATCGCGCGGCAGCGCCGGCGTAAAGAACGTAACGGTGAGCTGCACGCCATCGGCCTGAAAGCGATAGATGGTGTGGGTCGGCGTCACGTCGAGCCCGGTCTGCTGCATCGCGGGGACGTCGCGGGGTTCCGCGCCCATGAATCGATAGGCCTTTCCATCGATGCGGACGAGCCCGTGGATAGGCTGCGGCTTGCCGGTCCAGTGGGCGGTATCGGTGTCGGTCAGGTGATCGGACATCGACCACACGCTGAAATACGGGTCGTGCGCGATGAGTGGAACGGCGGGCGGGCGCTGCTGCTGGGCGATGAGGAGTGTGGAAGCGGCTGCCAGGGAGCCAAGGAGCAAGGATTGGCAAAGTGCGGGAGTAAGTTGCTTGCTTCTATTCAACTGGACCTCGAAGGGTGGCGTGCCAACGTTCGTGCCTATCTTAAATCGCTCGCCCCCCATCCTTCCGCAGTTGCCTGATTCATCTCCGCAATTGTGGAGGCCCTCTTTGTCCTGCCGGCCAGCGCCCCAATCAAGCGGTCAATGGAGCCAGATGGCCGCGCGGCGCCGATGACAGCCTCTGAACAGTCCGAGTCCCGCCACCCCAGCCAACACTTCGATACAAGTCTCAGCTCAATGCGCGACTCGGTTATTTGGCACGAGCCAGGAAATCGCAAACCGCGAAGCGGGACAGCACCCCGGAGGGGCCGCAGGAAAGTAGCCCCGGATGAAGTCCACGCCGCAGGCAAGGACGCAATCCGGGGAACAGCCCCATCGAAAGAGAAAAACAATCCACGCGGCCCGAAGGGGCGCGCCAATTCCCAACCTCGCCTGCCGAGATCGTCCTCGATGACTCGGCCTGTTATCCGCAACTGACAAGCAGGAGCACTTGTCAGGCTAGCCCGTTTTACGGCAACTTGACAGGACACTGATCGCTGGACACTCGCCGACATCCCGATATGAATCCAGATCAATGAGCGCGTAGCGATGATGCACTCACCGACTAGCGCAAGAGGTCGCAAGGCTAAACATCCGCTTCTCATCTTCAATTCGTGGGGGCAGTCGCAGCTCGTTGGGTGAATCTTTTTCAACTGGCCGGTGGCCACGGTCTCGGGAACTCTTCCCAACCACAAATGAGGTTGCCCACGGTCCCTCGCACTTGGGGACCGTGGACTGCCACAGACCTCAACCGACGGCAAAACGGGCCAACCTAATCGAGATCAGCTCGTAAACGGGTAGCGTTCCGCGATCACCTTGCCGCATCGTTGCCACAATCGGCATCTCCTGGTCCTCAACTCGCACATCATCGCCAAACCCACGCACCAACACCCCGAACGCAGCCCCGGGCCAATCCCGGCCCCCGCGCAAACCCACCCCAACCGACCCCGCCGGGCCGCCCCCTCGTCACATTCCGCTGTGCCCGCGATCACATCGCATCCGCCCGCCATGCCGCATAATCAACATCGTAGGACCCGCAGGAATGCTGTCGCTTCCCAATCCGAATCGCACAACCCCCACCCAAAGCCCCTCCAAAAATGTTAACCAAAAAAATAATATGTGTTTTCAACTGCCCATAGGGGGTATGGGTATACGCAAGATCCAGATAACAAGTTCTAAACAGAGAAGTTACAACCAGAAATCCCAAACAACCGCCCCAAAACCAGTGCAACAGAATGCACACAAAACAGTGCGATTCAACCCGACCCGCGCCGCCCGGCCCACCCAACCGCCAACAGAATGTTATGCATGAGTAAACAGTCGGCGGCAGCCTGCTTCGCCGGCCCAACCCCTCATCCGATTCTGCGAGGCGAAGCGGCCATCTTGCACGCTGGCTGATTCGGGCTTTCGCTTGGTTCCACTGCTCACGCCGGGGGCAGCGTGAAGAAGAATGTTGCGCCGGAGCCGAGTTCGCTTTCCACGCGGACATGGCCGCCGTGGGCGATCACGACATGCTTGACGATGGCCAGTCCCAGGCCGGTGCCGCCGGACTCGCGGGAGCGAGCCTTGTCGACGCGGTAAAAGCGCTCGAAGATGCGGCTCAGGTGCTCGCTGGCCATGCCCGGCCCAAAGTCCTGCACAAAGAACTCAATGCCGTCGGCTACGCTCCGCGCTCCCACGCGAATGCGGCCGCCGCTGCGCCCATATTTAATGGCGTTCTCAACGAGGTTGCCGAAGACCTGGTTCATGGCGTCAGGATCGGCGAGCACGGCAGCGTCGGGCGCGCCCGCGGATTCCAGCTCCATTCCCGCGTCGGCCACCATGCCTCCCAGGGATTCGGCGGCATCCTGCACCAGGGCGCTGGCGCGGATGGGCTGGCGAGTGAGCTTATAGTTTGGGCTCTCGATGCTGGCGAGGGCCAGAAGGTCTTCCGTGAGGCGGTTCATGCGGCGCGCGCTGCGCTGGATGATGCCCAGGAACTCGCGCGTAGTTTCGGCATTGGGCGCCGGCTCTTCCAGGAGCGTCTCCACGTAACCCTGCACCGATGTCAGCGGCGTGCGCAGTTCGTGGCTCACGTTGGCAATGAAGTCGCGGCGCGAGCGCTCGGCGGCCTCGATGCGCGTCACGTCGTGGAGTACTGCCAACGCGCCGCCTGAAGGCAACGGAGTGGCATTGATTTCAAAAACACGGCCGGGCGAGAGCGAACTGGCGCGGCCGCTGCGGACCGCACCATTCTCCAGCGCGCCCTTGATGCACGCCAGCAAGTCTGGATCGCGAACCGAGTGCGCCAGCGCGCGTCCGGGGCGCACCTGGTTGCCGGCTATGCGCTGCATAACGGAGTTTGACCAGCGCACCTGCCCGTCGGCAGTCACGGCAACCACCGCCTCCTGCATGGAATCCAGCATGGCTGCGAGTTCCTGGCGGCGGCTTTCGATCTCCGAGAAGCTTTGGCCCAGGCGCTCGGCGGTCTGGTTCAATGCACCTTCCATCGCCGAGAGCTCGTCGTTGTCGGTCTGCTGGAGGCGCGCGCTCAGATCGCCGCTTGCGATGCGGCGGGCGAAGGCAACTACCCGGTCGAGGCGGCTCATCACGCGGACGGCAACCCATGCGGCCACGGGAAGGGCGACCAGCAGGGCGATGATCCCGGACCAGATGGCCTCGCGCCCGAGCCAGCGCTGGGATTGGCCCGCCTGGTGCTTCACCATGCTGTGAAACACCATCTCCATCACCGCCGTATGAAAGACCAGCAGCAACGCGAACAATCCCAACAGCCTGGTGAATACCTTGCGTTTCACGGACAGCACTCCGGGCGCCTGAACGCCTTCAGTGTATAGGGGGATGGGGTGGGCGTCGGGGAAATCGCCGTCCGCGAACGTTTACTCGCCCTTGGGCATCTCGAAACGATAGCCGGCGCCGCGCACGGTCTTCAGGTAACGCGGGTTTTCGGGATCGATTTCGATCTTCTCGCGGATGCGCCGGACGTACACATCCACGGAACGCGGTGTGACGAAGCGCGCATCGCCCCAGACGGCATCGAGCAGGTGATCGCGGCTGTAGACGCGGCCGGGATGGCGCGCAAGGTAATCCAGCAGCCGGAACTCGGTGGCCGTGGTGGTGGTAAGCTCGCCGCGCACCGTGAGTTGCATGGCGTTGCCGTCGATCACCACTTCCTCAAAACGGATCACGGAGGGCGACGTGGGGCGCTCGAAGCGGCGCAGCACCGCCTTGACGCGGGCGATGAGTTCGCGCGTGGCGAATGGCTTGGTAATGTAGTCGTCGGCGCCCAGCTCCAGGCCGAGCACGCGGTCGTTTTCGCCGGCGCGCGCCGTCAGAAAGATGATGGGAATGGTGGAGAGCGACGCATTGTTCCGCAGACGCCGGCAAACATCCAGGCCGTCGCCGCCGGGAACCATGATGTCGAGGAGGAAGAGCGCAGGCGGCTGCCGCTCGGCGTCCGGTATCAGATTGGTGGGGGTAAGGTAGGGCCGAACGGAAAAGCCGGCCGCTTCCAGGTGATGCTGCACAAGACGCGAGATGTCAGCGTCGTCTTCCAATACAAATACGGACTGGCTCAACCGGTCTGCCCTCGCCGGCGGCCGTTTAAATTCTGTTGCGGAGGCCGCACGGAATCGTGAACAGATTACTGCATGCAAGCAAAAGAAATATAAACCGCAGATGAATTCGGGGCGACCGGCCGGAACCGAGCGACCGGCTCAGGTGCCGGTTTTGGCGAGCGCTGGAGGCTGCTGGGATTCAGGCGTGCAATCCGAATCTTGCCGGCGCTGCTTCTGTGCCCGCTTTCGCCGGACCTCATCGGAGGCCACCCAGATCAGCGCTGCGAACGTGCCGGCCAGAAGGACGACGGCGCGCCAGCCATGGAGCTGATCCAGCCCGTCAGAGTCGAAGTCGCCGTAGAGCATGGTGAGACCCACGATGACAAAGACGATGTGCGCGCAGAAGACTCGCAGGGAAGCCTTTCCCAAAGTCACGAAGGGCTCGCGATGGATGAGCTTGAGAGCGTATCCCCGCGAAGCATAGGCGAAGATCGTGAAGGCCGTCAGATTCACGACACGCAACGGGCCGATCTGCCACTTGTCGAGCCTGGGGCCCAGACTCTGTGAGGTCAGGTGCGGACCGAACCAGCCGAAGCGCACGCCCACGAAGAAAAGGCAGACCGCCCCCGCAAGCCCGACGACCCAGCCGGGGATCCGGCTGAGTGGCACGACGTCGGTAGCTGACTTTGCGCCGAGCCACAGACCCACCGTCCACACGCCTTGCCATGCAAACAGGTTGAATGCGCCGGTCTCCTGGAGCGGAATGTTCAGATGGGTGATGTGCACAACCCAGTTGTGGACCAGGATGCGCACTCCGAACTGTGCCATGATCCACACCGCACAACTTGCCGCCAGCACCCATCGCCAGCCCCAGCGCACCGCTGCCATCAGCACCAGAGGCGTGAAGAAGAGGAAGACGATGTACATGGGCAGGATGTCGAGAATGGGAGGGCAGTAGAACAGCAGCAGGCTTCCGATGATGGCGGTCTGCCGGTGCGCAAAGTAAAAGTCCAGCAGGTTCAACAGAGCGGCCTGGTGGGTATGGAGTGCGATCTGCGCCACAACGGTAAAGGCGAAGGCCAGCATAGCCAGTTGATAAAGATAGATTTTGAGCGTCCGGCGCCACAGCTTCGCCCGAACCGCGCGCGGCTCCGCGGTGAAGCCGCGAATGTAAAGGCGCCCCACCAGAATTGCGGAAATGAAGACGAAACCCTCCGCGGAGGAGACGAAACCCAAAGGCTGGTTCACCAGATCGCTGAACTGCGTTGGCAGATGCGTCACCGTCATCCAGACGAGGAAAAGTCCGCGCAGAGCATCAAGTTCCGGAAGCCGTTCGGGTTTTTGAGACTGCATGGAAGCCCCGCGTGCCGGTGTGCGACGAGAGATTAGATGCATGTGCGCCTGTGTTGGAGGAGCTTCCCGGCGCGGGATTGGCGTCACGCGAATTGCCGCATCACCTTCCGCAAAGGCTCGTTATCGGCGTAGACCCGCCACTCCGCTACCTTGCCTTCGCGGACACGCGCGCGGAACACCGCGGGCGTTTGCCAGCGAACCGGCTTCTTTGACGAGCCGTCCGTCATCTGCGCGGGCAGGCCCATCGCTTCCACATCGTCGAAGACGTGCGTGTAAGTTCCGCGCGCGGTGCCGAGCAGAACCACGCGGTCGTCCTCTGCAAATTCCTCTTCAACCTCAATCGTGTAATCGGGAATCATTTGAAAGTAGAGGTTCCACCCTTCGCGGATGCTTTCCGCTCCCTTGGCCGAGTGACCAAGCGAATCGATGAACAGGTGGTCCGAGGTCATGCAATCCACAACCCCGTCGACGTCCTGGCGGTTGATGGCTGCGACGAATGCGCGGGCGGTTTCTAGTGTGGGACCTGGCATTATGGCAATTCCACCGGCGCGACAGTACCTCGTCTGCGCCAATGGAATCTTGGATGCGGCGCCCCGCCAATCTAGAGGAACTTGCCTTTCACCGCTCCCATGCCGAACATCGGGCCGGCCAGCGGCGCAAGGATTCCGCCGATGATCATGGGAATGCCGAGGAACGCTCCCAGCCCCGTCAGGCACAGCATGGTGCCCACAATCACCATCACCGGCGCGGCCACCAGGCCGAAGTAGAGGCCGCTGAATGCGCCGGTCACGGGCGCCGGTTCCGGCTCCTGCTGCTCGTGTTTAGGCTCCGCAGGTTGAACGACGCGCGCGCCGCAACGCGGGCAGAAGATCCACTCTGAATCGAGATGTTCTCCACATTCCGGGCAAACGGGTTCCATGGTGCAACCCTCCCTGTGGATCGCAATTATGCGGTGGTCGCCGGTGAGAAGATGTGCGCGGCAACACACAACGCCGGGCAGTGTTCACACGAGCATCAACGCGGGCGGGAGCCGCATCCCGCGCTTCTGGATAAACGGCTGGCGCGGGCCAATTTCAGCCTCCGGCCGGGACGGCTACAATGACATCTGAGATTATTTGCGAGGTCCCATTATGCCGCTATCCGGAGAAGCGATTCGCCTGATGAATTACATTGACGACGTGGCGGTTACGCTGCGTCGCATGCTGGCGTTTATTCCCAACCTGACGCCGGAGGAACGCGCGCGGGTTCACGAGCATCTGCGCCAGTCCCGGCCGAGCGTGGAGGATATCTCCAGCGCGCTGGAAGCGGAGTAGAGGCAGGGAACAGGGGACCAAGGGAACTAGGGGTAGAGCCACGACGCTGAAAGCCTGGGAACCTCCCAATTTGCTACTTGGTCCCTCTGCAACTTTGTCACTCTGTCACTTTGCCACTCTGTCACTCTGTCACTAGGTTTGTGAAAGAAAGTTTGTTTTGTCTGGAACGACTGTAGGAATTATCGGGGCGGGTCCACTGGGACGTTGGCTGGCGCTGGCTGCGGCACGCGCAGGCTATCGCGTTCTTCTGGAAGACGTCATGCCCACGAATCTGCACCACGCCCGCGAGTACATCCGCAAGGAACTGGCGGAGCAGTCGGCTTCTCTGGTGGAGTATGTCTCCACCGTGGAAGACGCGGTGCGCGAGGCCGACCTCTCCATCGACTGCGTGCCCGACGAGCTCGAATCCAAGCTCGAGATACTGTGGCTGATCGACCGCATGGCCCCCCCGAAAACCGTCATTGCCACTCCCACGATGCGGCTCTCCATCGCCGATCTGGCGGCCTGCACGTATCGCGCGGAGAAATGCGTGGGCATCGCCGTCGATCCCCGCGGCCTCGCGGCTCCCGGATCTGCAATTCAACTCAGCGTGACCGAGAAGACCGCGCCGGAAGCGCAGCAAGCGGTGCAGGACTTTTGGACCAAGCTCGGATTCGCGGTGAGCATTGGCCAGGGTTAGCCCTTGCTCCGCTCCAGCAGCGACCCATAGAACTTCACATACTGCGGAATCACAAGCGTTGTGCAGAAGCGCTTTTGCGCCGCGCGTCGTGCCGTGTCGCGCATCGTTTGCAGCCGGTCGGGCGATTGCAGCAGATTGATCGCCGCTGCGGCCATGGCGTCTACATCGCCGACCGGGAAGAGCAAACCCGTCTCTCCATCATCAATCAGTTCTGGCACGCCCCCCACCCGCGTTGCGATCGTGGGCACCTTGCAGGCCATCGCTTCCAGCGCGGCCAGCCCGAACGACTCCAGCTCGCTTGGCAACAGCATCAGATCCGCCAGCGGCAGCAGCTCATTCACGCTCTCCTGTTTGCCCAGGAAGTGAACCCGGCTCTGGATCTTCAGGTCGTGAGCCAGCCATTCCGCGGCGGATCGGTCGGGTCCATCGCCAACGAGAATAAGCTGTGCGGGAATCTCCTGCTGCACCTTTGCGAACACCTTCACCACATCCACCACGCGCTTCACGGGGCGGAAGTTTGAAAGATGAATCAGGATCTTTTCATCAGGCGCCGCGAAGCGCTTTCGTGCACAGGCTCGCGCGTCTTCGTCACGGATCGGCTGATAAACGTCGCAGTTCACAAAATTGGGAACCACGGCGATTTCGCGGTCGATGTTGAAATCCGCAAGCGTCTTCGCTTTCAGATACTCGGAGATGCTGGTGACTCCGTCGCTCTCCTGAATGGCGTAGCGGGTAATGGGCAGATAGCTGCGGTCCAATCCGACGAGCGTAATGTCGGTACCGTGCAGCGTGGTCACGAAGGGAAGCCGCCGGCCGCGCGCCGCCAGCATCTGCCGCGCCAGCAATGCGCTCACTGAATGCGGGATCGCGTAGTGAACGTGCAGCAGATCGAGATCGTAGAACTCAGCCACCTCCGCCATGCGCGAGGCCAGCGCCAGATCGTACGGCGGAAACTCGAACAGCGGGTAATTCGAGACTGGCACCTCGTGGTAGAAGATGCCGCCATCGCGCCCGTTCAAGCGGAACGGCTGGGAATAGGAGATGAAGTGCACCTCATGGCCCAGCGCGGCGAGTTCGATACCGAGTTCCGTTGCTACAACACCGGAACCGCCGTAGGTGGGATAGCACGTGATACCGATCCGCATGAACTCTCGCTTTCCTGCACGGGTGCTTCTTGGTTGGTGTTCGTGATCACAATGAAGACGCTTCTACCCACCCTCAACGAATCGCTTGTCTCTCGACCGTATAGATTCGACGGTTTTTTGGATGACCTGTCGCGGCTGGCATTCCTTTCAAGGTCTTCGTGCGTGATTTGCATCCGATTGAAAATGCGCGGTTTAGCGCCGATTTAGCGACGGCCTATTGTAGCGAAGCCGCCCCGTCCCGGGCAAATGAAAGCTCCAATCTCGGATGCTCCTCGATCGGAACGGGCTCCGCAGACCCGCATTCATAGAGAAGATGCTGTAGCGCCTGCGGCCTGTGGCGGCAGGTTGTTCATCGAACTGCGATCGGCTCCTCATCTGTGCCGCGCAATCGAGCGCCGCTGCGTCCCAACTCTTTGACTGGCGTTCCAGCTTTTTTACGCAGCGGCCCGGCTCGCTGGACGCGCAGTGCGCAAATACGCTTTGAAACAGCGCAAATTCCGCAATCGCAAAGTGGTGCTATTCGTGCACTGCGTCTGAATACCAGCAGGGGTTATCGCTCGGCATGCCGCGCTCCCGTCGTACGCTCTAGGTGGCCGGCTTGGCCCCCAATTGCCTGGATAGAGGGAGATTCCATGATAAGCCGGTGGAGATTCTCTGCCTTTTTTATGCTAGTGGCCATTGCCCTGTTTACAGGATGCAGCTCCAGCAATCCCACTTATAAGCTCAATACATTAACCCCGTCCGAAGTCACGGCAGGAAGTAATGACTTTGTCCTGCTCCTGAATGGAGCCAACTTCAAATCCGATACCACCGTGCTGTTCGGAAGCCTATCGCTCCCCGCCAAGCTGGTAAACAGCGGCACGCTTCAGGTTCTGGTACCGGCCTCAGCGGTAACCACTGCTGGCACGATCGATGTAGCAGTTACGGGAAGTCCAACCTCCGCTCCTCTCACGTTCACGGTCAACAATCCCCTGCCTGCCGTTTCGTCCTTGTCAACATCGGAAGTTCTGCTGAATACCAGCTCGGTGTCTCTGGATGTAACTGGATCCAACTTTGTATCCACCAGTACCGCCCAGTTGGGAGACGTCTCCATCACGCCCAGCGCCATCACGGCGACTCATCTCACCCTTGCCGTGCCTGACGCGCTGCTTACCAAGGCGCAGGTCCTCAATCTTTCTATAGTGAATCCCGGCCCTGGAGGCGGCGCTTCCAACGCTGTCAACTTCAGTGTCTTGAATCCGGTGCCCGCTCTCGCGGCATTGTCTCTGGAGAGCGCCGTGCTGAACAGCACCTCTCTGGTGCTTGATGTGAGCGGCGAAAATTTCCTGCCCACAAGCGTCCTCACCTTCGGAAGCACCACACTTACCCCCGCCTCCATCAGCCCCACTCATATGACCGTTGCGATTCCCGACACGCTCCTTGCGAGTGCGCAGGTCTTCGATGTCGCAGTGGCCAGTCCGGGTCCCGGGGGCGGAACCTCGGCAAAGCTCGCCTTCTCGGTCCTCAATCCGGTGCCGGCCATCACATCCATGTCGGTGGAAGAGGCCGTCCTGAACAGTGCGGATCTTGAAGTTGTGATCTCCGGCACAGGGTTCGCGCCGGGAATGAAGGTTAACTTCGGACCGAACGCGGTTGAGCCCACAACCATTACCTCCACAACCGCCACCGTGGTGATTCCCAAAAGGCTATTCGGTAAGGCAGCAATCAACGATGTAACTGTCGCCAATGGCGGCCCCGGCGGCGGCACCTCCAATGCGCATCGCTTCACCATCAAGAATCCGCAGCCATCCCTGGCGTCGCTATCCGTCACCAAAACCTTGGTCGGCAGCGACGACTTGACGTTGAGCCTCGCAGGTTCGGGCTTTGTCTCCGGTGAGAGCACGGTGCGCTTCGGAACCCTTAACCTTACGCCGGTTTCGACGGCCGACGATCAGCTCTCGATCGTGGTTCCGAAAGCCGCACTCGCTCAGAGTGGCATTGTGCAGGTAGGCGTCGATACCGGTGGACCCGGCGGCGGTCAGTCGAACCTGCTGGAATTCGCGGTCGAAAATCCGGTGCCCACGTTGACTGCCCTCTCGGCGAACGGCCTCACAGCCGGCGCGCCGGCGTTCGATCTCACGATCAGCGGCACGAATTTTGTGCCGGGCAGCATCGTCAGCTTTGGCGGCCTGCAGTTGACTCCGGCGGCAGTTGCCGCGGCGGAAATGACCGTCACCATCCCGGCTGAAAGTTTGCTGGATGCGGGCGAGCTCGCCGTGGCGGTCACCAACCCCGGCCCCGGCGGCGGAGCTTCCAATGCCCTGCCATTCACAATCAGCAACCCGCTACCGACGCTGGCGTCCGTCTCACCGACGACCGCCATTCGTCTCAGCAGCGACACCACCCTCACTCTGACCGGCAGCGGATTTGTTCATCAGAGCACGGTGCAGTTGGGGACCGCGACGCTGGTGCCCGCTTCGTACACCGACACGCAGATAACACTGCTCATTCCCGTAGGCTCACTCTCGCAAACGGGCCCGCTCGACCTTACGGTCTCTAATCCGGCGCCGGGTGGAGGAACATCCGCGGCTCTGCAGATCTCGGTCGTCAATCCGAGGCCGCATCTTGGATCTGCCTCGCCCAGCAGCATTACCACCAGCACTGCCAACGCTACCCTTGTTCTGAAGGGCTCCGGGTTCAATGAGGATACGACCGTCACCATGACGAGTGCGGCGTCGGGCACAACCACTCTGCCCATCGTCTCCTATGAATCCAATGTCCTTACGCTGAGCATCCCCTCCGTCGATCTGGGCCCGGGGACCCTGACCTTCACCGCCGAGAATCCGACCCCTGGCGGAGGAGGCTCCGAAACCATGAGTGTCGTCATCCACGAGCGTGCTCAAAACACATGGCGCACTGTGGTCAACAACAAGGTGACAGTGCCTGACGCTGAGGGGCAGTTATTCAACAGTTATAACCAGCCTTCCGTCAGCGGTCATGGCACGGTAGTCTTCAAAGGCCAGTCCAAAGGACAATCGGGACCGACCGTAGGCATTTATCTGCGTGACATGTCGGGAGACGGTTTCCCGATCGTGGGGCGCGCCGCAAAAGGTATGGCCGTGCCTGAACCCAACAACACCTTCTACAACGGCTCCAAGGCCGGGTTCATCCAGTTCCCATCGTTCCCGCGTATCGACATCGATACGGAGAACATTGCCGTCCGCGGGCAATCCAAGCCTGTGTACACCTACACAACCACAGACGGCCTGGAGTCACGCCTCGGCAGTGCCGGCGTCTACACCACGGCGGGTGGAGGGGAACTGAAGACTGGGGTCAGCCTCCTCGGCTCGTTGCCGGACTTCGAATATATGAAGGTTCCTAGCGCGGGCGGCACTCGCTTCGATCAGTTCCCAGGCTCGCCCGCCATCTACCACAACCAGGTCGTATTCAAGGGGAATTACACGGTGGGAGACACGGGCAAAACGGGCGTCTACTTCCGCGACGTGGTTCCCGATCCTGAAACCGGCGAATATGCGGTGCAGCGGATCGCTGACTCCGACACTCTGATTCCTGGTCAGCCAGAGGGCGGAACGGTCTTCGGATCCACCGCGCCTCCGAGCGCCGCGAACGGAAACATGGTCTTCGTCGGGCTTGATAACGAAGACGCACCTACCCTGGGCGGAATCTATCTGGCTCCGCTCGCTCCCAATCCTCCACTCACGACTCTGGTGAGCGTTGGCAGCAGCGGCACGCGGGTTCCGGGAGAGGCACCGGGAGTCACATTCAACCGCCTCGGTGAAGGGCTCTCGTTCGATGGCCGCTACGTTGCCTTCTGGGCCGCTTGGGGACCGGAGACACGGACGCGGACACTGATCTGCGGAGTGGATGGAAACCAGGAGATGCTGGACTCTTGCCGGGCCACTTATCCGGACGGCTTCTCCACCGAGATTCCCATCCATCAGGGCATCTTCGTCTACGACACCCAGGCCAGCGAGAATCCTCTGACGGCCATTGCCAAGACCGATAGCGGCGAGTTCACCGACTTCCTCTACTGGGTCTTCTCCGGCCGTCCGCCAAACGTCGGCGACACCACCGGTAACGGAAGCGGCGGCAGCGGTGAGGATGGCGATTCGGGCGGGGATGTCCCAGGCTCGGATGAGATTCCGGAACCTCCACGCTGGCGCTCCTCTGCCTTCGTGAGCGTGGACGCAGCGCCATCGATGGGGCCCGGTCAGGACGGCTTCGTCGTGGCCTTCAAGGCGACTGCCGACAGCTCCGATGGCATCTACCTGGCGCACAGCTCTGACCTGAGCCGCGTGCAAACAGTAGTCGACACCACTACCACAGCAACCGATATCGACAGCGAAGCGCCTGCCGGTTCACTTATCACCACTGTCGGCATGGAGCGGGATGGACTGCGCAACAATCGTCTTGTCCTTACCTCCAGCATGCTCAACTCTGAAACCACTGAAAGCAATGCCGGCATTTACATTACGCCGGTTCAACCGCTGGTAGCGCCGCCTCAGCCGTAAGCCATGGCGGCTTGTCGAAGCGCGAAGGTTCCATCCCTTCGCGCTTCGCTGCGTTCCCGGGCCACTCACCTCGTGGCGCGAACAGCCATGCGCTGCGGAAAAGGAGTTTCATGATGACTCATGCACCGAAACCCGGTCACCGCGTCTCTACTCGGGCTATTGTGCCCCTGGCCATAGGATTTGCCGTGCTGCTTGCGGCATTCATCGCAGCGTGTGGCGGTAGCTCCTCGAAAGTCCCGGAGTCGGTCCTCCCCGCAACAACCTCTGTGCAGATCAACATGGGAGATGCGCCCGCTGACTGGCTGCTGTCTTTCTCCATGAAGGTCTCCTCCATGTCGCTCACCCACACTCAAATGGGCGCAGTCAGTGTCGGCAAGAATGGAGCCCCGGTCGAAATGATCTCTCGGCTCGGCACCATGGAACCGGTAGCTGTGGCGGATGTGCCGCAGGGGAGCTATTCCGGCGCTACTCTCACAATCGCTTCATGCACGTATAGTTACCTCGACCCACTGACCAAGCAGCTACAGACAAGGACAATCGATGGGCCCATCAACGCTTCCGTCCCATTCAGCTCGAACGTAACTGTAGGGTCCACGCCGCTGGCATTTAACTTTGATCTCGACCTGCTTCACTCGTTGAGCGGCGATACGGGATCGCCATTTCAATTTGCCCCGAAGTTCCACTTTTCCACGGCGACCCAGGACACTGCCGGATCCGGGGGCGGCAATGGAGTCAATGCGCGAAATGGGGGCATGTACCAGTTGATGGGCGTCATTAGCAGCATCGCCGGCACGGATACGTTCGTCGTGCAGTCGGTGCAGTCGATGAACACCTACACCTTCCGCGTCAATACGCAGACACGGTTCCAAGGCAAGGTCGAGAACATGGCGCAGCTTGCAAATGGCATGGGCGTTCTGGTCACGGCCGTTGCTCAATCGGACGGAAAATTCCTGGCCACGCGCATCCGCGCCGGTATAGGTGCTGGAGGGGCCATGGGCGGTGGCGTCATCACCGAAGTGATCGGTATGCCCGCAACCCAGCTGACAATTGTTATGCAGAATGCCGCCGGGGCCAGCATCAATACAGACTATCTCTCCAAAACCCTGACGGTTAACCTGACTGAAAATACAAAGTACGAAATCGACGATGACCGGGTTGACCTGACCGGCCTTGACTTCGAACCGGTCTTCGACGCCAGCAACATCTTCGCAGGGCAAAGCGTGCTGCCGATGAGCGATGAAGGCATCGTCGCCAACGAGAGCTGCGACCCAACCTGCGGCACGATCACGGCCTCCACGCTTCGCCTGCGGGAGCGCGGATTCCGCGGCACCACGACAGTCGACCTGGCCCCCGGCGCGGCTACTCACTTTACCTTGACGCTTCCGGATGGCTGCGCCTTTACAACTCTGACGGGAGCCACGGAGATTCTCGTCTATCAGCAACCCTCAACCAGCCTGGAAGACAACCAGGTCATTACGGCAGGCACCACACTGCGTGTGCATGGACTGGCATTCAAGGTGGGCACGCAATGGATCATGGTCGCATCCACGATCTCTGCCGTCTAAGGAGCTTGTGAGATACAGCAAGTTACAAGGACAAGCAACCTGAACTTGCTCGAATTTGTCCATAAGCTTTGAATTGGTATCTCTATTGCCGTTTCTCCGTCCGCCGCAGACCGCGTGGCCTGCGGCGGCGCCATTCTTGGGGCGCGGCGCTTCGCGGATTGCCGGCGAATGCCGGCCTCCGCATCTCATATCCCGTTCTCTGGCCCAGTAACTCCCTACGGAATGAGCTTTGTGCGGATGAGTGCACCTAAACCGTTCACCTCGTCCTCGGTCAGGGAATGATCCAAAATCCCCTCCGCGGTAAGGTTGCTGTGCAGGTTCTTCAAAGCGTCGGAAAACCAGACGTTCTTCACTTGGAAGTGCCGATCCAACTGGTATGTCACTTCGACCGATGGGTCGTCGCTGAGTTCAGAGACCACTACCGTAAGAGTGTCGCCCGAATGCGCAATGTGGGCGATCCGGTTGGATTGTTCGAGCTTCCGGTTCACGCACGTGCGCGGGAACATCAGGACGGCTTTTTCCTTGATCAGGGGCGGAGTGCCGTTTCGGGCCAGGTCCGATTGTTTGGCAGGGCCGAAATCGTGCGGCATCTCAAGAACAATCAGCTCCGCTTCGTTGCGTTCCCCTGCCGACCCCCCCACCAGAACCTCCTTCCGTCCACAGCCGTCCACATCCACCGCCTCCAGCATGCCTAAATGACCCTGGTGAGTGAAGGTGGCCAGGCTCTCCCCGCGGGGGGAAAGAACAAACAACTTCGCGGAATGACCGGGCTGACGGCAATCAAGCAGAAGGATGTACGATTCGGATTTGCCATTTGGCTGCGTCACGAGCATGTCGTTGAGAACATCGATTCGGCCGTAGCCTTGCCCTTCCGCTCGGCTCATCCTCGCAGGGGCAAACGTCCAGCGCTCTTTTCCTTCTCTTGAGAAGCAATAAAGAGCGCTCGGATTTCGCAGTGAGTCGAGCGGACTGTACACGAAGAGAGTCTCCACATCCCCATCGCCATCAATGTCATCGAACGAAATTTTGCGATGCGCGGCCAACTGCGCGTCCGCATAATCGGCGGATTCGAAGGGCTCGGCAAAAGGGACTCTCCACATATCTTTACCGTTTGCATCCAGCACCGTTAAAGACCGCCTCCCCAGGCGATAGCTGTCAGCTTGCCGACCCACATATTGGCGCACGTGTCGGGCAATCTCATATCCAAGCAAGCTGAAAAAAAGGATGGCGAACGAAAGCGCAATAATCTTCAGATGAGCCGGGCTCGACCACCAGGCGGTCTTGCGCAAGCTCTGCTGCCACCGGTCCAGATCCTGTGCGGTGGCAAGCACCCGCCCCTTTTCGCCAGGCATGCGCTCGACCGGTAACCCACGTTCGTGTTCCCACGACTGCGCCGTTCGCACGGATACCCTGAGGTAATCCGCGATTTCTTTCCAGGAGGTTAACTGACGCAGGCCCGTATCGGTAGACATGCGATCCCCCATGCGCGGAGAGGCTGCGCTGAATATAGGACCGCGCCTCTCTCGTGTCAAACGCCCTGGCGCCCGCACCCGAGCCAACAGAGATATGCGCAATAGTGCGCATGCGTATATCCGCCGAATCTTTTGACTTGCAAGCGTGCTAGCATGCGTTGCAGAAGTAACCCGGATGTCTGTTTCACAGCAGACTGAATTGCTTCTGGATCGCTTTTGCAACGGAGGATATTATGACTGCTTTATTGCTTTCCATCTCCATGCTTGCGAGTGCAGCGGGTGACCTGTTGCAGCTCCGGGACCACGACCGTTTGCAGGACGGCAGTTGCCAGATCACCGTCACGTTGCCCAGCTAACGTCAGCCTTCAACCAGAGCTCTGGCGCAATCGAAGAATCGATCGCGCCAGAGCACCCTCTTTTTCCTGCGGACTTGAACAATGCTGATCCGGCGAGATCTCCGCTGGTTACAAAGACGGTTTCAAATGACTGCGAGTTCCCGCAGCAGGAATGCGTAGTCGAACGCGATCTCCTTCAGGTAATCGTAGCGACCGCTCGCCCCGCCATGGCCGGCCTTCATGTTCGTTACCAGAAGCAGCGGATTGCTGTCCGTCTTCAGCGTGCGCAGCTTGGCCACGTACTTTGCCGGCTCCCAGTACATCACCTGGCTGTCGTGCAGGCTGGTCTTGACGAGCATGGCTGGGTACTCCGCCGCCTTCAGGTTGTCGTACGGCGAGTAACTCAGCATGTACTTGAAATACTGCTCTTCATTGGGGTTGCCCCACTCCTCGTACTCAGGCACGGTCAGCGGCAGTGAAGCGTCGAGCATCGTGTTCATCACGTCCACAAACGGCACATGCGAGATCACAGCGCGGAAGAGATCCGGCCGCAGATTCGTGACCGCCCCCATCAGCAGCCCGCCTGCCGATCCGCCTTCAATCGCTACGCGCCTGGGATCGCCATAGCCATGCGCCGTCAGATGTTCGACAGCGGCAATGAAGTCGGTGAACGTGTTCCGCTTCACCAGCATCTTGCCGGCGTCGTGCCATGGCTTGCCCAGATCGCCGCCACCGCGAATATGCGCGTAGCAGAGAACGACGCCGCGATCCAGCAGGCTGAGGCGGTTGGAGTTGAACCCGAGGGGCAGCGAATAGCCATACGATCCGTACCCGTACACATACAACGGATTCTTGCCCGGCTCCCGCGTGTCGCGCCGGTACACAATCGAAACCGGTACCTTCACGCCATCCGCCACCGTCGCCTCAACCCGTTCGCTGGCGTAGAGCGTGCGATCGAAGCCGCCGGGGATCTCCTGCTGCTTCAGCAGCTTGGTCTCGCCGCTGCCAAAGTCGTACTCGAACACCGAACTCGGCGTCACCAATGACTGGTAGCTGTAGCGGAACGTGCGTGTATCAAAGATGCGATTGACGTGCGGATGCGCGCTGTATGCCGGTTCGGGAAATTCGATCTCGCCAACGGGTTCGGCGACCGCGGAGTCGCCGATAAAGCGCCACTGCCGCAGCCGCGGCAGGCCGCCCTCGCGTTCGCAGGCAATGTAAAAGCGGTTGAACAGATCGATATCTTCCAGCATCACATCGGCGCGGTGCGGAATGCGCTCGGTCCAGTGTTCGTGCTCGGGTTGGTCCACGGGCGTGGTGACCAGGCGGAAGTTGCGGCCTTTGTCGTTGGTGCGGATGTACCAGAGGCCGTTGCGATGATCGACGGTGTACTCGTGCTCGTCTTCGCGCTTCGAGATGAGGCGAAGCTCGCTCTCAGGCGCATCGGCGGCCACGTACCAGGCCTCGCTGGTGGTGTGGCTGGCCGACTCCATCAGGATGTATTTGCCGTCGCGCGTGCGCCCTGCGCCCACGTTGAATCGCTCATCGTCGTCTTGGTAAACCAGCACATCGGCGGCATAAGGAGTGCCGCGCATGTGCCGCCAGAACTGGTACTGGCGCTTCTGCTCCTGGTCTTCTACCGAGTAGAAGAGGTTGAAGTTGTCGGCGGCCCACACCACGGAGCCCACGCGCTCCACCTGGCCGGGGAGCAACTCGCCGGTTTCGAGATCCTTGATCTGGAGGGTGTACTGGCGGAAGCCGGTGAAGTCGACCGTGTAGGCGAGCCAGCGGCCGTCGTCGGAGATGTCGGTCGCGCCGATGGCGAAGAATGCGTGGCCCACGGCGAGGTCGTTGCCGTCGAGGACGACCTCTTCGGAGGCATTTTCGTGCGGGCCGTCGGAGGTGCCGCGCTTGCGGCACAGGATGCCGTACTGCTTGCCCTCTTCAGTGCGCGAGTAGTACCACCATTCGCCTTCGCGATAGGGAACCGACACGTCGGTCTGCTTGATGTGGCCGAGCATCTCCGCGTAGAGTTGCTCGCGCAGCGCGGCCTGCGGCGCCATCACAGCCTCGGCGTAAGCATTCTCGGCGTCGAGGTACGCGGTGACTTCAGGGTCTTCCTTCTGGCGAAGCCAGGAGTAGTCGTCGCGCAGGGTGATTCCGTGCAACTGGTTCTGGGTGGGTTCTTTGCGGGCAATGGGGGGAACAGGAGTCTCGTTCATCTCTACAACAGTTTAGAAGCTGCTGCCCGGACAACGATGAACGGCGAACTGTGAGGGGGTCTCCGGAACTTTGCTTCGCGTTCCCTCGTACAATAGAGAGCGATGAAATCGTTCATGCGCTCACCTGGTTGCCGCGTCCGGCTACTCGCGGCCGTGCTGCTTATGCTCTCCGCATCGGTGTTGCTGGCCGAGCGCGTGGCGGACCTGCCCAAGCCTACCGACTACGTCAGCGATTTTGCGCATGTCCTTTCGCCTCAGGCGATTGCGCAGATCGATTCCATCTGCTCGCAGCTTGACCACTCGGCGGCCAACTCGCAGATTGCCGTGGTCACCGTGAAAAATCTCGACGGCGACGATGCCGCGGACTGGGCCAGCCACCTGGAAGACAAGTGGCACATGGGCAAGAAGGGCTCCGACAAAGGCGTCCTGATCCTGCTTGCCGTGGACGACCACAAGTACCGCATCGACGTGGGGTACGGGCTGGAAGGGATATTGCCCGACGGCAAAGTCGGCGACATCGGCCGCGAGATGCGGGTGGAGCTGCGCCAGCAGGACTATGACGGCGCGGTGCTCTTGGCTGTCGGCCAGATCGGCCAGGTGATCGCGCAGGATGCGCATGTCACGCTGAACGAGCAGGGGCAGCCGATACCGCAGACCCAGGTCCGCCATGTGCATCGCAGCTCTCCATTCGGCGGGTTCATCCTGCTTATTCTGCTCATGATCTTCTTCGGCGGCTCCTGGATCTTCCGGCTGTTGTTCGGATGGGGGCTGCTTTCCAGCATCTTCAACAGCCGCGGCCCGTGGATCGGCGGCGGGTGGGGTGGAGGAAGCTGGGGTAGCGGCGGCGGCTGGGGAGGCGGCGGCGACGGTGGCGGCGGTGGTGGTTTCGGCGGCTTCGGCGGCGGAGACTTTGGCGGCGGCGGCGCCGGCGGAAGCTGGTAAAGGCAGGCAGTAGGGACTAAGGGGCTCCACTGGAGCCGGAGGGAGAACCGAACGTATGCGTCGTGGATCGATGGCGGTATGGGTGGTCATCGGAGTGATCGTAGTGGCGGGACTGTTTGTTTATGGCAGCTTCAAGTCCACGCAGAATCAACTCGTGCAGAAAGATGAGAACGTGAAACAGTCGTGGTCGGAGGTGGACGTCAACCTGGAGCGCCGCGCCGACCTCATTCCCAACCTGGTGGAGACGGTGAAGGGCTTCACCAAGGAAGAGAGCACCGTGTTTGGCGATATCGCCAACGCCCGCGCCGGCCTGCTGAACGCGCAGGGGCCCGAGGCGAAGATCGCCGCGAACGGCCGGCTGGATTCGGCCTTCGGACGCCTGTTGGCGCTGTCGGAAAACTATCCGCAGTTGCGCTCCAGCGATCAGTTCATGCGTTTGCAGGACGAGTTGGCGGGCAGCGAGAACCGCATTGCGGTTTCGCGCCGGCACTACAACCAGGCGCTCATGGACTACAACAACTTCGTGCGCTCGTTTCCGAACAATCTGTGGGCGAACATGCTCGGCTTCCAGCCGCGCCCTGACAGCGCGTATTTCCACGCCAGTGAGGCTGCGCAGACCGTGCCCAAGGTCAAGTTCTAGATTCGCAGCAGAAAGGGCCGCCGGAGCAATCGCTGCCGGCGGCCTTTTTTATTTGCCGGCGCTCACCGGCTCGGTGACATGCAGAACCTGGTCGCCAGCGATGTTGGAGAGCTTCTGCACAATCCCGCTGGGCCAGAGGATCTCGATGGATTTCGCAGTCTTCTCCGCGCCGAGCCCAAAGTGCACCGGGCCCAGGCTCGACGAAGCGTAGCAGACGCTGGAGGTCTGGTGGTTGTACTGCGCTCCGGCTGCGGTCACGACCTTGATGCGCGCGCCGATACCGTCGCGATTGCTTTTGATGCCGCGCAGCGCAATAGCGAGCCAGTGATGGTTGCCTGGGCTGCGGTTCATCCATAGCTCGGCGTTCAGATCGAGCGAAGTGGTCACCGCATCGACGCGCCCGTCGCCGTCGAAGTCTCCGAAGGCGCAGCCGCGATGCCGCGCGGCGGTATCCGGCGTAAAGCCGGCCTCTTCGGTGAGCGCCTGGAATTTTCCGCTCGCGCCCAGGTTGCGGAAGACTGTGTTGGGCTGCTTGAATGCTTCACCCTTTGGCCACACCGCCACAACATTGCCGCGCGTCACGAACTCGTCCTTCCAGCCGTCGTTGTCGAAGTCGTAAAATGCCGCGCCGAATCCCGCCATGGGCAAACTCTCCGCGCGCATACCGCTCGGAGTCGTCACCTCCACAAAGTCGCCTTTGCCCGTGTTGCGAAAAATGGGAAACGTCTGGTTCTTGATCGCCACAAATGCAATGTCCGGCCAGCCGTCGTTGTTGTAATCCCGGAAATCCAGGCCCATGCCGGAGATAAAGGCGCCGTCTTCCGCCAGTGCAACGTTTGCCGGGAATGCCACCTCTTCAAACTTGTTGCCGAGATTGTGGAACAGAAAGTTGTACTCGGCATCGTTGGTGACGAACAGGTCGGGCTTGCCATCGTGATCGTAGTCAGCCATGCCCACGCCCATCCCCTTGCCCACATGGTCGCGAATGCCCCACTCCTTGGAAACATCTTTGAATGTGCCGTCGCCCTGATTGATGAAGAGCTGATCCGGCTGGCCTTTGTAGTAACGCGGATGGCAATACTCGGGCACGTTCTCGATGACGCACAGGGGCTTCGCTGAGTAGGTCCACTGCAGGTAATTGACCACAAACAGGTCGAGCAGGCCGTCCCCGTTCACGTCCACCCAGACCGCGGCCTCCGACCAAAGCAGCCCGTATTCGGGATCGGCGAACTTGTCCAGGCCGGCTTTGTGCGTGACATCGCTGAACGTGCCATCGCCGTTGTTGTGATACAGCGTGTTGCCGTGCACGCCGGTAACAAACAGGTCGGGGTGCCCGTCATTGTCGTAATCGCCCACGGCTACGCCCACGTCGAAGCCCCTGCCCTTCAGGCCGGCCTGCTCCGTCACGTCGGTGAAGTGACCGTTGCCATCGTTGCGATACAGGCGGTTCCAGTACTTTGGCGAGGACTTCTTCATGGTGGCAAGGTCGGCGCCGTTCGCAAAAAAGATGTCGGGGCGGCCATCGCCGTTGTAGTCGAATACGGCGATGCCCCCGGCCATGCTCTCCGGCGCGTTCCGCGACTGGCTCTCGTTGCTGTCGAGGCGGAAGGGAAGCGAGTGCAGTTCAAACCGAATGGGCGACGCAGCCGGCTGCTGCGCCGGCAGGAAGGCGGAAGCGACAAGGCAGACCAGGAGCCCGGCGACGGGCCGAGGGGGAAAGGTCGGAAATGAACTCATGAAAAAAAAGAAGGGGTGGCTTTCGCCACCCCTTCGGATTGTACTACCCCGCAGCCTAGAAGTAGTACTTGGCTGCGAACTGCATCCAGCGGTAGCCGAGCTTGTTCTGCGGGATACCGGTGGTGTTGGTGTTGGTGTTCGTGACCAGCTTGGAACCGCTGCTCAATCCGTTGAACAGCAACTGGTTGTCCGCATAGCCGGCCAAGCCGAACAGCGAATTCGGATGGTTCAGCCAGTTGGTCGCCGAAATACGGGCCTCGATGCGCTGAGTATCCGTAATGCGGAAGGCCTTGAAGATGGCCATGTCGCTGTCGAAGTAGTGGGGGTTGCGGATGTAAGGCCAGATGATCTGTCCGCCCTGTCCGAACGACGTTGCCGTAGGCGGCAGCGGCGCTGCGAAGCAGTTCGGATTGAAGTACTGACCCTTGCCGAGACCCTTGCGCGGATCGCAGATCAAGAGCGGCTGAATGCCGTTCTCGTACTCGTTGCTTCCGTACCAGGTCGTGGTCGAGATGGACGTGGTCCAGTTGCCCACCGTGCTGCCATTGGCATCCACCGAATTGGCTGGAATCGGCATCTGGAAGGGCTTGTTGACGGTGTCGCCGGCCTTCGAACCCGCAGGGCAGTTCGGATCGCCGTCGGACACGCAGTGGTACTGCTGGTAGTTCATGTTCATGCTCGGCGAGTTCGCCTGGTAGGGGCTGCCATCCTGATAGGTGGTGTAGTTCGTCAGCTGCCACCCATTGACGATTTCTCCGAGCGCCCAGTTGTTGTGGATGGGGCTGGGCAACTTGTAGCTCGCCGAGAAGTTGAAGACCTTGGTGTGGTCATATCCCAGCGGACCGTAGTTGGAGCCCAGATCGAACGGGTTCACCACGGAGCCGTTGCCGTTTCCGTTGTTGGTGTTGCCGTCGCGGGTGCCGAGCACCTTGCCGAAGGTGAAGTTGGTGAACAGGTACAGGTTGCCGGACTGCTTCTGCGCGGAGACCTGCAGCGAGTTGTAGTTCGCATAGCCGCCGTGCGTCTGCAGAAGAACGTCACCCGAGTAGTTCCGCAGTGGACGCCAATCGTTCAGGTTCGGACCCGATACGGTCGTCTTGCCGGGCGCGAACGTGACCGGGCAACCCTGCGAAGGATTGGCCGTGTCAGGACCGCAAGGCGCCGGGTTGGTGTACTTACCCGTCACCGGATCCGGTGTGAAGAACGCACCGTAGGCAACTTCGTTCAGGTCATAGATATGACCGTTGCCGCCGTTGAGGAACTGGTTGCGGCTCATGCTGCCCACATACGAGATTTCGGCAACCGTGTGGCTCGGGAGAGCCTGCGCGATTCCGAAGCTGTACGTGTTCGCATAGGGCACCCGGGTGTCGTTGAGCTGATCCACCTTGATGCCTGAGCCCCCGTTCAGGTTCACGCCCGTCGGCGTAACCATGGTTTTGGTAGCGCCAGGGTTGCAGACTCCGCCACCCATGGTGCCGGCCGGGTTGGCCCCGCCGGTGATCCCGGTACAAACGGTTGCGCCGCTGATGCCGTAACCGTAGAAGCCGTTCAAGCCGGTGTTGGCGGTCGCGAAGTCGAACGAACCCATCGGTCCATTGGTCGCGCCGCTGGCGTCGTTGCCCGAGATCTGGTACCGGTAGGTGCCAAATCCAGCGCGCACAACGGATTTGCCCGTGCCGAAGATGTCATAAGCGACACCCACGCGCGGATCGTAGTAGAACAGAGGGCTCTTGAATCCGGACAGCGGAACGCTGGAGTCGATCTTGTTCCAGGACAGACCGGTGTTCGGAGCAGGATTCGGGCCATTGTCGTACTTGGAGGGCATCCACACCTGCATGCCGCCCAGGTTGGTGTACCACTGGCCGACGTGATCGGCGCGCATACCGTAGTTGAGGGTCAGCTTACGCGTCGCCTTCCACGAGTCCTGCGCCCACAACGACCACTGATGCCACGCGATGTTTGGAACCGCGTCGTAGTTGGTTTCGTCGTAGTTGTACACGCGGCCCATCAGGCGGTCCAGCGTGACGTTGTACGTCGAAACAGCGCTCCAGCTTTCGAAGTCATAGTTGCCGTTTACGTCGCTGCCGTTCGACTGGAGGTTGCCTTCTTCATCCCAGTAGAAACCGCCCTTCAGCGAGTGCGTGCCTATGATCTTGGTGAACGTGTCGGTGATTGAAGGCGACTTCGACGTCTTGCCGAAGCTGTTGGGTCCGTAGATGCCGCTGTTGAAATCGAATTCGTTGATTTCCGTCAGGCCGCCGGCCCAGGGACCCGTTGTGTTGGGCATCTGGTCGGTAGGCTTGCCGCCGCTGTAGATGCTCTGCACCGGGAAGCCCAGCTTGGCGCGGCTCATCGCAGCAGGATTGGCCAATGAGTTGTTGTTTTCGAAATTCGCGTAGGCAAACACGAATTCGTTGGTCGACGTCGCGCTGAACACGTGGGTGAAGTTGGCCAGGTACAGCTTGGCCGTCTCTTTGCCCGTGACGCCTCCGCCGGGATACGGAATGGTCCATTCCGGCGCCCACCAGACCGAAAGCGGATGCAGATCGTTCTCGCTCTGATATGCGTAGGAGCCCCACAGCTTGTTGTTGTCGTTGAATGCGTAGGTCAGCTTGCCGGTCGCTTCCCAGCGGTCCTGGGGAGTGATCGGAGCAAACGCGTAGTTGTTCCAGCCGTTGCTCGCATTCGGCGTCTGGTTCGGCGGCGGGTTCAGGCCGTTGATGATCTTGCCGTTGGCGTCGAAGTAGCTCTTCAGGTTGGGCATGTTGCCGCCGTTGTTGTACGGTGCCCAGGGTGAAGTGCTGGCGCCGCAACCCTGCCATCCGTCGTCGGTGTTACACGGGGTGGCATAGGCAGCCGGGTACACGCTCAAAACGTTCGACGGTACGCCGGGGTTGGTGAAGTCGCCGCTGCTCTGTGCAAGCGTCGGGACGTTCATTTCGACCGGGCTGTTGTAGGGGTGCTGAATCATCTTCTCGTAGCCGCCCCAGAAGAACAGCTTGTCCTTGTTCTTGTTGAAGCCAAGGAACGAGACTGGTCCGCCCACGTTGCCGCCGATGTAGTAGAAGTACTGCTCGGTGAGCGTGTTGGGCAGGCCTTGCGCGATTTCCTGGTTTTTGGCGTACCAGTCGTTCGCATAACCGAGGCCGGTGTTGCGGGCGTACAGGTAAGCTTCGCCGTGATACTTCTGGCCGCCGCTCTTGGAGAAGGCCTGCAGAACTGCCGGGCCCTTCGCGTACTCGGCGCCGTAGGAGGCGGACAGATACTTGATGCTGTCCGTCATGTCCTGGTTGATGTTGGCCACCTGGGTGCCGGCGTTGCCGGGATCGAGGAGGTTGGCGCCATCGAGCATGACGACCGTGGAGCCGTAGGGCTGGGTTCCGTTGGCCGAGAAGCTGCCCGCGGGACCGTTGTTGGTGCCGGTCACCTGGCTGTTGTAGCCGGAACCGACGCCGCCAGCATTGTTGAACACAACGCCGGGCATCATCTTGATGAGTTCGGCGGCGTTGCGTCCGGTCAGAATGGCGGAGTCGACCAGCTCGTTGTTGAGCGTGTCGCTGATTTCCGCGTTGTCAACCGGAACTTCGGCATCGGCGCCCGAGATGACCGTAACGGCCGTAGTGCTCGATGCAATGGCCATGTGGATGTTGGCCACCGAACGGGAGTCGCCCTGGTTGAGGACGATTCCGTTCTCTTCCCAGTTCGCAAAGCCCGCGGCCGAGATGTCCACTGTGTAGGAGCCCGGGATCAAAGCGGTGACGGACCAGAAGCCTGACCCATCAGCCGTGGTTGTACGAATGTCGCCCGTGGCGTCGTTCTTGACGACCACCTTGGCGCCCGGTATGCGGGCATCCTTGGGGTCCGTAACGATGCCGTTCAGCGTAGCGGTAAGCTGCTG